>NZ_LMLV01000032.1:0-429332 GCF_001422685.1 Paenibacillus sp. Leaf72 | reverse complement strand
CAAACAGCACGCTTGGCTACATGTCACCCTTGCGTTTCGAACAGCTTTATTACGAAAAAATAGCATAATGGGCGTGTCTACTCTATTGACAGAAGAGCAGGAAGTCCGTTATCGCCCTCCTCATCCCGTCAAAATGGCCATTTGCAGGTTAATAGCTGCTCCTGAGTCCGCAAGCAGAGCCATAACCCATGATTCGGTTAAAATAGCTGCTGCTGTGTCCACCAAATCGATCCTGGCATGGTTCGTTTAATGAAGAGTTCATGAGAAAGCCAGCCAAAGCGGGCCCATCCGCCATTTTTCAACCGCCCTGCATAGAATTATCCCTTCCAACCGTGGTATAGTGATAGCAGCAGTGAACAAGCAGGGGGTATTTAAGCATGTCTAGGAAACAAAATGAAGGCGGCAAGCCGCGTAAAGCCGCGCAGGCCAAGCAATTCACGGTCAATGAGCCGTCGGAGCTGCTGGCTTTTTTATTGATCCACTTGGCCAGCATGGGACGCAATTCGGTAAAATCGGTTTTGGCGCGTGGGCAAGTATCGGTCGATAAGCGCGTACAAACGAAATATAATTTTCCGCTCGAAGTCGGGCAGACGGTTTCCATAAATACGGAAAAAGCGGTAGAAGCGCCGCCGCTGATGGGTCTCACCATTTTGCATGAGGACGACGCCATTATCGTCGTGCAGAAGGATGCGGGACTGCTGTCCATCGCTTCCTCCAAGGACGAGCAGGAGGTTACCGCTTACCGCCAGCTGACAGCGCATGTTCGAACCTTTGATCCGAAAAATCGGATTTTCGTCGTGCATCGCCTGGACCGTGACACCTCGGGTGTCATGATGTTTGCCAAAACCGAGAAGGTGCAGCAATCGCTGCAAAACAACTGGCAGGAAGCCGTCAAGGAACGCTCCTATGTAGCGCTTGTCGAGGGTAAAGTACGCAAGCCGGAAGGCACGATCCAATCGTGGCTCAAGGAAAGCAGCACGCTGAAAATGTATTCCAGCTCCCATCCGAATGATGGACAGCATGCTGTAACCCACTATAAGATGATTCAGGCCAACGACAGCTTCTCCTTATTGGAAGTGCATCTGGAGACTGGCCGCAAAAATCAGATCCGCGTCCACATGGAGGATATCGGCCATCCGATTACCGGAGACAAAAAATATGGAGCGCGGCTCAAGCCAATCGGCAGACTCGGCCTGCATGCGCGCGTGCTTGCTTTCGAGCATCCGCACACCGGCAAGCTGCTCCGTTTTGATACGGGCATTCCCAAGCTGTTTCTTAATCCGTTTAAAAATGCTGCTCCAGCCCCGCAGGCTGGGCAAGCACCGAGAAAACAGCGCTAAAGCTGCATAAGCAGCTTTATGCCTGCTTATAAAAAAGGGAGCATCCGCAGATGCCCCTTTTTTGCCATTCAATTGCTTTATTTTCAAAATAAATATGCTCGCTTGCTATGATTGCTTAATCCTCATCATAATGATCATCGTCATCGTAGTCATCATCATCATCATGGTAATCTTTATCCACGGACAACACTTTTCCCGTTGCTGCATCGACTTCTACTTCAGCTTTACCGCCAGTAATGCGCAGATCGACCTCGTAAATGATTTTGCCATCTTCACGATCGCGTTCAACCTTAACTACCGTTCCTCCAACTTTAGCAACCGCAATGGCTCCGGCTTGCTCAGCCGTCTTTAAAGCTGCCGTTCCCGTACTTGTTGATGGGCTCGCTGCTGGCTGATTCACTGTCCCTGCGTTCGACGCTGTTCCTGCTCCAGTTATCGCTTGATCTGCACGGCGATCGTCGTCATCATCATCGCTATCATAAATGCCTAGCAGCTTGCCGCTGTAAGCATCGATATGCACATCGACTTCATTCTGATAGGCTCCGCGCTCGACTTCCACCTCGTAAAAGATGCCTGCTTGATTCCGCTCCAGGTCTACACCGTCAATACGGCCGTCTACATGCTTCAAGGCGATTTTTTTGGCTTCGGCTTTGCCGATCAAGGTTTTCGTATTTGAAGCAGCTGTTGCTGCACCGCCCATTGCGCCGAGCGCCAAAGTAACCGATACAACGCCTATCCAGATTTTTTTATTCATCATCATCTTGTTCCTCCCATTTTCAAATGTCGCTCGCTTGTCTCACCTTTACTTTACCTGCGGCAAATGAGATGACCATGACAGCAACATTAGAATTTGATGATAAAAAGCTGAGCTGGCGCTCATTTACACTTAGTCGTCTCCTTGATCGTCATCGTCCTCATCCCATGTGATCGACATAATGGCTCCCGTTACAGCATGCACCTGTACCGTTGCCTCACGGTCGTCTGGCGTGTCGATTTCAACTAAATAATACCGGCTGCGGTCGGAGCTTTTCAGCTCAATATCCTCCACCTTGCCTTTTACCTGCTTGAGCGCAATCGCTTCCGCTTCATCTGGAGATATGCCCGGTTTGGCAGGAGACGCCGCTGGCGTTTTTCCTCCGTTGCCGTTGCCGTTTCCGTCACTCGGCTTCGGACTTGGTTTTGGGCTTGAATTCGTTGCTGGACTTGAGCTTTGCCCTGGGCTTGAATTTGGTCCCGGACTTAAACTTGTCTCTGGGCTGGGATTTGGCGCTGGACTTATGCTTGGCTCCGGGCTCGGCGTTGCCACTGGGCTCTGGCCCAGCGTCGGCTCTGCCGCTTGTTCCGAAGCTGAGGGATCAGTTGGCTGATTGGATGAGGAAACGGGCGGTGTTTCCCCAGCAGCAGGCAGCCCGCCATCTATTAGCTTTATTGAAACGATGCCTCCGCCTTTCGCATCGACAGCGACATAATATATGCCTTGATCAGCCTGCAGCTTAACTTCATAGACGTTATCGCCCAGCTTAGCGCTAACGATTTTCCCAACATATTGCTGAAGAACCTGCTCGCTCGCTTGCTCCTCCGTAATGGAAGGCCGTGCGTCAGCAACAGATTGCCACCATAATCCTCCCGCTATACAGACAATGACCATACAAGCTATCGTTAAACCAAGCATCAGTCTCTTTCGCTGTTGTCCCATCGTTACACCCCATTTAGATCAGAAACATGCCTTTCAAGCTCATAGCTCGAAAGGCATGCTGTATTACAACCTATTATATAACCTGTGGATTAGAATTTGGTGAGAACCACAACCTAGTCCATGCTGTTTACAAATCCAGATCAGTTACTGCACCTTGTGAAGCGGAGGATACGAGCCGGGCATATTTGCCGAGCACGCCTGTTCTTACTTTGAGCGGCGGCTGCACCCATTTTGCAAGTCTCGCCTCAAATTCCTGCGGCGAAATTTCCATGTTCATTTCCTGCGTCTCGCTGTCGATCGTTATGATATCGCCCTCTTGCAGCAAGCCAATTGGCCCGCCAACCTGGGCCTCAGGCGTGACGTGTCCGACAACAAAGCCGTGCGAGCCGCCCGAGAAGCGGCCATCGGTCATAAGCGCAACCTCGCCGCCAAGCCCTTTTCCGGTAATCATCGCCGTAATGGAGAGCATTTCCGGCATGCCGGGTCCGCCCTTCGGCCCGACATAACGAATGACGAGCACATCGCCTTTTTTGATGTCATCACGCGCAATCGCATCGGCAGCCTCCTGCTCGCTGTCGTATACCCGGGCTGGGCCGCTAAAACGCATCTTTTTAAGGCCCGACATTTTAGCCACTGCCCCTTCAGGCGCCAAATTGCCTTTCAATACAACCAAAGGTCCTGTCGGCTTTAATGGCTGCTCGAAGGAACGAATCACATCCTGCCCGCTGTCCAGCGGATCGGCTTCCGCCAAATTCTCTGCAAGCGTTTTGCCTGTTACGGTCATGCAGTCTCCGTGCAGCAGCCCTTTTTCCAGCAGCAGCTTCATCACGCCCGGCACACCGCCGATATTGTTCAAATCCTGCATCACATATTTGCCGCTTGGCTTCAAATCGGCCAGATGGGGAACGCGGCTGCGCACCCGTTCAAAATCATCCAGCGTCAGCTTCACGCCAGCCGAATGCGCGATCGCCAGCAGATGAAGCAGCGCATTGGTTGAACCGCCGAGCGCCATCACGACGGTAATCGCATTTTCAAAAGCTTTCAGCGTCATAATGTCGCGGGGCCGAATATTTTTTCTCAGCAGCTCAATAACCGCTTTGCCCGCTTCCGTACATTCCACTGATTTATTCGGGGCAATGGCTGGCGTGGAGGAGGAGCCGGGGAGCGCCATGCCCATCGCTTCTGCCGCCGAAGCCATCGTATTCGCCGTGTACATTCCGCCGCAGGCGCCAGCGCCTGGACAAACGCTGCACTCTACCTCATGCAGCTCCTCATCCGTCAGTTGTCCTTCCTGATATTTCCCTACTGCTTCAAAGGCAGTAACGATATCAACATCCTTGCCGTGCAGCTTGCCTGGCTGAATCGTGCCGCCATATACATAAACAGACGGAAGGTTCATCCGCCCAATGGCCATCAGGCAAGCCGGAGTATTTTTGTCACAGCCGCCAATCGCCACCAGCCCGTCAAACCGCTCAGCATTAACGACCAGTTCAATGGAATCGGCAATCGTTTCCCGGCTCGGCAGCGAGAACAGCATTCCCTCATGTCCCATCGAAATGCCATCCGACACCGTAATCGTATTAAAAATAAGCGGAGCCCCGCCGTGCTGCTTGACCCCGGCCTTCGCTTCCCGCGCCAGTTGGTCGATATGAATGTTGCAAGGCGTTACTTCGCTCCATGTGCTGGCGACGCCAACCATCGGTTTTTTGAAATCCTCATCCTGAAACCCTACCGCCCGCAGCATGGCCCGGTTCGGCATCCGGTTTACCCCTTCGCTTATATCCTTGCTGCGTCCACGCAAATCTTCCTTCTCGGACATGTCCATCCATCCCCTCATCGTTGGTTAAATAATGGCATAAAGCTCGCGCATAGGGCGCAATAAATTTTGCTTCATCATGGCAGACGCCCGTTCAGGGTCGCCAGCCTCCATAGCTTCAATAATTGCCTGATGTTCTTCGACTGATACATGCGTCGCCTGAACAGGCTGTTTTAGAAACACATATTTAAAGCGGCGAATATGTACCTGAAGCGAGGCGCTGTAAGAGGCCAGGTATTCATTATCTGCGGCTTCCACGATCACATTATGAAACTGCTCGTCCAGCTCCATCGCCTGAAAGGGCAGCCCCTGTTCAATCGCCGCTGAGAATTCGGCATTCAGCTGCTTCAGCTGCTCAATTTGTTCGGGCACAATGACACTGGCAGCCGTCTCTGCCGCTAAAGCGTGCAAGGAGGCCAGCGTCGAATACATTTTCAAAATATCGGATTTCTCCAAGCTTTTGACCTTCGTATAGTTGCCCGGATACACCTCGACGAGCTTCTGCACTTCAAGAATTTGCAAAGCTTCGCGGACAGGCGTCCTGCTGACCCCTAAAGCTTCCGCCAGCTCTGCATCGCCAATCTTCTCGCCGGGAAGCAAGGTACCATCAATAATCCATCGCTGAATTTGGGAAAGCGCTCGTTCTTTCGCTGAAATTTTAATCGGTGTAGTAAAATGGCTCGGAATAGGCATACGCATCTTCCTTTCTTGTATGTAATATATCGCATACATATACGTATATCAATCTTTTTTTTATCCATTCCTTGCTTTACTCGTTTAGGCAAGGTGAAACGGCTATCGCCATCCTCTGGCGGCGCAGCGCGTTTCAGTCCGAGAAATATAGAGAGAGGATGAGAAAATCATTTCCTTTCCTATATTTCAAGGTGAAACGGCTTTCGCCGTCCTCTGGCGGCGCAGCGCGTTTCAGTCCGAGATATAGAGAGAGAGGATGAGAAATCATATATTTTCCTATATAAAAAAAAGAAAGCAGCCCCTCCGGACTGCTTCGGGCTGCTTCTAGCATCGGATAGCTGTTATTTTCCAGCTTCCGTTCTTTTCACTTTAATCGTCGCCGTCGTTCCGACGCCCTCCTCGCTTGCAAGCGTTAGGCTTGCGCCAATAGCTGCGGCGATTTCCTTTGCCAACGCGAGGCCAAGACCGGCACCGCCAACGTCCTGGCGGCTTCTAGCCTCATCGACCCGGTAAAACCGGTCGAATACTTTAGACAGCGCCGCTTGCGGAATGCCGATTCCCCGGTCTATGACCCGGATCACGCTGTAATCGCCGCTCGCGCCAATTTCCAGCGTAATCGCAGCGCTGCTGTATTTGCGCGCATTATCCAGCAGGATGAACAGCAATTGACGCAGCTTATTCGCATCTGCATACCCGTAAATGCCCGGCATCCGGCCTTCCACCCCGATCTCCAAATGCAGGGGATACTCTGCTGCCTCTAATTCTGTCCGAGCGAGCCTAACGCCACTACTTTCGCTGCCACTGCTGTCTCTGCTACTTGCAAATCGCACCTGAATATCCCGTCCATACGCCTTCTGGAAGGCTTTCGACGACTCGCTGGCAAGCTGCGCCAGATCAACGCTCTCCATCGTTAAGTTCCACTGCTCCTTGTTGCGGGCCAGCATCAGCAGCTGTTCGGTCATCTCCTTCATTCGCACCGCCTCGGAGTGTATCGCATCGATCGATTCGACGAACAGGTCGGGACGATCCAGCCCCCGGCGCTTCAATAAGCTGGCGTAGCTTTCAATGACCGTAAGCGGCGTTTTTAGCTCATGGGAGGCATTCGAAACAAACTGCTCCTGCTTCTCAAAATTCGTTTCCAGCAAGGCGATCATCTCATTGAAGGTCGCTCCCATTTCCGCAAGCTCATCCTGCGACTGGCCTTCCGGCTGGATTTTGATAAACGTGCCGCTGCGCTGGATCGCCCGCATCGTATGCGTCATATGGGCGATGGGACGCACGATGATGCTTCCGAGCAGGCGCCCTGAAGCCACAACAGGAATCATCGCGATGGCTGTTACCGCCAGCAAAACAATTTGCAGCACCTTCAGCTGGTCAGCCGTGTCCTGCACACTTTCCGTCACCTGAATATTGACGACCGCGCCATCCGTCCAAATGACGGGAATCGATACAAGCGCGTAGCTATTCCCCTTGAAATCAATGCTTTCAATCCGCTTCTCCGCTGCATAAACAGCTTCCCGCTCGCTAAGCTGCTGCTCTCCTGGCGCAGTGACCAGCAGCTTGTCCGCCCCTTCGGCTGTCACCATGCGCAGCATGCCATTCAAGGGCACATACGCACGCAGCAAATCTGCGGTCGGAACCGTCCCGGCCGACTTCAGCATGCCTTCGGAAATTTTCAGCGCTTCTGCCTCCACCCGCTCCATTTGGCTTGTCATCGTCAATTTGCTGAATAGCGCATAAACGGACAAGTTCATAGCTACGAGCAGAACCGCGAATAAAGCAGAGGAATAAAGATGAATCCGGCTGCGCAGCTTCATTGCGCTTCCTTGAGCACGTAGCCGATTCCACGCACCGTATGGATCAGTTCGCTTGCAAAACCTGTATCGACCTTTTTACGCACATAGCGAATATATACATCAACGACATTCGTGTCGCCGTAGTAGTCGTAGCCCCAGACTGCCTCAACAATCTGCTCTCGTCCCAGCACTTGGCGCTGATGCTTCAGCAGGTAGCTGAGCAAATCAAATTCGCGCGGCGTCAGTTCGATGCTTTTGCCCGAACGAATAACCTCGCGCGTCGTCTCATTCAGCTTTAAATCGCCAGCCAGCAGCCATGTCCCGTCCACTATTTGTGCGCCGCCTGCCTCTGAGGGAATCAAGCGCTGTCTAAGCGCCGCCCGGATTCTCGCCAGCAGCTCCTCAATCTGAAAAGGCTTCGTCATATAATCGTTAGCGCCCAGATCAAGCCCAGACACCTTGTCCTCTACAGAGCTTTTCGCCGTCAGCAAAATAACAGGCGTAGCAGCATCGGTCGCCCGGATTCGCCGTAAAATTTCGATGCCGCTAATGCCTGGAAGCATAACGTCAAGCAATACTAGATCCCATTCGCCTGTGCGGTACAGCTCAAGCGCCTGCAAGCCGTCGTTCGCCTTGGAGACGCGATAACCTTCCGCTTCCAGCTCAATCTCCAGCACCCGGGCGATTTTTTGCTCATCCTCTACAATTAATATGGACTCATTCATTGCTGTCCCTCCCTGTCTCTCCGCTCCTGCCCACATCCTCAATCCAGCATGTGTGATTACGTTTATATTAGGCTATTTGTGGCAGAGGAAGCAACAACCGAGCCAAGCAGCAACCGCGAATACCCAAATGACAAACTGTTATTCCAATAAATTGGAATACTTCTGTTTCAAATTTCGACAACGCGATTAATAATAACTACAAGCTTGTATATGATTATGCGAGGGGGTCCATGTGATGAAGCTCCGCCGTTATTTGGCACAACTTGTAATCGCTATCTCCGTCCTGCCGCCTAAAGGCGACAATACCGACAAAGCACATAAATCGAGCTAATAAATCCAGCTTATACATAGGAAAGCCTGCCTTCGCGAAGCAACTCTGCTATAATGGAGGGAAAACCACATCAAAGGATGATACGATGATTGAAATTTCCAGCTACAGCGTGCAATATATTAAAGACCCTTTCGGCATTTTAACCGGTAAACGCTACGAGTTTATTATCGATATTGAAGCAGCCGAGGACGATGATATATATTCGCCTAAAGGGCTTTATGTACGTGCTGTATTTGCCAAGGATGGCGACCAAGCCAAAATTGCCAAGCACGAAATTATCGAGCGCGAGACGGAGCGCATTTTGGATTTTGAGCTGGAAGACGAGGAAGAGCAGCTTGTGCTTGCCTTCTGCCTGGAGCATTGGCACGAAGCAGACGAATAAAAGGCTGTTGAAAAATAGGGCTGGCCCGCAAGCATATACATCTGCTTGCGGGCCAGCCCTTCGTTTATTACTCTGTTTTTGCAGCCTGAGCTTGCGAGAATAGCGTATGGAGCCTGTAGATGACGACCGTCGCATCCGCACGGTTGGTCGGATCAATCGCGCCGAAGCTGCCGTCCGGCTTGCCTTTCATTAATCCCGCTTGTGCCACAAGCGCTACAGCGTCCTTCGCATAAGCAGCAATGGTCTGACTATCGGTGAACACTGGCACGCTGCCAGCAGGCATCTCCGGCAGCGTCTGGCCTGTCGCTTTCCAGCCGCTCGCAAGCATTACCGCCATATCCTGCCGTGTAATCGGCTCGTTCGGCTCAAATAAGCTGCCTTCTCCGCCGCTTCCTTGCGCCAGAAGCGCTGTAATGCCCGCTTTCTCAGCTGCGGCAATATATGGCGCATACCATGCGCTTGCAGCTACATCCGTAAAGCTTGATGCACCCTCTGGCACAAGTCCGAGCGTACCCACCAGCAGCTTGACGAACTCCGCTCTAGTTACCTGCGCACCCGGCTGGAACTCCGTATCATTTTTCCCTGTTATAACGCCCTTGCCATATAAAAAAGCAATGGCTTGCTGCGCTTCCGCATACACGCCGCTCAAATCCGTGAATTCATAGCTAATGCCATCCTTCAATTCGCCAACGACAATACCCAGTCCATTCGTCGCCATATACACTCGGCCGTAGACCCTTGGATCGCCTGTAATCGCCGTATTAGCGGAACCGAATTGATGCTGGTCATCATTGATGCGAACCCAGTTTTTGCCGAGATCCTTCGAGCGGAATATGCCATATGTTCCGCCGATCTTCGCGTAGGAATAAAGCGTCATATTTGTTTTTCCTGGTGCCGCTTTGCCAAAACCAATCGTTGCCGCTTCCTCCACGCCTGCAACCTTTGCAAACGTCTTGCCTGCATCGGTCGAATGCCATAAGCCATAGGCGCTTTCGACTTTTTTGTTGTCTTTGGCGACAGCGATCCAAATGTCGCCTTCTTTGCCCGGCATCGCCTTGAAGTTGCTTGTAATCACTTGCGGCAAGCCTGTCGCCTTCGATGCAGTGAACGTCGCTCCGCCATCCTTGCTGACGTAGAACACACCAGCGGCGAAGCCGTAGAAGAGCTTCGGATTTACCCGATCTGCCGATACGCGAGCCTTTTCCGGCAAGCCCTTCGAAGCCGTCCACGTTTTTCCTAAATCGGTGGAGTAGCTGACTGGCCGCGCTGTCTGTTCATCCGCGCTGCTCGGGCTCCATACGATTGCACTGCCGTCTGCGCTTACAGCAGCAAAGCCGCCGCTTGTTTTGTCCTCATCCGCCGCTGTCCAGGCATTCGCTGCCGGCGTCCACGTTTTGCCGTTATCTGTGGAAACGCCCATTCTTGCTGCTGTCCCTTCCGCATGGCCGACACGCACCACGATATCTGGCTTCAGCTCGGCAAAATCAATATCCGTGCTCGTACCGATATACGGGCTCGTGATCATCTCCGGCGCTTGGTCCAGGCTTTCATGGCGGAAGCCGCCAATATCCCCCATCGCGCTCAGCAATGGCGCCCCTGACGGCGGGCTGATGAGGCCAAGCACAGCTGTTTCTTCAATACCGTCTGCCATGACGGTAATATCAACCTTTTTATCTTTATCAAAATCCGTTAAGTTGCTCGCGCCGAACAGCGTTGCGCCCGTGCCGTACATCATATTGTCCGAATTAAACGGATCAATTTCCAGATCGCCAATCATCCAGCCAAGCTTCGGCGCGATTTCGGGCAGCTCTTTTTTCTCGCCCCAGTCCAGCCAAGGGGAATCCGCATATTCAATCGTAAACCGATTTTCCCGATTCGGATTTTTCGAAAAATCGAGCGTCCAGAAAGGCTCCCACGTCGCACCGCCATTTGTGCTGCGGTAAATGACATCATCCGGCCACCACTTGTTCATCGTCGCTACCATTAGCGTATTCGGCTGCCGCGCATCTACAGCCAGTCCGCCATACGGATTGTCCGTATTTCCGGTAGGGCTAATATCGGTCCATGCGCCGGTTGCCGTATCCAGCTTCCACACGGCGCCTTTGCCGCCATCATAAGGGCCGACAAATTCATTGTATGTAACGTATAGATGGCCTTTGCCGTCCAGCACCCCATGATGCGGTACAAAACCTTGCTTTGGCTGCCCCGCTACTGCTTCCCATGTTTCCCCGCCGTCCGTGCTGCGGTATATGCTTTGCTCATTGTCAGCCACGCCGACATAAATCGTTTGCGACTTTTTGCCCTTCGAGCCCGTCGCTTGATCGAACGTAATCCATGCCACGCCAACGATATCGTCAAAGTAATCCTTTACGTTGCCGCTCGCTGTAAAGCTGTCCACTTTGCTCCAGGTTTCGCCGTAATCCGTACTTCGCCACAGACCATTGCCGCTGCGCGCCCCGAGATACAAAATTCGATTGTCATTCGGATCGATGACCATCCGCTCGCCCATCGAGCGCCCCGGCATATTGCCTCCAAGCTTGAACGGGAGCACTGTCCGCTGCCAGCTGTTTCCTTTGTCCGTCGAGCGCAAAATCATGCCCGGCGTATCTGTCCAATCATTCGTGTACGTGCCTACCGCCGCATAAACCCGATTCGTCTCCACAGGGTCCGTCGCGATGCTTTCCACGCCCAGCATGCTCCATTCCTCGAAGCCTACAAAATCCAAGAGCTGAATCCAGCTTTGCGTCGCGGAATCGAAGCGATAAGCGCCGCCAATGTCCGTCCGCGCATAAATCAAATCCTTCTCGGAAGGATTATACACAATGCCGGGAACAAAGCCACCACCCACGACCTTCGCCCTTCCCCAATCATAGGCGGGCTGCTGCCCCGCTGTTTTGCTGCTGTTTTTGTCTGCCGCTGGAGCTGGGGCCGGAGCCGCCGCTGCGCTTCCTACTAGCGAAGCCGTTAATGCCGCTGCTGTCAGCAGACTGCCAAATGTCCGAATAACCATTATAAATTCCACCCTTTCCATCATAAAGTTCCTGTTTCTGTAAGCGCAAACATTTGTGCGAATCGACATTTGCCTGCGCCAGCTTCGTTATCTAAACTATTTTACTCTATTTAAGGCTGGTATTTATACCCTTAAAATTGATTTTTATATCATGGAAAAATCAGGGGGAAGAAAATTGTAAGTTGAACCTTTTCGGCGGTCAGGTGCGATGGTCGCTGCTGCGAGAAAGATTCGGCTTCCGGCCGCTGTTGTTTTCCGATTTCTCGATTTTTTCCTCCATGAGGAAGAAATCAGAAAACAAAGGCGGACGCTCCGCTCCTCCAGCTCCAACCTTTCTCTCCGCCGCTACCCTGCACCTTCCCTCTCTCTCCGTTGAACTACAATAAAGAAAAAGGAAAAAACCATCCGTCAGTAACACAAACCTACTGACGGACAGTCTTTCCCTCTTAAACCTTCAAAAGGTTACGCTTTTGGAATCTAAATACTTTTCACCATAAGCCCTACTAAGCTACTAATTTAGAGTTTTTAGGGTGTATATGCAAACATAAGCAAGCCAGATCCAGATCGAATTTAGCGTCAAATGCATTCCCTCTCCTGCTGGGAATATCCGCCTCATGAATAGAATCATATGACCGAAAATATGTACCGGAAGGAAGTCTCATGTTTTTGTTTCAGTGGTTAACTCCCGCGTATAGCTAGACTTGGCGGACACAGCAGCCGCTATTTCAACAAAATCAAGGGTTAAGGCACAGGCTGAGGACTCAGGAGCCGCTAATGAGCTGCTTTTAACCATTTTGACGGGTTTATGAGGACGATAGCGGTTTTCCTGTCCGCTTACCGCCTAAAATCGAATCAAAATCCAGAATAGCGGAAGCTGAGTCCTCCAAAAAAAAGGGAGCGCCAAGAGCTCTAGGCTCTTAGCAACAATTGCATGCTCCGGTTTGCATATACACCCTAGAGCTATAAGTGCTTCTTCCCGTCTCTGCCCCTAGACCGTCAACTCAGGTGTAGCAAGGTACATCTGAGTTGACGAGCAGTGGGCTTCTCACGATTTCGAACCCCTTAGCCTGCTACGGGAGCAGGTGAGATTAGCGCTTTGATTTTTTCCAAATCCCAGTCCGTAACGGCGGTGTAGACGCCGTCGCTGCCGATTTCCACTACAGGAACGTGGCGGATGCCATATTTGGCTTCAAGGACGTCGCGCAAATAATCTTTGCCTTCAATATCGATATTTTCATAGGGCTGGTTGTTTTGCTCCAAAAATTGTTTCACTGTGCCACAATACTGGCAGCCTGTTTTGCTCCATACAATTACCTTTTTTGCTGCGGACATCGTTACAGCCTCCTTTATAAATATTAACCTAATACATAGTGGCAAGCGGCATAATGCTCGCTGCCAATGAGCTGCAGTTCGGGCTCCGCCTCCCTGCAGCGCTCCGTTGCCATAGGGCAGCGCGTATGAAAGCGGCAGCCGGAAGGCGGATTGGCCGGAGAGGGGATTTCTCCTTCAATCGCGCGAAATGTTCGCGTTCGCCCGGGGCCGGGCTGGGGGATGGAAGCAATTAATCCTTGCGTATACGGATGCGCTGGGTGGAGGAACAGTTCCTCGCTGGGCGCAATTTCGACCAGCTTGCCCAAATACATGACGCCGATCCGGTCGGAAATATGTCTGACGATATTCAGCCCATGGGCGATAAACAAATAGGTCAGATTCATTTTTTGCTGCAAATGCTGCATGAGGTTGACGATCTGTGCCTGCACCGACACATCCAGCGCCGATACCGCTTCATCCGCAAGAATAAAGCTTGGATTAAGCGCGATGGCACGGGCAATGCCAATACGCTGGCGCTGCCCGCCGGAAAATTCATGCGGATAGCGGCTGTACCAGTCTGCCTTCAGCCCGACAAGCTCCATGAGCTCCTCTACGCGCGCTTTTCTTTCCTTGCTGCCAGCATGGTCATGGACGCGCAGCGGCTCGCCGATAATGTCGCCGATACGCCAGCGCGGATTAACCGAGCCATACGGATCCTGAAAAACAATTTGCATATCGCGCCGCGCCTGCCGCAGCTCCGAGCTGCTTTGCCCGGTCAGCTCCCTGCCCTGAAACTTAACGCTGCCAGCCGTCGCTTGCTCTAATTGCAAAATGACCCGCCCAAGCGTCGATTTGCCGCTGCCAGACTCCCCGACGAGGCCAAAGGTTTCCCCTTTTCTAATGGAAAACGAAACATTGTCCACCGCTCTGACCTGCGGGCCTGAACGATGCAGCAAGCCTCTCTGGATCGGATAAAATTTGCTTAGCCCGCTTACCTCGAACAGATTTTCGCCTTGCCGGCCAGCTTCTTGGAGAGCCACAATCGGTGACTCAGCGCTTGTTGCATTTGTTAGCTCAGCACTAGCCGTCCACTCCTCGGATTGAACGAGCTGCTCGGCATGCCAGCATGCGCTCAGCCGTTCGCCTATCGCAAGCAGCGGCGGGCTTTCGCTGCGGCATCTATCCGCCCTATAGGAGCAGCGCGGGTGAAAACGGCAGCCGGATGGCAGCTCCGACAAGCTCGGGATAGAACCCTCGATGGAATGAAGCTTGACGCTGCGGTCGCTGTCCATCGTCGTAATCGATTGCAGCAGCCCTCTCGTATACGGATGATGCGGCTGCCCGAACAGCTCGGCTGCGGTCGCTTGCTCGACAACCTGCCCGGCATACATAACGATAATGCGATCCGCCATCTCGGCGGCAATGCCCATATCATGGGTCACTAGCAAAATCCCCATATTAAATTCTTCTTTAAGCTCTTGCAGCAAATGTAGAATTTGCGCCTGAATCGTCACATCCAGCGCCGTCGTTGGCTCATCCGCAATCAGCAGCTCTGGCCCGCAAGCGAGCGCCATTGCGATCATAGCCCGCTGCAGCATGCCCCCCGACAGCTCGCCCGGATACTGCTTCATTCGCGCCTCCGGCTCAGGAATGCCGACCCGGCGCAGCAAATGGACAGCCCGTTCCCACGCCTCGCGCTTTTTGCCACGCTGATGGCGCTCAATAACCTCGGTAATTTGGCTTCCAATTGTAAAAATCGGATCAAACGCCGCCATCGGCTCTTGAAAAACCATCGCCATCCGCTTGCCCCGCAGCGCGCGCAGCTCCTTCTCCGGCATCGCGACGAGATCCGCATCTCCCAGCCGCATGCTGCCTCCGGCAATAACGCCGTTCTCATAGTCGATCAGGCGCATAATGGCTTTGGACGTAATCGTTTTGCCGCTGCCGGATTCGCCAACGAGACATACCGTTTCTCCAGGCGCAATATGAAGCGAAACGTCCGTAATGGCTCTAAGCAAGCCCCGTTTCGTCTTAAAATCAACCGTCAGATGCTCCATCGTGAGCAATTGGCTCATTTACGCTGCCTCCTTTCGCCTTCCTTCTATCAAGCCCGGCGTCTATGCTGTCTTATGCTCTGCTTTGCTTTGGATCTAATTGATCGCGAACCTTGTCACCCAATATGTTGATGGAGAGAACAAACAGCGTGATGGCAAGGCCCGGGAAGGTGCAAATCCACCAAGCTACGGTCAAATAGCCGCGGCCCTGAGAGAGCAGCGCCCCCCAGTCTGGAATTTCTTTTATCGTGCCAAGTCCTAGAAAGTTAAGGCCTGCTCCGGTCAAAATCGCCGTGCCAATGCCGATTGCCGCCATGACAAACATCGGCGATAAAGAATTCGGCAGCACATGCCTTACAAAGATCGATAGGCTGGACGTTCCAATTGAGCGGGAGGCGGTAATGAAGGGTCGGCCTTTAATGCTCATGATTTGCCCGCGCATTACACGCGCGTAACCGGGTATCGATGCCGCCGCAACAGCCAGCACGACATTCATCAGGCTTGGCCCCAGCGCCGCTGCAATCGCAAGCGCCAGCAGCACGCCCGGAATCGTCATCAGCACGTCGATCAGCCGCATAAATACAGCATCGACTACGCCGCCAATGTATCCCGCTATCGCTCCAATCGCTCCGCCCGTCACACAACCGACAAGCACCGATACGAAACCGATCAACAAGGAATCCCGGCTGCCATGCACGACAACGCTGAATACGTCACGGCCAAAATAATCCGTCCCGAACACATGCTGAAGGCTTGGCGGCTGCATAATTTGCTCCGTATCCATCAACGTAGGCGAATAAGGAGCAATCAAGCTCGGAAATAAAGCACAGCTGATAATAAACAACACGATAACGGCTGCGGCATAAATCAGCAGATCCGCAGGCGCCAGCCTTATTTTTTTGCGGGATTTCGCAGCACCTTCTGTCCTGCTCCCTTGCCATATCTGTTTGCCAATGACGGCTTGCTTCATATGAATCTTTTGCCCCTTTCTACCTGCGCTACTGGGTACGCCTTACGCGCGGATCGATCAACGTATAGGAAATGTCCACAAGCAAATTCACAACAATATACACGATCGCCGAGAAAAAAATAACGCCCTGCACGACTGGCAAATCCTTTGCCATAATCGCGTCAGCAATAATTCGCCCAATGCCTTGGCGTGAGAATACCGTTTCAATAACGACCGTTCCGGCCATCAAATCGCCAATAATAACGCCAACCATCGTCAATGCCGGAATTAGCGCATTTCGCAGCGCATGCTTATACATGATGAACCGCCCTGGCAGCCCCTTCGCCCGCAGCGTGACGATAAACGGCTCATTAATGACCTCAAGCATGCTATTGCGAACCATCCGCACGATAAAGCCTGAGCCAACGAAGCCCAGCGTAATGGCGGGCAGCACAAGCGTGCTGAAGCCATCCGAGCCCATAGCCGGAAACCAGCCCAGCTGCACCGAAAAAATCAGAATAAGCAAAATGCCCGACCAAAATGTCGGCATCGAAATGCCGAACAAACCAACCATTCGCGCGACGATGTCAATCCAGCGATTGCGATGAATGGCCGACAGCACGCCTAGCGTGACGCCGATGATGACCGCAAGAAGCGAGCTTAACGCCGTCAAAGCGAGCGTGGCGGGAAAGTGCTCGACGATCTTCGGCAGTACCGGCTCCGAATTAACGATTGATTTTCCAAAATCGCCCTGCAGCACATGCAGAAAATATTCGCCAAGCCGCTCATAGAACGGCTGGTTTAGCCCAAGCTGCTCCCGCAGGTTAGCAATCATCTCCGGTGTGGCCGAAGACGGATCAAGAATAAGGAGCGCAGGGTCGCCGGGCAGCACATTGACGATACAAAAGACGAGCACCATCGTGCCGACCAGTACCAGCAAGGACGTATAAAGCCGAACGCTTACCGCTTTTAACATACTCCATCTCCGCTCCTTTCCCACTTTTATTGTCAAATTACGATATGATTACTTGGTTATATACACATCATTAAAGATCGGATAGCCCAGCGAGTCAAAAGCTAATCCTTGCACCTTTTTCGAGGCGGCTACTGTATAAGGGAACACATAAATCGGAATAATGACGGCCTTATTAATAATAAGCTGCTGTGCTTCCTTATAGATTGCTTCACGTTTCGTCTGGTCCTTCTCGATTGCGCCATCCTCAAGCAGCTTATCCAGCTCAGGATCGGCTAAATTCGGCAAGTTTTGACGGGACCCCGGCGCTGTTGTGTGATAGATGGAATAAAGCGCGTTAGGATCAGAATTGACCTGGCTGTTGCCATAAAGATCATAGTTATTGTTTCCATAAACGACGGTTGCGACATCCTTTGTAATTTCCACGTCTACCTGTATGCCCAGCGACTTAAGCTGCTGCTGCACGATAGCGGCAATATCATTGCGCTTCTCGCGGTTCGGCGAGCCATCGACATAATGGAGCGTCAGCTTCTTGCCGTCTTTTTCCCTAATGCCATCGGCCCCTGCTTTCCAGCCCAGCTCGTCAAGCAGCTGCTTCGCTTTCTCGATGTCCGGCTTGATGCCGCCTTCCAGCGAAGCGTCATAGCCGAAAATGCCCGGAGAAAGCGGCGACCACGCCTGCTCATACGTTCCGAGATACAGCGTTTTGACAATTGCCTCGACATTGATGCCCAGCTGCAGCGCCTGCCTAGCCTTCAGCTCATTCCATGGCGCCTTGCTATGATTGATGAACAGCGTATACGGCAGGCCAACGGTATTGGCTTGGTATAGCTGGCTGTTCGCATCATTTTTCAAGGAAAGAATATTTTGCGGGGGTACCGTCTCAGCGGCAAGCACCTGCCCGCTCTGTACGCTTCCGATCCGCGTAGCCTCCTCAGGCACAATTTTGAAAATGATTTTATCCAAATTCGGCGCGCCCTGCTGGCTGACCGTTTCCGGCGCCCAGTTGTAATCGGGGTTTTTCTCCACGACGATTTCCGAATTTTCATCCCATTTTACAAACTTGAAGGGCCCTGTTCCGACGGGATGCTTGGTGAATTGATCGCCGTCCTTCTTCGCCGCCGTCGGCGACACAATGCTAAGCAGCGCTTGGCTTACATTTCCCAAGAACGCCTGCGACGGCTCGGATAAGTTCAATTTGACCGTAAACTCGTCAATAACCTCCGAGGATTCATAGGGCCTAACGAGTGCTAAAGCATTCGCCGCTTTTGTCTCCGGGTCAATGATCCGGTCAAAGCTATATTTCACCGCTTCGGCGTTGAAAGGTGTACCGTCCTGAAACTTTACGTCCTGGCGAAGCTTGAACGTATATGCTTTGCCATCCTCCGACACCGACCATTCCGTTGCCAGCCAAGGCTTGATTTCTCCGCCTGGAAGCTGGACGACCAGCGTGTCGTAAAGTGTACGGATGACCCTGACCGCAACGGCAAGGCCGCTGCGATGCGGATCAAGCTGATCGGGAGAGGTCGCAAGGGCATAGCTCAGTTCGCCGCCTAAAGCAGGCGTGCTGCTCTGCTCCGCCGAAGCTGCTGGCGCCTCGCCAGTACTGCTTCCGCCAGTCGCCGCGCTGTTTTTGCCCGTACCCCCGCTGCAGCCTGCCAGTACGAGGGTAACCGCTAGCGCGACGCTTGCCATTTTCATCCAAACGACTCGTTTGTTTAATGCTGCGCTCATATCTCTCATCCTCCTAAACGGTCGTCACCTTGGTTTTGGCATAACGGTTTTCCGGCACAGGTACGCCGAGATGTCCGCGCAGCGTGTCATG
Organism: Paenibacillus sp. Leaf72; assembly: GCF_001422685.1. Taxonomy (NCBI): domain Bacteria; kingdom Bacillati; phylum Bacillota; class Bacilli; order Caryophanales; family Paenibacillaceae; genus Paenibacillus; species Paenibacillus sp. Leaf72. The sequence continues at coordinate 410,431 of NZ_LMLV01000032.1, read as the reverse complement.
CTCGTATTCCTCACGGAACAAGCCGCGCTCCTGCAAAATCGGCACAACCTGGTCAACGAACTCCGTCAGACCCGTCGGTATAGATGATCCGACAATAAAGCCGTCCACCGCGCCCTGCTCAAACCATTGCTGGATTTGATCCGCAATTTTAACGGGAGTGCCAATGAACGTCGGCCGCGGCGTCGTTTCTTGGAGCGCCACTTGGCGAAGCGTCAAGCCGCCTTCCTTCGCCTGCCGCTTAATGCGGTCCGTCGTGCTGCGGAAGCTATTTTGACCAATTTCACCAAGCTCAGGGAACGGCTCATCAAGCGGGTATTGCGAAAAGTCATGGTGGTCGAAATACCGTCCCAAATAATCAAGTGCCTTCTCAATATTTACAAGCTGCGCCAGCTCCTGATATTTGCGTTCTGCTTCTTCATCCGTCGCACCAATGATTGGCGCAATGCCTGGCAAAATGGCGACATCCTCCGAAGAGCGTCCATGCGCAGCTGCACGTGCTTTCACATCATCATAAAACTGCTTGCCCTGCTCGATGGATTCAAAATGGGCAAATACCGCATCCGCTACTTTGGAAGCGAAGTTCTTGCCATCCTCCGACGAGCCTGCTTGAAAAATAACCGGATGACCCTGCTTCGATCTGGAAATGTTCAGCGGTCCCTGCACCGAGAAAAACTCGCCTTTATGGTTTAAGGTGTGCAGCTTCTTCGGGTCAAAAAACTGGCCGCTTTCTTTATCGCGAACAAAGGCGTCATCCTCCCACGAATCCCACAGCCCCCGAGTGACGTCCAAATATTCATTCGCGATCCGATAACGGGTCGGATGGTCGGGATGCTCGGTCTTGCCGAAGTTTTTCGCTGAGCCTTCAAGCGGCGAAGTCACGATATTCCAGCCTGCACGGCCGCCGCTAATATGATCAAGCGAGCCAAATTGTCTCGCTACGGTGAAAGGCTCGCTATAAGACGTCGACAGCGTGCCGACTAAGCCAATCTTCGATGTAACCGCACCAAGTGCTGATAAAACCGTCAACGGCTCAAAGCGGTTTAAAAAATGGGGAATTGATTTTTCATTAATATATAAGCCATCGGCAATAAATACAAAATCAAACTTGCCAGCTTCCGCCTTCTGTGCCTGCTGTTTGTAAAATTCAAAATTAACACTCGCATCAGGCTGTGCGTCGGGGTGTCTCCATCCGGCAATGTTGCCGCCTACTCCGTGCAAAATGGCGCCTAGCTTCAATTGTCTCTTTTTAGTTGTTGTCAAGATTGTTCCCTCCTGTTGGTTGTTTGCTTTTAATTTTATTATTCCTAGTGGTTTTGTCGTATTTAATAATGATTGAAACGAGTTTACCATCGATTGCCGAATAAAAGCCAATAGAGCTTTTCTATTTTGGCATTAAAAAAATCGATGATCCCCTATTAAGAGGAAGCGGCGCTTGATTTTGTCCCAAGCATTAACTGCTGTTTGTCCATTGAACGTATTTGCAGCCTCCATTATGATAAATGGTGTTCGATAATGATTATCATTGTCTAAAGATAAAATAAAATGGGGGTACCAAATTGAAAACAACTAGAAATGTTGTCACGACTGCCGCAAGTCTTGCTCTTATGATGGGAATGCTATTGTCCTCATGTGGAGCAAATAACTCTATTGCCGAAAGCTCAGCCGCATCCGCTCAGCCAAGTGCAGAAGCAACCACAGATGCTGCGCCACAAGCACGTACGTACACGGACTCGAAGGGCCATACGGTAGAAATTCCGGCAGAAGCGGAGCGCATTATTTATACCGGGAGCGATGTTGGCGACATGCTGGCGCTCGGCGTAACGCCTATTGGCGCAGCACTGGGCATTATTAAAGAACAAGTCGCATTTCCCGAGCTGCTGGATGGCATAAAGGATATTGGAGATTTGCTTGGCGATGCCGAAAAAATAACGGCGCTTGATCCCGATTTGATTTTGCTTGATAGCGGCGGTACTTATTATGAAGAAGGTGCTTTCGACACCTTGTCCAAAATCGCGCCAACGGTCACTTATGATCGTCTCGAAACGAATGAGCGCCTCCGCATGCTTGGCGATATTGTAGGCAAGCAGCAGGAGGCTGAGGAGTGGATTGCTTCCTATGAGGCAAAAGTTAAAGAGGCTGTGGCCAAGCTTAACGTCCAAACGGGAGAAAGCGCATCTGTCTTCCTTTTGCTTGGCAAGGAATTCTATGTCATGGGCGATAAAAGCTTCGCAGCTACGCTGTACCATACACTTGGCTATACACCAGCCCCAGAAATACAGAAAAATCTGATTGACGCAAATGAACGATTCGCTAACATATCGAATGAACTGCTGCCTGATTTTGCCGGCGATTGGCTATTCGTCCTGACGGATGAAGACGATGCGGCGCGCTCTGCCACTTGAATCTTTATTTTTCTCTTTTAAGGCGGCCACTCCGCTGCTGGGCAACAATCCAGCAGCATTAATAGATGAAGATACGCTCTCCCATCACACACTGTTTGCTATTACAGCAGGCGATGCTTTAGGACAAATGGAGGGAAGAACGCCCATACAGGTTCGCCAAGGCGATTGCCTGCTGCTGCCCTCCGGGGAGATGCTGCGTTTCGCGGCTAAATCAGAGAGCAGCTTCCAGTGCATCCGCATAACCTTCGACCTTTATAAAATCGGACAAGCCTGCCCCGAAGCAAGCCTTGGTGATCGCTTTCCCTATTTTGTGCCGATTGCGATTCGGCCTCTTTCGCTGATGCTTGACGCTTTGGAGCAGCTATCGCTTATCGGACAAAACGCCCTCCCGCTCGCTCGCTTCAAGCAGCAAGTTAAACTGCAGGAGCTTTTTGCTGTACTGCTGGAGCAGCACGAGCGCAACAATCAGGAGGACAGCGCTGTCGCTGCGGTTGAATCGACGGTAGCTTATATGCAGGAGCATTATCGCGAGCCGATTACGGTCGAGAAGCTGCTTCAAATCTCCGGCGTAGGCCGCTGGAAGTTCAGCACCTTGTTCCAGATGCTCACCGGACACAAGCCGCTCGACTATTTAACCGAGCTGCGAATGAACCGGGCCAAGGAGCTGCTGCTGCTTCGCCAGCAGGAACCGCTCCGTGAAATCGCCCACAGCGTCGGCTTTCAGGATGAATATTATTTTAACCGCCGTTTCCGGAAGCAGATTGGGCTGTCTCCTAGACAATACGCAAGAAGAATCACGGATGCCGCCGCCTCTGCTGACTGGGCAGGCCGCGAAGTCAAGCTGCCGCTGCAATCGACACGCATTGTTGCAATAGGCTATTCGCTTGGCGACATGCTGACGCTGGGCATCAAGCCGATCGGAGCGGATTTGTCGCTTATCGGCAAACAGGTCGTTTTCCGAGGCGAGCTCCAGCATATTGCGGATATTGGCAGCAAGGGCGATACGGCTATTATTGCTGAGCTTGAGCCTGAGCTGATTCTCCATTGCAATCTCCAGCATGAGTCTCCAGAAGCACTAGCGAGCATCGCCCCAACTTTGTTTATTGAAAAAAATGCCTCCACTTATGTACGGCTTCGGCAAGTCGCCGACATTTTAGGTAGAACCGAGCAGGCAGAGCGCTGGATTTCCGGCTTCGAATCCCGTATGGACGCGATGTGGCAAGCTGTACGCCCGGATTTGCTGCCCTGTGAAACGGCATCCATCTTCGTTGTTGTCAGAGGCGATTTGTATTTGATGGGCAATCACGGTATGGCGCTGTCCATTTACCATCCGCATGGTTTTGAGAAGCCTGACAAAGTCCAGCAGCTGTTTCACGCCAACGTCCCCTTCATGAAAATCGATGCTGCACAGCTGGAGGAATGTTCAGGCTCGCGGATTTTTCTGCTGAGCACAGATGATGCTTTATCCAGAGAAACGATCCGCCACATCATAATGAGCAAAAGCTGGCAGCAGTTGCCTGCTGTACGCAGCGGCCGCTTTCACATGGCAGATGCGATGTGGAACTTCGATGATCCATTAACGCGCGATCGGCTGCTGAGTGTGCTGCCCAACCTTTTGCGCCAAAGCTCCTGAGCCGAAATTTCACAGCCTGTTAGGGAGTGTATTTGTGTTCACACGCAAGAACCTACGTACCACTAGCCAGCTTTATGTACTTCGTTTCAGGGGTTACTCCCTGCACAAAACTAGTCTTGGTGGACACAGCAGCCGCTATTATAGCAGGAACATGAGTTATGCCACTGGCTCCGGACTCAGGAGCCGCTAATGCGCTGACAATCACCACTTTGACGGGATTAGGAGGACAATAACGGCTTTCCTGTCCGCGCACGGCTAGAAATCGGGTCAAAAGCCAGATTAGCGGAACCTCAGTCCTCAAAAAAAGAAGGAGCGTCCCGGGCTGCGTGATCTCAGCCATCATCACAAGCTGCGGTTTCTCAACCTTGATATGAATGGCAAAAGGCTCAGCATGAGATTAATTCCCTCATACTGAGCCTTTTTTCCATCCACTTACGCTGTTAGTGTCTAGTTAGCGTTTTCTTTAGTAGTGTCTAGTTAGTGGTTTCTTTAGTGGTGCCTAGTTAGTGTCTAGCAGCTTATGCTAGGCGCCGAACTGCGCTTTATGCAGGCGGTTATATACACCTTTAATCGCCAGCAGCTCATCATGGCTGCCCTGCTCTTTAATGCCTTCCTCCGTAACGACCACGATGCGGTCAGCGTTCTTGATCGTCGCCAGGCGATGCGCAATGACGAGCGTCGTGCGCCCTTTGGACAGCTCAGCCAGCGCCTGCTGAATCGCTGCTTCCGTAGCCGTATCAAGCGCCGAGGTCGCTTCATCAAGAATAAGGATCGGCGGATTTTTCAGGAACATGCGGGCAATGGAAAGACGCTGCTTCTGTCCGCCAGACAATTTGACGCCGCGTTCGCCGATAAGCGTATCAAGGCCTTGGCCCTGCGAAAGAATAAGCTCCTCCAGCTGCGCTCTGCGAGCCGCCTCCCAAATTTCTTCCTCGGTAGCATTCAGCTTGCCGTAAGCAATATTTTCACGAATCGTGCCATCAAACAAGAACACATCCTGCTGGACGATACCGATTTGGCCGCGCAGCGAATCGAGCTTAATTTTCCGAATATCGAGGCCATCAATCTCAATCGCCCCGCCCGTCACCTCATAGAAGCGCGGCAGCAGGCTGCATATCGTGGTTTTGCCGGCTCCCGATGGTCCAACAAGAGCTACCGTCTCTCCTGTTTTCACAGTCAAATCAATATGATTCAAAATCGATTTGCCTTCCTCATAACCGAAGGAAACATCGCGGAATGTGATTTCTCCTTCTAGGCGGCTAATCGCCTTCGCATCCGGCGCATCCTCAATATCCGGCTCCGTCTCGAGCAGCTCCAAATAACGCTTGAAGCCGGCAATTCCCTTCGGATACGTCTCAATAACCGAGTTGATTTTTTCAATTGGACCGAGAAACACATTGGAAAGCAGGACAAATGCCATAAATTCCCCGAACGTCATTTGACCTTGAATGACGAACCATGTACCGCAGGCGAGTACAAACAAGGAAACGAATTTCATCAGTATGTAGCTGATCGATGAGTTCCAAGCCATAACGCGGTAAGCGACCAGCTTCGTTTGAAGAAAACGGCCATTGTTCACTTCAAATTGCTCCACTTCATGCTTCTCGTTGGAGAACGCTTGAACGACGCGAATGCCGCTAACTGTATTTTCAACGCGGGCATTATAGTCAGCAATATCGGAAAACATCCGATGGAACGCCTTGGACATTTTGCGGCTGAAATACAGCGACAGGTAGACCATCAGCGGAATAATAATAAACGTCAGCACCGCCAGCTGCCAGTTAATGGTCAGCATGAGCCCGAATGCGCCCAGCAGCGTCATAACGGCGATAAACATGTCCTCCGGCCCATGATGGGCAATTTCCCCGATATCCATCAAGTCATTAGTCATCCGCGATACAAGATGCCCCGTCTTATTATTGTCGAAGAAACGGAATGATAGCTTCTGAATGTGGTTGAACAGTCTGCTGCGCATATCCGACTCAATCTGAATGCCCAGCTTATGACCCCAATACGTCACGACATAATGGAGAAACGCACTTACAATATAAATGCCAATCAAGCCTACACAGGCCCATAAAATCCATTTCCAATTGCCCGAAGGCAGCAGATCATCCACGACCCGGTTCAAGGCGAGCGGGAACACCAGCTCCAGCAAGGCTGCAAAAACCGCGCAGGAGAAGTCCAGTATGAACAACCCTTTATAAGGTCGGTAATATTCAAAAAAACGGCGAAGCATGTCATCATTCCTCTTCTGTCATAATGGCAAGACTAATTGGAAAATAATCCAATGCTGATAATGATTATAATTATCAGCATTCCCAGTTTATCGCAGCCCACTTTTTAAAGCAATGGACAAAATGGAGATTACCAAAAAAATAATACATCCCCTTTTACAATATTTAAAAAACAAAAAAAGACCTACATGAAGAGTTAGGTCTTAGAATTAATTAATCGCTTACCCTTTAACCGAACCTGCCGCAATCCCTTCAACAATACGATTGCTAAGGAACAGAAACGTGATCAAAATCGGAAGAATGCTAATCATGAGAGTGGCTCCAATGGCCCCCCAATCCGTCGTATACTGACCGATAAAATTTTGCACGCCGAAAGTCAACGTTTTATAAGAATCAGAGCTAATAAACGTGTTAACAAAAATAAATTCATTCCAGTTATAAATCATGTTGATGATCGCCGTTGTAGCAAGCACGGAGCTTGTCATCGGGAATACAATCCGGAAGAACATCCGGTTGACCGAGCAGCCGTCAATGATAGCGGCTTCCTCCACCTCGCGCGGCAGCGCATAGTAGAACCCCAGCAGAATCATGATCGTTATCGGCATGTTAAAAGCAACATAAGATAAAATCAGAGACAGGGGATGGTCCGTTAGCCCCGCTTTATTAAACAGGCTGAACAGCGGAATTAGCGTGGAATGAACCGGAATCATCATGGCCACCATGAATAGGCCCAGGACAAGCGAGCTGCCCTTCCACTTCATTCTTGTGACGGCATAAGTGACTAAACTGCCCAGCATCACAGTGATAACCGTAGCTGAAACGGTGATCCAGACGCTGTTAAAAAAATAAACATCAATGTTCCCGGCGCTCCAAACCTTCTCATAGTTCTCCCATCGAGGATTCATCGGCAGTGACAAGGGCGGGAGATTGAATACCTCCTGATTGTTTTTAAGAGAGAAAAACAACAGCCAAACAAGAGGAAATAGCTGCAGCGCGGCTACTATAATCAAAACAGCATATAAAACGCTATACCCCAGCTTGATGCCGATCCCCGGTTTTAATTCCGGCAGCTCATTCCGGATTTTTATATTCCTAGTAACCATGAAGTCTTCCTCCTTACGAGTATTGGATCGTATCCTTTGAGGCCGTTAATTTGCGAATGACCCAAGTGACAGCCAAACAAATAACCAGCAGAAAAAAGCCGATTGCGCTGCCATATCCAAAATCGTAGGCTCGAAACGCTTCATGATACATGTACGAGGCCATAACTTCGCTTGCCCCATTGGGACCTCCATCTGTCATAACAAAGATCAAATCAAAATATTTCAATGAGCCCACAACAGCCAGTACAATCGTTACTTTAATTACTTCCATCACAAGCGGCAGCTTAATCATCCAAGCAATTTGCAGGGCATTCGCTCCGTCAATTTTGGCTGCTTCCTCAAGTGACGCCGGGATGTTTTTCAGAGCCGCATAATAAATCAAAATATAAAAACCCGCATACTGCCACAAAATCGGAATAAATAAGGCATACAATACGAGCGATGGCTCAGCGAGCCATGCGGGAGGATTGGCAAAACCAAGTGATTCCAGCATGCTGTTCAGCACGCCGTTAGTTGGATGATAAATTCTGAGCCAAAGCTGCGCAATCGCTACCGAAGATAGAAGCATAGGGATGAGATAGATTTTGCGAAATAAATTCGCTCCGTTAATTCGCGCGGCTAACACCATTGCTACAATAAGGTAGAGCAGAAGGCTTATTCCCGAGAAAACGGCAAGCAGCAGAGAATGCCACGCGCTGTTCCAGAAAGTTGTATCCTTGAACAACGCGAGGTAATTATCCAACCCAACAAAGGTCATCGCACCAATGCCATTCCATTTATTCAAGCCATAATAAGCGGTTAAAACAATCGGAATGTATACAATAGCTAATATTAATAACAGAGACGGCAGCACATATAAAGCAATTATTTTTTTGTTAGAAAGCACTTTGTCCAAATGGGCCGACTCCTTTCCTTCATAATGAATGAGCGGAAGACATATTGGAGCCATGCCCACAGCTATGTCTTCCACCGATCAATCTCAGGGGGCGATTATTTCCCTTCGGAAATGGCTTTATCATGCTCTTCCGAGAATTTCTCAGGTGTCACTGCCTTTCCAAACAGAGCTTGAATCATATTCAGATGAGTTTCGGCTGCACTCGCCTGCATTTGAACATCTGCAAACAAGGTAATGCTGCTTGCTTGATTCATTTCGTTAAATAAATCAATGTAAAGCTGCGGCAGCTCCATGCTGGATGTATCCACTTTAGTCGCAGGAATAACGCCTGCACCCGTCACCGCTTGCTCTCCCCACTGGGTTACAAAGTATTCGATGAATGCTTTCGCTTCCGCTTTTACCGCAGAATTTTCGGATACGAATAGACCGACACCCGGACCGCCTACCCAGCTGTTAATGTCACCTTCTCCGCCCTCAACTTTCGGGAATTTAAAGAAACCAACACTGTCACGGAATTCTTTCGGGATATCTTCATTTGTCGTAAAGTTTGGCAGCTCCCATGTGCCCATCATATACATAGCAGCTTTGCCATTCAGAAACTCCGACTTTGCTTCCTCATTGGACAAACCGTTGAAACCCTTCACGAATGCATGGCTGTCTACCAGTGTCTGTACTTCAGTCGCTGCTTGCAGCAATCCTTCGTCTGTAAAGGCTCCTTCGCCGTTTATCGCACCGGATAATGTCTGCTGCCCGGCGATTCGATCAGCTAGGTACATATACCAGAGCGAACCCGTCCAACGGTCCTTGTTGCCAAGCGCAATCGGCGCGATTCCATTTTCAGAAAGTGTTTTTGCAACAGCCTTCAATTCCTCATAGGTTTGCGGGATTTCAAGCTTGTATTTCTCGAATATGGATTTATTATAGTAAACCGGAGCAATGTTGAATTCAAGTGGGAGCGCATACGTTTTACCATCAATCGCATATGCCTCTGTCGTACCGGATACGAACTTGCCGTTCAGCTCGCCGCTTAGCAAGTCGTCTACAGGTGTAAACAGCTTTCCTTCCACGTACGGCTGCAAGAACCCGGCCGCCCACGTTACACCGACATCCGGCAGTTTATTGGATGCCGAAAGCACCTTCAGCTTATTTTTATATTGCTCGTTATCCAGCACTTCTTGCTTGATCGTCACATTCTTATGCTCATCCTGATAGGCTTTAATTATTTGATTTACGATTTTGTTTTGGCCTGCTGACACACCCTCTGGCCATAAATGCATAAAGTTAATCGTAACCTGCTCACCGCTCTCGCCTGCTGTCTCCTTACCGCCGCTGCTGCTTTCATTACTGTTTGTGCCGCAGCCAGCTGCTACCAGAACCAGACAAAACGCCAATAAGAGCATCAATCCTTTTTTCTTGAACACGTTTACATCCCCTTTAATTCTAATGTAAGCGTATTAAATCCGCTTTAATTAGATTGTAGCAACACTGTTCGCAAGCCGTAAGGACATAAGCATTGGGAGTAATACCATAATTATTGGATACTTTTTTCTGAATTAGAGACGCTTTGACGATACTGCCTTGGACTAGTGCCCTCTATGGAACGAAACACTTTGACAAAATATTTTGCTGTTTGGTAGCCCACCTGCTCTGAAATTTCTGCTATAGAGTCTCTCGTATTGACCAGCAGCTCCTTAGCCCGCTGCACTCGTCTGCGACTCAAATAATCGCTGAAGGTTAGACCTGTCTGCTCTTTAAATAGAACGCTGAAGTAGCTGGCATTCATATGCAAATGATCTGCAACTGCACGCATGGTTACCTGCTTGCTCAGATGATCGTCAATATGGCGCAGCGCTTCACGCACCTGAATGCTGTACTGCTTCTCCTCTTGCACCGTCCCCAGTAATTTGGGGTCAAAAAGTTTCTCCATTCTTACCATCCTGCTTATCTCTTCTTCCCTCTTCAAAGCCAGCTCAACTGCCTGCACTAATTTTTCTTTAACTAATGGCTTTAGCAAATAAGAGACGACCCCAAGCTGGAGTGCTTTCTGAGCGTAATCGAATTCAGGATGCCCGGAAATTACAATAACCACAGGGGGAGGTGTCAGATCGCCTAATCGTTCGACCAGCTCCAGGCCACCCACCTCTGGCATTCTAATATCGGTTACGAGCAGATGAGCTTCATTTTGCTGCAACCAAGCTAAAGCTTCCACTCCGCTGGATGCCATTTCGATCCGATGCCGGCCGCAGGACCACGCTTCCAGCGTTTTACGAATTCCCTGCCTTGTTCTAGGTTCATCATCCACGACTAAGATGGTCTTCATCTTTTCCATTCCCCTCCAATCTATCAGGTATTTCAAACGTAACGGATGTTCCGCGACCAGGCTCGCTCTCAATGCTCAGCCCGCTTCCAGCTGCATGATAATAAAGCCTCAATCTTCGCTCCACATTTGACACGCCAACACCTGTACCTTTATTGCTGCTCCCATAACCTTCCTTCATGAATGCCTGGAGAGACTCCACTGCGGCGGCATCCATGCCCGGTCCATCGTCCGTTATCATTACTCGCATAAACCCTCCCCGAATTGAAGGCTCGGCACGAAGGACGACCGTCCCCGGCCCGACTCGCTGCTCGACTCCATGCAAGATAGCGTTCTCTACGAGCGGTTGGATTAATAGTTTGGGCACGGGTACAGTCCTGCACGCCTCTGCCGCCTCTATTCGCCACGACAGTCTGTCCACCATTCGCATCTCCATAATTCTTAAATAACGCTCCGCATGATCCAATTCATCACCTATCGTAACCCACTCATCATCTTCCGTTCGGTTGATTACATAACGAAACAAGCCTGACATGGCGAGTACGACTTTCGCAAGGTCCTCTTCCCCTTTATCATCAAGCTCCCAATAGAACGCTTCCAATGTGTTAAACAGAAAATGAGGATTAATTTGGGCTTGCAGCGCTTTCAGTTCTGTTCGACTCTGTATAATTTCCTTCTGGTAGACGACCTCAATGAGCTCATTCAAGGAATCGACCATTTGGTTATATGTATGGTTGAGCTCATTGATCTCCATGGTTGAGGAGGTATTCGGGTTCGCCTTCAACGTGCCAAATCTAGCACCCCGCATCGCTTTAATCAAGTTTAATATCGGTCTGGTAATCATCGTTGACAAAATAAAGCTCAATACCAGAAACAACAACCCCCCGACCGCACCAGATACAAGAATAGCAGTCCGTAGAACTGAAATACCTGCCGTTGCATAATTTACAGGTGTCAATATCGCCAGCTTCCACCCCGTTTCCTTTGATTGCTGCTCAATCACAATATACGATTCATCGCCCACCGTAATCGCTTCTCCACCATGATCAAGAATATTTTCCTCCCTTGCATCCACAGCTAAATCCGAAAAAATTTCTTGGCCCGCTCCATCAAATAAAGCCATATGCTCCCGCGTTTCATTCTCATTTTCCGCTACGGCATTTGTAAGCTCAAAATAGCTTTTTTCAATATGAACGACCAAATAGCCAGCATGAATGAAGGAACGGTCCACTAAGCGAATATGGCGAATAGCAACGACAACGTTTGCATCCTGGGGGTCAAAGCCAAGCCATACCAAGCGACCTTTGCCGTTATCTGCTTGGTCAATCCACTCCTTCGGCACCCGGCTTTCCAGACTAATGTCATCTAGCGGAAACAGCCTTCTATAATCACTGCTGTACATTTCAAGCGCTCGGATGCCCGTGACATATGCTTCATATTTCCGCGCTTCCTGCTGCAGCGACTGACGCTCTTCAAAGCGGATCGTATTGCCAAATATCTCCTCTGTCAATAATCGCTGGATAGACGCATTCGTAGCCACCTGCGCGGTAAGCGTATCGATTTGTCCCAGAAGCACATCAAGCTTCCCCATAGCTTGAACCGCGGTCTGTTGAATATGCTTCTCCGCACTGTTTCGCAAGAGCACGGATACCTGACCATACGTAAAGTAGCCGACCGATGCCAGCACGATAACCATTACAAGCATAAATCCAATTAATATTTGATTGCGCAGCGTATTCAACTGTCCTAGCTTCTTCAAGAGATACATTCCTTTCTATCGTCACTTTATCGAAACTACTTGAATAAGCCGTCACTAATAGGGGCTTGCTGCAATTTTAGCTGATTCTCAAAAAATGCTATGGAGTTAGCTTCACGATACGACCTCATTTCCATCCTATTGTTTGTTCGTATATTCTACTTTGTTTTCCATAAATTTAATATAGGTAGTAATTATACAGTAATTACAAGGTTTAAATTTACTGTTTGCTTTCCGAATATTGTATAGCTTCTAAAACCGATTTCCGCTAACATTTTTGACTAGAGAAATCATTATTTTGCAAATCGCTTTAGAACAGTACCGTTTTCGTAGTATTAAAAAAAACCTCCTAAAATTCAGGAGGCTTTACGATTGCAATTATCTGAGCAGCTTGCGTATCAGCTTCTTGCCCCACTTGGACGTCGGATAGCGGAAAGGCATATCAAAGCGCGTTGTTTGTTTAAGCAAGCTTTTCTGATGAGAGAAAGTATAAAAGGTTTTCTCCCCGTGATAGCTGCCCATGCCGCTGTCCCCCACTCCGCCAATTGGCAAATGCGGCGATGCCATATGCATTAAGGTATCGTTGATGCAGCCGCCACCAAACGACAGCTCCCTCGTAATCCGGCGCTGCACCTCCGTGCTCTCTGTAAACAAATACAGCGCTAACGGATGCGAACGCGCGGCAACGGCCGACATAACCTCCTCAATCGAATGAAACGTCATAAGCGGAAGCAAGGGGCCAAAAATTTCTTCCTGCATAACTGGCGCCTGCCAATCCACACCTTCCAGTACCGTTGGCGCAATGACCCGGCGCGCAGCATCCTTGTCTCCGCCAATTATAATGCGCCCGTCGTTCATAAAGCTGGCAAGCCTCGCGAAGTGCCGATCGCTAATAATATGCGTGTAGCTGTCATTATGGAGCGGCTCGCTGCCATACAGCTCTTCAATCGCAGCCTTCAGCAGCTTGACGAAGCGTTCCTTTACTTCTTGATGAACGTATAAGTAATCCGGTGCAACGCAGGTTTGTCCAGCGTTTGTAAACTTGCCGAATGCAATCCGCTTCGCTGCAAGCGCCAAATTCGCATCTTTATGCACGATGCAGGGGCTCTTGCCACCCAACTCCAGCGTTACCGGCGTCAAATGCTTGGCAGCTGCCGTCATTACGATTTTGCCAACGCCAACGCTCCCGGTAAAAAAGATATAATCAAGCTTCTCTGCCAGCAGCTCCGTGCTAACCTCGGCATCGCCAAGTACTGTCGCAGCCCACTCCGGCTCAAAGGCTTCTGCTATGATCCCTGCCAGGGAGTCCGCAACATTCGGCGCCAGCTCCGAAGGCTTCAAAATGACGGTATTGCCTGCTGCAATCGCTCCAATAAGCGGAACAAGCGCCAACTGGACCGGATAGTTCCATGGCGCAATAACGGCTGCAACGCCATAAGGCTCCGAAATGACTTTGCTCGTACTGCCAATATGCGTCATTGCTGTCTTAATGCGCTTTGGCTTCGCCCAGCCTCTTATATGCTTAATCGTATGCCTAAACTCCGTATAGATGAGGCCAAGCTCCATCGCATACGCGTCAAACTCCGATTTATTCAAATCCGTCTTTAAAGCTGCAAGCAGCTTCTGCTCATGCCTTTGCATCACCTCGCGCAGCTTTTCGAGCTTCTGAATGCGCGCCTCAACCGAGCGTGTCTTGCCGCTCTCGAACCATTGTCGCTGCCTAGCAACGACTTCAGCCACCGTTATTGCCATCGTTGTCCAACATCCTTTCCTTGCAATGAACCCCCGCTAAATAGGAATTTCTGTTAAGATAAAGATAACTTGCTTTATAGTAGACTGCAAGTTATGCAATTTAAAATGACGAACTAGAAGGAGAACTTTCATATGCCTCATTTATTATTTCGCGGTGTGCCTGCACCTAGCTTGCGCAGCATCGCGCCTGAGCTTGTTCAAGAGCTCGCTGTCCTCTGTGATTGCGGAGTAGATAATTTCACTATAGAGTGCCTCGCAACCACGTCCATTTATGGAGGACTTGCCGATGATTGTTCGTTTCCTTTTATTGAAATTGGCTGGTTTGAACGCGGACAGGAGGTTCGGGACCGCTTTGCCGCTATTGTTCACCGTTACATGGAGAGGCTTGAGTTGGCGGAAGCAGAAATCGCCTTTCGTACCTACAGCGAGAATGCTTATTACATAGAGGGCAAGCCTTTCAGCTCCTGATAAATCAGGCCAGCTGCAGGAGTGGACAGGTTGTAAATGATGGTTTCATTTGGTAAGATAGACGGGTAACTATCTACAAAGCACAAATAACCCCTTACGCCAATAAGAGGTCAATAAGCTTTATATTTGTGCACCGACTACTAACCATGGGAGGTGATAGTAATGGCTAAAGACGTATTGTGCGAAGTCGACTCTTGCCGTCATTGGGTAGATGACAACAAATGCAGCGCTTCATCAATCTATATCGTCAGCAATAGCAGAGATGCTGCACACGAAGCTAGCGAAACAGATTGCCGAACTTTCGAAACGAAATAACTGATCTGATGGAAGGGATGTTGCGGTCCCTTCTTTCTTTATGTATTTTACCAATAATGATTATTATTATCAAGTTTTTTATTGAAATTTTTTTTACCCTTAGAGGAAAGGGGCTTGCCGCCTTGAAAAAATGCCCATTATGCGGCGGACCGGGTGGCTGCGCCATAGAAGCGGGGCAAGTGCCCCACTCCTGCTGGTGCTTCCGGGAGCGCGTTCCACAAAGTCTGCTTGAACAAATTCCGCCTGCACAGCGCAACCAGTCATGCGTCTGCCAAAACTGTGTCCTACAAGCTAAAGCCGACCTTCAATTGGATTAAACGCTGCCACAACCAAACTGCCGTTAATGCTTCAAATCGCCCCATATGCCATCATTTTCCTCTTGGATCGCTAAATACTTTTCCTCCAGCACCTGAGCCGGCAGCGGACGGCAATAATAGTAGCCTTGAATTTCCTTGCAGTCATGACTGGTTAGAAAATCGAGCTGCTCCTTCGTTTCAATCCCTTCCGCGATTACTTCCAGCTTTAAATGCTTGGCCATGGAAATAATCGTGGCGACAATCGCTTGATCGCTCTCATCCGTTGTAATATCTATGATGAAGGAACGGTCAATTTTCAGCTTATATATTGGATAATGCTTTAAGTAGCTGAGCGAGCTGTAGCCCGTCCCGAAATCATCGAGGCTGATTTTAACACCGCAGCTATTTAATTCATTTAATATTCCAATGGAATGCGAGGCGTCCATCATCATGCTCTCGGTAATTTCCAGCACTAGAAAGCTCGGATCAAGCCCCGTTTCTTCTAAAATAACATGAATTTGCTGAACCAGATTTGGCTGAAGAAACTGTCTTGCCGATAAATTGACGGATACCGATGCGAAAAAAAAGCCCTCATCATGCCACTTCTTCATCTGCCTGCAAGCCTCGCGCATCGTCCACTCGCCAATGCTGTAAATCAAGTCGCTTTCCTCAGCTACCGGAATAAATACACCAGGCGAGATTATGCCTTTTATTGGATGCTCCCACCTAATCAGTGCTTCGACGCCAATCATCTTATTGTCAATGGAGCTAATTTGCGGCTGGTAGTACAATCTAAATTCCTCGCGCTCCATCGCCTTGCGCAGCTCGCTCTCCAGTTCCAGCCTGAGCTGAAGCTGCTCATTAAATTCATACGAATAAAACTGATACCCGTTTTTACCGTTGCGCTTCACTTCATACATCGCGGTATCGGCATTTTTGAGCAGTTGTACCGTATCCTGTCCATTGTCAGGGTAGACGGCAATTCCAATGCTGACCGTCGTATAAAAATCGCTGTCCTTCAGTCGGTAGGGCTGCTGAATAGCAGCGGTAATCCTTCCTGCGAGCAGACCGAGCTGCTGCTCATCCTGAAAGCGATTAATTAATAACGTAAATTCATCTCCTCCCATTCTGGCTACTAAAGTTTCACTGTCTCTTACACAAGATTGAATACGACAGCCCATCTCCTTCAGGAACACATCCCCGTAGGCATGTCCAAGTGAATCGTTAATATTTTTGAAACGGTCAAGGTCAAGTACCATAACGGCAAAACGGGAAACCTGCTTGCTCCCATCGCTAAGACTTGCACTGCTTCGCTCAATCATTTTCGACAGCTGTTGGTTGAAATGGGAGCGATTCGGCAAACCGCTTAAAGAATCATGAAAAGCCTGGTGAATCATATCACGCTCCGCTTTTTTTCGGGCGCTATTATCGCGGATGATCGTCAATACGGCTGGACGGCCGTTATGGTCAATCATTTTGCTCATCGTTTCAACCTCAAAAACCTCATCGCGAAAGCTAATAAGCTGAATTTCTTTAATATTGGTACGCTGCTTCGTCTTATACATCATTTTTATGCGCTTAGCTACATTGTCCCAATCGCTAGGATGAATAAACCGAAAAATATTCTGGCCAAGCAGCTGTTCACTGCTCCCGCCAATCGTCTGCTCAGCCACATGGTTGATGAAAACAATTTTTGAGTCCTGATGAATGACAATCGGATCTAAGTATATGTCCAGCAGCTCGTTGTAACGCGCCCTAATAGCCTCGCTTTCCATCTGCTGCCTAATCGATTCCGAACGATCCCGAATGAGAAGATGGCTGCCTAAGCTGCTGTTGCTGGCATCATAAGGGAGCTTGTACAGCTCCCAACTGATAACTCCCCCTTCCGAATCGTCAAAATATAAAAAATGACGCTCCGAACAGGTGCCATCTGGCCGGCTCAAAAATTGCTCAAGCCTTGCGCCCTCCTCCTTCGTTATCCGTCTCAGCTCTGACAATCTGGCTCCCGGAAGCAAATCGCGGATAGCCCCCCGCTGATATTGTTTAGCAGCCTCATTCATATGAAGAATGACGCCATTTTCTCCGATTGTAATGATCGGCTCAGGAAACTGCTTGTACATATTCGGCAAAGATTTCTTCCAATAGTCCACCTTATCACCTCCGCTCTCTGTTGAATCAGGAATGAAATGCTGTTTTCTCTTGGCGACCAGGTATGAAAAATTCCTCTTCTACATCAATAGCGGACAAAGGACGGCTGAAATAATAGCCTTGTATTTTCTCGCAGTCCTTGTCAGTTAAAATGTCCAGCTGGGCTTTCGTTTCAATGCCTTCGGCAATAACCTCCATATTTAAATGCTGGGCCATGGAAATAATGGTGGATACAATCGCCTTATCGTTGTCATTTTCCGTAATATCACGAATAAAGGAACGATCGATTTTCACCTTGTGAATCGGGAACATCTTCAAATAGCTAAGCGAGCTGTAGCCCGTTCCAAAATCATCGAGACTAATTCGCACGCCAAAATCATTGAGCTGGTTCAAAATCGCTGTCGATACCGAGGCGTCCATCATCATGCTTTCGGTAATTTCCAGCTCCAAAAAATGCGGCTCAAGCCCCGTCTCCCGCAAAATATCCTTCACGTATTCGGCCAAATAAGGCTGATGGAATTGCTGGGAGGATAAATTGACCGAGACTGGGATGAGCGGCCCGCCCGCTAAATGCCATTTGCGCATTTGACGGCAGGCTTCCCGGAGCACCCAGGTCCCCAGCTCGTAAATAATGCCCGTCTCCTCCGCAATCGGAATAAATATGCCTGGAGACAGCACGCCTTTCGTTGGATGGTTCCAGCGGACGAGTGCCTCGACCCCAATCATGTGCTCATCCTCGGCTCTTATCTGGGGCTGGTAATACAGCTCAAGCTCGCCCAGCTCCACCGCTTTTCGCAAGTCGCCTTCCAGCTCGATTTTATTGCGCAGCTTGTCGTTGAGTTCGGCCGAATAATACTGAAAGCCATTTTTTCCTTTTTTCTTCACTTCGTACATTGCCGTATCTGCATTTTTTAGCAATTGGCTCGTATCCGTCCCATGCTGCGGATATAAGGCGATGCCGATGCTGGCCGATACATAAAAGTCGCTTTCCTTGAGACGATAGGGAAGCTGGATCGCATGAATAATTTTCTCGGCAATTTCCGTCACAATGCCTGAATCAGAATGAGGCACCAGCAGGGTGAATTCATCACCGCCCATTCTGGCAAGCATCACATTATAACCTTCTACACTTCTGCTGATTCGGTTGCCCATTTCTTGAAGAAACAGGTCGCCATAAGAATGGCCGAGCGAGTCATTAATCATTTTAAATCGATCGATATCAAGCACCATTACAGCGAAAACAGAATCGTCTTCCCTTGCTGCCTCGCTTGCCGGCTTCGGTCTCTCAATTTCTTCATCCAGCACTTGATTGAACATTCTGCGATTCGGCAAGCCTGTCAGCTCATCGTGAAACGCCAAATACCTTACCTTTTCCTCCGCCTGCTTCTCCTCTGAAATATCTTTGGCGATGACATAAATACCTACAACTGCATCGCCTACAACAACCGGAGCACTTACAACGCTAATATCTACGCGCTCCTCTCCATTTCGCAAGATGGCAGAGGTATAACGCTGAGCCTCGCCCTGAAAAGCTTTCGTAAACATCGCTACTGTATGATCAAGCTGGTCTTGCGTAATATAGGGCAAAAGCAGATTTATAGGCTGATTGAGCAGCTGCTCGCTTTTTAGACCTGTAATTTCGAGTGCCATTGGATTGAAGCCAATAATCTGGCCTTGAATATTAACCGAAATAATGCCATCCAAATTGTTGTCGAACAATGACTTGTACCACTTCTCATGCTCATCGAGCTGCGTTTCCTTGCTCTCCAGCCGTTTGGAGATAAACAGAACGACCAGCGACATCATGCACGTAATCAGCGTTCCAGCAATAATGACATAAGCAAGCAGCTTAGTAGCCAGCACCATTTCAAAAAAGATCGCCGTTTTGATTTCCGAGCTGAACGTTGCCGCCATCATCCCTGTGTAATGCATGCCCGCAATGGCCGCTCCCATAATCATGCCAGCGCTAAGCTTTTTCCAAAGCATGACCTGCTTGCTCGTTTTACGGAAATAAAATACGAGCCATAAAGCGGTAACGGATGCGGCAAACGCAATAAAAATAGAAAGCAGAAACAGCAGCGGATCATAATGAATCTGAATCAGCATAGCCTCCATGCCTACAAAATGCATAACCGACACGCCGGTGGCCAGCAGCAAACCTCCTGCCAGCAGCCTGCCGATTTTCAATTCATCCCTTCCAATGACATACAGCGCAATGAATGCGGCTACAATGACGGCGAGAAGGGACAGCAGTACGACGATCAGGTCATAGGCTACGACGATTGGCAGGGAGAAGGCCATCATGCCGACGAAATGCATCGACCAAATGCCCATTCCCAAAATAACGGCGCCAATCGTAATGCCCAGCCAGCGCTTGCGGCCACCGGAAATACCGACCTTCTCGGCCAGATCCAGAGCTGCAAACGACGCTAGTGCTGCAATAATGTAGGAGAAAATAATCAGTGAGCTATCATAGGTGCCATGGAGATGCCCCATTTCTTTCCCTCTTTTCAGTTGGTAAATATTTGAATTTTCAGTAAATTTAGTCCATGATAATGAAAGATTAAAAATCTTCGTATAGACGGAGCAGCTATGCAATGGCCTTTCGCTTATTGCGCCGACAAACGCTGGCTATGCTTGTATTGCCATTGCTCGTACCATTGCTGTACCAATGTCAGCGGTTCGGCATCAAACTCCTGCCTCAGCATCTTCAGCAGCTGTTCGTATTGCCGCTGCACAGCAAACCGCTCATTCATTCGGTCATACAAGCGCATCAGATCAAAATAAATCTGCTCCTCGGAGGGCAGCTGTTTTTGAATGAGCAAATATTGCTGGGCCGCCTTTGCCTCATTGCCAATGGAATCAAAATGCTGGGCAATGTGCTGGGCATGGCGCAGCCATACGGTGCGAAGCCGCCGACGCTCCCTTTCGGCCCATTCATACGAATATTCCAGCAAGTAGTCGCCAGGATACATTTCCAGCATCTGCTGATGCTGTTCCAATGTTTCATCTGTTAACGGAGGGATTCTCTTGATTTTCCGTTCCCACTCCTCCGTATCCAGCAGTACGCCATTCAAATCGAGCGTGTAGCCCTCATCACGGTTAACGATTCGGATACCGACACCCTCTTCACGCATGATTCGCCGAATTTGATAAATCGCTGTATACAGCTGGGAGGTGCCTCTGCGCCATTCGATTTCCGGCCACAGCTGATCCAGCAAATCTTGCTTGCGAATCAGCTTCCCGCGATGCTCCAGCAAATAGGCGAAAAGCTCCTGCGCCTTCAAGGTTTTCCATTTGAGCGTAGCGCTCTCATCGCCCTTCGGCCCGATTCGCAGCGATCTAAAGCAGTGAATCATTTTAGCTGGTCCAGAAGCCGGCAGCACAGCAGGAGGAGCAATCCGAGCCCGCTTTAATAGCCGTTCAACCGTCATGCACAACCGCTCATGGCTGAATGGCTTCATTATATAATCATGAGCGCTAAGCTCGAATGCTTTCACCGCATATTTCTCTTGCTCAGTCAGGAAAATAAGCATAACTTCTGGAAATTGCTGCATCACTTGCTCTGCAAGCTGCATCCCGCCATGCTCCTGCATATCGATATCTAAAAATAAAGCGATCGGAGGATCGGCTAAAATATGCTGAAGCGCCAGCTCAGGATTGGAAAAGCTTCCCACAACATCAATGCCCCCAATTTTGCCTAACTCCTCTTCCAGGAGCTTGAGCGTAAGAGGCTCGTTATCTACCAATATAGTCTTCATGTTTTTGTCACCTTCTTAACTGGTAGTTTAAGCCGCAAGTCCTATACCTATATAACGGTTTACTAAGCCTTATTATCAATACCAAATAAAAATATGCAGTAAAAAAAAAACGCTGAATCACCTTTATTTGGTGGAATCAGCGTTTTTCAGCCCAATGGCTGGCTTCTATGCATGCATTTCTCCATAAAATGAGCAATTAACTCGCTTTCGTATCTTTGCCTCGCTTGCAATCGCCGGCGTTGCAGCCTTGGAACATGCCTGTAAAATCCAATCGGTGGTCGGTAACCGTGAAGCCGAATTCGCGCTGTACGCGCTGCTCCAGCTCAAGCAGCCAATCCTCCTGAATTTCCTTCAGCACGCCGCACTTGGCGCAGATCAGATGGTGATGCATATGTTCTTGGCTGGCGTCACGCAAGTCGAAACGGGCAACGCCATCGCCAAAGTTCATTTTTTCTACAATATGCAGCTCGGTCAGCAGCTCAAGCGTCCGATAAACGGTCGCCAGTCCGATTTCCGGGTATGACTTCTTGACCAGCATATATACGTCCTCTGCGCTGAGATGGTCCTGCTCGTTCTCCAGCAGCACTCTTAAAGTCATTGCGCGCTGATGCGTCAGCTTGTAGCCCTTCGCTTTCAGCTGCTGGTTAATATTATCCATTTGAATGTCCAGTTCGCTCATCGCTCATGAGCCTCCTTTGCATCGTCCTGCGGCTTGTCATTTCTCAATTTGTAATCATTATCATCTTAATTTTATTATAGATATATCAAAAAAGCAAGCATACTAGCTTTGGACAGCCAAAACACTGCCATGCCGGATTCCAAAAGGAATGCTGAACAGCCAATAAGTCGTTGCAGCAGGCATCGTTTTCTTTAGCACTGCTACTGTTTGAATCACAGCTCACGCTGTATAATATAAATCACCAGCCTAGCTTGTCCACAACGGTACGAGCTTATTTCTCCAGCTTCACTTCCATTCAGAATATATTCAATACATGCTCCCATTTCATTAATATGCTTTCAAAATAGTGCATTTAGCAGCATCAGCTAGTCATTTCACAAATCCAATTTTAGCACAAAACCGATAATAACAATAGAAGCGACATTTCATAGCTATAACGCTATTAAATTTTCCTCTTTCATTATCCCTGATATTACATATAATTACTTTTATAGGAAGTTAAAAGGACTTTCAGACGATACAACAAAATCACTTTATACAACGTTTTCCTTTGGCATACTTCAGCGAAACGAAAGGAAGTCATTACGATGAAAGCCCCTCTCTCGGCGTACAAAAAGCGCAAAATTAGCTTGGCAACTGTACTTAGCGGTCTCGTTTTTTTATGCGTCTTGGTCACGATTATCCTCGTGCTGCTTTCGTCCTTCCAATCCAGCAAGCTTTTAATGGAACGTACAGCATTATCCACCAATTTCTCCAAAGCGAGCAAAATGAGCGATACGCTTGACGCGCTAACCAAAACGATACGGCTAAGCTTGAAACACAGTGTGCAAATAGAACAGGAGGGCATGTGGGACGAGCCTGATCAAGTTCAGCGGATGAATGAGGATTTAAATTTAATGAAGCATAGCAGCAATTTTTTCAATTCTATCGTAGTCGTGGATAAACACGGAATTATAAGAGGAGCTACGGAGGAAATAAGCAGCTTAATCAATGAGCCGATTACGTCAGCTTCCTTGAAACAAGCGCTGGCATCAAAGCGATCGAGCATTTCGGACCCCTTTTTTGATGAACGGACAGGCAATTTATTTATTATGGTGAGCGAGCCGCTATATGACAAAAACCAGCAATACGAGGGTTTTATTGGCGGCAGCATTTATTTGAAGAAAAATAATGTTATGAATACGATTTTTGAGAAAAATACGAATGATTTTTTGGAGTCTTATTTTTATATTGTAGATCAGCAGGGCAACCTGCTCTTTCACCCCGACCCCATGCTCATTGGCAAAAACATAAGCAAAAATATGGTAGTGAAAAAGCTGATGGCTGGGCAAAGCGGCAGCGAAATGATTACCAGCTTGAACGGCAGCAAGCTGCTCGTCGGATATGCCAGTGTTAAGGAAAATGGCTGGGGCATCGTGGCAGCCACTCCTATGCAAAGCATTAAGGACCAGCTCGTTTACCATTTCAAAAATGCTGCCGTCACAATTGCCATCCCGCTGCTGCTGCTTATATTCGCGGTCATTATATTGGCGCGGCGCATTGCCAAGCCGTTTCTAAAGCTTTCGCAGTTCGTCAGCCAGCTCGGGGACGCAGGCGAGCTTAGCTCCTGGCGCAAAAACCACTGGATTCGGGAAACGGATCTGCTTATTAAATCAACGATCAATGTTGGATCGCTTATTCAGGCTCAGCATCATCAATTAACGAAAGATGCGGAAACGGACCCGCTAACGGGACTCATGAATAGGCGCACCTTAATCAAATTTTTGACGTTGTGGATGGAAGAGAAGCTGCCCTTCTCCATTATTATTATCGACATTGACCGCTTCAAGCGGGTCAACGATAAATTTGGGCATCAAGCAGGCGATGCGGTACTCAGGCAGCTGGCGCAAACGGTCATTCATGCCATTCGGCCAGAGGATATTGGCTACCGCTACGGTGGGGAGGAGCTTGTTATTTTGCTTCAGCAGACGGCGCTGCCCGAAGCATATTTAGTCGCCGAGCAGCTGCGGATTGCTGTGGAGGAAGGAGTAGATCCGGTCGTTGGGCGCGTAACGATTTCACAGGGGGTTGCCCAGTATCCGCTTCATGGCACCAGCCCCGAGGAGCTGCTTCTGAAAGCGGACCAAGCATTGTATCAAGCAAAAAATGCGGGCCGCAACCAGACGATTGCAGCGGCAGCAGAGGTATAGAGGCGTCAGCTGCGACAAAACAAGTCGCAGCTAACGCCTCTGCTTGCATACATAAAGGAAAGAAAATGGCGGATGCCGGGTTTATTTTTCAAATGAAGCTACAGCACCGCTGCTTTGCCGCCGTCAATATTGACGGAAGTTCCCGTGACGAAGGAAGCCGCTTCCGAGACGAGAAAAGCGATGACATTCGCGGCTTCCTCCGGATTGCCGATGCGTCCAAGCGGAATATCATGTTTCGGGCTCGCCGCGAACTCCTCCCACGACAGATCGGGAGCGGTCTGTTTCCACTTGCGCTCAATTTGATCGCTGCGGATGAGGCCGATGCAGACAGCATTCACACGGATGCCATCGCCCGCCAAATCCTTGCTCATCGCTTTCGTCAGCGCAAGGCCAGCCGCCCGGCTTACCGAAGTAGGCAGCGAGGAGCCTGCTGGCGTCTTGCCGCCAATAGCCGTCACATTTACGATGGCGCCGCCTCCTGCCTCGCGGAGATAAGGAAGTGCCGCTCGCGCGAAATGAATGGCCGCATACAGCTTAAGGTCAAGATCAGCTGCCCACGCATCCGGCACAACCTTATCGAACGGAAGCGCTGCCGACGTTCCAGCATTGTTTACCAGAATATCAACACCGCCAAGCTGCTGGACCACCTTGGCAACTGCCCGCTGTACGTCAGCCTCAACTGATACATCGGCGGAGATGATCAACGGCTTTCTGCCTGTCGCTTGCTTAATCCGTTCTGCTGCTTCTTGCAGCGGTCCCTCCTGTCTGGCAACTATCGCTACTTCTGCTCCCTCAGCCGCCAGCCGCAGCGCGGTAGCAAGCCCAATTCCTTTGCTTCCCCCCGTCACAATGGCGCGTTTCCCTTGCATACCCAAATCCATCTTAATTCCTCCTGTCCATGAAGTAATCGAACTCAATCCTTATTACCGCAACCCATTCAGTCTAAACCTGCTGTCTCTTATTTTCCATTATACTATACAAGCTGGGCTGTATAAAAAAACATGCCGGGTCTATTAAGCCCCGGCATGTTTCATCTATGAATTATAATCCTGCGCTATATCCAGGCACCGCGTAGGCGGATGGCGCTACACCAACCTCCTGCTTGAAGCGGCGGCTGAAATAATACGGATCCTCGTAGCCGACCTGACGAGCGATGCTGCGCACCGTCGCATTCGTCTCCTTCAATAGACCTTTAGCCCGGTCAATGCGAATGGCGATTAAATAATCGATCGGGCTGATGCCCATATGCTTCTTGAAGGCGCGGGAGTAATGCTCCGGCGTAATGCCAACCATGCTGGCGAGCATGTCCCGTGTAATTGGTTTGTGATAATGGCGTTTCATATATTCAACCGTCTGCCCAAGCTTGCTTCTTCCTCCTGCAACAGATTCGGTGTTATGCCTAAAGTGTGTATCCTCTTCTTGGAAGCCCATCCGTATCGAGTTTCTCATATGCTTTATCATTTCCCACCTTCCCGGCCTATTGGCACTGCTGAATGATCGCTCATCCATATATAATGATTATCATTATCAATTATAATTCAAGGCTGCTTTTTTTTCAACACCTCGCCATAATAATTCATCACTTCTGAAAATATTTGTTTCCTTACATAGGAAAGGAACGTGCTGGAAACGCTAATGGCACGGACTTGTTCTATCTTCTGGAAGCGAGGTACTGTCATGCGCGGATTCAAACGCAGCAATTGGAATCACAAAACAGCGAGGGCCGATTGGCAGCAGTCGGACAAGCGCCAGCCCGACGAGCAGCAGCCGCTTTCACAGCGATTGGATGAAAATATAACAGAGCTGCGGCGTGTGTATGCAGACTGCGCTGACCTCTCCTTCCATTCCTTGCGGATCGGGGAGCTTGCTGAAGCCATGCTCGTATTTCATATCAGTATGTGCGATGATGAGCAGCTGAATATGTTCATTTTGCGGCCGCTTGCGAGCGATGCCGGCCGCTTGACTGCTGCGACCCCTGCACAGCTGCTAAATCTTCTGCCCATCGCCGCTGCCAATACAGTACGCACGCTGGAGGACGCTATCGATATCATTAGCAATGGCATGCCGCTGCTCTTCATCGATGGCAGCGAGGAGGCGCTATCGTTCGGCTTGCAAAAAATCGAGCATCGCAGCATTGAGGAGCCTTCAGCGGAATCTACCGTTCGCGGCCCTCGCGAATCGTTTAATGAAGTGCTGTCCATTAATCTGTCAATGCTGCGCCGTAAAATGAAAAGCCCGAAAATGAAGCTGCTCACGATGACGATCGGCGAGTATACACGAACCGACATCGCTATTCTCTACTTGGAGGGAGCCGCAAATCCCGCCACCGTCGATGAAGCGTTGAAGCGGCTTGCCGCGATTGACACCGATGGCATTTTGGAAAGCGAATATATTGAGGAATGGATTGCCGACTCGCCTTATTCGCCGTTTCCACAAATGATTGCAACCGAAAGGCCGGACGTCGTCTGCGCAAATTTGCTGGAAGGGCGCTTCGCTATTCTAATTGATGGGACGCCGTTTGCCCTCATCGCTCCCGTGACCTTATTTTCCATGCTGCAGTCTGTCGAGGACTACTATCAGCATTTTATTATGAGCACCTTTGTACGCTGGCTGCGTTATGTTTTTTTTCTGCTGTCCCTGCTTCTTCCATCAGCTTATGTGGCGATTACAACCTACCATCAGGAAATGATTCCGACGGTGCTGCTGCTCAGCATCGCCAAGGCAAGGGAAGAAATCCCTTTTCCAGCGCTAGTTGAAGCGCTGATTATGGAAATCGCCTTCGAAGCGCTGCGCGAGGCTGGGGTCAGGCTCCCAAGACAGGTCGGATCAGCTGTCAGCATCGTGGGCGCGCTCATCATCGGACAAGCTGCCACGTCGGCAGGCATCGTCTCTGCGCCAATGGTTATTGTCGTGGCCACAACCGGTATTGCATCGTTTATGATTCCGCGTTATGCGGCTGGCATTTCCTCCCGTTTGCTGCGGTTTCCAATCATGCTGCTGGCAGGAACGCTGGGACTGATCGGCATGATGCTTGGACTGATTTTGATCGTCATCCATTTATCAAGTTTGCGTTCCTTCGGCGTTCCCTACTTGTCACCTGTAACGCCAGCTTCGATGGGGACTATTCGCGATGTCATCTGGCGTGCTCCTGCCTGGATGAACGAAGCCCGAAAAGAACGGCATTCCGGGCGCAGCAGCCCAAGCGGGAACAAAAAATAGCCGGCAGTGGCCAAAACCTGCCCTACATTATAACGGAGGAGGCTGAAGCTCCCATGCTTGAAACTGGAAAAATATCATCGTCACAGATGGCTATTTTGCTCTATCCGTCGATTCTCGCCACATCCATATTGTCTGTTCCCAGCATTACGATGACCCATGCCCATCAGGACATGTGGATCTCCCCGATTTGGGCAGGCTTGTTTGGCATGCTGACCGTATGGGTGGCGGTCAAGCTCAATCGGCTGAAACCAGACAGCACCCTGATTCGAACGAGCTTCAGCCTGCTTGGAGCTGTTCCGGGTTTTCTGGTAGGCTTGTTTTATATTTTTTATTTGCCCCATTTAACAGGCATCATTATTCGCCAATATGGCGAGTTTATTATTAGCAATGCGCTGCCGATGACACCGCAGTTCATTGTAACCGGATCGATGGTGCTCGTCTGTGCAATCAATGCCCGCCTCGGCATCGAGGTTATTGGGAGAAGCGCGCAGATTTTTACAGCCGTTTTTATTTTTCTCGCAGCCTTTATATTTGTTCTGCTGATCGGCCAGCTCCATCCTTCCGAGCTGCTGCCCATTGCCGAGAATGGAATTGGCCCTTCTATTAAAGGCGCGCTCGCGCCGGCTGCCTGGTTCAGCGAATATATTTTGATAGCGTTTCTGCTCCCCTACGTTAACGACCGTGAGAAAGCGATGCGAAAAAGTATGCTATCGGTACTGTTCGTCACCATCACGATGGTGGTCACCAATCTGGTGTGCTTATTCCTAATGGGCGATTTGACCTCCAGCTTTATTTATCCGGTGATGATTGCTGCCCGTTACATAACCATTGCCGATTTTATGCAGCATTTGGAAGCTCTCGTAATCGCTATTTGGATATCGGGTATTTTTGTGAAAATATCTGTCTTTCTGTACGTCTATTCGATTACTGTTGCCGACTGGCTTAAATTAAAGCACTATCGCTCCGTCGTTATGCCGCTTGCCTTTCTTTGCACCGTTTTTGCTTACTGGTCGGCCAGAAGCCAAGCGGATATCGCCAATTTGATCAGCGTATCTGGCAATACGTATACGATTGCCAGCCTGTTCATCCTGCCCTTGCTGCTGCTGCTGGTTAGTCTCATTAAAAACAAGCTGACCCGCAAAAAGAAGGCATCCTCATGATAAGCAGCAAGCTGCACAACCTGCGGCGCAAAATCGCACTCCTGCTTCTGGCGGCATGCAGCATGGCGCTTTTGCAAGGCTGCTGGGATCGTGTGGAAATTAATGACTTGGCAATGGTGCTTGCAACCGGCATTGACCGAACCAAGGATGGTAAAGTCCATCTTTCGATTCAAATTTTCATTCCACGCCAAAGCGGCAGCAGCGCGACCGGAGGGACCGGTGGCAGTGAAGGATCTCCGAGCGGCGTTACGATGGTGCAAACCGCAGAAGGGCTTAATATTGCAGACGCAATGACCCGGCTGCAGCGCAAAATTTCCCGCCACGTTTTCTGGGGACATTGCGAGGCCATTGTCATAGGAGAAAAGACAGCAAAGCTCGGCATTCGCGAGTACATGGACTTTTTGCTGCGCTTCTCCCAATTTCGTGAACATGCTTATGTTTATATTAGCGAGACTAAAGCAGAGGATATCCTCTCCCTGCTGCCTCCTCTTGAGCGAAGCTCGGCGGAAGCTTTGCGTGAAATGGGCAATATGAAGCTGGGTACCAAAATGACGGTGCTTGATTTAGCCCAAGCGCTGGAAGGTCTAAGCAAATCAGCCGTACTATCCAGGCTGAAAATTGCTCCACCCGCGCCTGGACAAAATAAGAAAGCTACGATGCCCTTTGTATTTGGACTGGCCTTAATTAAGGATGACCGGGAAATTCGCGTCGTAACCGAGCCGATGAGCCTAGGCATACTTATGATGCTGAATCAACTGGACAATATCGTTTTGACGGTTAACCCGGATAAAACCAACAAGCAAGCAGCTGTCACCATCAAACCGCAATTCATTCGTACGGAGTTTGTTCCCGGCTTTGCTGACGGAAACTGGACGATGAAGGTCAACATTAAAACAAAGGGCGACGTCATCTTGAATACAACTGATCTGTCGCTGCTGCCACCGCCGAATGTAGAAAAAATTCAGGCTTTGTTTGAAGAACAGTTTAAGCAGCGAGCGGAAGCCGCACTGCAATTAACCCAGCAAAAGCTGAAAACCGATTTTTTCGGCTATGCGAATGCGTACCGCAATCATTTCCCACACAAATGGAAAGCAAAAAGGGCCCAGTGGGAAAGCGACCTGCCAAAAATAAAAACGACAATCCATGTAGAGGCTCGCATTTTGCGCACAGGAAAATCCGGTGATCCGCAAGGGATACCGGGCCAATCCAATGAATAAATGCAACAAAACATACAGGAGGACTCTCGATGAAGGTGCTGTTTATTACAGGTATTCTGCTCGTCTCCGTCATTATTATATATGGAGAAACTCGCGGGCAGGACAACGGGCGCCGGGAAATGACTACGGCAATCGCCATAACAGCATTAACGGCAGCTTTGGCTATTTTGCTCGTTTTTTTCCCCGACATGCCTGGCCCCACCGAGCTTATTACCTTCCTGTTCAGCAGCATGGGCATGAAATAACCCCTCCTGCTTGCTGCTCAAGTTGCAATTCGTTAATTAACGCTGCGAATGTCGCCAATTACGTTTGTGCTGATTTTTAAATAATCAAATGTTGCGGTACTGCCTTCTCCAATCGGCGATTGGGCGACGACGCCAACTTTAATCGTTGCGGGAATGTCCATTCCAAAATAACGGACCATTTTCCATTTGACGCCATCCACTGAATAATGGAACGCAAAGCTATTGCCAGCCCGGGCAATACGCAAAAAAGGCCGAACGATCTGGGCATCGCTGGAAACACAATCATCGGATGCGCCGCGTGTCACAACGCTGAGAATGGACGGCATATCGTCAAAAAACTCCGAGCAAAGCTTGGCCCAGTGATCTTCGTCTGCCATAATCATCAAGCAGCCGGAATCGTACGTCTGCTTCATATCAACCGCAACGCGAGTGACGGCATAGAAATCGCCTTCAACTAATGTGTAAAGAAAAGGAGCGGAGTTTTTCGTGTTGCCTCCTGCCGGATCGATGAAAAAATCGCCCATCGGCGGCGCTTGCACGACCAACTGCTGGTGCTCATTCACTTCCCAGCTCTTCGGCTCATTAATCCAGGACAGCTCCTTGCTTAAGCTTTGCCTGCTGCATCCTTCAAATACGTTCATCATGTTCGCCCCTTCTTTATGCGCCGAAGCGCTTCTCATAACACATGCTCAGCTCATAATCGACATATTCGCCAAATTTCCCGATAAATATGTAGCCATGCTTTTCATAAAACTTCAACGACTCGGGCTGCTCGGGCCCCGTCTCCAGCCGGATGCCGGCAAAGCCGCGCAGCTGCGCCTCATTCTCCAAAAAGGAAAGCATAGCGGCAGCAATGCCGAGCTTCCGGCTTTCTTTATGCACGAAAAAGCGTTTCAGCTCCGTATATTGGGCATCCAGCGGCCGGATGGCACCGCACCCGACCGGTTCGTCCCCGGAAAAAGCGACAATAAATACAGTGTCTTGGATGCCTGGATCGGTAAAATCCAGCCCGTGCACCTCTTCCGACGGATATCGCTCCAGCAGCTCCTCGTCTAGCAATTGAATCAGTTGGTGCAAGGTTTCATCCAGTGGCTCTACTATACGAATGCTGATGTCTTTCATTTGTTATGCCTCCATAGCTGCTTCTAGCAAGTTAGTAAATGAATGGAATATTTGCCATATGGCTATCGTACCTGTTTGCTCTCTACTTCGCAATCCATTATTGCGTCAGCTGCTTTACCATTCGAATGTAGCGGTGCCCTGCCAGCTCCAGCTCTCCATCCTCGGCATAGCCCATCCGAAAATAAAGCGCCGTCGCCTTCTCGTTATCATCCAGCGCAATGAGCGATAGGCGCGGCCAGCCCGCATCCTTCGCCTTATTCTCCAGCGCGCCGATCAAAGCCCGCGCTATCCCCTTCCCCTGATAGGCGGGATTTACCGCCACGGAATCCAAATAATATTCGCCGGGCCTTGCCTCCGTCATAATTTGATAGCCGGCATGAGCTGGCTCCTGACGGATGCGCGAAAGCAGCGGAGCATCAAGCTTCGCAGCTGCATCACCGCCGTAACCGAGCGCCATGCCCGCGATGGCATCCCCCTCCCAGGCGACAAGCACATGCTCGTAGCTGATTCTGTTTCCTTTTTCCACATAAAAATCCGCTAATCTATTCATCGCCTCCTGCTCGTCTTTAGCGCCCGTCAGCGTACAGGCGATATCGCCAATTGCTGCATGCAGAAGCGGCATAATTTGCTGTACATCTTCTTTTCTCGCTGGCACAATCATCTAGCTCAACTCCTATCGTTATTCTTTAATTAGTTTATCCTAATCCATTAAGCCATGCTATAATCAAGCACAGGTGATTATACATATGGAACAAACACGTACAAAATATTATCCCAGACCTTACGGCGTAACAACAAACATAATGCCACGGGCCAATCAGGCGGCAGCTGATACGAGCAAGCAGCTTGTCGGACGCGGCGAAAGCGATGCCGTTTTTTTTCGCTCGCTGGAGCAGCACGGCATTCAGCTCAATGAGGCGCAAATTGCCGCTGTCCGCCATACCGAGGGACCGCTGCTCACGCTCGCTGGAGCCGGCTCCGGCAAAACCTCCGTTCTCGTCTGCCGAACGGCTTATTTGCTGTCTGTCCGCAGCGTAATGGCATCCCAACTGCTGCTCATGACATTTTCCAAAAAAGCGGCAGAGGAAATGAAGTCCCGCATTGCCACGCTGCCCGGCATATCTGTTGGTGCTGCAGCTGCGGTAGAAGCCAGAACGTTCCATTCGTTCTGCTTGCAGCTGCTGCGCAGGCGGGGCATGAGGCAGGCGATATTAGGCGATAGCGGCCGGAAGCAAATTTTTTTCAAACGGCTGCTGCGCGAACGGAATTTGCATGAGACGTATCAGCCGGAGACGCTCATTACGTTATTTTCAGCCTACAAGCTGGAAATGCTGGAGCTTCATGAGCTGCCGGCCAAAACAGAAGAGGACAAGCAGCTGAAAATTCTTTTTGAATGCTACGAGCAGTGGAAGTCGGAGCAGCAGCTGATCGACTATGATGATATGCTGCTTGCCGCTTATCGGCTGCTCACGACCGATCAGAATCTGCTCGAAATGCTCCAGCGCCGCTTCCGCTACGTCATGATCGATGAGTTTCAGGATACGAATAAGGTGCAGTATGAGCTGATTAAGCTGCTTGTCTCGCAGCATGGCAACTTGATGGTCGTTGGCGATGATGACCAGACGATCTATTCATTTAACGGGGCGCGCAACGATTATATATTAAATTTCGAGCAGCAATTTCCGACCAGCAAAAATGTCGTGCTCGATATTAACTACCGCTCCGGAGCTGCCATTGTCGGGCTGGGCAATGCGATTATTAGCAGCAACAAGCAGCGCCGTCCCAAATCGCTCAAAGTAGCCAAGACGCAAAGCCTCTCCCCAACATTTGCAAGGCCGGGCAATACCGACGATGAAGCGCAGCTGATTGTTAATAAAATTACGGAAGCGCAGAGCCAAGGAAAACGCAGCTATGAGGATTTCGCGATTCTGTTTCGTACGGCGAGCAGCAGCCGCGCCATCTTCGACCAACTGGTCATACGCCAAATTCCGTTTATTGATTACGGCGGGGGCGAGTCCTTTTATGAGCAGTGGGTTGTGAAGCCAATCATTGCCCATTTGCGGCTGGCGATCGATCGGCGCCATTTTGACGCGATGCAAAACATTCTGGCAACGCTTTATGTCAAGCCGGAGCAGGCGATGGCTTTCATCTGGAACGAAGAGAAGCAGCAAGCCAAAAAATGGCCGCTGATCCATCTCGTCCGCTTCCCTGGCATTAAGGAGTTTCACCAGGAAAAAATCAAAGAGCGGCTGCGGCTCATTCGCTCCTTGCCTAAGCTAAAGCCCGAGCAGGCGATTCGCCTGCTGCGCGACGGCTTTTATGACAATTACATTCAAGCCGATAAAAGCCAGACGCTTACCGAGCATAAGGACGCTTTGAAGGAAACGCTCGACGAGCTCGAAACCGCCGCCAAACGTTTTGCGACGATCACCGAGTTTTTGGCATTCGTGGACGAAATCGCACTGAAGCTGCAGGAGATGAGGCAGCTCAAGCTGGCGAGCCGCGGCGCTGACGCCGTTCATTTTATGACGATCCACAAATCAAAGGGGCTGGAATTTCCCGTCGTGTTCGTCAGCGGAGCATCCGATGGCATTTTGCCGCACAGCTCCGCGCTGTCCGCGAGCAAAAATAGCGACCGGAGCGCCATCCAGACCGGGGATGACGTCGCCGAGGCTGCGCTGGAGGAAGAGCGGCGGCTCGCTTATGTCGCCGTCACGCGGGCCAAGGAAGAGCTGTACATCAGCTCGCCCGGCTATTATCGCGGCAAACCGGCGCCCGTATCTTCTTTTTTGCTCAATGCTTTTAAATAAATACCTTAGATAAATATTTCAAATAAATATATGCCTATAAATGGGGTGTCTACCGGATGAACGATCAGCTTAGAACCTTTTTACAATTAGGTGATGCCGTTATTATTACGGATGATCAGCATCAGATATTAGAAATCAATACGAGCTATGAAGCGATAACCGGCTACAACCGCAGAGAAATATTAGGTAAAAAGGCCGGTATTGTTCGCACCAGCCTTACCCCCGTGCATATTCATGAAAGCATGAAGGACGCGTTAAAGGTAAAGCGGCCATGGTCTGGCGTATTCATTAACCGCCGCAAGGATGGACAGCTCTGGCATTCCTCCATTACCATTACACCTTTATATATGGAGGAGAGCTGGTATTATATCGGTATTTTCCGTGAATTGGAGCAGCTCCCTAGCGGCTTCTATATGCCTCAGGAACGGATTGGGCATATTCAAAGCTCGCTGCTCAAGGTGCTTGCCATTTCCTGCGAAATTCGCGATCCTGGCATTGAATCGCATCTTGTGCGGGTAAGAGATCTTACGGAGGAGCTTGTGCGTTATCATAATGAGCGGATGCAGCTAGGCTGGAACGAAGAACGGCTCAGCCGCATCGCCTCGGCGAGCATTTTGCATGATATCGGAAAATCGGGCATTCCCGAGGGGATTTTATATAAGCCCGGTCCGCTCGCTGACTATGAACGCACCATTATTGAGATGCATACGTTTATTGGTGTCGACATTATTGAGAAGATTTTCAACGAGTTTAATGACGAGCTGTTTACTAGCGAGCTGACGGCGAGCAAGCATATTATTTTGTACCATCATGAACGGTGGGATGGCCAGGGCTATCCGCATAAGCTTGCGGGAGAAGCTATTCCCATTGAAGCGCGCATCGTAAGCATCGTTGATGTGTTCGACGCCCTTACCAGCAAACGCCCCTACAAGGAAAAATGGTCGGTGGAGCAAGCGCTCGCTTACATTAAAGAGATGCACGGCACCCAGTTTGACCCGGACTTAGTCGATTCATTTATTCAGCTGTTTGGGCAAGGTGAAACGGCTGTCGACGTCCTTTAACGGCGTGGCGCGTTTCATTCCGAGAAATATAGAGAATGGATGAAATCATCATATCCTTTCCTATATTTCAGCAAAAAGAGGGATTGGCGTAAGTGCCAATCCCTCTTCTTCATGTGCAGTACGTTATAAACGGTGTGCAGCGGACAATGCTAGAAACCTTTAACCGTGCAGCATGCTTCGCTTATTCCGCAGGAGGCGTGAACGTGCGCTGCGCAAATTCAGCATCCAGCATATAAAACGCGTTGCTGTCTTTATCAATGCGCTTCAGCTTCGAAATGATGCCGTCGAACAAGGACTCCTCTTCTACCTGCTCATCGATGAACCATTTCAGGAAGTAGATCGTCGCATGCTCGCGCTCGCTGAGCGCAAGGTCAGCAAGGTTGTAAAACTTGCGTGTGTTTTGTTGTTCATGCGCATAAGCACGCTCGAATGCATCGAGCATCGACGCATATTCGTTCTTAGGCTCGTGCAGAGCAGACAAAGTAGCACGACGGTTGCGGTCGTTCAGGAATTTATATATTTTCATGCCATGGAAACGCTCTTCCTCAGCCTGGATAATAAAGAAATTCGCAAACCCGTCCAGACTTTCGCCAGAACAGTAGGCTGCCATTGCAAGATACACATGCGCCGAATAAAATTCAAAGTTCATTTGTTCGTTTAAAGCTTCAGCTAATTGATCATTCATCACTTATGCACCTCTTCTTTTTCGGAGTTGCCTCTATCTTAACACAAAAAAGGAGGGCGGCAAAAGCCGCCCTCCCTATATTTATCCAATTAATTTTTTCAATTCCTTATAAAGCTTCTCGGCTGACGGAGCGCTGACCACCTTAGACTTCACCACGGCAAAACATTCATGCCTGCATGTTTTGCAATTTCCGAGACAATCGGACTTCTTCATCTTGATGTCGGGAAACTTATCCTTCATCGCCTTGTAAACTGGCTTCGTCCCGTTTTTGAAATTTTTGGTGCAATATTTGATCTTCAATAGGTGTGTCACCCCGCTGCCGCAATGGCCGTATGATTACGGTTGGCACTTTTGTGTACACACGCAATCGTCTGCTCAATCCAAAAGGCTCCCTATCAAATGATAGTAATAATCATTACCGTTGTCAATAGCCGCGGGGCGGCGGCCAAGCTTATTTTTTCAATAATTGTACGCCTCGCTGCAGCTGGGTATCTTCCTTCTCCAGCTTTTCCTTGAGCAGCTCGACGATTTGATACGCCGTCTTGTCATTGAGCGAGCCGGTAACGTCCAGCTTCTCTGCCTTCTGAAAAGCGCGCATCGCCGCCTCCGTCTCATCATCGAACAGGCCGTCTTTGCCGACGGGCGCATAGCCGAGCTCCTTCAGCATCGATTGCAGCGTCTTGACGTCTTCGCCGTAGCTGCCGTTTTTCAGCTCGCTGCCGACCGGAAGCGGACGCAAGCTTGCAAATGCAGGCAGGCTGACAACCTCATTTGGCATGACGCCAACTTTGTGAATCCACGTGCCAGCAGGCGTTTTCCACTGCGCCTCGGTCAAGCTGAGCACTGAGCCGTCTCTAAATTGCTCAAATGCTTGTACGACGCCTTTGCCATACGTTTTCTCGCCAACGACCGTTGCTCCCGCCGACTCCTTAAGCGCGGCGGTCAACACCTCGCTGGCGCTTGCCGACTGGCCGTTCACCAGCACAACGATAGGGATCGTCCACTCTTCTTTTTGCGTCGATTTATAAACAATCGGGTTGCTTTCTTCCTTATATACGACCTCTAGAATCACTTTCCCCTTCGGAATGAGCTTGCTGCCAATCGCAATCGTCGGCTGCAGCAGGCCGCCCGGGTTGGAACGAAGATCCAGCAGCAGCTTCGTCATGCCCTGTGCCTTCAGCTTCTTTACCGCTTCATCAAACTCCGTAGCCGTCTTCTGGGCGAAGCGGCTAATCGTAATATGGCCGATACCAGCCTCCAGCATCTCCGAGGTTACGGTGTAAACCGGAATCGCTTCACGCTTAAGCGTAATCTCGATAGGCTCCGTCTGGCCCGGGCGCTGCAGCGTCAGCGTCACCTCGGTACCCGTCTTGCCGCGCATAAGCCCGATAAGATCCTGAAATTTAGAATCCTTCGATTCCTTGCCGTCAACCGCCATAATGATATCACCAGACTTGACGCCTCCGCGCTCTGCTGGCGCACCCGGCGTCAGCCCAGAAATAACGAATTGGCCATCCTGCTCGCGCACCTCGGCCCCTATTCCGGAAAATTCGCCTTCATACCCTTGCGTATAGGCATCGCCCTGCTCCTCGATCAAATAGCGGGAGTACGGATCTTCCAGCGATGCTACCATTCCCTCAGAGGCGCCATTGATCAAATCCTCGCCATCCGCTCCATTTAAATATTTATCCATAATGGTATTGTAGGATACCGCAAAGTTCTGAAATGCCGGCTCCTTCAGCATCGGATACCGATGCCCCATCCAGAGCCATCCCACTGCGAACCCGGCAACCATAAATAAAATAGCCCCAACTAGGCCAATTAACAGCACTCTGCGCCGTGCAGCAGCATGTGTAAAATACCTCAACTCGTCATCTCCCCAGGTTCAACTCTCATCCGCTTTCTTTACTGTATCTTATTGAAGGGGGATGGAGCAAATTTTCAAAAAAGAACCCGCCGCTTCTCACGTGCCGAGGTGAGACAGGCCTCAATAACCGCTGTTCCTGCTATCGCATCCTCAGGACCAAACAGCGGCTGTGCCTCGCCCGCGGCAATCTGTGCGATTCTGTTGATTTGCATCACATAAGTGTTCAGGTTGAAAGGCCCTTCCTTACGCTGGCCATCCTCCGTATGTACGATAAAATAATCCTCTTCCCCCGGCCCAAAAGCGTTCGGCAGCTCAATCCGCCCCTTCGTTCCGAGAATTTCCAAGCGGTTGCGGTAAGCCGCCCACATGCCGCAGTCGAATACGAGGCTTACATCGTTTCCGAACTCCAAAACGCCAGAAGCCATCATATCTACCCCGCCATGCTCCTTGGAAAATAAACCATGGACGCTGGCTGCTACCGGCTCACCGTCCAAAATAAGCCGCGCTGCACTTATGAGGTAGCAGCCGATGTCATACAAGGAGCCGCCGCCCCATTCCGCGTTGTAGCGAACATTGCCTGTGTCTGCTGCATTATTGAAGGTGAACGAGCCTGTCATGACGCGAAGCTCGCCAATTTCGCCAGACGCGATAATCGCCTTAATCTGCTCATAGCGCGGATGATGGCGATACATGAAAGCTTCCGCCATAACGATGCCTGCCGTCTGGGCTGCCTCCGCCATTTCCCGGGCATCCGCTGCCGTGACCGCAAATGGCTTCTCGCAAAGCACATGCTTGCCAGCTCTAGCCGCTTTAATGGCCCATTCCTTATGTAAATGATTCGGCAGCGGAATGTAGACCGCATCGATATCTGGATCAGCGAGCAGCTCCTCGTAGGAGCCGTACGCTTTTTCAATGCCTAACCGCTCTGCTGCTTCAACAGCCCGTTCCAAGCTGCGGCTTGCAATCGCCACTGCCTCGCCTCGCTCCGCCTGCTGAATGGCTGGAATCATCGTATGTATAGCAATGCTCGCACCGCTTAAAATCCCCCATCTTAGCTTCATCCTTGCCCATCCTCTCCCTGTCCATTCTTTAACAGCCCTTTCTATTATACAAGAAAAGCGGTAGATCGCTTGTACGAATGGCGATTTTTCGCTACAATCAACCTAGCTTATGTACACGATAAAGAGGCTTGGAGAGGGGAACATATTGCCATTATGTATAAATTAATTGCAATTGATGTAGATGATACGCTGTTGAACGATGAACTCATTGTGACTGAAGGAACGAAACGCGCCATGGAGGAAGCTATCGCGAAAGGCGTAACGGTGACGCTGGCTACCGGAAGAATGTACGCTTCCGCCAGACAAATTGCTGAGCAAATCCAGCTCAATGTGCCTATCATTACGTATCAGGGGTCGCTTGTAAAAACGCTGCTGGACGGCAAGGTGCTGTATGAGCGCAGCGTGCCTACCGATGCAGCCAAGGAGCTGTATGCTTTTACTGAAAAACATGGCCTGCATTTGCAGCTTTATGTCGATGACCAGCTGTTTGTGAAGGAAGCAAATGAGAAGGCGCTAATGTATTCGCGCCTATCCAAAATCCCTTATACGGTAGCACCAGATTTCGAGGAGCTGCTGGAGCAGCCGAATACGAAAATGCTGATTATCGATGAGCCGGACTATCTCGATGAAATTGCTGAGCAGCTCAAGGCGCTTATCGGCGACCGCGTGCATATTACGAAATCCAAAGCTCATTATTTAGAGTTTATGCATAAAGAAGGAACAAAAGGACATGCGCTGCGCTTTATGGCTGAGCATCTTGGCTGCACGATGGATCAAACGATTGCAATCGGCGATGCGTGGAATGATCACGAGATGATCGAAGCGGCTGGACTTGGCGTAGCGATGGCTAATGCGATTCCGGCGCTGAAAGAGGTTGCGAATTATGTGACGCTTAGTAATAATGATGAGGGTGTTCGTCACGTATTTGAAAAATTCGTTTTAAACTCGTAAGGGATAGATATAGGTGAAATGGGATTCTTCGCTGCGTGAAAAGGTGGGGGTTACGATCGCCATTGCAGTTGAATTTCTTCGAATTAGCCGTGAACGGCTGAAATTCCACAGCAAAAGCGAGCACTCCGTTTCTCCACCCCCACCTTTTCACTCCGCTTCGACCCGCTCACCTATACAACCTTAAAGCGTTTACCGATTTTTTGGGGCAATAAAACAAACCGTGAATCTGGCTCATTCAATAGCCAAATCCACGGTTTGTTTGTTGTTACAAGATTTATTACAATGTCTAATTCCATTGTTAAGTGCAACTGAGCTTTTGATTGGAATTAAATACCCGCGAGCACTTGGTACCAGATGCCCTTTTTGGAATAGAGCGTCTTCTTTACCTCAGGCCAGCCGCCGAGGTAGCTGATGTCGAACAACTGCTCAGGAACTACGTATTTACTCGCTGACTCCTTGGCTACCGTCTCATTTACGGGACGGAAGCCGTAATCGACAAGAACACGCTGGGCTTCATCGCTGTGCAAATAATGGATGAACGCTTCGGCCACCTCGCGGGTGCCGTGCTTGTCTACATTTGTGTCTACAACCGTTGCCGGGTTTTCAATCAAGATTGTGCTTTTCGGCACGACGATATGATAGTCCTTGCCCTGCTTAATGCGGGCCAGCAGCTCGTTCTCATACGTCACGATAACGTCGCCTACGCCGTATTCGAACGCCGCCATAGAAGCACGGCCGCTTTTATCGAGCGATTCCACGTTGGCATGGACAGCCTTGAGGAAGTTTTTGGCATAGGCCGGGTCCTTGGTGCCTGTCTCTACCTCTGACTGCTTTAATCCCGCTCCATAAATCGCATTAATGTCCCATTGAGCGCCGCCAGATGTTTTCGGGTTCGGATAGACGACCTTCACTCCGCTGCGAGTGAGATCGGACCAATCCTGAATGTTCAGCGGATTGCCCTCACGTGTGCCAAGCACCACAATCGACTTGGTCACAAATTCGCCGTCCGCTTGCTCCTTCCAATTCGGGTTGATAAGTCCTGCATCGGCGATTTTGTTAACGTCGCCTTCCATCGCCAGCACGGCAACGTCAGCATTAAATCCGCCTATAATGGCCCGCGCTTGCGTTCCAGAGGCTTCATAGGATTCCTGAAATACAACCTTTTGTCCCGTTTGCTGCAGCCAGTAAGCCTGGAACTGCGGCAAAATTTCGGCGAAAGCATCCTTCACTATGGAGTATGCACCAATGACAAGCGTGACATCGCCGTTTGGAACGGAAGATTCCACCGCCGGATCACTGTCCTGCGCGTCGCCACAGCCCGCAGCTACAAGCAGCAGGGAGATGGCAAGCAGCAGGGCGAGCAAACGGCGGCTTGTTGTCTGAATAGCATTCATAATGGCATACAACTCTTTCTGCTCGATGTTTTCTAACCCAAGCTATTAGATATGAATTGGCATTGGATCTTCCTTCAGGCTGTTTTCCTGAATCCAGCTTTCTTGATCATTGAACAAATAAGCCCGATGCACCAGCACTTGTACGCGGTCGCCCGGCTGCAGCACATCCTTCTCCAGCGAACGGTAGGTGACGAGCTTAACCGAGCCTACCTCTAGCTCGACCAGCCACTCGCTGCCGCGGAAATGAATATGCTTGACGCTTGCTTCCAGCGCGGCAGATGCAAGGCGAATTTCTCCCGGCTTGCCGATTTCGATATATTCGGGACGGATAAGAGCCTTCGTACCAGGTTTGCCAGCGGCAGAGTCAAAGCCCTTCAGTGCGCCAACATCCTCGACAATTGTCGATTCCCCGATAAAGCTCGCTACAAACGGCGTCTGCGGGTCCTTGTAAATCGCCCAAGGCGAACCTTTCTGCTCCAGCCTGCCCTTGCTGATAATCATAATTTCATCGGCAACCTCAATCGCCTCATCCTGGTCATGCGTGACGAAAATCGACGTAATGCCGA
Organism: Paenibacillus sp. Leaf72; assembly: GCF_001422685.1. Taxonomy (NCBI): domain Bacteria; kingdom Bacillati; phylum Bacillota; class Bacilli; order Caryophanales; family Paenibacillaceae; genus Paenibacillus; species Paenibacillus sp. Leaf72. Next base: position 369,122 of record NZ_LMLV01000032.1, on the reverse strand, counting down.
CGCGCTCAATCATTTCTTTGAGCCAAGTGCGCAGCTCTGTACGGATTTTCGCATCAATCGCCGCGAATGGCTCGTCGAGCAGCAGCAGCTGCGGCTCAGGCGCGAGCGCTCTAGCGAAAGCAACACGCTGGCGCTGACCTCCCGATAGCTGATGAGCATAACGGTGCTCAAAGCCCTTCAGCCCTGTAAGCTCAACAAGCGTCATAACACGCTCGCGGATTTGTTCTTTGGTTTGCTTTTTGACCTTCAGCCCGAAAGCGATATTATCATACACGGTCATATGCTTGAACAACGCATAATTCTGGAATACAAAACCGATTCCGCGCTCCTGTGGCGGCAAATCATTGACGCGCTTGCCATGGAACACGATATCGCCAGAGGAAGGCGACTCAAGCCCTGCCAGCATGCGGAGAATCGACGTTTTGCCGCCGCCGCTCGGCCCGAGCAGGCCAATGAGCTGGCCTTTCTTAATATCGAAGCTGACATCCTGCACCGCATGAAAATCCCCGAAGCTTTTGTTTAAATTACGGACTTCAATATGCATGGCTTAATGCACTTCCTTTCGTTTCTTGGCCCATTCCATTAATAGCAGCAATCCAACCGAGAACGCCGCAAGCACGAGCGCAACCCCGTTCGCAGCTACAACATTAAAATTTTCCACATCCTGATACACGAGCGTCGTTGCCGTCTGCGTCTTATTCATAATATTGCCGGATACGACGAGTACGGCGCCAAATTCGCCAAGCGAGCGGGCAACGGTAAGCACAACACCGTAAATGACTCCCCAACGAATCGACGGCCATGTCACCTGCCAAAATGTATACCACGAGTATGCGCCAAGCGTAGACGCCGCCTCTTCCTGCTGAGCTCCAATTTCTTGCAATACGGGCAGAACCTCGCGTACCATGAGCGGGAAAGTCACGAACAGCGTTGCAAGCACCATGCCTGGCAAGGCGTAGACGATTTTAAAGCCCGACGCTTCAAAAAAAGTTCCGATAACTGTACTTGGCCCAAGAATAAGGACAATCATTAAACCGCCGATAACAGGCGATACCGCAAAAGGGAGATCGACCAAGCTGTTCAGCAGCCGTTTGATGCGCGGCCCAATCCATTTTGCCCGTACCAGATAAAGCGCAAGCATAACGCCAAACAGCGTATTTAATGCGGTTACAATAACGACGATTAATGCGGTCATCTTAAGGGCATGAAGCGATTGCTGCCTTAGCAGCCCTTCAGTAAAGCCGCTCCAACCCTCTGCCCAGGACCCGCGCACAATTTCGACAAGCGGTATGATGAGTAGAAGTATAAATACGACATAAGTGAGCGTAATCCAAAGTTTTCTCATTGGCCCGGCCTCCTGGATTGAATCAGGTTAACCGTCCACAAAATGACGAAGGACAAGGTGAGCAAAATTACGGAAACCGCCGCCGCTCCTTGCGGATTATCGCTTTCGATTTCCCCAAAAATATAAACCGATGCAATGAGCGTTTTGCCAGGAATGTTGCCCGCTACAAGCACAACTGCCCCAAACTCGGCTATGCCGCGCGAGAACGCCAGCATCGCTCCGCTAATAATACCCGGAAGCATCGATGGTAAAATAATGCGAAAAAACGTCAGCGCCTTCGATGCTCCCATCGTATAAGCCGCTTCTTCCTCCGAGCGATCCAGCTCCTCCAGCAAAGGCTGTACGGCGCGGATGACGAATGGGAAGGTGACGAACACCATCGCGATAATAATCGCTGGTTCATGAAAGACGATATCGAAGCCCAGCTTCGTCGCCAGTCCTCCAACAAAGCTGCGAGGGCCCAGCAGCAGCAAAATCATCAGTCCAGCAACCGCCGTCGGCAAAGCAAAAGGCAAATCGACGAGCGAGTTGAGAAATCTTTTCCCGGGAAATTTGTAGCGAATAAGCACCCAGCCAATCATCGTTCCGAGAAAAATGTTGATTATCGTCGCAATAACGGCAAGCCTGACGGTGAGCAGCACCGCTTTCCACGCGAGAGGATCGCTTACGCTATCCCAGAATGGCTGCCAGCCAAGCGACAGCGATTGCGTGTAAATGCCGAATATCGGAATAATAATCAGGATAATAAAATAAAGCATAACCGTACTTCGGAAGCCGAAGCTCCACCATTTGTTTCGAAACATAGCATTCACGTTGACATTACCCTCCAGACCATCGACTCGTGTCGTAGGTGAAACCACAGACGAAAAGCGAAAAGTAAAAATTGCAAGGTGAAACGGTTATCGCCATCCTTTGGTGGCGCGGCGCGTTTCATTCCGAGAAATATAGAGAAAGGATAGCGTTACGACATCCTTTCCTATATTTCAAGGTGAAACGGCTATCGCCATCCTTTGGCGGCAAAGCTACCGTTTCACGATGAAATATAAGCTCATTATAATTGTGAAACTTATAAATGCTTATATTTCAAAAAAAGATAATCCCTATTAACAAACTTGGTATTATCAATTTAGCAGATCATATTAGTCCAAGTCAATGCTAAATTGGCCTTTTATTTGTGGAGTTCAATGGATTGCTGGAAATGGGGTCTGCGCTGCGTGAAAGGCTTGGCTTATGATCGCTGTTCCCTTTGATTTCTTCGATTCCGATGTCTCAAAAGGATTCCTCCGAAAATAGCTCCTTCGAGTTATTGCCAATTTTGATGTCTGGACTATAGTCGTTCTGAGAATTATCGTTTGCTTGTGCTTGTTAGTTGTACCTGTAGGAGTTGCCGGTGCTGCCGGCTATGTGTATACAATGAATGATGTCATGTCGCTTTACGATAAAAATACTCCTTCTCTGCAAAATGTTCAGGCCCTCCCTTACGATTCGGGCAAGCCTACAGTAGCCGTTCTTCTCGCTGCGGAAGTTACCGAGGTTTTTGATTTCCTAGTGCCCTATGAAATGTTCGCGATGACGGAAGCCTATAACGTTTACGGAGTTGCACCCGACCGTGGTATCAAATCATTAACAGGGGGCCTTGATGTTGTGCCGCATTATTCATTCGAAGAAATGGACCATTTGCTGAATGGAAGTCCGGATATCATTGTCATTCCATTCATGCCCATGTTGGACGAAAATAAATATGCCCCGGTTCGCGAATGGATAAAAAAGCATGCAAGCGACCAAACGATCTTGCTATCCATCTGCAATGGAGCGGAGAACTTGGCTGACACCGGCTTGCTGAGTGGCAAATCTGCTACGACACATTGGGGTGATATTGGCAGGCTGATTAAGACGTATCCCGATATTGACTGGAAGAAGGATCAGCGCTATGTCCCTGTCGATCATATCGTGTCCTCAGCAGGTCTTACATCCGGTATCGATGCAACGTTGTATGTGATCTCGCAGCAATTGGGAGAGCCCGCAGCCGCAAAGGTAGCTGCCGAAATGAATTATCCATCCTACGCCTATGTGCAAAATCCGGAAATGGATCCTTTCTCAACAGGACTTAGTGATTTAACATATGTAGTTAACAATGCTTATCAGTGGAATAAAGTTAAAGCGGGCGTCCTATTATACAACGGTGTTGATGAATTGGCATTGTCAGCGGCATTCGACACTTATTCGGCATCCGGGACGACGAAGACGATAACGGTATCCAGCTTTAATGATCCAATCATCTCCAAGCATCATTTGACTCTGGTTGCCAGAAACGCAATAAATCGTGCGCCGAAGCTGGATAAAATGATCGTTGTCGGATCGGAAGCCCAAACTGAAGCGGAGCAGGACATCGAACTCTGGAGCTCCGGCAACAAGGACACGCCACTACTCATGCTGCATGAAGGCAAAGCTGAACAGTTTGCTATGGAGTCCGCCTTTGAAGACTTGGCAAAGCAAGAAGATGTGCGTACAGCCCAATTCGCCGCCAAACGTCTGGAATACCGCGCGACCGAGCATCTAAACCTGCAAGGGGCTTCCTTTTCGTTTGAGGCATTCGCCGTCCCTGCCTTCATTATGCTTCTTTCCTTGCTGGCAGCTTATTATATAGACAGACGATTTTTTGCAAAGAAAACAAGACAGCAGAAATAAGCCCACCCTATTGAAATAAATCTCATTAGCATGATTGTTACAAAGCTTTGTGCCTTCGTTATATACTTCATTAAGCGCTAAAAATTTCGGCTTTGAACCGCTTCAGATAACGGCAAAAACGCCTTATTCATTATCCCCATCAGATGGGTTTATGAATAAGGCGCTTTTTTCAAAAATTTGAAAGCAAGGCGATTTTGTTTTATTCGCCCTCAATATAATAGACGCTATCGCCTGCTTCTATCTCGGCTTGGCCCTGCGTCAAATCCGTCATCCACGCGATAAAAGCTTCCGCCTCCGGCTCCACCGGCAAACAGCTGACGATGACGCGGTCGGTAAACGCCGTGCCGCCTACGCGTATGCCACGGCCGTGCAGCTCGTTCTCCAGCTTGCCATACCAAGTATAGTCAACGGAAACCCGCACCTCGCGGTGCAGGACGTTGACGATCTCATCGGCTGCTTCGATTCCGGCAACTGCGCCGTCCGTGTAAGCACGGACGAGTCCACCAGCGCCTAGCATCGTCCCGCCAAAATAGCGGGTGACGACGACGGCGATATTTTTGAGACCCTTGTGCTTAATGACCTCCAAAATCGGCTTGCCCGCCGTGCCGCTAGGCTCGCCGTCGTCAGACTGCTTCTGGAATTGGTCGCGCTCCCCCACCATATAGGCGGAGCAGTTATGCGTCGCGGTTTTGTGCAGCCGCTTGATTTCGTCAATAAACTGCACCGCTTCTTCCTCGGTCTCTACCGGCTTTGCATAGCCAATAAATCGCGAGCGCTTGATGACAATTTCGGCGTGGGCCTGCTGCCTAACCGTTCGGTAACGTTCAAGCTTCATCAGGAATGCTGCCTGAAACGACGCCTACAGGCGCGCTTCCAGCTCCGCTTTCTCCTTCTCGTAGCCCGGTTTGCCCAGCAGCGCGAACATGTTTTTCTTGTATGCTTCTACGCCCGGTTGGTCAAACGGATTTACGCCGAGCAGGTAGCCGCTGATGCCGCAAGCCTTCTCAAAGAAATAAACGAGGTAGCCGAAGGTGTATGGCGAGAAATCCGCAATGTTGACGATAAAGTTAGGAACTTGTCCGTCAGTATGCGCAAGCAGCGTGCCTTCAAATGCTTTTTTGTTGACGAAATCCATCGTTTTGCCCGTCAGGAAGTTCAGGCCGTCCAGATCCGCATCGTCATGGCCGATCGAAATATGCTCGGACACTTCTTTCACTTGAATAACGGTTTCGAAAATGTTCCGGTTGCCCTCTTGGATGAACTGGCCCATCGAGTGAAGGTCTGTCGAGAAATCAACAGAGGAAGGGTAAATCCCTTTGTAGTCTTTACCTTCGCTCTCGCCAAACAGCTGCTTCCACCACTCCGATACGAAGTGAAGCGAAGGCTCGTAGTTCACGAGAATTTCAGTTGTTTTGCCTTTGCGATACAGCGAGTTGCGGGCAGCCGCGTATTGGTAGGCTTCATTTTCAGCCAGATTCGGGTTGCTGTATTCTTTGGCAGCGTCAGCCGCACCTTTCATGATTGCATCAATATCAACGCCAGCTGCTGCGATTGGCAGCAAGCCTACAGCTGTCAATACGGAATAACGGCCGCCAACGTCATCAGGAATGATGAACGACTCGTAGCCTTCTTCGGATGCGAGCTTCTTGAGCGCGCCTTGCTGTTTGTCCGTCGTTGCATAAATACGCTTGCGGGCAGCTTCCTTGCCGTATTTTTTCTCCAGCAGTTCACGGAACAGACGGAAAGCGATCGCTGGCTCAGTCGTTGTGCCGGATTTGGAAATAACGTTGATTGACCAGTCGCGGCCTTCAAGCAGCTGCGTCAAATGCGTCACGTAAGTGGAGCTGATGTTGTTGCCGGCAAAAAGCACTTGCGGCGTCTTGCGCTGCTCATGCGGCAGCAGGTTATAGAAGGAATGCGACAGCATTTCGATCGCTGCACGCGCGCCCAGGTAAGAACCGCCGATGCCGATGACGATCAGCACTTCGGAGTCCGATTTGATTTTTTCAGCCGCTTGCTTAATACGGGCGAATTCTGCTTTGTCATAATTTTCAGGAAGGTCAATCCAGCCCAGGTAGTCAGAGCCTGTACCCGTGCCGTTATGTAGTTGGTCATGCGCAAGGCGAACTTGCTGCGTCAAGTTGTCGATCTCATTTTGCCCAATAAAAGTTAGTGCTTTGCTGTAATCGAAATGTACCGTTTTACTCATAAACAAATAAGCCTCCTTAGGAATATAAACAGCATCTCAGCCGTTTTCAAAATATTGTACGACTAACGGCGAGGCTCAAGCTCCCCCACTGATAATCAACATCATATATAGCGTCAAAATCTACAATATCGGATTTAAACTATAAAAACAAGCTTATAACAATGAAATCTTGGTGAAGAAACCGTATAATGAAAGGAAAACGCTAGCCATGGGAGGAACCTTTTGATGAAAACAGCAGCATTTATCGGACTTGGTGTAATGGGTATGGGAATGGCGGCGAACCTGCTGCGCAAAGGCTACAGTGTCACCGTGTACAACCGTACACCCGGAAAAGCGGCAGCGCTTATCGAGCTTGGCGCCACAGAAGCCTTGACTCCAGCTGAAGCAGCCGCTGGCAATGACGTTGTCATTACGATGATCAGCAATGATCAAGCAGTGCGGGACGTTTATTATGGTGAAAATGGGATTTTCAGCGCCGTCCGTTCCGGAACTGTACTTATCGACAGCAGCACCATCTCGCCAAGCCTGGCGCGCGAGCTAGCGGCAACCGCCGAGCAGAAAGGCGCCTCGTTCCTCGATGCTCCGGTTACAGGCAGCAAGCCGGCAGCCGATGCGGGAACGCTTGTATTTATGATTGGCGGCAGCAAGGCGGTGCTCGACGCCAATGACGACATTTTGCTGGCAATGGGCGGCAAGCTCATCTATATGGGATTAAACGGCAGCGGCTCCATCGCCAAGCTGGCGCATAATACAATTGTCGGCATCAACGTTGTGGCCCTGACAGAAGGCATGGCGATTGCAGCAAGCGGCGGGCTCGACAGCAATGCGTTTCTAGAGCTGGTGCAGGCCGGCAGCGCATCGAGCAAATCCGCTGAGCTGAAAGGCCCTAAGCTGATCAATGCCAACTACGATGTGCAATTTTCACTGGAGCTGATGCTCAAGGATCTCAAGCTGTCCTCCGTGCTGTCAGACAGCCTGCGTGTGCCTACCCCGCTGCTTGAGTCGGCGAAGAGCATGTTCCAGGTCGGCGAATCGATGGGGCTGAGCGAGCTGGATATGTGCGCCGTAGCGCAAGCTTACGAGCAGTATATCGGGCGCAAGCTCGGCGGCGGCAGCCTGTAGGCCTCTTGCGTGCCAGGCTTGCCTTATATATTCCTTTGATTATAAAACCGGGTACGGCTTGTCCTTCTAAAGAGACATGCCGTACCCGGTTTTATTTTTGCAAGGCGAAGCGGTCATTCGCTCCTCCTTAATAATATGGCGATATCATCAAATACACGACAACACCCGTAAAGCTGACGTAGAGCCAGATGGGCATCGTCCATCTCGCGATTTTGCGGTGGCGCTCCACCTGCATCGAGAGGCCTCTGGCTACAGATATGAGCGCCAGCGGCACAACGACGATTGCCAGTAAAATATGCGTGATCAGCACGAAGAAATAAATGTTTTTCAACGCCCCTTCACCGCCGTATTTCGTCGATTCCGTCAGGTAGTGGTAGGTCACATAGGACACCAGAAACAAGGTCGTCGAGACGAATGCCGCTCCAATAAAACGGCGATGCAGCTTGATGTTCTTTTTGATTATCGCAACTAAAGCGACGACCAGAGCAATAAACGTAAAGCAGTTAAAAATCGCATTGAGCAGCGGCAGCAGCTTCACATTGAAGCCAAGCTCCCCGTCATAGGCCGGCAGAAAAAACAGCACCGTCACAAGCCCTACGATCACAACGGTCAAAATCGCAATCAGCGGCGTATAGTTTTTGTCCGGCAGCAGTTTAAGCGACTGCTCCTGTTCCCTTTTATTCATCGCTTCTTCCTCCTACAAATATGCTTCATCTTCAAGGTGAAACGGCTATCGCCGTCCTCTGGCGGCGTAGCGCGCTTCAGTCCGCGAAATATAGAGAAAGGATGAAAAATCATATACTTTCCTATATTTCAAGGTGAAACGGCTATCGCTGTCCTCTGGCGGCGTAGCGCGTTTCAGTCCGCGAAATATAGAGAAAGTATGGTGAAATCATATACTTTCCTATATTTCAAGCGGAAAACAACAGCTTCCTTTCCGATTATGCCATGCCAAAGGAAGATTTTTCAGACGTTTATGTCACAAAAAATCGAATTCTGGGCATGAATTAGAAAAGTTGACACATATGAAGCTCGATCCGGGGACAACGCAGCTTATACCGAATGAAGCTCCCGATAATCCTGCGGGGTCATGCCGTACACCTTCTTGAATACTTTGATAAAATAAGGCGCATTCTGGTAGCCGACTTTACTGCCGATTTCATAGATTTTCAGCTTTGAGTTGCGGAGCCAATAGGCTGATTTCTCCATGCGTATTCGCTGAATATAATCGCTCAAGCTTTCATCGGTTGCCGCCTTATACACTTGAGAGAGATACACGGGATGCAAAAAAACATGCTCTGCGATCATCGTCAGGGAAATCGTATGTGCAAGCTGCTCGTCAATGAATCGCTGCACCTTCTTAATGAGCCTGGATTGGCTGCCCATTGCCTCAGTCTCAAGCGCGCTGCGCATGTTTTCCGCCAATCTCAGCAGCTTATCCCGCAGCATCCGCTGCTGTCTTAAAGACTCGAATGCCATCATGTGCTGTTCCTCTATTTCCAAAAAGTCAAACAAGCCATACCCGCTTTTATGCGCAATAAAGCTAAGTGTGCCTGTAACGGCACAATAAACCTCCAATGAATGCTCCGCAGAGCCATCAAACTCGGTCTCAAGCTCATCGAAAATCAAGCCCAGCTTCTCCATAAAGGAATCCCATCTCCCCGACTCCAGCAGATCTGGCAGCAGCGGCGGCTCATACAAATGCTTGAATGTACGGACCGGCGCCAGCACACGCTGCTCGCCGAGCGAGAGAAACAATCCCCTGCCAGCGCCAATATGCTTGAGATAAGCCGTCAGCGCCAGATGATAGGAGGATGACAAATGCTCGGGAAACGGCCCCCAAGCACTAATGACAATCGAGATTGACCCCTTCAAATATCGCTGCACCTGCTCCTGTAAATATAGGCAGCGACGCATAAGCTCCTGCTCCGCCATTGCGCCAGCGATGCTGCTGCTTCCATCCAAAGCCTGCACCACGACGGCCAAATAGTCACGTGAATCGCTGCACATCCATATTTGATAAAAATCGCTGAGCACCTCCTCGGCAATATTGCCGACCGCATATTCGAGCAAAGCCCGATCATTGTGCCCATATTGGAAAAAAGGCTCCTCCAAACGGATGAGCAGCAAACTGGCAGCATGCTCCAGCGAGAAAGGAAGCGCGAGCTTCTGGAGCCTCTTTTCTAAAGCAACTGGTGTGATCGCCCGATTTTCGAGCAAATCAATCAGCAAATTCCGCTGCAGCAGCGGCAAATTTTCCCGTAATGCCCGCTGTGTGTTATCACGCGAAATGGCTGCTTCCTTTTCCTTCTGTACAGCCAGCAGCACCTTCTTAACTGCGCTAATCAAATCCTCGTCATTGACCGGCTTGAGCAAATAATTAGAGGCGCCGCTAGTCAGCGCTTGCTTTGCATATTCAAATTCGGCATAGCCTGTCAGCAAAATGACAGCGGTCGAGCCTGACGATTTGCGCACGCGCTCCATCAGTTCTAAGCCGGAAATGCCCGGCATCCGTATATCCGTAATCATCAGATCAATGGAGCATTTGCGCATAATGGCCAGCGCATCCGAAGCTGAAAAAGCTTTATGAATCTCAATGTCGGCCATACCGTATTCAAGCAGTGTTGCCGCAACTCCTTCAACTACGGAACGCTCATCATCAACGATCAAAAGCTGGTACATGGCCGAATCTCCTTTTTTCTCCCGACATACTTACAGCGTCCTGTGCAGCCTTCATTCGCTCACTCATACACTCCCGCTCGCTCTCACTCGCGTTCGCTTGGAAGGGCACTCCCACCGTATCGTTGCGCGAAGGCCCCCTTCAGCGGACTGCTCCAGCGTGAGGCCCGACGTTCCGCCGTATTTATGAACAAGCCGCTGGTGGACGTTGCGCAGGCCGCAGCTCTCGTCCAGCACCGCATTAGAGCTGATTTTCTGCCGCAGCAGCCGCAGCTCCTGCTCACTGAGACCCACACCATCATCTTCACATACGATTTCATATCCCTGCTCGCCGATTAAGCCAAATACCCTAATCATGCCTGCCCCTTCTCTCGGCTCTATGCCATGAATAATGGCATTCTCAATAATCGGCTGCACGATTAGCCTCGGCAAATTGAGCTCCAGCATCGCATCCGGAATTTTTATTTGAAAATGGATGCGGTCCATTCTCATATTTTGAATCGACAAATAGTTGTGGATCAGCTTGATTTCCTCGCGCAGCGTCGTTTCCTGCTGATCTACATGCGTTGTATAGCGGTAATAGTCGCCAAGCTTGACCGCCATTGCCATTACCGCGTCCCGCTCGCCAATGCGCGTCATATTTTTAATAAAAAATAAACAATTGTATAGAAAATGCGGATTAATTTGCGATTGCAGCTGCTTCAGCGTAGCTTCTCTGGCATGCAGCTTCTCCGCATAGATGCTGTTGATTAAATGCTGGATTTGCTCGCTCATCAAATTGAACTGTTCAAATAAATAACCGAATTCATCATGCTTGCGGCTGCCAACACGTACGGAATAATCGCCCCTGCGCAGTCGCTTGGCGGCCAAATACAGCTCCCGGATCGGAACCTGCACATTACGATAAAGCAAAAACGCGGATAACACGCTAATAAGCAAGATTAAACTCAGCGATAGCCAAAACCAATTTCGGCTAGAGGTTATCGGGGTTAGAATGTTCTCCAGCGGCATGTATTCGATTAAATACCAGCCTGTAGCCTCCGACTTGGCATAAAGAATCATATACTGTTCGTTTTGCAGCGAGGCTAGAAAAGTCCCTTGCTTGACATCCTCCTTATTTTTCTCAAACAGAGGCAGCAGTTCATTAATTCGCTTCATGTCCGCTGTACGCGCAACGATGGGTGCTTCATTTTCATGATATAAAAACGGGTCGCCGGGGCTGTCCGCCTTAAACCGGGTCAGCATATCCGTAATATCTCTCGTATCGACCCGAATCTCGCCTACCAGATCAGCTTGCTCCAAATCCTCATAAACGAACAGCGGCTCCACAATTCGATAAACGAAAGCGTTCGGTATTCGGCTATTATCCTCTGCGGAATAAGTCCAGATGAAAGGCTTGAGCCCGCCTCTGTGCACCATATTGACGAATTTTTGCTTGTAGGAAATCGAGTTATGCGTACTGACTACTTCTCCTGAAAGGGGCGCAAATAACGTATAAGCACGCTCCAGGATGCCTGCCTTCCCTTTAATCTCCAAATCCTCCTGCACGCTCAGCTTTGCCTCAAACAGCTCGGAATCCGTGCTGGAGGGGGTCAGCGATATAAAGGTGCGTACTAGCGGCTCAATTCCTAAATTATTGACGGAGATCATATATTGATCGAATTCAGCATCAATCTGCTGTACAAAAAAAGAAAGCTTGTCCCCGCTGTTTTGCCTGATCTGCTCTTCTACAACATGAATGCTTATTTGGTTCGAATAGGAATACAAACCGACAATAGGGATGAGCAGCAGCCCCATAATGGCTAATATTTTTTTGAAAATATTTGATTTCTCCATTACGGAGCCTTCCTCCCTGAGCAAGAAAAGCGCCCTATTCCCCTCCTTAAGGGAACGGACGCTTCTGTTGTTTGCCTGATGTTAGATTGTTGGATGACTTATTTTTGAACAGCGGCATACCATTCATTAACCTCTTCGGTAATGGTGTCCCCAGCAGAAGCCTTCCACTGTGTGACGAACGTGTCAAAGGAATCAATCGGACTGCCGCCATAAATGATTTTATTAAACGTTTCCTTCTCGCTTTTGCTCAGGAAATCCCAGCGCTTCTTGTAGGTTTTGGTCGGAGAGCCAATGTACAGATTAGGCATCGCATATTCCCGCTGGCTGTAGTTGACAGCACCCGCGGTAATGTTTTTATCCAGCCCTCTGGACTGCTTCTGCTCGAACGCTGTAACCGGCTCCTTGCCGCTTGCCAAATCGTTCATCGTCTCCATAACCAGAGAAGGGATGCGGGCCCCATCAAACAGCAGGGTATACTTTTCAACATTCATAAGCGGCTTGTCTGCCGGAAACTTAGCTTCATCCCAGACTGGCTGCCCATCCTGAAGCATATAATCATAGCCTTCTTTAAAGCCGTATTCAAACGGACTTCCCGGCTGCGGATTGCCCTGCTGTTCATATAACAGATTGGCATACATAAAAAAAGCTTCCGGATGCTTGAAGTCCTTATTAATTAAAATAACGCCATTGCCCGTACCCGATTTGCTGCGGCCAATTTTCCCATCCGGTCCCGCAGGCAGCGGATATGCGCTGTAGTCGGCATTTTTATCCACCTCTTTAACTGCTGGCAGCGGCCAGCCTCCTGCCCAATACGGAGCAGCAACGATTCCCGCCTTGCCTGATGAAAATAATTCAGCCGCCTTGCCCTCATCGTGCAATCCCGCTTCCTTGTGGATGTAGCCCTTCTCCATCCACTCCTTCAGCTTCGCAAGCACCGTCTTCACTTCGGGCGCAATCGAGCCGTATGCAAGCTTGCCTGTCGCGGCGTCCAAATTCCACTGCCCCGGCATCGCACCGTAAGCTCCGAACAGGAAATCCGCATCAGCGAGTCCCCATGTGTTCATGCCATTTTTCAAGCCAACAGCCAGCCCTACGGTGTCCTTCTTGCCATTGCCGTCTGGATCGGCATTCGTGAACAGCTCCATCATTTTTTCCATCTCTTCGATCGTTTGCGGCGCCTTCAAATTAAGCTTTTTCATCCAATCATCCCTGATCCATAAAACGGTATCATTATTGTTGGAGTAATCGAGAATCGGAATTGCGTACCGTTTGCCATCACGAACATAAGGATACCAGACTGTTTCGTCTTCCGCCATCGCTGATTTGTAGGCATCGCCCGCATACTTGTCAAACAGGTCGCCAACGTCAGCGAACTTGCCGGAATCAATTAAGGCGTCAATAACATCCTGGGAGCCCCGGTATTGAATAATATCTGGAAGATCCTCGTTTGCGGACAAAATCAAGCGGATTTTCGTATCAATCGCACTGCTGTCAGCCGTCCATAAATAATTGAGATCGATATTGAACGTATCCTTGGCCCACTGGACATGAGGATTATTGTTGATGTCCTCCCCGGCGCGAAACTTCACATCAGTGGTCATCTGGCGAACGATATTGATTTTAAGCGGCTCCTCGTATTTGCCCGCTTTCATCGCTTCAGCTGCGGCTTCCACAGCTTGCGGCTGCGATGCGTTATTTGACGCTTCCTCATTTACTGCCGATGAGCAGGCGGTCAAAGCAGTCATACCCAGCATTAAAGCGCTCAATAAGGCGGTCGTTTTTCTCCAGCTTTTATTCATCATAGATACTCCCCCTATTTAATGGCTCTATTCCTTCACGGAACCGAGCACAATCCCTTTAACGAAAAATTTTTGCAGAAACGGATATACGATAATAATGGGCAGCGTAGCAATAAAAATTTGCGCCGTTTTCACCGTCCGGTTCGACAGCTCCTTCATTTCATCCGCATTGACACTCATGCTGCTTAAGTCCCGCTGGACTACAATCGTCTGCAAAAGCGTAGACATAGGATACTTTTCGGCATGAGTCATGTAAATAAGTCCATCAAACCAAGCATTCCAGTGACCGACCATTGTAAAGAGGCCAATCGTTGCCAGTGATGGGAGCGATATCGGCAAATAAATTTGCCATAATGCGCGAAAGTGGCCCGCTCCATCGATAAACGCCGCTTCCTCCAGCGCTTTCGGCACCGATGTGCGGAAAAAATTCATCAATAAAATCGTATTATAAACGCTAACGGCTCCCGGAAGCACAAGTGCCCATACCGTATTGAGCAGCCCCAGCTTTTGTACGACGATATAACCGGGAATCAATCCGCCGCTAAACAGCATTGTAAATACGAAAAACCAGGCATATATATTTCTGCCCCTGAATTCAGAGCTCTCTTTAGACAAGGCGTAGCCAATCAGAATCGACAAGGAGAGCGCAATCGCTGTGCCAAGCACCGTTCGGATGATTGAATTTCCAAAAGAGCCGATAAAAAAAACATTCGTCAATGTAGACTTATAAGCATCTAGGGAAAAACCGATCGGCCACAGTTTTACCAAATTGGCATCGGCTGCCGCCGCGGTACTGAACGATACCGCAAGCACATGAAGGAGCGGGGCTATACACATGAAGGACAACAGGGCTAGAAAAGCAACGTTGAATGTAGAGAAAACACGATACGAAATTGAACGATGAAACATGCCGCTCCCCCCTTAAAAAATACGATAATTGGCCAGCTTGTAGGCAAGCCTGTATGAAATAATAATCAAAATAAAACTCACTAGCGACTTGAACACGCCTACCGCTGTGCCGAAGCCAAAATCGCCGCCTAGCAAGCCTACTCTGTAAACATAGGTGTCGATAATATCTCCTTTTTCATAAACAAGCGGGTTGTATAGATTAAAAATCTGATCGAAGCCGGCATTCAAAATGTTACCGAGCGATAAGATCCCAACCACAATCGTAATGGGCAAAATAGACGGGATCGTTATCGAAAGGGTCTGACGCCAGCGATTCGCTCCATCTATAAGCGCCGCTTCATAATATTCGGGATTAACACCCGCAAGCGCCGCTAGAAAGATAATGGTCGAGAAACCGAAATCCTTCCATACATCGCTGACAATAACCGTAAATCTAAACCAATTACCATCTCCAAGGAAAAAAATCGGCTCGATCCCAAACACCGCAAGCAGCTGATTGACAAGCCCGCCATCTGTAGAGAGCATATCGAGCAAAATGCCCCCAAGAATGACCCAGGATAAAAAGTGGGGCAAATAGACGAGCGTTTGCACAAACCGTTTAAACAGCATTTTACGCACTTCATTGAGCAGCAGCGCAAAAACGAATGGAACAATGAGATGCGCTACAATTTTGATGCCCGCGATCAGCAGCGTATTCCATATCACTTGCCTTGCATCCGGATATTCAAACATCAGCTTGAAATTTTCCATGCCGATCCATTCGGAATCCAAAAATCCAAGCTGGGGCTTATATTCCTGAAAGGCCATAACGAGTCCGAGCATCGGCAAATAGGAAAAGATCAGAACAAGGACAATTCCCGGAATGAGCATGACGTGCAACGGCCAAACAAGCTTGAAATTCCACCTCCGCATCGCTCTTTGTTTCAATAGCTTCCCCTCCATTTAACCTTCTTCTTGTTTATTGTTAGCGGTTACAGAAGCTATTGTAGCTTTCTGGAGCAACGCGGAGATATAACAATGTTTTAGGATTCATGTTGCATAGTTAAAGAAACGTCCAGTGAGGATAATAATGAGGAGCAAGATGGAATGAAAAGGATGGAGGAGGATGGAGGAACGGTGATGGACAATCATGAACGACGACGATGAATGTCCATGAAAGACGATAAATGACCTTGAACGACTATAAATGACTATAAAGAAAAATGTACGACGAAAAGGGCTGCTCCGCATATGCGAAGCAGCCCTTTCCTTGATTTGTGATTCTTATTCGTAAATGTACGAGCAGCAGTAGTCCGCTACCGTCGCAACTTGAAGCTTGAATTTCGTGTTGGCAGGCACAGTGAACTCGCCTTTGCCTTGAATGTGCAGCCACTCCGTCTCGCCTGGAAGCAGCACTTTCAAATCACCAGCAAGAATTTCCATAATTTCTACGCAGTCCGTACCGAACTCGTAGTCGCCTGGCAGCATAATACCGAGCGTTTTTTTCGTTCCGTCCGCGAACAATACAGCGCGGCTTGTTACTTTACCGTCAAAATAAACGTTAGCTTCTTTGACGACCGTTACATTTTCAAATTGAGACATGGCGGGTATAATCTCCTTCTATTTCGAAAATTAAAGTACGGATTTCACTTTGCTTACAACGTTCTCAACCGTGAAGCCATATTCAGCAATGACGCGGTCGCCAGGTGCCGAAGCGCCGAAACGGTCGATACCGATAATCGTGCCTTGATCGCCAACATAACGCTCCCAGCCGAATGGGGAAGCCATTTCGATAGCAACGCGAGCTTTAACTTCAGGAAGCAATACAGAATCTCTGTAAGCTTTGTCCTGCTTCTCGAACAGATCCCAGCTCGGAAGGCTGACAACGCGAACTTGAATGCCTTCTTCTGCAAGAGCTTTCTGAGCAGCAACAGCCAGTTGAACCTCGGAGCCTGTAGCAATGATTTGCGCTTGTGGCTTGCCGTCTTTTGCATCGGATACAACGTATCCGCCGCGGCGAATGCCATCGCGAGCGTTATCTACAGAACCTTCAAGAATCGGCAGGTTTTGGCGAGTCAGAACAAGCGCTACTGGATTGCTTGTGTTCTCCAGCGCATAAGCCCATGCTGCGGAAGTTTCGTTGCCGTCAGCTGGACGAATAACCGTCAGGTCAGGAATGATGCGGATCGAAGCAAGCTGCTCGATTGGCTCATGTGTAGGACCGTCTTCGCCGACAGCAATACTGTCATGCGTCAGTACGTATACAACAGGAAGCTTCATCAGAGCTGCCAGACGAATAGCTGGACGCAGGTAGTCGGTAAATACGAAGAACGTACCGCCGAATACTTTCAGACCTGTATGAAGGGCAATACCGTTCATTGCAGCAGCCATACCAAACTCACGAACGCCGAAATAAATATTGCGGCCATCGTAGCTGCCTGGCTTGAACACTGGCAAGCCTTTCAGGTGAGTCATTGTCGAGCTTTCAAGGTCAGCGGAGCCGCCAACAAGGCTAGGAACATTTTTCGCTAGGCCGTTCAGGGCATTACCAGAAGCTACGCGAGTCGATACAGGCTTGTCTTCTGTTGTGTAAACCGGAAGGTCTGCATCCCAGCCAGCTGGCAAAGAACCGGAAGTTGCGATTTCGAATTGAGCAGCAAGCTCAGGATTCGCTTTTTTGTATTCAGCAAACAAAGCATCCCATTTTGCATTGGACTCTTCGCCTTGCTTCTTCACTTCTGCGAAGTGTGCGCGAACCTCGTCTGGTACGAAAAATTGATTGTCTTCTTCCCATCCGTAGAACTGCTTAGTCAGCTTCGTTTCTTCAGCACCCAGCGGCGATCCGTGAGGACCTGCGTGTCCGCCTTTGCCGCCTTTGTTCGGGCTGCCGTAACCGATAACGGTCTTAACTTCGATCAAAGTCGGTTTAGCATGGTCTGTTTGCGCTTCTGCAACCGCTTTGGACAATGCATCCAGATCGTTGCCGTCTTCTACGCGCAGCACTTGCCAGCCGTAACCTTCAAAACGCTTCTGAACGCTCTCCGAGAAGGACAGGCTCAGTTCGCCATCAAGGGAAATATCATTTGAATCATATAGGACAACCAGTTTGCCCAGCTGCATGTGACCAGCCATGGAAGCCGCTTCATGCGAAATACCTTCCATCAAATCGCCGTCGCCACAAATGGCATAAGTATAATGGTCGATTACGTTAAAGCCTTCTTTATTGTAAGTAGCAGCAAGCTGTGCTTCTGCAAGCGCCATACCAACGCCCATAGCCACGCCTTGTCCCAGTGGACCAGTCGTTGCGTCAACGCCAGCTGTGTGGCCAAACTCAGGGTGACCCGGAGTCAGGGAGCCCCATTGACGGAAGTTTTTCAGTTCCTCAATTGGAAGATCATATCCCGACAGGTGCAGCAGGCTGTAAAGCAGCATGGAGCCGTGTCCGGCGGAAAGTACGAAACGGTCGCGGTTTACCCAAGTCGGGTTAGCCGGATTGTGAACCATGTTTTTAGCGAAAAGCTGATAACCCATTGGAGCTGCACCCATAGGCATGCCTGGGTGTCCAGATTTTGCTTTCTCAATCGCATCGATCGCAAGCGTACGGATCGTATCAATCGAAAGCTGGTCAACTGATTTTTGAGTAACTGTCATTAGCTTGTTTCCTCCTAAAAATCCATTCTGGTCTTCTTGTTTTAAGTGTTTCTCTCTCTTTAGAAGCATGGCAAGGTGAAACGGCTTTCGCCGTCCTCTGACGGCGCGGCGCGTTTCATTCCGAGAAATATAGAGAAAGGATGAGAAAATCATATCCTTTCCTATATTTCAAGGTGAAACGGCTTTGCCGCCCTCTGGCGGCAAAGCTTCCGTTTCGAGGGTGAAATATAAGCCCATTTATAAGTGTGAAACTTATAAATTCTTATATTTTGAAAAAGCTACTTTCCTGCGGAAAGCCTGCATTTTTCAACATGCTTATAGGTGGTGCGCAATTGAACACAATGGCTTTGAACATTGTAACACCCGCCAGAGCAGTTTGCCTATTAAAAAATATTGATAAATAACCGCGAAAAACCTAATTAAATACGACAGTCTTATTATGATGAACGATAATTCGGTCCTCAATATGCCATTTTACTGCACGGGCAAGAACGACACGCTCAATCGTGCGGCCAATCCGCTTCAAGTCGTCCACATTGTCCCTGTGGCTAACCCGCTGCACATCCTGCTCGATAATCGGACCGCCATCCAGCTCCTCTGTTACATAATGCGCCGTAGCGCCGATAATTTTCACGCCGCGCTGGTAAGCTTGCGCATACGGCTTGCCGCCAACGAAAGCAGGCAAAAAGGAATGATGGATATTAATAATGCGATTCGGAAATTGCTCGATAAATTTCGGCGAAATAATTTGCATGTAACGGGCAAGCACAATAATGTCTGCTTTATCCGCAACGACCTCCATCTGCTTGCGCTCCGCTTCGGCTTTCGTATCCGCAGTGACTGGGATGTGATGGTAAGGAATGCCGAAGCCTTCAACCATTTCGCGCATATCCGGATGATTGCTGACAACCATGGCAATATCGGCGTCAAGATCGCCGGCTTTCCACTGCCACAGCAGTTCCATCAGGCAATGATCTTCTTTGGAAACGAAAATCGCCAGGCGCTTTTTGCGGCTTGCACGGAACGTATGCCATTTCATATCGAAACGGTCGGCAACGCGGGCAAAATCCTCTACTAATACGGGCAGCTCCTTGTCGAGGTCAGCCAAATCGAACTCAAAGCGGATAAAAAACATTCCGCCCTCCGGGTTCATTGTGTACTGGTCGGACTGCACAATATTCGCTCCATGCTCATATAGAAAATGGGAAACAGCTGCTACGATTCCGGAACGGTCTGGGCAGGAAATGAGCATGCGAGCCCGTCCGCTCTTGGCGGACGGCTGCTGCGATATAGATGGTGATGACATGTATTTCAAACTTCCTTCCTTCAACTATTATCTTCATACTATTCATCATTTATAAATCTTTATATTTAGAGCACAGCTTTGCCTGCAAACCATGCTGTAATCCGTTGATTTATTTGCTCTTCCGTCAGTGCTGACGACAATACGCCGCCTTCAATAATGAGGTCGTAAATCCGCTCCATTGGCTCGCGCGGATCAGCTTTTCTCGCTTTGGCATCCGCCTTGAGCAGTTCCCATGTCGATAGCACGAATGCACGGTCAATGCCTTGCGGAGCAAAAAACTGCTGGAGCTTCGCAACATCCTCCAGAAAACTGTCGCCAAACCGCTGCTGGACTTCTCCGCGCAGCAAGGCGATTTCTACTTCGTACATCGGACGCTCCGTTTTCGCATCCTTGCCAATCCATGGCGTCTCCAATACGAATGGAAGCCCTTTAAGTGCCTCATGATGGACAATGGATTGGATGGCATCATAGCCCAAATATCCCGAGCCTATCGGCGTATGGCGGTCCTTAGCCGCTCCACGCGGATTTTTGCTGTCATTCACGTGGACTACTGCAACTCGGTTAAGCCCTACCAGCTTGTCAAACTTGTCCAGCACGCCGTCCAAATCATCAACAAGATCGTAGCCCGCATCATGCATATGGCATGTATCCATACAAATGGTCAAGCGGTTGTTGCTTTGCACCTTATCAATAATCGCTGCCAGCTCTTCAAAGCTGCGGCCGATTTCCGTGCCTTTGCCGGCCATCGTCTCAAGCGCAATATTGACATTCGTTTCCTTCGTGCCTTCCAGCACCGCATTCAGCCCTTCGGCGATACGGCCAATGCCATATTCAGCATCCTTGTCGGTATAAGCGCCTGGGTGCAGCACGATGTTTTGCACACCAATGGCAGCGGTACGGCGGATTTCCTCCTGCAAAAATTCAACAGCCAGATTATAAGTGCTGTCCTTGTAGGAGCCGAGATTGACGATATACGGTGCATGAACAACGATCTCATCAATACCTGCTGTTTGCATCAAAGCTTTGCCTTCTTCAATATATAGCGTGTCAATCGGCTTTCTTCGCGTATTCTGCGGTGCGCCGGTATAAATCATGAATGTGCTGGAGCCATAAGAAATGGCCTCCGTTGCTGCGGTCTGCAGCCCTTTGTCCGAAAATGAAACATGGGAACCGATTTTCAACATCGTTATATAACGCCCCTTTCGGTTTATCACACCTATTTTACAAGGAATGTCGAAATAAATCTAGGAATACGCTATAATTCATCCATGAGGTGAAAATTGGATATGAAATCAGCTCCTGATTGGTTTATGTATTTCATCATTTTCTGGGCAATCGTCATGGTCGTATTCATGGCAATTGGCGGTTTCTTTATGTTCCGCAAGTTTTTGAAGGTGCTCCCTCAGCGGGATGGCAAGTCAAAGCTCGATTGGCAAAATTATTGGGTGGACAGAAGCCGCAGCATGTGGACCCAGGAGTCGAAGCTTTTTCTTGATGAGCTGGTCGCGCCTGTCCCATCTGCGTTCCGAGATATAGCGAAACACTCCATAGCTGCAAAAATCGGTCAAGTGGCTATTGAATACGAAGCCAAAGAGGTCACAAGGGCACATTGTGTAGAAGGATACATACGAGCTACACCCAAAAGAGACTACAAAGTACTCGTTACCTTTCTCGAGAAGCAAGGCATTGATTACAGCCCTTTCAAGCATTTGCTCAACAAATAGCGTTTCTTAGGAGCTGCGGGGAAATTAGTACCCGCTTTTGTTGACAAAATCTCAACGGTTTTGGGAGTTTTGTCAACAAATTAGCGGTACTTTATTTCGTCGCAGTCTCTTAGTTCTATCATTAAACGATTAGCCTGGCGCTGGCTGTTTAACGAGTCTTTCGTCCGTGTAAGAACATGTACGAGCACGGCGACGGCTCGCTCTGATCTCTTTTTTTTGGAACCTATTGCGATCAGATTTCGTTTATATTGCCAGGAGGTGCTTCACAATGACAAAAAATAATAAAACCAAAAAAAGCAGCTTGATGGTGACGAGCTCCCTATTAGTAGCAATTATGCTCGCAACCGCCGCTTGCTCAAGCAATAGCAATAATGCTCCCGCTGCATCCAGCAGCCCGGTTGCCACAGACGAGCAGCCAGCTACTGTATCCCCAACACCAGAGGAAAGCGCGGCACCATCACCGAGTGATGGCGGTAGCGTAACAGAGCCTGGCGAAGCGTCGCCAGAAAGCAGCTCAGGTACAGACACACCGACCGCCAACCCGGATTTGAAAACCGGTGAGGGTGTGTTCAATGGTCTTATCGACACCCACTCCATTGAAGTAGATACGCCAAACGGCACCATCGTTTTGCAAATTAATGATGAGCTGCTTGATGTCATTAATTCGCTGCCAGAGAAAAGTAAAATTAAATACCAATATGTTGAAAAAGATTTAGACGGCTTCACACAAATGTGGGCGGAGAAAATCGAGAAACAATAATCGAAAGCTGGTGGATGCATGCGGATCGCGGTAGCTGGTGGTACTGGTTTTGTCGGACAAGCATTGGTCAAGGCTCTTCTGGAGCGGCGTGATGAAGTATGGATCATTTCGCGCTCTGGACGAAGCCAAAACTCGCCTGTAGGAAAAGGCCTACACTATGTAACATGGAGCGAACTTGCCGAACATCCTCAAAAGCTGGAGGGAATTGACGCCATCATTAACCTTGCTGGCGAATCCATTAATCAAAGATGGACCGCCCAGGCTAAGCAGCGGATTCTAAGCTCCAGACTAACTGCTACCGCACGCATCGCCCAAATCGTCCAAGCTCTAAAAGGCAAACCGAAGGTTGTCGTTAATGCTTCAGGCATTTCAGCCTATGGGCTGTCAACTACCGAAACCTTTGATGAGTACAGTCCGACTGCCGTAACAGACTTTTTGTCTGAAGTGGTCAAGCAATGGGAAAAAGCTGCTGATGCGATTAAGGTAGAACGTCTCATTAAGCTAAGAGTAGGCGTCGTCCTGAACAAAACCGGCGGTGCTTTCCCATTAATGGCACTGCCTTATAAGTTATTTGGCGGTGGACGAATGGGCAGCGGGCAGCAATGGATATCTTGGATTCATCTGGAGGACATTGTCCGCCTCATCATCTTTTGCGTAGATCAGCCAAATGTGAACGGCCCAGTTAATGCTTCTGCTCCAGAGCCTGTTACGAATGACAGCTTTGGAAGAGCGATTGGCAAAGCGATGCATCGGCCCCACTGGTTCCCGGTTCCCGCTTTCGTCATGAAGGCTGCGGTCGGCGAGCTTGCAACACTGCTCCTTGATGGACAGCGGGCACTTCCACGTGTCGCCTTGGACAATGGATTTGTTTTCCGTTATCCGACTGTTGAGAGCGCCATGGAGCATATGTATAAAAAGTCCTAAGCCTGCGCCTTCCATCAGTTGCCTTGCTTCAATTCATATTTAGGACCATTTACCCCAGCTAGCTGGACGATGTCCCCTACTGAAAAAGGATAGGTTTTGTAAGCAATCATCGTTTGCCCGTTCAGCATGCTTCCATTCCGAGAGCCAAGATCTTTGATGAAGCAGCCTTTGTTGTCTCTATAACATTCAAGGTGAAGCCGGGATATTCCCTGCGCTTCGTCACCATAGCTGACCTGTTCGCCAATTCGGCCAATAGTAAATCGGTCATTCTCCCAAATAAGCCTCTGCCCTTGCCCTTCCCACTCCCTCTGGAGTGAGAATCCGCTATCGGCAGTGGGCTTTTTGTTATGCTGCCCTAGAAGTACCGTCGCTTCTTCTCTTCTAGTTGTTGCTGTTTGGGAGGAAACGCTCTTTTTAAACGGGGGCACAGCTTCCTCCGAATCAATTGATGATTTAGGATGTTGAACGTCGTCTTCCCCATTTTGAATGACTCCTCTAAATCGTGAACGGCTAAACTCTTCTCCGATTCTATCTTCCTTTAGGCTGTCTTCTTCTACTAATTCTGATTCTGATTCTGATTCAGCCATTTTGCTTTTTTTGAGCCATAGGGCTAGCAGTCCGGCAACACCAATAAGCGATAAACCTAGACATATGAACAGCAAGCTGCTGGAAGGAGCCGCTAAATAAATATAGCGCCATATACAAGCTACTGCTACAAAGATCATCGCGCTTATCAGCCATTTTCCTTTCCTAGCTGGCGCAGGCTCCTCCTCATTAAAGCTATATTGAGGCAGAGGTTCGACTTCTATATCCCAATCACCGGCGGCAAAAAAACGTTCATTTAGAGACTCTTGCATATTCGTTTCGCTTTTTTTAATATTTTCTATATCACGGCCAAACTCGCCAGCTTCTCCATAATGATTAGAGCTGCCATGATCAGCGGCCTTGTCCGGCCTCATAATGCCAGCAATATTAGCACTGCTAGCACTGCTAGCACTGCTAGCAGGATTTGGCCTGCTTGTGCTTGAAGCGGAAGCAGGAAGGCGATACGTACCCTCATACATTTTGCTAATACGTTCCAGCAATTGAGAACGAATCGTGCTGATCGTGGCATCTTCTCTGCTTAACAAGCGCAATAGATGCTGAAACTCCTCGCCATTTATTTCTTCTATATAAGAAGACCATCGTATTGCCAGTGCTAGCAGGGAGTGGATACAGTTTGGAGCAGCCTGGCCTGAATTTATCGATTTTAGAGGCATATAAACGAGAAAAATATCGCTTAGCTGCTCGCCAACAAATAGATATGACTCTTCCAGCAGGCAGCCTTCAGGACGAAGCATATAATGATGGCACTCATCGAGCGCTTCTATAATACCTAGCAGTACGGCATAAAACTTCTCCATCGTCAGCGATTGTATCTGCAAGCGATGAAGCAGCAATTTTTTGCCACTTATGCGATAGCTAAACGTAATAAGCCCATTCAGCTCGAACCATTCAATGGGCAGCAGATGTGGAATCGAGCTGCCTTGCAGCATTTGCAGCTCTACTTCTTCAAGCTCTTGTCTGCGTATGCCTCCCTCGCGATCCATAATTAGCTCATGTCCACGATTCATCGCATAATCTACAATAAAGTTCCCCATCGCTTCTCCCCCTTAGCTTGCAGCTCTCTTAATTTATGAACAGCTGAACTGAGTTAAACAAATACGCTGCTGGGCTTATGTAATCATGAGCCACGCAGTTAATGCCCCGGGTACGGCTGCAAGCATAAATGGGAAGGTGGTTCCCCCCGCTGCCCAGCCTCCAAGCTCCTTGCGTCTCGGCTCAGTGCTTCGGTGCAATAGCAGCAGCAAGCCACTCAACATCCTCCTGCTAAATGGCCTATTAAACAAAACTAGCAGCACGCCAATTAAGCCTGCATACAAAATGGCATACATCATCATTTGCAGCACCATACTTGTGCCAACCCACATACCCAGTGCAGCGAATAGCTTAACATCCCCTGCGCCAATTCCTCTCGCCAAATGCAAAATGAACAACGGGACAAACCCTGCAACAGCTCCGATTAACCCCGTCCACAATCCGCTCCAGCCGCCAGCGATTGTCTGATATAAGCAGCCTGCCGCAAAAAAAGACACGGTCAAGCGGTTAGGGATAAGCATGGAACGCAAATCTGTCAGTAATGCAGCGATGAGCAGCACGGCTGCCACTGCAAACGGTAAGGTGAGCATAAAACTCTGCCCCTTTCTATTTGTAAGCCTATAGGCTTGCACACACTACTAATTTGATTTTTTCTCAACCTGAAAATGCATGGATGCTTGCTGATCGCCCACTCCTGCTGTCAGCTCCCACATGCCTGGCGTCGTATTGCCCGATACGAGCCAGGTCCACTGGACAAATCCGTCGCTGCCCGCTGTCGCCTCGCCAAGATGCTTGGCCTGGCTTTGCCCACTTTTGTACATCACCTTTAATGAAGCAGTCACTCCCGGCTTTGTAAGCACAATAGCGGTTGCTTTGTGGCCCGGCCTTAGCGGTACAGGCGATATCGATATAATCTGAATCGGAATATGATCGGGATCATTTTGCGCTGCTGTATCTTGCGCCGCCGCGGCGTCGCTGATCCATACCCGCTCTGAAGCCTGCTCTCTTAAAATAAGCTTCTGCTTCATGAAAGGAAGCTGCATTGGAAATTCATATTCCGCTTCAATAATCAAATAAGGCTGCTGCTTATTTTTCAAATCCGGCAGCGCCAGCCTTGAAAGCTTGATTCTAGCTGTCTCCAACACGGCCTCGTCTGCATTTTGACGGAGCAGCGGCTCTATCGCTCCTCGTCCAATTTCCGTTGCAGCCATATCTATAAGCGGCTTCCAATCGCCGCTTAATGCAGAGGATGCTAGTGCCCCTGCCGGATCAGGCAACCACTTAGCAGCATTAGATGCCGCCGCGCTCCAATCTGCCAGCGGCATTTGTGCGGCACTAAATTCCGGTTTTGATGCGGAAACTCTCTGATAGGCTAACTCTACAGGATATATATGCGCGGCAATTTGCCGGGCGGATTGCGAGGCTGCTGCTTGAAGCGCTATTTGTAACGTACTCATGCGTATAAAAATAATGAATACCATCAGCACAAGCAGAAGCATTGGCATAACCAGCGCTGCCTCCATAACGATGCTGCCGCGCTCTCCCTCTCGGCAATCAGTATGACCAGCCAATCGTCTGCGTCGTTTCATAGCGGCCATTCGTCACCCTTCCCTGTAATAATCCGTAGCTTCCTAGCAGTTGCATAACGCCAGGCAAAAACCACAGCTGTGCAGATGTTCGTACCTCTCCTGTCACAGCTGTGGAAACGCCAGATAGAGTAACCCCGCTATTTTGCTCAATGACTGCAATCATTCTGGATACGGATGCTTCTTTATTGGCTCCGCCATGCAGAAGCATAAAAAGCCGTAAATAATCCGTGTACGAAATTTCCACATTTGCATATTTAGATAATGGGGCCGATCCCCGATCAGCAAAGGCGAGCATATCTTCCATCGTCTTCTCCAAGCCGTAAATAAGCGAACACGATAAAATCAAGAGGGGATGTCCAGCAGAGCGGCAAGTAGATAAGCCTTCCATAGTACGAATAGCCATGCGCACGCTAAACAGCTCGCCATAAGCTGCGGCCACATTGCCTATGCGATTATGAAAACCATAAATCACATATTCGGCTTCTTGATTATGAAAGGTCAGCGCCCGCGAAAGTTCAGCGGTATCCCCATTTTCAAGCATCATCTTCAATTGCTGCGGGGCAAAAACCGAATATCGCTGCAATACATATTCGCCCAAATATACGGTATCTCTAGCCTGCTCCAGCATATCGGCTACTCCGCCGAACAAGCCATTAGAAAGCTCCGCAGAAGCTTCAGCCTGCGAATGGGCATCCTCGCTGAATGCTTTTGTTTCAGCATTTGAACCTTGCGCTGCGACTGTATTAAATTGCAAATTTCCTTTGTAGCGCTCTTCCAGCTGATTAAATAATGCCTGCTGCTCTTCTGAACCAGCTACGCTTTGAAAGCCCCCCAGCATATTCCCGGCCTGTTTCCATAACGAACCTAGCTGCTTTTCTTGCTCTTTGCGCTGCTTCTCGAGCCCTCCATTGGCTAGCTCCTGCTGGCGCTTGGCAACGATGGAGCCTGGATGGACATACAGACCTTCATATTGTCCATATAACGCAATCATCTTCGTTGTTCCCGTACGGAGCATTGTTGTATAACGATCTACTGAGTCAAGCAGCAGCGTAAAAGCTGAGGTGAATCCACTCGCTTCATTATGAAATGCTGTATACAACTGTGCCTGATCGTCCAGTTCAGCACTATATTCAGTAAACCAAGCATCTGGTAAAATCAGCTGATCTGCTGTCTTTTGTATATCCTGCAATTCAGAGGCTGCTACAGAAGGCAAGGTGTAGGCATCAGAGCCTACTACTGGTTTGCCAGAAACGCGGTCATATCCGCTATAAGCAGGAGACTGTCTCTCCTTGCTTTCTATTAGCCGCATTTCCCCGTTCAACAGCCTTGCTTGCTCCAGCTGTTCCTTTGCCGTGCTCTGCAGCTTTATATGTTCGTTCATCACCTTGGCCGTTCGTTTCTTGAGCTCATTAATCAGCGCAATTGCTTCTGATTTATATTCCGCTCTTTCCTGCGTATATTTGGGTGCCTTGCCTGCGGCTATTAATTGCTCGTCAACGATAACCCAGCCAGCATATTCTTCATAACGCCCGGCAAGTGATGATGCTGTGCCCTCCTCTGTACTTGAGGAATCCAGCCCCCCATACGGCAGCAGTGCCTTCAAGCCGCTTGTTCCCAGTTCTTCAGCTGCCTGCTTTTGCAAAGCTAATATACGGGCGAGGCTTGCTTGGCGTTTGTCATACAGCTTGCGCAGCTGCTCCAGCAAGTCCACTGTCACCGCAGACTCCTTCATCGCCCCCGCCATGGGAGCAAACTTGGAAGCCAGCTCCAGCGTAAAATCAATCGGTGCTTTATATTTCATTTCTTCCAGCACCTGTCTTTCAAACACCGTATGGCTGCCCAATACTGCAGCCTGATCCGTATGTGAATGGACTATTTTGGCATCAATTGGCCGATAAAAGGCAGCGGATGACGCACTACGCTCCACATTCGTTTTCACAACCTCGCTGTAAATCGTATCTCCACTCGTACCGCCTCGCCCAAATAATCCGTATTGCTCATAAAGCTGACTGTCGAAGGCTGATAATACGGATCTTGCGCCTGCTCTCGCTGCATCCTCGGTTATTTTATGGAGAGCCGCTATTCTGGCGTAGTCAATAAGGATCGACATGAACAGCAAAAGCGACGACAGCACCATAGCGGAAAATATAGTGACTGCACCGTCTCTCTGCAACAGCCATTTGCTTAAGCAGCTTTTCCTGGCTAAATGCTGACTCAATCTTTCAAATCGGCTTGCTTTCATTTTTCTCCTCCATTCAACAGGCCTTTGGCTTTGCTATTGCTGTTTTGTTTGCTGTAGGAGGATAGTACCTGACTAGCCTGCTCCTTCCCGCTGCCCTGAGGGCTTCCGGCGAATTTAGCCGTATAATATCTAGCTAAGTCAACGCCGCGGATAAAATCGACAGGATCGGTAACCGGACTCGAAGCAACCGTCTTAGGCTCTCGAATGCCTAATACACGCTCAAGCGGCTCCAGCGACACAGGCTGTATAAGCTTTGTCTCAATATGGCGCTGAATGACCGTACGATGGTAGCCAATGCTTCCCTCAAAAGGAAGCCCTCGCTCAGCATTCATCCACCCTGCGGCAGCTGCCATTTTTTGTTCAGGCAAGCTATCTCCTGCCGCCCCGTGCAAAGGCAAAGCAAGCTGCACATCCGCTGATTCGCCGCCTAAGCCAAACAAAGAGCTGAGCAATCGATCCTCATGCATTCGCCAGTATAGGCTGTCGTATTCCCCTTCAGGCAATAGGCCCGTCCGTGAATTTCGGAAGCTGTTGTCCCACCCGAAGGCCGTCCGCTCCGTTGTAACGGAAGCCGAATAATAAAGCACTGTCTTCTGGTACATGTACATCCCAAGCAGGAGAAACAATAAAATAACAGTGAGCAGCAGCGGGAACACAAGCGTTGATTCCAGCGTAAAGCTCCCCTGCTCCCCGAGCAGCCACTTGCGAAACAGCGGTCTAAGAGAAAATTTTGTCTGCTTGGTCATCAGCCTTGCCCATTAAACGCTCAATAAGTTCTATAATCCAATCCTTGAACAGCAATGCAATAATGATAACGACGGCAATAATTAAAATAATTTCCAGCGTGCCTAAGCCGCTTTCCGATTTCCAAAATCTTTTCCATGCTTTTTTTACTGTTGTCATCATTCCAGCTTCCTCTCTATTTTCAATTGCTCCGTTAACGCTTAAGACATTAACAGCATGGCAGGA
The DNA here is from genome assembly GCF_001422685.1 of Paenibacillus sp. Leaf72. NCBI lineage: Bacteria > Bacillati > Bacillota > Bacilli > Caryophanales > Paenibacillaceae > Paenibacillus > Paenibacillus sp. Leaf72. Next base: position 339,753 of record NZ_LMLV01000032.1, on the reverse strand, counting down.
GCAGCGATAAAAACCATCAACACGAGCAAAATGCCAACCAGCGGAAAAACGAGCTTGGAGGATGCCTCCTCGCCGCGTGCTCGCGCAACAGCCTTGCGCTTCTCCCATAGCGTATAAGACAGCTCCCGCAGCGCCAGCACAAAATGCTCCCCGCCCCGGCGATAACTCAGCAGCAGCACCGTCGTAAAAATCGAAACCTCCTGCACCGCGCAGCTGCGATTGAATTTTTCTGCCGCCGTACTAAACGACTCGCCATTGTGCAGTGAATATACGACTTTGTTCCATTCTTTATACAGCGGATGCTGAGCAGTATCCTTACCATCAAGACAGCGCCCCAGCGCCTGCAAGGCGGTTTCGCCTGCCCCAACCAAAAGCATCAGCTTGCTGATCATTTCCGGCAGCTCCAAAATAATTTCCTGCTTGCGCTGCTTGATCAGCTTCCCTGCTTCCAGCAGCTGGCGCACAGGCAGCAGCAATCCGAGCAGCGCACCCATTGCCAGCAGCAGCGGTTCGCCTGCTGCACAAGCCAGCCAAGCGCAGCCTATCATCGCGGCATATCCGTAACCAGCAGCGCCGCCGAGCAGTTCTTTCGTCTGCTGCAGCTGCCACCGGATTCCCCGTAAAATAACGAGCTTAGCGTGATAGCTGCTAAGTGAAAGTGCCATATACTCATACAAACGGCTTCTTTCCAATAGCTCGCTGAACGGCTCAATGAAAAGCAAATGCTTTAAAGCATCCTGCTTGAGTGTTAGTTGGCGGGATGCAGACAGAATCATTCGGAGTCGCTTCCCACCGATAATAAATAGCCATGCCACCATGAGTACTATCGGAATTGCTGTCATTTGCGCCCGCTCCTATACTCGAATGCTCATTATTTTATGGATAGACCAAAAGCATACTAACAATGCACCAAGGCCAATCGTCAGCAGCAGATAGCCCATGCCTCCATATAGAGGCGCCATATAATCTGGAGCCATTAGGTTCAGAAACCCAAGAAATATAAAGGGAATCGCCATCATAATGCGTGCCTCAAAGCGTTTTTGTGCCAGCAGCACCATAATATCCTGCTGGATTTCCAGCTTTTCACCAATTGTCTGCGCCGTACGCTTCATCACCTCTACCAAATCGCCACCCGAACGCTTGCAGGCAGCAAATACATCAACGAATTGAACGATATCCTCTACATGGGAGCGGGCTGCTAAACTCCGCAGTGCCTGCTCCAGCGGCTCCGCATGCTCAAGACGGTGCTTCACGATTTGAAACTCCAGCAGCAGCTCCGTTCTTGGGTCAGGATATAGCAGCTGTAAATCATCCAGCGTCGCAATAAAGGCATTTTCCACCGATCTTCCTGCTGCAAGACAGGATGTCAGCGAATAAAGCGCCTCCTTGAATTGCAGCTTCAGCCTCTCCTTGCGACGCGAAATTAATGAAGCTTTGTAATAACGTGGTGCGCATAATCCCAATCCGGCAGCGATGAGACAAACCAGAAGGGAATGGTACACCGTATACAGAGCTGTAAAAACAGCTGCATAACCGATAATCGCTACCACTGCGAACTCGCGATAAGACAGCACATACCTATCATAATTTGTTAAATATCCGGTCTTGGCTGGCTGCCTGCTCGCATTACTCCCGTTCCCTTCCTCACCTTTGCCGCTTTCGAGCTCAAGACCGCACCAGAAAAGCACTCTAGTAAGCAGCGATTGCCCGACCTTCCCTGTATTCTTGGCTTTCTTGGCTTTCTCGGCTTTCTTGGTTTTCTTGGTTTTCTTGGTTTTCTCGTCTTTCCTGGCATTCCCCGGTATCTCCATAACGGTCCCCCTCCAGTGTTAGACCTGCCATTTGCAGCTTATCCCGGTGAAGGAGTGAATGGACGGTACGCTTTAAAGCTCCTAGCACCTTGCCGTCTTTCTCGCCCTCCTCCTCAAAACGGAACAAGGGGCGAATCTCGATTTCCCCGCCATCTATGCCGGCAATTTCAGCTATTTCCGTTACACGGCGCGTACGGTCGCGAAACCGCGATAGATGGATGACAATATCCAGGGCAGAAACGATTTGCTTCCGAATGACTTGAACGGGCAAATCAGCTGCCCCAAGCGCCATCGTCTCGAGCCTTGCCATCATGTCGCGCGCACCGTTGCTGTGACCTGTTGACATACCCGAGTGCCCGGTATTCATCGCTTGCAGCATATCCAGCGTTTCCGCTCCCCTTACCTCGCCAACGATAATTCGATTCGGACGCATCCGCAGCGATGCGCGAATGAGATCGCGAACCGTAATTTCCCCTTTGCCCTCGGTGTTGGCATTGCGCGTCTCCAGCGATACCAGATTGGCAACGCTGCGAATTTGCAGCTCAGCAGAATCTTCAATGGTTACAACTCGCTCATCAGCAGGAATGAACTGCGACAACGCATTCAGAAAGGTTGTCTTGCCCGTCCCCGTCCCTCCGCTAATAAAAATATTGTATTGCGCTGCGGTCAGCTGCTGCAGGAAGCTTGCTGCTTCTGCGGTTAAAGCTCCCGCCGCAACGAGCAGTTCCATCGTCATCGGGCGCTCAGGGAATTTGCGAATCGTCATTGCTGGCCCGCGCAAAGCTACAGGCGGCAGTACAACGTGGACACGAGAGCCATCCTTGAGACGGGCATCCACGATGGGAGAAGACTCGTTTACTACACGATTGACTCCTGCAACGACAGCCTGAATTAAGTCCTCCAGCCGCTCCTTGCTTTCAAAGGCAGCTGGCAGCTGCGTCATCGTTCCGCTTCGTTCAATAAAAATTTCGCCGTGATGATTGATCATAATTTCAGTAACTGACGGATCATCCATCAGCGGCTGCAATATGTCCAAGCCTCGAAAGGAATGAAACAGCCTGCGTACCAACTGGACCTTCTCCGCCGCCGTAAGCGGATGTCCGCTATTGCAATAGTCAAATACCGTCTGCTCCACGCTTCGCGTCAGCTCTGCATCCGTTACAGCACCGCTGAAATCAAGCTGCGACCTAATCTGGTTTCTTAATGCTAGCACCAACTCATCGGTTAGCAATCCGGATACCTCCCTCGCTTACCAATTGCTGAAACAACCGCTCCACGGCAGCTTTATACAATGGCGATGCAGCAACTGCCGCCGGCGATGGACGCCCTTCGGCAGCTTCGGGCAGCGCTGCGGCAATCGAACGGCTACCATTTCGCAGCTTAATCGTAAACATATCTGGAGGCCTCCCCTCTGCTTCATCACCTCCGGCTGGTACAATACGGCGGTTAACAACAAGTCGGATACGGCGGCTAAGCGACTGAAAATCTTCTTTCCACCTGCGTTCGGCGTAGCTAAACGCCAGCTCTGTCTTCCGCTGAATGGATGGGTCATCGGTAACCAGCCACAAAACCAAGCTGCTTTCCCTCCAAATCGACAGCTCGATCTCCCCCATCCCATCCTGCAAATCGATCAAAATGAGATCATATTGCCTTGAAGCTCGCAGCAGCTCCACCATCGCCGCTGCATCCGCTGGCAGCAAGCTGTAACGATCCTCCTCATTATCGCAGGGCAAAATAAAATCGGCTTTCAGCGCCGAGTGGCGCTTGCGATGCTGCGCAAGCCACGCTCCAGCCTTATCTGGCTCAGCCTTCAGATGATAAAGCAGCTGTGACATGCCTTCTCCCTCGGGGAGCACGAACTGGTCTCCCGCTCCCAGCCACACCTCAAGGGCGCTCCAGCGCTCCAGCGTCAAATAAAAGACGCGGCAGCCATGCTTGGCAGCTGTATTCGCCAGCTTGAGCGCAAGTGCAGTCTTGCCAACTCCCCCAGATGCCGAGCCGATAGCGATAACTGACGCGCCGCCCTCACTGCTTGCACGAACTGCACTCGACCGGACTGCGCCATGCAGAGCCACCAAGCTCTGCAATAGCTCCGGGAGCGGCTGATATTGCAGCAGCTCCGCATCATACTGGGCATATTGCCCCTTGGCAGCTACGAATGCCGCCACTGGCACACCAGCAGGCAGGTGTGGAGATGCAGCAGCCAGCATGGCAGGCTGGGCCGCAATCAAATCAACGGCATAACCTCCCTTGAGAAACTGGATGAGAGAGGCTGGATTCGTAAAAGCTGTAAGCTGCCACTGCTCGCCGAAGGGACTATCCCTCACATATTCTGCAAGCCTTATTGCATATTCCAGCTCACTTACTGCAACAGCTAATTGATAACGCACCATTCACCCTCCTTCCGAAGCAATGCTACAACCCGCAATCTGAGCTCAGACAACGCAAAAAAGCACCGTAAAGGCGCAGTTTACCTGCGATCCTTTACGGTGCTTCCGTAGTCATCCGATTTAAGATTGAGAAAAATTTATCACGTTTAAGTATGTACTGTCAACTGCTTTTTTCCACTGACTGATTCATATGTAAAATAAAATTACCATGCATCCTAAACAGGAGAATGAGTGATGCCTGACAAACATGAAGGTCTATTGTTCTCAGTCACTATCATCCTGATTACAAAAACAGCTACCTAGTTCCTTTATAGTTATTAAACTTATAATATGCTAAGATTTACTTGTATTTATTTTTTTCATAAAATAGAAATATAATACTTAATTTAATTTGCAGATGAGCCTTACTTTTCCTAGGTAATCACCTCATCCTTTAATCCAACCTTGCATTCGTGAACTTGCCTAGGCTGCTTGACAATGTCATTCCCATTATGAGTAAGGAGACAAATTAGCCTATGACATCTAATCACCTGAATTTTTCTGATTGTATTGGAACAGATACTTTAAATCTAAGCGAAATGAATAACAATTTTGCATTAATCGACAGCGAGTTTGCTCAGCGTGGAATAAATTTATTATGGAAAGGAGCAGATCCTACCGGGGCTACTGACAGTTCTGCTGCTCTGCTAAATGCCATTGCAGAAAACTCGGATACCATTTTCATCCCCAAAGGCGTTTATGCTCTCCACACAAACCTCACAGTCCCTACTGCAAAAAGACTTGTTTTTGATCAAAATGCCAGATTCCGACCTAATCGAAATATAACGCTAACCATTGATGGGATTGTAACCGCTAATGCCTTTGACTGGATTTTCGATTTAACAAATTCGGGTAAAATCGCTGGTTCCTTAAAAGTTGATAACATTTACCCACAATGGTTTGGTGCAAAAGCAGATAATATCACCAATGATTATTTAGCTATCCAACATGCAGAGGATTTAGCCAGTATCGGCAGTGCTACAGTTATTTTTTCAGGAACTTTCGCTATCAGTGCATCTATTGTCAAGAAGTCTAACTCCCATTGGTTTGGCTATAAATCAAAAATAAGAAGAATCGATAATGCAAATCCTAGCGTTTCTTCATTCAGCCTCGTATACGCTCCAGAGAATACAAAGTCATGGTCCATCAGAGGAATTGAGTTTGAAGCCATTGATTTAGGCACTAAACTGGCTAAAGGAATTACTTCCGGATTTGCTCCTTCAAGAAACAACTCCTGCATTGATGCCTATCGCAGCTACGATTGGGCCATTAAAGACTGTGTTTTCCGCAAGTTCTCACAAGCCATTCTTTATCGAGGTTGCAGCAATTTCTCTATTGTAGGCAACTCTTTCTTTTCTGATACTGGGAAAACACTTGCGTCCATGTTAGATGGAACATACCAACCTTATAACGATTATGGTTACACAGGAGCCATTATATTTGGACATTTGGGTAACCAACCCGATCCGCAAAAATCCAAAAATTTTATTATATCCAATAATTACATAGAAGCGATGGGTCTTGATATAGGCGTTGACGCCCTTGCGCAAACTTATGATGAGAACCCTTGCATCATTTCAAATAATATTATTATAGGCGCGCAATGCTCTATTCAAGCATATCGTGGCAGTTACGATGATCTTGGATATGCGGAAACCTTTCGAGGCAATATTCAAATTGACTCTAATCGCCTCTATGTTGCATGGGAACAAGGGATATACATTAGACAAACGAATGGAATTGTTGTATCTAATAACCATATTGAATGCGCAGGACTGGCTCTTGCTGGCGCCAGCAACCCTGGAGGCTCGTCAGTTGGGGCCATCGTGACAAGAATAAATCCGTTTAGACTACCCAAACATTCTGCGCTTCCATCGGATCAGATAGGCATAGATATTATCAATAATCGCATTGTTAATCCTGGGAGAAATAACACAGCCATTGATGCGGCTATTCATGTGAAAATTCCCAATTGTCGGATCATTAATAATGATATTATTCGAGAAAAAGTAAACTTCCCCACGCTTGCTCAAGGCGCAGCCATCATAGTTGATAGCAGCGAATGGTTACTGAGTGCAGAAATTAGAGGCAATCGCATCGATTATTTTCAAACGGGGATTCAGTGGGCAGGCAGCCCGAGAGAGCATAGCGAGGTAGAACAATCAATAATCGAAGGAAATACTTTTAAAAATTGCGGAACCTATGGCATCCTTCTGGACACCTTTCGTGTAAATGGTACATTAATAAAATCAAATCAGTTTCACAATTGTACTCTTGCTATTGCTATGCGTAATACGCCTTATTCAACAATAGAAGACAATTATTTTAACCAGTGCATTAAAGGAATCCAACTTAGACCGGGGAATCTGGCAAGCGACTACGTCAAATTAAAAAGTGGAAACACTTATACCGGCATCGATAATGGACTTAAAGGAGGTGGGACACTTATAATCCGCAACAATGATTTTGTTGATGTTAAAGAAACTCATTCAGTAAGTCCTGATGGCGACACCTCCTTCCACGGACGCTGTGCCGTATGGGAAGGGGACCGTATTAATAATCGCCCAAAGCTTGCCAATTTATTCAATTCAGCTACTCCAGATGCCGCAAACACGGCTCGTGTGTGGAATCAGCATGATCGTGTTCAGAATAAAACCATTGTTAGCGGTCAAGTGTATGAGAAAATTTGCATTCAGGGTGGCATGTATGGAAGCCCACCTACAACACCAATCACTTGTACCGTTTCTGATAACTCAGCTGTAGCTACAAATGTTTCAAGTGTAATGAATATTGGCAGAGGCCAATATTTAATGGTTGGGACAAGTGTTAAATACGTCCTTGCCGTAAACTATTTAATAAACCAGGTTACTTTTGACAGCATTTTCACTTCTAATGCTATAGATGTTCCGATTTCTCTTAGCCCTCCTCAATTTGCGAATCTAATTGTATGTCCATAGCTTTCTCAAACTGCAGCTAGATAAACATAGTTAAAAACAATTACACCGTAAAAGACCATATTTACTTATGGCCTTTTACGGTTTTTGATGTCAGTAGATAAAAACTAAATTAGTATTTATCAAACCTACAGTTATCCGATATATTCAATTAAACATAGGGCAGACGGATTCGACTGTTTAACACTATTGCTTGATGAAATGATAATTTTGCATTTCTCATCGGTATCACATACGAAAAAAAGCTCGGCCGTAACATTAAAACCAAGTTTATGACGAGCTACATCTGCTACTGCTAATATAGTTGGATTGGCTTCCGCGGTTTTAAGTGTGAATGTGGCAGGGGTATCTTCCGTTACAGCGTTGGCAGGGGAATAGAGCCTTACTTGCGTAATAATAGAATTAATAGGCAATATAATTTCTAAATTTTGATTCCCCAAATAAGGAAATCTCCCGTTAGGTCCCTTTACAGATACAATCTTCTTTTGTACAATTCCAACATTTGCTCTCTCATATCCGAGCGTACACTCCCATATATTTTTAGGGCTGTCATTTAAACCACGACAATTTCTAAATTTAATTTGGGGTTGCCCTCCAAGATTCCCAAGCGAATTCGTATTTACATACGAAATAAAATCCTTCGGTCTAGTATGCTTGGCAATCTGGCAATTCTCATAAATGATATTATGAGGGAATGCCCATGAATTACCCGTGTAATAATATTGATGTTGCCCCATAAGCGTACAGCCATCAAATTTAATAATGGGCATTTTCACATTAGTTGATTTAAATAAGGCGGTAACCCACTGATGGCTCCCATCATTGTATTGCTGAGAATCACAATCGCAGCTTATGAATGAAACAGCACCATCAGCCCATTCACATTCAATTAGCTTCGCTAAACCATATTTTGTTTCAAATCTAGCCCCTATACATAAAAATCTCTGTACACCGCTTACATGTGAAGTTCCAAGCAATTTAAAAAAAGTAGTGTTACCAGCATTACTATCCGTGTTTATGAAGCTTCCCCCCCAGATATTGATATTTCCACCTTTTTCGAAATGCAGAAAATCTCCTCTAGAAGCCTCATATTGACAAGCAAAAAAATTATAATTTAGGAATTGGTCATTTGCTGTTGTACTTTCCGAAAATATCGTTTTATTCCATTTCCCATAAAAACCACAGTGAAACCACGTAAATTCACTATTTGTATTTAACCCTTCTAGCTTCCAACCATAATTAAAATTAATAAAATCGCATTTATCAAACGTATAGTTTTGAGCCCCGCCTTTTGAATACGAATACATAAAATTGGTTTGTTTTTCGTAATCACCGACAAATGTAATCCCTTCAAAATGAATGTGCAGCCATTTGTCATTATTGTAAAACAAATATCCGTTCGTACCTGAATTTGGTTTAAATAAAATCCTTGTAATTCCTCTTCCAGAGCCTCGGAAAGCTAAGCCACGAGCCCTCTTTATATTGGAATTCCCCAAAATTTTCGGATTACTGCTTGAAACGACATAGGTGCCAGCAGGCAAATCAATAACCGTATTTCCCTGTGGATTCGTTATTTCACTTACATTATTTGTAATGCGAGATTGAATGAAAGCTTCAAGATCAATAAATGCCTGATTCGAATTGGTCAATCCGGTATTATCAGCACTAAACCATTCTATATTGGAACCACGACTTTCAAATTCCTTATCAATTTTCTGAAAATTATTTTGTATTTCAATAATTTTCAAGCTTTCATCTCCAGCATTAACGCTCATTTTGAGATTATCTGTTTCATTAGATGCCACATGCCTCTCCTCCTATTGACTATAAATTTTTACTTCCTCTCTTTATCTAAATAGAGTATTATTTAAAAATTCATTTCATTAACCTGTTTACAGATGATTAAGAACTTCAATCAATGGAGGATAAAAGCTTTGATACAAGTAAAATATTCTTCTTGGCTCCATTGTGTGTTTAAGCTTTTGCAATGAGTATACATTCCTGCTTTAGTACATAAATAATCTCTATAAACTAAAAAAAAGCAAGAGAGTACAGGCAATTCCGCCGCACTCTCTTGCTTTTTTTACTATCCCGGTGCTTATCCCGGCCCGCCCGCCTGAAACTCCAGCAGCTTGCTGAACGTCCCCTTGGACTCGCGATAAAGCTGATTATAGCCGCCTTGCTGGATGATCCTACCCTCTTCCAAAACGATAACCTGATCGGCGTCACGAATCGTAGACAAACGATGAGCAATGACAATAATCGTTAGTTTGCCCTTCAGCTGCTCAAGCGCCTGCTGAATTTTTAGCTCATTTTCGCTGTCGAGCGAACTGGTCGCCTCATCCAATACAAGGATCGATGGCTGCCTGAGCATCGCCCGCGCCAATACGATGCGCTGCCGTTCACCGCCAGACAGCCGTACCCCGCGATCGCCCACGATCGTGTCCAGTCCCCGCGGCAGCGCGCGAACGAAGGCATCAGACGCCGAAAAAGCGAGCGCCTCCCACAATTGCTCCTCCGTTGCCTCCGGCAATACGAGCTTTAAATTTTCACGAATGCTGGCATTAAAAAGAAACGGATCCTGCGAGACATAGCTTACCGCACTGCGGTAAGCAAAGCGATTGCTATCGTCCAGCGGGGCACCGTCAAGCAGCACCGCTCCGTGCTGGGGTACGATCAGCCCGATCAACGTATCGATTAGCGTGCTTTTTCCCGCCCCAGACTTGCCGACAATTGCCGTCATGCTGTTCGCCGGGATACGCAAATTAATATGCTTCAGCGCATACGTCTCATCCTGCTCCCGATAGCGATAATACACATCTTGGCAGACCAGCTCATGCGCAAGCTTCAGCGCAGCAGGCTCTGTGCGCTCTGTCCGCTCATCTGTTCGCTCTGTCCGCGCAGCAGGCTGATTCAGCTGCATCTCCTCAGCAACGCCACATTCCTTCATCAAGTCATTCAGGCTCTTGAACGCCGGGAGCGTCAGCACAATTTGCTCCATAGAGGTTTGAATGAGCGTCAGCTTCGGCCACAGCCTTGTAAAAATCAGCACAATTAATGTGAGCTGGGCTACCCCAACCTGCAGAACCTGCACAGATAAAAATACGCAGCCCGCAATCATCAATGCTGAGATACTTTTAAATATGAGCTGGCTATTGGATTGCAGCTTCACAAACTGCACATTATTGTGCTCCATTTGCTGCGTCAGCTTGCTGAACCAGGACAGATGGCTTTCCTCCAGCCGATTGCTTTTGATCTCCTTAATGCCATTGAAATGATCCGTTATACCCGCCACATAGCTCTGCGACAGCTCCGTCAATCGGGTGCCAAGCGACCTTGCCCCTCGCGTATACTTACGTGAGAACAAGCTGAGCAGGCCGCCGCAAACTAAAATAAGCAGCGTTAGCTGATACGACAAATAAAACGCCAACCCGATTTGCACAAGGGTAAAAATCCCCGTCGTAACTAAACGCAGCGAGAGCTGCATGCCCTGATTAACCCGGGAAAGCTCGGAAGACAAAATATGATTGAAGTCCGACTTGCGCTTGCCGAGAAAAAAAGCCCAGTTCGATTGCAGCAGCGCCTGATAAATATCCATCCGCAATTTCGTTACAAAGCTTTGAAGCAGGGCAAAGCCCTGATTCGTCTGCTGTCTTTGCAGCAGGCCCTGCCCAACATTAATGCCAATAAAGATGGCCAGTACAGCGACAAGCAGCAGCTCCTGCGGCAGCTCGCCAAGCCAGTTACTGACCTGCGGCATGACCGGCAAGCTTGCGCTTTGCACATCAAATAAACCGATGATGCCCAGCAGCGGTATTAAGACGAGCAGCCCTACGCCCTCAAGCGAACTCACAATCATGATGCCCAGCATGTTCAGGTACAGCTTTTTCCCTGCAAACTGATGCAGCTTCTTCATATATAGCAAAATTGGTTTCATATGCTCACCCTTTTGCGAGGCTGCTTGAGCCTTCGATAAAAATACAGAAACGGCCGCAGCGGAAAATAAAGAAAATGCAATCCCTTAGGCAAAGGCAGCGTCTGCGCATCCCAGGCACTTGGATAAAGCTTGCCGATGAAATGGGTCAGCTTCTCCCGGCTTGTCAGCAGCATAAAGGTATAACGCTTATAAAGCAGCGCCATCTTTTTCTCCTCCGGAATCGGGCTGATCGTAACGGTCTCCTGAATAAATGGAAAAATGCAGCGGACAAGCCTATGCGCAAGCGGGCTGTCGGCCAACGGCAGCAGCTCCCGGGGAAGCCTCACCCCAAGCAGCTCCCGCGCCAAAACAAGCGCCTGCCCTACGGCCGCCGCCCCTCCGTTTCTACGCGTTTCCTCCATCAGCGATTCGCCGCCGTCCTCGCAGGCAGAAGCGAGCTGGGCAATATCATGCAGCCAGCGCAGCCGGAACCAGCCATGTCTTGCCCCATGGCTGACGAGATAATGAAACAGATGCTCCGGCCCCAAATAGGGGATCGAACTCCCCGTCTGCTCATAGATTCTGCGCTGCGCCCATAGCTGCTCGAAGGATACTTCCTTTACCGCATCGGGGCTTAGTCGCCAGTGCAGCTCAATTTGCGTATGATTGGCCGTATGTTCAAAGCAGCTATGATGCGTTTTCCACTTTAAATCATTAAACAAGCGCGGCGCTGGGTCCCGATCATAATAACCAAGCTCTTCAAGCACCGCCTCGGCCCGGTCAACATCCTCTATGGGTACTAAAATATCCAAGTCCTTGCTCGTGCGCTGGGAAATATCGCCGTACAGCTCATGAGCAATAACGGGCCCTTTCAATTGCAAGGAGCGAATGCCGTGCTCTGCCAAAGCCGCTACAACCCGCTGCATCTCGGCGCTGAGCCTCAGCATCATCAGCGTATTGGCGTAATAATCCTGCTGGAGCGTCTGCAGCACCGAATTCGGCAGCACCGGCTTCGCAAGCTGCTTCAGCTTTAAATAGAGGCTTGGATATACGCGATGATGTCGCGCCAAGTCGATAATCTTCTCTCCATTCAGCCTGCTGCCAGCCCAGCGGCGGCCAATGACTGCCGTATCGGCATTCGGCTGCAAGCACTCGAGAATAAATTGCAATTCAAGCGGAAGGTTAGCCACTTCCCATTCATACGTTTTGTCCATAGCGATGCTCCTTCTCCCGCTTAATCTGATTACCAAACAAGCCAACGACGGTGAAACGTCCCATTTCCTCCACGCCCGTTATGTAGTAGGGGCCGCTGCGAAGCCAAGCATGGGCAATTAGTTTGCCTGATGCGTCCTTGGCTGTGCCCAAATAGAGCGTGCTCGCTATTTTTCTGCGTTTCAGCAGCTTCATCGCGGCGATTCCCTTAACGAGACATTCGCTTTCCCACCAAGTATAGCGGCTCATCTGCCGTATCGCTTTCGCCACCTCACCGAGCATCTGCTCATGCTCCACAACCCGCTCATAGGGCGTCTCCTTCATCGGAACACCTAGCGTAGGGGCAACTTTAGCGAAAGGTATCAGTTTGAGAAGGCGCGCCCAGGCGAGCAGCATATAGGCTTCGAACAGAAGCAGCTTGCTGCGAAGCGGAATCGCGATGAAATGGCTCCATTTTTTAAGCAAAACGATCGAACCGCCCTTTCCTTGAACTATTCGCTAGCCTGCCGTATCCCCTGCTCCGCCACCCTGTGCGCCTGCATGTGTGACAGGCTCAAGCAGCCCTTCCGCGTACAGGTCCTGTAAAAAGTCCGCCACCTGCTGGTCGCATGCCGCTGGCTCCACTTCATACTCTTTGAGCAATTGGGCAACAATGTCGCGGCGTGTCACGGGTGTCGCCGTCCGCTCCCAAATGATGCCGCCCAGCTTGCCCATGTTATAATATTTGCCCGAAGACAGACTTAACAGCACTTTATCGCCATCCATATCAGTAGCCAAATGACCTTCTGTCCGCTGGATAACCTGTTCAGGCTGCAGAAGCGGTCTAGCTTGTTTAGACATTTGCCTCACGTCCTTTCTGAGTCGCTGCCAGTATTAGATCAACCATTTCATAAGCGGAAAATGCCCCTTCTGCGGGACGCTGCAATTGATAAGCCTGCACGGTTGCTGCAAGCCGAACAGTGGCAGAAAAATGCCAATTTTGAAGCTTTAAAGGTGCGATTAGAAAATGTCGGAAGGTGTGGTTCAGCAATACAGGCAGCTTTGCTAGCGAATGCAGCTGTGATAGCGATACCGCATTTGCTTCTGTGCGCGAAAGCTCAAATACGGCGGCGAGTGGAAGTGGAGAGGATAGGAAGCTGGCAGATAACGGAACAGCGAATTTAGATACGGAATAGGCCAGCGGCTTGTAAAGCTGACTCGTTCTTCCAAGCTGCTCGACGCTTTGCTGCCACAGCTTTTGCTGCGGATAGGAGGGCATGATAATAGACGCGCCATTTGTGCCAGCCTCCGGTTCCTTTAAGGCAATTACATCATCACTAAGCAAGGGATAGCCACGGTCTATAAAAGCTGCGGCCAGCGTCGACTTTCCTGCCCCAGAGTCTCCTACGAAGGCATAGGCCTTGCCGTCTATGGCTATGGCGCTCCCATGCAGCGGAAGCTGCTTTCTTTGCAGGAGCAGAGCCCCTATGCATGTTCCAAGCAGGTAAAGCCGGAGCCTTCCCTCATCCATGTTTTCGCATGGCGCCACAATAATCCGTTTGCCCTCTTGAATGCAGAAGCTTGCGACCTCGTGAATATAAAAAAATAATTTTGCGCCGTGAACAGCGTAATGATCCTGCGTTTGATCCAAAATCGGCCACGTAAATTCTGGCTTGGCTAGCTCTATTTCAACATCTGCAAGCGCTTCCGAATTTACCGACGCAAGCAGCTCAGGAAGCTCGATTTCACTCCTGATGCGGAGGCCGAAAGCGTCGTAGATTGCTTTTTTCCCCGTTAATATCATCGCGTTCACCCTTATATGAATAAAATCGCGTTGCTTCAAGCCATCAATCAAAAACAAGGTGAAACCTTTACTTGCCTATATTTGAACAAAACCAACAAAGTCCTTGTACAAGGATGTCTTGCTGTATAAGGACCTTGTTGATCACTTTTACTGCATAAGTATAATGGATTTATTTCTAGGAAAAGGAAGTGCCTGGATCGACAGGGAACGGAGTTGGGTCATCAGTGACGTCAAAGTCCCCCGCTTTTACAAAATCAATGTAACGTGTACCTACGCCAGCCATCGTCTCGCTCACTTGCAGCGTTTCGAGAACCGGAGCTTGCCATTGTTGTTTTTCCATGTTTATTCACCTCCTTTCAAATGAAACTGCTGCACAAATCGGCAGGCCACCAAGCAATGCAATAAATAACGGCTGTTTAAATCAACCGCGTATTCCGGCTTTGGTGCTAAGCCCACCTGTTCCAACGAAGCCTTCATCTGTTCTACATTGAAAAACTGCGCAAGATACGGGTCCTCGCAATAGTGACGCAGCTCCTCTACAAATGTTGACCAAACCGGCGTCATTCGGTGAACCCAATCTGCCGCTTGAATGCCTCGCACCCGCTGGTTTAGCCGAATTTGATCGGGCAAATAGCTCGCCGTAGACTCGCGGATTAAAGCACGGTCGTAGCCATCATGAACGTATTGCTCAATCGGAACAGACAAGCAAAACTTCACAACCCGCGGATCGCTGGTCGGGTCCCGTTCCCATAGCGCGTAATTGAGCGATAGCTTCGTGCGCTGCGTACCGCTCATATTGGTCATCGCCATATCCTGAAAAGGCCCCGGCTGCGCTTTAAGCGCATCCTTTTCAAAAACGCTGCCGGCTCCTGCCTGCCGCTCCTTCAATCTGGCAAAGACGTTCATCCGCTTGGCAAAAGCCGGATTGATCATGAGCGGCATCTCCTGCTCCCCATGATCCTGGTCCTGAGGAAACAGCTTCGGATAGGCGTTTTTCCCAACATAATACATTATCCGTTTGCGCCCGACTGCCTTGCGCTTGCCGAACATCGTCACTTCCCGGTACAGCCGCAGCCATTGCAGCCGCTTGAGAAGCAAGGAATAATAATCGATGGCAGGGCCCCACGAGATCGAATGGTTCCCCATTGCTCCCGTGAGCAAAATGCCCATTCCCTGCTGATGCGACTGCTCGTAAACCCCTTTAATCCAAAATGAATTTTCTACAAATTTAAAGGGAATCTCCAGCATTTCCAGCCATTCATCCGCTTCCGACAATGGACTGCGGCCCTGCATATCCAAATATTGATCGGCAATATTGCCGACAAACCCTACGGTTTCCTGGATAAAGGGACGTTCGTCTGCCATATGCCGCCTGGACGTCCAATCCTGAAAGTCCGGCTCTGGCACATAACTGAAGGTATGCAGCTGCTTTTGCTGCGCCTGCAACGATTTTGCCGCGAAGCTGACGACCGAGCCCGAATCGAGGCCGCCGCTAAGCGTTGCGCCTACCTTCCGAAACGTCCTCATCCGGGCATTGACCGCTTCCTGAAAAACCTCCTGGAAAGCCTCCGTATACTCCTCACGCCGCTTCAGCCGCAGCTGCTCTGGGGGCTCGATCTTGCTGTGCTGCCAAAAATCGAGCTGTCCGTCCATTATGCGAAAAGCATGACCCGGCGGCACCTGGCGAATATGCTCATAGGGCGTTGCGAACAGGTCGCTCGACTCATGAACTATAGCAACCGCCAAATAATCGGCCAGCCAGCTTTCATTCAGCTTTTTCTCCACATGATGGGCAGCAAGCAAGGGAGCAATAGTGGTGCAAAAGGAGCTTTGCTGAGCATCAGAGTGGATATACAGCGTACGGCTGCCGAACAGATCGGTCGCACCGAACAGCTCAGATTTGCGCTGATCCCAAATGATGAAGGCATAGTCGCCAATTAAATAACGCGGCGCTTCCTCTCCCCATTTGGCATAGGCCAGCATAATCAGCTCGCTATCCGGCATGCTGGTTCGCCGCTCGCGGTCGATGAGCAGCTGCTCCCACAGATATGGACGATTATCGATCATGGCATCAGCCGTAATCGTTAGTCCCAGCTCAGCTGCGTGAAAGGGCTGCGGCTGTCCGACCGATTCAGGCGTAATCCACTGGGCATGGCAGCCTAGGAAAACGCGGCCGTCATGCCAAGTATCGACGGCATCCGCTGGATATTTTTTCAAGGCTTGCATTAGGCGCAACCCCGCTTCTACGGAAACGGGAGCTTTGGAATCCTTCTGATAAATAGCGGCGATTGCGCTCATGCGGTACCTCTCTTCTTTTTGATACTAACTGTATTTATTATAGCATATAAAGATACATTTTGTATCATTTTTATTAAAATAATTGTGCGTTTTTTTCCTATGCTTCACCATTTTTCACAGCGACAATAATGGTTTTTGTTCTTTTACTCCATGGTTCATATTGGGACGGCCCACCGAATAATAAATGAGCTGCGTATTGGCTAGTTCATGCTCACTATAAATGTTGCGCCCATCAATGAGATTAGGCGTTCTCAGCCAGGATTGAATACTTAGCGGTTTAATATCTTGGAATTCCTTCCATTCAGTCAAAATGCATAGAGCATCCGCCTGAATGGCCGCTTCCTCCGCTTCTGCGCAATATACGACGCCCGATTCGCCAAATTGCTGGCGAAAATTAGCCGTCGCTATCGGATCGTAGGCTTTGACATTTGCACCCCGCTTTACCAGCGCATCAATAATTTCAAAGGCTGGAGCATCGCGCACATCATCCGTTTCCGGCTTGAATGCCAAGCCCCAAATCGCAATGGTGCGGCCCGCCAAATCGCCAAGCGAAGCCTCCAGCTTGCGTATGACGTTAAAGCGCTGGTCACGATTCACATCTACGACCGATTTAAGCAGCTTGAAGTCATAATCCATCTGTCCGGCAATTTGAATAAGCGCCTGCGTATCCTTAGGGAAACAGGAGCCCCCGTAGCCTATTCCGGCTTTCAAGAATGAAGAACCAATTCGCTGATCATAACCCATTCCTTCCGCTACCTCGGTCACATCTGCGCCTACCTTCTCGCAAATGTTGGCAATTTCATTAATGAAGGAGATTTTGGCAGCGAGGAAAGCGTTGGAGGCATATTTAATCATTTCGGCGCTGCGAATATCGGTGCTCATAATGTGCTCGGTGAGCGGCCTATGCAGCTCTGTTAAATACTTGCGTGCCGTCTCCCCTGATGTGCCAATGACAATGCGGTCGGGGTGAAGCGTATCTTGAACGGCTGTGCCTTCCCGGAGAAATTCTGGTACAGAAGCGACCTCGAACGGAAAAGCCGTCTGGCTGGCTATAATCGTCTGAATATGCTCATTCGTGCCGACAGGCACCGTGCTTTTGGTCGCAATAATTTTAAAGCCATTCATCGCCAGGCCGATTTCGCGGGCAGCCTGCTCAATGTAGTTCAAATTAGCTTTGCCGCTTGGGAGCGATGGCGTCCCTACCGCAATAATAATAATGTCGGATTTCCTTACCGCTTCTGGCAAATCCGTAGTAAATTGCAAGCGTCCCTCCGATTTATTGCTCGCTATGAGCTCTTTCAAGCCCGGCTCATAAATCGGCACCTCCCCTTTATTCAACAAGGCAACCTTCTCCTTCAGGTGGTCAACGCAGATGACATCGTTGCCCAGTTCCGAGAAGCATACGCCCGATACCAGTCCCACATAACCCGTTCCAATTACAGCAAGCTTCATGCTGCCCACTCCTCTCCATATGCAGCCTCGACGCTTGATCGCAGACTGCTGTTTTATATACTTTGTCACTATGCTAAACCGAGGTGCGATAGGTACGATTGGCATTCGTTTCATCGGCAATTTGCTCAATCCATTGGACAATCTGGTATTTACGCCGCTCATTCATGGCGATTGAAGCGCCGCGGCTCCATCCTTCCATTGTTAGCTGCGAGAAGCTTTGCTGTAGGTTAAGCTCTATTAGAGCCTCCCAAGTAACCAGCATATGCGGATGCTTGCCCTGCAATGCTAGAATCGTATTCCGATCCTCCGTCATGGATGTCCTGACCAGCACAATCAAAGGCTTCCCGAGCGTGACCGCCTCTCCGACTACACCCCAGCCTGGCTTCGAAATGATGAGATCCGCCGCCGCCGCGTAATTTTGCGATTCGGTGTAGCCTTGCGGAATTTGGACAATATTCGGCCCACTCACCCGCATATTTTCCGATACGATAAATACACAGGAGTGATCGTTCCACAGAGAAAGCGAGTCTAGCGCTTCTGTCTCTATTCCCATGCCTAGGGCAAAATAAACGATCGTTTTGCTGCCGTCCGGATTCAGCTCCCGCACGATCCGCTGCACCTCAGCAGCTTGCGGCGTTCGGCAATAAAAGCCTGTCTCCAGCCCGCTTCCCGCTGCCCATTTCCGTTCCTCCGTGCCCGATCCCGCTAGCGGAATAAAATAGTCCAGCTGTTCATAAGCCTGGCGCAGCGGAGCCAGCTGCTCCCGCTCCACAAAAGACGCATATGCGGTATGCCAGGTGAAGTTGGATATGCCCACCGATTTCACTCCCGCAAGCGCGGCTGCGGCAATCGAAATCGGAGAAATATCCGAAATGACCATATCCAGCCGCTCACTCATCATAAAATCTGCTTCCCGCCTTACCTCAGCTGAAAATGCCGCCATATATGGCTCGTAACCGAGCCTTAACCTTTCTTGATCGGGCTCAACCGAGCCTCTTCCTCCGCCAAGCACATAGCCAAGATCGGATGAACAGCTGCGGAACACTATCCGTTCCGGGCTATATTCAGTGCTGTATTCCGCTAATGAAGCCTGAATAAAGGGAAGCGTTTTGCCCGAGCAGATTATTAGCCGATAACGCCGCGGCGAATAAAGCAGCAGCGTTCGAATAAGCGCAATGCTGCGCGTTGCATGGCCATAGCCATAATCTGAAATATAGTACCCAAGCGTTATTAAACGGCCATTCGTGCCGCGAGCGCCAAGCATGGTTATACCTTAATGCAATGCTCGGACACTTCGTCCCAGGTATGATAAATTTCCACAACCTGATTGCGCTCCTCGGCCATGCCGCTTTGTACGACAATAATTTCAAGCTCTGTTAAAGCACGAATGCTGTGAAGCATCTTCATCGGAATATGCAGCACATTGCCAGCTCCGACGCGCATAAAATTGCCATTTTGAATAAACTCTCCGCTGCCTTTGACGATGGTCCATACTTCCTCGCGAGCCGAATGCAGGCGGTAGCTGAGGTTTTTGCCGAGCTGAATGCCTACGCGCTTCGTGGATACGCAGCGGCCATCCTCATAAGTGCGATCGTCAAGCACTCTGATCCATCCCCATTGGCGCTCAATATACATCGGCCCCTGGTCGGAGCTGATAAAATCTTTAATGCGCGGACTCGCGCTTTTATCCGTCACCAATATGCCATCGGGACTCACCGCGACTACGACATTTGACAAGCCGAGAATGGAAACGGGGATATCGATTTCATTAATAAGATGCGTGTTAATGCAATCCTCACTGATGATACCTCTGCCTATTTGCTTGTTCTGCATTTCCTCGGTCAGCGTATTCCACGTGCCAAGGTCTTTCCAGTAGCCCTCATAAGGCAGAACGACGATGCTCGACGCCTTCTCGACCACTTCGTAATCAAAGCTGATTTTCGGCAGCAGCTGGTATTGCTTCGCAAGCTCCTCATATTGAATAGGCAGCCCTCTGCTTGCCAGCAGCTCAATCACATAACCCAGCTTGAAGGCAAAAACGCCGCAATTCCAGAAGGCATTTTCTGCAATAAGCCGCTCAGCGATTTCCTCCGTCGGTTTTTCCCGAAAGTGGCTGACCGCAACATATTCACTGTCTGTCTTGCTTGCCATTACCGTACCCGCCACTGCTGAACTCGCCTTTTCCGGTATAATATAGCCGTATTTGGACGACGGATACGTTGGTTTCACTCCTATGAGTGCAATCTCGGCATCAGAGCGGTTCAGAACCTCCTCCAGTTGCTTTACCGCTTCAAAAAAATGGCTTTCCACATAGGGATCAACAGGCAAAATCGCCACTGCCTCATCCAGCCCTACTCCCGCATGGGAATATAGATAGGTGGCGGCAAGCGATATGGCCGCGAACGTATCCCGCCGATCCGGCTCGATAATGAGCGGAACGTCCAGTGAAATTTGGGTCTGCATCATTTCAATCTGGGCCTGGCTCGTCGCAATATAGCTGGAATCGCCCAAGCCATTTTCATTAATTTGGCCCCATACACGCTGCACCATGGAAACCATTTCCTGATTCTCATTTTCCAGCACCTTCAGAAATTGCTTCGATCTCGCATCATTCGATAACGGCCATAGCCGCTTGCCTGAACCTCCGGACAATAATACCAGCTTCATCATGGATTCCTCCCCTTCTTATATGGAAAGCAGCAGCTTGCGATACTTATTAAGCGATATTTCCTTGCGCAAATGCGCCTCCAAATAATCCCGGCCACTGAGGCCCAGCTCCTCCAGCTCCGCGCCGCCAAGCTCAATCATCGCATTCAGCTTTCGCGCAATCTCCGTATACTGCTGTGGCTCCGCCACGATGCCGCAGCCGCTCTCTTCAATAATCCGGCATGCCTCGCTGCCCTGCTCCAATACACCTAGAACCGGCTTTCCTGCTGCCATGACGCCATAAATTTTGCTCGGCACCGACACGCCCTTAATGCCCTTCTGGTTCACGACGAGGTGCACATCCGCCGCATTAAGTGAATACCTGAGCTGCTCCTTCGGCTGAAAAGGTAGAAAGGCTACGTTCGCCAGCCCCTCCCGCTGCACATAATCCTGCATCTGCTTCTTCACAGCGCCTTCGCCGATGAAAGCGAAAATCACATCCGGGTAATCACGAAATCGGCTCGCAAGCTCAACCAGATTTTCTAAGTCATAATACAGACCTAAATTTCCGGAATACATAATGACGAATTTATTTTGCCAATCATGCTCGCGAAGAAACGCTTGAACCTGTGGATGCTCCTTGGACAGCGGAATAATTTCCTCTTCATTCGTCCAGTTGTTAATGACCGTATTGTCCGTCACTCTCCGGCTGGCAAAACGTTTAAGAAGGGTATCCTGCATGTCATAGCCAACGGTAATAATATGATCAGCGTATTTGCAGTTCAGGGTGTCCACCCAGCGCGCCAGTTCGAGCACCGCTTTATTGTTCATATAACCTGCGGCTGCTGCCTGCTCAGGGTTGAAATCCTGAATGTTGTAAATATGCTTGGAGCGCTTAAGCGTCTTGCCAATGGTTCCGATCAATCCGCCCAAAATCGGCGGCTGCGATATCGTGTAAATAAAATGAACCTTTTTCTGCTTCAGCAGCTGAATATTGGCATGAAAAAAGTAGGATGCGATATAACGCAGCCTACTCAGCTTGTTACGCTTATCTACCTTAGGCAGACGAATGCGAATAATTTGAATGCCCTCTAACTGGTCATAGACGACCCGCCGTTTGTCACCCGCAGCTTCCGCTTCCTTCTCGCCCTGCTCGGACTGTGCTGCGATGACCGTAATGTTGAAATCATCCTGCAAATATAAGCACAGCTCCGTCAGCAGCTGCCCCGTTGAAGCGAAATCAGGATAAAAATAATTTATTACGAATACGATATTAGGCTTCATGCCATGACCTCTTTCGCGAATCGCTCTCTTAAATATTGCGCCGGATAACCGGCATGAATTTCATTGGCCGGGATGCTTTTCAACACCGTGCTTCTTGCTGCCGCAACGGCCATTTCATGCAGGATGACCCCGGGATAAACGAATACATCGCTTGCCACCCAAGCGCCATCTTTAATGACAATCGGCCGAACCTCCAGCGAAAAAGCTGGATCATTGATTTTATGGCTGCCTGTGCATAAATAAGCATTTTGCGAAATGACGCAGTGGCTGCCCACTTCAATTTCATCCAAGCTATAAAACTGGACATGATCTCCGATCCAGGAAAAATCGCCGATGCTGACCTTCCAGGGATACGTGAACTTTGCCGTTGAGCGAATTAATACGTCCTTGCCGATATTCGCGCCAAACAGACGAAGCAGAAAGCTTCGCCACGCATACATATTGTGCAGGGAAAACCGGAACAGCGTGCCTTGAATGAGCCACCATAACAAAACATAAGCGCCGCTTCTGCCCCTTGAATAGCCAGCCTGCTCATACTGGTCCAAGCGAATGAGATTTTTCATCCGATTTTCAACAACTCCTCATAAACCTCCGTCGTTCGTTTCACATACTGCTCCCGGGTGAAGGATTGCTGGAGCAGCGAATAGCCTTCTTCTCCCATCAGCTTGTAATTTTGTTCAAAAATGCTCGTTATCGCCTTTTGAAGCGCCAGCTCATCCTGCGGCGGCACGAGCAGGCCGTTCGCCCCATTCAGCATTTCTGGCACGCCGCCAACATCGGTCGCTACTATTGGCAGCGAAGCCGCCATCGCTTCCAGCAGCACCGTCGGAAAAATATCGTAGACTGACGGCAGCACGAACAAATCCGCCTGCTGCAGCAAATCGGCAACATCCCTGCGCATGCCGAGGAAATGCACATTGTCGAGCTTATATTGCAGGGCCATGGCAAGCAAGCCTTGCTTGTATTCCTGATCCGTATCGAAAGCAACATCGCCTACGATGACAAAATGCAGATTTTGCTCGACTTTCTTCCTCTTCATCAGGTGCGCAGCCTTGAGCAAATATTCAATGCCTTTCATCGGCGACAGCCTTGCCACCGTAATGACGATGCGGTCTGTCTCGGCCAAGTTCAGCTCCTCACGCAGCAAGCTGTGGGCCGCTTCACTTGGCGCGGGGGTAGCGGAAGGCGCATTCACCTCAATGCCATTATGAATTTTGATCAGCTTCTTTGACGTATGGCCGCCCCATTGAAACATGATTTTGCTGCGTTCGCATAAGACGATAATGCGGTCATTAAACAGATGGTCCAGATAGCCGACAAATTTATAGGCGATCAGCGGCTTTCTCGGCAGCTCATGGACGGTTTGCAGCGTCGGAATACCGAGCATTTTACCGACAATATTGCCGCCAATGACTTCCATTTTATGCGAATGAATAAGCTTAATTTGATACTGCTTTACGATTTTTCGAAGTGCCCGCATCGATTTGACCAATTTAACCATATTGCGAAAATAATAAAGCGCATCGGTCGGCTTGCCGAAGACGGCAAGAGCTGCAAACAGCACCGTTGCTCCGCTCTCCTCATATTTTTCCACATAAGGGCTCCATTCCGGCAGCACCACATATGGCTTGTATTTCGCCTGATCCAGACCTTGAACCAGCTGCAGCAGCACCGTATCCACACCTCCAACATGGCTTGCATACGGCTGAATATAAAGAATATTTTCCACTTTCTATCCCTCCGTTGACAAAGCCCGGTTTACGGCAGATGTTACGGCTCTGGCATAATAATTCGGGTGCATTTTGCGCCAAAGTCCAA
Source organism: Paenibacillus sp. Leaf72 (assembly GCF_001422685.1). NCBI lineage: Bacteria > Bacillati > Bacillota > Bacilli > Caryophanales > Paenibacillaceae > Paenibacillus > Paenibacillus sp. Leaf72. Next base: position 316,150 of record NZ_LMLV01000032.1, on the reverse strand, counting down.
ACTTCAGCTTCCAGCTCGACTGAATATACCGTTTGTTCACGAACACCCAGTCCATCGATTCCTTTAAGTTTTGCGGATCAAGCGGATCAATAATGAGGCCATTTTGCTTATCGACGATAATATCCTTCGTTGCTCCCGCGTATTTGGACGCCAGCACAAACGTATTCGTGCTTAACGCCTCGTTGACGACGAGACCCCACACCTCGATTAAGGAAGGAAAAATCAGGCAATCCGCTTCCACCAAATACCCAATCAGCTCATTCTTCTGCTTATAGCCTTCGAAGCTAATCTGCCCCGTTAGCCCATATTGCTCTACACGTGCCTTAAGCTTCTGCTCATCCGGGCCGGAGCCGACAATGGTCAGCTGCCAGGCCGCATCGCTATGCGTCTGCTGGATGGCGTCAATAATTTGCGCGAGACCTTTGCGTTCAATCAATTGTCCGATGAAAAGCAGCTTGATCGGCCCCTCATCGCTGCGTTGCTTGCTCTGCTTATGCTCGGTATATTTTTTATGGAAAAATCGAATGTCCACCGTATTGTAGCCAATGACGATTTTATCCTTGCTGACGCCGTAATACTCTAGGCATTCCGCTGACTGTGTCCCGTATGTAATAAAGGAATCCGTTAGCTTGAAAAACACTTTGCGCACCGTGTTCACCAGTTTATTCTGTACCCGGCTGCTTTCCAGCGTGCTCCCCCACCAAATGATAAATTTTTTCCGAAACAGCTTGCTGTACAGCAGTGCCGACCAATAACCAAGCGAATCGTAGCCTGAGGTAATGACCACATCGGGATTATGCTTCATCAGCCGCAAAAAAATGCCGGGATTAAGATGAACGCCCATATCCAGTTTTTGAATAAAAGCATGCACGCCCGGCAGACATTTGTATGCATATTCGATTTCGCCATAATCAATATCCCACTTGCGATTCTGCTCCTTCTCCTCCAAATACCAGACCGTCAGGCTCGTATTGTCATCATGATGCAGCTTGTTTAATACGGGTATGCGATAGGGCGCAATCGTATTGGTTAGAAGAAGTACCTTGTTCATAGGCTTGCTCCAATCATTTTTATATTCATTTAACTCGAGACACTTTTAAAGTCTGGATATGCCTGATTTAACGGCTCCTGTTTTTGCTTAAAAAACCAATATCCGATTAAAACAAAGAAAAGATATGCCGTTAAATAGGAGGTTCCGCTCATCAGCTCTCCTCTTAGCAAAAAAATTTGAAACGGAGCATAATAAGGCACACATAATCTCGCCACTGAAATTTCATTCGTTGTTACCGCTCGTTCATAGGCCTTCTGTGCCTTCTGAGTAAAATATCCATACAATATAAACAGAAGCACAACTCCAGGCAAACCAAAGTCAATGTAAAACTCTGCCCATAGCGGACATGATAAATTAGTAAAATCGTATCCGAGGGCATCCGCTACTGTCGTTCCTGAGCCAAAAGGTTTATTTGCCCAAATAAATCTTGGAACCCAGAAAAGAAAAGCAACTAATAACTGTTCCCCATTCGTATGACCAAACAGATCAACATATTTAACTGTGTTTAGCGTCATTTGAAAGGCATCATAATCTCCATCTGTCGCCATATTACTTTGGGCAGTAAGACTTTGGACAATTTTCGTCGTATCTGTTGTATGCCTAAACATATCTGATTTAGGAAATACAAATAGCAATAAACATAAAAGCATAATGACCCATTTATAAAATGATCGCTTCCCCCATGGCAATAGTAAAAAGCATAGGGTTAATATCATCGAGCCTATCCAGTATCTAGCTCCCGAAATAGGATTATTGATCATAAAATTAACGATACCAATAAAGAAGATCCATAGCTGTGTTCCTAAGGAAAGCTTTATTTTTGAATGCTTATAATATATAACGCCAAGTACAAGACATACGAATATGGATACCTTTAAAAAACTGGATAACAAAAGAAACTCAATTTTCCCGCCAAACTGAGCATTAAAGATTTGTCTATTGAGAAATAATGCACTAACGCCTCCAATTTTCAAAATAATAATTGCACATATAAACAGCGCAATCAGCGTAAAAATAATAAACTTTTTCTCGTTTACTTGTATTTTGTCGATTTTAAACAAATTTAAATTCGATCGATCATCATAATCGGCTTTTCTCTCCCGTCTCTTGTTCAAGCTATTATGGAGAAAACCACCAAGGTCGAAGGAAAGAATGCCCGCTATAACAACAAACAGCGCAAAGCGAATATCATCACTGGAGTAAGTTCCCGACAAAGGAAAACTCTCCGTAAGGACTTGTTGGAAAGGAACATAACCCATCCAAATGTATACAAAAATCCAGAAAAACAGTTCAATTAATCTTCTTGTATCGCCCATCATAAGTAAAGAAAGCCGTCCCATTGCATAAAACATAATAAACCAGCTCAAGCCCAGGTTAAGATAATTAAATGACGTATCTAGCAATACCGTTTTATAAAGCTCCAGTAAAGGAATTAGAATAGCTGTGTAGCAAAAGATAATGAAATAAAACCCTACCATATAATCAATTGAATTGTTTTTATGCAAAGCTAATTTAGGTTCCATAAGCACGTTCCTTTTGCGCAATTAAATTTTTACAGGTACGCTTATTTCATCAATCGCCTGCACTTTTTTAAAATATAGGAAAGTATATGAATTTTTCATACTTTCTCTCTATTTCCCGGACTGAAACGCGCCGCGCCGTCAAAAGACGGCGACAGCCGTTTCACCTTGACTTTTAGCTTCGCTACTAACCTGTATGCAAATATTAGATATAAGATTGTTGATATAATAAAGGTCAGTTGATTTCCAGCTGTAATTGAAATAATAAACATAATAATGACAAATAAGAGGTTAGCAAAAACCCCTCTTAAATAAACGAGCTCACCCCATAGATTCATTCTTTTAAAACAGGAAATAAACAATAAAACCGTGGTGGTGGCTGCTCCTATAATACTGGCGTAAATCAGTCCATAAACTTGATAATAGAAAACGCCAGCTATAGCTAATGGCACATAAATACCCAACTGAATATAAGATGTAATGGTTACTACCCGTGGCTTACCTATGGCACGCAATGCAACAACAAAAACATTCATAATACCAGCAATACTTGCGTTAAGCAGCATTAGACCGAGCAACGGACTTAACTCAATCCACTCATTACCCAATAATAAAACAATAATTGTTTCTGCGTTGAATAACACATAACCTGAAGTAACAATTGAAAACGAGAAGATAATAAACAGCATTTGTATAAACTGCACCTTCAGCTGGCTGTGATCCTCCCGATTAAGCTTGGAAAGCACCGGGAAAAAATATTGCCCGAGCGCATAAGACGCATCGCTGATGCTCATTTGGCTGAGCTTCTGCGACGTCTGATATAGTCCGAGCATCGTCGTTCCCAGAAAGCGGGAGGCAATAACCTTATCCAATTGATAAAGCACAAGTGTCGAAATGCTGTTCGCCCAAATCCATTTGCCATATTTGCGAATATCCGCGATGCTGCCCATATCGCGGCTCAGCTTCGGCTTATCCTTGAACCAGACGAAGGAAGCCGTGCAGCGGAACAACTGGGCGATAAGCTGGCCGGCAATGACGCCGATTGGCGAATTCAGCATAACGACGAGCATGACGGATAAGCTTAAATCGAGCATAATCGTAATCAGCTGCAAAATGCCCGTCGAGCGAAAATCCTTATGGCGCATTCGCTCATACCATTTAATGCTAACCGCATTGGTTGCGAGCGGAACGCCCGCTGCCAGCAGCAGCAAGGACGTCGCCCGTCCCTCGCCGAACAGCTGCGCAATATAAGGCGCGGTTATGAGCAGTACGAGGCTGATGCCTACGCCTCTCGCCAGCATCATCGTCCAAAGCGCATTTTTCTGCTGATGGTTCAAGTCTTCTTTTCTCTGAATAATGCCTTCCATGACGCCAAGCTGCGTGAGCAGCTCAATAATCGAAAGGCTCACGAGCGCAATGCTGACCAAGCCCATCTCAGCCGGACCGAGCATGCGGGCGATAATGAGAAACTTGACGCCCGTCAGCACCTTCGTCACAAACTGCTGGATAATGACCCAGAACGGATGGTCCTTCGCTTGCAAGATTTGCTTTATTTTGCCCATAAGCCTACCCATTCCTACTCATCATAATGTCTTCCTTCATTTGATCGTGATAATGTGTAAAGCCGGAAATTTGGCTGGAGATGATTTTGCCCAGCACCTTAATTTTCGTTTCCAAGGGCAGAAAACGGTACATATACGCCGAAATGCGATTATTCTCTTCCGTGAACAAAATATCCTGGGCGAAATTGCCCCATTTGTCCGCCGGCATTAAATTAACAACCATGCCGCCAAGCGCGGAGGGCAGCAGCATATTGGAACCATGCACCCCGACAATGACCGCGCTGGATGCATAAATCTCGCAAGCCTTCAGCTCCGCTTCCAGATTGAATTTGCTTACACGGCAATCATCAATCCAATCCGGGAAAGCGAAGGAGCGGCCGAGGCCGACTACGCTGAACTTGACGTCCTTCTCCTGCTTTCTAATTTTGCTGAAAAGCTTGACGATCTTGTTGCGCTGCGACCAAATAATCGGCTTAAGCAGCATGCGCAGCAGCTTATAGCGCTTCGCCGCTTTAATGACATAAGGATTATCGAGCCATACCCGATCCTCACGCCAAATAAAAGTAATTCGTGTCGGCCCAGGCTGGGGCTCCTCCATCTGAAACGGACGCATTTTCGTAAAATGCTCTATATTGAACCGGCTCGGGTGCGAATACGCTCTGCTGACGAAAACCTGCTCAAAACGCTCGCATTGCGCTGAAATTTGCTCATCCAGCTGTGGATAGAACTGCTGCGCTTTGGAGAGCGGCACATTGACCGTCCATACCTCAGCTGCATAATCCGGTACCATCCATTTCATAAACGACTGCACGAGGACGATGATGCCAATATCCGGATTTTCGATACGTTCACGTTCAGCGTTCAACAGCTTGAGCAGGGAATGACCGTAGAGAAAGTCGATGCAGTTAATGATGACCACATCACGGCAAGCCTCTTTAATCTCTACCTCAAGCCTGACCTGTTCATCAGCAGCTGGATGCTGGAGGCTGTGAAGCAGCGGATTGCCGAGCCAGCCTTTGGATTCCTCATGACCACTAAGCGTGTACGACGCCCGGTCAATTAAATAAGGATAGGTCGTCGCATGACCCACTTTCAAATCCTCCACATATTCGCCGCCGCAGGCAGGACAGCACGCTTCCACGCATACATGAATGCCCTGCCACAGCACTCGTTCATTGGCAAGAACAACGCCGCAATGCCGGCAAATGCCTTCATGCTCGATTACCGGTTTAATTTTAATCATCACTCACTCCAGCTTTCTTCAAAAATAAAGAGCGGCAGATTTGCTCTGCCACCCTGTTCTGCTTTTTTTTAAACGCCTGCTCCTGCTGCGCCAATCAAGCTGTTGTTATAGGCTGTTTCTGCACGAACCCGTTTCAAATCCTCATCTACCATCATATGAATCAACTGCTGAAAACCAACCTCCAGCTCCCAGCCAAGCTTCTCTTTCGCTTTTGTGCAATCACCCAGCAGCAGATCGACTTCTGCCGGACGTACAAATTCAAGATCAATGACGACATATTTGCTGTAATCAAGCCCTACATAGGAGAACGCAACCTCCAGCAGCTCGCGAACCGTGTGCATTTCCCCCGTCGAAATAACGAAATCATCCGCTTCATCCTGCTGGAGCATCAGCCACATCGCTTTAATATAATCGCCTGCGAAGCCCCAATCGCGCAGCGCATCCAAATTGCCCATGCGCAGCTCATTTTGCACACCGAGCTTAATGCGGGCTACGGCGTCCGTTACTTTGCGCGTTACGAATTCAAGGCCGCGCCGAGGCGATTCGTGGTTGAACAATATGCCCGAGCAGGCGAACATATTAAAGCTTTCGCGGTAATTGACCGTAATCCAGTGGCCATATACTTTGGCAACGCCATAGGGACTGCGCGGGTAAAAAGGAGTCGTTTCCTTTTGCGGCGTCTCTTGCACTTTGCCATACATTTCGCTGCTGGATGCTTGATAGAAACGCGCTTCCGGCTTAACGATGCGCACGGCTTCCAGCATATTGGTTACCGCAAGCGCCGTCAGCTGCGCGGTAGCCAGCGGCTGTGGCCAGGAAGCGGCTACGAACGATTGCGCCGCCAAGTTATATACCTCATCCGGATCGGAAATACGTACCGCTTCGATTAAAGAAGCAAGATCTGTCAAATCGCCGGAAATCCACTCGATCTGATTTTTAATATGAGCGACATTTTCATAGTTTGGCGTGCTTGTTCTTCTTCTCATCCCATACACCTTGTAGCCTTTTTCCAGCAAAAATTCGGCCAAATACGATCCGTCCTGCCCGGTTACACCAGTTACTAGCGCTCTCTTCATTTTCATTCCTCCAAAGGGATTATTGTATACTGTGATGGAAATGTGTCTGCGCTGCGTGAAAAGGACCTGCTTCCGATCGCCATTGCCCTTGAATTTCTCTGAATCCACCCTTAAACGGTAGAAATTCAAGGACAAAAGCGAACACTACCGTTTCTCCAACAGGCCCTTTTCACTCCGCTACGACATTTCATCACATGTGTCTGGTTTTTAAATCTTAATGATTGACTAGAACTTCCTTCTGATACGCGGCATATACCGAGCGCAGTCCTTCTTCCAGCGTAATGCTGGATTTCCAGCCGAGCCTGTTCAGCTTGGATACATCGACCAGCTTGCGCGGTGTTCCGTCAGCAACGGTTGTGTTGAATGTAATTTCCCCTTCATACCCCACGATAGAACCGATCAGCTCTGCGAGCTCTTTAATTGAGATATCTTCACCTACGCCAATATTGACGATGTCATTGCCTTCATAATGGCGCATTAAGTAGATGCAGGCATCCGCCAAATCATCGGAGTGAAGAAACTCGCGCTTCGGATTGCCGGAGCCCCATACTTCCACAGATGGCTGGCCGGATTGTTTAGCTTCATGAAATTTACGAATAAGGGCGGGCAGCACATGCGAAGTTTTTAGATCGAAGTTGTCGTTGGGCCCGTAGAGGTTCGTTGGCATAGCTGAAATGTAGGTTGTACCGTATTGCCGGTTATACGATTGGCACATTTGGATGCCGGCGATTTTAGCAATCGCATAAGGCGCATTGGTTGGCTCCAGCTCGCCTGTCAGCAAATATTCCTCTTTCAGCGGCTGCGGAGCAAATTTTGGATAAATGCAGGTTGATCCAAGAAACAGCAGCTTGCCAACACGCGTTTGATAAGCAGCATCAATGACGTTTGTTTGAATGAGCAAATTATCGCGAATAAAGTCGGCTGGGTAATCGTTGTTTGCCACGATACCGCCCACTTTAGCTGCAGCGAGAAACACATAATCGAAGGCTTCTTGCTCAAAAAAAGCGAGCACCTCATCCTTTTTGCGCAAATCCAGCTCCGCGCTAGTGCGGCAGACAAGATTTTGATAGCCTTGCTCGTGAAGGGCTCTGACGATTGCCGAGCCAACAAGCCCGCGGTGTCCCGCCACATAAATTTTAGCACCTAGTTCCATCCCTTTATTCCTCTCCCTTTTAGCGGGTGGTGCTTTTAAAATCTTTTCTTGTTTAAAGGTGAAGTGAAAAAGACGTAGCGGAATGAAAAGCTTGGACTGGAGAAGCGACAGCGTTCGCTTAAAGCTTTCCGTAGGAAAGCCGCTTCGTAAGCATTCACAATTGACCCGAAATTTCCACCGCAGATGCGGTTTAGATGGAGAAATTGGGGGTCAATGGCGATCGGAAGCCAAGCTTTTCATGCAGCGAAGCTTCTTTTTCATGCTGCCTTTTCAAAGTAAAGGTTTTAAAGCCCCGCCCCTAATACGCATCCTTTGAGCCGAACATCACCTTAACAGTCAGCAAAATAATTTTAATATCAAAAATAATGCTTCTTTGCTTAATATATTGGAGGTCAAGCTCCACCATTTCATGAAAATTCAGTTCATTTCGGCCGCTCACCTGCCATAAACCGGTACAGCCAGGCGTTACGCGCAGGCGCAGCTTGTCATAGCTGCTGTAGCTTTCGACTTCGCGCGGCAGCGGTGGACGAGGACCAACGAGCGACATTTCGCCGCGAAGCACATTCCAAAACTGCGGCAGCTCATCAATGCTCGTTTTTCGTATAAAACGGCCGATCTTCGTTATGCGCGGGTCTTCCTTCATTTTGAACATGGCGCCTTCTACTTCATTTTGGCTAAGCAAATCCTCCAGCATCTCTTCGGCATTGGACACCATGGAGCGGAATTTATACATCTTAAACGTGCGTTCATTACGTCCAACCCTCGTCTGGTAAAAGAAGATTTTGCCGCGCGGGTCCTCCAGCTTGATGAGAACAGCCACGAGAATCAGAATCGGTGATAAAATCATAATGCCTGTAGCTGCCCCGATAATATCCACTGCCCGCTTTGCCATTAAATAGAGGCGTAGCGACTTTCTTTTTTCATAGCTTGCATTAAAACCGCCTTCCAATACGGCCCTGGCATCATTGCGCTGCGGGGATGGGGGCATTCGCAATCACCTCAATTAAATAGTAGAATAACGATTCCAATACTCCAAGGTGAAACGGCTGTCGCCGTCCTCTGGCGGCGTGCGGCGTTTCAGTCCGAGAAATATAGAGAAAGTATGACGAAATCTTATACTTTCCTATATTTTAAAAAAATAGAAAGCGTGCTGCGCTAGTTTGCTTTAATCAGCTGCTCTCTGACCAAAATGTCCTCCAGAACGGATAGCAACTGGCCGCGAAGCTCTTGATTTTGCAAGGCGAAATCAAGTGTCGTTTTAATAAAGCCGAGCTTTTCGCCGACATCGTACCGAATGCCTTCGAAATCATAAGCAAAAACGCCCTGATGCTCATTCAGCTTCTGAATCGCGTCTGTAAGCTGGATCTCGCCGCTGACGCCCTCTTCCTGCTTTTCCAGAAAGCCGAATATTTCAGGGGTTAATATGTATCGCCCCATAATCGCCAAGTTCGATGGCGCCTGGCCTCTCGCCGGCTTTTCCACGAAATGGTTCACCTCATAGAGGCGGTCAAATTTTTCTAAAATGTCTACGATGCCGTAACGATCCGTCTGATCATCGGCCACCGTCTGGACGCCAATCACTGATTTTTGCGTTTTTTCATATTGCTCGATCAGCTGCTTCACGCAAGGTACTTCCGCCTGGACGATGTCATCTCCGAGCAGCACCGCAAACGGCTCATTGCCGATAAAATTACGCGCACACCATACGGCATGGCCAAGCCCCTTCGCTTCCTTTTGCCGGATGTAATGAATGTCTACATTAGAGGAGCGCCTGACTTCATCCAATAGATCGAACTTGCCTTTGCTGAACAAGTTGTTCTCCAGTTCGAACGCATGGTCAAAATGGTCTTCAATCGCCCGTTTGCCCTTGCCCGTTACAATAATGATGTCTTCAATGCCTGACGCCACCGCCTCTTCGACGATGTACTGGATCGTTGGCTTATCCACGATTGGCAGCATTTCCTTCGGCATGGCTTTCGTCGCTGGCAGGAAACGTGTTCCTAGCCCTGCTGCAGGTATGATTGCTTTTTTGACCTTCTTCATCATCCATCACCCTATCCCTATTTATTCTTTATCTATGAATGCCATTCTTAGAAGTTAAAAATGCTAGTTATTGCCTCTTGCCTATAACAAAAGGCAATAACTATTATTTTTAACAGGGCATTTAACCCTTCCTCACATCACACCCTCGACAATCATGTCTAAGGTCGCTTGACCCACAGCGTGACCGAGTGCCTACCCTGATAAAGGTGTTATAGGCATGACCTGAGCCATTCGGCTCCGTTATTCATTTACTCTTTTTTTTAAAAACAGGCTGGAGCTGACAGCTTAAGATTTGGCTGTTTCATAATATTGCAGCTGAATATCCTCGCTGTCCTTCGGATTGATTTTATTCATGACGACTCCGACAATTTGCGCCTGTACGCGGTCGAGATTCGCCTTCATCTTTTTGACCATTTCCTTCTTCACCTTGCCTGCCAGCACAACCAGGACGACGCCATCGCAAAACGCGCTTACGATAAGGGCATCGGTTACAGCGAGCACCGGCGGCGTATCGAATAAAATCACGTCATAATGCTCTTTCCACTCCTGCACGAGTGCTTTCATCCTATTAGAGCCAAGCATCTCGGAAGGATTCGGAGGAATCGGACCGGATGTAATGACCGATAAATGCTCAACCATCGTATCCATAACCGCCTCCTGCCATGAAAATTGATTGGAAATGGCACTGCTGAGGCCGATGCGATTCGGCTTGTCGAACACCTGATGCAGTGACGGCTTGCGCATATCGGCATCAACCAACAGCACCTTGCGTTCCTCTTGGGCAATCGTGACCGCCAGATTGGTAATCGTCGTCGTCTTTCCTTCATCCGGCTGAGAGGAGGCAATCATTAAAATTTGCTTGGGCGTGTCGATTTCGGCATATTGGATGTTGGTGCGAAGCGTTCGGTAAACTTCCGAAATGGGAGAATTGGGATTCGTTAACGCTACTAAATTCGTCTCACTGGTTAATCGTCGCATGCTGCCCTTCACCTACCCCTTGGTTATTCAATACACGTTTGCGGGAAGGACGGACATCTTCCTTCGTCATCTTCGGTACAGAGGCAATGACGGGAATGCCCAGCACCGCTTCAACCTCGGACTCCATCTTAAACGTGTCATCCAAATACTCAATTAAAAACACAAGTCCAATCGCCAGCATAAGCGCTGCAACAAAGCTAACCAGAATGACGAAAATGGGATTGTTGTTAATGGGATATGCAGCGGCTTTTTCATTCGCCTTATCCAGGACTGTAACGTTGTCGACCTTCATAATGAGGGGAATTTGTTCCTTGAAGACGGTGGATACTGCATTGACCATTTGTGCGGCCCGTGCATACGATTGATCTCGAATCAGCAAATCCATGACCTGCGAATTTTCAGCCGAGGAGACGGATATTCGCCCGGCCAGCTGTGCAGGTGTAATGTTCAACTCGGGATAACGCTCTGTTACCTGACCGAGTATCGTCTCTGATTTTATAATGACCTTGTACGAGTTGATCATCATAATATTCGTTTGCAGCGTTCCTACACTTGGGGAAAATTGGCCGTCAGGCAAGGCGGTTTGATTAACGAGCAGCCTGGCATGGGCTTGATAGATAGGGGTCGTAAAAAAGAAGCTTTTTACCGCTGCTGCCACACAGGCGATAAGAACAATGACCGCAACCAGCCCTATTTTTTTTCGGATCATTTTCATATATTGTTTCAACTCCACTGTTATCCCTCCACAGGCTATCCGTTTTTCTTTGTCTATTTCCCAAAAGCAGAAACTTGTCTCTTAGAGTCGAGACTTCTCAGTAGCTGACATAACGGCGTCAATCATCCATCCTTTCACTATATTTCTACAACGTCTAACGCCTGCTGCGTGATACATTATGTATTTTTACAACCCTAACTTTACGATACAATACGTATCATGTCAATAGCTTTTTCACATATTTTCATAAAATTGCGTCAGAACGTAACTGAAAGCGCAATCCGAACAAAGACAGCGTTTTCACTGAAAAACTCCGTATTCTCTGGGAAAAATGGGCCTTTTTCATAAATCAAACTAACTTATATGCGGAAATTATACATTTATTCCTGAAGGGGAGACGAGGAAAAGCCCGAAATATAGCGAGGTAGACTTGCAGACAAAATTCGATACAATATGTATATAAAAGTAGATAGAAGGTCCTGAGACTAATGGCTTCGGCCAAAAGAGGTAGATGGGAATAACCGTGTGGAAGAAGCGCTAACCATACCTATATATTGACCCCTGATCTGATCGCCACGTCTCCTATTTATTAATGAAGGCTTATAATTATCCATGTCAAAAAACAGGGCATGGGAACGAATATCGTCCCATACCCTGCTTGCTGTCCTAACTATGGCAAATGCTGCGGTACTCCTCTTAAAAAAAGTCCATCAAAAACGTCTTATGCTGCGGTATCCGGCGTTCGAGCAGCGCAGCAGCTTCCGTATCGCCCGTTATCCGTCCCGCTTCTGCAAGCCAGGAGGCTTTACGGCCACCAAGCAGCAGCGCTGACAAGGTCTGGATATCCAAGGCTAGCTGAGGAGCAGCCTGCGCTTGCTTGCTGCCCGAGTATTCTTCGCCAGTTCTCGTCAAACGTGCCGAACCAGCTGCATCGAATGCTAACCGGAATTGGCCGTTGTTCCATTCGGCGTGCGCATCTGTAATGACAAGCTCCAATGCCTCTTCCTGCTCGCACGAAGCGAAAGGATACTGGCTCACGAAAGCTTCCGCATCCACAATCCGCGTCATAAAATAAGACTGCAGCTCCTGCTTGATTCTCGGGTCCGGCAGCAGAAATGGCAGTGGATCATCATTTGCCACCGTCACAGTAACTTCATCCAGCATGGAGTCATGATTGCTAATGAATGTCCAAATCGCAGTGCGAGCTTCCTCTGTTGGTACAGCCAGCTCGTGAATCGTCATTTTACGGTTTTCGATTTGATAGCTCACATATCCTGCCACCTCATCGTCCGCATTATAATATACGGCTGTATGGCCAGGCTTGTTGAGTACTCGCTGAGCCCACCACTCGGATGTTCTAACAAGCGTTCCCGTATACCGTGATACAAACTTGGCGTACACCTGATCCAGCAGCGCACTATCCACCTCTGCCAGCCGCTGAATTCGTCCGCTTGTCGCTTTACGCAGAGGAAGCTGGCCTGCTGCAATCGTATACGCCTTGCGCTCCACCGTCATCTCCCAGCCGAATTTTCGATAGAAGGCAAACGCAAACGGATGCAGCATGCTTACCGTCTGCCCCGCACCTTTCATTAACTCAAGCGACCGTTTCAATAATTCGCTTACACAGCCAAGCCTTCTCGCCTCCGGCCATGTCGCAACTCCCGCAAGCCCGCCCATAGCGAACGGCTTGCCTTGCACCCAAATTTGCAGTGGCAGCAAAGTAAGTGCCGAGAGAAGCTGCCCTTGCTCATCGAATGCGCCCAGCTCCTGCTCCGGGCGGAATTTTTGCTCGTCCTGCTCCCGCTGGCTAGGTGAAAGCTTAAATTGAAAGGCATATTCGGACAGCTTCAATCTTTCCTCAAAATGTTTGGCTTCCAGTGCTCTGATCTCCATCTCTAATAGCCTCCTTGTTTTCCCCTTTTTCTCTATTCGCTCTGCTTTCAAGCGCATCCTATTCCATCTGCTTCTATCATACATTAGGGAGCGGGTTAGCGGCAAAAGAAAAGCCGCCAGGCCATGAACCATGACCGGCGGCTTGCGCTAATACAAGGACAGCGAGCAGCTTATTTCGCTTGCGAGCTTCGATAGTCGGCGAGAAACTTCTCAATGCCGATATCCGTCATCTCTATTGTTGAAAAAATAATTTGATTTCGCGAGCAGCGCTTTCATCTGAGTCAGAGCCATGTATGATGTTGCTTTCTACGGTTAACGCATAATCGCCGCGAATCGTTCCGGGCTGGGCTTCCTTCGGATTGGTTTTGCCAATAATGTTTCTTGCATTTTGCACCGCATCCGGTCCTTCCAAAATCATCGCAAACACTTTGCCCGAAGTAATGAAATCTACCAATTCGCCGAAAAATGGCTTTTCGACATGCTCCACATAATGCTGCTTGGCAAGGGCAACATCTACATTCATCAGCTTGGCCTGCACAATCTCAAACCCTTTTCCCTCAAACTTTGCTACGATATGGCCAATTAGGCCGCGTTTAACCCCATCTGGTTTCACCATTACAAAAGTACGACTCATACGCTAACTTCCTCTCTTCTATTCTAAACTGTTTTTATCCATTTCATTTCCTGTCTGATCTAATGCTAGATTACGGACGGCAAGGATCAATTATAGAATAATCTGACTTTTCAAAGATTTCGTCGAAATCCTCAATTCCTTTTTCCAAAATGATCGCTGCTTCTTTTTCGGTAATCGGAACTGCCCATAAGAGTGGAAAAACTTCGCTGCCGACCTGCAGCTCCTCCAAGCTATCGCTTTCACCGCGCAGCTCATCAAGCAACAAAGCTTTCGCATGCCAGTTCTCCGGCGCTAAAGCACTTGAGCCCATGACGAGAGGTACGGACAAGTCGGTGGCGCTTTCAATATGATGAGCGATTAAATCGGCAAAATAATTAAAAATCCGATCTGCCTTCTCTCCGCCCAAATCCGATGGAAGAGCCATCATCCATTCACAGGCTGCGGGCTGCCCGGACTTGTAAACCGTATTGGACAAGCCAATTGTCACAAATCTTGAAACCCCTCCCCTATCAGGAAAAAGGTACATTTCAATATAGACGCCGCTCTCCATCTTGGACATGATTACCCGATATTCGGGCATGCCCCACTGCTCCATATAAGCACTAAGCAAAATGCTTCTGCGAACATCAAAGGCAAACCTATCATTTTCAGCAAAAAATTCCATTTTCATCAAAGCACCCTATCGCAAAAGCGGTTTGTTCGGTAAGTAATGAAGCGACTTCACGTAACGGATTGTACGTGTTTTGGCCCGCATGACGATGGAATGTGTTTCCGCCCGCTGATCGGGCAAATAACGAACACCGCCCATAAATTCGCCTGGTGTTACGCCAGTAGCAGCGAAAATCACATCATCCGTGCCGACCATATCGTTGATATACAAAATTTTGCGAGGATCAGACAGCCCCATAGAAATGCAGCGCTCATACTGCTCTTCATTTTCCGGCATGAGACGGCCTTGAATTTCTCCGCCCAGACATTTAAGTGCGGCAGCTGCCAGCACACCCTCAGGCGCGCCGCCAGAGCCTACATACAAATCAATACCCGCTTCAGGAAAGGACGGTGCCATCGCGCCCGCTACGTCTCCATCTGACAGAAACTTGATTCGCACGCCTGCTTTGCGCAGCTCTAGAATGGTATCTGCATGACGCTCTCTGTCGAGAATCATGACGGTGAGGTCAGATACTGGCTTATCAAGGGCGAGGGCCGCTTTTTCAAGCGTTGTCACGATCGGATCGCGCAGCGACAGCTTCCCGGCAAGTGCGGGGCCCACTGCGAGCTTCTCCATATACATGTCAGGCGCATGCAGCAATTGGCCCTTCGGCGCTACAGCAAGGACAGCCATCGCATTATTCAATCCTTTGGCAACGATTTCAGTTCCCTCCAGCGGGTCTACTGCCACGTCAACCTCAGGACCGTTCATGCTGCCGACCTGCTCTCCGATATACAGCATCGGCGCCTCATCCATTTCGCCTTCGCCAATTACAACGGTTCCACGGATCGATACGGTGTCGAACATGCTGCGCATTGCTTCCGTTGCCGCGCCGTCTGCGCTATGCTTGTCCCCGCGTCCCATCCAAGGAGAAGCCGCAAGTGCGGCAAGCTCCGTTACTCGTATAAGCTCCAAAGATAATTCGCGTTCCAGCATCTGTAATCTCCCTCTCCTTCGTATTGCCAACTTTTCGTCATCTATACCTCTTCGCACAGCAACCCTGGAAGTGTGGTGGAAAAAGGCTGCGCTGCTAGCTGTTCATCATTTCTATAATAATGCCAGCTGTTTCCTCAATAGCCCGGCTCGTTACATCGATGACTGGACAGCCAAGCTCCTCCATGACGCGTGACGCATGATTAAGCTCCTCCATGATGCGTTCCATGGAAGCGTATTGGGCCGAACCCGGCAAGCCCAGCGTCTTCAGACGCTCGGAGCGAATGTGCAGCAGCTGCTCTGGCTGCATCGTCAAGCCGACAATAAGGCGGCCTGGCAGCGGATACAACTCAGCAGGCGGCTTCACCTCGGGCATCAGCGGCAAATTCGCTGCCTTAATGCCTTTGTGGGACAAGAATACGCTAAGCGGCGTCTTCGACGTCCGCGATGCCCCAATCAGCACCACTTGGGCCTGTATAAATCCTCTTGCATCTTTGCCATCATCGTATTTAACCGCAAACTCAATCGCTTCCATACGGCGATAATATTCATCATCCATTGAATGGAGCAAGCCTGGCTTACGCTTCGGAAAGCTGCCAAAGGTATCCACGTAGGCTTGCATCATCGGTCCCATCACATCGACTGCGCGTACACCCCAGCGTAAAGCTTCTTCCTTCATCAGCTCGCGCAGCTCCGGCTGTACGAGGGTATAGCTGATAAAGCCGCCGGTGCGGGCTGCTTCAGCAACAACCTGAATAACCTCATCCTCCGTCTTCATATGGCCATAACGTTTAATTTTGACATGCTCCGAAGAAAACTGCCGCAGCGTTGCTTTCGCCACTGCCTCTGCTGTCTCGCCCACCGCATCGGAGCACACGTATATGATTTCTTCTGTCATAAACCTTGTTCCCCCAGTTCCTCTGCTGCTGCGATGTCCGACATCAGACGAATAATATTGGATTTGGACACCCAACCGGTAACCTCGGGACCTTGACCGGACTCGTCCACCGACGTAATAACCGGCAAACAGTCCACTTGATGTAAAATCATTTTGCGAATCGCATCCGCCACCGAATCATCACTGGAAAGCGTCACGATATTCGGAAAACGCGTCATAACCATGCTTACAGGAATGGATGCAGCTCCCGCATTGCCTAGCGTAATTTTCAGCAAATCCTTAGGCGTTACGATGCCGACAAATTTTTTCTCTTCATTAACAATCAGCAGCGTATCCGCATTTTCGGTAAACAGAGTGATTACAGCATCATGAACGGAAAGCGTATCCGGTATGTTCACTGGTACTCCTTGTATTTCGGCAACCTTCATATGATCAAAGCGCTGCCTCGTTTCCGAATTGTCCACGCCGCGGTAGGCATTGCCTAGGAAATAACCGACTTTCGGCTTGGCATCAAGAAGCCCCAGCATCACGAGCAGCGAAAAATCCGAGCGCAGAGTAGGACGGCTCACGCCTATATAATCTGCAAGTTGCTCTCCGGTAACAGGCGCATGCTTCTTTACCAGCTCAATAAGCTCTAACTGCCTGGATGATAGCTGTATAACGTTCTCTCCCCCTCTCGACCATATCTATCTATAAGATAGTCATCATATTGAATGGTCATTATCCGCAATTAATATAACACATATAAATATGATGCACAATATATAAGACAACATAATGCTATTAGTGTTTCTGATAGCGTATGAAAGAGAACGATATAATGCTCATAAATCCCCTTTTCGAGAAAAATGACCGCTATATGACGCCCCTTGCCCCTCAGGCGCAAGTGAATCCCACATTTATGGGATGGTGCATTCTCCTCCACCCTCTATAATTGAGAATGATTCTTAACAAAACCACACAAACACTTAAGGAGTTGGACAAACGAATGGGTACATTTCGTCACCAGATCAGCAGGCTGCTAATGGCAGGGACACTTGCTGTATCCATGATTATTGCCGGCTGTTCCAGCAGCGAGAAGGAGCCCCAGGCTTCAAGCCCTGCTTCGAATGCAACGGCGTCAGCGGAAACATCGGCAGAAACCGCTGCACAGCAGCAGGCAACAGCAACAGCAGCACCAGCACAGGAAGCACAGGCTGTCACTTTTCTAACGCCAAAGGCGCCTTCGCTCATTCCAGCACTTCTTGCAGCAGACAAGCCTGCGGATACGATTGCGCTTAAAATAGAAACTTGGGATACGATTGAGCAGTTGCTCGCCCGCGTCCAAAACGGCGATGCCGCCTTTATTGCAGCTCCGCTTAATGTGGGCAGCAATCTTTATGCCAAAGGCTTGCCGGTTCAGCTCATTCAAGTCAATACATGGGGCTCCATGTACCTCATATCGACGGATACGGAAAAACAAACGCTCGCCGATCTTGCAGGCGAAACCGTCTATATTCCCGGCCAAGGCGGCCCTCCCGACACGTTGACGAAATATTTGATTAGCGAAGCAGCACTTGCTTCGGATATTGAGCTCGCCTATTCGACGATTCCGGATATGATGCAGCAGCTTGCTGCGGGTACGATCAAGCATGCCGTGCTGCCGGAGCCATTCCTTAGCGGACTGCGCATGAAGCTGGGAGGCAAGCTGTCCGAGGTGGTCGATTATGATGCGGAATGGCAGAAAGCATTTGGCGAAAGCTTGCCGCAAACCGGCGTATTCGTGAACCGCGAATGGGCCAAAACCAATAAAGAAGCAATTGCCGCCTTCCAAAGCCAGTATAAATCAGCGCTCGAGGAAGCCATTCTGCCAGGCGCTAATTTAACTGCGGCTGCCGAAGCCTTCGGCATGCCGGAAGCTGTTTTGACGCAGGCCATGGGCAAAATTACACTTTCCTTCAAGACAGCTGCGGAATCACGTCAAGAAACGGATCGCTACTTCGATATATTGCTGAAAATGGCGCCAGAGTCGGTCGGGGGCAAGCTGCCGGATGATGGCTTCTACTACGCGCCGTAATGGCTTGCGGCCAATAAGCGCCGCATTGCTCCTGCTGCTCGTTTGGGCGGGGGCGGCGCGTTTGTATCCGCCGGTCATTTTGCCCGGTCCCATCGAAACGCTGCAAGCATTGGCAGCACTCGTTGCCGAAGGAGCACTGTGGGAGCCGCTGAAGCGGACCATCGCCCGTTTTGCCGCAGGCTTCGCGCTCGCCTTCCTGCTTGGAGCCGGACTAGGCGTGGCTGCCGGATGGCGGGACAGCGTACAGGCATATATTCGCCCCGCCATTTCACTGCTTCAGGCGGTACCGCCTGTGTCTTGGATGCTGTTAGCCATCATGTGGCTGGGCACGAATGGCGGGGCACAGGTGCTAATCGTCACGATTGCGCTTGTTCCTGTTTTCTTTTTCAATACGGTCGAAGGGGTCAGGCAGGCTCCGCGCGAGCTGCTGGAAATGGCCGCTGTGTACCAAGTAGGCGCAGGCAAACGAATTGCCGGCATTTATATGCCCGCATTGAAGCCCTTCTGGTCGGCCGCTGTTATGGTCAATCTCGGTATGGGCTGGAAAACGGTTGTCATGGCGGAGCTTATTAGCGGTCATACGGGGATCGGCGCGTCGATGAATACGGCGCGAATTTATTTGGAAATACCGGACGTTATGGCATGGACGCTCGTCATTGCCCTGCTCGGCCTTTCAATGGAGCAGATCGCACGAAAGCTGCTCCATCGCAAAGAACCGGCAGCTGCCGATTAACATGATCTAGAAGGAGAAACGCTGATGCAATTCGTCAACATCAAGCTGACCTTTGGCGGCAAAACCGTTTTCCAAGATTTTTCCCTGCAATTGGGCGAAGGAAACATCACCTGCCTGATGGGCGCCTCCGGCATTGGCAAAACCTCGCTTCTTCGCTGTGCAGCAGGCTTGGAGAAGCCCGAGCAAGGCCGGGTGATTCGCAACAGCAGCATCAACAAGCATCGCATTAGCTGCGTGTTCCAAGAGCCACGTTTGCTGCCCGGCAAAACGGTGCTCGAAAATGTACTTTGGGTGCTAGGTCCAAACAGCGCCAAGCCTGCTAAAAACAGCTGCACACCCGATAAGGTCATGGAGCTGCTTCGCGAAGCAGGACTTGCGGCTGCCATCCATCACTACCCCCACCAGCTCAGTGGCGGCATGCGGCAGCGTGTTTCGCTCGTGCGGGCATTCGCCGCCAGCCCTGATTTGCTGCTGATGGATGAGCCGTTTCAAAGTCTTGATCCGGCCGCAAGGCTTAACATGCAGCAGCTTCTGCTCAAGCTGTGGGAGATGGACAAGCCCACCGTGCTTCTCGTCACCCATGACTGCGAAGAAGCTTTACGGCTTGGTTCGAGAATCGTTCTGCTAGCAGGCTCCCCCGCCTCAATAGCCTTGGACATTCATGAAGCCCATCATCTGATCCAAGTCAGCGAAGAATACCAAACGAGCAACATGCGCCCTGCGGAGACAAGCCTCGGATCAGCTTTCAACGAAGCAGATCAACAGCTCCTGAAGCAGCTCATTGGCGCGGAAACCTAAATTTAAACCTAAACCTAAGAAGCCAGCAGGCCTCGGGAAGCTTTTCCCGGCTCTGCTGGCTTCTTTTTCTTCATTATTAAGCGATCTATGTTATTCCTCTGTCATCTCCAGGAACAGCTTTACATCGGCCGTCGTCAACGCGACCGCCTCCCGCCAGAAATCGGGCTCCTCCAAATTGACGCCCAAATGCTTTTGCGCCAAATCCTCAACCGTCATGCGGCCGGTATCTTGCAGCAGCGCCACATAGCGGTCGGCAAAAGCTGCCCCTTCCTTCACGGCCCGTGCGTAAATGCCCGCGCTGAACAAGTAGCCGAACGTATACGGGAAGTTGTAGAAAGGCACATCTGTGAAGTAGAAATGCAGCTTTGAAGCCCAGAACAGCGGGTGCACCTGTCCGAATGCGCCGCAGAACGCTTCACGCTGCGCTTCCTCCATCAGCTTGTTGAGCTCATCTACGGTCAGCATGCCTTCGGCACGACGCTCATAGAAACGAGTCTCGAACAAAAACCGCGCATGGATATCCATGAAAAAGGATACCGCGCTGCTCAATTTTTCTTCCAGCAGAGCGATTTTCTCATCTTTGTCCGTAGCTGCCTTAAGCGCGGAATCCGATACGATCAGCTCTGCGAACGTCGAGGCTGTTTCGGCCACATTCATCGCATATTCCTGCGAATAGGCTGGCAAATCATTCATCACATGCTGATGGTAAGCATGTCCCAGCTCATGCGCAAGTGTCGACACATTCGATGCGGTACCCGAATACGTCATAAAAATTCTTGTCTCTTTGCTTTTCGGCAATGAAGTACAGAAGCCGCCAGGACGCTTGCCCGGACGATCCTCGACCTCGATCCATTGGTCTACAAATGCTTTTTCTGAAAAAGCGGCCAGCTCCGGGCTGAACTTCGCAAACTGCTCTAAAATTTGCGCCGCGCCCTCGTCATAGCTGACGACCTTCTCCGCCGTACCGATGGATGCATACATATCGTGCCAATCCATTTGCTCGACACCAAGCAGCTTCGCTTTGCGCTGCATATATTTAACCAGCTCCGGCTTGCCCTCGTTGATCGCCGACCACATAGCCCCGATCGTCTTCTCGCTCATCCGGTTCATTTGCAGCGGCTCCTTGAGCGCTGAGTCCCAGCCCCGCTTGCCATACAATTTCAGGCGGAAGCCGGAAATCCGGTTCAAGGCGTCTGCGCACAGATCAGCCTGCTCGCCCCATTCCCGTTCCCACTCGGCAAAAGCCGCCTGACGAACCGAACGGTCACTCGCTGACAGCTTATTAAACATCTGTCCTGCCGACAGCTCGCGCTTCTCGCCATCTGCCCCGACATCATTGAATTTCGCCCGCGATACGACGAGATTGTACAAATCTCCCCAGCCATGATAGCCGTCTACCGCCATATCTTCGATTAAAGACTCCAGCTCTGGAGACAGCTTCTCCTTCGCTTGCTCGCGGCGCTCCGTCAAGCTGAATGCAATCTCAGCCGCTGGTCCCTCGCTGATCCATGCTGTCCAGCTTGCATCATCAACGCTGCGCAGCACATTATCATAGCGCGTCAATGCGCCTTGGAAGGCCGCATTCAGCGTCTTGATGCGATCATTCAAGGCGGTTGCAGCTTTGTCCTTCATATTTTGCGCGGTCAAACAAGCTACGAATGAATCCGACTGGCGCATCCGCAGCAAAACCGACTGCACAAGCTCCGTTGCCCTGTTTAAATAAGCGGCTCCCTCCTGCGGTGCTGCAAGCAGTCCTTCTAGCTCCGACAGTTCCTGCTGCACCGCAGCCATCTCCGCTGCAAAAGCCTCCGAGCCCGCTCCTCCTGCATAAATCGAGTCCAAATTCCATGTTAATGAATAATGACCAACTGACATCCGTCTATCTCCTCTCCTAGCCCAATCTTCCTTAATGACTAAATCAACCAAGGTGAAACGGCTATCGCCGTCCTTTGGTGGCGCAGCGCGTTTCAGTCCGAGAAATATAGAGAAAGGATGAGAAAATCATATACTTTCCTATATTTCAAGCGTAAACGGCTGAAGCCGTCCTTCGGCGGCAAAGCTGTCGTTTCAAGGGTGAAATATAAGCCTATTTATAGGTGTGAAACTTATTAATGCTTATATTTCATTAAAAACCGCCCGTAAGATTCGCTTTTCATTTGCGCATTCTTTGGAGGCGGTGTATAACTTAATTATATACAGATTGGAGGATTTCTACCATGTCCCAGCCTTTACAAATTTCAGCGGATACTGCAATCAAGCTGTCCAAGCAGCTCGGCATCCCGATTGAGCACTTAATGCATATGCCAAAACATATTTTGCTGCAAAAGCTCGGTGAGCTCGCCAAAGCCGAAGCCGAAGCCGAAGCCGAGGCTAACACAGCCGCTGCGAACCCATCAGAAGATGAAGCTTCAGGAGACAAGCCTGTATGATTCCGTTTGAGAACACCTGGCCCTACGACATTATGATGAATGACATCTATGTACATGATTGCCCGTTTTGCCAGGCCAGCAATGTGCTAATCCCGATTCGTCCCAAGGAAATCCCGCTCATCCAGCAAGGCAAAAAAAAGCTGCTGGTCTTTCCCTGCTGCCACAACCGAGTAACGATTATCGATGTAGATGGCGACTACTTGCTGGCAACCGAGCGCTTGCGCAAGCTGGACGGCTAACTCGTTAGCGCGGACAGGTCCTATCACATATCCGAAGCATCCTGCTCCCGTTCAACTAATGGAAGCCTCGGACTATTAGCCGCTTGCCGCATAGCAAAAACAAGAAGCTTCCACACCCGCTGCTTACAGCGGAAATGCGGAAGCTTCTTCATTCGTTCCAGGCTGCTTCAAGCTTGCTTGAAGCGTATTATGCAGATGTCAGCTCGCCATGCGGCTCTTGCTCCAGCATTCTGCTCGTTTCCTGTTCCTCGCGAATGAGCTGCCACTGCTCGCGGCTCGCCCGTATCATCGCGGCATCCATAATGCGCTTGTCATTGACGATGCGCGAGAACCAGCGTACAGCCTCTGCGCGTTCGCCGATGCGTCTGTTCAGCTCGCCAATCAAATACATCAGCTTGGCCCCATTGAGCTCCGCGCCTTCCCCTTCAAAAACTTTCACATACGCTTGCAGCGCAAATCTCAGAAAACGCTGCTCCTGGGCGTGGTTGCCCTCATAGCGGTACAACCATGCAATGTGATGCAAAATGCCAGCGATCACACGCGGGGATTCGCCCACCGATTGAGCCGACAACAGCGCCAGCTTGTACGTCGCCATAGCCTGCTGCAGCGAGCGCTCACCGCTGAACTCACGAGCAACCCAGCGCGAGCCGACATTTTCATAATAGCTCAGCTTCTGTTTATCGCTCAGCCGTTCTGTGCCATTCTCTGTCGATGCATAACCGCAAGTTGGGCATACGCGAACGACATAATAATCGGGATTTATATCCGCTTTATAATAACCGCAGAAGTCTGTGTCTGACTTCACCGCTTTCTTAAAACTAGGACGCACGCGCGAGGTCATAAAACTTGTCTCACAGCAAATGCATTGTACTTTCGTTTCATATAGCGGTTCCATACAGACCACATCTCCTATTCTGGTGTGTTTACAAAATGATGGGCAGGTCCTGATAGTCTTTCGATAACAAATTGTCTCAGCTCGTCTTCAATGCCTACTTCCTGAAGCGCTCTGTTCATGCAATCCAGCCAAGCTTCGGCACGCGCAGGCGTAATCTCGAATGGCATATGCCGTGCACGCATCATCGGATGCCCGAAAGCATCGGAGAATAACGTCGGCCCTCCAAAAAACTGGGTGAGAAACATATGCTGCTTCTCCATCACCGGATTAATATCTTCCGGAAACAATGGACCGAGTAATGGATGTGCCTGTACCTTTGGGTAGAACGACTCTACAATAAGCCTTAAAGACCTATCTCCACCAAGTGCTTCATAGAGGCTTATATTCCTATTCATCGACATTTTCAGCTCCAATTTGTAGGTATTTAGTATTATATCATAGAAAAATTTGACTGTCTCAACCTTTTTTCTCCGTATCACCTTGCTTCCAACCTAATAGTCCCGGTTCGTACTGGGCCATAAGACTATTATAATATAAATAGGCCTGCTTTTATTTTGTTATCCCCCTCTAAAAACGGCGAATTCGTGATCAATCATCTGATTAAATGCTCTGTTCGGACAGCCCCCGAAAGTACTCGATAACAACCTCGCGGAATTCCAGTGCAGCCCGGGAAAGGTACCGAGTCCTGTGCCGCAATAAAGCGATCTCCCGAACCAATTCGTATTTTTCTACTTGGACATAGTTGATAGCTTCCCGTGAATTCCTTGCCGTGCTTGGTATGAAGGCGATGCCAATCTCGGCTTCCACCAGTGCGCTTAGCCTTGCAGGTTCATTGCCCTCATACACATAGTGAGGGGCAAATCCAACCGATTGGCAAACAGAGTCCACCAAATCGCGGGTCCCATAGCCTTTTTTCACACCGACGAACGATTCATTTCTTAGCTCTGTTAAGGATATGCTGCTTCGGTCTGCCAGCCGATGCCCCACTGGAACCGCTACGAGGATGGGATCCATGAACACGATTTCACATTCAATGTCATCTCCATTTATAGGAGGGGACGACAAGCAAAAATCGACCTCTCCTCTATGCAGAAGCGTTACCATTTCCTGCGTAGTCAGCATTTGCACATGGAATTGGAGATTGGGCCGCTTTTTTCGGAACTCGCGAAGGATATGGGGCAGCGTACTTGCGGCGGTCACCGCCAATTTCAAGGCGCCATGCTCCGGGCTGGATAAATCGCTAAGCTCCTGCCTCCCTTGTTCCAATTCAAATAAAGCCCTTTCTGCACGCTGAAGGAAGCGGTTTCCGTACTCATTGAGCCGCAGCTTCCTTCCAACTCGATCGAATAAAGGGACCCCTAGATTTTCCTCTAAGCGTTGAATCGTTTTGCTTAATGACGATTGCGTAACGTGCAAGCTTTGGGCTGCTTCGGTCATATGTTCCAATCGAGCCACTGTGATAAAATATTGCAATTGAAGAAGTTCCATTTCCGCCCTCCATTCATTCACTCATTCCTTCAAGTGAATGAAATCATAACATAAAATGCGTTGGAATGAATAAGCGATTTCAAGTACGATGAGAATATACACGTTGGGGGTGACCAAAAATGAATGTTCGCAACAGATGGTTATTGATTTCCGTTGGACTGGGTGTGCTTTTGAACCCATTAAATTCCTCAATGATTGCTGTTGCTATTGCAAGGCTGCAGGATGTGTACCGCCTTGCATTTACAGATGTTTCATGGATTATTTTTGTATTCTACATTGCGAGTGCTGTCGCTCAGCCTGTGATGGGAAAAGCCAGCGATTTATTCGGTCGCAAGAAAATATTTCTTACGGGGCTTGTTGTAGCCTTCGTTGCTTCTTTATTAGCTCCACTATCGCAAAGCTTTGGGCTGCTCATCGTGTTTCGCATTGTACAAGCAATCGGA
This sequence comes from Paenibacillus sp. Leaf72, assembly GCF_001422685.1. NCBI lineage: Bacteria > Bacillati > Bacillota > Bacilli > Caryophanales > Paenibacillaceae > Paenibacillus > Paenibacillus sp. Leaf72. The sequence continues at coordinate 290,661 of NZ_LMLV01000032.1, read as the reverse complement.
ACAAGCATGATGGTTGCGGTTGGCATGGCCATTGTACGGATTCATATTACGGAGAAACAAGCGACTGCGCTGTCCGTTATGTCCATATTCCTTTCAGGAGCGGCGGCAATCGGCCCCTTTATTGGCGGAGTTTTGATTCACTGGTGGGATTGGCATGCGATTTTCTTCGTCAATATTCCGTTCGTAGTAGCAAGCTTTCTATTAGCTTGGAGGACGATTCCAAATGACCAGCCGCCAACAACCGTTACTCGGGACATGTCCTTCCGTAAATGGTTTGCTTTGATGGATGCGCCAGGGATAGTGCTCTTCACAGCAGGTCTGGTTGCGCTGCTCGTTGGCTTGCTGTCAGCAAAATCAGTAGGGCACGTCTCCGCTTGGAATGTCATTGCCTTGCTTGCAGGACTTGCGCTGCTGGTCGCTTTCGTACGACACGAGCTAAAGGCAGCATCCCCTTTTATTCCTTTGCGCGCATTCGCCAAATATCCTGCGATGACTTGGGTCAACGTCCAATTTATGCTCGTTAACCTGCTTTTTTACTCGATCTTTTTCGGGCTTCCATCCTACTTGCAAATGGTACGTCATATCAATGAATTCCATACAGGCATCCTCATGCTAAGCTTGGGTTTATGCTCGCTCGTTGTTTCTCCAATAGCAGGACGATGGATCGATAAATCAGGTCCTCGCCCCGCCTTGCTAGTATCTGCAATACTGATGGCACTGGGGTCCATTTGGATCATGACCTTGGATGCTTCTTCACCAGTTATTAGTGTGTGTTTCGCTTTAGCCGCATTCGGTGTTAGCAACGGGTTGAATAATGTCGGCATGCAAGCCGCTTTGTTCCAAAGCTCTCCTAGAGAAATCATTGGTGTAGCTTCCGGGTTGTTTAATACATCAAGATATTTGGGGACCATTCTCTCATCCTTACTGATAAGCATCGTAATGGGAGGTGCGTTCAACGCTGGGGGATTTCGAGTGCTTGGCATTATCCTTACGGTAATTGCAATTTCCTTGGTATTCATGAATCGGCGGCGCTTGGAGTCAGGGCAGCTGGCAAGTCCGTAAAGCAGGCTGCACATAAAAAGGGCGGTACAGCGCTCGTGTAAGCAGCTGTACCGCCTTTCTCTTTCCTAACTCGCCTTGCACTATTCGACTGCTTCCCATAAGACAGACTGCCTTACGGCTTGGCAGCGTACCATGCGGAAAATTGCTTCTGGTATTCCGCCTTGTATTTGTCAAAGCCTGCGGCCTTTAGCTTATCCAATGCTTTCGGGAAATACGTATCGTAGTCCAGGAAGCCGCTGGCTATTGGCGACAACAGCTCCGAGAATACGCCATTGATTTTGGTTTCCTCGTTTTTGACTGGCGTATTATCGAAGTTGAAGCCTGCACCCTTCGAAATAATCGCATCATCGTCCCATGCTTTATACTGGGCAATAAAGTCTTCTGGAACCGTATTGTCGAAACGCATAAAGTTTTTATTCATCAGCAGCCAATCCGGTATAAGCGAATCGGTAGTGGTACGTGTCAGTCTGCCGCTCTCATCAAGCGTGTAGTCCTTATCCTTGATGCCATACGCGAACAAATCGTACAGCTCCTGATTTTTCTGAAGCAAATTGAAGAACATCACATAACGCTCGGGATCAGCAGCATTAGCCGATACAAACCATGCGGTGCTATACGTGCCACGGCTAATCTTTGGCTGATCCTTGTTCAAAAAATAGTTGGCAAGCTTCGCTGTCGGAACAGCCTGCGTTATCGAAGCCGCGCCTTCAAACGGACGCGCTGCCGTTCCAGCCCAGAACATCGCCTTGCCGGAGTTCCAATCGGATTGCAATTGAGGCAGGTTAGTCGCAGCATATTTAGGAATAATGCCCTTCTGGTACCAGCCCTTCATTATCGCGGCATACGCTTTGAACTCCTCGCTTTCAAACCAGCTGATCACTTTGTCATCCTTGGCTGATTCATCAATAGCGAGCATATCATTTTGCCAGAACAAATTTTTGTCCGTATATTCGTACATCAGCAATCTGCGGGCGTCCGTGCTTGCAAAGCCAATCAGCTCAGGATGCTTCGCATGGACTTTGTCATAAAATTGCTCCAGCTCCGCCAACGATGAAAGGCTGGTCATTCCAACCTCCTCCAGCAAATCCTGGCGCGCCAGCACGCTGTAGAACTCCCCCGAGTTTGGCTTATTGCCTACCGGAACCGCATACTGCTTGCCGTCAAGCTGGAAGGCCGTAAAGGAATTGTCATCAATCGATTTCTTCAGATCGCCAGCCGCTTTTTCCATAAATGGCGTCAGATCGGTATAAAGTCCTTTTGCTACGGACTTGACCATATAATTCGTATCCGTATAAGTTGCAAAATCCTCGCCGGTTGACAGCATCAAATCAGTTTTCCCGCCGCCGTATTCTGTCCAGGGCAGAAACTGAAATTCAATGTCGGCGTTGATTTCTTTTTTGATCAGATCCTTAAATTCTGCTTTGGAAAGCTCCTTCATGCGGTTCGACTCGTCGCCGTAAAGGACGATTTTGAGCTTGGCCGGCTTAAGCCCGCTGCCAGCGCTTTCATTATTTGTGCCATTAGCAGGCGATGCAGATTCATTCCCGTTATTGCTTCCCGTGCCGCAGGCAGTGACAAGCAGCAGCGCTGCCAAGAGCAGAGCTGACCATACGCGTTTCTTTACCATGTGTGAACCCTCCTGTATTGTTTTTATGTTTGTATATTGTTCAATGGCAACATGGACGCTGATCTAATATAAAGGAATTCGTCCATCATACCATGTACAACCGCAAAAAGCCGTATCAGCCCTTGACGGAACCGACGATGATTCCCCTTACGAAATAACGCTGGAGGAACGGATACAAAATCGCGATCGGCAGCACGGTCAGACAGGTCATCGCCATCTTGGCCGTCTCCAGAGGAGGGGCAACGATAGCGCCGCCAATTTGCGCGCTGTTTCCAGAAGCCAAATATTGAATGTTAGCCATCATGTTGTACATCATGTATTGGATCGTATACAGCCTCTCCTCCGAAACAAGCAGCAGCGGCAAGTAGAAATCATTCCAGAACTGCAGCGCATAAAATAGGGAGATCGTCACAAGACCAACCTGTCCAAGCGGCAGCATAATACGGAAAAAGATATGAATATGGCCCGCACCGTCGATTTGAGCGGATTCGATAATTTCATGCGGAATGCTTTTGAAATAATTGGCCTGCAAATACATAAGAAACACGTTGAGCAAGTAAGGAACGAACAAACCAGCAAGCGTATTGTCCAGATGATAATATTTCGTAGCTAAAATATACCAAGGCAGCGTGCCGCCACTGAACAGCATCGTAAAATAAGCCATAAAGGCGAAAAAGTTGCGGTAGCGGAAGCCCTTCACCGATATAACGTAGGCGTAGGCTGTCGTAACGAGCACGGCGGACGCTGTGCCGAGCACCGTAACGACTGCGGACGTCAAATACGCTTGCAAAATTTGCTCCGCCTTCGAGCCAAACATAAAGGCATACGTGTCTAGGCTGAAGCCCCGAGGCAGGAAGGAATAACCTTCCGCTGCGAGCCTCGACTCTGTCGAGAATGAGCCGGAGACGGCCATTACGAACGGAATGAGGCAAATAAGGGCGAATAGGCTGATGCAGGCATAAAAAAAGATAATGAGCGTTTTGTTTTCTTGATTAGCCATATCACATGTCTCCTAAAATAGTTTGCTTTCCTTGTCGTACCATCCAGCCAGCTTGTTTGCGATCAGCACGAGCAGAAACCCGAAGACGGACTGATACAGCGTAATAGCTGAAGCGAAGCCGAATTCGCCGGAGCGGATGGCTGTACGGTATACATACACGTCGATAATGTCGGTAGTCGGAAGCAGCAGCGGATTCAGGAAGGTGACGCCCATAATCATGCTGAGATCGCCCTTGAGCATCCCCCCGATTCCAAGCAAAGTAAGCAGGATGATCGACGGAATTAGCAGAGGCAGCGTAATGCGCGTAATCAGCTGTATGCGCGAGGCGCCATCTATTCGCGCGGCCTCATAATAAGAAGGATCGATGCCTTGCAGCACCGCATAATAAATGATGGCGCCATAGCCCGCGCTTTTCCAAATATTCGCAAGCACGAGCACAACTACGAACAGCCACGGATTGGAGTACCAGTCAACAGGCTGCATACCTACTGCCTCGAGCAGGCGGTTCATGACCCCCTTGTCAAAGTCGAGGAAGGAAAACAATATCGCCCCAATGACGATCCAGGAAATAAAATAAGGAAAAAACATGACGCTTTGCGTAATTTTGATAAAAAGCTTGCCTCTCAGCTCATTCAGCACGATCGCGATGGCTACTGAGAAAAACGTACCCGTAAGCATGTACAATACGTTCAGCATGACGGTATTGCGCGTGGCGCGGATCGCATTGTCCATGCTTGAGAAGAAAAATTCAAAGTTTGCGAAGCCTGCCCAAGGACTGCCGAATATGCCGCCGTTGAAATTGTAGTTTTTGAATACGAGTATGAGCCCGCTCATGGGCAGATAGGCGAATAGTACAAGTACAATAACGCCAGGCAGCGCAAGCAGAAACAGCGAGCTGTCATTGCGCAGCGACTTGAACCGTCGCCTTCCGCCTGCTGCTTTGCTAAGCTGAATAGCTTCGTCTGACATGATGTTTCACTCCCTCTGGTTTTAGTTTCGGTCTGTGGGTCCACTATAGCCCCGCTCAAAATGAAAGCGCAATCACAAATAAATGAAAACGCTTAAACAGTGCGAAATGGGCAGGCTTAAAAAAAGTGAAATCCCTTAAAAAATAAAAAAAAGCCCTAGAAATGGGGCTTTGCAGGGTAGATAGCGAAGCTAAAATAGAAAATGCGGTCCTTCCTCGATTGAGGAAGGACCGCATTATATGCCCCCTTTTTCCGTTTGCTCGCCCCGCCATAATCTTTAATTTTCCTTCTGCAAAATATAATTCAGGCGCCATTTGGATGGCGTTACGCCATAGCGTTTTTTGAACAGCGTTGTAAAATAGGTGCTGCTGTTATAGCCTGATTTTTCAGCAATTTCACGGATGTCGAGTTCAAGCTCGGCAATGAGGAGGCTGCGAGCATGCTCCAATCTAACCAGATTGACAAAATCGGGAAAGCTGCTGCCCGTCGCTTCTGTAATCAGGCGGCTCAAGTAAGGCGGACTAATCGTCAGCTTCTCTGCAAGACCGTTCAAGGAAAGCGTCTGGTCACCGAAATGGCTGCGGATATACGCGATGGCTTCACTAGCCAAATTGCGGGTTTGTACTGTATTTACTTCATTCAGCTTCCCATATGCCTCAACACACAGCTGCTCCAGCCATGCTCGCAGCTCCGTGTAGCTTCGCATACGCCAGATGCGCTGATAATGATCCAGGAAATCCGTATGCCGCGGCATGCTTTCGGCAAGGCCGGTTTCCGCTATTTTCTGAAGATCTGAAGCTAGTCTGGACAACGCAACCGTCGCCTGCTCTACTTTGTAGCTGCATGCGACTGCAAGCAAACGCTCGACCGCTTTTGGCAGCAGCTCGCGCTCCTGGCTTCTGACCGCTTGAAGCACAAATTCAAGCGTGCTGTCAGGAACGGAGCTGCTGTTCAAATGAATGATGTCATCTGCAAAACTGAGAGATAAATGCTCATGCAGCTTTATATATTGAAGGCTGTTGCTGGCTTCGTCGTACATTTGCTTCAGCTGCAAGGAATCGGCAGATAGACGGCTTATGCCAATGGAGCATGTAGCCCCATCCCACTGCCTTATGGAGCCACATAGCTGTTCCCATCGTTCGCGGAACGTTACATAATCTCCAAAGCTGCCGTTCTCCGTCTCGCTGACAATGAGAACGGCGGCTTCATGATGCGGGAAGAAGCCGCGGCAGGTGCCCGTCCCAGCAAACAGCTGCTCAGTCAGCTCTGGCAAACCGCGGATATGTTCTCTCCACCTTGTCGCAGGCAGGCTGCCATCTCCGCTGGACAAACCGATATGCAGAACGGCCACGCAAAATGTCCCATTGTCACGTGTCTGATTTATCGGCGGCAGTGCAGAAGGCACATGCTCGTCAGCCCGGTAAGGCGACGTAAGCCAGCGCAGCAGCGCGCTGTCTTCGTTTTCCTGCTTGAGCGCCTTGACTCGATGCCCAATTTTCTCAAGCTCCCGGTTCGCTTCATCAAAACCACCACCATGCGGGAAAGCAAGCCGATCGTCGGACAAATTGCGTATCGTCCCAAACAATGTACCGATTGGCTTATACATGCGATAGGACACAAAGGCAGCGATAGCTGAAGCAGCAGCGATCAGCACCAGGCAAAGCCCGACCATTAGATTGCGGGCGCTTGCAATGTCGCGGACGCTGTTTTTATAGGAGGTTTCCGAAATAAACCACAGCCCTCCATTTTGCGACTGATGATACGTAATCAGTTTTTTGTCCCCGCCGTCTGTTTTCCATACAAGCGTGCCCTCCTTGCTTTGTACAGACACAATTTGCTGCAGCAGCCTGCTATCGAACGCTTCCTCCGAAGAGTTGCTCTGCATGAGCACAATTCGGTCTGCATTTAGAACCGCATAGCGCGTATCTCCTTCATTGCTCGTATTAAATAAGTTTTCCTGCAGCTTCCTCAGGTTGATCGTCATCGCGATGGCACCATTGTATTCGCTGCTGCTGAAAGCTCGATCATTATAAAAAATGGTCATCATCGTTTCGCTTTGCCCATTATTCAGCGTCGCATTCCAGACAAACGGGGATTGCCTAATTTCGCTGTCCCGAACCCGTTCGAACAGCTCCTGCTTTGCCGCCTTGCCAAGCGGATTGTTCTCGAACATCATGACGGGAGCGCCCGGCCCCAAAATATAAGCGTTTTCAATAAAATTGTTGATTGTCAGCGTGCCGCGAATTTGGCTAAGCGCACTATAGAGCTGTTCGCTCCAACTGTTGTCTCCGCTCTGCATAACGGTATAAATGTTCGGATTATGGTAAAAGTCCATCGTGTAATTTTGCACCATGTCCATATATTTCATAAATACCGTCTCTGTATTGAGGAGGACGGTCTCGTTCGTTTTATTGACATTGTCTATCGTTTTTTCCCGGAACCAGAAAAACAGTACCGTGGACAGAACGAGCACCGAGCAAATCGAAATCAGCGCTAAGCTCATAAAAAAACGGACTTGCAGTTGCTTCTCTCCTGCCATCTCTATCGCCCCTTTATAGTTTCCACTATACACATTTCTTCAAGGAAAGTTAACTGCCTTATCAGCTGAAACTAGCACAACCATGACAAGAATATATAAAAAATATAAAATTGAGCATGAATGTTTCAAGATTATGATGTTTTTTTGATCTATACTTGTATGGGCTTACATTTTATTTACTGCTAGGAGGCAAATAGCATGCGCACATTCCAAAATCCTGTTCTACCCGGCTTTTATCCCGATCCGTCAGCGATACGCGTCGGAGAAGACTATTATTTGGTTACATCAAGCTTTGAGTTTTTCCCCGGAGTTCCGATTTTTCACAGCAAGGATCTCGTCAATTGGCGGCAAATTGGACATGTGCTTGATCGTCCTTCCCAGCTCAATTTGGATGCAATTGCTCCATCAAGGGGCATTTGGGCGCCAACGCTGCGCTATCATAACGGGACCTATTATATGATTACGACCTTTGTAGACAACGACAAGGAATGCCATAACTTCTATGTCACCGCAACCGATCCCGCCGGAAGCTGGTCGGACCCCGTATGGCTGGAGGATGCGCCGGGCATAGACCCTTCCTTGTTTTTTGATGAAGACGGCAAGGTTTATTATACCGGGAACCGCTTCCCCCCAGAAGGCCAGCTTTATCCGAAGCATATGGACATTTGGCTGCAAGAGCTGGATTTGGAGAGCGGTAAGCTGGTCGGACCGAAGACGAGCATCTGGCAAGGCGCACTGAAGGTGGCCCACGCCCAAGAAGGCCCTCACTTGTACAAAATCGGCAGCTGGTACTATTTGCTGATCGCTGAGGGAGGAACTGGCCATACCCATGCGATTACGATTGCGCGCAGCGAATCGGTAGCTGGTCCCTATGAGGGGTATAAGGGCAATCCGATTCTCACTCATCGCCATCTGGGCCGCAGCTATCCGATTGTCAATGTCGGCCATGGCGAGTTAATTGAAACCCAGCATGGAGACTGGTGGATGCTTTGTCTCGCTTCCAGGCCGTATGGCGGCTATTATCGCAATTTGGGGCGTGAAACGTTCCTTGTGCCCGTTGTTTGGGAGCGGGAATGGCCGGTCGTCAATCCAGGCAAAGGAATTTTGGAGCTGGAAGCTTTGGCTCCAAGCTTGCCGGAGACGGCATGGCCGCAGTTGCCGGCGCGTGATGACTTCGACCAGCCGGAGCTCTCGCCGATCTGGAACTTTATTCGCACCCCGCGCGGCGATTTCTGGAGTCTCACAGAAAATCCGGGCTCATTGCGCCTTAAGCTGAAGCCGGACTCCATCGCTGCTGACAGCAACCCTTCCTTCGTCGGACGCAGACAGCAGCATATGAATTTCCGTGCTCAGACCACCATGAACTTTGCACCAGAGCAAGCTGGCGATGTCGCCGGCATCGTCCTGCTGCAAAATGCCGACTTCCAGTTCCGCGCAGAATATGGCAGCTATGATGGAAGCTCAGAAATCCGCCTTACCGAGCGGAGGCAAGGGGAAGAAACCGTGCTCGCCTCCATTCCTTACAGCGGAAGCCATCTGGAATTGAAGGCCGAGGCGCATGGCCAAAGCTATAGCTTTTTCTGGCGTGAAGCCGGGTCGCCAAATTGGCTGCCGCTTGGCGAAGCAGCAGATGGTACCCTACTCAGCACCGATAAGGCCGGAGGTTTTACGGGCGCCTATATGGGGATGTATGCTGCCTGCACCCGGGCGGATCGCACGCATTATGCGGATTTCGATTGGTTCAGCTACGAACCGATTGCAGATTAGGCGGGAGGCTTGACGAATGGATACTACGGAAAAGATGCGATATCCGCTTCCGGCATTGCCGACTATTCCAGACAAAAGCTTCCTCGTAACGGAATTTGGAGCTGCGCCGGGCAGCCTGACGCTGTGTACTGCATCGTTTCAGCAGGCGATCGACGCCTGCTCCGCAGCGGGAGGCGGCCGGGTGATCATTCCACCTGGCCTATGGCGGACCGGGCCGCTGCGTCTGCATAGCCAGCTCGAGCTTCATGCGCAGCAAGGCGCACTGGTTATGTTTGAGCCAAAGGCTGAACTGTATCCGCTGTTGGCCTCGCATTTTGAGGGAGAATCGGCTGTTCGCTGCCAAGCGCCGCTCGATGGCGAGAATCTGGAAGACATCGCGATTACGGGTGAGGGCATTTTCGATGGGGGCGGACAGGGCTGGCGTCCGGTCAAACGCTTTAAGCTGACGAATGACCAATGGAATGGGCTGCTTCAATCCGGCGGGGCCGTTAATGAGGAAGGCGATATGTGGTGGCCGTCGCTTGAGGCGATGGAAGGAGAAGCACTTGCTCATGGGCTGCACCAGCGTGGCGTGACGACTTGCGAGGCGTATTTGCCTGCAAGAGCCTATCTCCGTCCCACCTTGCTTAGTCTGCGCGGCTGCTCTAGGGTAAGGCTTGATGGGCCAACATTTCAAAATTCCCCCGCTTGGTGCTTGCACCTGTATAACTGTGAGCAGGTAACAATCCGGCGGCTGAACGTTCGCAATCCTTGGCATTCCCAAAATGGAGATGGCCTTGATCTGGAATCCTGCCGCCACTCGCTCATCGAGCATTGCACCTTCGACGTTGGCGATGACGCTATATGCTTGAAGTCAGGCAAGGGCGAGGAGGCCAGAAAACGGGCACTGCCCTGCGAATTCGTAACGATCCGGCATTGCACCGTCTACCATGGCCATGGCGGCATCGTAATCGGAAGCGAAATGTCCGGCGGCGTCAAAGCCGTATATGCCTCTGACTGCCAGTTCATCAGCACGGATATTGGCTTGCGCTTCAAAAGCGTACGCGGCCGCGGCGGCGTAGTTGAAGATATTGTCATGGAAAGAATTCAAATGGCGGATATTGTGCGCGAGGCCATTTCGTTTCATTTCTTTTATGCCGGGGTGGAAGGCTCGGAGGGCTGCGATGAGCAGCTTTTTGAGGTGACAGAGGAAACGCCCGTCTTCCGCAATATTACACTGCGCGAGCTGACCTGCCATGGAGCTGCAACAGCTTTGCTCATTAACGGGCTTCCCGAGCTGCCGCTAAGCGGCTTAACGGTTGATGGGCTGGAGGCAACAGCGGTTAACGGGGTAATCGCCCGCTATGCCGATCATTTAAAGCTGGAGAAATTGAAGCTTCATACGTCAACGCTCTCCGAGGTTCAGCTGTATCAATGTAACCATTCGATCGTTGAGTAGCATTGGCGTAAAAAAGGACGGCAATAGAGGCTCGCAGGCGAAGCACCTCCCTTAAAAAGGCTGATGCGGCGGAGCTTGTCCGTTTTTTGCCTGCTTGCGGTACTCCATCGGCGTGAGGCCGGTCGCTTTTTTAAACGTCTTATTGAAATGGGATAAATGCTCGAAGCCTACAGCTAACGCGATTTCCTGAATTTTCTGGCGGGAACCGCCAAGCAGCTGCTGCGCTTCACGAACCCGGATATGAATGATGTATTCCCGAAAGCGGAAGCCGGTAAGCTTATGAAAAATTCGACTGAGATAGGAGCTGCTCAAATAAAAATGCTTCGCCGTATCCTCCAGCGTCACGGCTTCACGATAATGCTCACGCACGTAAGTCGCGATTTCAGACACTTTATGATGCAGCGAGTAACGAGAAGGATTTGACCGACTTGCCGTATTCTCGAAGCGGCCTAGCAAAATGATCAGCTCCGCCAGCAAGGATAGGCAATAGGATTCGTAAAATGGCTTTTCCTGCCGGCTTTCATCCAGCATTTTGTTAAGGAGACGTTCCGTCTCCCCCTGCTCGCGCAGCGAAAGCGGGAAGACGCGAAACCCTCGTCCATGAAGCAGCAGCTCCAGCTTTTGCAATGCTTGCGGCAAAATGACAGGGTCATAATTAATGAGGATTCGCTCAAATTCCGCTACCTCGGAGCTGGCCGTCGCATGAATTTCATGCCCGGCAATCATAATAAGCTCGCCTTTATGCACGGTAACCACCTGTCCGTCCACAAAATAGACACGCTCGCCATCCAGCAGGTAGTACAGCTCGACCGAGGCATGGCTGTGTGGACGAGGCATCGCGGTGGCGCCTTTGCGCTTCATATGCTGAATGCTCAGCTTGCCGTCTTCCATATGATATTTCGGATTGAGGCTATCGGACGCAGACGCGGTCATGGGCATTCCTCCGTATGGAAACAAGGTTCACAGTAATACCTCCCATTATAGATAAAACTTCGCTTATTTGAAAGGAGCGCTCGCTATGCTGATTACCGTATCCAAAGAAGACCATGCTGATTACAGCCGCTTGCAGGCGGCCATTGACTCTATTCCGGCGGAATGTGCCGAAGCGGTCACGATTCGCATCAGGCCGGGAATTTATGAGGAAAAGATCACGATTCCAGCCTCTGCCCCGCCTATACTGCTGCTCGGGGAAGACAGCGAGAAAACGATTATTACTTGGTCAGACAATGCCCATACGCTGGGACCGGACGGGGAGCCGCTCGGAACGTTTCGTTCAGGCACTTTAAATGTATGGGCAGAAGCATTCACAGCGGAAAATGTGACGATTCGCAACGCCTCGGGGCCCGGCACAGGCCAGGCTGTAGCCGCGTTCGTCGATGCCGATCAAGCTGTATTCCGCCGCGTCAGGCTGCTGGGCGATCAGGATACGCTATATACGGGCAAAGGCAAGCAATATTATAGCGAGTGTTACATTGAGGGCGATGTCGATTATATTTTCGGGGCAGCGACGGCTGTATTTGAAAGCTGCCACTTGCATAACAAACGCTCCCGAGGCTATATTACGGCCGCCTCGACACCCGAGGATGCCGCGTTCGGCTATGTATTCCTCGATTGCAAAATTACCGGAGCCGAAGGAGTTGTGGATGTTTATTTAGGCAGGCCATGGCGGCCCTATGCCCATGTTGCATTCATCCGCACATCGATAGACGGCTCGATCACACCTGAAGGCTGGCATAACTGGGGGCAGCCGGATCGTGAAGCTACAAGCCGCTATGAAGAGTTTGGCAGCTTTGGAGAAGGAGCAGCTGCGGGAGCGCGCGTTTCTTGGTCCAGGCAGCTTGAAGCAGACGAAGCGGCCAACTATCGCATCATTGCCATCCTTGATGGCTGGCATCCCGAAGGCTACTGATCAATAGGACGATTAAAGAGGGAGGGCAACAGCATGTCCTTAAAGCTTGAGCAATATTTGCAATCGCTTGTCCAGCAGGCAGCTGCTAATAGACAGTCCGCCCGTGCTGCTGCGAATCCCGAGCAGCGCCGGGAAACGGTTAGGGCTTCGTTTGGACAACTGCTTGGCCATTATGCTCTGAACGAGCATCAGCCTCTGGAGCCGCGCTTGTTGGAACGAACGCAATGCGAAGGCTATATACGGGAGCGTGTGGAAATCGCCACGACGGACGGGCTGCGGATGGCCATGTATGTGCTGCTGCCGGATAATCCCGCGGCGCAGCCCGCTCCGGTTGTCATTGCCTGCCACGGCCACGGATACGGCAGCCGGGAAATCGTCGGGCTTGATCCAGATGGCTCGGAACGCTCCGGCGCTTCGGGCTTGCATAAAGATTTTGCCATAGCGCTTGTAAAAGAAGGGTATGTGGTCGCAGCTCCTGAGCTGCTCGGCTTCGGCGACCGCAGGCTGGATGAGGATAAAGCTGCAGAATCGCCTGCAAAAAACTCCTGCTTCATGCTAGCTGTGCATTTGCTGCTTACGGGGCGCACACTTGCAGGCTTGCGCGTCTATGAGACTTCGAGAGTCATTGATTATTTGCAGGAAAGCGGCGATGTGGATTCCAATAACATTGCCATCATGGGCATTTCCGGCGGCGGTCTTGTTGCGGGCTTTACGGCCGCTTTGGACGACAGAATCCGCTGCGCCGTAGTCAGCGGTTATGCAAGCTTGTTTGAAGGCAGCATTTTGGCACGCAATCACTGCCTGGACAATTATATTCCGGGCGTGCTGCTGGAAGCGGAAATGCCTGAGCTGCTCGGACTCATTGCGCCGCGAGGCCTTTTTCTGGAAGCAGGGGCTGTTGACCACTTATTCCCGCAGCAGTCTGCACGGCAGGCATACGCCGAGCTGGGCAGCATATATAGCGCCGCCGGGGCGCCAGATGCTGTGCAAGCTGTCTTTTTTGATGGAGGACATGAAATTCACGGAGCAGCTGCTTACGCCTGGCTTCGAACTCAGCTGCTGGAGCAAACGACAATTGCAGGAGGGGATCGTAACGATGACGGAGCAACCACAGGTACATTTGACAGGATGGGCGGGTAAAATAGCCGAAACCATCATGAGCCAATGCGGCTCGGACGGCTTGCACCATTATCCAATGGAGCGTTGGGCCTATGTTCCCGGCATGCTGCTGATGGCGATGGCCCGTGCGGGCATTCAACTGAACGAAAAACGATATTATCATTTCATGCAGCTCCATATGGATCACTATATTGCAGCAGACGGAACGATACGCTCCTACACGCTGGAGGAATACAACCTGGATCAGATCAATCAGGGCAAAAATTTATTTTTTCAATATGAGAACACGGGTGAAAAACGCTATTCGAAAGCCGCCGATACACTGGCTGCCCAATTGATTAGTCAGCCCCGCACCTCCGAGGGCGGCTTCTGGCATAAAAAAGTGTACCCATTCCAAATGTGGCTTGATGGGCTGTATATGGCTTCCCCTTTTCTGGCGGAATATGCGAAAGTGTTTGAACGTCCGGAGCTGCTCGATGAGGTCGCGCATCAACTGCTGCTTGTCGAGCGTAAAACCCGCGACAAGCGCACGGGGCTGCTGTATCATGGCTGGGATGAATCCGGGGAGCAGGAATGGGCAGACTCGCATACCGGCCTGTCTTCGCATTTTTGGAGCCGGGCGATGGGCTGGTATGCGATGGCTTTGGTCGATTGTCTGGAGCATTTCCCGATTGATCACCCGAAACGCGGTACGCTTATCGGCATTTTTCAGCGGATGTGCCTTGCGCTTGTTGACGTGCAGGATAAAGACAGCGGCTTATGGTATCAGGTGCTTGATCAAGGAAAGCGGAAAGGCAATTATTTGGAGGCGACAGGTTCGATCATGTTCGTCTACGCGATGGCTAAAGGCTTGCGTCTACGTTATTTGGAGTCCGGCTTACGCGGTGCCATGCTGAAAGGGTACGAAGGGATTATCCGCCATTTGGTCACGGAGGATAGCCAAGGCGTCCACCTACATCAAATTTGCCATGGCGCGGGGCTCAGCAAAGATCGCAATGGCTCCTTCGAGTATTACATTTCTGAAGCGGTCGTATCTGACCATTATATGGGTATAGGCCCCTTGCTGCTTGCGTCGCTTGAAGTTGAACGTTATTTGGAATAAGCCTGCTTGGATCGGCACCCACACAGCCTTCATAGTTTGGCTCCAGCACATAGATGTACAATCCTTTATATGAAAAAAGGCCCGCATATACCTATGCGGGCTTTGTAAAAGGATTAGGTTTAATTTAGTGGTAGCCTTCGTAGTCCTCTTCTCCTGGTGCTGTAAGCGATTCCCTAATTACATAGACGAAAGCGCAGACGAGGATGCCAGCGATTATACTCATTCTCATCACTCCAAGCATTCAAAGGTAATTCCATTGTACCATAAAATAATCCCGCGTCTACCCTTTTTGCAAGCGTTTTCTTTCCGGGACCAAAAATATTTTTATAGGCTTTTCCTCCTTTGCAAGTGATGGATGTCCTAGTTTCTGCATAAAGATGATAAAAGGACTTCTGCCAGATCTACGGGCTGCTTGCCTATTTTCCGGGACAAGTCCCTTTGACTGTGAAGCGTCATTTTGAGGGGAGGTCTTGACCATGCTGCGCACGCTCTCGCATCCCGCTGCCTTAACAGGATTAGCTGCTGTGTTCCTCACCCTGCTAATGGCCGTATTTCCGAATGAAGCGCTGGAATCTGCCCTGCGAGGCTTATCGATATGGTGGCAGGTGCTGTTTCCTGCCCTTTTCCCCTTCTTCGTCATTTCCGAGCTGCTGCTTGGCTTTGGCATCGTCCATTTTTTCGGCAAGCTGCTGGACCCGCTCATGCGCCCGCTGTTCAAGCTTCCCGGTATTGGCAGCTTCGTTGTGGCGATGGGCTATATATCCGGCTATCCGGTTGGGGCTAGGCTGACAGCCAAGCTCTATGAGCAGCAGCTCATCAACCGCACAGAGGGAGAACGGCTTGTCGCTTTTACGACGACTTCCGACCCCATCTTCCTGATCGGCGCCGTATCGGTCGGCTTCTTCCACAATGTCGCTCTGGCGCCCGTGCTTGCGGCCGCCCATTATGGCGGTGCGCTCATCATCGGCCTGCTCATGCGCTTCCACGATCTGCATGCCCCGATTACCGAAGCACGGCGCAGCAGCAGCCTGACTGAGCTCGGCGCAAGGCCCGGCCCGGTACAGCATCCGCTGCATACGACAGCGTTTGCGCAGCATTCGCAGCACTCACAGCACTCGCAGCACTCACAACACTCGCAGCACTCACAGCACTCACAACACTCGCAGCATTCACGCTCGCTGCGCCGTTCGCGCCTTGCGGACGCGCTGAAGGCGATGCATGAGGCTCGCCTGCTCGATGGACGGGGCCTCGGCCAGCTGCTGCAAGAGGCGATTCAGTCTGCTCTGCGATTAATGATCGTCGTCGGCGGCCTCGTTGTTTTTTTCTCCGTCATTATGGAAATGCTGACGTCAGCAGGCATGATCACCATGCTCGCTGCCATGCTGCGGCAGCTGTTTGAGCTGTTCGGGCTTCCGGCAGCACTCGCCGATGCCGCCATTTTCGGCCTGTTCGAAGTAACCCTTGGCGCCCGCGCCGCCGGTGAAGCTGGCACAGGTCTGCTGCATCAAACGGCAATCGCAGCATGGGTGCTGTCATGGGGAGGTTTGTCCGTCCACGCACAGGTGGCCAGCCTCGTCAGCAAAACCGATATGCGCTACAAGCCGCTTATGCTCGCAAGACTGCTGCACGGTTTTATCGCATTTGGGCTCGTTTATGCGTTATGGGGATGGCTCGGGCCCTAATACCCAGATTTATCGGATGAAATGTGCTTCTCGCATTGAATTTACAGCTGTATTCCGATATCATTTAAGGGAACGTAACCAGAAGATTTGAAAAGGGGCTGCATTCCTTGAAATATGCCGTTATCGACAGAGGCGATTCCATATCCCAGTCACTGGCGGAACAGTTCCATACACTGGCGGCGGAGCGCGGCTTCACTCGAAATGACGACGCACCTGAAATTGTCGTATCCATCGGTGGAGACGGTACGCTGCTGCAAGCTTTTCACAAATATGTTGATCGCATTATGGATGTTGCCTTTGTAGGGGTGCATACCGGACATTTGGGCTTTTATGCCGACTGGCAAAAAAATGAGCTGCCTGAGCTCGTCGCTCTAATGGCCGAGAAGGAGCTTAGCATCGTCCGCTATCCGCTCGCGGAAATCGAGGTCGAGACGGCCGAGGGAAAATTTCATTATATGGCGCTGAACGAGTTCACGCTTAAAGGGGTAGACGGCACGCTCGTCGCCCAAATCAATGTCAATGATGAGCCTTTCGAAATGTTCCGTGGCGATGGTATCGTCATTTCGACGCCTTCCGGCAGTACCGCCTATAATAAAAGCGTCGGGGGCGCAATCGTCCATCCGTCCATTGCATCGATACAAATTGCCGAAATTGCTTCCATCAACAATCGCGTTTTCCGGACGCTGGGCTCTTCGCTGCTGCTGCCGCAGCATCACCACTGCGACATCATCTCGAAGAAAAACCAGCGGATGCTGCTGACCATCGACCAGCTCAGCATTTTGCGCAGCGACATTTTATCGATTCGCTGCAATGTGTCGAGCCGCAAGGTCAGCTTTGCGCGCTATCGCCCATTCCCGTTCTGGAACCGGGTCCGCGACGCTTTCGTGGATATGCACGAAGTGTAAATCAGAGCAAGTGCCGAGCAAAGAAGCTGCCCCTCAGGCGATTAGCCTGCGGGGCAGCTTCTTGCTTTTATTTAAACAGCTCGTCGTTTATCACGCCGCCTTCTTCCTTGCCCATATCCTTCTGCTTGCCATAACGGGAAGGCGGTATGCCCACCATACGGTGGAAGATGCGGCTAAAATAAAATTCATCGCCATAGCCAACTGCGGCAGATACTTCCTTAACCGGACCTGCATTATGGTAAAGCAGGCGCTTGGCCCGCTCGATGCGCAATCTCGTTAAATATTTAATTGGCGGCTCCTTCATCGTTTGTTTAAACAGCCGGGAGTATGAGCTTGTTGTCAGTCCCGCCATTGAGGATAACGTAACCATATCGATTTTGTCATGAAAATGAGTTTGCATGTAGTGTATCGTCTTCTCAATCAGTCTCTTCGATCCATTCAACGATGTTTCTCCCATAGCGCTCACTCCTCTGGCTAATTAACCTTAGACCTTGCAGTGCTGAGCTGGCGCCTTAAGCCCCAAACGCTCACGCAATGATGCTCCTTCATAGGCTGTTCGAAACAGCCCTCTATTTTGCAGCTCAGGAATGACTTTTCCCACAAAAGCTTCCAGCCCGCTCGGAAAAATTTGCGGCATCACATTAAAGCCATCCGCCGCTCCGCCGTGAAACCATTTTTCCATTTCATCGGCAAGCTGTACCGCCGTTCCCGTAAAAGCATAGTGGCCGCGCCCATTCGCAAAGCGGTGAACAAACTGGCGAATCGTCATCCGCTCCTCTTCGATAAGCTCAAGCAGCAGCGATTGACGGCTTTTCAGCGAATTAATTTCGCCAAGCGATTTTGCCAAATGCAGCGGTACCGGGCCATCGAGCGGATACGAGGACAAATCTGCGGCAAAGCGCCGCGATAATCGCCTCAGCGCATCCTCCATATGAACGAGCTGATTCAGCTCTTCTTCGAGCTCCCGGGCTTCCCCAACCGTATCCGCTACGATCGGACATAGCCCAGGCATGATCAACAGCTCGCCAGTCTTTCTTCCGTAAGCCGGAAGACGGCCTTTGACGTCTGTATAAAAAATACGAGCTGCTTCAAAGGTTTGCTGGGCTGTAAAAATAACGTCGGCTATTTCCGCGCCCATCGCTTTGCCGCTTTCCGAGGAGCCCGCTTGGACGAGCACCGGATAGCCCTGCGGCAGACGAGGAGCATGGAGCGGCCCTTTCACCGCATAATGTCGAGCAGCCCCAACACCGTTAGTGCTGCCAGCAGCATGAACAGCGGCTCCTTCCTCCTCCATGCTATCCCACAGCTGCTTTGCAACCTCAACAAATTCCTTCGCTAATTGGTAGCGCTGTGCATGCTCGGGATGGGCTGCTCGGCCAAAATTAAAGGCCGTCTCATCGGCGCTTCCCGTCACAATATTCCAGCCTGCTCTGCCGCCGCTAATATGATCAAGCGTTGCCGCTTGCCGGGCAAGATGATATGGCTCATAGTAGGTCGTCCCAACGGTAGCAATGAGGCCGATATGTCTTGTAGCAGCAGCTAGCGCTCCTAGCAGTGTAGTCGCTTCCAGCTTATTGATTTTTCCGAAATAGGCATCGCTGACAAAAATAGAATCCATCAGCCCGCGCTCGGCCACCTCTGCCAAATGGCGGTAATAGCCGATATCCAGCGTCTGGCGGGGCTGCATCCCAGGATGCCGCCAAGCTGCTTCATGATGACCCGTTCCATGTATAAATACATTTAAGCGTATTTTGCGATTGTCCTCATTCAGTTGCAACTTCCCCCTTTACCGCACGGCGTGAAATGAATTGATCGGCCTTGGAAGCGCCAGTTGGTCCCGCAGCGTCCCGCCATCAATCGCTGCCTGGCGAAATACCCCTCTTCTCTGCAGCTCTGGAATGATCCGCTCTTCAACATACCTGAAGCTGTCAAGCGCAGCATGCGGCGGCAGCTCCATATGAAAACCGTCAACTGCGCCTGAAAGCTGCCACTTCCGCATCCAATCTGCTAATTGCTGTGCGTTTCCCTCACGGGAAAACTCATCTTCTGTTGCCCGGCCTTCGCAGCCGCCGCCCATTTGCAGCGAACATTCCGCACGGTTGGCGCTGCTATGTACAACCGGCATTACACTGGCCAAAATCCGGCATTGCTCCGGCTGCCTTCCCTGCTGACGCATCAGCTCTCGCAGCTCGCATGCCAGCTTGGCCGCCTCCTCCAGCGACTGCGGCTCAATAATGATGACGTCTGCCCCACTGGCTGCTGCCAGCATATCTGGCTGCTTGTCTGCCTGCTCCCTGATCCGAGCTACTAGCGGCGGATAGCCTTGCGGGGGACGAGCAATATTCAGCGGGCCACGCGTACTGTAATAGCGTCCTGTATAATGAACCTCGCGCACCTTCGCTTCATCAAATTGCAGCCCTGCCTGCTTATCATACATAAGCGCGTCATCATCCCAGCTGTCCCACAATTGTCGCAAAGCTTCACCAAACTCCGCAGCGGCGGCAGCCTCGTAGCAGGGCAGCCGCATTTGCTGCTTATCGGTTCGAGCGAAATTTGCAGCCGCATTTTCCTGCCCCGGCAGCACAAGACAGCCTGCTCTGCCGCTGCTCATATAATCCAGGGCAGCCAGCTTGCGCGCCGCGTGAAAGGGCTCATGGAAGGCGGTATGAATTTCCGCAATGAGGCCAATTGTACTCGTGGAAGCCGACAAGGCGGCCAGCAAAGTAAACGGCTCCAGCACGGCAGAAGACGCGGCATACCCATTAGCCGAGGCCCGTTGACCGACAAGCCCAGTTGCTTCCTGAGGCGTCGGGCTCATGCTGCTGTCAGGCACAAGGATTGCGTGCAGACAAGCACGCTCTGCCGCCTCCGCCAGTTGTACGCAATCCAAGTAATCCAGGCCATCTATTGCAACGGTCATGTACAGCTGTCGCTTCTCGCTCCCGCCGCCCATCATATGTGAGCCTCCACCTTATGCCGGCCAGCTGGACGGCTGAACCCGTAATGCTCTCTTAACGTATTTCCCGTATATTCGGTACGGAACAAGCCTCTATTTTGCAGCTCGGGTATAACCTTGTCGACGAAATCGCTCAGCCCATCCGGCATATGCGAAGGCATCAAATTAAATCCGTCCGCCGCCCTGCCGACAAACCAACGCTCAAGCTCATCTGCGATTTGCAGCGGCGTACCCGTAAGCGATGCATGTCCACGCGATCCTGCTGTGCGCATAATCAACTGCCTGAGCGTCAGCTTTTCCTTGCGGGCCATGCCTTCAACAAGCTCAAAGCGCCCTCGGTTGCCGTTGATTTCCTCATGACGCGGCAGCAGATGGAGCGGTACTGGCTCATCGAGCGGACAATCTGTCAAATCGATCTTGAACAGTGTCGACAATCTTTTCAACCCGTACGCAACAATCGTCAATTCATCCAGCTCACGCTGCTTGTCCTGCGCCTCAGCTAGCGTATCTCCGATAACCGGGAAGAAACCCGGTAAAATGCACAGCTCGTCCGGGCTCCGCCCAAACGGCTGCATACGCGATTTGATGTCTGCGTAGAAAGCCTGTCCGCTCTCGAAGGTAGGCTGCGCAGTGAATACCGCTTCCGCCACCCTCGCAGCGAACGATTTGCCATCCTCGGATGACCCCGCCTGTACGAGCAGCGGATGCCCTTGAGGGGAGCGCGGCATGTTAAGCGGGCCGCGCACCGCGAAATGTTCGCCTTTATGATTAAGCGGATGGATTTTCGCCATATTGGCGTATAAGCCGCTTGCCTTATCGGCAACGAGCGCATCATCCTCCCAGCTGTCCCAAAGCGCCTTCACCACCTCAACGAACTCGCTTGCCTTGCGGTAGCGCTCGTCATGTGGCGGCAAAGCCTCATCCGTAAAGTTATAAGCTGCGCTTTCGCTTGCCGTCGTCACAATGTTCCAGCCAGCGCGTCCAGCGCTTAACCAGTCCAGCGAGGCGAATTTGCGCGCAATATGAAAGGGCTCGTTAAAGGTGGTTGAGGCTGTGCCAATCAGCCCAATCTTATCGGTAACGGCGGCGATGGCTGACAGCAGAGTGAACGGCTCCAGTCCATGCAGCACTTTATGCTCAACAGTCGGAGGCAGCACTAACGTGTCCGCGAGAAACAGCGAATCCAGCTTGCCGCGTTCTGCAATTCGTCCAAGCTCGCGATAATAATTCAAATCGGTAATGCGGTGCGGATCCGTTGCTGGATGGCGCCAAGATGCCTCGTGATGTCCCGTGTTCATCAGAAATAAATTGATATGCATGCTCCGCTTAGCTGAAATCATTACTTCATTCCTTTCGACATAGCATGATAAGGCATCATTGCCGTTATTTCTTGGCTGCCAATGGCCTCGTCTGCCCATAGATGCTGGCAGGGCGCTGCAGGCCATAATGCTCCCTTAAAGTGGTTCCTGTATATTCACTGCGAAAAATACCGCGGTTTTGCAGCTCCGGCACCACCTTGTCCACGAACAGCTCAAGGCCCTCCGGCAAATACGGAGGCATGACATTAAAGCCATCTGCCGCGCCGCCGCGCCACCATTTTTCCATTTCGTCGGCAATTTGCACCGGCGTGCCCACCATCGAATAATGCCCCCGCGAGGCGGCTGTTTTAACAATCAACTGGCGCATCGTCAGCTTTTCCCGGCGGGCAAGCTCCACATAAAGCTGGTAGCGCCCGCGGTGGCCATTCACTTCGCTTTGCTGCGCCAGAAAATCGACGGGTACCGGTTCATCCAGCTCGAACCCGGTCATATCGGTGCTGAACAAATTGGACAGGCGCAGCAGGCCATAATCAAATTGAATGTGGTCATGGAGCGCTGCCTCCCGGTCTCTAGCCTCAGCTTCCGTATCGCCGATAATTGGGCAAAAGCCCGGCAATATTTTCAGCTCATCTTGCTGCCTTCCATATTTCTTCATCCGCGATTTCAGATCCGAATAAAAGAGGCAGCCGTCCGCAAAGCTGTTTTGCGCCGTAAACACAACTTCCGCAGCATGCGCGGCAAATTCCTTGCCCGTCTCCGAAGCGCCGGCCTGTACCCGCACGGGCTGCCCTTGGGGGGGCCTCGGCAAATTCAGTGCGCCCCGCACCGAAAAATAGCTGCCTTCATGGCGTATCTCATGTATGCTTCCGGGATCGGCATAAATGCCGCTCGCCTTATCCTGCACAAGCGCATCATCCTCCCAGCTGTCCCACAGCCGCTGCACTACTTCCAAAAACTCGGCAGCGCGCTTATAGCGCTCCCCATGCTCCGGAAGCTTCTCATCAGCAAAGTTGTGGGCAGTTGCATCATTGGTTGACGTCACAATGTTCCAAGCGGCACGGCCACCGCTAATAAAATCAAGCGAAGCAAACTGCCGCGCTACATGATATGGATGGCTATAAGTCGTAGAGGCCGTACCGATTAATCCAATCCGACTAGTCAGCATAGCAAGCGCAGAAAGCAGCGTAAACGGCTCCAAGCTTTGCAGTACCTTGTAGCGAATAGTCGGGGGCAGCGCATACGAATCAGCCAAAAATAAGGAATCCAGCTTGCCGCGCTCCGCCGTTTGCAGCAGCTTGACGTAATAGCTTGCATTCGTTACATCCTGCGGGCGGCTGCCCGGCAGCCGCCAAGCGGCCTCATGATGGCCGTTGCCCATAAGAAACACATTCAGGTGAAGCTGCCTGTCGGTCGCCTTCATTCTTTCCTCCCCTTCCACTTGCCCATCTATTGGGCGGAAATGACCGACTGCCTGGACGAGGAACGCTCTGGCCGCTCCAGCCCGTAATGCTCCCTCAGCGTCGTGCCTTCATAATCGGTACGGAACAAGCCGCGATTTTGCAGCTCGGGAATTACCTTCAAGGCAAATTCCTCAAGCCCGCTTGGGAAATAGGGAGGCATCAAATTAAAGCCATCGGCTGCCCCCTGCTCAATCCAGCGCTCCATCTCGTCGGCAATTTCAATCGGCGTGCCAGACATTGAATAATGCCCGCGCGACGTTGCTGTCCGCAAAATAAGCTGACGGATCGTCAGGTTTTCCCGCTGCGCCAGCTCCAGATACAGCTGATGCCGCGCTTTTTGCGAATTGATTTCATGATTTTTCGCCAGCTCTGCGAATGGCAGCGGACCATCCAGCGGATAACCCCGCAAATCCATCTTGAGCAAATTAGATAAACGGTACACCCCGTATTCCGGCTGGGTCAGCTCGTTCAGCTCGCGCTCCTTCTCCTTCGCCTCCGCCGATGTATCGCCAATGACAGGACAAAAGCCTGGCAAAATTTTAATCTGCTCTGGCGAGCGGCCATATTTCGCCATCCGCCCTTTCACATCCGCATAGAAGCTCCGTCCATCCTCAAGCGTATTTTGTGCGGTAAAAACAGCCTCCGCCATACGAGAGGCAAACTCTCTGCCGGTATCCGATGCTCCCGCTTGCACCAGCACGGGATGTCCTTGAGGCGACCTTGGCAAATTCAGCGGGCCCTTCACATGGAAATAGCGGCCGACATGGTTGATTTCATGCAGCTTGTCTGGGTCCACATAAAGTCCCTGCTCCTTATCGGCAACGACCGCGTCCTCCTCCCAGCTGTCCCACAGCCCTTTCGCCACCTCCATAAACTCGCCAGCCCGCTCATAACGGTCGGTATGCTCCGGCAGCGGAGCAGCGCCAAAGTTGAAGGCCGTCGCATTGCCCGTCGAGGTGACAATGTTAAAGCCCGCCCGCCCCCGGCTAATATGATCCAGCGAATTAAATTTGCGGGCTACATGAAAGGGCTCGTTATAAGTTGTAGAAGCCGTTCCGATCAACCCGATGCGGCTTGTCGCGATCGCCAGCGCCGACAGCAGCGTGAACGGCTCCAGCGCCTGCTGCACCAAAAACTGCATCGTCGGCGGCAGACCGTAGGAATCGGCGAGAAATAACGAATCCAGCTTGCCGTCTTCGGCAATTTTCGCCAATTTTATATAATAGTCGATATCCGTCACCCCATTCGGGTCGCTGCCCGGATGGCGCCATGACGCTTCGTGATGACCTGTATTGCGCAGAAACAAGTTCAAATGCATTTTCTTTTTGCCATAACTCATCTTCTACCACTCCTCAAAAGGATATAGGGTCACCCTGGAACAGGATGGCGACTCTGCGTTCTGAAATTGATAACGATTTTCATTTACGATTTTATCGAAATACTTAAAGTTAATCCATGTACATTTTTGCCCTATTTTTCTAAATTAAAATTATTAAAAAACTCTTAGAATCATTAGATTCCAAGAGTCATTGAATTTAATACAAATTTAAACAACAATTAGCATTAATTATTTGTTAACAATTGTAAGAAGCTCTCGTGCTGATGTGCGTGGAGCGGCATTGGGAATAACCCGCGGATAGCCAATGTGGAGCACGGCGACAATTTTCTCACCCGGCCGCACGCCCACCCCAGACTCATCGCGAAATTTAGGATTATACATATAAGGATTCGACTTCCACACCATGCCAATTCCCTGCTCCCATGCAGCAAGCTGAAGATTTTGAATGAGACAGCATACGGCCGAAAAATCCTCATCCCACTGCTTTTGACGGGGATCCTCCTTCAGCACGACCATTAAATGCAGCGGGGTATGCATGTATTCCTTCATCCGGTGCTCGCCATATTTCGCCAGCTCCTCCGGCGAGAAGGTAGAAAGCACCGCATCGGCGAAAATTTTGCGCCCCTCCCCTTCATATACGATAAAACGCCAAGGCTCGCGCAAATTGTGATTAGGGGCCCAGACGGCGACATCGAGCAGCTCCGTCAGCGTCTCCACGGATACAGCATCATCCTTGAAAACCCTCACCGTACGCCTTTCCTTTATGATTTGCGATACCGTATTCGGCAAAGCGGACCTGTCCGTATGCATCGTTATCTCCTCCTTTATGTCCTGTTAGGGACGATTGCGATTGCGGTACAGCAAATAAATTAAATAAGGCGCTCCGATAGCTGTCGTTATAATGCCTGTAGGAATTTCAATAGGCGGCAGCAGCGCACGTCCCAGCAGGTCGGCAGACATCACGATTAAGCCGCCAACTAAAGCCGATACGCTCAGCAATCTGCGGCTCGTCTGGCCAACCAATTGCCTCGCAATATGCGGTCCCATTAAACCAATAAATCCAATCGTTCCGGCCATCGCGACAGAAGCGCCTGCCAAGCTTACGCTAATGAGCAATAAAAGGCCGCGTGAACGCTCGACCGCGCTGCCAAGCCCGATCGATAGCTCATCGCCAAGCTTCAAAATGTCCAAAGTCCGCGACATAAGAAGCGCTGCCGGAAACAACACGAGCAGCCATGGAAGCAGCGGCCAAAAATGATCCCACGTTCTGCCATATGTGCTTCCCATCAGCCAGATCATCGCCTGCTTGATGTTTTGAACGTGACGCGTCGTCATCCAAAAGGTAATATACGCGTGTGAGGCCGCGCCCACCCCCACACCGACAAGCAGCAGCCGCATCGGAGCTGCGCCACGGCGCCAAGCGAGAAAATAGGTAAGCGCAGCAGCACCCAGCGCCCCGCTAAACGCAATAAAGGGCAGCAGCGCAATCGGCACTGACGGCAGTGCGATAATGGCGGTAACGGCCATAAGAGCAGCACCACCGTTAATGCCAATGACGCCTGGAGCGGCTAGCGGATTGCGGGTAATCCCTTGCAAAATCGCGCCCGAAAGCGCCAGACCGCAGCCGACCAAAAAAGCTACCAGCGACCTTGGAAACCGCAGCTGATTGACAACAAACTCATATTCAGGCTCGCCGATGCCAATGACTGTTTTCCATGCCTGAGATAGCGGAACAGGGTATTCGCCGATCATAATGCTCATGGAGAGCACGATAAAATTAGCAGCAATAAGGACAACAATAACGGGCCACAAACGGGCAGATGCGGATAAAGTGAAACGGGACATTATCGTTTCTCCCTCCTTTGGGCCAAATAAATGAGGAAGGGAGCGCCTGCCATCGCCGTCACTACACCTGCCGGAAGCTCCTGATAGGGAAAAATAAAGCGGGCGGCGATATCCGCCAGCAGCAGCAAGCCTGCTCCAAACAGCGCAGAATAAGGGATGATCCAGCGATAGTCCAGTCCGACCATAAACCTGACGATATGCGGTACCGCAAGGCCAATGAAGCCGATTGGCCCAGCAATAGCCACAGAGCCTCCCATAAGGCACATGACAATGAACAGGGACGCCGTTTTCATTAGCCCGACTTTCAGCCCCAGCCCATGGGCAACCTCATCACCTAGACTCAGCAAATTAATTTGCCGGCTGAGCGCCAGAGCCCCTGCTATCCCGACCATCATGTACGGCAGCACGCGTACGAACATTTCCATACTGCCGCCGGTTAATGAACCCGCCATCCAGAAGCGCATTTCATCCAGCGACTCCTCGCTGAAAATTAGAATGCCTTGCACCATGGAAGCAAGCAGCATATTGATAGTGGCACCAGCCAAAATCAGCTTAATGGACGTCAGGCCTCCCCTACCCAGCGAGCCAAGCATAAATACGACGAGACAGGCAAGCCCAGCCCCGAGCAGTGCCGCCCACATATGGATGAGCGAAGACGTAAAGCCAAATACAAACATAGAAATGACGAGCAGCAGCGCCGCTCCATAGTTGCTTCCGAGCATCTCAGGGCCCGCCAGCGGATTGCGGCTAATCGCCTGCATAATGCTTCCCGCCATGCCGAGCGATGCCCCGACCATCATCGCCATTAGGGCGCGCGGAACCCGGACCGAACGAATGATCAGATGCTCCCTTGAGCCGTCAAAAGAAGTAAAAGCTTCGATGACCGTATGAAGTGGAACCATTGATTTTCCTACAGCAATGCTGGCAGCAAGGCCTAAGATGACAAATACAAAACCGAGCACAATGCCCGTAAGCCGAATGTTCAAATCTGTTCCTCCCTAAAAGCGTGGCAGCAGAGCGCCCAGCTCTGCCTGAACAGGGACACTCTGCCTACTCACCACGCTTCTACTCCACTAAACGCTAGCGCTAGTTACGCTTTGACTAAGAACTTAGCCAAATCATCAATCATGATATTGACGGCCTGTATGCCATGTCCGCTCAGCCAAACCTCCCAGCTCGCTACGTAGACGCGATCATTTTTCACACCTTCAAGCGTATTCCACAGCGGATTGCTTTTAATTTTTTGTTCAAAATAGTCCTGCTCGCTTTCGCGTCCGAACAAAATGATGGCATCGCCATCCAGATCGGCAATTTGCTCCTCTGTCGCATTAAAGTTAAAATCGTCATCCCCGCTTTGTACAGCTGGACGCTTAATGCCAGCACGCTCTACTACACCTCCAGTAAACGAAGGCTTCAAATAAACGGAAACGCGGTCTTTCCTTGGACGAAGCAGCGAAACCTCCGTCGTATTCAAGCTGTCGCCAAGCTTCGCATGAAGATCTGCGATATGCGCATCCAGCTGCTCAATCAGCTTCTTGCCCTCTGCTTCTTTGCCAACTATAGCTGCATGCAAAGCCAGGTTCGCCTCCCATTGTGCGCCGCCTACCTCAGTAAATACGGTTGGCGCAATTTGCGATAGCTGCTCATAGATGGCCTCCTGCGTATCTTTAATGCCTATTATGACATCGGGCTTCAACGAGGCAATCGTCTCCAAGCTTGGCTGCTCTACCGTTCCGATATTCGCAATGCCTTCTGTTCCCGTCAAATAGGTCGCAAAACCGTCATCTACAGAAATAATCGATGGCGCGCCAACCGGCTTCACGCCAAGTGCGAGCATATTATCGAGTGCGCCATTATCCAATACGACAACCTTCTGCGGATTAGGCGCAACGACTGTTTCTCCCATCGCATGCTTGAAAGTACGGTTTTCTGTCGATTCTGCTGCATTTGCTTCAGCGGCTGGCTGCTCACTTTCTACCGCAGCTGGGCTAGAGCTGTTCTGCCCTGACGATGCACCGCCAGATCCATTTGCCGCAGCTCCGCAGCCTGATACGACGAGCATCAGCAGCAGCACCAGTACCGCACGCGCCTGCCAATTGATTTGTAACTTGAATAACATTGAAAAACCCTCCCTGTATGTATCTTTGGCCCATAACGACCTTTTTTATGAGAACTATTCTCAACGAGAATCATAAAACGTTTCGCTCTTTTTGTACATCGAACTTTTTGTCCGATTCCATATAAAATTTTATCATTTATCGAATGGCAGCCGATAGTCTATTTTCATAATTGACTATGATAATGATTTTCATTTACAATAAACAAGACCGCTTGCAGCGATGGATGCCTCTTACCAGACTAATAGACTGGAGACGCCAAAATGAAACGTACAATGGTTTTTTTATCTTCCATTTATAAATACAGCAAGCCCGCTCACGCTGCTATTCAGCGGACAGCACCCGCTCCGATGCTCGTCTTTCTTACCCGAGGCTCCGGCCTCCTCGCTATTAACGGGCATGAGCGAAAGCTTGAAGCGCTTGAGCCGCTTCTGCTGCTTCCCGGCATGTCCATACGCTTCCAATCAGATCGGGGAGATTTTGAATATTATGTGCTGATTCTGGATGCGGTTGGTGTTGCCAAACAGCGTGACAACCGAAAGGTGCAGCTTCCCGAGCTGCCGGCCGAGCTGTTTAACAGCGGCATCAAGCTGCGCAGCCAGCAGCAAACCTCCGAGAGGATCATACGTCTATATGAGACAGCCTCGCAAGTTGACAAGTTTGAAAGCAAGCCTGAACGCGAGCTGATGATGCAGCTGCAATTTCAGGAGCTTTACAGCACGGTTCTGCTTGAGCTGCTGGAGCTTAATCGCATTCCAACGTCTGAGAAGGGCATGCAGGAGAGCATCAGCTACCTCCATAAACATCTGCATGAAAAAATCAATCTGGAGCAGCTTGCCAGCATCGCCATGCTGACACCAACCTCCTACTCCCGCAAGTTTAAGCAAGTAATGGGCGTCACTCCCTTTGAATATTTAGCGGATCTTCGCGTCAAGGAAGCAAAGGCCCAGCTCTCGCTGAATGGGACATCTGTCAGAAGCGTCTCTGAGCGCGTCGGCTTTGGCAGCGAGTTTTATTTCAGCCGGGTATTTAAAGCATCGGTTGGCATTTCTCCCAATCTTTATATGAAGCGCCATCAATTAAAAATCGCGGTCGTCGCCTGCTCCAGCTTTGACGACAGCTTGCGCTCGCTCGGCATTTTTCCGATTGCCAACATGAACTGCTTCCGTTATCCCGGAATGGGAGAAGCCGAGCATCTGGGCAAAGTGACCCGTCATTTGCAGACGCTGATGCAGCTCAAACCCGACTTAATTCTTATCGATCGCTATCATCATGAATATGAGGAGCCGCTTAAACAAATTGCGTCCACCGCATGTTTGGAGCATCATGCCGACTGGCGTATCGCCTTGCATAAAATTGCAGAAATGATCGGCTGCGAGCGAACCGAGCAGGCGATGCTCAGCGAGCTGGCGCAGCAAACCGACGATGCCCGCAAGCTGCTCGGCCGCTCCGTCGGCAGCGGAAGTCTGACATTAATGCGGGTTACGCATAACGCCGTCCGCATTCAAGGAGCGCCAGACCATCCGCTCAATGAGCTGCTGTTCACCGAGCTTGGACTGACGGCGGGCAGCTCTTCTCCCGCCATTGACCACAAAGTCGAAATGCAGCCGGAGCAGCTCAGCGGCCTGTCCATTCAATCCGATTATTTGTTCGTTCAGAAGCTGCATCATGGACCGAGCAGCGACCAAATATTGCAGCGGATGCAGAGCAGCCCCTTCTGGAAAAAGCATGAGGCTGTCCAGAGCGGCCGCGTGCGCTTCATCCCGAATTGGTATGCCATGTGCTGGACGCCGATCGGCCGCAAAACGATTATGGATTCGCTGCTCCTTTATACGAACGGCCAGCAGCATGGTTAATTTTTCACCACGGATGAAAAAATCCCGCTTTCAACAAAAAGAAGCCTATGCGGCCGCGGTATCGCGGCTACATAGGCTTTTTGAATGTTTCGCCCGCAGATCGGGGCGTAGTAGCGTTATTTTCAGCAATGGCAATCGTGTCAGAAAGAGTTTCGGGATTTGCTCTAGAGTCGCTTTTGGACTTGCTCCCGCCTCCAAGCATTTTGTAGCTCCAGCCAGCATTAAGCAGCATGAGAAAAGCAGACATGAGAAATACGCCCCTTATGCCCACGTAGCCATAAGCTGCCCCAGAAACGATAGGCCCAAGAACAGCCCCCAGGCTGACTGCGCTCGTATCAAAGCTGTATGCCCGCGTCTCCATCCCCTTCGGCACATACTGCTTAATGAGCGTCCGCACCGTCGGAATGAGCCCGCCAATGAACATGCCCAGCAGAAACCGCAGCAGCAGCAGCTGCCAATAATAAGCGACAAAATAATGCAGCAGTACGATTAGGCAAGCGCCGAGCATCGAGTAGCTTAATATGAGGTGCGGGCCTGTGCGGTCGGAGCGCCTGCCCAGCAGCGGTGCAAAAATCATATTGGACACACCCGTTATCGAGCTGACCAGCCCAACATATAAAGCCAGCATGCCAGCCTCGCCATGCAGCTCCTTGACGAACAGCGGAATAAACGGCAGTGATCCGGTCAGCGCAAACTGAATCATGACGCTGACCGCCAGCAGCGCGGGAATTTGCCGGACCCTACATAGCACGAGAAAGCCGCCGATCGTGGAAACATTTTGCTCGGAGCGCTGATCGGCTTTCACAAAATGATCCTTCACGATGATAGCAGTTAACAATGCCGCCATAAACATCACCGTACCCGTTATGAAAAAAACGCTCCGCAGCCCAAGCCATTCCGCCAGCAAGCCGCCAATAAGCGGCCCCATGACCGTGCCGGAAATATTGCCGGAATGGAGCGTGCCCATCGCAAAGCCCATTCGGCTGCTTGGCGTATTCGTCGATACGATAGCCGTTGCCGAAGGTGAAAATCCAGCAAAAGCGCCATTGAGCAGACGAAGCAGCAGAAGCTGCCATGGCGCCTCAGCGAAGCCCATCATAGCAATGACAACAGCCATGCCGAAGCCTGCGCGCAGCAGCATCATTTTTCTCCCATAGCGGTCGGCTATTCTTCCCCAGATCGGCTGGCAAATGAATAAGGTCACATAATGGGCAGCGAATATCGCCCCCGCCCAAAACCCTGCTTCACTGACCGAGCTCACGCCCAAATCCTCAAGAAACAGCGGGAGAAATGGGATGACCATCGTCGCGCTGCCCGTAACGAGAAAATTGCCCAGCCATAAAATGGTGAGATTCAGCCGCCAGTTAACCGCTGCTTTGTCCGCTCCTGCCGGCGCCCCTTTCCCCTTCACGCGTGAACGCCAGACCGAGCCGCGGCGCTGCGGCCGTAATGCTCCCGCAGCGTGCTGCCAGTATAATCGGAACGGAACAAGCCGCGATTTTGCAGCTCAGGAATGACCTTGTCTACAAAGTCATCCAGCCCCGACGGCAGCGAAGGCGGCATTAAATTAAAGCCATCGGCTGCTCCTGCGACTGCCCAGCGCTCCATCGCATCTGCTATTTGTATCGGCGTGCCCGCCATGGAGAAATGTCCGCGCGAAGATGCGGTGCGCATCATGAGCTGGCGAATGCTGAGCTTTTCCTGCTGCGCCATTTCAATAAACATTTGATGCCGGCCCTTCTGCGAATTGATTTGCTCGGTTTGCGGCAGGTCGGCATAAGGCAGCGGTCCATCCAAAGGATAAGCAGACAGGTCTATCCCAAATAAATTAGACAGCCTGTATAATCCGTAATCGATTTGTACCAGCTCATGCAGCTCCTGCTCCTTTTCCTTCGCCTCTGCTTCCGTATCACCAATGATGGCGCAGAAGCCAGGCAAAATGCAAAGGCTATCCGCACTGCGGCCGTATTTCGCCATTCTCGATTTCAAATCGCTGTAAAAGTCGCGCCCGCCCTGCAGCGTGTTTTGTGCCGTAAATACAGCCTCCGCCGCCATCGCGGCAAATTCCTTACCCGTATCCGAAGCGCCTGCCTGCACAAGCAGCGGGTACCCCTGCGGCATGCGTGGAAGGTTCAGCGGACCGCGAACCGCATAATGCTCTCCCTTATGATCGATCCGCTTGATCCGTTCAGGATTCGCATATACGCCGGACTGCTTGTCGATGATGAGCGCACCATCCTCCCAGCTGTCCCACAGCGATTTGACAACCTGCAAAAATTCCTCGGCCCGACGATAGCGCATCGAATGCTCAGGAAGCTGCTCGTCGCGGAAGTTGAAAGCCGTCGTATTGCCGGTAGAGGTCACAATATTCCAGCCCGCCCGACCTCCGCTGATGAGATCCAGGGAGGCGAATTTGCGGGCAATGTGAAACGGCTCATTATAAGTGGTCGAGGCGGTGCCAATGAGCCCGATATGCTTCGTTGCCATCGCAAGCGCGGACAGCAGCGTAAACGGCTCCAGCCCTTGAAGCACCTTGTATTGAATCGTAGGCGGCAAACCGTATGAATCGGCCAGAAAAATCGAATCCAGCTTGCCCCGCTCCGCGGTCTGCGCCAGCTTTACATAATAATGCACATCGACTGCTCTCTCCGGCGTACTGTCGGGATGCCGCCATGAAGCCTCATGATGGCCGGTGCTCATCAGAAATAAATTCAGATGCAGCTGCTTTTTCGTCTGGGTCATCGTTCTCAGCTCCGTTTCTTTAATCAAGGTAAATGTGCTGCGGCTGCGCGTGGCTTAAAAACTGATGATGGGATATCGCCCAGCCGTAAGCGCCTGCATAAGGAAATAACACAATGTCCCCGACACGCACCCGCTCGATATAGCTGTCACGCGCCAGCACATCTTTAGGCGTACACAACTCGCCGGCTATCGTTACCCGGCTGTCAGACAGCTGCGGACGTTCAAAGGAATAGGGCCAGCTATCCACCGCTATAATGCGGAACGGATGGCTGTGCTGCCATGATGCCGGCAGGCGAAAATGGTGCGTACCGCCGCGCAGCAGGGCGAAGCGGCTGCCATGATTATTTTTCACCTCGGCTACCTCAGCCGCGTAATAGCCGCAAGAAGCGACAATGTAGCGGCCGCATTCAAATACGAGCTTGACGCCAGAGGCACATAGCGGAGCAATCTGCTCCCGCAGCCCGTCCGTGAACCGTTCCCACTCGAATTGGCGCAGCAAATCCGCATAATTGACGCCAATTCCACCGCCTACATTGAGGTAAGCGATGTTCAGATGAAACTGCTGCGTCCACTCCGCAGCACGGCGGCAATAAAAGGCGAGCAGCTCCAAATGCCGATCGACGCTCAAATTATTCGATAGCGAATGGAAATGAAAACCGTCGATTTTGATATGGCTTAACGTGCGCGACAGCTCCAGCAGTTCGGGAATTTGCTGCTCGTCATTGCCGAACTGCGATTTCCGTCCCGCCATTACGAGCTTTGCATCCGGCAAAGGAATGCTCACATTTACGCGCAGCAGCACCGTCATGATTTCCCCGCGCCTAGCGGCAAGCTCATTCAATCGCAGCAGCTCATGCCTGCTTTCCACATGAATATGGCGAACCTTTCGCTCCATAGCCTCCATCAGCGCTTCATCGGTTTTGACGGGACCTCCATAAATAACCGGAATGGTAGCATCCACCTCGCGCGCTTTGCGGATTTCGCCTGCGGAAGCTGTCTCAAACCCATGAACATAAGGAGCAAGCGCTCCTATAATAGGCGCCTCGGAGTTTGCCTTCAGCGCATAAAACAGCTGGCAGAAGTCCGGCAGGCTGGCGGTCAGGCGGCTAATATGCGAGCGAAGCTCCGCCAAATTGTACAAATATGCGCAATAGGGCTGATCGGCATGCTCCTGCTTATCCGACATTACCCGCTTCAGCACGGTGGCAGCAATAGGCCCGTCCCTGCGCTCCGCCACCGCATAAAGCGGATTCGGCACCGTGACATAGGACGGATTTTCGCCGCGCTGGCTGAACCAGCTGGACAAATTCGCTTTGGCTGGCAGCTGGGGCGTTTGAAATAAATCGGTCATATACGGTTCAGCCTCACTGAGCCATGAAGAACGGCGAAGCGTATGATGAACGGTTTGCCACAGCGCCAATTCCTCCACATCCAGCGAATAAGCAATAGCATGAATGAGATGGCCGAAATGGTTGACCAGCACATAATATTTAAATCGATCCCATGCCTGCTTGTCTGCATAAAGCGCCGGATGGCCCTGCGGCAGTGTAAAGGTAGTCTTACCAATTGAGCTGTGCCCACGTGCTGCGTAACTGGACTTCCTCCCGGAAGCTGGCTGTCCATGCCGCTCTTCGCTAAGGCTAGTCCCTTCCAAATCCCGGACGTAAAAACGTGCCGGCCAGCCCCGCTCCAATGCCACAAGTGAGTTTTGCACATGTGCTTCCATGCTGACTCCATGCTCTGCAAATAGCCAAATCAGCGGCACCAGTGATATTTCTACATACTGCTCCAGCCATTTCTGGGCAAAGGAAAGATCAGGTGCCGCCTGCCGAGACTCTGCAGCAAGCTGGATGAAAGCACCTATTGGCGCAGACTTCGGTTCTGCTCCCTCCTCAAGCAGCGCGGCGACTACTAGCGGGCTAGCCGCTTCTTCAGGCTCATCCCCCGACGTCATATAAGCCGGATTGCGGCGGAACACGACGCCGAAGCTCGCAGCCAGCTCCGCCGCTTCTGTTGCGCTTATAGCAGACTCTAATGATTCAGATGGCACATCCTCCAGCAAATTGATCGTCTGGTAGCCTTCTTCAAGGATAATATGGAACGTTTCTCCAAACGGACTGCTTTGCTCCAGCTGCGCGAGAATTCGGCTTGCCTCAATCGTTCTTACCAACTGCTCTGTTGGATTATTTCTCACAAAATGAGTAATTCGCACTTG
Organism: Paenibacillus sp. Leaf72; assembly: GCF_001422685.1. Classification (NCBI taxonomy): domain Bacteria; kingdom Bacillati; phylum Bacillota; class Bacilli; order Caryophanales; family Paenibacillaceae; genus Paenibacillus; species Paenibacillus sp. Leaf72. Next base: position 255,694 of record NZ_LMLV01000032.1, on the reverse strand, counting down.
CAGCGGCAGCTTGATCATATAAGGGCTTTGCACATCCCAAACCGTGCGCACAGATGAGGTTGGTACCACTTCATTCCCCAGCGGGCCCAAATGCACAAGCCCGCCTTGCTCCATAAGCCGCTCGACCACAGGCAAGCGGAGCAAATACGCCGCCTGCCAAGGATGAACAGGCAGAAGAACGTAATGCTGCCGAGCAGCAGGCAGCAGCTTCAGCGCGGCAAGGCGCACCTTCTCAGGGGTAACCGAATCGCCTTTCTCGCCCAATGCTTGATCTCCAATCCACTGCTGCTGCACGAGCTCCGGCTCAGCGGCAAAATAATGCAGCGTAAACGCAGCGCCAAGCTCGGGCGCGTAGCGGACTTTATCGTCCGCCGTAAAACCCTGCGAGCTTTTCGGAGCAGGATGGAACGGATGGCCCTGCAGCATCGACTGCTCTGCCAGCCGAATTCGCCCGCTGCCATACGTCCTCGCAAGCTGGCTCCCGCCACTGCCTGACTGCTCTAGGAAATGGCTCATATTGCTCAACGAGCTGGAGATTTGCGCCAGAAACGCCTCTTCTTTGCTTGCATCTCGGCTTCCGCTCGCAAGCGAGAGCTCGGCTACCATAATGGCCGCTAGCCCAGTTGCACCATCCAGCCTGCTAAACGGGGCATGACGGGCAGCTCTTCCTGTTCCCTCCACCAGCCATAGCGAGTCGCCATATTTATGATGGCCCATCGCCGATAGCCAGCGAATAGAGCCAACAATTGCGGAACGGGAATGGGGCAGCTCCAGCATAAATGCCCCAAGCCCACCTTCACGAGCGATCGCCGCATGAAGCTCCATCGGCAGCTGCTGTTCCTCATGAAGAAGCGGTCGAAAATGTCCCGCTTCCCGCATATATGCATTGAGCAGCCGCTCCACATGCGCTTGCTCCGCTATTGAAGGCGGAGCCGCGATTGTTTTCCGCTCACTCATGGCATCACCCTGCAGATGGCGCGGCCTGCTCAGCGCCAAACAATTCCAGCTCGCTGCCAATGCCCGCCTCTCTCGCCTTCCGATAAATTTCTGCGGCGCTGGCAATGTCCTCAATGGCCATGCCCATTGGATTCAGCACGATAATTTCCTCATCATTCTCGCGCCCCGGCTTCCGGCCAGTGACCAGCTCGCCCAGCTCGCCATACAGCTGCTCGCGCGAGTAATTGCCCTCCGTGACGAGCTGGTGAATAATTTTTTTCTCCCGGTTTGCCTGCTGCCAATCGTCAACGACGATTTTGTCCGCACGGAGAAAAACATCCTTTTGCAAATCCATTATCGAAATATTGCTGATGAAAGCGCCTTTTTGCAGCCATTCGAATGGAATGTACGGCTGGTCGGCTACGGTGCAGGTTACGATCACTTCGCCGCTGCGAACAGCCTCTTCCGCACTTCCCATAACTGTAATGTTCACATGGTTGAAGCGCTCGCGAAGGCGTTCGGCGAAACGCTCCGCCGCCGCTGCATTCAAATCATAAAGCTGCAGCGTCTTTATAGCTGGAAACTGCTCAAGCATCGCCTGCATCTGCATACCGGCAATCGCGCCACAGCCGATGCAGCTTAAAGCAGCAAAATGCTTTTTCGCCAAATAACGGGCGCCAATAACGGTAACGGCTGCGGTACGCATGCCGCTAATCAAGCTCGCCTCCAGTATTGCTACCGGATAATTGCTCTGTGGATCGTTCAGCACAATGACGCCGCTGGCCCGCTCAGCGCCAAGCCGTGATGGATTGTCATGCTTGCTTCCGATCCATTTAATGCCGGATACCGGCTCGTTTCCGCCCAAATGTGCTGGCATAGCGATAATCCGGTCGGCAATATGCCCGCTCTGTTCATTGACGCGCAAATAGGGTTTTAGCGGCTGTACAAAATCCCCCTCCGCATGCAGCGCAAGTGCCCGGCTGACCGCCTGCACATACAGCTCTGACGAATCGCCTCCCGCCCGGCGAATATCCTCGCGGTTCAAATACAGCATTTTATTCATACTAGTGCTCCTCCTGTTTGTTCAAGCATACTGACCCAATCGTCGTTATAAATCGTATCCATGTAACGGTCCCCGCGATCGGGGAATACGGTAACAATCGTCGAGGACGGAGAAATAGACGGCAGCAGCTTGCCTAACGCGGCTATGATCGACCCCGTAGAGCCCCCGGCAAAAATCCCCTCTTGTCCAAGCAGCTGCTGGCATCCGGCTACCGATTCCAAATCGCGCACATAGATGACCTCATCGATTTCCTCCCTGCTGAGCAGCTCCGGCACGCGGCTTGCGCCAATGCCAGGAATTTCTCTCGAGCCCGGCTGGCCGCCGAAAATAACGGAGCCTGCCGCATCCACTGCGATTACTTTCATATGAGGATTCGTCTCGCGCAGCCGCCGGGCAAAGCCCAAAATACTGCCGGTCGTGCTGACCGCACAAACCAAATAGTCAATTTTTTCATCGATTTGCTCTAAAATTTCGCTCGCCGCAGTAGAATAGTAGGCTTTCCAGTTCCACTCATTGGCATATTGATTGATCCAGTAGGAATCCTGAATTTGGCCCAGCAGCTCATTGACCCGCTGAATCCGCGTTTTGAGATAGCCGCCCTGCTCATCCTTGACGGTAACCATATCAATGTTGGCACCCAAGCTTTTAATAATTTGCAAATTCGTTTTTGATATTTTGGGATCGACGACACAGGTAAGCTTCAGCCCCTTAATCTTCGCAACCATCGCCAGCCCGATGCCGAGATTGCCGGAAGTGCTTTCGATTAAATGCGTATTCGGCCCGATTAAGCCGCTCTCGAAGCCCTGCTCAATCATATACAGTGCGGATCGATCCTTCATGCTTCCGCCCGGATTCATCATCTCCAGCTTGGCGAACAGCCGGACGCTTGAGTCTGGAAAAATTCTTTTCAGCCGGACGAGCGGCGTTCCGCCCACACAATCTACTACTGAAGTCACTCCTGCCTCTTGCCTGCGCACCGTATTCACATTCATCTTGTTCACACTCCTGTTTCTCTCATTTGATATAGCGGATTGACGACTGAATGATTGCGGATCACATGCTCGCCGAACAGCCTGCGCCTCGTTAACTGCCCGACTTCTATCGTTTCAGCAAATAGATCATAGCGCTCTGCCTTATGCAGACCGAATGCGCTCAAATAGCTATGGATCGGCGCCGCAGCGGCTTGCCAAAACTCTGTCTCCTCTAGCCCGTAATGCTCCTCCAGAACGAGACAAAGGTCAGCCAGCATAATTTGCAAAAAAGAATCCATCAGAAAATTCCGAATCTTTTGAACATTATTCGTTTCCATTGGCGACGTGCTGTAGCTGTTAGGATGCAGCGGATCGGAGTCCAGCAAATGCTCAGGTCTCGATTCCTCCTCGCCATCGCGAGTATGGAAACGCACGCCGCCAGGCAAATCCCGAAGCGCAATCCGCGAAGGCACGCCTTGCTTGTGAATGAGCACTAAATTTTGACCATGCGATTCCATTGCAATGCCATGCTCGAACAGCAGATGAATGAGCGGCAGCATGCTGGCTGCAAGCAGCTTGTCCAGCCAGCTTCGAAGTCCTTCGCGCTGCACCCAGCTGTCGATAAAAGGCTTGCCGTCTGCGCCAATATGGCATAAAACGGTGAACGGAGCTGCTTCCTCTCCCTCCTCCAAGTGGACATACACACTCTCGCGCCATATAGCGCCAAGCGTTCCATAGCCGGCGGCCCGCACAGGGCCTGGCAATAAATTGTAGCGGAAGGAGACGCCCGCATGCTCCTTAAGCAGCACAAGCTTAAGCTCATCGTGCAAATAGCGGTCACTAGCCACAATGCTTTCAAGCCAATCCGATAAAATCGGCGCATTCGTCACATGATGCGTTCCGAGAAGGCGTACAGCGGATGTATTGACGATGCTGATCGCGGTTTTGACATTATTTTTGAGCCGGTTATTGCGGTTGGACAACGAACGGATCGACTGCTGCGGAGAATAATGATCCCCTTCTTCGCCGAGCACAACCATACGCCCACTGGCCATGAAGCGGAAATATAGTGGAGCGATTTTCTCCCGCCACTGCCAGGGGTGAACCGGGACGAACGTAAATTCCGCTGCCGCAAGCCCCTGCCGCTCCAGCTTTTGTACAAACCGGGCAACGGTCTCCTCGCCAAGCTCATCGGCAATATGCTTCGTCCATGAACGATCCTTGGATACGGCGAAAATCAGATCCTCCTTATGGACCGCTAGCCAGACTAGCTGGAAGCGTCCATGAAATTCTGGGCCATACCGCGCGTTATCCTCCAATTGAAAGCCGATTCGCGATTTAAAGCACGGATGATACGGATGGGCCTCGATGACGTCGCCTTCCAAATCCGCCAGCTCCCGGCTGCCGCTAACCGGATGCAGCAGGCGATGACTGCGGGCAGCAGCTTCCTTGACCAGCGTCTGCTCAATCTCCTGCGTGAAGCGTTCCAGGTAACGCGGCTCCTCTACCATCGCAGAAACGATTTCCTGCAAAAATAATGCAATATCCTCGGCCTCCTGCCCGAGTCCATCCTGATGCTCCGCTGCCTGTCTATACAGCAGCTGGTTGGTTAAGCGAAGCTTGCCAAAGCTCAGCTTGCGCCGGAATGCACAGCGATAATAGACGGGACGCCCTTCGGCATCCGTTCCCGTGATCGTTATTTCTTCCGCTCCATCAGCAGCGATGCGGCTGTCGTAAGCAATCATCTGCTCATACAGCAGCGCCTCCAGCAGTTGGCGAAATACGCGCCGCCGCGCTGGCGGATAAGCCTCCGAATGGACAATCTCCTCTATTCCCGCCTCGGGCTGCGTCAGCTCAAGTGCCTTCATTTCTTGTTCTCCTCCTCTATGAAGTCCGATTGATCACGCCCAGCTTCGCGGTTAGCTTTACGGTTACTGTCACTGTCACGGTAGCCAGCTAATGCATTCGCAATCCAGTGGTCCCGCTCTCCGCCATCTCCTCGCAGCCTGCGGGCGGCAAGCAGCCCGACGAAGACGCGATTTTCAAACAGATTATAGGCCCCAAACTGCTCTGCAAGCTGCGGAAAATCCCGTTCATACTCGCCGATCGCATCCGCAACCGCCTGCCAAAAATGCTGCTCCGCGAATGAATAATGCTTGTTCAAAAACAACGCAAGCTCCGCCAAATTCACAAAAAACAAAGCGTTATGCACAACGTCCCGAACCTCATGCTTCACATCCGTTTCCGGCAAGGCCGCGGAGTCCGCATTTTCTCCGTTATAAAACAATACGCCGCCGGAAAAGTCCTTTACGGCTAGCCGCGACGGTACGCCGCTGCGATGCAGCAGCACAAGATTTTGCGCGTGCGCTTCAACTGCGGCTCCATGTGCGAACAACAGATGGAGCAGCGGACGCAAAACAACGTCGAGCAATTGACGGAGCCATACCTCTACTCCTGACGCTTGCACCCATGGCGCGATAAAGGGCTGCCCGTCTCGCCTAACATGGCATAGCGCCGTGAATGGTACCGCCTGCTCACCTTGATCTACATAGAGATGGACGCTGTCCCGCCATAAGGCGCAAAGGGTTCCTTCTGCCCGCCCGCGCACTGATTCTGGGAGCCGTTCATAACGGTAAGAAATGCCGAGCCGCTCCTGCAATAAAATGAGCCGCAGCGTTTCGCTCAAATAACGATCCCCCGCCACCATAGCCGCAAGACGGCTTGAGGATCTCGGACCGTTCCTTGCATGCCGCGGACTAATCGTCCGCATTGATGAAGTATTGCGGATGCTTAGCGGCAATTTAATCGACAGCCCTTTAAGCTCTGTGCGGTTAGCTAAAGTACGAATGGATTGTTGGGGCGAGTAGAGGTGGCGGCTTTCGCCTAATACGACGATTTTCCCTAAAGCGATCTCTAGGAAAAATAGTCCAGAGAGCACCTCCCGCCACTGCCATGGATGTACAGGCATATATACATAATCCTTCGGTTTGCTGCCTTTCTGCTCCAGACGCTGCTCCCACTCCGTGAGCAATTCCACGCCAGCGTCCGCACGGATAAGCTCTCGTCCATCTATCCCTTCGGATGCCGTCACTTCCACATCCTCACGCCAGACAGCGAGCCAGAGCAGCCGAAATTGCGGATGAAATTCCGGACTGTATGCCTCATTATCAGCCATCGTAAAGCCGATTCTCGACTTGAAGCATGGATGGTACGGGTGCCCTTCCAGCACATCTCCCTCTAGCTCGTCGTAGCTGCGGCTGCCGCCCCGTTTATTGCTCTCCTCCTCGCTTATCCACTGCAAAGCAGCCGCTTCCTTCAGCAGTGTCTGCTCAAGTTCAGCGGCAAAGGCGCTGATCTGGCTAGGTGCCTCAGCAAGTGAGCGAGCCATTTCCTCCAGAAAGAGGGCAATATCTTGCGCCTCTTCCTGCCTTCCATCCTGAAGGCGAGTTATGATGCTGTTCGTCAGCTTTATTTTTCCAAAACTTAGCATTTTTCTGCCTTGGCAGCTATAATGGACCGGCCGCTCTTGATCATCGCGACCGAAAATAAGTATTTCCAGCTGGCCGTCCCGCTGCTCTGTGCATGTGAAAGCGGGTAGCCTTTCAAATACGAGCGCTTCAATCAGTTGGGTGAACACCCGCCTTCTCGCCCTCTGAAAAGCCTGTGAGCTTGCCAGTTCGCCTATTGCTGCCTTATTCGCGTAAGCCATTCCCGTTTGAAGCACCTCCTGGAATTTTTAATTGATTTTCATTATCAATGATATCGGCAACGACTGTGACCGTCCATGTAGCATTTTGTCCGATTTTACCAATTGCTGTTGAACCAAGGTGAAACGGATGTCGCCGTCCTTTGGTGGCGCAGCGCGTTTCAGTCCGAGAAATATAAGTCCTATTTATAAGCTACAACTTATAAATTCTTATATTTGCAAAAAAAAAAGCAGGAACCTGGATGAGCTCCAGCATTCCTGCTTTATTAAACTTAAGCCTGTACCCGAGCCTGCTTATTCTGCGGTTGGCTCGGAATGATTTGTTTTCGGCGGGCGGTTTTTGCCGCGATATGGCGATTTCTGGCGCTGCGGCTGAGCCGGCGACCCTTCATTGCTTTCAGCGGAAGCGGCAATTTCCTTGCTTGCCGCAAGTCCTCTCGGCGGCTTCTTGCCGCCGCTGCGATCAGCACGTTCTCCGCCCCCGCCATTGCCGCCATTCGGCCGGTAGCTGCGGCGCTCACGCTGCTTGCTTCCGCTGCGCTGCGAAGAATCCTCGCTGCGATTGGCAGAGCTGCCGCGTGAATGATGACTATGGCCTTGCTGGGTTGGCTTCTGGCTCTGATTCAGAGCGCGTGCTTCGCCAGGAGACTTGGCTGCCGGAGCAGCAGCCTGCACAACTTGGCCGTCTTCCTCCTGCCCCACCGACTGAAAAGCCTCCTCCAGCGCCGTGAACAGCTTGTCGTTGAGATCAGCCGTCAGCGCATCCTCCTCGTCCACTTCCTCAAGCTCGGGAGACTGCTTCACGCTTCCGGTCTTCTCCAGCACAAAGTAAGGGCAGCCGAAGTTGCAATATTCATTAATGTAATCCGATGCATAAGAGAACATCGTATCACGAGTTGACTTCATATGGTTGTCTTTAAAAAAACCTTTCAAGCGCAGCTGGCTATAGCCCCAGTCGCCCACGATATAATCATACCGCTCCAGCACCTCGCTGTAGCGGGCACGAAAGGCCTCTTGATTCCAGCCATTTCTGTTCTCATGAACAAGCTCATAAATTTTACCACCGATTTGAATCAAGACGACTTCCCACCTCTCGAAGCTTCAGTTCAAGCTTTATACGTTGCTCAGCTCGCGCTCCTCAGCGGCGACAGCGGAATCCGTCTGCTCATGCGCATGATAAGAGCTGCGAACGAGCGGGCCAGACTCGACATGCCGGAATCCGCGCTTCAATCCTTCTTCCTTCAAAGCGGCGAATTCATCTGGATGCACGTAGCGAACTAGCGGCAGATGGTTTGGCGTTGGCTGCAAATATTGGCCTAAAGTCAAAATATTGCAATCCACAGCACGCAAATCATCCATCGTTTTCAAAATCTCTTCAAATGTTTCGCCAAGGCCTAGCATAATGCTCGACTTCGTCGGAATTTTCGGATTCATCGCCTTCGCGCGTTTGAGAAGCTCCAGTGAACGGGCATATTTGGCCCGGGCACGCACGCGGTCAGAAAGGCGCTCTACCGTTTCAATATTATGGTTCAAAATATCCGGCTTTGCATCCATGACCACTTGAAGCGCAGCTTCATTGCCAAGGAAGTCCGGAATGAGCACCTCGACGCGGCAAAACATAACGCGCTCGCGGATGGCTTGAATCGTTCCGGCAAAAATGGATGCGCCGCCGTCCTTCAAATCATCACGCGCTACGGATGTTACGACGCAGTGGCGCAGCCCCATCTGCTCAGCTGCTTCAGCAACGCGTTCCGGCTCCTGTGTATCAAGCTCCGTCGGCATACCTGTCTTCACCGCGCAGAAGCGACAAGCCCTCGTACAAATGTCACCTAATATCATAAAGGTTGCTGTACGATTCGCCCAGCATTCATAAATATTTGGACAACGCGCTTCCTCGCATACCGTATGCAGCGTCTTGGTGCGCATCATGTCTTTTATTTCGGCGTAATTGCCGTCAGTCGTTAATTTAATGCGAAGCCAATCGGGCTTCGGCAGTTTTTCTGTTTGTTTGGTTGGTTTCATCCGGCATCCCTGCTTTCACTCCATTTAACAAGGTCGTATCTTCAAACGCTCTAATGGTCCCGTCTCAAGATAAGCCCTGGCCGTATCACTTTCGCTATTATAGCATGTTTCTTCCCTATGTAGCACGTTATCGCACATTAGATTCATTCGAATTTCAGATAAAAGCCATACAGATTTACGATGGATGACGAGTGTGCATGCTTCGCATAAAAACCAATGATTTGCAAAACCTAACCATCAAGCCATACAGCTACAGAAAGGATGGACAGCTTGAAACAGACCGTGCGATTTGCAGCAGCACTCACACTATCCGCCTGCCTATTAACCGGGCACTCCGGGCAAGTCCTTGCGGCGTCCCGACCTGCAGAGCATCAGGATGAAAGCCTTTTGCCAGTCCATTCCGCGCAGACCACGCCAAAAGCTGCCGAAGTGTTCGCTACCCGGCAAACGTTGTACGACAAATTAAGCTTGATGACGGGCATATCCTGGCCCCAGCTTGCCGCTATTGATCAATATGAGCGCACGCTGTCCAGCGCACGCCCCAAAACGCGGCCGCTTCTAGGCCAAACCGTTGGCGTCTTTATTGAAGAGGATCAATGGAGCGGCCTGCTGAATCCGAATAAAGCCGACGTATCGCCGCTTTCCATTCGCTGGTTCAACGGCATTGGCCGGGACGGCGATGGCGACGGGCAAGCGGAACGCAACAATGATTTTGATTTGCTGTATGCGATCGCTAGCAAAATTTTGCAGCATGGAACGACTGAGGACGATTTGGCTATCGGACTATGGGAATATTATCATAACAGCCGATCTGTCCAGCGCATCCAGCAGTTTACGCGCATTTATGAAACGTTTGGGCGACTAGATCTATTTGAGCATGCTTTTCCGCTGCCAGTCGGTAATAACTATTCTTATAAAAGCACTTGGGGCAACGCCCGCAGCTGGGGCGGCAGACGCAGCCACGAAGGCACCGATCTGTTTGCTGGCTACGGCCTCTCGGTCAAAAGCACCTGCTACGGCATTGTCGAGGTGATGGGCTGGAACCCGTTTGGCGGCTGGCGCATTGGCATCCGTGATCTCAACAATTATTACCATTATTACGCACACCTATCCGGGTTCGATAAATCGCTCGCCGCCGGAACGGTGGTCAAGCCGGGGCAAGTGATCGGCTGGGTTGGAAGCTCCGGCTATGGCAAGCCGGGAACCCAGGGCAAATTCCCGCCCCATCTTCATTACGGCATTTACCGTGACCGCGGCCTGATCGAATGGTCCTTCGACCCGTATCCGCTGCTTAAAGCATGGGAGCGCGAGGAACTGCGGCGATCAAGGTGAAACGGCTGTCGCCTTCTTTGGCGAGCGGTGCGTTTCATTCCGAGAAATATAGAGAAAGGATTGCGTTAGGATATGCTTTCTCTATATTTTGAAAAATGGGTAAATAGCAGTCCAGCTCCACTATGTACCGCTAATTGCTGGCCTCTGGCTGGCGACTAGCGGTTTTTTTTCATGGATAGCAGCCTTCATTTTTCGTGAGCAGCCTGATTTAATGATGACAAACATGTTGTCACTAATGGCATGCTATACTGGGTTAAAAAGGGAGGGAGGCCACGTTTGAAAAGGAATGATCGCCTCATTGCCATTATGATGGCTTTGCAGCAGCGGCCCGAGACAGCGCAGGCTTTGGCCAGCAAGCTTGAAGTATCCAAGCGAACGATTCTTCGCGATATGCAGGCGCTGGCCGAGATGGGAATACCGCTATATGCCCTATCGGGACCTGCGGGAGGCTTCCGATTAATGGAGGGCTATAAGCTGCCGCCGCTGCATTTCGATTCACAGGAAGCGCTCGCTGTGTTGTTTTCGCTGAATGCCATGACCAAAATGGCCGACACCCCTTTTAACCAAGCACGTTTTACAGCTATTGATAAAATTCGAGCCACGATGCCGGAGCATATTTTGCAGCATATAGAGCCGATCCTGGATCGTTTGGAGATTGCCATTCCCGATCGGAATTACAAAACGCCGCTGCTGGAGGAACTGCTGAAATATGCAGGAACGTCGATCTGGATTCGCGCCTTCTACCGCTCCGAGCAGCATCAAAGGTCGCTTGAGCTGCTGCCCCTTCGGCTCTACACAGCCCATGGCTTCTGGTATTGTGAAGCTTATTCCGTCGTGCATGAGGAACAGCGAACGTTCCGCGTCGACCGTTTTGTGGAATTGGAGCCCATTGAGCCGCCACTAGCGGCTTTCGCGTACTTGGATAAGGCTGCACCTGCTGAAAATAACGCCGTGAAGCTCGTACACATCGCTGCCCAATTAACGTACAGGGGAGCTTTGCTCGCTGAGCAGGACCCCCACTTTGGACAGCTGGTCAAGCAGGTCGACAGCCAGCTTTGGAAGCTTGAGATGGATTTGCCCATGTCCGAATGGGATTGGGCCGTTCAGTTTTTCACCTATATCGGCATGGATGCCGAAGTGACAGAACCGCCGGAGCTGCGGGCAGCTATCTATCAACGAGTATGCCAGCTCGCTGCCCGCTATGAGCAGCAATAAAAAAATAATCGACCAAACAAGGAGACGATACATGATGTCAGGAACATTTGCAGTTAGAGATCATTTGCTGGAGGAGCTGGAGCTGTCCGTTCGGACAAGCTGCACCTTAATTGCCCAAATTCAGCCAACCCAGTGGGACTTTCGCCCGCAGGACAATATGCGTTCGCTGATGGAGCTCGTTCATCATTTGGTGGCTATTCCCGCTACCGATCTTGCTATTTTGCAGGAAAGGACAGAGCAGGAAGTTGCAGAGGTTGAAAATGGAGCCGCTGGCATCACCAGCCCGGACGAGCTGATTCAGCGTTTTCAAGCTAACCTTGAATTGTTCAAGCAGTATATCCTTTCCTTAAGCGAGGATGAGCTGCTGACTAAATCTTCTAAAGCTTATTATTTGGAGCATGGCATGGTTCAGGTCAAATGGCTGATTGAGGTCACTACCCATACGTTCCATCACCGTTCGCAGCTTTACAACTACTTGAAGCAAAACGGGCATGACTTGAATTTCTTCATGCTGTACATGTAATTCAGCTACTAACTAAAAAATCATGAATGAGCCACTGAGGCGACAATTGCATCAGTGGCTTTCCTTTTTTCAGCTTCCGTATTGCAGGCTCCTTGCTTCTGCTTCTAATGCTCGCTCTCATTCTCTGCACTCGGCGCAGGCAGCACCGGTGCATCAAGCTGCTCCTCCAGCATGCTGCCGTCCGATGGCTGCGTCACTCCGCTTCCTTTTGACAGCGGCAGAGCAATATTAGGGGCTCCAGGGGCAGAGCTGCCAACTGGATTGCCTTTGTTGTCGTAATAATACATCGGGACGTCGCCAACGACGAGCAAATAGGAAATCGGAATTTCCGTCTCCACCATTTGCGGCTCCGTTTCGAACGGAATAATGATGGCAACCTCCGCGACAATATGAATATACACCTCAATTAAAATCATATTGATGCCTGCATTTTGCTGGCGTGTGCTGAGATCTACTTTAACCGCGCCGACTGGCTCAAACTTGACGGGAACACGAGGACCATAAGACGCGATAAGCGGACTGCCCAGCGCATTGCCAATAGGGATATGCTCGGGAATTTCCTTAAGATGCTCAAGCGTCGATTGCACCGTTTCAATCGTCTGCGCCCTAATTTTCGTATGCTCGTTATAGTTCAGCATAAACCCCGATACTTTGCCATTGCTGTTCATTTTCCAATCGACCAGCTTCTCGAACTCGGACTGGCTGGACACCTGCTCCGTCGTCGCTTTATTAATTGCCTGCGTTGCTACTTGCTTAATTCGCAGCTGGGCAACCTTAGTAAGCGGCTCGCGCAAATGCCTATCTACGTATATAAAAGACTGAATGCCGCCAATGAGCAGCGTTAGCACAATGATGACCGCCCATATTTTGAGCTTTCGCATGGGCGATTTCGGCTTTGAGCCCCAGCTTCCCCCGCCGGACGACTGTGACTGCCCAGGCTGAAAGGCATCATAAGCAGTTGGCCTGGAAGCCGTACGCCCTGACGGCGATTTTGCTACAAAACCGCTAGAGCTGCTGCCTTTGCCAAACAGCGGCTTGCCCATTCCCCAGCTTTTGGGGCGACTCTTGCCGGAGCTAGGACGGCTTCCGCTGCCCCAGCTTTTGCGCCGGCCCATGCTTGCGCCAGTCAGCTTGCCGCTGCCCCAGCCTTTGGGGCGGCTAATGCCTGCGCCAGTTAGTTTGCCATTTCCCCAGCTTTTGCCGCTGCGGCTGCCTGAATTTTCGCTAACGCTTCCACGACTGCTCCAGCTCACTGTCTTCACCCGCCGCAGCGGCAGTCCAGGCCAGGATAGCTTGCGATTGCGGTTCAACAGCTGAAGCAGTCCCCATTTTCGCCCCCATCTTGCCATGCTTCTATCGCCTCCCGCCATAAGGATCGTCCCACTCCGTATTCAAGCTTATGCTTGGCTAGGCAAAAAAAGAAGAAGACCCTTCCACCAGCCTTGCCCTTGCTAAAAAGCTTGATTGTTCAGGTTATAGCTTTCATCCTGACGGTGAAGCCTATATAATGGAGGAACTTATGGTGCAATTGGATTGGAGGCTGGTACCCATGTTCACCTATCGGGAGAAGCTGTATATGCTGAAGACGCTGAAGCAAAACAAAGCCAAACGTTTATTCGGCTTGCGGAAGCTGCCGCCTGAGCATCAGGCTCTCGTCGACAAGCTGGAGCAAATGGTACGCAACGAGCAGGTCAACAAGGCGCATTTGTAGCCAGCGCCCTTTACGCTAAAGTAAAATGGATTCAACGATGGAGGAAATTATGCTAACTTTTGAACAAAAGCTTGAAATCATTACGTCCTTTCCCGAGCTGGAGCGCAGCGATGTGTCGCTCGGACGCGTTAATTTTCAATATGCAGGCAGCGTATACGACCGCAAAAATGTCGTTTACCACCTTCATCCAAACGGCAATGGCTTTGTTTACGCCGCCCTGCTGGACGGCTATGACATCGACGACAAGGGCCTTGTCAACATTCGCAGCCTGGATGAATCCGAGCTTCGCACATTGATTGCCGAAGCGATCAAATCGCTATCGTTCAAGCCTGAAGTGCCGCTTACCAGAGCACAGCGCAGAAGACAAAAGGCCAATTCCGATCAGCAATGGGCTAACGATGACGCGCAGACGCTTCAAGTGAGATTCGAGGAAGATACTTGGATGATTTACGACGGCATGAATTTGGAGATGGCCTTCGAAACCTACGAAGAGGCTGTCGAGTATTTGGAAGAGGAAGGCTTTTCGCGGGAATAGCCGCCTGCCTGTCCTGCCGTTTTCTTTTTCAAATAAGCTACAAAAAGCACCTCCAGCAATGTTGGAGGTATTTTTTGTCTTATTCATTTAAAGAAATATTGCTAAACAATTCAGATAAATCCTTCTGAAAATCCGGCTATTTCTGACAATTTTAGAGGTGGTTTTATGCTTTTTGAAAACGAGACAGGCTACCGTATTCCAATTTACATAACAAAAATGAATATAGATGATGTAAAAGGAATGCGGCCAAACTGGACACCAGGTTTTAACTGGCGATTGTACTTTCAGATGGGTAATGTGGAAGTGTATAAAATCTGTGTCGTCGGCTCTGATCAAATAGAGGGTGCCATAGCATTAGAAAATCGTGGCGACCATGAATGGATACACTTAATTGAAAAGGCTCCTCATAATCGTGGGGTGAGAGAAAAATATAAATACGTGGCCCACCATCTCTTTGCTTATGCTGCTCAGCGACATATTGAGCAAGGTGGAGACGGATTTGTAGCTTACGAAGCAAAAAGTGGACTTATTCATCATTACGTCAATGAATATGGCGCAGTCTCTATGGGCAGTAGTCGTATGTTTATTCCTAATGTTGCTGGGCATAACCTGATTAGGTTATACTTGAATTAAAGGTGGTGGATTTCAAATGAACAGTAGCAACTATGTAAAAAGCTCTGGCAGAGGACGCACAGATGTAGCAGACACTCGTTTTAATGTTTATGAAGTCTCCCCGACTATACCCGGACCGAAAGACGAACAACGCGATAAAGAAGTTAGCGAAGCCATTGAAGAGTGGAAAAATTTGAATAGCAATCGTGAAAAGCTCCGCCAATAGGCGGAGCTTTTTTACAACAAAAAACTATATTTTTCTAACCCAGATCATCTTATTAATACGCCTCAAGCTCGCGCTTTGGCAGCATTCGCACGTATTTATCTGACAAGCCCATCAGCTTCATAATATAATCATAATCGCTGCGGTATTGCTCAAAATTCGTAACCGGCTCCATCGTATCAAGCGATACGGCAGTGCCGTCCTCAAAGCCTTTGCCGGGAACGAACAAAATATCATTGTTGAAAAATGATCCGCTCGGCAAATAATAACGCATCCCGAGCACGTTTCGATCAATGTTCAGCAGATCATGGCCAAACAGCGTAGCACCCGATTCCTCCGGCTTAAGACCAAGCAAATTAGCAATCGTCGGCATCATATCCAGCTGTCCGCCGACCTGCTCGACTACCTGCCCTTTGCCGCCTTTGGCGCCGCCTGGAACATGGACGATAAACGGAATATTAAAACGGCTGAGCCGCGCATCATACGTCATGCCAAGCTCCGTCTTAAATTGCTCTGGATCGATTTTGTCAGGCTGCAGACCGAAATGGTCGCCGTACATAACCAGCACCGTATTGTCCCACAATCCCTGCTCCTTAAGCTTGCTAATCAATGTACCGATGGCATAATCGGTATAATGAATCGCCGTCAAATAGTCGCCTAGCTGAGTGCCTGCAAGTGAATCCGGCAGCGTTAGCGTTACGCGATCTGCTGGCACTTTAAAGGGAAAATGGCTGGAAGCTGTAACGAACTGCGCATAAAACGGCTGCTTCATTTCTGCAAGCTTTTGGACCCCGACCCGATAAAGCTCCTCATCCGACGCGCCAAAATCATTAAAATGGTCATCTGTATAATAAGGCTTATCATAATAAGCATCAAAACCAAGCGCTGGATACAGCTTATCGCGATCCCAGAACGTCACATTATTAATATGGAAGGTAGCTGTATCATAGCCTTTCTCCTGTAACAGCTTCGGGAGGCTTGGGAACGCCCGGTCCCCGTAGCCTTTGGACATTGCTTCGCTCC
This sequence comes from Paenibacillus sp. Leaf72, assembly GCF_001422685.1. Classification (NCBI taxonomy): domain Bacteria; kingdom Bacillati; phylum Bacillota; class Bacilli; order Caryophanales; family Paenibacillaceae; genus Paenibacillus; species Paenibacillus sp. Leaf72. Next base: position 239,822 of record NZ_LMLV01000032.1, on the reverse strand, counting down.
CAACCGGATAGATCGACGTATTCGACATAAATTCGGCATCCGACGTATTGCCCTGACCGATTTGCTGATACACATGAGGAAAATAATAGCCCTCATCCGCCAGCTGATTGAGAGTCGGCGTAATTTCTTGGCCGTCCACCTTAAGATGAATCGGGAATTTTTGGAAAGCTTCCATTTGCAGCACAATGAGATTTTTACCTGCTGCCGTACCAAATTGCACAGGCTGCTTCGCCGCTAGCTTGCCTTTCGCATCCTTATTTGCTCCAGCCTCAGCATAAGGATAGCTCGCTTGGAGCTTATTAATTTCAGCTATCGTTTCTGACAGACTGCCGGTTTCGGTCTCAATGGCTTCCGTGCTGGCCTGCCAAGCGGCAGATGCCTGAAAGCCGATAAAACCGAGATTTTTAGCCCGCTCCAGCTCATTAGCAATCGACTGATCCATATAAACCTGGCGGCTGAGAAACGATGTACTGACGATCAGCACGACAAGCAGCACCGATACTCGGCCCATACGTTTGTATTCATACACTTTCCGCGTGCGAAAGCGCCTCACCGCATATACCGCCAGCCAAATGGCCACATCAAGAAAATAAGTAAAATAGACAGGCTGGATTAGCGTCTGAACGCTTGCCCGTACTTGACCGACTTGATTAATCGATTTCAACACATTATACGTCGGCACCGAGCCGTAATAGTCAAAATAAACCGTCGAGGCAAACAGCAGCAGCGACAGCACCGCATTAACGAGTAAAAAAAGAGCGCCTTTGCGCTTGCCGGGGGCAATCAGCTCGAACAGTAATAATACGCCTAGCAAGCCTAGGCCGTCCATCGCCACATCTCTAATCGTAATCGTATCAAAAATAAAATAGCGAAATAAAGCCAGCTTGATCAGCAGCGCTGCATAAACAAGCAAAAAAGGCGACCGCTGCTTATTTTCCCCAAATAGCTGTTGTTGCATAAGCCTCACTCACTCTCTCGCATTCCACGTTAATATAATCAAGGTGAATATTTAAAAAAAAGAAGCCATCAACACGTGATGGCCGCTTCCTGAATGATAATTGTTAAGATTATATTAACGCATTTGCGTGTTGAATGAAAGAGGAGGTTCTTTCCGATTATTCCTCTTCATTCTTTCTGCTGCTTCATTAAGCAGTAATGGCTTGTAATTTTTCATTTTTGCCAGTCTGGCGATAAAAATACAGGAAGGTCAAGGCGAGCGCAATAATCGCAAAAATGCCTAAAAGCATCATTTGTTCGCGCATAACCCCAAAATCCCCGCTTGCCACAATCGCTTTGAAGCCGATAATGCTGTGTGTCATTGGCAGCCAAGGGTTCACCTTCTGCATCCAGTCCGGCAGCATCTCCAGCGGAAACGTTCCTGCGCTTGAAGTGAGCTGCAAGATCATTAGCACGATGACCGCAAAGCGGCCCGGGTTGTCAAGCCATGTGACGAGCATTTGGACAATCCATGTAAAGGTCAAGCTTGTAATAATCGTGAATAGGAAAAATAATGGCTTGCTATGAACTTCGAGCTTGAGGCCGTATAGCAGAACCGTGTCGGCAATGACCGACTGCACGAGACTGACCATCGTAAACGTCATCGTCCGGCTGACAAAACGCTGCATAGGTGTAGCACTGGCAATGCCAGACTCTCTCAAAGAGAACACGGTAGTAAACACGAGAGCTCCCATAAACAGCGCCAGTGATAGGAAATAAGGCGTAATGCCCAGCCCATAATGGCTTAGCTTATGATCGGTGTTTTCCGTAATTTTGACTGGAGCAGCAAACATGCTAACCGTGCTGTCTCCTGACTGCACTTCTGACGATTTACTAGCCGCTTCATTTAATTGGCTTGCAAGCTCGCCCGATCCGTCAACAAGCTTCACGGAGCCGTCGGCCAGTTGGCCTGCGCCATCGTCAAGCTTCTTCGAGCCGTCGGCCAATTCGCTAACGCCGCCGTTCAGCTTGCCAAGCCCTGTTTGCAGCTTGGCAGCGCCAGCCTGTAGACTTGAAGCCCCTTCTGCTGTTTTCTGGCCGCCGGCCGCAGCTTCCTTCATCTTGGTGCTGAAGGTATGCAGCCCTTGAGCCAGCTCCTGCTGTCCGCTGCTAAGCTTAGCTGCACCATCCAGCAGCTGCTTCTGCGCCTTTGCAAGCTCCGTGCTGCCCGTCAGCAATTGCTTCTGTCCGTCATGCAGCTGCTCGCTGCCGGACGCCACCTGGCGGCTTGCAGCCAGCAGCTTTGCCAGCTGCTCATTGCTCTGCAGCTCCGGGCTGCTTGCCACGAGCTGCTCCAAACCATCAGCGACCTGGCTTGCGCCGGCCGCAACCTGCGCGCTGGCCTTCTCCGAAGCCGTCAGGCCAGCGGACAGCTTCCCGCTTCCTGCGCTTGCCGCTTGCAAGCCAGCTTCAAGCTTCGCAGCGCCATCGCCTGCGCTGCTTGCCCCAGCGCCGAGCTTGGCAGCGGCCGCAGACAGCTCACTGAGCCCGCTCGACAAAGTCGCGGTTCCCGACTTCAGCGTGCCTGCGCCTTTGGCAAGGTCGCCCGCGCCACTCGCGAGCTGCTTCACACCTACCTGAACGTCCGCTGTGCCGCTCGCCAGCTTGTTCAAATTCGTTTTCAGCGTCGTAATGCCTTCGCCCAGCTTGCCAGCCCCATCTTGCAGCTCCGTTGCACCGGAGCCTGCTTTTCCAAGCCCATCGGAAATTTTATCGATTTGCTCAAACATGCTGCGCGTGTAGGCTTCCGTGATTTGCACGGTCAGCTTCGACTTCAGCTCTTTCATTGCCGTGCTGCCGATTTGTGCGCCTACAAAGTTATAATCGCTATTCGGTTCAAAAATAATTTCCGCCTGCTTCGGCTCAGCCTCTGTCAGCGTCGCCGCATCCTGCGAAAACTGCTCAGGAATCGTTATCGTCATATAATAATGATTATTGCTCATGCCGGTCTTTGCCTGATCCTGCGTAACGAATGACCAGCTAAAGTCAGTATTTCCCCCCAGCTCATCGACGAAATCCTCGCCAATATGCAGCTGCTTGCCTTCATAGTCTGCCCCTTGGTCAAGATTAACAACCGCTACCGGCAGCTTGCTCGTCTGTCCGTAAGGGTCCCACGAGCCTTCTACTAGAAAGCTGCTATACAGCATTGGCAGCAGAGCAACCCCCGCTAACGTCAGCAGCACCATCGGCTTCTCGCCGAGCAGCTTGATTTCCTTCCAAAACACTTGAAATACACCCATCGCGAACACGTCCTTTTTCAATATGCTGATCTATGCTGCTTATATGTTGAACCAATGACCATTTCGGTATATTGGTCAGTTTTTTTCAAAAAAATAGGCATCGCCGTCTTGCTCTGACTTTGCCCATTACTTCACCGGATCGGCGACAATGCCATATGCGATGAAGGAAAGCATATTTTGTTTAATCTCATCCTTGCTAAGCGGCTCGCTCAGCTTATTCCAATCGGACGTCAATCCAATGTACAGCCGAAAAATCATAAACGCGGCAATCGCCGGATTGCAAGGCTTCACCTCGCCATTATCAATCGCCCGTTCAAGCTGCTGCTTCAGAAAATCCAGCGCGAACTGTTCCATTCGGCGAATGCCATCAAGCGCCTGCACCGTTCCAATGTCTCGAACCTCCTGCGAAAGCTTCACTGCCAGCTCATGGTCGGAGCGGAAATCGAGAATCGAATCAAGCACATTAAACAAATTGTCGCTAAAAGCCGCGTCCTGCTTCGTCCCCTCACACATAATGCTTTGCAGCTCTGCAAAGGCTTTGCCAAGTATTTCCTCAAACAGCTCTTCCTTCGTTTTGAAAAAGGTGTAAATCGTCCCTTTGCCTACATTTGCGATTTTCGAAACAAGATCCATCGTCGTCGCCTTATAGCCAAACTGTGCAAACGACTGCGCCGCCGCTTCCAAAATCAATGTTTTGCGATCAACCGCCATCCCCATAACCTCCCTTGCAAAAAGCGTTACAACCGTTTATTGCTCAACTTAATGATCAAAATTGACTAAAATTCATTTTTGGTCAATTGGTCATAAGTTAATTTAACACACAGCGATGCAAAAGTACAATCTTTTTTTCATGCGTTTTTTCAAGCATTATTTCTTGAATCATTTCCTTGCATTTCGCCGCCATTGCACAGTCCCAAGGGCGAGAAATAATAGTAGCTAAAATATAGCACCTTTATAGCCCGGTTTAAAGCTTGTTTCCTTTAGACGACGATACAAAATATTTGTGTTGCTCAAATTTCAACTACGGCATACAATAATACCAAGTAAATAAATTGGAATTAGAGGTGAACGGTGATGCGTGAAGTGCCGATGCGCTATGTAAAAGCGAACCAAGTTGGAATCGTAGCTTTTGTTCTTCTCTCCTTTTTCTTCAATCAGCCTTTGTTATTGGGACTATTATGGATGATTCAAGTGGTCGGACTTGCTTCCGCTGGGAAGCTTAATCTTTTTGTCCGGATCGCGAAGCTGTTTATAAAAGAGACAGGCACAGAGATGCAAGCGGCTGAGCTTCAGCGTTTCAACAATGTGCTGGCTGTGCTCTTCCTTACGTTGGCGCTCGCAACCGCAGCGTTTGGCTGGGACATTGCAGCGTATGCGTTCTCCGTTATGCTGCTGCTAGCCGCCAGCGCCGCCTTGCTAGGTTATTGCATCGGCTGCACCGTTTATTTTTGGTACAAGCAATTTCGCGCAGGGCGGAAAATAGGCGGCTTTTAACAATCGATGCAAGCAGCAATATAGAACAGCAAAAAAGGATCTCCATTCCAACTGCTATCCAGCAGGGAAAGGAGATCCTTTTTTAGTTATTCGCCTTGCAAGCCCAGAAGCTTGTAGATCATTAATGCTGCCTGTGCCCGTGTAGCCTCGGCCTGTGGAGCAAATTCATTTTGGCCCATGCCGCTCACGATTCCAGCCGCTTGCATGGCAGCAACACCTTTTTTGGCGTATACCGAAATAGCATTCTCGTCTGAAAATGGAGCTGCTGCTTCCTCAGCTAACTCGAGCTCCGCATATTTCGTTGCCTGATAGGCCATGACCGCCATATCTTGTCTTGTAAGTTTGTCGTGCACCCCAAAACTGCCGTCTGATTTTCCTTTAACGATCCCGAGTTTATAGGCTGTGGCAACGGCGTCATAATACCATGCCCCTTGCTGGACATCACTCAGCAATGTTAGAGCATTCGCCTCCGTCAAATCCAGTCCATTCATCAGCATGGCGATAAACTCCGCTCTCGTCACCACAGCTTCCGGTTTAAATTGTCCTCCGCCCGTACCGCTGATGATATCTCGGGCAGCTAACGCGTTAATCGGCTCCTGCTGCCATGCTTTCGTTACATCCTTGAAGCCGACTTTCTTGTACACGACAGCATATTTGCTGAAATGCTTGGGCTTAAACACCACGCTTCCGCTTAACGAATCATATTTGCTATTTTTCACAGCTTCCAGCGCCCCACTATCCGTGATATAGCAAATAATGACTTGATGCGGATTTTCACCAGGCTGCAATGAATATGGAAAAGCTACAACGATATCCTCTCGCCCATCAAAATCGCTGACCTTCACCCCATCCACTTCCAACTGAAAGTCATAAACGACTGCACCAGTCAATTGCTGCTGCGTCTCGGAAGGAAGCTTGGAAATATCCGCTTTCGTTATAGTTAGGGTCAAGGTTTTTGGCGCTGTGCCTTTATTATTTTCAAGCCATTTCAAGGATAACGTTACGATGGCAAAACCCGTATCGATTTCGAGCGACTCGGCTTTCTCTGTGCTTCCAGCTTCCAATAATCGCGTGAGCGGGATTTTCACTTGCCATGCATTTGCCTCCGCATTTGATTTGATTTTCAGCTTGATTTTGCCATCAATGGCGCTTTCCAGCGCGGCCTTCACCGTATTTTCATCCAACTCCACCAGCTGCTTGCCGCCTCCCGTCACCACAGGTGTCGCAGTTGGCTGCGATGAGCTCGAACCGCCAGACGGGCTAGATGTCGGATTCGGTGTTGCGCTTGGCGTCGGTGCCGGACTCGCAGTTGGCTGCGGCGTCTCGCCTGGCGATGGTGTCGCACTTGGCGTCGGCTGCGGCGCTGTACTTGCAGACGGCTCAGGCGTCGACGTTGGCGTTGGCTCCGGTGTCGGGGTTGACGTTGGCGTCGGCGTTGGGCCTTCGTCCTCTTCCGCAACAAGGACGGTTGCCTCCGCCGTCAAGTAGGTGCCGGCCACCTCGCCTTTTACTTTGAAAAGGCCTGTTTTGCTCATTTGCTCCTCATCTATTTTTCCCCATTGCACGTTTGCATGCTGCTCGCTGCCGTCGCTCTTGCTGACGGAAACGGAAGCTGGAAGCTGTGGCACCGCTCCAACAGTTGCCTTAACCTGCACAGGCTGAATCGCTGTTATGGCTGCTCCAGGCACTGTTCTCAGTCTTAATACAGTGACCGAATAGGCGGGAAAATCATAAGTAAAGGATTGGCCTAATCCGGCAACCTCCTTAACCTCAGGCATTACATTTTCCGGCGTGGCAAACGAGTTTTCCGCCGCATCCGATGCCGCTTTCAGCTCCAGCACGGTAGCGCTGCCGTCGATATAATCAGCATCCACATTTACGATTGAGGTTTGCTCGCTGCCGCCAATATTCACGACTTTGACGATTAGATCACCTGTCTTCTCATCCTTCGTCGTCACGCTGTAAAGCGGGCCAGGGTCACGATCCACCTCATGCACCAACACGCCATCCAAATAACAGCGGATGAGCGAGCCCTGCAATTCGATTTTAATATCATACCAACGATTGGCTTCTACTCCGCTGTTCAAGGAATTGCTGACGTTCGACTTGGTGCCGCCAACCGCCTGCTCAATTACAGTCAACGTATTCGTCCAGCCGCCAAGATTCCACCAATAATAGTTGTCGGTATCCTTGGCGCCAAATCCGATCAGGAAGCCTTCCGAGCCCGCCGCCTTCTTCGCTTTCAATTGCAGCGTGTAATTGCTCCATTGCTGGCCTTCCTTCAATAGAAGCCGCGCATCCGTTGTACTTGTGGAGGATTGCTTCAGCACGCCGCTGTCAATGGACCATGCGCCCTTGAAGCTGCTCCACTGCGAAAGCGTCGACGGATCGCTGAAATCATTTTGCAGCAAAATCGTACCGTCGTTAGCCGTAACCGTTACATCATCATACTCTACACCTGTGTTCCAAGCGCCGAGTGTAATCGAGCCTTGAACGGTGCTGCTGCTATAGCTTTTATTTTTCTGAAGCTGGGATGGCATAAGCTGCTGGCCGACATGGCGGCTGAACAGCTGCTGCACGTAATAGTTCGGCGTCCCGTACACCTGGCTGTTGTCAAACCAAATTAAATCGGTCGTCCACTGCGTATTGCCTTGCCTTGCAAATAAAGGCGCGAACGAAGACATCGCTACTACGTCCGAATTGCGCTCAAGCCCTGTCATAAATGCTGCTTCGGCAAGGGCGCTTTCCATATTGTTTTTTTTGCCCGTTCCGTGCGCTGCATATTCGCCTACAAAAACCTTCGGCCCGCTGCGGCTGTAATGGTCATACCGATTGACATTATTGTAAAACCACTGCGGACTCTGATACATATGCTCATCGACCAAATCCGCTTTATTGCCATTGCTTCCAAGCCAATCATAGGCATAATGGAACATCGAATCTTCTGGAAAAGCGCCCGCGCTCAGCACCAGCTGAATGTCGGGATATTTTGCTTTTATCGCATCATAAAACACTTCATACCGGTCCAAATAATCCTGGCCCCACAATTCATTGCCCACTCCAAGATATTTCATCTGAAAAGGCTCAGGATGACCGTTTGCAGCGCGTACGGCCCCCCAAGTGGAATCAATCGGCCCATTCGCGTATTCAATGAGATCAAGCGCGTCTTGAATATAAGGGTCAAGCTCGTTCATCGGCACTTTCGGCGGATTGCCGTGACAGGACACCTGACCGATAAAAATAATCGGCAAAGGCTCGGCGCCAATATCCTCAGACAGCTGGAAATATTCATGGAAGCCGAGGCCAAACGACTGATAATAATTCGCCGCCCATTGATTGCGCTGGACTTGGCGCTCCGCTACGTCGCCGATTGTATTTTTCCATCTGTAGCGGTTTTCAAGAGAACCGCCTTCGACGATGCAGCCGCCCGGAAAACGGAGAAAGCCCGGATTTAAATTGTCCAGCATTTCGGCTAGATCATAACGCAGCCCGTTTGTGCGATTTTGCCACGTCTTCTCCGGGAACAGCGACACCATATCCAGATCGATGACCGCCTGCTCCGTTCCGATAACGACGAGCTTGGCGTTCGTGCTGGCGGCATTCGATTGAATCGCACAGCCAAGCTTCTGCCAATCAGCTGTAAGGCCTGTCACCTCGCAGGAGCCATAAACCGCTTCATCTTGCCCTCTAAGCTGTACATCTAACGGTTTTGTCAAAGGACTTGCGCTCCGTGCATACACGCTGAAATGATAAGTTTCGCCGCTTGCTACAGCTAGGCCAGAATAGCCCGCATTCGCTAACCCAGCGCCTGCCCCGGCAGTACTTCCCGCATTCGTAATCGTCAGGCGTGCAAATCGCGGATTGCTGGCGTTCAGCGCTCCATCCGTTGCGGTCGTCAGCTCGCCCGAAGCGCCGCCATAAGCGGTTTTGCTCCAAGCAAACAAAGAAGTACCGAATTCGAAGGAGCGATTTTGCACCATTTCCCCATATAATCCGCCGTCCGCCGCATAGTTGATATCTTCATAAAAAATGCCGTATAACGTCGGGCTCACCTCATGAGCCGCCTCTCTTCCGTTAATATTCAAGGTGTAGGATGCCGAATCCAGCTCCCATACGACGATGGTAAAGGATTTTGTATCCTGCTCCGCCCCTTTCGCAATCGTCGCTGTCAGGATGACCGTCTTATCGCCTTGGCCCGCTTCCGGACGCGTTACCTTCCCCTGTGCACTCACCGTTGCCGGATCAGAAGAAACCCAAGTAATAGCCGTCCCCCCGGGACCTGCCGCGGGAAGTGTCAAATCCTTCGTCTGCTGCGTCGTATCGCCCAGCTCCAGCCAGTTTTTATCATAAGCAATGATTTCGATATCGCTTAGCGCCTCTCCAACTAGAGAGACAAGCTCACTTGATGATAAGGCGCGGTCATAGATGCGGAAATCGTCGATTTTGCCGTCAAAATAAGGATCAGCCGCAAATTGGGATTTGCCAATATAATTGTTCGTCGTAAAGCCAAGCTCGGAGGGATCATTTTGCATGTTGCTTACGGTGGCCACTTGAATGCCATTGATAAACATCGTATACGTGTTGCCGGAAATGACAACCGCTACATGCTGCCATGAGCTGGATGCCGGAAAAGCCGGGCCAGCCAAAGCATTTTCCCCGTTCCCTTGCGGTAGTGCCGCGAAATGCGCCACACCAGCATGATTTTTCAAAGTCAGAAACATCCAATTTGTCGTACTGGTACCAAAATCAAACACTCGCGCCCACGTTCCCAAGCTGTCCGCCTTCACCCAAGTGGCGATGGTCATATCATGGGTGGACGAAAGCAATCCATCGGGCAGCTTAACATAACCATCCGTTCCAAATAAATCAATGGCTCCATTTATTTTGCCATCTGCCGTGAAGGCCGCTCCTCCTGCCAATAAACCGTCATGTCCGTTCAAAGAGCGGTCTTTCACCGTGCTGCCTGCTGTTTCATCAAAGTTGTAATGAAGCAGCAGACCATCTGGCACTGCCGCAGCAGTTGGGTCAGCCGTTTCTGATACAGGAGCTTCTGTTACAACAGCCTCCGCATTTGTATAAATTGTATTCTCATCCGCTGCAAACACCGGGGACACAACAGAGAAGCACAGCAACAGCACCATCGTGCTTGCTATGACATCTCGTAAAAGCTTATTGCGCAAAAAAACCATGAAAGTTGAACCTCCTTGTTTTTATTGGCATGCGTGTTCACGTTCTTCACAAATAATAAAGCGTTTTCATAAGTTGTTGAATACAGATTTATGGTGAAAATGTGTAAATTTATGTTTGAATTGGAATTCACGCACCAAGAGAAGCACAAAAAAATAACCTCTTGGCGATTTGCCAAGAGGTTTGTTTGTTCAAACGGCCGCTGCCTGATGATCCAGTTCGGCAAGCGGCTGTGTTATGAAATTCGCCATTTTGCAAATGCTAAATAGGCTCTATTGCTGCTTATGGCTTAGTCGGAATTTCAAGCTTCGTATACCAGGTTTTCCCGCCGTCCACCGTGCTGTAGATCGCTGGTGAATTCAGGCTCGTGTCCGCCATAAACCCGACATAGGTGCTCGTAAACGAGATCGTATTGGCATAACCGACCGTATCGGACGGCGCAAACCAGGTTTGCCCGCCATTGGAGGAACGTCCGATTCCAATGCGCTGCGCCGCTGGGGAATATGCGCTCAAAATCGCTGTTCCACCCACAAGCTCAAGGTCGCTCGGATGTCCGCCCGGGGATGCCGGCCCTTGAGACACGAGTCCCTTTGCTTCGCCAGGCGCATTGCCGCCGCCCGCTGTGCTTTGGCTAATGACTTTGCGCCAGCTGGCACCGTTGTTAGCCGAAGCGTACACCGAATAGGATTGCTGCGACATGCCAGCTCCGCCATTAAATTGCGCCCAAACTTGAGTGCCATCAGCAACGATTTTACCGCCGCTCAGCTCGTCCGCCTTCACATGGAGCGAAGTTGTCCACGTCACGCCTCCGTCCGTCGTTCTCGACAAGTTATAGCCGAGTCCCGGCAGGATGACTAGCGCCCAGCCCTGCTTGTCATTCACAAACTCCGCATAGCGCGTGTTTACCGGGGTTGCGATTTTCGCCCAGCTTTTCCCGCCATCCTTCGTTTTATAGGCAAAGGCATTCGTATAACCAAAGCCGTTATTTTTATCTATAAAATGAATACGCTGCAGCTGAAGCTTGCCTGTAGGCAGCTTCGAAAATTTGCTTCCGCCATCCGTCGTAAATAGTAAAGCGTTCGGCCCATTGCTTGCAGATTTAGCTAGCGCCCAGCCCGTCGTATTGGAGATGAAGTCGAGCTGTGCAAACTGCCACGTTCCTTTATAAATCGACTGCCAATGGGAGCCTGAATCGGATGTCCCGATTAGAAAGCCATTTCCGGCCGCCCTTCCCGTCGTTGCATTTAAAAATTGAATATCGCTAAAATGGTACGCGCTGTCGCCTGCTGGCTTGCCGCCGAACAAATCCTGACCTGCTGCCTGATCCGCAGCTTGCGCTGTCGGCAGAACCGCAGCCAAACCAATTGCAATTGCTGCTGCTGCCATCATGCTTTTCCCTTTGGAGATCGATCGTTTGGATGTTTTCATTATGAATGTCCTCCTGCTTCGTAGGTGGTGTAATAAACATTATGATTCTGTCTTCTTAATACCCTTCATCCACCAAAACGAATCTTATGTCTAAATAGTTGCATGGTAAAAGATCACAATTTCAATACCTGATTTGTAACTTTTTATCCTTTGCATTTTTCTATAATCATTATGATAATAAAGGTTACAGCCCTCATTCGATTCAAATGTTGTGCAACAAAATTAGACATAGGCAGGTAAGAGGCAAAATGGACAACAGCAGGCAGTCACAAGGACATATGGCACGAAATGCAAACGAGCAATCAGGAAACAAAACGTACAGGGCTGGGCTTGACGGAATTAGAGCAGTCGCCGTAATTGCGGTTATTGTATATCATCTTCATCCCGGATGGATGCCGGGCGGACTGCTCGGTGTAGGCATCTTTTTTGTCCTATCCGGTTATTTGATTACTAGTATACTAATGCATGAGCTAGAGCAGCATGGAAAAATAGATTTGAAAGCTTTTTGGGCCCGCAGGGCAAAAAGACTGCTTCCCGGCATGCTGTTTATGATCACGGTCACCGGAGCAGCGACCTTGCTGTTTGCTTATCCGCATTGGTCTCCTTTTTTAACCGATTTGCCCGGCGTACTGCTATATGTAAGCAATTGGTGGCTCATTTTACATAACGTTTCTTATTTCGAAAGCTTTGGACCCGCATCGCCGCTCGGTCATTTATGGTCGCTTGCTGTAGAAGAACAGTTTTATTTGGTGTGGCCGCTTATGCTTTTAGTAGGGCTGCGTTTTTTGAAACGGCGCCGTGCGCTGCTGCTGGGCATACTTGTGCTGACACTATTATCGGCTGCTGCTATGGCATGGCTTTACGAGCCTGACAGCGATCCTAGCCGTGTTTATTATGGAACCGATACGCGCATGTTCGGCCTGCTGATGGGGGCGGTGCTAGCTTTGATATGGCCTTTTCATAAGCTTAAACCACGCGTATCCAATGAAGCGCGGCTTACGCTGGATATCATTGGAGGAACGGCACTGCTCCTAACGCTGCTAGCTTTTTGGTATACGAACGAATATCAGCCCTTCTTATATTTGGGGGGCATGCTGCTGCTGTCCGTTGTGTCCATGCTGCTCATTATGACAGCGGCGCATCCAGCCAGCCGAATTGGCCGTTTGCTTTCGATTCCGCCGCTACGGTTTATCGGCGTTCGCTCTTACGGGCTATATTTATGGCATTATCCGGTCGTTATTTTGACGGGCCCAGCTGTTGATACGGGTGAAGTTTCGGTTATGCGCCTAAGCCTGCAAGTTGTGTTGATGCTTGTGCTTGCCACCGTATCCTATAAATATGTTGAGCAGCCCCTTCGTCACGGAAGCATTAGTAAGCTGTGCAAGCAATTCCCCAGTTGGATGGCCGCCCATTCCTATCGAAGAGCCTTTATCGCTTTCTTCAGCGTCTGCTTAGTCGTCACGATGTCGTATGCGCTCCGAATGGATGGGTTAGCGTCGATCTGGAGCAATAAACCGTTCTCACATGTTCAGGCGTCGGGTAATTATGCCGCGGGGAATGCCGATGGTTCGGAGACGGAGCCCGCTGAGCAAGGGAGCTCTGGGGCTGGTACGGGCGTTGCACCGAGCGAGCCCAGCACGGGCGCACCCGAGCAGAAGCCGTCGCCAAGCGGGGAGCCAAGTGCAGTGGCAAGCCCGGAAGGAAGCGGCGAAGCGATCACCCATGCAAGCACCGAGCCGAGCCCGTCTGTTAAACCGAGCGAGTCGGGTGAGGATGGAGTCAAGCGGGCGCCTGAGCATGAGGAGCAGCCTCCACAAGCTGAATCGAAGGTAACCGCAATTGGCGATTCCGTCATGCTCGACATTCAGAGCGCTTTGGAAAAACTCGTTCCGGGCATAGCGGTAGACGGTCAAATTGGCCGACAAATGTCCCAAGCTCCGCCTATCCTTGAGCAGCTCCAGAAAAACGGCAAGCTTGGCGACACCGTTATTATAGAGCTGGGAACGAATGGCGCTTTTGCAAGCAAGCAGCTTGCGCGAATTTCCGAGCTGCTTAAGGACCATAAAAAAATTATTTTAGTGAATACACGTGTTCCCCGTCCATGGGAGCAAATCGTCAACGATGCTCTAGCCAAAGCAACTAAAGATAATAAGAATATGGTACTTGTTGACTGGCACGCTGCCAGCTCGGGGAAAGACGACTATTTTTCACAGGATGGTGTTCATCTGACGGCAAAAGGGGCAAAAGTGCTGGCTGCGCTGATTGCTCGAGCTGTTTAAAGCTTGGATTTGCAGCACATGCAACATCTTGTAACGCCTCGTAACATCTTGTAACATTAAAAAACCGCTTGTCATTGTCATAAGACATTTGACAGGCGGTTTTTTTGGACTCAAAGCAATTGTTATCAAAGTTCTTTATACGCTTAAGCGTACCGTAGAAGCTGCCATGCTTTTAAGCGGTTGACTAACCTTTAATCGTTAAAATCGGTTCAACCTCGGCTACGACTTGGGCCATGCCGTGTTCTTCATGGGATTCAATAATGGCATTGATATCCTTGTAGGCATAAGGAGCTTCTTTCTTTAATTCCTCTTCCCACTTCTTCAAAATATCCGGCCTCGACTTAATATCGTTGCGGTTCGGATCAATCGGCGTAACCACATTAAACTTGGCAATAAATTCACGAAATAAAGCATTATCCACCTTGATCGAGTCGCCTCGGGAAAGACTTCTGCCCGCACCGTGGCTGGCACTGAACAGACTATCCCGATTGCCGAGTCCTGCAAGAATATAGCTTTTTGCGCCCATTGATCCCGGGATGAATACAGGCTCCCCCGTATATTGGAAAGGCGTATTCATCATTTGTTCTGCCGACTTTGCAGTACAGGCACCCTTGCGGTGGATAAAACCCGCGCTGCCATCAATCGTTTCTTCCCAAACAAAATTATGCGGCGCATCGTACAGTAATTTATAATCGAACGACTTCAAGCTTTGATGCAATGCTTTTTGCAGCATGAGTCCCAAAAACAAGCGATTCGCAAAAGCAAAATTAGCCGCATTATGAAGGAGGTTCCAATAACGCTTCCATTGCAGCGCATAGCGCTCAGATTGCGGCAGCACATAGATGCCATTGCTCGGATGCTTTAATGATGCAGGATAAATGTCTTTCAGCATTTCCTTTATATTTACACCTGCATGATGTCCAATGGATACGGAGCCTGTGTGAATCATCACGACCACTTGGCCGTGCTTAATGTTCCACTCGTTAGCCAAGGCATGATTGCGAATATTTACTACCTTTTGTATCTCGACAAAATGGTTCCCGCCGCCAATAGAGCCAATTTGGCTGTCATAGGAAAGCTCTGAGCTGCCCAGAAAGCTGTCGAGTCCGTCTACTTCGCCTGCAATGAACGAGCCGGAACGATTGACTCTGGCAAGGTCTTGCTCTTGCTGCCTCGCATCATAAAAATCCCACAGTCCCTGGCGACTGCTCCCTTGCTGCGATGCCAAAACACCCATTAAGCCTTCTTTGAAAATCGCTTCGCGCTGCGATCTGGTCATCGGGATGTTACGGCCGCCTTCGAAGAAAATGTGGCGAATGTCGGCTTCGATTTTCTTGAAATTAGAACGAATGTCGTCCTCCTGAAGCGAGGTCGTGTACAGCCGCATGCCGCAGTTAATATCGTTGCCTACAGCTTGGGGAATGACGAAGCCTTTGGTCAGTAGGGTTGTGCCAATTGGGATGCCGCTTCCTTTATGGAAATCCGGCGTAATCGCAACTTCTTCGATCTTGGCATCCGCATTAGAAAAATAGCCGGTCTGCTGCTGCTTCAGCATTTCGACCGATTCATTCACCGTTAGGAGCTGATCCAGCTCTGCCAACGCATTTTTCTCAAGCTTCATATCGTCATTAATGAAAAAACGTACAGGTACATGGCTGCTATTTTTAATTTTCAATCAAGAACCATCCTTTTCATTCGTTGGTTTATTTTTATGATTGAGCGTTTGAATGTTTTCGACAGAAATGCATAACATGGCTGCTCACCCTTTCATTGTTGATTTATTTAATGTTGTATGATTGATTCTAGAGTTATTATTACAAAGAAAATTTCTCCCGTTTCAATGCTTCTACATAACTGATCATCGGTTCTTTCTCCATCAGATGGATTAAATCAATGATCTTTTTCTCCATAACGGCTAATTCATTCTCATTCCTAAACAATTCAATAAACGGATCATACAGACATGGATTTTTCATAGCTTCAGGGTTTCGATTGTCTACTAAAGACGCCCACTGTAAGTAGCTTTCACAAATCCATTGTACCAGAGTGCCCTCCACCCGTATCATATCCGGACACAAAGAAAATACATTTGGCGAGTAATCTATATTAAGCTCCTTTGCCTTAAACAAAAAAGCAGGTGCTGCTCCTACATTTTCAATCCACCAACTCAACGAATTCCCGTTAAAATGAGAGAGCTCCCCTTTTTTCTCAACCCAATTGATTTCGCCGATTTTCCTTACGGCATGTCCTAAATACCTTTTTTTGTAGGTGCCAATCGTATTGCTGTAAACATCTATCGGCTGTATTGCCGCCATGGACTGCCACCCGGATTGATGAAACGAATAGGTGCCAACATCAATAAAACCATGCCCTTTTCTGAAACATCCCCCTAAAATATAGAACATAAGCAGAGGCTCATATATAGGATACACCTTTGCCGCAACTTCATTGCCCTCTTGCGCTAGCTTCATGTACAGTAATGTGTACTTGCAAGCCCTTTGAGCATGGGTAAGTTTTATTTCCTTCAATTGAGGATACCAATCCTCAGCCGTAAGCTCATAGCTAATTCCTGCCGCTTCGTAAGGATGAAAGAAAAGGGGATGCGTTTTAATTCCCATCTTTTCACTAAACTGAACCAAACGGCGGAAATATTCACTGACATACAGCATATCTACATCGCTTTCCGCTACCGTTCGTCTTCCTGTATCCTCTGCATCCTCTAATCTCGTGAGATAGGATATGAGCTTTAATATACTTTCATCGCCCTGTTTAATGGCGAAATCCACCAAGTCTGAATCATAATCGGTAAGGGGGAGAGACAGCACAGGAAGTTTTTTCAGAAAATCTGACACCGGCTGTCTTAGCATGAACTCTTTTTCACCTAAATAGCTCAAATATATATCTTCCGGCCCCTCCACCTGTTTAATTTGGATTCGGGAGTAATCACAGGTGTTGTACAGCTGATGATTAAAATAATACCGCTCTCTTACATTATCAATTTCGGCACTTTTCGCTTCGATGTTATAATAGCAATGGAACGGAAAACCTTGAATGGACAGACAACTATTATTGTACAATCTTTGTAAATCCACTGTATTCGCCACATATGCGTTGGCATTCCCGAGCCTTTCTTTATCATATTCATGAATAAAAATGTTGCCATCGCTGCTTTTCCACCACTTGATATATGCTCCACTCGCTTCTTTTATTTCAGTAAGTCCTAATTCATTATCTAAGAGCCATCTTGAAATATCAGAATCGTATACTGTTTTTACAAGCCATTGCTTTTGCTTTTGCAATAACCCATATTTAACAGCCTCACTCTCCAAAAACTCCTGAACGCTGTCTGCTAAAATGGAATAGGTACCCTGAATATAACGATATAGCTTGCCATCCTTACCTATGAAGTCACCGCCATCACGATAATCATAATAAATACATTCCAGCTTCACAATACCGACACCCAGCCCAACCGCAAGATAACGAGAGTCCGGGCTAAAAGCAAGGCAAACCTCTTCCGCCTTCTCCTCACGGTAAAGTGGCACATTATCCTCAAACGAGACAATCTCTGCTCCATCTTCAGCATTCAGAAGCTTGAGAATACCATCTCTGTACATAACAGCAAGCATCGTGCCTTGTGAATTATGTTGGAGCTCTATAATCCAGACATTTTCCTTCTCGCCGATTTCTATAAAGACTTGATGCTCTTTGCGAGGCTCTTTGGCATGAAGCAGCATTCGCTGCTCTATTTGTTTACGTAGTTCATCTACCTTTCTTGTAAAAGATGAAGGTGCAGTTTCCGGAAGCTCCTTCAGCCTATTAAGAGCATCTACAACATTATTTTCGCGATAATGTGACTGTGCCAAATAATACAGCGCCTGCCCTTTCAAATCTGCAGGCAGAGAATTTTCATAGATCAACCAACCCAACGAACGAACAATCTCATACTGATTCTGATCAGCATCAAACGCCGGTATAATCCCCTGTATAAACTGCAGCAACTGATCCGTCTCTTTATTCAGGCCAAAACGTTCCTGTCCGTTCACTGCATGCTGCCGCAGCAAAGACGTGACTTGCTTCGCCTCAGCCACCTCCCCGGTGTACAATAGCGCTTCTATGTATATGTACATTTTACGAAAATTCAAATACCATTCTTCCTTCGGACTTAAAAAAGCTCTGCTGAACTCAGAAGAAGGGTCGAGCAAGCTTATTGCGTCCTCGTATCTGCCATCTTCATTATAAGCAGCAGCCTGAGTGACGATTTCCTTTAAATGCTTCACTTATACCTTCCTTTCACGAAATAGGTTTGCAACCATATGGACCATACTTTAATATAATCGGCTTTAACGTGGGATTTTTTCACTATAATAGTTTACCATTGAAGATCAGTATTCAATTTTATTCAAATATAAATAACCCCATAAATAAATTCACTATTTTTATTATCAATGTATTAAAAAATATGAGTTGATCGCCGATAAACAACAAGTAAATACACATAAAGGGAGAAATAAAGAATGAGTAGATTCATGGTTATTGGTTTGGTTATAGCAATTATGACGATGACAGCCTGCAGCCCGCTTTCTGAAGCAATAGGAACAGAAGGTACAAGCGGGTCTGCTGTGAATGCTTCAGCGGAGCAAGATCTCGAAACGAAGAAATACAATGCCTATATCGATTTGGCAAATAAGATGAATGATGGATTGTTTGAAAAACTGCTGACTGTTTATGTACGCAAGTTCGGATTGGAGCAAGAAATGGTTATCCCAAAAGGCTTCACTGAGTTTAACAGCAGTCCGTTTGGGCTGGATGCGG
Organism: Paenibacillus sp. Leaf72; assembly: GCF_001422685.1. Classification (NCBI taxonomy): domain Bacteria; kingdom Bacillati; phylum Bacillota; class Bacilli; order Caryophanales; family Paenibacillaceae; genus Paenibacillus; species Paenibacillus sp. Leaf72. The sequence continues at coordinate 221,383 of NZ_LMLV01000032.1, read as the reverse complement.
TTGACACAATGAATGAAACAATGAAATTGGCTTCAAGTGAACCTGCCTTCGGTGCGGTTGACGATTCTATAAAACAGCTGATTCCATATATGACGGACATTATGAAAACGCTAGATGAGGCTTTAGAGTATTATCAGGAGGGAACCTATAAGCAAGACGATTGGAAGCAAGGGAAGGCACTTCACGCTAAGCTATTCGAGCTGTATGGGCAATACGAAACATTGTCGGAGATATATTTCCAAGATTTAGAGAAATTAACAGAGCAGTCAAAACTGGAGGAAATGGAAGCATTGAAAGCTTCAGACTACATGATTCGTTACTACGCAATGAGCTTATTAATGCGTGCCCAAAATATTCAAACCGCCTTCTATGAGAAAAATATTGGGGAAGATAACATTTTGGAGTTTGATGTGAAGGAATATGAGGAATTGCATCGCCTGCTGAATGAGGATATTCTTCAATTTAATGAGTATCTTAAGGATGATGAGCGTCGCAAGAAGGAAGGGTGGGCCTCGGCAGGGGGTTTCACTAGTTCGATTAAAGATGTACAGACAGCATCTGCGGATATATTGGAGACACTCAAGACAGGTGACACGACAATAAATACTTTTACGAAAGGCTCTGTCATGGCCGGAACTGGAAAAAATGATATTTTTGCAACCTATAGCAATAAGGTTTCATTTCTCGTTAGCGGCTATAATACAAGTATAAGCTTGCAGGTATACAATTAAATAGAGCTTAGATAATTAGCTGCAGATAGAAACAGGCAGAGCACGGCGTAATTAGCCGAGCTCTGCCTGTTTGTGGGTCTATAGCCTACGCCGCAGCCGTTGGGCCATTGAAACCTTTTTCAAGTGGATGAAGCAGCACTTACAGATCAAGCATTTTTATGGGACGAGTGAGCACGCCGTTACCAACCAGATTTGGATCACACTCATCGCCTTCTGTTTGCTCGTGCTGGTGAAGCTGGAAACGAAGGTGAAACACAGCTTGCTACAACTCACGCGCTGGCTGACGAAGCTACTTGTAAAGGCCGAACATTAACGCCTACAAAAATATATAATTAAACTAAATGGAAAGGCTACTTTAGAGAGCTGTTCGACCTTTTTCGTTGTCTTGATTATATCGGCTGTGGTTGTTTGTTTTAAAAAAAACGGCGCGCTCCTTTTCCAAGGAACACGCCGATTTCACCGATGAAGTTCATTGAGCAATTATTGGATGCCTTGCATAATTGCATTAATAATGCCTTGCTGTGTTACGGTGTTGTTGGAACGATTGAACAATGCAAATCCGTGCTGGCCATTGTAGCCGTTATCCCAGTATACAGGAACCATTTTGTATGTCTTGGCGGTTGACGTAACGGCTTTGGCGAATGCTGCGCGGTACGCATTGTTTGTGGAATCATATGCGGTTTTGTCAATCGCGCCAAATTCGCCAATTACAGCAGGGTAGCCTTGAGTCACAAACTTATTATACACGGAATTGAACTGTGCGTTCAGGTAATCCTCCTGTCCCCAAGTAGACTTTTTGGAAGGATTCGTCGCAGTGGCTCCCCATTGGGTGATATTGCCGTTTTCCTCGCCTGCAAAATCCCACGGGGAATAATAGTGCACCGAAATCATGATCCTTTTCTCCGAGATAGGGATTGTGGAGGATCTGTACGTGTCCGTTGGGAGGACAAAGCCATAATTGCCAACCGTATAGTCAATATTCGTATTCCAGCCTGGAATCAGCAACCATCTGGCACTGTTATTGCCCCCGGTCTTTCGGACTGTATCTACGAAAATTTGATTGTATGCATTAAGATTAGCGTAGTATGCAGAATTCGGATTCCCGTAAGTACCGTCAAACACTTCATTCATCGATTCGAAAATAAGCCGCTCGTCATAGTTGATAAACTTGTTGGCAATTTGCTGCCAAACACGTTCGTATTTCTCCTTGATGGCAGCCTGGTTTCCGCTATTTACCAGTAACCATCCACCCTGGATAGAATTAAAGCCATCGCCATGAATATTAATAACAACATATAGACCTTCATTGTAGGCATAGTCAACGACCGTTTTCACCCGATCCAGCCATGCGGTATTAATCGTATAGTTGGGAGCGCTTCCAATATGACTCAAGTAGGAGACGGGGATGCGAATCGTCTTGAAGCCTGCTGCCTTCACCTTTTTTATCAGCTCCGATGTAATAATAGGATTGCCCCAAGCTGTCTCGCTTGGTGTACCGTTCACCGTCGCCTCAAGCTGATTGCCCAAGTTCCATCCTGCGCCCATTTCGGAAACGATTTGCGAAGCCTGCAATGACCTGAAATCAGATGTAATGGGTGTTGCTGCCGATGCCCGAGCACTCCATCCCGTAAAAACCATTGTAGTCAGCAAGACAAAAGCTAAACTGCAAATGCCGTATTTCTTCATTTTTGCGAGCATGTCTAAACCTCCGGTAATGTTATTTGGTTGCGCAACAAGTAGAACAGATACCATAATTACTCATAGTCAACGATATAAAAATCCCCGCCCTCCCTTCTTCATCAGTCCAGCTTGCGTTGTAAGCAAGGATCGGCTCTTACAGGCATGACCAACCAAAGGAAACAACTGTCTCCCTCCTCATTACGTAACATATTATTGGATAATAAGGATGTTTATTCCTGTTTTTATCTATATGGTTACAAGTACGTTGATCCGAAAATGAGTCTTCAAGCAAAGTCCTCATATAAACCAAAAAAAGCAGAAAACCCCTGTGTGACAAGGCTTCCTGCTTTTTTGGATTTATTATTTTGATTATATCTAAATATACGTTCTCTGACTTGGGCACGGCCAAAAGTTAGCAAGGCTTGTTTTAATTCGTTTATCAATCGTATGCTTACCTCGCCTCTATATAAGATTGCTTCATCGTTAGACGGTTTAATAACGCTTCTCCAGCGGACTTAAACACTCTATTTTTCTCCAAAAATTGTTCCACTTCGGATAACTTTGCGGGTCTATATCCTACGCTACAACCGCAAGAGTGATAAGTAAATCCATTACGATATAAAATCTCTACTTTCATCCATTGTTTAATATCATCTTTTTTAGGAGCTTGGAAATCATGCCCCATATCCTTCATGATTTCGCTGCATTGCGGACATTTATATTCTCTATTCCCTATTTCGGCTTTGCTAAGTTCTTGATCGGATGTTTGCTTGAATACTTTTCTACAGCTAAAACAAGCATAGATATCTTTATAGGGTCCATACATGGCGTATCTGCACATAACAGTCACCCTCCTCCTAATTCACGACGTCTGGCGAAGACGGCTTCTTGATTTACTTATTGTTCATTACAGGGGTTTCCCATCCCTCATAATCTCCGCCGACTTCTATTACTTTGTTAAGCAAATCCGTTGTGTATTGATAAATGGCTTCAAGTTCGACAGTACTTGTATGGGATATTAAAAGTTGAAATTGGAATTCTGATTCTTCGTCATGAGCTTCTTCTTTAACACATTTATATACATTCGTATTCAAATTTCTTTTGAAGGTTTCTCTACTTTCAAAATCCTTAAAATTAAGCCAGTGACATATTTCACGAGGAATTTGAAGATTATCGTTATTTGCTTTCAATTGTTCAACAACATTCCTATCTTGTATCCATTGATTTTCAAAAATATTAGGATAGAGAGTTTCTAAATAGAATTTCCAATTAGGATCGTCTTCAATTGAAATTTCAAATTTAAGTTTTTTATTTTTTGATAGTGTTCTTTCAAGCATTTTATTTAATACTTGTTCTTGCTTTGTATATATGTAAAATGTCCTGAAATCCGCGCCTGTTACTGCTCCAATAAAGAAATCCATCTCCGTTAATTGTATATTGAATTCATCTTCAATATCACTGAGAAGCTTAAAGTCCAACTTCTTTGAAAATAAGCTTTTAGTTTGAATTTTTACTATTACAAGTTTGTTCGCATCATTGACGGGAACCTCATTCCTTATCCCCATATCTAATCTTACAAAAATACGATTGTTGTTCACTTGAGTTAGATATACATCCCATTGGTCTGACACTAAAACACTTCCTTAACTTTTAGTAGTTACAGTCATTTGTATCTGCCTAACTATTCATTAATATTTGTTTATAGCTTTCATCTGTCCATAGAAAATCACTTATAGATATATAGCTAATATCTCTATCCCTTAATAGTTGAATTGATTCAATTGTAAAGCAACCTCCAAAAACAACAATATTTATTTGGTTATTTAAGTCTTCATTTGATAAAGCAGCTTCTACAGTATTTGATAAAACAACATTATTTCTATCTGTTTTGAAAACAATGATTGTAATTTTTTCAGGCCATGATACAGGTAGTTTACAAAAATATCTTGGCGGGATGTAACTCTTTATTTTATTTTTTAAAACTTCTTTATAGATTTTATATTTCATATTTCTCCTTTTGGTTCTGTCATAAAACGTATCACTAACCTAAATATCATTGAATTCCTGCAGTCCCAAAAGTATCATTAATGGCTTTCTCATAATTATCCCACTTGAAATAATAAGGCCCTAGTTGAATACGTTGATTGTCCGGCTCTTTTCTGAAATCTTTCCATACAACAATATCATCTTCCCTTTCGATTCTAACGGAGATAAAACCACATTCTTCATCCCCGCACCAAGGGCAGACTAGTATTGGGTATCTAGAATACATATATTCGTGTTGTTTTTTCAGTAGAAAATAATCAATCATTTGCCTTTGATTCTCTTCGCTTCCCCAACCTAGAGATGGAACCATATCATTCTTTTTGAGCATCTGGTATAGCGATCTGCCATCAATAATGATATCAGCAAATTTGGTGTTTTTATTTCCATCCTGATCAGGATCATATTCATCAAAGCGACTTGATAGTTTCGTTTGTAGGTCATTAATTGTTTTCATTTTTTCTCCTTGCTACTTGCACAGATTTCACCTAACGTTGTTCGATCCATATCTTTAATTGTTGATTCCGATGCTCCAAAAACTTTTGCATATACTTCTTAAGTATCAGTCTTTCAACTGCTTTTCCAAGCATCCCAAATGGGGCTTCAAAATACAGCGTATCCGTCATTATAGTCTTATCACCTAGTTGTTTGAACTCGTGTACATGCCTTAAGCTTTTAAACGCTCCCTTTTGCATGTCATCGACAAATAAAACAGGTTCTTGATATTCGGTCATTTTCGAGGTCAGCCTTTGCCTTACTAAGAAATGAGTAGCTTCAAAAGTTACGGTTTGGCCTAATCCGATCGTCTCTGAGGCAGCTTCCATAATGGCTTTTTCTTTTGTGTGTTTCCAGACTGTTTTTGTGTGTACGTCTATATCTCTTGCTAAGTCAAAACAAACCTGAATAGGAGCAGAAATCTCAATCTGAGTCTTAACTGTAATCAAATGATTTCCGCCCTTTCTGTTCTTTGCTTTTTCGAATGACTAGCTCGAATATTCTTTTCCATGTACTTACAAAATCTCATTTAGCTTAATATTCATTCGTTTTAAAAGAAGATTGGATTTGAGCTATGTGATGTTCGTTATGCCATATAAATCTTTGAAGGGCTATATCTAATGTTACTTCGCCTAGCGCTTGAGTTTTCAAAGTTCGCCTGAAATCTTCAGTTCTTGAATGGTTAAGTAAGATCAGAAATCGTCTATGAAGGATTTCAATTAGTAATAAAGAGTCTTCAATAGGTATATTTTTATAGTCGCTTAATTCTGCCCATAAATCTTCCCGATAAGAGTTCGCCATCGGTCCCTCTTCAGTTAGCGCCCTCTTAAATCTTAAGTAAGCATTCATATCATTATCAGCAAGATGATGAACGATTTGCTTCACTGTCCAGCCATCTTGGCGGTATGGAATGTTAATTTGAGCAGGCTCCAAATCACTCAAAATCATTCTTAACGTCTTTATGATTTCTGGTATTCGAGTGATGAGGAAAACCCGTTCTTCATCTGTTCGATTAATTACTGGTTTAAACTGACCTATAGGAAACCGAATATGATCCATTTCTCCATCGACTCTCCCATCAAGATTTGCATTAATTATGCATAATGCTCAAGCACTCTTCGAAAACTCTATTCATATATTTTTATAACCCTCTTCTCTACTGTTTGTTCCCAACAGCAATCCATCTTCTATCTATATCCTCAAATACAAATTCCTTATTGTTATAATCCGTCGTTGACAAAGGTCGAACGATCTTAACTCCTAATGTTCTAAACTCATTCTCCATTTCCTCTTGGTTATTTGTTATAAAATAAGCATCATATCCATAACCATGAATTTCTCGATTAGGTGCGATAACTTCTTTAGTCGATTTAGTTAAAACGATCTCTATTTGATCCCTATATAAACAAATATGCGGTTCCTCTGAATCAAGATAACGAACGGCTCTAAATCCAATCAATTCATAAAAGGCTGTTGTTTTGTTTATATCAGAGCTTGGAAAAATTTGAAGACAGTGCGTAAAGCTTTTAGTCGACATATATTTTCATCCTCTCCTGAAACCTTTACGGTTCAATCAGTAACTTAATATTAGACTTCTGTTGATGCTGACCAAATCTTCTTCGCTATACATTCAATCTTTTTCTAATCATTCTGATTTGGCCCCTATGATTGATTTCATCTTCAAATACATGAAACCACATAAAATAATGGTTAGCTTGTTTGTTGTACCAAAATTGCTCCTCCATATATAGCCAGTCATCATTAACTGATTTCAAAAAGTCCAATGTTCTATTTCTTACTTGCTCCATTTTAGTAAGATAAAATAGTAAGTCATTCCCTTTTATCTTTTCTTGTCCTTCTTTACCTAAATCAAGTGCAGGGCCCCAAACTCTAATTTCTTCTTCATTTAACTCTCTATTTTCAAACGTTTCTACCTGATAGGCATATTCAACAGCGGCAAAGTGTAATAATAAAGCACCAATTGAATTGCTTTCAGAATCCAGTAAAAAATCAAGCTGATCCTTCGACAAATCTTTCACTGCCTCTAGTGTAGTAAATCTTGCATAATTCATCATGGAAATCAGTCGACTGATCTGAGGAGAATATCCAGGAATATCGGTTATTAAGTATATATTGTCCATGTTCATCATTGAGTGCTCCTCCGTATTTTATACTAAGTGAAAATAAAGCCTTACGGCTGCTTCCCAATCAATCCTCTAATAATTTCCGCTATAATATCACTTTACATTCTGATGATTTCTTAGGCCCTACACGAGCTTCAGCGAACCCAGAATCGTCCACACCCCCGAGAGGATGATGAGCCACAAGGTCAGCTTTTTAAACAGCTGGTCATCTAACTTTTTGATCGCTATAATGCCAATGAAAACACCGATTAACACGCTTGGAACAAATAGCGAGGTGTACATCATCACTTTTGGAGTCAGCAGGCCGCTATAAAAAAATGTACCTATTGTGATCATGTTTAAAATAACGCCGTAAACGGTTATGTTGGCTCTAAATTCATTTTTGCTGTATCCCTGATTGGACAAAAACAGCGCTACCGGAGGCCCGCTGAGCGAGATGCTTCCATTTAATAAGCCACTTGTCATGCCGATCGGTATAAAAGCGATTTTATCATTACGGACGGGGAAGGATTTCCCTGATAACAGTATGCCGGCAAAAGCAATAATTAATATTCCTGTAAATCCTTTTAGAAGGTCTGCACTGAGATAGACGAGCAACAAGGTTCCTAGCGGCGCAGCCAATAGGCTTGATAGGATTAAGATCCATATTTTTCGAATAGCGATATGCCGCCAACTATTTAGGAGTACGATAATATTCGTGCATAGACTGAGGATGACAACGATCGGAACGACCTCTTGCAGCGGAATCATTTTCACCAAAAAAGGCATAGTCACTAACGCGAAACCGAAGCTGGTTAACCCTTGAACAAACCCCGCTATCAGCACAATAAATATGCCTATGATGAGAAAAACATTGATTTCAATGACCATAAAAGCTCCTTATGCTCCAAATATGGGCCATTAGTCGAAGCGCTGGGCTTCCTTCAAATGCCCCTTATCATATTTATGTTTCTTGTTTTTATATAATATTGTACCGAACTGCTCTGTTGGCGGTATAACCCGAATGATTCGGTTCGCCTCGATTGATTTCGTTAATACAATTTGATAGTCTACCGGAAAACAGTACACCCCGTTTTGACTTTTTGTAATGCCATTTTTTAAAATATTTTTTGTGTTGTTAACTGGCGACCAGTGAACGACAAGCATAGGGCCAGCTCCCTTCCATTTCATAATCATTCTCGTAAATCCACGATCCATGAAAATTCTTTGGCTATCGCATATACGATTTCTTCAATTTCGTCTTCCATTTGCCCGGTACTGGCTTGGGGGATATCTATCTCAATTAAATTTATTTCCTTAACATCATCTAAAGTATCAAAAGCATAGTTTCCATTCTGATTGGCAGAAATACCTTTTGCAGTAACTAGCTCACCGCAAATCATTTTAGAAAATTTTAATCGACTGGTTCGTTCAAAATGTAATGTCTCAACAAAAAAAGCTTCAATAACTTCTGTTCTAATCTTTTTGCTATAATGCTGATCCGAATATACACTTACATAGTCATACATATAATCACCCTATTATCGTTTTATCAAATTTGTGCATGAATAATCTTCCAATCGTCTAAACCTGACTTGCATAAGATGATATCCATTCTATATCTCCTCCCTATACGTTTTCTGAACGGTACGCGGCCGAAGTACGAATATATGGTTATAAGAGAATACTCGCTTATTCAAATTGCTTTCCAAACTTATGTTTCAAATAGTATTTCAGTCCTGCTCGATCGACATCTGAAAATTTGCGCGGGTCATTTTTCATTAATAAATAAATATCTTCAATAGCTTCCCATCGAATATGTAAGGTTTCATCTCCAACAGATAATAATTGACCCTCCGCTCTACAAATAAAGTACATTCCTATTGAATCCACGGGTCCCTTAATGGTCTGATACACACAATAAGGCTCTAAGCATTCCACTTCAAAATCAGAATTAATGCCAACCGTGTCAATACGCTTTTCACTGCCTTCTACTTCTGTAACAGTCAAACCTGTTTCTTCCAGCACCTCTCGTTTTAATCCAGTTAATATAGATTCATAGGGTTCCAATCTTCCACCAGGCAGCTCTATGGCTTCTTCATTTTTCTTATTGCGAACCTGGACAATAATTTCTGTACCCTTATTTCGATTCCTCTCAATAAATGCTCTCGTATTTACATAGAACATATGAGTGTCACCTCCTATTAAGTTTATATATATTTTCACGCCTGTCAGAATACCAGCTCGCAATCATGATTCTCCCACACATCAAAGCCATCCCGGCACGTGGTGCTCGGTCACACGTCGGCGGTCAAGCCTGTCCGCAACCGGAGTTACATTATAGGCTATGCCTAAGATCTTCACATAAAAATGATTCCAATATACATGCCAATCACCGGGATTTTTTAATGAAACGAGTTCTAGAGTCTTTAAAAGTATCCTCCTTTAATTTCATTACCTGTTTTCGGATAAATTTCAATAAATAAATGCTTCCACTCAATCATGAAATCACTTTCAAAAGTCCTATTATAGAAATCAATATGCTCATTCCAAAAATCAATAGATTTACAATAGTACTCTCCAAGGATGAATGACGGATAGTTATGAATTGAATCAACTTCCTTAGAGTTAATATATAGTTGCAGCCATCTTTAAGTTAGCGTCTAACATCTAAACCTGACTTGCATAAGATGCTATCCTGCTCGTTGCATTGCTAAAGGTGAAGAGCCTATTTTTTTCTAATTCGTGAAATGCCATATATAACAGCAAAAATTACGAAGCCTACAAATACGAATAGATTAGTTATTGGCTCATTAATTTTAGGAATTGAATCTTGAAAAGTCTTTAAAAAAATGAATACTCCTACCGTTAAAATAATTACGATAATAGATATTGGCTTCATTATTTCCCCTCCCTAATTACCAACATCCGATGTAGGTTGCATTCAATAAGAGTGCCTGCTTATAGCTACGATTCCGCGTGAAGTAGTGGCAGCGCTACTCTTACATTACTTAAACTCTTTCTTCCGATGAATGTGGACTGACACAAAGTAGGATATGACAAACAGGATTGTTGCCATACACGAAGAGATCATACCAACCAGCGGGTGACGAAGCTGCATGCCTCCTGTAACAGGGGCCAGTAACGCGGCAAGTACCAGCATCATCCCTATCGCAGCAAAGCCCGAGAAAAATACGACAAGTTCATTTTTTTCCGTGCCAATCTTCAACATGATCGGATACATCAAAGACACTAATGTGATCGACAACGTCAACCCGAATCCATAACTATAAATCACAATCTTCGGATCGAGTTCAAAACCTGCAACATACACAAAACCAAGCGTGAGCAAGCTCATCATCACACCAAGGAGGATTAGTAAGGTAAATGACACATACTTCGCCCCAATAATCGTACGACGCCTGATTGGCAGCGTCAGTTCAAACTTGTTCCATTTAGAAGTTTCATCCACTCGCAGCGAGGCACCGGTATTGACAACAAACAGGAATATTTGTATGGACAAAATCATGGGAATCGCAGCCGACTCCTTAAGAACCAAAGGAACCAATGATAAAAATCCAGCCATTATTAAGGAAAGTCGGATATTGCTTGCCATGGAATAAAAATTGTTGCGGAGTAGTCCCCTCATTTATTGATCCCCCTTAACTAATAACAACATAATTTCATCAATGGTTATATCATCAATGATGATTTCACGATGCTTTTTGGCAAACTTAGCTTTGTCAGAGATCAACATTTCGATCTGCAGTCCTCTTTTCCTGTATGCGAGATACTCCAACTGGTCAACAATCTGAAACTGCTCCGATTTGCAACGAGCAATCCCGTAATTGTATAAAAGCGTATCTTTTTTCTCTGTTAAAATGATTCTTCCATTGTGAATAAATGTGATATAATCTGCAATTTTTTCCAAGTCGCTGGTGATGTGGGAAGACATGAGAATAGAATGTTCTTCATCTTCCACAAACTCTAAAAATAAATCCAGCATCTCTTCTCTGACAACAGGGTCAAGTCCGGAAGTCGCCTCGTCCAACAGCAACAGTTTTGCTCCATGCGACATAGCCACTGCCGTGGCCAACTTCATCGTCATGCCACGTGACAAGTCTTTTACTTTGATGTGAGCAGGCACCTGAAGTCTGCGAATTAGATTCTGAAAGAGATCATCGTCCCATTTTTGATAAATATCTTTGAATACTGCAGCTAATTTATCGGCAGTGAGATCCCCCGGGAAATTAATGGCATCAAAAACAACCCCGATATGATTGCGGATGTCCGGTTGTTCATCTGTCATCTCCTCCCCAAAAATTTCGATCTTCCCGCTGTCTCTCCTGATTGTATTCAGAATTGAACTAAACGTCGTTGTCTTACCTGCTCCATTCTCACCCACAAACCCCATGATACTTCCTTGAGGAACAGAAAAAGAAACATTATCCAAATGAAAATGAGATCCGGCATAGGCCGTCGATAGATTTTTAACTTCCAAACAATAATTCATCGACTAGTCCCCCTTGTAGAACATGCTTAAAAGCTCCGTAAGCTTTTCTAATTTTATCCCGCTTGTTCGTGCGGTTTCCGCAGCCAGCATTAAATACTCTTCTATTTTTTTCTGCTGTTCTTCTTGTATAAAATCCCTGTTCTGTGCAGATATAAAACTGCCTCGTCCAACTGTCGTTTCAATAAACCCATCTCGTTGCAAATCTTCATATGCCTTTTGCACTGTAATTACACTTACATGAATCGTCTTGGCGAGCGAGCGCATAGACGGAATCGGATCGCCTGTTTTTAATTCTCCTTGCATCACCATCGCTTTGATTTGTGTTGTGATTTGTTCATAGATAGGCTTACTCGAGTTGCTGCTGATAATAATTTCCAATCAAGCTCACTTCCCAACAATGTACTTATCGTTGCAGTACATTATATATCACTAAAGCACAGTTTTCAATAGAACATCCTAGTGAACTTCCTGTGCACCATATCCCTCATTTTTATTACATTGAAATTTAAGTGAAATCATGGCGTAATTGGACGACCGACCGGTCGGATTTTGAGGAGGGTAAGATGAACAAAATGCGTTCATAGCGGAGAGACAAAACAATTGATTATGGAGAAGGCTGGAATAAGTATTGTTCTTTCATGTTATTGAGGGGATGCTAAACAATGGCAGGAGAAGTGGGAAGAATTCGCAAGAAGTCAAGTGATCCTCCCAAATTATGCTGTGGATGTTATGCTTTCATAAAATTATATATACATTTAAATCGTTCTACCCCAGGGTACTTCTCACCTAAACTCGTAATAATAAACCCATTCTTCTTATAAAAGTTTACTGCCTCTCTATCGGTTTCAGCAATGATATGTGCTGGTGTCGTGAGTTTCTGTATTTCTTCTATCAATTTGCTGCCAAGCCCTTTGTTTCTATGATTTGGATGTACGGCTATATGTTTTAGCTCTGTTTCCAATGCATGATGGATCAAACCGATAATTCCTGTCAGTTCATTTTCAAAATAAATGCCATATAATTCTCCTTTAATTTTTTGGTCTTTGAAATTTCCACTCCACTCTTCACCAATCATCCCGTAAGTTACTCGATCTAAATATTTGCCGTTTAGAAATTCGAAGCAGCGAACGGTTCCCTCTTCCTTAAACCCTAGGCGTTCTGGAACAGCTCTACTTCTAATATTGCTGGTAGCCATGCATATTTCAACTTTGTTTAATTTAAGTTCTTCAAAAGCATATTTCATAAATAACGAACACGCCTTAGTAACTAAACCTAATCCTCCAAAATCTTTAGATAACCAATATCCGATTTCCGTCTTCTTGCTTTGCCAATCAAAATATAAATAGCCAATTGATCCTGCTAGTTTTCCTTTATGCCAAATCCCAACCCAGTAGCCGTTATTAGCTGCAAATGAATTTAATGTTCGTTCGATAAATTTCCTTGTATCATTTATTTCGTGTGTATGATTGGGAAAATCAAGCCATTCTCCAATGCTGTCTCGACTATTATCAATTAACTCAAATAATTCTTCCGCGTGTCTATTTTCTAAAAGTGAAATGTAGGAATCCTGATCTATGATTGATTTGAACATATGTTGCCCCCTGAAAAACTGAATTTATGGATTGATACTATGCTTGAATATGCTGCCATTTGAAGTATGTTCCTTCATTGATCTAGCCTACCTAATTCTCTTATTACTATCGTCTCGAAGATTATTTGCTAGAATTACAGTACGGATAGCAAAATACCCCACAATAAAAACTAATTGAGAAGTCCCAATATATATTGGAATTCCAGCTTCCCATAAGACAAACTCCCATCCAAAGAACTTATTCCAGTCTCCAGAAAAAAACAGATCATGGTCTTCCTTCATTTTAATGACTCCACAAATGGTCGATATTGAAACCCAAAGCAAACATATTATTATTCCTTTTATGCCTCTATACCTATTCACGATTTTTGACGAATAATAAAGCATTATAGAAATTATAGAATAAGAAATTAAATAAAGTAGCCATGATTCATATCCGTATTTGAACGGCCAAGTTCCTAAGAAGATTCCTGAGCACAAATAGATAATGAAAATAGAAATGGATCCAATAATTCCTTTCATTTAACCATTCCTTCTATTTATGAATTATGCCGATTTTATTTCATGTTCTTGTATGGTTGGGTAGCGTTAAATCTGAATTTAATACTCGCCATTATATTCAATAAAACTTGTTCGTCTAAATCGTGCTACATGACTTGGAATATAACTATTCCTTGTATGTGGGGATAGATTTTCTATAAAAGTGATAGCAGCTTCTACAATTTCATTAGTTTGAAAAACACTTTCATCTAAATATCCGCTCAGCAAGGCTGCTTCACCCTTAACTTTTAAACAAAGATACCCAAATCCAGGGTCTACTATAACCAAGTTGATAATCTCTTCTTCCTCTTGCTCTCTTGAACTATCATAAAATCTTAATAAAAGGTCATCCTCTTTATAAAAAACATCAACATCACATGAAAAGTTTTCAAATATAAATTTCATTCGTTACTTTCCTTTCATAATAACGTCCTGGTACTCGAGAAGAAAAATTATTGTCGCAGATGCTTCTGGCTCATTCTAATCCCTTGTTTCTCTATATAATTCTGCATATATCAATTCGAATCTTGTTGTTGGTCGTAATATGCTTTCTCTGTTTCCTTGAAGACTCTTGCCTGTTTTACTATCATACCAAGTTGAACAAGTGTTACATTCTTTAATTAGAATGTTCTCTGTTAAGTTAGTATAGTAATAAAGGTCTCCTTGACATATATCACAGGATTCTTCAAATGGCTTATTAAAAACTAACAATGATTGCATGAGTCCAATATAAATCATCATATAGCTCTTAACTATTCGTTCATTTTTCAGCCTTTCATAAGCCCGTGACGTGTCAGTTAACATATCTTTCGTAATCATTATTTCCAATGCTTTTATGCAATTGAGTCTATCATTAAAGTGGTTTGTCCACATAGGATTTATGTTTTTAATATATTTGTGAATATAAATCCATGAGCTCCTGATCGCAGCGATAATCACATCATTATCGATTATATTTTTTTCAGAAAATATGGGCTCTAACTCTTCTGTGGCATGTTTTATATGTCCATATATATTCACAGCTTCGCATCCCTCCTGATTTATATACTGATTCTTAAAGGGATATTAGTAGCCCAGAGCCAGATAAGATGCCCCCTTAACCTATAAGCTTCTTAAATAGTCCGTAGTCCCTGTTAATTCTGACCATCTAGCTGAGAGAAATTTCGCATAGTTCACAGGACTGATTCCATAGCTCCCTAGCGAATGACCATCGTTTATTTCTACCAGCTTCATATTGCCTTCTTGATCAATGCCAAAATCCATACCATATGCAGCTGGCGCATCAATAAAATCCCTAACCGCACTTTTTATAATATTTAAATCCAATTTTGAATCCCAAGCACCTTTATAATATCTAATATCAAGTATTTGTCCGTAGCGTATAAAACAACGCCATTCCGTTGTAAAATCAATAACTTCTGAACACCAAATATTCGTATCCTCATTTTCTGCAATTAAACCTATAAAATCTTTATATTCACTCACAACGGTTCCAACAAACTTTTTCGTTATGTCTTTTGGTTTTATAAAAACGTTCCAGTTCTGTTTATTTTCAAAAAGCTCTTGAGTAGTAGTTGTCCATATTTTTCTGCCAAAATAATGAGACAAGGAATTCGGATAATCAATTTCTCCTTGACTCCTTTCTACACCTAAAATCTCAAGGCGCTTTCTCACATTACCAATTCCGCCAACTACTAAATCTTCTGGATTATTTTCTTTGATTTCTGTTATATCTTTAAACTTAATGATCTCCCACCCTAATGACGTGAAACCTTCGTTAGCAATAAAAGCATTCACATTGTAGAACTCTCCGTTTTTATCTGTCTGTATATATACTTTCATTCTGTACACCTCTCTTTTTCTCTATCACTTTTCTTTTTCAAATCAGCTCTCAAACAAAGGTTTGCTGGCAATTATTAATTCATCTTGTTCATCCAGATGCTTCAAAATCTTGTCAACGTCACTTATATCTAATGTCTTGTTAATTATTAAATGTTGTATATTAAAGCCTGGCGGATCAAGGTTATCGCTGCTAAAATGTTTTACTAGCTTTTGTGGAGTTGTCACAAGACACCATCGTTTGCTTCTATCAGTAAAAGTAAGTGTAACTTCCACTAAATCAAAATCATTTATATTATCATCAAATTTCCAGCTGTCTAATAACGGTATTGAAGCAATTCCCTCTATGAAATAATATTTCGAGATCCATACTGCGCTTCCATGGTTTCCTTTTACTCTATACTTTTCCTCATCTTCATTTATGATTTTATAGGTCTTCCCTTTGCTTATCGCATGGCCGTAATTACCTATGCTCCTGCAAGTAACATATCTATCTTCCATGATTTCACTCACTTCTAATTTTCTAATTTAGACTTTTAAAATTCTCAATTGCATCTTCTGCATTAGCCTTAGAAAAATAAATTCCGATTATCTTTGTTTCGTCATATTCACCAACTTCGTAACCATGCTGCAGTAAGTAAGCGTATTTCATCAGTCTATTCTCCTTGGATTGAATAAGGATTATATAATCATTTTTTTAATAAGTTCCAGCAATTTCGCCTAATTTTACTGTATTCACGATGTACCTGTCTTCTTGAACCTACATATACAATTCTTCAAGCATCTTCTGATAGATCTGATAGTTTTCTTCATCAAAACAAACGAATTGTATTTTATCTATAACTGGATGCAGTTCAATATAATTTTTGACTGACTTCAGCGCGATTTGAGCTGCAACATTTTTGGGAAATCGATATATCCCTGTACTTATGTTAGGAAAAGCTATGCTTCTTATATTATGCTTACATGCAAGTTCTAAGCTATTTATGTAGCAACTCTGCAGTTTTTCTTCCTCATTATTTTTTCCGTCATTCCATACCGGCCCTACAGTATGTATGACATATTTCGCACTCAACTTACCAGCAGTCGTTATAACTGCTGCTCCTACAGCACATCCACCTTGTCTGGCTCTTATTTGTTTGCATTGTTCCAGTATTTCACTTCCACCGGCACGGTGAATGGCACCATCAACGCCTCCACCGCCCAGTAAACTAGTGTTTGCAGCATTGACAATACAATCTACTTCAGATTTTGTAATGTCCCCATTCATCAATTCGATGGTTGTCGAATTAAATTCTTTCCTCATTTTTTTCAACCTGCCTTTCGTACCTTTCAGAAAACGTTTCTGTATTTTGTGCGCCATGCCACCTTAAGCTCAATGGGCGGCTGTGGATATGATTAACTACTCACAACCGTTCTTGAGATCGTACTATTTGCTCTATTAATTCATCCTGTCCTATTAATAATTTATTCGAGGTTTCTTTATAATCATGGATTGATGTAGCATATTCTTTGGGATCTGATGGACAGACGCTCCATCCCTCCCTTAAAGAATAATCATAAGAAATTTCTATTTGCTGATTACTAACTCTTCTGATTCTAAAACATCCTATATATTGATCTGAGAAATCAATTGGTAAGTAGCGTTCTTCTTTACTACCGAGGTTAATTATGTTTTCAATCCAGTATGATAATAGACTTTTTAACGATGCAGCTATCTTACAAAAGCCATCCTTTTCAGGTTGTATCGTATCCTCTATCTCAAAATAATAGGTATCAGCAATGACTAATAAGTCCATTTCTTTAAAGCTTACGATTAAATCTTCATGAGCTGTACCATTTTCTTTAATAAATACCTCCATTGAGTTCCTCCAAACTAAGACTTCTTGTTCTTTCATCTAACGCTTTCGTATTCACGATATCCCATCGACTTAATAGTGTGAAGACAACGGGCATATGCCTGCAGAGCAAACACAGTGTAATCTGGGATTGCTGTCTTTCATGAGCAGCTTACACTAATGGTTTGATCTGAAATCTCTTAACGATTACTGGATCTATAAACTCGATATCATTTATGTTTCTAGCTTGCAGCTCTTCGATGATTCTCAAAAAAATCCGTCCAATTAAAATACTGTCACCTAGTGCATCATGCCTTCGTAGATCCTTATCCTGGATGTTATAATATTTGATCAAATAATCTGTCCAAATGATTTCCGTTACTTCTGGATATAAATATGAAAATAACGCTTTAGTATCTATACAAGTATTCGTTATCATTGGAAGTTCGTTTCTCTTGCATTCATTTAATAACAGAGGCAAATCAAACTCATACCCTGCATGTGTAATTAAGATGCTATCTTTAGTGAATTCGAGAAAGTCATGATACTGGTCCTTGAATAAAGGCGCGTTTTCTAGCTGTGTATTATAAATTCCAGTAAATTGTTCAACTGATTTAGGAATTGGTTTTGGAGATTTAATAAAAGTATTAAAAGTCTTTGATTCCTGTATGCATTTGTTCTCTATGATTACAGCACCAATCTGCGTAATGTGCTCTGTCTCATGATTTATTCCAGTAGATTCAAAATCAAATACACAATATCTTTGCTTCACTATATCTTTAATAGACACTCCTGATACCGTATATTCTGTGTCCGATATCATTTTAATCTCCATGAAGTTCACCTCATTTATGTTCTTGTATTCACGAACTTGATAGTTTTAAGTGGCTATAGGTAACAAACTTGTAGTAGTTGTCCGGCTAAATCCTCTTCCCTATCTTCACTTCTGCTGGATCAAGGAGCGATAGTGACGTAGCATGACTAGAGTGTTATACGCAGTTTCCTCGTCTTCGAATTATCTAATCGTTCTTATAGCATTATTAAATTTATTACCTCCAATACTCATGAATCTTAATCAATTGCGATTACGTTCTTGTTATTTACGAAAATTAATTAATACTCCATTCTCTAATCCTGTTATATGAATACTTTAAAGAACGCTCATATTGAACTTGGCCATAACTCCGTTATATCATTTAATTCCTTATTAATAAAAAACCAAAATTGATTTTCTCTCATATTTTTATCACCTATTTCATTCATGATCATTTTTGTGTTTATACCATCCCATAATCCTATTAAGAGTTTCATCAACTTTCTTCTGAAATCTCTCAACATATTCATCTTTTATTTCATTGGGATCAGACCCATACCATTCATAGCAATTAATTAATAGAGGACGTATTTCATTCAATTTATTTCCACAAAGTAAATTTTGCAATTCACTTGTTAATTTATCATGTTCATCTTCAGGGGCCCCACCCTTAATAAGTCCCAAGGGATCGTAGCTATTTACTATTTCCCGTAACTCTAAAAAATCAATCAGGTATTCTTTTGGTTTATTCTTCTTTTGATTCTTATTCATTTTTTAATCACCTGGGCAATAAGTCATATATGAAATTTCGTCCCCATGACTTGGAATAATATTACTATAAAATCACACAAAAGGGGAGGATACAGGAACTTTCATTCCCATATCCACCCCCTAAGCAAGCCTTGCTATTATTCGGCAGTTGCTGCGTTCAATCCCTCTATCAGGATGAACAAAGCAAGCGCCTGTCCATAGCCCATCGGGCTAAGTGGAATGTCCTTATAGAACTGGGCATTCGTGCCCACAGGAGTTCCGTAGGACACCTGCTGTACAATCCCTTTTTCATCAATTTGCTGCAATACAGCTTCAAGTGCCTTCAAGCCTGTCTGACGATAGGCTTCATCCACGTACCCATACCGGATTCCCTTAAGAATACCGTAGCCAAACGCTGCTGTAGCCGAGGCTTCTTTGTAAGAGTCCGGATCATCCAGTACAGTGTGCCACATGCCATCCGCTTCCTGAAGCTTGCTCAGTGCTCTGATTTGAGCAGTCGCCGTATCCAGCAAATAGGCTTTCAGCCCTTCTTCTAGCGGCACAATATTAAGGAAATCAATAACTCCCGCCGTGTACCACGCATTGCCTCTGCCCCAATGGACAGCACCATAATTATGATTTTCGTTAAAATCCCAACCGTGATAGAATAATCCGGTTTTCTTATTATACAAATATTTGATATGCACAAGGAACTGTCGCTTGGCTTCTTCTACAAACTCAGGTTTGTTAAAGTAAACCCCTGCCTTCGCCAAAAATAGAACCGTCATGAAAAGGGTATCTATTAAAATTTGGCCATCATTGGCATCTCCAGTTATCATATGCTGAAATGCACCATCTCCCGTGCGCAGCAGCCCCTCCATAATCCAGCCGCTCCATTCCTCACAGACACGTTCATATTCCTTGTTCCCGGTAATCTCACAGAGCGAAATCATTGTAAGGAGCGGGGCGCATGTATTCACATTTTTTTCCGGCAATCCTTCCATCAGCCTGGCATTGTACCATGACTCCAGAAATTCCAGCACCTTGGCATCCTTCGTTGCCTCATAAAGCTGAAGCAAGCCATATAGACCGACACCTTGCGGCCATTCCCATAAGTGAATATCAATCAGTCCAATTGGAAACTGCTCGTCCATTGCCGTGTTTTCCATAGACTCCATCGCATGGGATACCTTGCTTATTTTCTCCAGCAGCATCGTTCTGTTCAGCATGTTCGTATTCGCTCCTTTGCTTTGTTGCCCCAGGCTCAGTTCCCCATGTCCAGCAGCTGCAATTGTCCTCTCACGCCATAACCGCCGTGTATGATTTCCTCTCCTTCTATAAGGAAAGGCTTATCCATCCCCCATTGCATTTGACCATATATCGGGTCTGCTAGGGTAAGCGATAAGGTTGGACTGTCGAATTGCGGGCTTGCAGCTAACATTTGGTTTTTGAAATGGCTGAAGCTTCCGAACTGCTGCTCGCTGCCTGCCCTTATAATCCAGGCGTTGCGCAAGCCGTGCGAAATGAGCTCACGCTCTTTCGTCACCCCAGCTGTCTCCATAGCTGCCCCATTGGCCGCATAGATGGCTGCATATCCTTTATCCAGACGGGCAAAATGCCAGTTCCCCTCCCTTGTCCATTCCGTAAAGGAATAGGAAGGAAAATAAGCATGTGTCCAATCTGAGCTTTGATTAGTCGGAATGTCAAAAATCATGAGCGCTATGCTCTCATGCTGAACGACGTCGGGCAATATTCCATTGCCTGCCCAAAAACAAGGCCTGCCGTCTCCATGCTTATAGATTTCTGCCGGATGATTCACCCAAATTTGCGCCTCAGGAGACAATGATAAATGATTGACATGCTCCTGATAGCCTTGTTTGCCTGGACGAAACCGAATAATGGAAGATAAAGTGTACTCCGCAGTGCGATAGTGATAGAGCTGGGCATAACCGCCCTTGCCCTGCTGATTGATGAACACTAATTGCTGATTTTCCCCGAGCAGCAGATGCTCCTGGTACGCTGCCGGTGGCATATAATCCGATAAACACAAGGCGACATTGCTAATTGAATAATTGTTTACATTGCCGACTCCATATCCAATCCAGCACATGGAGGTCGTTCCCGCTGCATAATGGCCCAACAATTCCTTCTCATAGCTGCGGCCGAAGGTTGTCGTCATCACTCCTCGATGCATTTGGACGGTAATATAATAGAATAAGAGGTCCATTGCCTGTTTCGCTTGTTCCCGGAGCCGGTCACTATGGGCAAATTCATAAATATGCAGCAGCCCTACCGCATCAATAGGAATATAGGCGCTGGAATTCCATTCTGCCAGTCCTTCGTCAAAAAAGCGCTCGAACCATAACGAAAGCCTCTGCTCTGCTTTTTGGCGGTGTACTGCACCGGATTCCCCGCTGTTGCCAAACGTTTCTTCCTCGAACAGCTGGCCCGCCAGCAGCTCATTGGTATGAAACAATAGGGCATGGTTTTCACTGAAAAACCACATCACATCATCGCCCGGCTCATCAATCCAATAGCGATAACCCAGAATGCTTGCTTTTACCCGATCCCAGAACGATTCGGTAAACAAACCGCTATTTCGCTCATCTCTCCAGAGGCGGAATAGCCCGACCAGGTAGAAGTCACTGCAATCTTTCCGCTGTTCTATCCCTTCCACCCCATCCAGCAAAATCTTCTCTGCTGCCTGGGGATCGCCTCCTGTTTTCAGCATGGCGATGGCCTTATGTATATTAGGACTCCCCTTCTCGGCCATACAGCGCAGAGCGAGAGATTTTCGAGCTTCTATATCCGCAGCCTTCTGAGCAGCCTCGTCATAGGCAGTATCATAGGATTGACAACCAAATTTCTTCGTCAGTACAACGTTTGAAACGGAAATGGTTAATGTGAAATAAACGTAATGATGGCCGATTTCATTCGTATGTGCCAAGGTCAGATCAGCTGCACCTTCAGCAATGCGTATCGTTTTATTTTCCGTCCCATCAAAAAAATTGCCATACTGTATATCTGCCTCTGTAACGATGTCAGAAAAGGGGAGCGGGAGCCGCAGCTTGATCTCCTCCCCTTTAAAAATATCCGAAGGAAAATAAGCCTGTTCAAGAGCTTGCTCTGCCGATTGCACAAGCTGCACCAGATCGGGAGCGATAGGCAAGGAAATAGCCAATTCCTCGCCGCCTTGATATTCCACTGCGAAAGCATACATCGTATCCCGTTCGGCAAGATCCTCCCAGCAGGCATAAATTTCATTGATTCCGGCCACAAGCTCTGCTTCAAGGACGATTTCCTGCTCCTTGTTCCGGGTGAGCGGGGCAAAGTCTGCCACCAGCTGTCCATTAATCCACAGCGCCAAGCTGCCGTAGGTTCTCACCCGTAACGAGGCAGTATGGCTAGCAGGCGATACAAGCCGTGTCGCCGCATAGCTGCGAAGATGGGTCGGGACGAACCAAAATCCTGATTTCTCCACCCTCGGATTATTCCAAGGCGAATACAGCTCCCAAGATCTCTCACCCTCTATTCCCTGCAGTCTGTCTCCTGGCGTTGGAAACTTGCTCCATTGATCGAAGAAGCGACCCGGGGGCTGCATTCTCCGATTGTCTACAAATTCCTTGCGGCAAGGATTTTCATGAATGGCAAAACCCTCTATGAGCCAATCATTAATGTCCCCCTCCATCGTTGTTGGAACAAATTTAACAGGCTTCGTGTAAATTCCGCTAATCAACCAATGATTAATCATTTGATTTTGCCCTAATTTCATGGGCTTATAAGATAAGGCGTCAATTCCGCCACTTATGGTGTCAGACATTCTAATCATCCTTTCATACCTGAAGTAATCATGCCGCTAACAAAATAGCGCTGGAAAACGATAAAAACGACAAGCACTGGAATCATCGTGATGACGGACATGGCAAGCAAGCTTCCCCAATCCACGCTGTATTCTCCTATAAAATTAGACAGTGCCAGCTGGATCGTGTATTTAGCTGGATCACTAATTGCAATGAGCGGCCATAGGAAATCATCCCATCTCCACATAAAGGAGAAGATCGCCAGCACGGCAAGAATAGGCTTAGCCATGGGAAGAATAATGCTCCAGTAAATTTTCCACTCTCCTGCTCCATCCATCCGTGCAGCTTCCAGCAGCTCATCCGGTACCGTCAGCAAATACTGCCGCATCAGGAACACCCCTGTCGGGGTGGCCGCAGGCGGGATAATAATCGCAAGCATGCTATTATACATGCCAAGTGCGCTCAGCACCTTGAATATCGGAATCATAATGACCTCGATTGGAATCATCAGGGTGGAGATAAAACCGATCAAAATGATAGAGCTCCCGCGAAAGCGGTACTTGGCCAATGCAAAGCCTGCCATGGAATTGATCAGCAGCAGGAGCAGCGTTGAAGTGAGCGTCACGATCGTACTATTTTTGAAATACAAGCCAAAATCGCCTTTGCTGAACGCCTCCTTGAAATGCTCGAAGGTTACAGGCTGCGGCCATAGTTTTGGAGGATAACTGTACAAATCGCTATTCGTTTTTAGAGCAGAAATGACGACCCATAATACCGGCAGCAGCCAAAATAATGCTGCTACACTTAACAGACTGTAGATGGCGATTTTGGTTAGAGGCCTAAGCTCCATTAGACAGCACCCCCTTTGGAAATACGGAATTGCAGGGCAGAAAACCCGCCGATAATGACAAATAACATCACGGACATCGCACTAGCCAAGCCAAGCTCCTGCTTCGTAAAGCCAATCTCATAAATGTATTGAACAATATAGGTCGTTTCTTTGCCCGGCCCGCCGCTTGTAAGCGCAAACATAAGCGGGAACGCTTTGAACGCATCAATCAGAGACAGCATGAATACGAGCAAACTAGTTGGCTTCAAGAGCGGGAGTGTAATATGGCGGAACACCTTTAGTCCCGTTGCCCCGTCCAATCGAGCAGCCTCATAATAATCCGTAGGTATCGCCTGCAAGCCCGCTATGAAAATGACCATGAAAAAGCCGGCCCGTGACCATACCGTCGCGATAATAACAGCCGCATTGGCCCAGAATGGCGAGGTTAAAAAGCCGACCGGCTCCACTCCGATCAGAGTAAGCATGTGGTTCAAAATGCCAAATGAATCTCCAAAAATCCACTTCCAGGTCAAACCTACTATGATAAAAGAAATCATCGTCGGCCAATAAAATATGGCTCTGAACAAGCCGCGCATTTTAATCTCACGCGCAAGCAGCATCGCAATGCCTAATGCCACTGCATAAATGAGCGGAACAACAATCGCCGCATAAATCCCCGTTCGTCCTATCGTCGACCAAAATTCCTTATCCCCAATAATTTTGATATAGTTGCCGAGTCCATTGAACTTCATTGGATTCAAGCCATCATAAACATGGAAAGAATAAAACAAGCCCAATAAGGAGGGAATTACGATAAAAACACCAAATATCAGGAGGTTGGGAAGAATAAACAGATAAGGAGCAATGGCGAGCTTCCTCGTCTGTCCTGTCTGCTTTTTACGGTTTAAACTTTGACCTCCGTTCATCTGCTTGCCCCTTCCATATGAATAAAATGAAAGGGCGGCCTGACAGAAATCGGTCCGCCACCCCTTTAGTAATACGATTTGTAGCCTTAGGCTCGCCTACTGGCTTCCAATAGCCTCGTTAATCAGCTTGGCTGTCTTGTCCATTGCTTCCTGAGCAGTTGCTTTATCCGACAGAACGTCGATAATATTATTTTTTAAGTCCGTCGAAATTTTGGAGATAAGCGTCTGTCTGGACCAGTCATTGGCTGCAAGCGGCGAAGTATTTTTGAGTTCATCCGAGAAGACCTCATACATTTCCTTGCCAAACTCATAATCCAGCACAGAGCTGTCCTTGCGAGGACTCATAAACAGTGACTCTTGATTATATTTAGAATTCACTTCTTTGGACGTCAAATAGTTAATAAAGGCTGCTGCCTCCTGCTCATTGCCACTGCCTTTGAAAGCCATAAGGAATTTCCCGCCTGGCACCGAGGAACGTTGTGTTCCTTTCGGCATATAGGTAACTCCCCATTCAAAATCAGTAATGTCCTTGTAATTGCTAATCATCCAGTTGCCAGCCCAGTGGGCAGCTACCGTCCCGGAACGGAACAAATTGTTAGGATTCTCCCCGCCGAGCCATACGGATTCCGGCATGATCCCATCCTTATGAAGCTGCTTAAAGAGCTCCATACTGCGAACTCCGGCTTCACTATTAATCGCTGCTGCGCTGCCATCTTCGGTCACAATGCTTCCGCCGTTCTGATACAGAAGGGTAGACCATCTATGCGGTGTGACATCCCAAACCATGCCATATCTTGCTCCGCCTTTCGCCATAACCTCTTTCAGCGCAGCGATATACTCATCCCACGTCCACACTTCCTCTGGGGAAGTCGGTACTTTGACGCCCGCTTTATCAAATAAGGTTTTGTTATAAATCAGCCCATTCGCTGTTACATCCATCGGGGCAGCGATCAGCTTGTCGTTAATCACATAATAAGGCTTAAGCGAATCAATAAATTGACCCTCGAACTGATCGGCACTTTCCACGTAAGGGGCAAGATCCACTGCCTGATTAGCGAACGATCCCGTATCCGTGATCCGACTCAGAGCAGGCGGCTTGCCGCCAGATATCATCGTTTTCAATTTTGTTTGAAGATCCTTGAAGCCGACTTCAATCAGATTGATTTTGACATTGGTATTGGACTGCTCGTATTCTTTAATAATCCCCTTGATGACTTCTCCTTCGTTCCCATCAGAGAACCACAAGAAATCTAGAGTAGCCTGCTTGGCCCCTCCGGTGCTACCGGTATTGACCGTGCTATTATCGGTATTGCCGCAAGCAGATAGCATAATGAGTGACATAATCAAAACCAGGCTAAAGCTGAGCTTGAAGTTCGTTCTTCGTTTCATACAAACATCTCCTTTGAAATGATTAATGAATTTCGCTTTAGTTAAGCACTTTATTTTTTCGGAATAGCTGTGGCGATGCACCAACATATTGTTTAAAAGCTCTACTAAAATATTCTGGTGTGTTGAAGCCCAGCGTTTCTGATATGGACAAAATCGGCTCATCCGTAGACAGCAGCAGCTTTTTGGCCTCAGCCACCCGTTTTCGTATCACGTAATTGCTCACTGTGTATCCCGTCGTCTCTTTAAAAGAGTGGCAAATGTAATATTTATTCAAATGAAGCATCTTGGACAGCTCATCCAAAGAAACATTTTCTGTATAATTTTGGTTCAAATAGTTAAGAACCCGGCTCACGCTTGTTTGCTTCTGAGTAGAAGATGGAATCTCATTCACCGACTGCTCCATTTTCATTTTCCGGTAGATACGCAGCAGCAATTGAGTCAGGCTCATTTTGACCATCATTTTATATCCTGTATTTCTGGCTTCCATCTCCTCCTTGATTCCTTTGAAAATGCTTTTGATCTGTTCACGCTCCTCCAAGGACCAGTGCACCAACAATCCATTAGGATGACGAAAGATAGACATCAGATTTTCGAGTTGGCTAACGCTGAGCATGTCCAAAAGCAACAATTCTGTAAAATTGACGAAGCTTCGCTTGTATACGATTTCTCTTGAGGGATTAATCCGGTGCGGCACCGCCCCTCTGAATACAAACATATCCCCAGGCGAAGGCTTATAGATTCGATCTCCGATTAAGAAGGTCGCATCCCCCTGTATAAAATAATGAATTTCATAACCGTTATGAGTATGAATAGGCCATTCATCCTGAAAATTATCCGCTTCTGACCGCACATAAACTTCATTTTCCTCCAAAGCAACATTCGTCGGGGTGTGGATGGATAGCACCAATAACTATCTCCCTTCTATGAATAGAATCAGCAATATTGATCAATAATTAAAAATGATAGCGCTTTATATTGAATTGTATCATAGTCATTTAAATAGAATCAGGACTATATTGCTGTATTGTTGATCAGAATTGTTGAAAATAATAATTAATGATTTCACAAATAAAAAGAAGACCGCATGCACAGCCCAGAGGCTGATCATGCGATCTATTAGGGAATGGTCAAATTTGACAATCCAATATCTGTTATCGTTCATATGGTGTGGATTCATTTTGACTTAAAAACTTCATTAAGTCGTTATTCAACTGTACAATTTCGTTGTTTGCATTACTCGCATAATCCGGCAACATCATATCCTTTACCATGTTCGTCCGTAACCATATCATAAAGAAAAAATCCAAAATCCAATCCGGACATCTAAGCAAAATTTTAATTTTAGACGGATCAAACGTAACACCAGCTTTTTGTACAGCCCTTAAATTCGCTTTCAGCGTGTATGTTATTTGATGTGCCGTTTTTCTGGTTCTAGCTGTTTTGGGGTCAATGATCTTATTATCACTTTTCAAAAAACTAAGCATTGCAATATCCGTTACGGCATGAGTTATTAAATACGCACTTATATCCTTATTTATTTCGTAAGGAAGTTTTGCTATTCTGAATAATCTTGCGAGTTTTTCTATACGTTCTGTCACTGCGCCATTAATTTCTCCGAACCTCGTAGCCGCTAATAACTTTGGTGGAATTCGAGCGTACAATATTCCATCTTTAATCTGTCCCCCAACGCCGGGGAAGCCTGGTAAAAGTCTATCCCCTACAATATCCATCCATGAAGAAAATCCAATTGGATTACTAATCATTGTAACAATATTTTTGCTTTGATTGTCTTTTAGTGCTAACAACGCTGATTCGGATCGATCGTAACGAACGGTAACGAAAATAAAATCATAAACATCATCATTTTCAAGCTCATCAATGACATTTACTTTTATAGATTTGACCACACCTTTTTCATTATATTTCAGGCCATTTTCTTTCAATGTATTAAATCGATTAGAACGTGCTAACATAGTAACGTCAAGCCCTGCTTCAATGAATTTAATTGCGTATATGCTCCCTATAACACCTGCACCAAAAATTAAAATTCTATTTTGTTTTACTGACATAAAAATCACCCCTATTTTTTAACCATTTTTTCTTGAATATCAGACAACATGTTGTATGATATAATCATAAATCTTTATGATGCCTTCATCAAACATCAGTTTTTTATGATTTGTCGGATGATATTCTTGTTCCCAATAGGAGACTAAAAAAAATGAAAAAGCAGCCCCAAATAACGGAAAAAACAAGACAAGTGTTTATAGATGTTTTTTGTGAGTTATATAGTCAAAAGCCTATTGAAAAAATCTCGATTCAAGAGATTGCGAATAAATCGGGATATAACCGCAGCACATTTTATCAATACTTTACTGATATTTACGATTTGTTAGACTTTGTTGAAAATGATTTATTGAACTACATAAAAGAAGAATTGGCGAATAATGAGCTTTCTACACATACTGCTGTTCAAAATCCGTTTCATTGCATGGAGAAAAGGGAGTATCTCTCGATTCTCAAAGCCCTCTTGGGCGATTATGGCAGTATTCGTTTTTTAGAACGCTTGAAAAGAGAAATCACCCTTGATAGCTTGGCATTAAACCTTCCGCAAAACAACGCCATAACGCCATACTTGATTGAGTTTCACATATCAACATCACTTTCTTTATTTCGTCTTTGGCTCCAGCGACAAAAGGATTTATCGCCAGAAGAATTTTTCGAGTTAGTGGAAAACCTATATACAAAGGGGGTAGCGCCATATTCTAAAAAATGAATCTACTTAGCCCATTCAATAAAATAACAGATAGCTTTGAATGGCTGGACAAACCCTCCCCGAATTGATGAAGCCTTTCCTGCCATTCCTTTCTCTCTACGATGGACTCCACGTTGAATTTTTCTTCATCCATTGCAGTCACTTCATCCATCGGCATCGTGGAATGTTTTTCCGGTGCAGAACCCGGTGGCATTGACGTTCGATAATGGTCTTGAACCATCCCGGAAACGCATCCGTCTCTTGCAATTTAGCGAGATTGACGAAGGCCTCCGCGAACGCTTCTTGAACCGCATCCTAGGCTTGAATGCTACGTTAGTCGCAATTCCTACATGCAGAGTTAGCTGCAGAAATAAAAAGAAGACCGCATGCACAGCCCAGAGGCTGATCATGCGGTCTATAATTAAATAGTCAAATGATACACTAATTTGTTCCGTCTAAGTTTATAAATGAACTTAGTTATTCTTTATCCAATACCTTTTAATTATATTTCCATCATCCTCAATGAAATCTGTGTCCGGTTTTCCGCCATTATTAATGATCGTTTTTTCAGATCCTACATTACCAGCATCACAAACAACTAGAACATCTTCTATTCCTAGCTTCTTTGCCTCGATTAAAGATAATTGCAATAAAACTGTAGCGAAGCCTTTCCGTCTTTCGGACGGTCGAATGCCATACCCAATATGCCCAGCAGCATTAAACAAAAATTCGGATAATCGATGCCTAATATTAACTGCACCTGGTTGAATCATCTTACATGGTTTCAGCTTCGGCCAGACCGAGGGCGAATTCCCATAACGTGAATTGATTTTTTTAATGATTCTTGCCTTTCCCAGAATAATTATTTATTATTACGCATTCCTTCAGTTCTTTCCATGTACTCGATATAAGATTCTTGAATTTTTCTCTTACATATTTCTTCCCATATATTTTTTAAGCTTTCATAGTTATTTTCATCATCAAATGATTCCGGATTCATATCACCACCAAAACCAATCCAAGCATTCTTTTCGAATTCTGACTCGCCTTCACTATCAGAGTAGGCAATTTCACTTGGAGCCTTTGTATAAGATAAAGATTCACAAGAGTTTTCTAAGCAATGGTAACCAGGATGATACGATCCATATCTGCAATACAGAGGAGCCTTTCTGTTCTTTTCTTTATCAAATCCACAATACAATTCTAAAATGACATGATTAATGGCCATATTAAATTCCTTTCTTGAATTCTTCAACAATTTCATCGTTTTTCGATACTTGCAGATACGGTTGTCACAATCACAAACCTTCACAGATTTAGATAGCTCTTATCTTAGTACATGCAGGGTTATTTGCTGAATCTACTTATAGTTTTTAAAATGTTTTAATTCCTCTAATGCTTCTTCTCGAATAGTTTCTATATCTCCATAGATTCCTTGTGTCGCCAAGTAATATCCGTCATCCAATCGATCCAATATTTTAGATAACTTATCATCAACTAATAAAGCAATTCCTTGATCAAGGATATTATTAATATATCTAAAAAAATTCTCATTTGTCATACGCGCCTCTTCAAGTTCAGTTACCAATTCACCTATTATTTTGTATAGTGGTTCAAAAAGTGTATTCTCACAACTGGCTTTTTTTAGCATTGAAATGGTTTCTTTAAGAGACTTATTATTGGACAATGAGACTTCAATTAATTCATACGGAAAATCTTCCATATCCTCAATCACAGTATCTACCCATTTTATGATGTCTTGTTTACTAAAGTATCCGATAACTAATCCAATGTAATGGTATCCGCATAATTGTTTTATGGTTTTCATGGCTTTCTCCATGTTCTTTAGAAGTTCTTCTTAAGGTGATAATAATGCCTTCTTTGAATTTACTAAAAGGCCTTAGTCTCTTGAATAAATCAATGCTCCGCCTGAGCCCATAATAGCTAATTTTTTGCCCGATGGTGAAAATCCACATTTAATGTTTCCATCTAAACGGTTTATATCAAGCATAATAGCATCATTTAGGTATGTATAAGCTGCTTTAAAAACATTATCTATGATTACAGATGCTCTTGGCCACCAAGGGTAAATAACCTCAACGATCCAGCCATCGTTTGTTGTATGAATCCCATCCCCTGATTCAAAACCAAAAATACTTATATACTCATTATTTAATGGCAATTGAAAAGTTAAATCGTTATTACTCATTCTTTCGTAAGTTAAATTAGAATCCCTATCTCTATGTATTAAAACCCCTGTTCTAGCTTGATTAATGCTATAGCCTGAACTGCTAATTAGGACAAGTTCCTCATCACTATTCCACCCACAAGCCATACAGCCAGCTGCGGGAATAATAACCTCAGTCTCCCAAGGATGCGGTGGTTTGGCTGGTTTCATTGATTGTGCTTTATATAACAAATCCACTTCAAATTTAGTTCTTATTTCTCGTGGGGGTTTGTTAAAAAATTTCATACTATACTGAGCTCCTTAATGGGTTGTATATCTTGGTATCGCTTTGTTAAACAGTGTGGTTTTAGCCACTCCTTATGCTTACCAACATACACATCTTTCTTTTATGTTAACCTGTAATACTTACTGTAAAAATCAATTACTTTTTCTCTAGTCATGTAATCATCATTTGTTTTATATTGCTCTATGTATTCCAATATCTCTTTAGCTAATGTCGTATTTAATTCTTTCAAAAAATGAATAGTCTCATTAAGTCCTGCACCCATTAGCAATTCTCCGTCAATATAGCAGCCTGCATCAAAATCTTTCATCTTAGCATTCCAGATTAGGAGAGTGTCCTCGGGATAACCAAAGGTAAAAAGCAAAATACAGAGCGTTTTCAAATACTCATGTTCTTCTGTATTAGAATCATTCGTTTCTTCAATTAGTAACGACCTAATTTCTTGTAAATTTTTTAGCTCTGGTTCTAACCCGAAGCGTTCTAATAAAATATCTTCCCTGTCCATCATAACCCTCCCCCGTATTTAGCCTATATCATTTTTTCTAAATCTTTTATTTCAAGAATCACGGAATGATAGTAATTTCCAACGAATCGTATGCTATCTCTCTTTGCCTTATTAAACACAGCCGAACATAACATATTTCCTGTTCATTCCGATTCTGTCAGATCCGCTTCCGTAAAATTACAGGTCTTCAGATTCGAATTTATAAATTTGCTGTTTTTTAAACTTGCATTTGAAAAATCAAGGGCAAATATGCACTCTATAAATGAGCATCCACTCAGATTATAGTTTTGAAGGCTCCCTTCTTCTACCTCTATCCCTGAAAAAGTCTTTTGACCAGCTTCAAGTAATTCTTTAAATTGATCGATAGTCAGTTCCATTTAAACAATCAACGCCTTTTGGGGTATATTTCTTGATACTTTTTAATCAGTGTCAGCCCTTTTTCACCAAACGTACTAGTTTAAACCCTGGTTGATTCAACTTCCATGCCAAAAGACGCTACCAGACCAAGAGCGAATGTCCACAGCGTGAATACTTTGTTAGCTTATGCTGTTGACCTCTTCATAAGCTAGCACTGATTAAATCCCTATTAAAGTAATAAATTCATTGATTTCAAGCTGAGATTCGATCCAATCAAGAAAATCTTTAAGCAATGAAATTATCTCATGCCTAATCATTTGAAACTCTTCTATTTTGCATGCTCTTAGAGTTCTTTCTTTATAGAATATTGAAATGTACTCTTCTAACTTTTCATCTTGATATTTGATTAAGAATTCATTTTGCTTCTTAACTTCATTCATAATTAATTTCCATTGACTTCTTTCTAAAACAAAACAGTTGAACGGTTCATATCCTTCGAAGCCCCTCTTTACTGCTGCGACTATAAAACTGAAAGCATCATCGGTTAAGTATACTGACTCTGGCTTCAGATAACCACCACCAGTGTATCGTCTAGGAAATAGTTCAATGTAATTTAAATTTTCTAATTCATGTAATCTAAATAGCTTCATTGTAGTTACCCTCATGAGTAAATTATTTATTTGATAGTTTCTGATAGCGTTCGTGTAGTTACGACTCCAATAGATTTAAGGAACTAAATAGCATTCAAAATCATAACCTTTCTATATAATATCCATCACTTTCTACATGCTCATCAAATTCTTTATATATGGATTCAATGCTTGGAGCATCTTTTCCAAGACGAGATTCAAGTGACTCTAAAATATTGTTTAAATCCATATCACTAAATACATAATCCAGACCGAAATGATCTGGCAAATACACAATTTTTTCTTCTCTAAAATATTTTGCAAACTCGATACATATCTTTCTCAAAGTATCTCTCGTCTCTAAATGGGTTAAAAAATGATCCCAGTATCGATTTGCCCTAACACAACAAACCATATCTTTATTAAATGTAAGATCTATTAATCCATAGTCTATTTCAATATATTTCTCCATGAACACATTAATTTCTCCACTAGTTTCTCTTTCCTTTGTTTCAAAGTCATTTAAAAGATTTAAGTAAACAAAGCTATCTTTATTTTTAATATCTTGGTAAAGGGTCTTAAAATCTATATTTTGAGGAAATTGAATTAAAGCAGTAAAAATTACCCCATGAAATTACCTCCTAAATTGTTCACCACGATTGCATATAATTTTCTGAGATTCGCCACATCGAAAAACTTAGGGGATTGTTCGAATCTACATAGCTATCCAGCATACCGATTTCAGAAGCGAGATTAGTCTTGCAGATTATCAGGTTGAACCCGCTTCCTTGAAAATCTATTATAACTCTCCTGTTTTCAACCTTGTCTGATAACTTTATTAAATAATTTAGGTTTAATTCTTTCTACGGCCTTTAAAAATTCATTGCCAAAGATACAAATGGAATTCTCCCATGGGTGGCCTAAATACCCCCATGTCATAGTCTTGTTTAGGAAAAAATAATAGTCACCATTTGGATAAAGTGGTATAGGCCATTCACCCCATTCATTTTTTGTACTCTCTAAATGAGGGTTAAATAGATAAGAATCATGTTGCCAATCAAGTACATATATATATTCATACTCATCCGTGCATTCTAACATGGCATTGACAATACACTTTTCTAAATCCTTATAGCGAAATTCAAAACCATTACCATAAAGATGCGAAATATCATAAATAACAAACGGGCGTGGTGTAATAAATGTTGGTGAATTTTCTTTAAGGCCACCAGGCTTAAAATTGAAATCCTTAGAGAACTTATCCCAAACAACTCGATAAAGTTCCGAATCGAGTTCTATCCAATTTCCCAATGAAATCACCCACTTTGATAAACTTTCGACCTCTTGCATTTAACATGATTATTTTTATGAACCTAATAGTCTATGGTTTTAGAAAATGTCGCCATCTTCTTCAAGTAACTTACAACATTAAGGTTTGTTTGCTTTCCATATGTATTTATAATCTCGCAATCCAAGTTTTCCGTTAATTATATTCTGTTGAATCTTCAATTCTAGTTCCTTCTGTAATTCAGGCTTTGTATAATCTGGATTGCCGGGTATTCCTGAAATAAACTTAGCAAATTCAATCTCATTAGGGAAAAAGATAATCGCGCTATTAAACTCTTCGATTTCAATGTTTATGAATCCATTACTGTTTAATCTGTTTTTAACTGTGTCTAATGCTCCCGAGTGAATTCCGAATATCGCACCTCCAGAAAGAAGGATTCTACTATGATTTAATATAGAAGTTGGCCCTCTTCTGTCATAAATTAAATCAAATTGTTCATCCTTAAAAGGTAAGTCAGTTTTGGTCGTAGCATATACAAACCTTACATTATTCACTTTACTTTCTTCTGAAATTGTCTCAGCAATCTTTACCATTTCAACAGAGTTGTCAAATCCAATGATTGATTTAGCATGTCTCGACATCTTTAGTGTGAAATCCCCATGTCCGCACCCAGCATCTAAAACTGAATTAAAATTTGGCAACATGCCCCTCAGTCTCTCTTCAAAGATCTGTTCCGCTGAAATTCCTTCAATGGTAAATATCGCATTGTTTTTATAACCGCCATTTCTTCTAGCGATCATGTCGTACCACTCGGTGCCCATCGCTCAACCTCCCTGCGTTACTTCAATGAAATTCCAATCCCTATTTTATAAATATAATAACTATAAGAAGCTTCATGCTTCGTTCTTCCTATTACATAATCATTACTCATGATCAATTTCTTTAAAAGTTCAGGTACTTCAATATCCCATTCGATTTCTAATAGTTGTACTGGAAACTTACTATACGGATTTTTTGTATGCATAAATACTGCATCACTCGAACCAAATTCAGGATCAATATATATCCAAGCTTGAAAGTCGATTTCATTCCCGTCTGATTGTTCTTCAATTTGGTCTAACATATTTAAGTAATATTTAAAATGTCTCCTTCTATGCCTGATACTTTCATCCGTTATTCCTTTCCAGTCAAGGTGCATATGCCAGTGGTTATACCACGTTTCATCATCAAAATGAAATTGATGGGTAAAAATCAGTTTTTCTATCTTTCGATAATGCCGACGTAAACCACGGAATTTTTTCATATAATACCCCTCTATAATAACTGAACATTATGGTGTGCATTGGTTACATATGCTGCTGATTTCCAACTTCAGTAAATCATCATTACTCTCTTTTATTTTACTTTTTATCTCTGCCCTTGAGTACATGTTATATAATATATTCCTTATTTTCTTTTCATGTTTAATTTCACAACGGACTCCTAGTTTCACCATATTATGCTGATCAGTGAAGTCATAATAAATATTGGTTATATAATTCCGTTATATCGAAACTTATATTTAGCTATCTCATTAATTCTTCTGACGGATTGTAATATGAAGTGCGACACATAAAAATGACCCATGACCGATTCGTGTGTAGAATGAAGTTACCACACTACCCCTACACAGGAGAATCAGCCATGAGCTACCAACATCTTACCACAAGAGAGAGAAGTCAGCTAGAATTACTCCATCAATTGGGATGGTCGGCTAGAGCGATTGCACGTAAGCTCGGGCGCCATCATTCCAGCCTATCCCGTGAGCTCAAGCGTCAAGGAACAGAAGAGTCTTACTGTGCAGATCGAGCCCAGACATCGTATATAACCAAGCGAGCCCGTTGTAAACCTTCGGGTAAATGGAATGCTGAAAGGCAACGTTACATCACGATGAAGCTCGCAGAGACCTGGTCGCCTGAACAGATTGAAGGCAGGATGAAACGGGACGAGCCTCATCTTCGTGTATGCCATAAAACGATCTACCGATGGCTGTACCAAGGAAGGCTTGTTAAAGGAAATACAGCCTTTCTAAGGCATAAAGGGAAACGTCGTCAACCGCTGGAGAAGCGCGGACGTTTTACAATCGGGTTGTCCATTCACCAGCGCGCCAAAGAGATCCGTAAGCGTGAGACCTTTGGGCACTGGGAACTGGATACGGTTGTTTCTAGTCGTGGAAAAAGCAAAGCCTGCGTAGCTACATTCGCTGAGCGTAAAACAAGGTTCTACCACGCGATTAAAATGCAGGATCGTACAGCCTCTTCCATGGAGATGGCTTATAAACAGGCTGTCCTATCGATCCCGGCAACGGCCTTCGTAACGGCTACCGTTGATCGTGGTAAAGAGTTTGCCTGCCACGAACGCCTAACTGCTTTGCATGGCATGAAGGTGTATTTTGCCAATCCTTATTCCTCTTGGCAGCGAGGCACGAATGAAAATGCGAACGGACTGCTAAGAGAGTTCTTTCCTAAGGGCTATGATTTCGCAGACGTTACAGAAGAGGAATTAGCGTGCGCGTTGTTCTTTATTAATAACCGTCCTCGAAAGTGTCTAGGATGGAAAACCGCACACGAAGCTTTTCAGGTTGAAGTGTCGCACTTGGCTTGACAATCTGTCTTCTAAAATAAACACCTCATATGTATCATCATTCAAATCAAAAAACGGTAGATATAAAGATTCTTAATTCCTTTCATTTTTTCATATAGTCAATTAATGGTTTTCTTAATTCCATATATGTTCGCACTTCCCCCCTCCTTCACCAATATTATTTACATGCTGAAGCTTGCTACTCAGTCCATCCATAAATCACCCTATTCAACATTATGAACTCCACTATTCATGTTGATTCGTAAGCCTAACTAAACACCCAATTTTATCCAATTTGTCAAATAGCCCAATCGAATCCATTAATCCATGTATATAATAGATTACTAGCTGGAAAGGAGATGATTTGAATGGGATACGGATATGACAAAAAGAAAAAGGTAAAAGTAATTTTTGTTAAACCTGGTCAAAAAGTTCTTATTATCGGTAAGAAGCATTGGACAAAGAAAAATCATTGCTAAGCTTGTGGAGTGCTTGTTCATACAAGCGCTCTTACATACTCTTATATATAAACATCCCCATCACTGTTCAACTCATCCTATAAATAATAAAACCCAAAATGATTAAAATTCATTGCTATCATTAACTTATGCAATTGTTAGCGGCCGCCCCATTATATTAACCTGAATACAGGCAATCACTATTTCGTATTTGGGAGGTACATATGAGTCAGACGATCATTTATCCAGCACCGGAAGGTGCAATTGGTTCAGATAACTATCGCGTTCGCGTACGGGAAATTGGAGGCGACTGGCAAGAGCTGTTCGTGTACGAAGTCAAGGTGGATATGCATAACGTTCGCAAAGCTTCCATGGCTTATTTTGATATGGAGGGCACGGTTGAGGTAGAAATCGACTGCTGCTTCACGCCTATAAGCAGCGTCATCGTACGCCCGCTATCGACTGGCATTCAGACTGAATATAGCAGCCATTCCATTCGCTTCACATTGGATCGACCTGAAAAGTTATCAATTGAGGTTAATGACGAACGCTTCCGCAATCTGCATCTATTCGCCGGTAAGCTTGAGCTTACAGCACCTAGGCCCGGAGATCCAGGCGTGCTCGTGCTGGAGAGAGCCGGGAAGCCCGCCATTCACCGAACAGAGGATATTTTAAAATTAGCCAAGACCCCGACAGCTGAGACGGGTCATGCGCCCGATGTCATTTATTTCGCTCCCGGTATGCATTATTTAGAAGAAACGATTCTCCGCATTCCTTCAGGCAAAACAGTTTATATTGCCGGGGGCGCCATCGTTGTCGGCTCGCTCGTCTGCGAGCATGTTGAGGATGTAACCATTAGAGGAAGAGGCATCTTGTACCTGTCCGATTTCCATCGCTATTCGGCTTTCCGTGGCGTACGTATTGTATTCTCGCAAAAGATTCAGGTTGAGGGGCTTATTTTGCTCGATCCGCCCCATTACAGCATTTATATTGGAAAGTCCTCTCATATAAGCATTAGCAACTTCAAATCGTTCAGCACAAGAGGCTGGTCAGATGGCATCGATATGATGGCTAGCTCCGATATTGACATTGATGATGTTTTTCTGCGGACATCCGATGATTGCATCGCTATTTATGGCACTCGCTGGGATTATAAAGGAAATACGCGCCGCGTGCGTGTCCGCAATTCAGTGCTGTGGGCGGACGTCGCTCACCCGCTAATGATTGGGACCCATGGCGATCACCATCATGACGGAGATACGATTGAGGATATTACCTTTATGAATTTGGACATCCTTGAGCATCACGAGCCTCAAGAAAATTATTGGGGAGCGCTGGCCATTAATGCAGGAGATAAAAATATTGTTCGCCAAGTGCTGTACGATAATATCCGCGTCGAGCCATTCGAGCAAGGACAGCTGATTGACATTCGGGTCGTGCACAATGCTGATTATAATCCTGTACCTGGCAACCGTATCGAAAATATTACGTTCCGCAATGTCGCCTATAGTGGAGAGAATAGCAATCCCAATCGGATTTACGGTTTTGATGAACAAAGACCTGTTGAAAATATTACTTTTGTTAACCTCCGCATCAATAACCAATGGATTAGTGATGCTTCTAAGGGCCATTTTCGCATCAATCCATTTGCCAAGAACATTACGTTTTTGTCCGATTAATAGGAAACAGCCCCTTCGTCACCAAATGACGGAAGGGGCTGTTATTTGTGCTGCATTTCCCGTTACATCGAACATGTTGCCGCTATACGCAACATTGTTCCCTTTACTTATTTACCGCCTGCATCCAAATAAGCCTGCACTTGCTTGAGCACTTCCGCACGTACCGTTTCTAGTCCGGAATCGCGCATTTGTTTGTTTAAGCTTTGCGCCATTTCCAGCCAGTTTTTCTCGTATCCTACCTTGAGAATTTGCTCGACCTCATCAAATTTCGGCTTGATTTTGGCAAGCTCTGTCGCCACCGGCTTGGAATCGAAGATAAAGCCCGAAAGCGCAATTTGGAAGTAGTTTTTGTTATCAAGCGCATACTGCAAATAGTTCATCGTAGCCGGGTCCTGATCTGAATTCAGCCTCGATAAGCTCGGATTCCAGGTTAGCTCATACGGCTGGAATTGATATTTCGTCGTATTTGCCGTTGTTTTGTAGCCATTGTCGCCATCGGCTACCCAATGCTCGCCCTCAATGCCAAGCTCGAATAAATCATGATTGGCCTTGCTGCTGAACAGCCAATCAAAAAACTTCATTGTGCGATCAATATTTTTGGAGCTTGCCGGAATAACGACGCTGTTGTTCGCGCGGAAATCCGTACGAATAGCGCCTGGCTTCATATTGCGGACATCGTCGCTCTCATACACGAACGGCTCGATATCCAGCCCTGTACCGTATGCTTCTTGCAGCTTTTGCCGATCTCTTGAAATGCCGCCAATCGTGCCTTCTCCAGCGCCGCCCTTATCTGAGACAACACCCGTTGCTGGAGCTAGAGCATCCTTGTTAATGTACTTGCTCCAGTCCACCCGCTTCTGGAAGTGGCCGTAAATCGAAGCATGCGTATTGAACGGTGCAGGGAAGCTCGCAAATTCCGAATCCGGATCACCCAATGTTGCGGCGCCGATAACCTTCTTGCCATCCTCCGACAGCGCGACACTGAATGGAATGCCTCCGGTAAAGGAATCGCTTCCAATCGCGGCTAGGCGAATATCGGTCCGCCCATTTTCGGATGGCGTGAACAGCTTATGAAAGCCTCGGCCTCCTAAGGCGAGTGGCGTATAGTCCGGCTTCTTTTCTTGAACCTGCTGAAGATAAACTTCTAATTCCTCCAACGTTGTAATCGGGCCGAGTCCCAATTCCTCGCGAATATCTTTGCGGATACTGATGACGTTAAGATCTGTATAGTAGTAAGTAAGCGGAATCGTATAAAGATGGCCATTAATTTTGTTCGCTTCAACGAACTCCGCAGGGAATGCCGCTTTCAGCCCTGGATATTCATCATTGTTAAAATATTTATCAAGCTCTGCATAATAGCCGAGGCTGACATGATTGTACAAATTCATCCACCCCGCATCAAACATGACGTCAACGGCTTCGCCTGTCGACATCTTCAATTGCATTTTTTGCCGATGATCCTGAGGCGTGTTGTATTCAAATTCAAGCTTCGTATTAAGCGAATCCTTGCTCACTTCTTCAAACTTAGCGAGAACCTTATCCAAATCCGCAGGCTTATCGCCGAATAGCATGAACTTCAAGGTCACCGGATCCGGTGCTGCCGCATCTGGGTTACTCGTACCTGCCGTCTCGCTGCTGCTTGGGGAAGGCTTCCCGCTCGCATTGCCGTTAGTTCCGGTGCTGCCGTTGTTTCCACTGCATGCCGCCATTAAAAATAGCACCATAACCAGCGTTGCCGCCATAAACATTTTTGCTTTCATTGTTTTTCCTCCCTTTTTTGTGCTGCTGAATCTATCTGCATCTATCTAAAATCATCCTGCGATGAGATTAGCCTTTGACTGAGCCAACGAGCAGCCCTTTTACAAAATATTTTTGCAAGAACGGATAGAGGAATATGATCGGGCCGATCGTCACGACTGTCGTTGCGAGCCTTGAGGTCAAAGTAGGGACAATATAGCCCGGAGCCGTTACGCCTGATGCAAGATTGTTGGCAAATGCCGCATTATCCAAAATTCGTTTAATCAAATATTGCAGCGGAAACAAATCTTCATTCGAAATGTAAAGCATCGCCTCAAACCATTTGTTCCAAAAGGCGAGCGCATAGAACAGGCTGATCGTCGCAATAGCCGGCAAGGAGATCGGAATCATAATGCGGAACATAATATAAACATTATTAGCCCCGTCAATTTTGGCCGATTCGCCAATCGATTCATCAATGGAATTGAAGAAATTACGCATGAGGAACATATTCCATGGGTTAATAAGGGCGGGAATAATCAGCACCCAGATCGTATCCTTAAGCCCTAAATATTTGGAAATGAGCAGGTATGTAGCTACCAAACCACCATGAAACAGCATCGTAAAAAAGACATAAAAGTTAATCGAATTGCGATATCTGAGCGATTTGACAGACAGCGGGTAAGCAAGGGCACAGGTCACAATCATCGCCAATACGGTACCAACGACCGTCACAAAAATCGTAACGCCATAGGATTTATAAATTGTGCTGTCCTTAAGCAAAAGCTTATAAGCTTCTAGGGAAAATTCCTTAGGAAGCAGCGTAAATCCGTTTCTAATGATGGAGCCCTCCGTGGATAATGAACCGCTGATGACGGTCATAAACGGGATAAGGCATACGAGAGCAAATACCGTAATTCCGACATACATGAGCGATAGGAGCAGCCGGTCTCCAGCGCTTTCTTTTATCATGCTACGCCACACCTTTACTGATAGATTTATTAGAAGAGCGCTGAATCAGGCGAAAATTTCCTTGCCAATTGGTTTACCGTTACGACCAGCACGAAGCCGACGATGGATTGAATGAGACCGACGGAGGCGGCCATGCTCACATTGCCCAAATCCACCAGTGCCCGATACACATAGGTGTCGATGACGTCGGTTGTCGGATAGAGCAGCGCATTTTTTCCTACGATCGCATAAATCATGCCGAAATCCCCGTAGAAAATGTTCCCCATAGCAAGCAGCAGCAGCAGCATAACCGTTGGCTTCACCATCGGCAGCGTAATATGGCGGATTTTGCCCCAGCGCGTGGCGCCGTCCATGGAAGCCGCTTCATAAATTTCCGGATTAATGCCCGATATGGTGGCCAAATACACGATTGAGCCAAAGCCTGCGGCATGCCACAGCTTGATGATGACGAGAATAAGCGGCCAATACGCAGCTGTGTTATAGAAGGCCAAGCCTTCTAAACCAAAATCCCTCAGAATTTGATTAATCAGCCCCTCTTTGTACAAGAGGAATGAGGTAGCAAAGGTCGCGACCACCGTCCAGGACAAAAAGTTCGGCAGGGTTACAATCGTTTGTGCGATCCGTTTAAAATATTTTCCTTTCAGCTCCGAGAAGATGATGGCGATGATTAATGAAGCAAGGGTGCCGAAGCCGATAAATAGGAAATTTAGAAACAGCGTATTAAAGACAACACGATACACATCGCTGGATTCCAGAAAAAACTGAAAGTTTTTAAAGCCAACGAATTCGCTTTTCAAAATCCCCTTTACCGGATTGTAATTTTGAAAGGCAATGACAATCCCGAACATCGGCAAATAGGAAAAGACAAATAACAGCAGAATGCCGGGCAGTGTTAACAAATACAGCAAATGATTTTTTCGAATCTCCTTAAAAAAAGAGGGCTTCTTGTTCAGTGTGATTCGCTTTAATGCTTGGTCTTGATGCGCTATGGAATTTTCCATGCTGAACCTCCTTTATCTGATCTGATTGTTGTTTATAGAAGTTGAACGATTAATTAGCATGAGGACGCTGGTCTCACTGCTAGAAAGGTTGGACTTCCGGCCGCTGTTGTTTTCTGATTTCTTGATTTTATTCCTTGTTTAGGTTGAAATAAGAAAACAAAGGCGGACGCTATCGCTCTCTCCAGTTCCAACCTTTCTCTCCGATTCTCCCTTGCCCCATCGCTTGCTTTCGTTCAACTTATATAAGCTCCAACTGGCTCCTTTATTATTTCGTTTCGGGCTGTTCGAGGCTAGAATTCAATCTAGGGAAAACCATGTTTATTACCATTTATGAACTATCTAATCT
Organism: Paenibacillus sp. Leaf72; assembly: GCF_001422685.1. NCBI lineage: Bacteria > Bacillati > Bacillota > Bacilli > Caryophanales > Paenibacillaceae > Paenibacillus > Paenibacillus sp. Leaf72. The sequence goes on along the minus strand of NZ_LMLV01000032.1, from coordinate 178,662 downwards.
CACTTTTTCTACCTAAAACGCACAAAAAAGGGCCGCCCCCGCCGTCATGAAATGACTTTGTGGGCTAGCCCTTATCTAGTGGCCACCGCTATCGATATATGCCTGTACCTGTTTTATAAACTCTGCCCGGATCTTCTCCAGTCCCAGCCTGCGAAGCTCGGCATTCAGCTTGCTTCCCTCTTCTCGCCAGTTCGGCTCAAGCCCGGCCTGCGTAATGAGATTAAAAGCATCGTAGCGCGGCTGCACTTTCGCGATTTCAATTTTCACCGGCTCGGGATTAAAGGTAAAGCCGCTTAAGGCTACCCGATAATAAGAATCCTCGCTCGCCTGATATTGCAAATATTGCAGCGTCTGCTCGTCATGATCAGCATTCAGACGGGATAATAACGGGTTAAGCGTCAATTCGTAGGCGGGAAACAAATAATCCTTCGCATACGGCGTCATCTCATACATATGGTCGCCCTTCTGGTTCCAGTGCAGCCCTTCAATACCTAGCTCGAATAGATCATGATTGGCCTCACTCTCGTACAGCCAATTTATAAATTTCATCGACTCCTCCTTATGCCTGGAAAAGATCGGGATGACGATATTATTCCACGCTTTATAGGAGGTTCCTATCGCCTTCGGCTGCATCGTGCGAGCCGCATCATTATAAACAAAAACCTCTAGATCCGCTTCCGGCACGGCTGCCTTCAGCCGCTGCTTGATTTTTGAAATGCCGCTTATGGCCCCTTCTCCCGCAGCCGCTTTCCCCGTAACGACCAGATCCTCTACATTGCTCAGCACATCCCTCGGAATGAAACGGCTGAATTCTACTCTCTTATCATTGTGGCTGTAGAAATAATCGGATTGATTAAACGGCGCAGGCAGCTTGGCGTAGTCCGCGTCTGGATCTCCTATTGTTGTTGCGCCTAAAACATGCTTGCCGTCGTCAGACAAAACTAAATTAAATTCAACGCCCGTCCCATAAATCACATGAGGCACTGCTCGAAACCGGGTTTGCTTATCGTTAAAATTATAAAACATATCAAAAAATCCGCGATTGCCAATTCCGAACGGAATGATTTCCGGATTGTTTTGCTCAACCTTTTCCAAAAACACTTTGAACTGTTCCATGTTTTGAATCTGGGGCAGCCCATATTTCTCCCGCAAATCCTTCCGAATGAATATCGTGCCAAAATCCGCATAATTGCTCATCAAAGGAATCGTATACAGGCGGCCATTGATCCGATTAGCATCCAAAACCGCTTGCGGGAACGCCTGCTTCAAGCCCGGGTACTTCTCATTCTGAAAGTAATCATCCAAGGGCTGGTAGTAGCCTTGTCCAATGTTTTGCTCCAAATTCATCCACGAAGCATCGAACAGCATATCAATCTGCTCGCCTGCCGCCATTTTCAATTTCATTTTCTGATTATAGGTATCGGCCATATCCCATGAAATGTCCAGCTTGATGTGAAGGGTATCTTTCGTTAAACGCTCGAATTCCGCCAAAATTTTGTCCATATCGGCTGGCTCGCTCCCAAAGAACATCACCTTTAAGGTGACGGGATCACCCGCTTTCTCTCCTTGCTTTGCTGTTGCATTCTTTAGGCTTTTGGCAGAGCCTCCTTGGCAGCCCGCTGCAAGAAGAAGACAGGCCAACACGAGTATAAGAGCTAATCTATAATTTGATAAGTGACTTGCCTTCACGACTAATCCCCCCATTCCACGCGAAATCAATGGCTGAATCAGCCTTCTTGCGTTTGGATATCCTTCAATTTATCGATTAATTGGTATTCCTTGCGAAAATGAATCGGCGACTTTCCGGTATACTTTTTAAACGCGGCATAAAAATGATTTTTACTGGTCAAGCCGATCATTTCACATATCGTTCCTGCCAAATGATCCGTTTCCAGCAATAGCTGCTTCGCCTTCTCAAAACGATAATCCGTCAAATATTGGGTAATGGATTTGCCTGTCTGATCTTTAAATATTTTGCGGGCATAATTGGTAGATAAGCCCACTTGCTCCGCCAATCCTTCCACCGATAAATTCGGATTAGCGTATTCCTGCTGAATGAGATCCGTAATGATCAAAACGACCTTCACGTTTTTCTGCGATGAATTTTGATCTCTCCGCTCCATGATTTGCCCACATACCGCCTGAAATTCGACTTCCATTTGTTCAATCGTTTCCTGCTTTCTTATTTTCTCCGGCAGGGTAGAGATGCCATTGTACATTAAATCCTCTTCGTTCAGCATGCCTTTGAAAATTCGGATCATGCTTCCGCAAAGCTGGGACAGGAAAAACATAATTTCATCGTACGGATAACCCTTTAATTCATGAAAAAAATCGCCAATCGCCTGCTGGAGCTTCTCCCGCTCCCCCATCTTCAGACTGTCCGTTATCGCTTTCTCGAAAGCGAGCGGGTATTCATGCTCCTGCTGCTCATTAGCGCGAATAGCCTCAGACGTGATGAAAGCATGATGGCCGTAAATCAAACGATAACGGGACGCATGATAGGTCAAATTCCAGGAATGCGGAATTTCTTCTATCGTATGAACGACGCTGCCTACCGCAGCCGTCACACTGATTTTCAAATAAGAGGAAATGCTAGCCTGCACATCCTGAATCATTTTCAAAATAGCATGCTGCGTAATCTCGCTCTCGGATGACCAATGCAGCAGCATAACGATGCCATCATCCTGATCGTCAAACACAGCTGCTTGAAGCTGGCCTGCAATAATTTCCTCGGCAATATTCGCCGCAGCATACTTAATTAAGGACACATCCATTAAATCCATCCGTCCAAAATGCTGCTCGAAACCATCCAAGCGCAGCATGCACACCTGAAACCGGTCACCTTTAAAACGAATGCCCAGCTCTGAAAGCTGCTTGTCATGCACATGCGGAACGTACCCGCCTTTCACGACAAAGGTCAGCAGCTCCTTCCTTCTCGCAGGCTTATAACCCGAAATATTATGCTGCAAATCGCTCACTTTGCTTTCCAAATGCTGAAAGGATTTTGTTAAAAACTCATATTCATTAAGCTGTGCGCCATCACGCAGCTCTCCGAGAGAGGAGCCCACTCGTTTAATCAGCCGATGTATCGGGGTGTAGATTAAGCGAATAGAGAACAGCACCGTCAGCGCCGCAATCGCGATAAAAATAAAGGTCAGCCATACAATAAATTGCTTTAATTTATCTACCTTTGTGAGCAGGCTGTTTATTTCCGCCATGCCAATGAAGCTCCAGCCCAAAGAATCCGCTTTCATATATGAAATCAGATAGCTTTTGCCATCAATCTCTTCCCTCAATTCGCCTTTGTAGAATTTCGATTGAATCACTTTCTTAATATGCGCCTCGCTCCCCCAATTTTGGTTGATCAGGCTGGAATCAGAATGAGAGATAACGGTTCCTTCCTCGTTAATGATCATCGATTGAAGGGATTCATTGCCGATGCCCTTGGTGACTAGATTTTGCAGCGTCTGCTGGTCCAGATTTACAACAAACGTACTGTCCACGATTTCTTTGGTCGCATATTTGGAATAAACGAGCGAGATCAGGTTTTTATCTATTTTCAGATCCGATTTTAAGGCGACCAAATGGCGCGGTATAAAAATGCCCAGCTTGGACGTATTCGTATTTTTAATAATTTGGGTCATATCTTGATCATAAAAATCGTCTACGGTTTGCAGCATCGTCTCCGATGAGAAAACGGCATCATTTTCAAAATTATAAATATATATCGATTCAATTAAGGGGTTGGCTGCCTTTAAATCAATTAAATATTGATTAATTCGGTACGTATCCAAAACGGAGAATTGTTCCCCGTACAACCCGTTAATGATATGCTCATTGCCAATATAGACGGATGAAAAATAATGATAGGTCGATGAAAGCAGCACATTCGCCGTATTAAAGGATTGATTGTTCATCGTCTCCACCGAGTCGAAAATATCATCGGTCAAATTCCCGGTCACTTTATCGACGACAAGAAATGAAAAAATACCGATTAATATAAAACTGACGATTAAATAAGAGAAGATCATTTTTAACAACAACTTGCGCTGCTGCACGAATTGCTTTATACCCCACATTGATTCCTTGCCCCCCTGCTTGCTCGATTCCAAAACTACGAATAATAATGATGATATCATGCGCAGATAAGAGAAGGAACAAGCAGAGGGATGAACTTGAGGCCAGATCAGCCATGAATTTTAAAGAAAACTATGTAGGATGATGATATTTGCTGAATTAGTACTGCGTTATACAAGCTTATGCTTGTGAACTCTATTAACCATTTCTGAAGATGCAAACATAATACTAAACAGGATCAGCAAAATAATGGGTACCATGAACATACCGAATTGGCTTGCAATAATCCCCATTAATAATGGAATCAGAGTTGAACCCGTATAAGCGCTTGCCATTTCAAGTCCAATTACACTCGGAGAAGCTTTTTCCCCAAATCGTTCCGGTGTTGCATGAACAATACTAGGATAGATGGGTGCGCCACCTAGCCCTACTACAAACAAAGCTCCTGCAGCAACCCCGTATGGAACCGGTAAAATAAGAACCAGCAGTCCCACACAGCCAACTAATCCACCATATCTTATAAGGCTTTTACTTGATACATAAGTCGAGAGAAATCCTGAAAAGATACGTCCTATTATGATGCCAATATAAAATAAGGAGGACAGGGCCGCTGCTTTCCCAGGAGAAATCCCTTTACTAGCTATAAAAAAGGACGCCATCCATAGACCTGCGGCTGTTTCCGAGCCATTGTAACAAAGCATCGAAACCATGGACATTTTAACACCACGGATTCGCAAAGCCTCTCTGTTACTGACTGCTTTCTTTTCGTCGTCATTTCCTAGCTTTTTATTATCCAATATTCTCCACAAAGACAGCGATGCCAATAATATTACCACTATAACAGTAAGTAATATCGCTATCGTAACGTATCCTGCACGCCAGTCACCTCCATTATCAAGCGAAAATGACATAACAATAGGTCCCGACATGGCTCCAACTCCCCAGAAACAATGCAGCCAGCTCATATGCTTGGCTTTGAAATGCAGCGCTACATAGTTACTTAATGCTGCATCTACAGAACCGGCGCCTAAGCCCAAAGGAATTGCAAGGAATATAAAGAATAAAAACTCGTTTGATAAAGAAAATCCAAATAAGGCGATCGTTGTTGATAGGATGCTGAATAAAGTTACCTTACCTGTGCCAAATCTATGCAACAATCTGCTTGCAAATAAACTGGATATAACCGTACAAAATGAGATCACTAACGATATATAACCTGCCATTTCTGTTCTGGCGCCAATATCGAGTTTCATAACTGACCAAGCACTGCCTAGCAAGGCGTCTGGCAATCCAAGACCTATAAATGCGAGATAAATAATAATTAGCAGTAACGTAACCATCGTTGCTCTCCCCCTGTGTTTCCTCTTTATCGATGCTTTACAAGTTCTCTAAGTAAATGCGCATATGAAAGTTTAGTTCTATTCGCCTTTCTAATATGCTACAATCAAAAATTATAAACTTTAAAGCAACTTTAAAGTCAATAACTTAAGTAAAGGAAATAAGATATGAAACCATTTATAAAGATCAGCGATGTTTCGGAAGCTCTCGGTGTGCCTACATCAACTTTGAGGTTTTGGGATAAAGAGGGCCTGATTCGCTTTGAACGCAATGACGATAACAACTACCGGAATTTTTCATACCAAACGATGCTCGATATTTGTGATATTATTTTTTTTAGAAGTCTTGAGCTCCCCTTATCAACAATCAAAATCATCAACACCAAGAGTGCCGATGATTTAAACTTATTATTGAGAGAAACAAAGACTGAATTGGAACAGAAAATCGCCTATTTGCAGCAAGTGACCGAACGAATCGAAGCAAGAGAAAAAAAGCTCGAAAAATACCAGCATATGCAAGATCAACCACTACGCGTAATAAAAGCCAAGCTATCACCAGTCCGCTCTTTTAATTTTCAGGATAAAGAAATGGTGCAGTTGTATTTGGATGACCCTGGTCTATCGGCAGATATACTTGCTGGCCCTTTTAATGATTCGATGGTCTGCGGCATGTTTGTAGATTCGGAGGTAAAAAATATTATACGCGAAGGTGACGATGAAGAAAGAAATTATTTGCATGGATTGCTCTGGATGAACCGCGACAAACAAATGAATGCAGAGGAATTTTGGAGCACTTCACAACGTTTGGGGTACAAGCCAGGTCAGATTATTTGCAAATATCTTGTTTCAACCAAGGAAGAAGGACAAGAACTGCGTAATTTTTTCGAAGCATGGCTAGAGATTGATTAATTCGTTTCCCTCTTGCCCGCATTACAGTCGTGCTGCTCATGAGACGTGTATAGGAAGCAGAAAGCCGCTCCATTAGAGAGCGGCTTTCTGCATTTGATAACCTTTGACAACCTTGCGGATTCATTAATTAATATTCTATGTTTATAAACCGCCAATCGTCATGATCGTCGTGTCATATGGAGCTAATTCAAGCGTCTGTTGTCCATATTCCGTATCAATTGTCGTGCTTTGAAGCTGATCGCTGTTGTTAATTACAACGAGTATTTTACTTTCCGGATAATATGCACACTCCGTATATAAGTTATCCGTCATGTATTTCGTTTCATTCAGCTCATTGCCGGCATAGCGGATCAGGTTCAGCAGCAATCGGGTATTTTCCAAGCTGAATTCGAACGAAGGAAGGTAGATTCCCTTGCCTTTGCCAAAAGCATGCGTAGACAGCGTGATTTGTCCGTCCGTTTCATGCGCAACCGCAGCTGACCCGTCGGTAAGATAGATGCCCTTCTTAGCTGCAATGCTAGCCCCAACAGGCACCAGTCCATGCTCGTCACGAGCCTCGTAAGTCCATTTGCCATGAACGACTCTGGCGCCGGTATCCTCATCCAGACCGAGAATATGGGCCATTCTGAAAAAGCTGTCATACCCTTCAACCGCCGAAGGCTGGTTAACCCCGATAAACGTACCACCCTCATATACCCATTTGGTCAGCATGTCCACGCATTTGCTGTCGTTCCAGTGCTTTCCGCCGCTCCATGCTGAACCGGCCGAGCCGGCATTAATCACCACATCATAGTCCTGTAGTTTTCCCTGGCGGATATCCTCAAAATCGATGAATCCGACCTCAACCGGCAAGCCAGATAACGCCTCATTGATATGAATCAGATCATGCATGTAGGTCTCATGGAAATGGCCGGACAAGGTCCACGATCGGAGCTTGCCCCAGCTGTGCAAAATCGCAACCTTCGTCTTGATCTGATACGGCTTGCCTTGCTGGTGCAGCTCTTTGATCTCCCTGAATTCATTGGCAATCTTCTCAATATAATCGCAGAATTCCGGGTAAGGCTCCACCAAATGCAAATATCCGCCCAATCCGATCCGATCAATTGGCTCTCTTAGCAGGGCGCGACGGATATTAATCCAGTACATTTTGGCATCCAGCGTAGGATCGCCGCCCTCCATAAAGGTAGGCAGTCCGCCTAATCCGACCGGGAACAAATATGGATGCAGCCGGATTTCATGCGTGTCCACCTTTACCCCTGAACACATCCGTGCTTCATAACCCGAGAATACGCATTTGATCATGCCGTCGAAGCCAAACTCCGGAAAACGATCATTATATGGCTCCATGCCCACCCAGCTGTCATCATAGAAGACGTAAGCCAGCTTGCCATGCTTATGCACAATATCAATCAGCTGTTTGCTGAAGCCAATGACAAAATCATTAATAAATGCCATCCAGTCGAGCTTGCGCTGCTCCGCCGGAATATGACTGACGCGGTATTTGCCGCCATTTACAAAATCCTCGGCCGTCAGCGAATAGCCATACTTTTTGGCGAACAGATCAAGCGCTTTGGCACTCACCGTGAAATCATAGGAGCCCCAATCCGAGAACAGATGGCGATTGCGCTCGCTGCTGCCCCAGATCCAGGCAAAATTATAAAATAAGGAGGTGAACCGGACTACCGTTGTTTCCTTATGCTGGGCGCACCAGTTTTCCATCCAGTCGAGCATATACTGCTGCGTTTCCAGATACATCGGATCAATCTGCATTAGATGCTCTTTGTCCCAGTTATTCGTGGTGTGATTGTACATGGAGATCTCTTCCCAGATCCGGTAGGCCATGAAGCTGACCGTGTATTTATGCCAAGGCACAATTCCGGTAAGCACCACATTCCCCGATTCGCGGTCATAATTCCACTGCTCTCTCGGAACCTCTTCCCCAGTCGTCCGGTCAACAATTTGCCAATATTTAAACGCCTCTTTGGAATCATTGACTCTGAACTGCTCAGCGAAAAAGTCCTCCATCAAATAAACGGATAAATAATCCTGCACCGCTACCTTCGGATTCGTTATTAAAAAACACTGCTGCAGCTTATCCAGATTTTGCGACGCCCACTCATTATGGTCTCTTACGATACAGATCGTCGAATAGATACCGTACCCTGCGTTAATAATCTCATCGGACAACTTCGTGCCGTCACTGTCACGAATGACATCGGCGCCCCAGCGCTCTGCTAATTCCAGAGTCAGTGCCTCATAACCAGCCTCACCCGGGAGGGTAAAGGCTCCCGTCGTTTGTTTAGACAAATGGATTCCCTCCTATTTGAGCATATCGGATAGAAAAGCGAGTGCTAAGCCTTGTCCCCAGCCCTGTGTCCAATCTTTTGGGATGTTGCGGTACCCTTCCCGGTCCTTCATGACTGCCGTTCCGCCAGATACAGAAAGTACCCGTCCATCCTCACTAATGTTTTCCATGATGCCTTTGAGGGCCTTCTGCACATATTTAGTGTGCAGCGGGTTGCCGTTATTGATCATCGCCGCCGCAATTCCGCTGGACGCAGATACCTCCTCATAGGATTCCACGTCATCGAGCAAGGTCCGCCACAAGCCGTTCTCCGTCTGCACTAGCTTCAGTGCGGCCAACTGATCCCGGAGCGAGCACTCCACGTCCATACACTGCGGATACAAATACCATTCCTTTAGCAGCGGCTTAACCTGCGACATCGTATAAGCACCCCAGGCATTTGCTCTCGCCCAGTAGAACCCAGACATATGATCCTGCTTCACATTATTGTAGCCATGGTACCAGAGGCCGGTGCTAGGGTTTTGCAGGTATTTAATATGCCAGTAATATTGATTCAGGGCATCCTGAATCATCGCCTGATCTTGCAGCTTGCTGCCTACCCGCAGCAGGAAAAATGCCGCCATAAACAGCGTGTCCGCCCAAGCCTGCTCCGGAAAATCGTTGGACACGGACACCGTATGCTGCAGCACATGATCTCCGAACCGCAGCGCACTATTTTGGAGATAATCCACCTTGCTCATCACAATATCCCAATATTTCTGGTTGCCGGTTTCTTCATACAACGTAATCAGCACATGGCCCATCGCACAGGTGTTGACCGTCCAGCTCGGCAAGCCCAGCTCAATATATTCATCCGCCCAACTGATAAGCGCATCCAAATACTCTTTATTTCCTGTTGCCTGGTAAGCTCTGGATACACCATAATAAGCTACTCCGCAAGGCCAGTCCCATGTTAAATCCATAGCTAGTGTTTTTCTCGTAACTTTGTCTATAACGCTTAAAATCTCTTCCCTGTCATAAGTAATTTGAAGCATATTAAATACCCCTCTCCTTCGCACATGTCTCCCAAAGGCGCCTGAGAGCCATCCGAGTTATTGTAAACGCTTTATAATCTCTATTGTAAGCATTAAAATAGTCTACATCTAAGCATATTCGCAGAAAAAATGTGCAATTTCGATCATTTATTTTTGTGCGCTCATTGAATTCGGCAGTGCTTTCACCTATAATCAACTCAAATTAACGTAATGGGAACGAGAGTGTGGAATATGCCTAGAAAAAAGAAGCCCGTCATCGAATACCGCCACTACAGCTTGCCGATCAACTTCCCTGTTCTGCTGTTAAGCGGGGAACGCTGGCGAATTTCGGATATCAAAAGCGAGCATCTTCATTTCCATAACCACTTGGAGATCGGTATTTGCCATTCGGATAGCGGCAGCATGGAGATCAAAGGAGAAACGGTACCTTTCAAGGCAGGCGATGTGACCTTCCTTCCCAGATATCTTCCCCACACCACGTATAGCTCGCCTAATGAAGCTAGTCTATGGTCCTATCTCTTTTTTTCACCGGAGGATCTGTTTCAGCAAACCTTTAAGAGTGCTTACAGCAGCTTCGAGCCGAACCTGTGGAGGGTCCAGGGAAAGCACTGTATTTTAAATAAGGAGCAGTATCCCAAAATCTATTCCCTTGCCACGTCGGTTGTAGAGGAATTGAAGCAGCAAAATCCGTACTATCAGGAAAGTGCCTACGGCTTATTGTTATCCCTTTACATAGAGCTCATTAGAATTCATTCCACGAATGAAATGCTGGCCGAACAAGAAACGGAACAAGGTCTGAAGGGCGATTTTGTCATCTCTCCAGCACTGGAATATATCACGACTTTCTGAACAGCACCCGGATCGAAGAGGCCTGCAAGCTGTTGAAAAGCTCAGATTTTTCGATCCTTTCGATCTCCGAGCAGGTCGGCTTTCATTCCATTTCCAGCTTCAATCGCTGCTTCTCCAAGCTTATGGGAGCATCTCCAAAAGAATGGCGTAAAGGAGCTAAATCCGAAGCACAATCGGCCAAGGCGTCGATTTTGGAGTTAACGGGGTGGGTTTGAGGTGGTAGTAACAGGGGCAGGGTATCATGTGGTAATAATCGATTGACCGCTGGCAGACAAGCAGTATTTTCACGACAAGGAGGACATTTATGGACATCCCCAGAGGCACCTACGGCTTTCGGTTTGCTGAAGATAAGGAGCTGCAGTTGTGCGTATTATATGCGGCCGGATATGATGCTATCACCGATCCCTCTTACCGCTGGGACGGCCTGGAGCGGAATGATGGGCCTCTTCTGTTGTTCCAATACACTATTTCCGGTGAAGGCGTGTTTGAGTCGGAAAACCGGACTCACCGGGTCACTGCCGGGCAGGCTTTTCTCGCTGAAATTCCCGGACCCCACCGCTATTACTACCATCCGGATTCAAAAGAGCCCTGGCAATTCCTGTTCCTGCTGTTCCGGCCCAACCTGATTTTGCCCCATTGGCGCAAATTTTTGCGTGTTGCGGGGGAAGTTCCCCATTTGCCCGCAGACTGTGCGCCAGTCCGGCTGTCGCGGATGATTGTGGTTGATGCGGGAGCAGGAAGAATCTCAGATCCGCTGATTGCGTCGTCTTGCGTTTATCAGTTCGTGACAGAACTGGCCAGAATGCAGGTAACCACTCTGCGAGACAGGGACAACTGGTCAAAGAATATAAGGCTCGCAGCCGAATTTATAGAACACAACTATTCACGGATGATCAGTATCGATCAGCTTTCCGAGCATGTCTCCCTGTCCAAATATCACCTGATCCGCCGGTTTTCGGCTAGTACGGGCCTGACACCCGGCGCTTATTTGACCCGCGTGCGCACGGAGAAGGCCATGGAGCTGCTGCGAGGAACCAGTCTGAGCATTGAAGCCATAGCCGAGCGGATTGGCTACTCCAGCGGGAGTTATTTCATTAAGGCGTTCCGCAGCCTGACCGGGCTTACACCGGGAGAATTCCGGAGTGGGGGCGAAAGCCTAACCTACCGCAGGCTGTTTTTTGATTAACCGCAATATAGTACTATTCCACTCGTAAGATTACTATAGATATCGCTAGTCTCCTTTATTATGATGAACTTAGAAAGAGCAATAATTAATCAGTAAAGGAGCTTTACGATGAATCATACGCTTACAGCACCAACTCCGCCGCTTGGCTGGAACAGCTGGGATTGCTACGGCGCGGCCGTAACAGAAGACGAAATCCGCGGCAATGCGGAATACATGGCAGAATATCTCAAAGACTTCGGCTGGAGCTACATTACCGTCGATATTCAATGGTACGAGCCCTTTGCGAATTCTTCACAATACCGTCCATTCGTTCCGCTGGTGATGGATGAATATTCCCGGCTGATGCCTGCCGAGAACCGGTTTCCTTCCGCAGCGGGCGGCCAGGGCTTCAAACCATTAGCCGATTATGTCCATAGTCTTGGACTGCAATTCGGCATTCATATTATGCGCGGCATTCCGCGGCAGGCCGCTCACGCCGCTACCCCTATCTTAGGTACAGCCGCGACAGCACGCGATATTGCGCATACGAACTCCATCTGCCCATGGAATACGGATATGTACGGCGTAGATGCGTCAAAGGAAGGGGCTCAGGCCTATTACGATTCTCTCTTTCAATTGTACGCAGAGTGGGGTGTCGACCTGGTGAAGGTAGACGACATCGCCGCTTCCAGGCTGTACGACACTCATCAGCCGGAGATAGCCCTGATCTCCAAGGCGATTGAGCGCTGCGGCCGGCCCATGGTGCTGAGCCTTTCTCCTGGTCCTGCTCCGGTGGAATACGCGGAGTTCTTCACCGAGCATGCCAACATGTGGCGGGTTACGGACGATTTCTGGGATCTATGGCCGCTGCTGCTGGATATGTTCGACCGCTGCCGGAAATGGCAAGGCGTCCCGGAGGCTGGCTGTTGGCCGGACTGCGACATGCTGCCCCTCGGGCACATCGGCATCCGCTCGGTGGATGGCGGCGGGGCGGACCGTTGGACCAGGTTCACACGCGATGAGCAGTTGACGATGATGTCGCTCTGGAGCATCTTCCGCTCGCCACTTATCTTCGGTGGTGAACTGCGGGATAACGATGACTGGACGCTTTCGCTGCTTACCAACCGCGAGGTTCTGCGCATGCACCGGGAGAGCCATGGAGCCAAGGAAGCCCTCTGCCAGGGAGATCTCATCGTCTGGACAGCCGAACACACCGATGGCGCCCGCTATGCTGCCGTATTCAACGTTGGCGAGAACCCGTTGCCTCTGAATCTGGCCATTGAGCAAATCGGCCTGACCAGCGTTACTGAAGGCACAGAGCTGTGGAGCGGAGAGCCAGCTGAGTTAAAAGCAGGCTCGCTGCAGGCCACGATACAGCCGCACGGTGTACGCCTCTATCGATTCGTCTAAGAGTTCAACAACAAAAACAACAAAAAGAGATCTGCTGTCATAAGCCGGATCTCTTTTTTTATTTCTAATTTTTCATCCATCAGATTATCGAATTAATAATCTTCGTTCAGGTGAACGCGGATTACAATATCCTGATCGTGATTGCCGAATCCCGAACCATAGAGGGTCAACCCTCCTGCATTAACAGCATGCTCATCAACGGCGAAACGAAGCGTCCAGAACGGTTCCTGCAGCTTAATATCCGCGAGGGTCACATCCGACATACGTTCTTCATCCATAAATGTACCCGCTCGGTCAATTCGAATCGTCTTCAATAGCCCGTATTGATTCACATTCCGATGCCACCATTCAGGTGTAAGTCTCCCCCTCGCAGCTCTTCCAAAGTCAGCCGGACTAGTCCATGTGCCTAGGGAGATGCCGTTGAACGTGAACTCAATATCCGAAGGCCAATAATCTCTTAAGCCAGGCGCTTCCGAAGCAATCTCCATTGATATTTCGATGGCCTCTGCGGTTTGATTTGCAAGCAGATAGTTAGGCATTTTGTATTCAACATAGCCCCACCCAAACCACAGAATGGCGGCGTGAACCCGCTCGGGATCAAGAAAATATCTAGGGTCATCCCATACCCCGATCTCTTTCTCGAGCGTACCAAGCCCGCAAGTAGGATGGACTTCAAAAGCCGTGTAATGACCGACCGAAATACTTTGTTCTCTGACCTTCGCTGTCTGGCTGGCGAACGGCAGCTCAATCTCGACGGCTTTCTGTTTGAGAAAACACATTTTGTGCGTCCCTCCGCCCAACCGCACCCTGCGACTTCCGATGAGCCCGGCTTGTTCGAGTTTTCGGATGTGCATCGTGACGATAGAGGGACTGAGCTCTAAGTGATTCGCAATATCTTTCACGTTCATTTCGCTGTCGGCAATGAGACTCATAATTTTCCATCTAACCTCACTGGCCAACGCTTCATATAACGGTATGAACTTCGCTTCCCCGTTCGCTTTGATTATCATCATAATCTCCTGACCACATTTATTGAAATCATATATATATAAATTTAATAGAATTAACAGGAACCTTCAAGCCCAATCTATTGCAAGAATTTCAGCAATAGTGTTTAATTTCATTAGCTGCTTATCACATTAAATTCACATACATGTGAATTAATAAATGAGGAGGATATATGAAATACAATAATCCGGTTATCAAAGGATTTTATCCAGACCCTAGTGTATGCAAAGTAGAAGACACCTATTATCTTGTTTGCAGTTCCTTTCAGTACTTCCCTGGCGTACCGATTTTTGAGAGCAAGGATCTGATTAACTGGACGCAAATCGGTCATTGTCTAACCAGAGAGAGTCAGGTTCAGCTCGGCAAGGTGGGCAGCTCCGGCGGAGTTTTTGCTCCAACGATACGTTACAACAACGGAAGATTCTACATGACCACGACCAACGACACCACTCGTCAAAATTTCTATGTATGGACCGACGATATTTACGATGAATGGTCGGAGCCGATCTATGTGGAACAGGGGGGAATCGATCCCGATTTGTATTTTGAAGATGGAAAAGCCTTCTTTATGAGCAACGGGAAAGATGATAACGGGATAGGCGGCATTGTTCAGTGTGAAATTGACATTGAAACGGGCAGCAAATTGTCGCCGAGCCGCTCGATTTGGCAGGGAACAGGCGGGCGCTATTTGGAAAGCCCGCATCTATATAAAATCAATGGCCGGTATTACCTGATGGCGGCTGAAGGCGGAACGGAATATGGCCATATGGTCATCTATGCGCGGGGAGAATCTACTTCCGGACCGTTCGAAGCTTACCCGAATAATCCCGTACTAACCAACCGCAATAAGGGCGGTTATGAGCTGCAGGGGGTTGGCCATGGCGATCTGGTTCAGGATAACGAAGGAAATTGGTGGATGCTCCATCTGGGCTTCCGTCAAATCGGTCAATGGCTTACCTACCATCATCTCGGACGCGAAGTTTTCCTTACACCGGTTGCCTTCGATGAGGATGGCTGGTTTACAGCAGGGCACAACGGCACCACTCTAACGAGTTTTGACACTGATCGGAACTGGGGGCCTGTCATCCAGCAGGAGAAAAAGCTTTATACCTTCGAGAACACGGATTGGAATTTGGATTGGTGCTATCTTCGTCATCCTATTGCAGCGAATTATCTGTTAGAACCCGATAAAGCAACGCTTAAAGGGACCGCAGTGACGCTGGATATTCCAGCATCCCCGACTTTTATCGGCATAAGACAAAGAGACTTCAACGCCGTCATTTCATGCGATGTCAGCCTCACCCACGGCGAAGCCGGTATAACTCTTTATATGGATGAGAATCATCATTATGATTTGGCTATACGTAAAGCTGAAACCGGGTATATAGTTATTGAGCGTTTGAATATCGGAGATATTAAATCCATTGAATATGAAATAGATTTGGAAAGCGACAACCATGCTACTCTGATTATTCGGGCAAGTCATGAGTGCTATAGCTTCCTTATTCAAGCAAACGGCAAGGATACTCTCTTAGGCACGGCACAAACCAGATACCTATCCTCTGAGGTTGCAGGAGGCTTTACAGGCGTCCTCATCGGCTTATATGCTTATGGGGAAGAAGCTAAGGCTGAGTTCTCAAACTTCAAGTGCGAATATCTTTAAATCTCTCCTAAACATGGGTTGCTAGAAAAATGTAAAGCCGGTTATTCAGGAACATCCTGAAAACCGGCTTTTTGTTTTAATGGTATGAAATTAAAGATATGCATTGGGTTGGAGCAAATTCCCGCACCGGACTTAATCGGCAGTTAATCCTTCATATATTCCTTATCTAAAAGGAAACACCATCTTCTCTGCATTTCCGACTTCATAGGCTACCGCTTCGTCATAACCAAGACCTTTGGATTTCGTAATCATCTCTTCCTGAAGCTTGTTGAATTCAGCATCGTTCTTGGCAAAGACCATTTTCCATGAATACTCCTTAATAATCTTTCCAATTCCGTCAATCTTCTGCTGCAGCTGGGCAGGGACGGTAACCGGGGTTTCCGTCGTAAAGAACGGCTTCGAGACTTCAATCATGTTGTTCTTTACAAAATAGTCTTTCGCTGTCATTACACCCGTAGCTTCGCGCCAGCTTTTGGTAACCGGGTCCGGATTATGATTCAGCGTTGAAGGCCACAGGTTGTAGTCATACGTTTCCCCTGTATCCGGGTTGATGTTCGTCAGCTTCAGGGTCGTATTATTAATTTGATTCGTACCGTCTTTGAATGTGCCGCCACCATATTCCGCTGGTACCGGCTCGGCATTCGCCGGCAGCGCCTTCCAGCCGTATTCGGTTACGAAAGGCTTGCCGCTGCCGTCGATATCCCAGGCCAAGCCTTTCGGGCCATAGTTCGCTTCCATTACGCCTTCCGGAGAGTACAGCCAGCTCAGGAATTCCATAATGCGCTCAGGGTCCTTGGCATCCGCCCCGATTGCCCATACCCGGTTGCCGCCGTACGGGCTCTGCCCGTAAGAGGTGACTTTCTCATCGGCAAAAGGCACCAGTGCAAAGCCCTTGCCCTCAGCTGTACGTTCAGGGGTATTGTAAACGTTATCAACCCAAGGGAAGTGTGAAAATAATACTTGCCCGTCTTTGATCTTGTTGGAGACATCCGAGAACTTCTGGGTTAAGGAATCCGGATCAAGCAGCCCCATTTGATTCGCATCGTAGTAGAACTTCAAACCTTGAAGATAATATCCGTCTTCATCAAGGACGCCCTGCCATTCATCTTTATTCTGATGCGTCAGAATCATCCCTGCCGGATTCAGGCCGTCGCCTTCATTATATCCGTGAAACTGGGCAATGACTTTTGCCAGTGTCATATAGCTGCCGTCCCAGTCGGACCAGAGCGAAATACCGTAAGTCGGACGGCCGTTTTCACTCTTTGGTTCGAGCTCCTGCATTTTTTTAAGCAGTGGCAGATAATCATTCAGCGTCTTGATTTCCGGGCTTCCAAGCTGCTGGTACAAGTCCCAGCGGAGATTCGGCCCGTAATTCATCGTCGCGCCTTCAGAAGGACCTTCACCGGTTCCCACGTCAAATCCTACTCCGTATACCGCCGTGCCGCCGCCAAATTGCTTCTTGTTCGCTTCAATGGCTTCCGGGGCATTGGCCAGCAAGCCCTGACCATATTGGTTCAGCAGATCGTCCTTGGTAAAGTCCAGCAAGAGACCCGCTTTGATGGCATCCTGATAGTCTCTGCCGTTGGTGCCGAACACAACTAGATCGCCTAGATCGCCGGAGGCCATCATGGTCGCGATTTTTTGCTGTCCGCCAGCTAGATTGGAGGCGATGATGTTGAGCTTAATATTGAACTTGTCTTTCACAAGCTTGGCAAACCATCCGGGCTGCTCCCCGGCATAGTTAGCCAGCATCGAGAACACATCAATGGTGATCTCTTCTCTATCTGGGTTTTCGTTGTTACCGGAAGCGGCTGGAGCCTTTGTACCGCCGTCCGCCGAATTCCCTCCATTATTATTGCTGCAGGCTGAAGTAAATACGAGCATAGCGCACATTAGGATGAGCAGCGCAGAACCATACCATCTTTTTTTCATATTTCCAAAATCCTCCCCTGTTCATACTCTTTGGCTGTCCTTCTTGCATAAAACAGACGTTCAGTAGAAGAACTTCACCTCCTTCAAGCAATTAACATCGGCCGTTTAGCCTTTGACTGCGCCAATCATAATGCCTTTGACAAAGAATCGCTGGAAGAACGGATACACAAGCAGGATCGGCAGCACAACGACCATGGACACGGTTGTGCGGATGGAGGTCGGCGTTGCCATATTGGCCAGATCCAGATCCATCGCGCCTGTAGATTGCTTCATTAGTTGGGCAATTGAAGTCGCTTCATTCATGTAGCGGTACAGAATGAACTGAAGCGTGAACATCTTCTGATCCGTGACCAGAAATAGGGTATCCGTGAAGCTGTTCCACTGGGTGACCGACGAGAAGATTGCAATGGTTGCCAGAATCGGCGTAATCAGTGGCAATATAATACTTGTGAAAACCTTGAAATAACCGGCCCCATCTATTTGTGCAGACTCCTGCAGGGCGAGCGGCGTAGACTCCACAAAGGTTTTGACGAGAATGATAAAGAACGGCTGGACGATGAACGGCAATACATAAGCGGCAAAATTATTGGTCAGCCCCAGATTCAGCATCGTTAAATACCACGGAATCAAACCGGCGTTAAAATACATCGTAATGACCAGATAGCGGTACCAGAATTTGCGTCCCCACATTTGCTTGGTGAACAAGTATCCCAGAAAGGCGGAGGCGGCAACCGTCAAAATGGTGCCAATCACCGTACGCCCGACCGACATAAGCGCTGCCTGTCCTAGACCGGGAATTTTAAAGACATCCATGTAGTTGGTAAAATGGAGGTCTTTCGGATAGAACATAATCAGTCCTCTGCTGCTGAGGTCATTATTGCTGATCGTATTAATGAACAGATAATAAAATGGAAATACACAAATGAGCGTGATGATCGCAAACACGGCATAGTTAATGAAATGGAACAACGTAAATTTCTCTTTGGCAGGCATGATGTCGCTTCTCTCCTTTTCTGTCTGTCAGATTAAAAGATGCTGTCACCGCGGATGATTTTGGACATGCTATTCGCTACGAACAGCAGGAACAGACTAACCAGTGATTTCAGCATGCTTACAGCTGTTGCGAAACCGAAGTTCGAGTTCGTCATGCCGATGTTGTATACATACAGGTCCAGAACCTCGATATGATTCGTATTCATCGCATTCTGGAACACATAGAACTGCTCCATCCCGTTATTAATGAAGTTACCGATCGAGAGCAGCAGCAGCACGAAGAATGTAGGCATAATGCCCGGTACAGTTACATGCCACATCAACCGGAAGCGTCCGGCACCATCGACTCTTGCTGCCTCATAGATCTCCTGATCAATGCCTGTAATGGCGGCAATATACATAATCGCGCCCCAGCCTAATCCTTTCCATACACTCCACAAGGTCATCGCCATCCAGGTATGATCATCGGAGGCGAGAATATTCAGCGGCCTCGAAATCCACCCCAAGTCCAGCAGCAGGTTATTCAGAAACCCGTTATCTACCGAGAACAGCATGAAGGCAAAGGAATAAACGAGTACCCAGCTGATGAAGTTCGGCAATGTTGTAAGCGTTTGTACAATTTTCTTGAATCTAGTGCTTCTGAGTTCAACTAGAAAGACTGCGAAGATGACCGGCAAAACGGAAGTCGCAATATTTAAAGAGCTGATGGCGAAGGTGTTGCGCAGCACTCTCAGAACTTCCTGACGCTGAATTTCATTGGATATCATCGATGTGAACCAGTCAAAGCCCATGAATTCGGAAGCAGAGAGCGGAATGCCGGGCCGGTAGTCATAGAAGGCATAGATCCATCCGTAAAGCGGCAGGTACGAGAATAAAAAAGCCAGAACCAGAAATGGCAATGCCATCAGAAATAAATAGTACTTGTCTTTGCTTTGAAACCGTTTGGGGGATTTTGCATCCACCATGGTTTTACTTGCCGTATTGATGTCCATAGTTCTCCTCCACCGTTTAATTCAATTTATATACTATTAAGTAAAATATTAACATTAAAAACGTGTGCGAAGCCGCGTCCGGGCCCCAATACCAAGCAGTCTCGGGTCCAGCATTATTTTATTCCTACTATTCAAAACAATTTATGGCGCCGGAAGCTGCTCCAGCGCCACGCTGGGAACATTCATGCTGAGCTTATCGGTTCAATTCATTTACTTCCCGAGTAATCTGTTCCCCGCCTTGCTTGATCCACTCCTCAGTAAACTGGTCAAAGGCATCCAGCGGAGCTGCGCCGAGAATAATCTTCAGAAAGGTCTCCTCTTCAAGCCGCTGAAGCTTTGGCCACCTGCTTTCCATGGTTTTGGTTTGGGCATAGGTGGCACTGAATATTCCATTAATCTCGTTGTCTACCAGCGGCGAACCGCCCACCATCAAGGAGTAGCCGCGTATCCACATCGCCCTGTTTTTATCAGGAGCCCAATACTTGATATCGTATTTGTCATAAGGTCCCAATTTGACTGGGCCAATATTCCGGATATCCGATAGCAGCATTTTGTATTCGGGCTTATCCAAGAAATCCTCAGCGGTGCTGGTTCCCGCCAACACCTGCCGGAGCGCCTTCACTTCATATTCGGTCTCATCGGTCGGCGCATAAGTTAATCGTAAAGGATATTCTGTCGGGCCCCTTTCGGTTGTGAAGGTTCCCTCGCTTTCCCCAAGAACCAGATTGTTAAGAATTAACATTGCGGCTTCCGGATGCTCATATCCTTTACGGACCACGACAAATTGACTTGTGGATGTACTCATGTGAGGACGATATTCGCCATTCCGGTTCAGCGGGAGCGCATAGGCCTGCCAATTGGCCTCGGGATTGCTCCTGACTGCATCGTCTATAGGTCCATAAGGTGCCCACCACGGCGCAAAGAACATCCCCGTCTTTCCGTTCATAATGGATTCTCCCGGATCTTCTCGCACCCCCATTTCAGGATCAATGAGTCCTGCCAAATACATTTCTCTTAATTTCCCCAAAGCTTCCTTGGTTCCCGGCTGGACTGAGCCATATACCACCTTGCCGCTATCCTCCAGCCAATAGCCCGGATAGGCATCATAGGCGGCAAAGATTCCGTCAAAGCCATATAAATTGTTGGTTGAATGAAGAAAATTCGCATACAGCCTGCCCGTCAAGCTTGGTCCAGCCAATCCTATCGTATCCCGCTCGTTGTTGCCGTCCGGATCCTGTTCCACAAAGGCTTGCGCAGCCGCTTCCAGCTCTTCCATCGTTTGGGGCGGCTCCATATGCAGCTTGTCCAGCCAATCCTTGCGGATCCATAAGAGATGGACTCCATCCGCACGCAGCTGTACATTGGGGAGTGCGAGAATTTTTCCGTTAAACGTTACGCTGTTAAGCGCTTCTCCATCTGTGCTGTCCACAATCCTCTTGATTACCGGAGAAGCATACGTATGATACACTTCGGTCAGATCCATGAGCTGATCGGCCTCAATCATTTCTTTTAACTCAACAGGACCTACAACCATCGCATCCGGCAAATCACCGCTGGCAATAGCCAGGCTTACTTTCTGGTTATAATTCGCCGGCGACGCTTTGAAAGAATAGTCGACGATAATATTCAAATTATTTTTGATATTTCGGGTATATTGATTATCGACAAGGGTTTCGCCCTCCAGCAGTGACTTAGTAGACTCGACGGTCGTACCAATTCTAATGGTAACGGGGCTCTCATATTTTCCGGATGAATCGGGAAGCAGCCTGGCATTTTGATCGGTATCTGGATTGGAGCTCTTGGAGCTGCTGCACGCGCTTATAAACAGTATGATGACGATCAAAGCAATCATCCTATGTCTTCTGTTCATCTTACCTTCCCTTCCTTCAGTAAGATTGCCTTGTTACCTGAGTATACAGGATAGAAACCGCCTTCGTGGCAGAAAGCGGCTTTCAGTTTGGGTAGAGATATGGAGGAAGTTAGAGCCGCGTTAGTCGACATTTGTCCCCCTAAACATCGGACATTTGTACCCCGGATTGGGCGGATTGCCGGTACTCACTGGGGAGCATGCCTGTTTTTTCATAAAACACCCGGCTGAAGTATTTCTGATCCGTATATCCGGTATGCTCGGAAATCCATTGCATGTTTTTTTGCGTATACTGCAGGTATTCCTTGGCCTTGTCCATCCGGATAGAACGTAAATACTCATTGAAGGTCATACCGACCATGTCCTTAAAGCACTGGCTGAAATAGCTGCGGCTCATATTCACTCTTTTGGCCATTTCGGAAGCAATGACCGGATCCGCTAATTCCTCATGCATGGCCTGCACCGCTTTCGCAATGCATTCCTTGACCTCCTCCGAATATTGGGGCTTGCCAATGGCAGCAGCCAGGGATGCTCTCGCCTTACGCAGACATTCCTCCACTTCAAACCATGCACCGAAGGCTTCCGGCAGCTCGATTTGCTGCTTGGTTACCGAGGCGTAGATCCGGTTCCATCCCAGCAATAATGCATGCAGGAACGCGGTCAGTCTTGCAGGCGGCAAAGCTGCCCTTTTCAAATTCTCCAGAAATTCGTCAAACTCGGATGCTTTGTGAACCCAGACCAAGGCGAGCCCCTGCTTCTTCAGATCAGCGAGCAAATTTTCATTATTTGGCGTGGGCAAAAATGATTTATCCTGGCTTGCGTCATCCAGTTTTTGACCGGGAACGGCATCATAGAAGCGGTTATTTGTTAGCTGCACCTCATCGGTTATGACCAGAGCAGCATTCTTCGTCTTCTCTTCCAGTATTCGTCCTCTGATTCTGCCCATTACCTCATCATAGCTGTCCGTTTCCAGTTCAACCTTTGCGATATAATCAATAGCCCCCAGTCTTAGGCAATCCTGAATATATTCAAAGTCCTGGTGGAGCGTCAGCACAACTATAGAGATGTGGGGATATTGCTTCCGGACGGCCCGCA
This sequence comes from Paenibacillus sp. Leaf72, assembly GCF_001422685.1. NCBI lineage: Bacteria > Bacillati > Bacillota > Bacilli > Caryophanales > Paenibacillaceae > Paenibacillus > Paenibacillus sp. Leaf72. The sequence continues at coordinate 156,026 of NZ_LMLV01000032.1, read as the reverse complement.
TCAGCTCCATACCTGACATGACAGGCATTGCCAGATCAGTGAGCAATAAATCGACCTTCTGCGCAGCGAGAAATTCCAGAGCCTTTTCACCATTCTTCGCTTCTCCCACCACTTCCATACTGTATTCCTTCCAAGGAAGCATGGATCTCAATCCTTTGCGCACCAGGTTGTCGTCATCCACAATTAAGACTTTAATCATTCGGCAGAACCTCCATGCTCGGTAATTTCAGAAAGACGGTCGTTCCTTTGCCCAATTCACTTTGGATCTCAAGACTGGCCAGACCGCCATATTGGTTCTCAATCATTCGTTTGACATAGCTCATTCCAATCCCCATCCCGGCCTTCTGCTGTTCAACCTGCTTCTGATGGAGCAGCTTCGCGATCTCCTCTTCCGAAATGCCTGCGCCATTATCATAGACAGTTATTATAATTTGTCCTTCGTCCTTCCCCACCTCCACTTGAATATATCCCTCATCATGAAGTCCGTGGTAAAGGGAATTCTCAAGAATCGGCTGTAAAATAAACCGTGGAATCGCTATATCCAACACATCGTCATCCACATGGATCCGCACATCAAAGGCGAAATCATACCGGATCTGCTGGAGCGTTAAGTATTGCCTGATGGAGTCGATCTCTTCACGGATAGTGGAGACTTGTCCTCTTTTGCCCAGATTGTAATACAGCAGCTTATTGAGCGAGACCACCAGCCTGTCGATGTCCTTCTGTCCGTTCATCACGGCCAGCCAGTGGACCGTATCCAGCGTATTCATCAGAAAATGCGGGTTGATCTGGTACAGCAGCTTCTCCACCTCAAGGTCGGCTCTCCCTTTCTCTTTGACCTCCACCTCCTGGATCAGCTCAGAAATCTGGTTTTTCATATTTTGCAGCTGCTTGAGCAGAAAATCAAACTCTGGAATCTTGATACGCGGTACTTCGGCAAGAGCTGTGCTCCGCTGCGTAATGGATTTGATCTGATGATTGAACTGCTGCAGCGGAATGTATACCATCTTCCACAGGAACCAGGCAATCAGCAAGCTGACGGCAAGAAACAATAAGAACAAATAGATCATTTGGATGACCCAGCGATTTTTCTCCTTGTTATATTCGTCTTTGGGAATGAGCGATACTACGCTCCACCCCTGGTTGCTGGTGCTTTCAAACCAATAATACCCGTTCAGCAGACCGGATCCATTATTGCCCCTGCTGTCATTAAAGTAATGGTTCATAGCAAAGTCAGCAGGCACATCGCTGTACGCAATCCTCTTGTCGTTATCCAAAATCAGATAATAGGAGGCATCCTCCAGTTTATTTTCAAAAATAGACGGGGTCATTTTGAAGCCTGACTCGACGTACACATACATATCATCAGGATCTCCGGGCAAATCCACCTTGCGGAGCGCCGAGATCACATATTCGTCATTATAGCGCTCATTGCTGATATGAGGCCCAAAATAAGAAATTCTAAAGTACTCAGCAAGCAGTGGCAAACCATTTATTTCATAATCCTCTTTTACGATAGTACTGTTGAACATGTAGGTGCCTTTAGCTTGGGAATAATACATCATGAGGCCAATGGTCGGGTTGGTAAAAGAGATCAGATTAAGCTCCGTATTAATCTCTTCCGTCAGCACAGCTCTTTCAAATTGATTATCGGAGGAGAGGAGCGAATCTACTTTTTTGCCAATGCTGCCCTGCAGCGCAAGCTGCTGGGAGACGTGATTCAAGTTGCTGATGGTTTTTTCCAAAGAGAGTTCTGCCTGCTTCAGATTACTGCGCACACTGCTCTCCAAATTGCCCGACAGAATCGAAGACATCGTATGATAAGACAGCAGCGCGACACAAATAAAAGGAACAAGGGTGCCGCTTGCAAAAATAAACATGATCCTCTTCTTCATCGTCGCCTGCTGAATATAATTCACAATCAGCTTAAACATTCCTCCCACGGACATGCCCCCTTCTTGCCACATTTACCTCCACCTATTATCGCACCTATCATTCGACAAATTAAAGGGCCATACCTGCAAGCGTTCATATGAAGTGATGCTGAATTCTTATTAACATTAATTCAAAAAACAAAAAAGCTGCCCCTAGGATGACCATCCTCATTAAATAGCAAAGTACCCCCTAACATAGAAGAGTTCCCTTGCTGGTTTTTATTATCCTCATATAGTCAAAAGAGTTCATGAAATAGAAATCAAATTATGCAACTGTTGAAATGTTAAGGTGTGCATAAAAAAACAGACCCTTTGAAGAGTCTGTTTAAGCTGGGTTTACCTTTTTCTTCCCAAGTTATGAAATTACCAGTGCAATCGGAGGAACAAAATGCAAAAAAACCTCCTACAGCTTATTAAAGATTCTGTACATAATGACAGCAGCTTCTGCTCTGGTCGCGTAGGCTTTAGGATTAAGGGTATTTCCGCTGCCGCTGACAATCCTCTCCTTCACTATAGCGGCAACATCCTCCACTGCATATGCCGCCAGCTCCGATCTGTCACCGAATTTCTGGATATCCGCGGCGCTGCCTTGTGGTATAACCACTTCAAAAATCTGAAGTGCCCTTCTGCTAAAAACCATCAGATCCTGACGGGAGATTTGTTCATTTGGATTAAAGACGTCGTTCCCTGCTCCGTTGCTGATACCCAGCTTCTTGGCAATCCCCAGTGCTTCAAAGTAGTAGTCCGATGGGCTGACATCACTAAAGTTGTCGCTGAAGTCGGCTGTAATTCCTAATGTTCTTACCAGAATAACCAGGAAATCAGCTCTTGTAATGTTAGTCCCCGGATAGAAAGACGTTTCTGAAATCCCGTTTATAATGCCCTTGGAAGCCAAAATTTCAATCGGTTTCTGAGCCCAAGGAAATATAGACGCATCATTAAAAGTCTTAAATACATAAGAAACGGCAAACTTGCTAAAGTGAGGCGTACTAAAGGTTACCATACCCGTTGCTGAGTTGTATTTAGTGTTTGATACCTTTGTGGCCTTCCCTGCCTGGTCAATATACCAGATTACAAGATACTCGTTATTCTTTTGCTCATCCTGGTTTGGCACGTAGGGAAGGGATACTTTGACCGGTGCATTTTTATTTTGCTTTACCGTCTACGTTTATGGTCAATTCAATGATTGGTTTGTCTCCAACACTTTCTCTCAATGACGGATCCTCAATAGCTGTCTTGTCTGCCGATTCGATAAGAACGGAAATGCTGGAGCTGCCTTCTGTGAGATAGGCTTCAAAAATATTACCGGGCAATTCAACGGTTCCTATAGGTGTAATCAATTTAATAAGCTGTTTTTTGTCTCCCTGAGTAAACACACTGGACGGTAATACCGGTTCATACGCCTTGGCACCCTCCACTTGGAGTAAGATGATATCTGCTGTCTTGACACCAGTACTGTCGGGTGCCGCATTGGAAAAAGCAGTATTGATGGCTGCTGCCGTGACCTCTGCTTTCGCTATAGCCGTTGTACTATCAAGCGTTGCAGTTAGCGTTATTGAAGAACCGCTTGCTGCTGGTGCCGGTTTCAGTGTTGCTGTTGCAGTCTGAGCCGACGTTGGCATCGGTGTCGCTGTTGGCGTGGATGTTGGTATCGGCGTCGGTGTGGATACTGTATCTCCGACATTTAACACCAATTCCACAGTCTTTGCACTTCCATTCAATTCACAGATGAACTTCATTCTTGGGCTCCGTTCATCATATTCTTCCGGTATTGGCCTGGTGTAATTTGATAGGTCTTCTTATAGCTCCGGATAAAAGAACTAATATTCTTGTATTTTATTTTCTCGCTGATTTCCGATATTTTCATATCGTCGTTTCAAGCATCACTTTGGCTATTTTCATTCGGTAGTCAGTCAAATAATCACTAAAGGATATACCGATTTCCCGTTTAAAGATGCGGCTTAAGTAAACCGGATGATAATTTAAAATCTTCGAGTACAATTCCAGCGTAATCTCCTGATCATACTGCTCATGAATCATATTCATTAGTCTGTCTGCAATTTTCACGTATTGAATCTTAGAGTTGTCAGACAGCAACTTAATTATGGGACCAAACAATTTAGATTCGAACCAATGAATGATCTCCTCCCGTGTCTGCAGTTGAAATATTTTCCCCATGTCACCTTCCCCCCCAATACTTGCTTGATTGACATACCCTGCTCTTGTACGATTTGCAGAAGTCTGGAGGCTAATTGCAGGAGCAACGTTTGATGTTCATACAAAGTACGATCCTTATAAACCAAGGTGTCCAAATATTGCCCCAGCAAATCGGATGCACTATCGGACTGCATTTCTTTAATTGCGTATATTACTCTCTCCTCCAGTATCTTTAAATGGGAATATTCATAATGATCGTTAGCTGAATGATTCCCGATATCGCCATAATGAATAATAATTTCCGGACCAAGACTGATCCGCACCTTCAAAGCGTTTAAGCTTTCCCCATACGCAATAACGGTATCTGTAAGTTGTACATAAGGATTACTGATTCCAATGGCCACTGCATATTCATTTCCTTGACTTTTCCCTCCATATCCCCGGAAGCAATAGAATAGGAAGCAAAGCCGATTATTATAGTAGGCAGAATCCCCAACACAAGACTATATGCGAGCAGTTTCAGCAAGTATTTGCTCAACTTTATTCCTCCTGTACATCCATCTTTAAGGCGCTGATTATCTTCAGACAATCTATATCATCCCAGTTAACGGAATTTCGCACAATATACTTTATGTAACTTCTTTAATATTTTACTGTTTGTTTAAGGATCATACAGCTCTTTTTCCTGTACTTCACAAGCAGTCCCCACCTTATAAAGATGAGGACTGCTTGAATCATTATCGATAATAATACTGCTTCGTTTGGGATGCTTCAGACATTCAGCTCATAGATCTTCCATAGACGGTCTTCCTCCGAATCAGAAAGAACCTACGGAAAGACCTGTTGAAAAGTTAAGTGAGGAGGATTATAAAAAAAGTCCTGATACATCAAGGTTTTCTTGATCATCAGGACTGATTTCTGAACAGCACCCGGATCGAAGAGGCCTGCAAGCTGTTGAAAAGCTCAGATTTTTCGATCCTTTCGATCTCCGAGCAGGTCGGCTTTCATTCCATCTCCAGCTTCAATCGCTGCTTCTCCAAGCTTATGGGAGCATCTCCAAAAGAATGGCGCAAAGGGGCGAAATCCGAAGCACAATCAGCAAAGGCGTCGATATTGGAATTTACGGGGTGGGTTTGAGGGGCTGGTAGCAGGGCCGGGCAGCATGTGGTAAGCAGCATGATCCTTTCAATAAGATTGCATAATGATGTATTATTAAGTATGCATATTTATATCATATACTTACCAAAAGGAGAGTGTAGCTTGTGAGCGAAACCTATATTCCAACTGGCGTGAAACTAAAAGAAACTGGCTTTGGATACACGTTGTCCTTAATAGGCGGTAAATATAAAATGATCATTATGTATTGGCTGTCTGAAAATAAGGTAATGCGGTTTAATGAGCTGAAACGATCTATCGGTACCATTTCCTTTAAAACGCAAAGCATCATGTTAAAAGAGCTGGAGGCAGATGGGCTTATCATACGCAAGGAATATCCCCAAATACCTCCAAAAGTTGAATATTCATTATCTGAAAGTGGTCTTTCTCTCATTCCATTGTTAAATATGATGTGCGAGTGGGGAGAGAAAAACAGTTCGCCAGCTCTGGAGGCTGTACAGCGGTAGGCATAGTTGTTTTGTATATATGACAAAGAAGTATCTCCTGAACAGGGAAATACTTCTTTTTTATAGCAGTCTTGCAGTTGGTTAAGCACCCCTCTTTTAGATATTAGTTTTTTTCTATATCTTTCTAAGTTCTGATGGAGTTTTAGAGCGGGTTACTCTTAAATATACCATAACGGTTGTTGCAGCGATGGCAATAACTGCAGCTCCAATCCAACTAATCAAAGCTAAGGAAGCTTGTTCCACGACAACGCCTCCAATTCCTGCACCAGCACCCATAGCAAGCTGTAAAACTGAAGTATTCATACTCACCATAATGCCTGAAGCAGCCGGAGCAAGCGTCATTAAGTGATATTGCTGAGTTGGACTTGTTGACCAAGCGGAGAGAGCCCAAAATATGAGTACAAGGAAAGCGATAGCAGGCCATTGGCCTGATAATGACAGTAGAACTAAGGCTACTGCATGCAGTACCATACTGACAAATAAAGTACGAGGGAATCCCCATTTATCTGTACTATAGCCGCCAAACTTTGAGCCGAATAAGCTGGCAATCCCGAAAGCGAATAAAGCAATGATGACTGTTTTACTGTTCATCCCTGTAACCGACAGCAGGAAGGGAGAAATGTAGGTGTAGACAATAGAATAACCAGAAATCCATAAGAAAGTGATCATTAGGGCTGCCATTATTTTCGGTTGCTTAATTAAAGCAAGCTGTTTGCGCAAGGGAACCGATTCATCGCCATTTGAGCGTGGGATGACTAAGAGTATAACGATTATCGCAAGAATACTAAGTGCACCGATTCCCCCGAAGATTAATCTCCAATCATAAACGGAAGCAATAACTCTGCCTAGCGGAACACCGATAATCAACGAGGTGCTAAAGCCCATAAGGAGCGTTGCAATTGCACTTCCTTGTTTATCAGGTGGAGTCATCTTGGTAGCGACAGTAAAGGAGGTTACAACGAATACTCCCATGCTTAGTGCAAGAATAACGCGTGAGACTATAAGAAATCCAAAGCCAGGTAAAACCACGGCGATAATATTTCCAATCACAAATACGCCAAGTGAATAAACTAAAAGCTTGCGCTGCTCCATTCGTGCTGTAAATGCGATAAGGAAAGGTGTTCCAAAAGCATAGGCGAGTGAAAAAATAGTAATGAGCTGACCAGCAGCAGCGACGGAGACATTAACGTCTCTTGCAACTGTGTCGAGAATCCCTGCTATGATATACTCGGATGTTCCAACCAAAAAGCTAACAGCAGCTAATAAATAAATTTTCCAGACATTTGACATAAAATTATCCCTCTTTCTTAATTTCAATATTTCCAGGCGTATAGAAATTATTTATTTCATGCTCTGAGTATAAAGATTGCACTATAAATATGTAAGTACGCACTTTTAGTACAGGTACTGTGTTAAAGGTTAGTGTCACCCTGAGCATATACACTAAATTAAGTTAACACCGTACCGGCATAACGATTGCTGAATCCATACTTTATGAATCTCAAAACCAATGAAAAGGGACCCCGGTTCAAAATTGATTTATTCGCGACAAAAAAGCAGAAGCCGCCTGTTATGCCAGGCAACTCCTGCTGCAAAAATATGGATTCCTTCATTAAATAAGTTAATCTTCTGACACATTCACCCGTACAGGCCCCATTAGCCCGCTCGGTTCCTGCTGGGAGAAAGCCGACAAGTAGTCGCGCTGGTCCTTCACGAGCGTATTCGTAACTTCAATGACAAGCTTATTTTTCCCTTTTTTCAGCAGACCGCCGATTTCTAGCTGGTAGGGTGGACATATACGCACGCCAGCTTGCTCTCCGTTTACCCATACTTCTGCCGTTTCATAGACTTCCCCAAGATTTAATAAGGCTTGATTCCAATGCTGCGTACATTCAAACTCCGTTTCATAACGAAAGGTGCCGGAAAATCGCGGTAAATAATCTGGCTTGCTCATGTTTGTTAAAGCCGTCATTCTCCCCCATTCATTGAACGAAGGATAGTGCTCAGCATCAGCGGTGGAAATCGTCCATTCACCTGCTATATCCATTCCTGTTACGGTCCGCTGCTCTGGAAGCACGGTGAAGTCTCCAAGATCAGCCCCATGGAGAAGAACAATCGATTCATAGGGATGAAGCTCCAGCTGCACCGCTCCAGTCTCCCTGTTTGCCTTGCATTTGGTCAACCGATTCAGAAAAGCATCATAGGCATATATTTCGCCTTGGACAGGCAAAACGATTTCTGTATGAATGCTTTGATGCGGGTGCTCGTTAAAAAACATGAATACAGCCATTTTTTCATGAACATAATGATAATTCCGTAGATATGGCTCGTAATTAGCAGCTTTCATATCGTAATATCCATCAGCCATTAATTGTTGGGCTAGTTGGTCTAATGCGACAAGCTTTACGTTCCGATGATGAGCAAGACTGTTTAGCTCGGCAGACACGTCACTGCCTTCGCTCGAACGTGCAGGCCAGCCATCAATAAAGCGGACGGCAACACCTTGATCGGCGAACTGGACCAAACTTCGGAGCATTGCTGCTGGCAGCGCCTCTGCATAAGGAACGATAAGGCAACGATAATCTTCTTGATTAATCAGCAGCCTGCTATCCTTTACACTCGCCGCTGCCATCAGAATATCAACGGGAACAACATCACAGTCGATCTGATTTTGCATCAATTGCTTGACTGGCCTATGAAAATACATCGCCTCCCCCGACCATTCGGCTTCCGCATGATAAACGACTGCTGCGGTCGCCACATGCCGCCCGCCTGAAATCAGGTGACTTATCCGATTCATATAATGATTCAGATGCTTATAATAGCGGTATTGCGGATTTTTCCCGCCTGCATACAGATGCGGCGGGCAATCTGGATCCGGAAACGTTTTTTGACTGAATGCATGTGGAACAAAATAATTGACGCCACGAACGAGCATATGGTCAGTGAGCCATTTCATCAGCTTTAGCCCTTCTGCCCATCCATAGGCTCCATACAATTCGCACATCGTCCGGCCCTTTTTTTTCGGATCGATATGCCCCAGCGACACACCTAGCTTTGCAAGGCCATAGTGGAAAAATTCACTGTCTGTTTCCCCTGCTGGCCAGCGAAAAGACATTTCATCGAAGCCTGGAACGATCTGCCACAGCACTACATCGAGACCCGACATGTCCTGTCCCCAAAGCGAGCGGAAGAAGTGGCCTGCACCGGAGCCAAGCCTTGCATGAACGTTATTATCTTCCAGCACATGTCCAATGTATTCTACCCCGTGGGCTCTGCACCACTCGCCGATCTGGCTGCAGAAGCTTTCCCCGTAAAGCTTGCTGACGATATTCATATAAGCATACCGAACCATGCTCGACTTTTCCCCCGCCTCATGCCAGAGGAGATGCAGCTGCTTACGGTAATCCTCCCCCAACGCCTGTTCAAGCAGGGCCGGCATTTCATCGCTCCAAGGCAGGGAAACGCCTTGTTTTCCCAGCTTCGAATTGAAATCAAAGGTCGTCTTATCGTTGTAGAACCCGGGTTCATCTGAAAAAAATCCAGCAAAGGTATTTCCAAAATCTGCGTGATACCTATTGTAAAAAGCCTCATAAACCGTATCAAGCAAAATACGAACCGAATTCCGAACGAGCGGGTTTAGATAATCCTCCTGCGCCTTGCTGCCGCCATCCTTGTTTTCTGAAACGATGAATACCCGCCAATAGCCTTCAGGAATATCCCAGTACAGAATGCCGTCATGCACTAGCTCAGTTAAGTCTATGCATTCACTGGTTAACGTTTCATTGGTTGATGCTCGACGCACAGCGACTACGGAAATGAGCTTGTTTTTGCCGGTCGCGTATTGGCTCTGCGAAATGGTGGGCCGAAGTCCGCTCATCAGTAATGTATCCAGCAGCAGAGAGGTGCCTTTGGCAGGACCGATGGTATCGATAAAACGTTCACCCAGGAACTTGCGATGAAGCTCCTCTGGAGCCTCCTTCACTTTGCCTGCCGCATGTCCGGTTGGAAAATGGTCGTCATCGAGCATCCACACCTTCATGTCGCGCTTTCGAGCTTCATCCATAATGATGTCCATGTCCGCCCACCACTTCGGCCCAAGGAAATCCGGATGAGGCCGTGCCTCTACACAAACAGCACCGATTCCAGCCTCATGAATACGTGCCATCTCTTCGCGAATCGCTTGCTCCTCCTCGCCATGCTGCCAGAGAAAGGGAAGGATATAATTATGTTCTCGACCCTCAAGCACTTCCTTCAAAAGATTGCTCATCCTAGCCTCCCTCCTGATTCAAAGCCTTTATCTTTAGTGGATTAATTTTTTACTGGATTACTTCTTTACTTTGGCATACCAGTCTCTGGCACGCTTCGTCACTTCTTCTCCACCCGACTTATTCCACTTGTCTACGAATTCATCGAATTTGCTGATTGGGTATTGTCCAAGTATAATTTTGGCTGCATATTCCACGAACAGCGTCCGATTGTTAATATCCGGATAGCCCTCGTATACACTGGCAGACATACCATCGCCGGCGATGACCTTGGCATATTTTTGAGCTTCCTGCATATTGCTAGTCACCTGATCGACGATCCACTTACTCTCTTCCGATGCGGTGCTTTCAAAAAGATCAATGGTAAAGTCAAGTGTCGACGAGCTTGAATATGGATTAAGAACTAGATTTTCCTGCGTACTCTTATCGTCCGGAAGCTTGACGGCTTTGCCGTCCTTCATTGTATAGTGCATGCCTTCCACACCGAGGTATAGCGCTTTAAAATTATTTTTGTCATACATATTGTTCAGCAGCTTTAAGGTAGCCATCAGTTTCTCTTCATCTTTATTGTTCTTCACGACCCATTGCGGGGGAGCAAATCTTTTCCCGGTGTAAAAGCCCTCATAACCTTCAACTTTAGGTACAGGGAGCACGGAAAATTCTGCTTTCACACCCGTATTTTTTTGCAGGTTTTCCAAATTGAGATTGAGCTGCTCCACCCAGTGGAAGTAGTTCCCGGCCTTATTGGACGTAATTTTCCCATCCCACTTTGCCTTGTCGTTCAGAAGCGTCTCCTTATCCAATAATCCGTCCTTATACAGCTTGGCGATGAACTCTAAAGCGGCTTTCATATTCGGTGTTACGGCTGAATAAGTAAGCTCGCCATCGTACAGATCCCACTCCGGGTACCCTTCAAACATGGCCACACCGTACATCGCGAACAAGTGGTCCATCCAGCGAGCATCTTGACGGCCGCCAGTTGGAATCTCATCCTTCTGACCGTTGCCGTTAGGGTCCTGATCCCGGAACGCCTCAAGTACTTTGACGTACTCGTCTTGCGTTGTTGGCATCGGCAGGTTCAGCTTGTCGAGCCAATCCTGACGAATCATCCCCGCATATCTTCCGTAGTCGACCGAGCCAGGGATGTAATAGATTTTCCCCTGACCGGTTGGATCATTAGCCTTGACAACATCCCACATTTCAGTAGGTATCGTTTCCCAAAGATTCGGGGCATATTTCGGCAATAGCTCTGTCAGGTCGGCAATTGCGCCATTTTTGGCCAAGCTGTCTTCCATGCCCTGTTGGGGAGTAAACAAATCTGGCATTTCGTTCGCCGCAATCTTCAAGTTCAGCTGATTCAGGTAATTCGTTCCACCGTTCCATTCCACATAAGGATGGATGACGCCTACGCCAAGCTTTTCCTTATAAAATTCATACAGCTGGCTGCCTTTGGTGATCGGCTTGTAACCGATGTTGGTGCCCCATACTTCAATATCGACTACCCCATCTGTACTGCTCGTTTGACTCTGGGCAGCATCATTCGAAGTGTTCGTGTTGCCGCCGCAGCCGTTTATAACCGTAACAGCCAAAATTCCCGCCGCTATCGTTAATCCCATTTTTTTAACGTTCATTTGTTTTCCCCCATATCTTTCCGTAATATGTTTAAGGCTGTTCGCCTAAAAACCTAAAAGGATGACTAGCCTTTTACCGAACCGATCATTGCCCCTTTAACAAAATACTTCTGTAAGAAAGGATACACCATAATGATCGGAAGGATAGCGAAGATAACCGTGGCCGCTCTTAAGGTTCGCTCGTTGTAGTTCAGATCAACCGTTGATGCAGCGCCCGCCATAATGACGTTATCGTCTGTAATAAACTGCCGAATCTTGATTTGCAGCGGAAACCAGTCGGTATTTTGCAGGAAAAGGAGCGGATGCTGGAACTGATTCCACAACACCACGCCGTAGAACAAAGCCAGTGTCGCAAGGACTGCTTTGGACAGTGGAAGCACCAATTGAAACAGCATCCGGAAATACCCACAGCCTTCAAGCAAGGCCGCTTCCTCCAGCTCCTTCGAAAATTGTTTAAAAAACGTTCTCATGATAATCAAATTAAAAGGATTCAGAATATGCGGTATGATGAGCACCAACGGATTATCATAAAGTCCTATGCCGCGAATCGTCAGGAAGTAAGGTACGATAGGGGCTTTGAAGATCATGGCGATTACGACGCTGATCATGATTACGGGCCCCCAGCGGAACTCCGACTTCGAAAGCGGGTAAGCAAGCAGCGCGGTCATCAGCAGCGCCAAAACCGTTCCAATCAACGTCGTGACCAGAGTTAGAAAAAACGATTTCCATAAGTCAGGACGATCGATAATATAACTCCACGAGTCGAAGGTAAACTGCTTCGGCCATAAGGTGACCAAATTCATATCCACAGCGTTTTTGGAGCTAAGCGAGGTAGATATGACAGACAACAGCGGGATGAGAGCTATGACGGACAGGAGGATGAGAACGATCGTAATGCCTGATACAAATATTTTTTCGCTTCTCGATTCGAACATGTCTACCAGAGCCCCCCATCCGATACTTTCTTCGACATTCGATTGAATATATACACCAGTATCAGTCCAATAATCGACTGGAATAATCCAACCGCCGTAGCGAAGCTGTACTGCGCTTGCTGAATGCCGGTCCGGAACACGTACGTATCCAGAATATCTCCTACGTTGTAGGTCATCGGGGTGATTAGATTATAGACCTGATCAAAGCCAAGATCCAAAAAGTTGCCGATTTCAAGCAGGAACAGTACCAGTACGGTAGGCAGCAGCAGCGGGAATGTAATATGGCGAATTTGTCGGAATTTGGACGCCCCATCCATCATCGCGGATTCGTACAGTTGAGGGTCAATCGCACTGATCGCCGCTATATACACAACGGTTCCCCAGCCAGCATCCCTCCACATGGATGAAAGCACGTAAATGGGCCGGAAGTATTCGCTTTCCTGCATCGCCAGCAGAGGTTCAAAGCCGAACCAGCCGATAACGATGTTAAACAATCCGCTTAATGAAAAAAAATCGAAAACGATACCGGCAACGATAACCCAAGATAAAAAATGCGGAATATACAAAGCGGTCTGTATTCCTTTCTTGAGCGCCGATTTTCGAATTTCATTGATCATCAGCGCCAGAAGAACCGGCACCGGGAAAACCAGTGTGAGCTTGAGAAAACCTAATATCAGCGTGTTTCCGAACACTCGGGCAAAGTCAGGATGCTCCAGCAAAGTCTCAAAGTGCTTGAAGCCTACCCAAGGACTATCCATCAGCCCTTGAAACACCGAATAGTCCTTGAAGGCGATTACAGCACCAGCCAGTGGAATATATTTAAATATAATGAGAAAAACGATTCCCGGAATCGCCATCACATACAACGGCCAATACACCTTCATTCGATAAAATGCAACTTCTTTCAACTGATCACCCCCAATATCTCGTTGTTGTATTCGCTTACATGAATAATATACAACTAGGGGTTGTGTCTCTCAATTGGGCATTTTTAAGGATAAACAAGGGCATTTTTAAGGAAAATAGAAAGCCACTCCTTCAGGGAGTGGCTAAATAAGGCTAGCTGCTTGGCAGCCGCTTGCGATATTCGCTTGGTTTGCAGCCCGTTAGTTTTTCAAAAAGCCGTGCAAAATGCTGCGTATCCGAGTAACCTACCCGTTGGCAAATTTCGTACACCTTTAAATCGGTCCTTTCAAGAAGCTCCTTTGCTTTACCGATGCGAATTCGGCTCAAAAAGCTTACATAGGTTTCTCCCGTCTTTTGTTTGAAAAACTGGCTTAAATAATAAGGGCTAATAAAAAAACGCGCAGACAAATCCGCAAGTGTAATCGGTTCATTATAATGGGCAGATACATATTCCTTCACCTCTGCAATAATATCCTTCTTCTTAGGTATGTTATGCTCCAGCTTGAACTCGATTATTTTTCTAATGGCTTGAACCATCCATTCCTCCAAGCATTCTAAGGTCCGAAATCGGGATATACCGTCCAATGACAAAATATGACGGCCCAAAAAATCATTTTGCTGCAGCTGCTGAAAGGACATTTTCCGAATGCTCGCTAACAGTATGTTCACACAATGCATCTGTAAATCAGCGGGGGTCATGCTTGGTTCGGAATCCATCAAGCGAAAAATATCGTGTATGATGCTTACACATTCCTTTTCATCCATGTTCTCAAGGGCCGCTTCCAGCTTGGCGATGCTCTCTTCTGGTACAGATTGAATCCTTCCTGACAGATTTGTAATATCAATGAATGATATTACCGTGTTCGCTCCCTTGACGACTTTATAGCTTAGCGCATAGCGTGCTTCTTCAAAAGACTGGCTGATGCCAGCGGCCCTTTCCTGAATCGTTCCAACACCGATGGTCATAGAAAGCCCCAGCTTTAGGTTTACTTCCTCTTGGAGACGCTGCACCGCACGAAGCAGCTCCGTATAGCGGATAGGCCCTCCGTGAGCAACTACCACGGCAACCTGCGCGCCTGTATAACGAAACCGATACACTCCGTCATACTGCTCAAGAGCCAGATCTATTTGACAGAGCACCTGCTGTAGACCGACTTCCTTTAGAGCATCGAATTTACGATCAAATTCAAGTACAAACCCCACGAACCCGTTTCCCTTTGTCGGGATTTGCGCCATTTCAAGCCACTCTTCCATAAGCTCCGTATTATCGCTGCCGACATCTAGGATATCCCGCAGAGCGTTCTCTTGAATAAGATGATGGACCTCCTGCTTCAAGTCAGCTACTTCCTGCCGCTTAGCCCGATCTGCACGAATCGCTTTCATGGCTTGATGAACGCAGCTTTGAAGCTCCTCTTCCTCGACCGGTTTATTGATATAGGCTTGTACGCCTAATTGCATACCTCTCCGTGCATATTCAAATTCAGCATATCCGCTTAAGAGAATAAATGTAGTCTGGCTGCCCTTGTCTTTCAGCAGCTTAATCATGTCGAGGCCGCTAACTTGAGGCATCCGAATATCCGTAATTACAATGTCCGGCTGCAATTCCTGAATTAAGCTTCCACCTTCCAAGCCATTATAGGCTACGCCGACCACTTCACATTCCGGGATATACCGGTTTATTAAGAGTTTGATGCCATCCACAATGCCTTTCTCGTCATCAACCAACACCAGCTTCATGCCAAAACCCCTCTCCTTCTATTTTGCTGCCGAACAATATCCTACCGTTTAGGAATTAATATTTCGACGATCGTTCCCCGATCAAGTCTCTGGCGAATCGTTAAATAATAATCAGCGCCATAATGGAGTTTAATACGCTCAGCTATATTTTTGAGGCCTATCCCGTTACCCTCCGATTCATCAGCTCCACCTAATTTATATTTGTCCGATTCAGCATACTCCAACAAGGCACGCAGCTCTTCTTGTTTCTCCAATGAAATACCGGCTGCATCATCCATTAACCGAATGAGCATTTCTCCTTCGTCCGTCCAGATGCCTTCAATCTCGATATTGATTATCCGGCTGTAGTCCTCAAATCCATGATTAATGCTATTTTCAACAATGGGCTGAAAAATGAGGGGAATGATGCTGCAATTCAGCATCTCTTCGGGCATTCTGATATCCAGTCTGAACCTATTATCGAATCGGATATTTTGCAGCTCTATATAGTTAGTGGTATATTCCAATTCATGCTTCACGCAGTGGTGCTTGCCTTCTTTGCTTAAAGCCAGCCGAAACATGCGCGCCAAAATTTTAATCATATTCGAGGTTTCCTCGTCCCCTTTAACGAGCGCCTTCATACGGATAGATTCCAACGTATTATAAAGGATGTGGGGATTGATCTGATTCTGGAGAGCCATGAATTTGGCCTGTCGCTGCTTGATCTCCGCAATATACACATCATTAATTAAGGTTCGAATCGTTATAATCATTTTGTTGTAGCTGTGCACCAAGCTGCCAATCTCATCGTTAGCCTGCTCTTTCTCTATGGGCAAATATTGGCCTACCTCTGCCTGCTTCATGCTTCTGCGGAGGGCTTTAATAGGCTTCGTAATCTTATAGCTCAAACTAAACGATATAAGAGTGATGACGAGACAGCTCATCAAAATGACCGACACCGTCACTCCCTTGATTTGATTGATGTTGTGCAGCAGCTTCGAGCGTGGGATTTCGGTTCGAATAAGCAAATTCCCCTGCGTGGTGCTGCCCGTTAAAATAATGCTGTCATCGCTGCCATTATCCTGCAGAAGCTCTGTACCGGATTCAAGTACTTGCTGCCAGGATAAGCGGCCGCTGGCCGCATCGGAATGATAGACGATTTCATTTTGGCTATTGCTTATGATGACGCTCATGCCGTATTTGTCCCGAGCCAAAACAAATTCATGATCAAGCCGCAGCAAGGTAAACGGGTCCAAATCTATGAGAAGAAGGCCTGCATAGGCTCCGTCCGAGCTGAACAATACCCGTCCGACCGTTACTACAGCTCCTGCCCCCTTATCCTCGTAATAAGAACGATCATGCAGCCCGGTAATAAAAAAAGTATCCTTTGTGCTGCTGAGCTGTTTATACCATTCACGGGACAACAAAATATCCTCTACCACTCTGCTAGTTGTAGTCGTATATTGATACACGTTGGTATCCCGGCTGATTAGCATCACGGTACTAATTTCTGGCTTGAGCAAGGCCACGCGCATTAATAGCCGCTGAACCTCCATTTTTTGAACGATTAATTCATCCATTGGCAAGCTTCGCTTATCTCCAATTCTGTAGATCAATTCATTGTCAACCAATACCGACTTGGTGACCTTGTCATATTCCTCGAGAAACTCGTTCAATGTCGTCTTGAGCTGCGACGTGTAAAGAGAAGCAAATTCTTGAGAGGAATCCTCCAGCGCTCCCGCCGATTGACGAAATATGATAACGCTTACAAATATTAAAGGAATAACACAGGCCAGCAAGTAGCCCATTAATAATTTGTATTGAAACCTCATGTTTTTTACTTTTAACCTTACCCTTCGCATCCAGCTCATATGCTCCATCCCCTAGCCCTTCCAGGTCAAACGCCTTGTCTATCTATTATTGTACATGCCGCGGTGCATGGACGCTACCGTAGAGCACCTGAACAAAAACTGGAACAGCTTTATATCCAATTACACGAAAATATACGTTAAAAATCGCAATTAATCAAAGGGGCATTTTTAGTTTTATGCAGGGGTATTTTTGTGGATTGGGCTGTAAAATCGGAAGGAGAAAGGTCTCTTTGGAGAAATACCAACTTTCAAATGGCGTATACGTTCTTTTATCAGTGATCGGAAATGGAATATAATGAGGTCGTAGCCTAAGCGATGGCGCGGGAGCAATGTGCTTTGTGAATATAACATTATCTGAAAAATACGCAAATCTTATATGTGAGGGTGATTCGTTTGAAGCAAGGAATCATTGTATTGATGAACGGAACTTCAAGTTCAGGAAAGACTAGTATTTCTATTGAACTGATGAATCAGAAAGAGATTCTTTTTCATCATTTATCAATAGATGATTTTATCAAGGATTTTTTTCGAAATAAATTTTCAGATATTGAACCTGCAAGAGAAGTAGATGAGCAAGTTATCGCACAAATCATGTTTGATCCCTTACTCTCAATGTACTATTCGACAATTAAATTGTTTTCAGAAATGGGCTTGAATGTAATAGTAGATACTGTAATCGACAATGACAAGCGGTTTAATGAGTCTCTTGATCTATTTTTCGACCAGCCTACGTTATTTATAGGTGTAATATGCTCGAAAGAAGAACTCATAAGAAGAGAGCAAGCAAGAGGAGATAGAAATATAGGACTAGCAGCTTCACAGTTCAGCAAAGTATATTGCATTAATGAATATGACCTCGAAGTAAATACAGAAGAAATGAATCCAATAGAATGTGCCGAAAAGATATTAAGTTTTATTAAGTCCAATAAGGAATACTCGGTATTTAAGAAATTAAGTAAAAGAAGCTAACGGATAGATTAGCTCAAGATAAATAAGAAAAGCAGCCCCTATGGGGCCACTTTTCTACTCAACGATATTAAACCATCCTGGCGCTGCTTGAATAACATTCCCAAGTTTTTCTGGAATATGAAGCTGGTCGAGTTTTGAAACGCTTAGTACGGAATCGACCTCAGCTTCACGTCCATTTTCAACCTTTTCAATCCAATCGGGGTTCATAATTAACGCATGCCCAATAGCGAATAACGGTAATCCTAATTCCATTGTTTTAAGAGCATCATCTGGTGAGATTATGGAACCGGCCGCCAACACAGGCACCTTACCGTTTACTCTTTCAAGAATCAATTCAAGCTTTGTTTTCTCATCTTGACTATCTATAGGCTTGGAAAACACATGATCTAATGAAGCATGTATATAATCTAAATTTTGTTCAACAAGGAAATCAATTAATTTATACGTGTCCTCCATACGTAATCCGTCCACTTTAGAGGATTCTTCAGGGGACAAACGATAGCCTAACATAAACGGTTTTGTAGCATGCTTTTCAATGACCTTTTTAATTTCTTCGATAATTGCCAATGGAAAACGCAATCGATTTTCAATGGTTCCTCCCCATTGGTCTGTCCTTTGATTGGTTGCAGGAGACCAGAAGTTTTGAATTAAAAATCCATGAGCCCCATGAATTTCGACGCCATCAAAGCCAGCTTCAATTGCTCTTCTCGTTGTATCGCCAAAAGCACGTATAGTCGACAGGATTTCCTCATGTGATAGCTCTCTTGTTTCTGCACTTGGGCCAAAAGGAGTAGCCTCCGGCTGATAGACACTCGCACTGACTGCATCCAATCCCGGCAAGGCTTTATCCCCTGCATGAAAAATCTGCAGCAAAGCAGGGGAACCTCCACTTTTGGCTGCATCCGCTAATTTTCGTAAACTTGGAATAAATTCATCGTTGTATCCAGCAAATTCATTCGTAAAACCTTGCCCATTAGGTGAAACATGAGTACAGCCAGTAATGACAAGCCCTACTCCATTTACTCTCTGTTTGTAATATTTCACCTCTTCATCTGAAATGGTAAGGTCGTCATTACTTGACCAAGTTGTCATAGGTGCCATAACGACTCTATTCTTGATTGTAATTCCGTTTCTGAACGTGAAGGATTCAAATAGCTTACTGT
This sequence comes from Paenibacillus sp. Leaf72, assembly GCF_001422685.1. Taxonomy (NCBI): domain Bacteria; kingdom Bacillati; phylum Bacillota; class Bacilli; order Caryophanales; family Paenibacillaceae; genus Paenibacillus; species Paenibacillus sp. Leaf72. The sequence goes on along the minus strand of NZ_LMLV01000032.1, from coordinate 136,854 downwards.
ATTTTTGATTCATTTTAATAACCTCTCCATTCAATATTTTTCGACAGCGGCTTTGTCTAGTTGCTTTCCTACCTTTCTGGTCCATCGCCTCCTGTCATAAGTTCTGACTCAGTGTATTCTATTGACGTTAGGGCAAGTCAAGAATAAATTTTCATATGATTAAAACAAGATTTTTGGATTTTCAGAATTCTTTATGATATCTTTCTAGTTACAGTAACTGTAGCTAAAGGTGGGACAGATAAATGATGTATTCAATGAAATATGTAGTGGAGAAATTAAATATAACGGCAAAGACACTTAGATTTTATGAAGAGCAAGGAATACTGCCCAATGTATCTCGCAATGAGAACGGCCGCAGAGTTTATTCCGAACAACATCTAGATTGGGTTTCTTTTATTCGTTGTCTCAGAGAGACAGGAATGTCTCTTGCTAAGATAAAAGAATATAAGGATCTTTATGGAGCAGGAAATGCTACTTTCTTGGAAAGACAAGAAATGTTGGTGAAGCATAAATTGGAATTGCAGAAGAAAATGGAAGAAGACTTGAGGTGCTTGGAGGAAATAAACTATAAGATAGCCATGTATGAACTTCAGAAAGAAGAGGTTAGGAAAAATCCTAATCATAACTTTAAATGCCATGGTTTAGAGAATAAGGACGTGAACTCATATACTTAAGCTAACAGAGAACGTTAGCTGCACAACACAGCGGCATTCTATCGTGTAAAGTAGTCAATATAAAAAACAGTCCCGATTAAATATTGCTGCTCATCGGGACTGTTCAGGTTAGTTATTAAGTTGTCCTCGGGTCCCGCCGCCAATAGGCACAAAAAAAATCGTCGATAAAATTCTCCCCGACGCTCAACGCGGAGCTGCGCGTAGATTTGCGTGGTAGGGGGTTGTCATATAGAACATACTCAACAGCCAATGAACATTATGGTTTTAGCTTCGCAATAACAACGTAATAAGCAGATCTGGCTACGTTCGATGGATTCCATGCAGTGAAGAACCATGTGCTTTCTCCCGAGGAATAGTTATTGAGCAAATAACCTTGTTGTGTGCCAGTTAAAAACCAAGAACCACTAATAATGTTGTAGCTGTTTCCATTAACCGTATAGTTTCTAGAACTAAATGCAGGAATTGTCACTGGTGCAAAGGTAAACCGCGCAAAACCATCGCCAAGCTGCGTAATTCGAACGGCTTTTTTAATACTTACAACGAGACTTTTACGGCTTAAGATCTTCTTCCCCGACTTTAATGCTACCTTTTTGTTTCTCAAAGGTACTTTTCTCATAATCTATCATCTCCTTATTCAACATACTATAGATTATGAGATGAGAGATGATATGGAGTGGACGAAAGCATGATGTCAACTTGCTGAATTTTGATCCAATGGTCCGCCCAGCTTCAACATCCTGGAGATGTTCTGTACAGCAAAGCTAAGGTTATTGCTTCCTTGGCTCAAAGAAGCAAGAGAGATTTGTCAGTTAAACACGCTGAGTTACCCCTTTCACTGGCTTATCCAATACTGCTCCACCTTCTTTTGTTAGTGAGTATAAAGATAAAAACATACTTCAGTCCTAGTTGTACAAAAATAAGAATAAAATCGTTATTTCCCTACAACTCATGCTCGAACTATCCCCGTCGAATCCAAATACGGATTCGAGGTAAAATAAAGACTCCATTCACATATCGTTGCGTATATAGCCCAATGAATCATGAAACTTAAATCAATTGAGCTTACGATTTTGAACTATAATTTTGCCGTTAGTTCTTTAAAGCATAGCCCTGCATCAGCGGCAAAAAAATGTTTCAATCCTTAACAAAATTCTAAAAAAATAAAATACTTGATTTTCACCCTCTACTCATGCTGGTACTTGACAGGAGTGTGCTATATTAAAACAATCAACGTTCAAAAGTAATGAATTCTATATAAAGAGAGAGAGGAATTATTTATGAATAAAGCGTCTGTGCATACTGAATGCAGTCAAGATTGGCATCTTGATCACTTTGTGAAAAATGAGCTCGAATGCATGATCATCACAAAGAATGGCGTACATCTTAAAGGGGAAATTCAATTATTTGATAATTATGTTGTTTTAATTCGTGCATACAACGGGGTCCAGAGTGTGGTCTACAAACACGCGAAAAACCCTGATAGATCAATGTTCTTGATCCTATCCGGGCATATTGTGAGTTATAACATCTTTTGAAACAAAAACAGCCCGTTTAAGGCTGTTTTTATATCATAAACTTGAGACAGTTTATATCGTTCGTTGAGATTAACCACTTAATTTTATATGAATTTCTGAGACAATACTTATTCTCTCTAAAAGACAGATTGAAAATCTTATTTCTAATTATTTTTTCTTTCTATTATTTACTTTGAAGATTGTCTTTCCAAGCTTATTCATGTATCTCTTTGTATTAGCATCATTAAATGAGATTTAATCATCATATCTTGTTTCATAGTCAAATAGTTTTAACCTGATGTTTTCAAATAGGATTACCTTTTCAATCTGTCGTCTTCTTTCCTTTTCGAGTTTTACTTGCACATCTCAATATTTCATAAAAACAGTATCCATTAAGGAATGCTGTTTTGGCCTCATATTCTTCCGCTCGTGCGCAAGTCGATCTTGTGCACGAGCGGGACTTTCAGCTGCCGCGCGATCACATCGCCGCCTCCGCCGAACACCTTATGGCCGATATAGTTTGTTTATTGGACTTTTTTTACTTTTTAATCAATATATTGATTTAACAAACTTTTCGTTTTAGCCATAGTCAAAAACTATGCCAAGGCATAGTTTTTTTGTGTTTCCCGATAGCAGCTTCCGCGCTCTATACTAAAGCCAACATTTACTCAAGGAGCTGTTACAATTGAAAACATCCATTATCGGTTATCCACGTGTCGGCGCGCTCAGAGAGCTTAAATTCGCATCCGAAAAATACTTCAAAGGCGTACTTCCCGTCGAAGAACTGCAACAAACGGCGGCTCAGCTTAGATCGGCAAACTGGAAGCTTCAGCAGGAGAACGGCGTCGATTTCATTCCGTCCAACGATTTTTCCTTCTACGACGGACTGCTCGACACGGCTTGCTTGCTTGGGATCGTTCCGCAAAGATACCAAGAACTCGGCCTAAGCCCGCTGGAGACGTATTTCGCAATGGCGAGAGGCTATCAAGGCGAAAAAGGCGACGTTAAAGCGCTGGCGATGAAAAAATGGTTCAACACGAACTATCACTATATGGTTCCCGAAATCGATAACACGACAAGCATCCGTTTAGCCGGATCGAAGCTGTTCGACGAATTTACGGAAGCAAAACAGCTCGGCATCGCAACCAAGCCTGTGCTAATCGGAGCATTCACCCTGCTCAAGCTCGCGAGATTCACCGGCTCGAAGAAAGCGAAGGATTTCGTGCCTGCGATTATCGAAGCTTATACGGCTGTCCTTAACCAATTGAACACTCTTGGCGCAGCATGGCTTCAACTGGATGAACCTGCACTGGTATCGGATTTGACTGCGGAAGATATCGCGCTGTTCACAGAGCTTTATAACGGTATCCTGTCCGCTAAAGGTAGCGTAAAAGTTGTCGCGCAAACGTATTTTGGAGACATTCGCGACTGCTATCAGGATCTTCAAGCGCTGCCGTTTGACGGGATCGGGATCGACTTCGTCGAGGGCAAGCAGTCTTTGGACCTCGTGCGCAAGCATGGCTTCGCAAATGACAAGGTGCTGTTCGCCGGCGTAATCAACGGCAAAAACATCTGGAAAAACCAATATAAGCAGACAATTGCCCTCGTTCACGAGATCGGCAAGCATGCAAGCCAAGTCGTGCTCGGCACTTCATGCTCGCTGCTTCATGTCCCATACACGATTAAGCACGAAACGAAGCTGACGGCGGCGAATAAGCAATATTTCGCGTTCGCGGAAGAAAAGCTGCGCGAGCTTGCAGAACTCAAGTCGATCCTGGAGCAAGCGAGCCATGAAGCATCCGCTTTTTATACGGAGAATGAGGAGCTGTTCCGTGCATCGCGCCTCACGAACGACAACTCGGTACAAAAGAGAGTGGCGGAATTGACGGACGCCGACTTCACGAGACTTCCTGCTTTCGCCGAGCGGGAAACGATTCAGAAAGCGAAATTCAATCTACCGCCGTTACCTACGACGACGATTGGTTCGTTCCCTCAGACGGCTGACGTCCGCGCGAACCGCGCAGCCTTCAAGAAAGGCAACATCACCGAGCAACAGTATAAGCAATTCAACTTTGACCGAATCGCAGAATGCATCGTGCAGCAGGAAGAAATCGGAATTGATGTCATTGTTCATGGCGAATACGAGCGAAACGACATGGTCGAATACTTTGGCGAATGCTTGGATGGCTTTATCTTCACTGAGAACGCTTGGGTGCAGTCTTACGGAACACGCTGCGTAAAACCCCCGGTTGTATGGGGCGACATTAGCCGCAGCAAGCCGATTACTGTAGAATACTCGGCGTTCGCTAAGAGCCGTACCAACAAGCTGGTCAAAGGCATGCTGACGGGTCCCGTAACGATCCTGAATTGGTCGTTCCCTCGCGAAGATATCAGCCTGAAGGAAAGCGCTCTTCAGATCGGTCTTGCGATTCGTGACGAAGTACTCGATCTCGAAGCCAACGACATCGAAATTATCCAGATCGACGAAGCCGCATTAAGAGAGAAGCTTCCGTTACGTCATTCCGACTGGCAGAGCGAGTACTTGAGCTGGGCGATTCCTGCCTTCAGACTCGTGCATAGCGGCGTCAAAGCCGAAACGCAAATTCATACTCATATGTGCTACAGCCAGTTCAACGATATCATTCGCGATATCGATGCAATGGACGCCGACGTCATTACGTTCGAAGCGTCGCGCTCAGACTTGGCCATCATCGACGCAATCAAAGAGTGCGGCTTCCGTACGGAAGTCGGCCCAGGCGTATACGACATCCATTCACCTCGGATCCCAAGCGTCGAAGAGCTTAAACAAGGACTCGATCGCATGCTTGACAAGATAGAGGTCTCCAAGTTATGGGTTAACCCGGACTGCGGACTTAAAACTCGCGGTGTCACTGAAACATGGGCCAGCTTGAAGAACCTTGTCCAAGCAGCCAAAGAAGTAAGAGCAACATTGTAATAACATACAAGAGGATGGGCTCAAGCGAGCTCATCCTCTTGTTTAATGATCGGATAGCCGAAATCCGTAATGACCGTTTTGAGCTTCAGAACGTAGGCGGCGGCCAGCTGGCTCAAACTTGCCTTCTGATTCACGATATAACCTACCTGTATGCTCTCGTCCGTACGAAGCCTTACGGATTTGATTTGCTCCCCGTTAAGATCCTTATTCAGTACGCCCGAGCTAATGGTATAGCCATTGAGTCCGATCAGCAGGTTGAATAGCGTGGCGCGGTCGCTGACCAGTATTTTCTTCTTGTACGTTCGGGTGCTGAGTATTTCCTCCGCGAAGTAAAAGGAATTATATTCGCCTTGCTCAAAGGCCAAACACGGGAAGTCATCCAAATCTTCGATGTCCAGCAGCTCCTTGGAGGCAAGTGGATGCTCCTCACTAATGAATACGTGCGCTTCCGCTTGGAACAGTGGATGAAATCGCAGCTCGTTGTCCTTTAATATCTTCTGAATCACCTTTCGGTTGAAGTCGCTCATATAGATGATTCCGAGCTCACTTCTCATATTCCGTACGTCTTCGATAATCTCGTGAGTGCGTGTTTCGCGTAACGTGCACTCGTACTCGTCCACGTTAAGCTCCTTCAGCAGTCCGACGAAAGCCTGCACAGAGAAGGCGTAATGCTGTGTTGAGATCGAGAACAGCTTCTTCGAAGGCTTACGATTCATGTACCGCTGCTCGAGAAGCTCGGCTTGCTCCACGACTTGCCTAGCGTAGGATAAAAACTCCGCCCCGTCGCTTGATAGCACGATTCCCTTGGACGATCGAAGGAAAATCTCAATACCGGCTTCCATCTCAATTTCTTTCACCGCGTTGGACAAGCTCGGCTGCGAAATAAATAGCCTCTTTGCCGCTTCGCTTATGGAGCCGCTTCTGACGATGGTCAGAATATATTTTAATTGCTGCAAGGTCATTAGAATACTCCTTTAATCCAAAATTTAGCAAACTATCTCTGATATAGCAGAAAATTTTGATATTTACTCCCCACTAGATCGAGTACTTTTCATAACTTCCTTACATCGTAAACTGCCTATAAGAATAGAATATAGCATGATACCAATAAATCATACCTGGATATAGATTTAAACTATAACCATGAAGGTCATGTCCCTTTTGTGAGTTGTAACTCACTTTGGCACTAAACTACTAGCTTTAAACGGCATTCTGTAACCTTCATTTGACACAAAATTTAATCATTTTTGGCACAAAGCGTTATTCTCTGTAATTAATTTCGGCACAATATTGGTGAAAAAGCTTACACCTCCTAAATTATAAGTTTTTTGTTGGCTGTCAGAAGCAAATTCTCTTGTAATTGTCTTATTTAAAGACCAATCGAGTACGTACTGTTCGGATAAAGAAAGTGAATGTGTTTCCTCTATGTGTGTTAGATACTGTTTTTTCATCATGTGGTAAAATCCCACATGCCATAAGCATGGCTCTGCGACTCCAAGGATCTAACGTAGAGAATTGCTCCTTTATCTCTCTCCTCATGCCCCGCTGTTCTACCAAATGCTTTGAACTTTTTCGTAAAGCTGCCTACCGTGATACTCGATAAGACAGAGCAGATTGTCTCCGTTAAATACTTCAAAATCGAAAGGTACGGGTTTCTTGTAGAGGCAATCATCATAACTGTACTGACGAATGAAACTGAGCTGATGTTGAGGTGAGTCTCATTTAGAGCATGATTCAATCGCAATATAAAAACTTGGTAAGCCACCGTTATTTATGGAATGCATCATACAATCTTGATAAAACTTTGCACCATAATCTCCTCGCGCTTTTCAGTTTGAACTATCTCTACTGCACTCGACTTATCATACTATTAATTGGAACTAAACTCCCGCTTGTTTGGAACGGATCAAGTTCTGGTCATCGCAAAATAACAAGAACTTGATCCGAAACTACAACAGCCCGAAGATTTCGTGGATTTCATTTAGACCATTTTCTTGAGTATCTCGATTAATTGTGGATTGATTACTTTGCTTGATTTAATCGATAAAATGCACATATTGCAGGAACCTTTTCAGTATAACCGCTGCCTGCGCCCTCGTTACATACTCCCTTGGGGCAAAGCGTCCGTCTACCATCCCTTTCATAATGCCGTCTTCCGATGCTCGGACTACCGCAGCTTGCGCCCATGAAGAAATGGAGTCTCGGTCCGTGAAAGCATCCAGATGGCCTCCCTCTTGCCCTTCGCTATCGGTTCCATGGCTGGTGAAGGTTAAGGCGCCAGCAATCACAACGGCTATTTGCTCGCGGGTAATTGGGTCGTTAGGCGCAAAACGGCCGGCACCGATGCCGCTAATCAGCCCGCTATCCACTGCCGCATTTACTGCAGATGCATACCATGCGAATGCAGGAACATCCGCAAAACGATCACCGTCCTCGCTCTCCTTCATGGATAGCCCTAGCGCACGAACGAGCAAGGCAGAGAATTCCGCTCGTGTAATGGTTCCCTCTGAGTCAAAACGGTCGGCTGCCACACCGTTCACCAGCAGCTTGGACGCCAGATGCTCCACATCCGCTTTCGCCCAGTGTCCGGTTAAATCGGCGAACGTTCGGGCTTGCACATTTACGACTGTGTACAAGCTGTTATGTGGCACGTTCAGAATCGCCTCGTTAGTGCCGTCTGGACCGGTTCCCATCTTTGCCGGAACAAAAACGACGGTTCCGTTTTCCGGGATATACTGAACGGCAACTAGGTTACGGTTTGTGATCTCTCGGTCTAACTTAATGGTCCGGATCGAGTACGATCCGCCATAGTCGCTCACCTCCAACATTTGCCCGTTTGCTTCGACCATCACCTTGTAGTCAATGACGTCGGCGAAAACAGAAAAACCTTGGGAAACGCCGATCCGATCGATCTCTTGTCGAATATGCTCGCCAGCCAGCACCTGTATGATGTTTACGGTCAAATTCGATATTTCCGCGTCGAGACGCTCCGCAAAGCCGATCAGATCGATCGCGCTTAACCGCAATTGGTAGCTAGAATCGTTCAACCTCACCTCGATAATTGTATTAGGATTAGCTTTGACCATATCCGCGAGCCAGTCAGCTTGAAACTGTGCCTGTACCGCTTGCTCCCGATTGCCGGTTGTAATGCTGATAAACGGTTCGGTCGCATCTTGCAGGAGTTCCAGCACTTGCTCCCTCGTCCGTTCGGTGAGGATGACTTGCTCGATCACCGTGCCGTCCGAACGCTTGACTTGTTTGATGTCGGATGGATCGACAAGAATTGTAATCCCGCCATTCGGATCTAACTTCACAGTCGTCCCCGATGTGACCGGTCGACTGCCGTTATCCGACGAAGACGGGGTTGAGATCCCAGTAACAGTGATGGTTTTCACTACTTCATTGCCTGCTTCGTCTAGGGCATAAACGGTATAGTCGCCGTTGGCAGTAGTGGTGAATTGAGGTGTGGCCAAAATATCGGTTCCTTTCGTTCCGCCGGCAAAATCAACCCCACTAAGATTTCCAGGCAGCCAACGGAGCTGTGTCAGCTCATTTCCCGCAGCTCCGCCGTACAGGCTTGCCATCACACTGATCACTTTACGTTCCGATCCGTTCGGTGCAACCGTCAGGGCAACTTCGGGCGGTATCGCCACGATACGTATTCCGTTCGCGTCCGGTGCTACGTAAGTTAGCGAAGCCGGGTGTCCGCTGGAGGTGCGAACGATGCTTGCACCGTCCGGGAGCTCCAATGATGCAGCAACTTTAATTCCGTCAACATCCGCGAGCCCAGCAGGAACTTCGAATTCGAAAGTAAGTTTTGTCACTGCCTTGCCGCGCGCTCCCATATATGGGGCATATACCGTCTGAGTGGCGGAATTGTCTCCAACCATGATCGGAACGACCGGTGTCCCTATCACGGTTACTTCATATCCGTAAAATACCGTAAAGCGAAGCGTGTCGCTCGTTCCGTACAAATCATTGGCCGATGCGGTTAGCACCATCCCCACCCAAGCGGCTTCAAATACCGCCATAGCGTCGTTCAAACTGACAGTAGCTTCATCCAAACGAGTCTGAGATTGATTTTCCGCATCGTCGGCAATAGCCTGCGCTGCATCTATCGCGGTCTGCAGGGCAGCGCGGTCTCCTGCTGAAGTCTGCCCTACATCCGTACCTTCTGGATGATCCGTCAACGCCTGCTGCGCCGCCGTGATCGCCGCCCCCAGCGCCGTTGGAGCACCCGCTTGTATAACAGCGGTTTTAAAGACTTGAACCGCTGAATTTAACTGGATAACAGCAGTATCCAGTTGATCCTGCGTGTAATTGCCTGCGTTATCAAGTATCTGCTGCGCCGCATCCATCGCAGTTTCGAGCGCGGTGCGAGTTCCTGCCGAAGTCTGCCCTACATCCGTACCTTGCGGATGATCCGTCAACGCCTGCTGCGCCGCTGTGATCGCCGCCCCCAGCGCCGTTGGAATGCCCGCTTGTATAACAGCGGCATTAAAGACTTGAACCGCTGAATTTAACTGGTTAACGGCCGTATCCAGTTGATCCTGCGTGTAATTGCCCGCGTTATCAAGTATCTGCTGCGCCGCATTGGCTGCGGACTGCAATGCGGTGCGCGCCCCCGCTGACGCCTGCCCCACGTTCTCCCCTTGCGGATGATCCGTCAACGCCTGCTGCGCAACCGTGATCGCCACGCCCAGCGCCGTCGGAATGCCCGTTTGAAGAACGGCGGCATTAAAGACTTGAACCGCTGAATTTAACTGACCGTGATCGCCACGCCCAGCGCCGTCGGAATGCCCGTTTGAAGAACGGCGGCATTAAAGACTTGAACCGCTGAATTTAACTGGTTAACTGCCGTATCCAGTTGATCCTGCGTGTAATTGCCTCCGTTATCAAGTATCTGCTGCGCCGCATTGGCTGCGGTCTGCAATGCGGTGCGCGCCCCCGCTGACGCCTGCCCCACGTTCTCCCCTTGCGGATGATCCGTCAACGCCTGCTGCGCAACCGTGATCGCCACGCCAAGCGCCGTCGGAATGCCCGTTTGAAGAACGGCGGCATTAAAGACTTGAACCGCTGAATTTAACTGGTTAACTGCCGTATCCAGTTGATCCTGCGTGTANCCGTGATCGCCACGCCCAGCGCCGTCGGAATGCCCGTTTGAAGAACGGCGGCATTAAAGACTTGAACCGCTGAATTTAACTGGTTAACTGCCGTATCCAGTTGATCCTGCGTGTAATTGCCTCCGTTATCRAGWATCTGCTGCGCCGCATTGGCTGCGGACTGCAGTGCGGTGCGCGTTCCCGCTGACACCTGCCCCACGTTCTCCCCTTGCGGATGATCCGTCAACGCCTGCTGCGCCGCCGCGATCGCCGCGTCCAGCGCCGTTGGAACACCCGCTTGTATAACAGCAGCATTAAAGACTTGAACCGCTGAATTTAATTGGTTAACAGCAGTATCCAGTTGATCCTGCGTGTAATTGCCTGCGTTATCAAGTATCTGCTTCGCCGCATCCATCGCAGTTTCGAGCGCGGTGCGAGTTCCTGCCGAAGTCTGCCCTACATCCGTACCTTGCGGATGATCCGTCAACGCCTGCTGCGCAACCGTGATCGCCACGCCCAGCGCCGTCGGAATGCCCGTTTGAAGAACGGCGGCATTAAAGACTTGAACCGCTGAATTTAACTGGTTAACTGCCGTATCCAGTTGATCCTGCGTGTAATTGCCTCCGTTATCRAGWATCTGCTGCGCCGCATTGGCTGCGGACTGCAGTGCGGTGCGCGTTCCCGCTGACACCTGCCCCACGTTCTCCCCTTGCGGATGATCCGTCAACGCCTGCTGTGCCGCCGCGATCGCCGCTGCCAACGCCGCGGGATTGCCGGCCTGGACAATTTGCGCATTGAATGCCGCGATTGAAGAGGTCAGAGGAGTTGCGGCGTTAGCCAGGTCGGAGGCGATGGAGGCATTACCGATTCCGTCGATAAAAAGCATGGCTGCGTCATAGTCTGCCGATAAGTCGTTGTAGGCATTGGCCGGAACTTGTCCTACGCTGGTGCCTACCAAGTAACTTTTCAACAACGACTTGGCGCTAGAGACCGCTTGAAATAACGCCGTTCCGTCCACAAATGTATGTCCGTTGCTCGACGCATAAACGGCTACGGGAGAATTCGCAATTCCGAATATTTTCAGATTGCCCGGATTACCCGCAAATACACCTGTCCCAAAAGTTGTTGCATTGCCTAACACAGTTATGCTTGTTAAGTTGTTATTATAGAATGAACTACTGGCGACATTCGTTACGCTGGCCGGGATGACAAGTTTCGTAATGTGATTGGTGTCGAAAGCCCCGCCATTAATCGTCTTCAAATTTTCCGATAATTTAATCGATGTCAAATTATTCATATAAAAAGAATAGTTGCCGATCGTCGTCACACTATCTGGAAAAACGACTGTTGTAAGCGGATTGTTCTCGAATGCGCTGGCGCCGATCGTTAACAAACTGTCTGGAAGGTCTATGGAAGTGAGGCCAGTATAACGGAATCCATATGTTTGAATTACCTTCACGTTGTTCGGAATCACGACGCTCGTAATTTTAGGTTTGCCTGTACCGTACGTATCAAATGCTGATCTCCCAATTTCGGTTACCGTCGTACCCGCGTACTCAGCGGGAATAACCACATTCAGATCCGTACCCCTGTAGTCCGTGACCGTTGCGCCATTGGAACCGATTGTAAAAGTAAAATCGTTCTCAGCTGCATAAACAGGTAGAATCTGCGAGAATGAAGTCCCGAACGTAAATAATGCAATTAATAGACATAAGACTGATTTTTTCATGGTTTTTCTCCTTTACTATAACTTGAAGTGAGATGACGAAGAGTAGAAATTTGTCGGATGAGCGGGATAGGGATAGGTTTCTGCAACTGGATGGCAACTACATTTGATTATAAAGAAGGCTAATAAAAGAATAATGAAAAAATCAGCCAATTTCGCGCAGTATCAATACTTACGAGTTTTTGACGTTTTTGTAAAGTCGGTTTTGAAAAATGCCGTAATATCTAAAAGTGATATTGGAGGGTCTCTTGGGGTATTTTTGGCGAACGAACGAGAGGAAATCGGAGTCTGGATGGTCAGGCAAATTAGTGTCTCAACGAGGCGATGTGAAGCATACGGCAATCGGTTGCATGCTGTCGTCGATCCAGCCAACGCCAAATGACAAGAACTTGAGCGTATAACTAAAAAAGATCGTGATTTACGGACATTATTTAGAAAATATTCTTATCATCTGACAATGAGTCATGTGACTAGGTCAGGAATCTTTTTCTTTCCTCATGGAGGTAGAACAAGGAGCAAGATCGCCGTGGATCTTGCTCCTTGTTTGTTGTGTTTTTGTCCGTTGAAAATAATATTATGTTGGTTATAAAAATATCCCGATGTACCAAGGCTTTAAGTCACATCGGGACTGACTAAGTTGTGACAAATTTACGTTCCTAGGACGTGTCTGAAAACTAAAGAACTTTGTGTTATGATTTGAGAAAAACGATTGGAGCATTAATCATGATACAAAGGCGGTATGAACTTAGCGATGAACAATGGGAACAAATTAAGGATATGTTCCCTCCCTATCAAACAGGACGTCCGTCAAAATGAAGCAATCGCATCATGTTTAATGCCATTCTTTGGATCGCTCGTAGCGGTGCTGCTTGGCGTGATTTGCCAGAAGAACGTTACGGTTCATGGAAAACAGTCTATAGTCGTTTCTGTAAATGGAGAGATACGATTACTTGTTGCTATCTTCCAAGCGCTTCAAGTAGAAGCGGATTTTGAAAACTTGAGCATTGATTCTACATCAGTTAAAGCCCATCAACACAGTGCCGGTGCTAAAAAAACGCAGAAGGACACGAAGTAAATCAGCACATTGGCATCATTCGTGGTGGAAAGACAACCAAACTTCATACTTTAGTCGATGGCTTAGGAAATCCCCTCGCTTTTCTTCTGACGGGTGGTCAAGTCTATGAATCCACTCCAGCGATAGATTTACTCCAAGAATTTAATATTACGGGAAGCCACATTCTTGGCGACAAAGCGTATGGCTCTGAAGCGATTCGGAATTGGATTACGGCCAGACAGGCATCCTATATCATTCCGCCTAAATCAAATAGTCGAAATCCATGGAAAGTGGATTGGTATTTGTACAAAGAACGACACTTAGTGGAGTGCTTTTTCAATAAAATCAAACATTTTCGCCGCGTGGCTACCCGTTATGACAAGCTAGCAAAGTCATTCTTGTCGTTTGTATACGTGGCTGCCATTTTCAAATGGACTCAGTAATGAGTTTTCAGACACGTCCTAGAACTAACCTGTACGTTAGCTTAATGACACATCGCTATTTGTTCGCACAGCGCAGCTTTGTTTGAAGATGCAGGCACATCAATGCTGGAACCAAAACCGTTGCGCTGTCAACGCACAACAAGCGAAGCATCCGTGTAAGGTTACTTACCTCCACGAATGCTTCGCTTGTTCAATTAAATCTATTTCATCTGAGTTATTCTTTTCTTTTAATAGACCCTCTCTGTAATGGAGTATCTATCTCAAAATCGATTGGATGCATTGTACGATGTGGCTTAAAAAATGCCCATTTTTCAAGCCTGACACGTTGCCTTGAAGAAACTCAGAATTACTAACCTGTTGCTTAGAGCTCTCTGGATAAGTACATTGCGATCTGACGCGGAAATGGTCAGGATCTAGCGTCGTAAGTTCGTTATGCTTGCGTAACTCTTAATCGAACTCTTTGTCCCCATGCTCGTCCGTACTCCCGTATCCCTTCATAGAGCGCATTAGCAAACCTTTACCGGTCAGGGGCCGTAAAGGTTCACTAATCAATTCATCGCAAACACAATCAAAAATCTTGTCGAGGTGTTAAAGGTTCGCACGGAAACGCAACCCATCGATGAGAAGAGAAACAATATTTTTTACATGCTCTATATCACCATTGTTGTTTACTGACGTACAAAGGCTCGCAACCGCCCACAACAATTCGTCTGGCGTAATTTCAGTACGTACTTCATTAGCAGTTGTTGCTCTTTCAATCAAAATCTTCAGAGCAGGGCTTAATTCCTCTACAAAACAGATAGGTAAAGTTTCGTATGCTGGATCGTTAGAATGTAGAGCTGCCGCGAGTCCACGTTTAGTCGCTATGAACTCCAAATAGCGCAACATCCATCGTTCCAGTGCCTCAACAGGTTTATATTTATCGGCTAAGTCTATCGCAGCATCTGCGCAAGCATCAATCTCCTGACGAAAAACAGCTTCAATTAAATCAGAGCGTTGTGGAAAATGACGGTAAACAGTTCCTACTCCAACGCCAGCCTTTTCCGCAATCTCTCGAACAGGAGCGTCTACCCCTGAAGTTGCAAACACTGTCATTGCTGTTTGGAGCAAAGCATTAATGTTGCGCTGTGCGTCGGCACGCACGTATCGAGTTGTTTGCTGTCGAGGCTCTAATCCATCACTTCGATCTTCCGTTTTATCGTTCATTTAAGTAATATCCCCCATTAGTAAGTTCTATATCCCAATAAATATAATATAACACTAAATTGACTGCACTGAATATTCTGATGTGCAACAGTCATGACCATTACTTCAAATAGTTTAAGAAATATTAATATATTCGAATTTGATAGTGATGAAGACCCACAAAGTGCCTTTCTCCACTTTTTTAATATTGTCGCATATTCAAAAACATCATGGGTAATAGAAACTCAATAATTAGTAACTATTTTTCATCAGAAGAGATTTTTCATAAACCTCTTGTAAACGGAACAATATTCCGTATATAATAGGAACGCGGTTCCGTTTATGCCCGACTATAGCAGAACAAAGGCGGATTCGCAAATATTAAAGATTAGAAGAGAAGGGAAGGAATATTTATTATGAAAATCAATATGAACGCACCCTCTACCATCGCCTCTGTGAAGTCGATAGTGCTAGAATCCCTAGGTCGTGGCGAGGATTTGTTAGTAAAAGTATCAGCGCCAACGACCGGTCGAGACTTACCTATCATTGTTTTCTCACATGGTTCTGGCTCATCGTTGGATGGTTACGGCCCCTTGGTTGACTTCTGGGCTGCACACGGCTTCGCGGTCATACAACCCACCCATCTCGACTCGAGGACAGCGGGTCTCCCTAAGGACGATCCCCGCATACCTGGGATCTGGCGTTCCCGAGTCGAAGACATGAAGCTGATTCTCGATCAGCTTGATCTTCTAGAATCTGCTGTTCCCGGTCTGAGCGGTCGCCTTGACCGAAGCCGCATCGCCACAGCCGGACACTCCTTCGGCGGCCAAACGGCGGGCAATCTTTTGGGCCTGCGAGTTCTCAACCCGAAGACCAAGAAGGAAGAGGACCTATCCGACTCGCGCATCAAAGCGGGTGTGCTGTTCGCCACCGCTGGGCAAGGTGGGGACAACCTGACACCGTTTGCGGCCGAGAAAATGCCGCACCTGAACGTGAGCTTCGAGCACATGACCACTCCTTCCCTTGTGATCATCGGGGACCAAGACTACATCCCGCAAAAGTATCAGCTGACCATCCGCGGCCCGGAATGGATGGCAGACCCTTACTTCTTAAGCCCGGGAGCCGAGAGCCTGCTCACCCTCTTCGGTGCAGAACACTCACTTGGCGGAATCTCAGGTTACGAGGTTAAGGAAACAACGGATGAAAACCCAGAACAAGTCGCTTTGATCCAGCGGGTCACATGGGCTTATCTTCGTCATGCGCTCGATATTGAACATGACAGCTGGTCGGCAGTTAAAAAGTCCTTGTCAGAAGATAACAATCCAGTCGGTCGAATTGAATCCAAGTAAGTTCTAATAAGCCCTAGACTCGCTCCTTTACCAGCCTCTCACTGGCAAAGGAGCGTAACTACTGTACGTCTATAATGTAAAGGATAATATACAGCAAGGGTGGCATGACATATATGGTAAATAAACGATCTGTCCAGCAAATCAATCGAATAGGCATCGTGGCAGTTCTCATGCTGGGAACGTTTATTGCAACTCTCAATCAAACGTTAATGACTACAGCGCTGCCACATCTCATGCAAAGTTTTCATTTTACACAGAATACGGCGCAATGGCTAACCACGGCATTCATGTTAGTAAGTGGTATTATGATTCCGATAACAGCTTTTTTAATACAAAGATTCTCGACGCGATCATTATTTTTTACAGCTATGGGTCTCTTTGGGTTAGGTACTTTAATCTGTGCGACTGCTCCAGATTTCTCGTTCTTGTTGACTGGACGAATTGTCTAAGCTTTAGGCGCGGGTATTATCATGCCACTTCTATTTGTTATATTTCCAAAAGAACAACGGGGAACGGCTATGGGAATTTTCGGCCTCGTTATTGCATTTTCACCGGCAATTGGTCCATCCCTGTCCGGTTGGATTATTGACCATTATCAATGGAACGTGCTATTTGAAATCCTTTTACCGATTGTTCTATTCGTTTTGATTGCTGCTTATTTCATATTAAGGAATGTAACCGAAAGCACTTCTCCAAAGTTTGATATGTTGTCTATCATTTTATCTTCACTTGGCTTCGGTGGCTTGCTATACGGGTTTAGCATTACGGGAACGGCTGGTTGGGGCAGTTACTCATTTATACTAACAATAATTGGTGCTTTGATCGTTCTAGTTTGGTTTATTATTCTACAATTAATATTAGAACGACCCATACTCGAGTTTAGAATATTCCAATACAAAGTATTTTCTTTGGCTATGACCCTTGTCGCTATTATTTTTATTGTTTTTATCGGTGGCATGACCATGCTACCTATCTACACACAAAAAATGCTGGGGTATTCCGCTTTGGAATCTGGATTGATGTTGATGCACGGCGGGATTGTCATGGGAATCCTGTCACCAGTCGCAGGAAGAATATATGACAGAGTTGGTCCTAAATGGCTTTCCATCTGCGGGCTAGGTATCGGAAATAAGTGCCCAGGTACTCCTGTTTATACGGTCAGCTCCATCGGCAAACACAATTTTAAGCCCTTTATAGTCGAATTCATTACCCAAAGTCTGGAATGTCTAATTTATTTATTTGATAGTGAACTCCCTCGTTCAGCATAGTTAGGCAATATTTAAACCTGCTCTTAAGACTATATTAACTTCATTATGCTTTAAATATAAGAAAAATAATTTTTTCCTAGTATATCCTCTAATGGAATACTTGACTGTGTTGTTGACGATTGATAAAAATTAATTTATGAACAGTAGTGCTTATATTTTCCTCTGAAGAAGTTAACAGCTGTCTTAAAACCGAGTCTACAAGGCAGATTAAAATTGCAATTTGTTATATTTATTAAGATCATTCACCTCTCTGCTCTTCATTAGTTTAAAATCGATGAAATCTAATATACTTCTTTGATCAATTATATTGAGCTTTCTATACATAGATAAAAGACTTCCTTCCTGTGCAGTAAGTGAATTCACTTAAATTACCCTGTGAGATTCCGAGGGCTGCTGAAAACTCAACTTGGCTTTGATTAAGTAATTTACGATAAGCTCTAATTTTTTCTCCGATCATAACAAGTTCACCCTTTCTTTACTGTTCCCCTAAACAATCGTGCAAAAACTAAATAAGCACCCGGATTATCTCAATCTATAGTAAAAAAAATCATAGGGTCTAAAAAGGATATTTATTATCAATTATTTTCAAAATCCACAAAATCATTCACTAACAAAATGGCAGAAAACCCTTACGTATCAAGGACTTTTCTGCCACAAAGTTGTCTCACTATGATGTTATAAGAAGTCTCAAACTATCATATAATTAGTCTCAAAATATGTTATAACTCACAAATGACCTAGAAACTTAAGCATACCGTCTCTGCCTCATCGCCTCATGCAGCAGCACGGTTGCCGCCATCGCCACATTCAGCGATTCCGCCCGTCCGTGCATCGGAATAATGACCGTCTCATCGGCTGCCTCAAGCGAGCTTGCAGACAGCCCTTCCGACTCATTGCCGAGCAGCAGCCAAGTCGGTGCAGTCCAATCATACGAATAGCAAGTATGCGACGCTTCGAGGCTCGTCCCAACCAGCGCAAAGCCGCGATCCTGCGCCGCAGGCAGCAGCTCCGTCAAGTCCGCCTCTATAATCGGCAAATGAAATAGCGAGCCCATCGTGGAGCGCACCGTTTTCGGATTGTACAGATCAGCGCAGCCTTTGCCCAGCACGACGCCATTGGCTCCAACCGCATCCGCGCTGCGAATAATCGTCCCGACATTGCCAGGGTCCCTTACCCCATCCAGTACAACGACCAATCCGTTAGCTGAAAATAAAGCATCATCCGCTGCTTCCAGCTTGCGCACGACAGCAAAAACCGGCGGCGGCGTATCCGTCCCCGAGCATTTTGCCATAACCGGCCGCGCCGCCTGAATCCATTCGACGCTGGCACCTATTCCCGCACTCTCCGCAGCACTGCCCGCATATCCGCTTCCGCGGCCACCCTGCTCCGCCATCTTCCGCAGCTCCTCCGGCAAGCCGCGCTCCGCATCGTACATGACTGCTTCGATTGCCGCTCCAGCGGCGAAAGCTTCCTGCACCAAATGAACGCCTTCAATAATAAACTTGCCGAGGCGGTCGCGGTATTTTTTGTCCAGCAGGGAGGCCCACTGCTTCACACGGTCATTTTGAATCGAGGTTAAAAGGCTATGATTGTTCATATTTATTAGTCAACCTTCCGAATAGGCAATTTCTAAATTGGATAAGTCTGAATTTTTCCCTACAATAACTAAAATATCGATATCGCGAATGAGATCATCCGCATATGGCGCAATGTTCATATTTGAACCCGTCTTGATCGCCATGACGTTGCATTTGAACTTGGCGCGAATGTCGAGCTGCTTTAAGCTTTTGCCAATCATCGCTTCAGGCGCTTTAATTTCAATGATGCTGTAATCCTCGGAAATTTCAATGTAGTCCAAAATGTTAGGCGAGATCAAATGATGCGCCACGCGCAGCCCCATATCCCGCTCTGGATATACAACCTTGTCTGCGCCGATTTTGCTAAGCACTTTGCCGTGCAGCTCATTTTGCGCCTTTACGATAATGACGCCAACCCCCATATCCTTCAAGATGAGGGTTGTCAAAATACTCGACTGAATATCCTGCCCGATCGCCACGACCACGACATCAAAATTGCGAAGGCCCAGCGCCCGCATCGCTTCCTCGTCGGTGGAGTCGGCAATGACGGCATGCGTCACATGATTGACCGCGTCCTGTACGCGATCCTCGCTCGTATCAATCGCCAGCACCTCAAAGCCCATTTCGGTGAGCGATGATGCGACGCTAAGACCGAAGCGGCCTATGCCAATGACGGCGTATTGTTTTTTCGGCAAAACGCAACTCTCCCTTCCTATATGTACGAAAATCTGCTATCGACCATTATAACACACGCACCCGTGCAGAATGAAAAGCTGCAGCTGCGGACATATTAATCAGGCACGCCAATTAGCAGGTTTTTAGCGGCCTCGCTTACCATGCGCAGGACCACTGCGGTTGCGCGTAATAACGACGACTTGGAGGGAATCCGGTTGGATAATCTGGATTTGCGTCAAGCCATTATAAGGCGGGTACACGATAAGCCGCTCAATGAATTAACCGAAGTGATCGAAAGCTCGATTGGCAATGACGAGCGTGCGCTTCCCGGACTCGGCGTTTTGTTCGAAATGATTTGGAAGCAAATCGACGAGCAGGAACAAGCCCGTCTGGTAACAGCGCTGCATACGCAGCTAGCACGATTCGCCCAGCCCGCCACGAATTAAAATGCTTTAACGGGTCAACGCGGTATACACCGTTTTGCCGCCAACGATTGTCCGTTTGACCCATGGATGGCCTTCATAACGATCAACAATAACAAGGTCTGCCGCTTTGCCCCGTTCCAGCGAGCCAACTTCACTTGCTATACCCAGCGCTTCAGCTGGAGCGAGCGTAGCTGTGCGAACTGCTGCGGGCAAAGCGGCTATTCCTTCATCCGCCAGCTTAAAAATCGCATGCAGCAGCGCCGACGGATGATAATCTGAGCAAATGATGTCTGCCGCACCCACCCCAATCGCCTCAGCCGCCGATAGGTTTTTATCATGCGAGCCGCCGCGCACAATATTAGGCGCCCCTACACATACATGCAAGCCCTGCTGCACCGCATATAGAGCCGTTTCCAGCGTAATCGGAAATTCTGAAATACTGACGCCACAGCCCTTCAATTGATCGACTCGCTCGCTTGAATCATCATCATGCGAAGCGACCGATATGCCCCGCTGCACGGCCAGCTTCCCAAGCTCCTCTAATCCGGCCCAATCAATTTGGCGCCTATTTTCCATCAGCTCTGCTACGATGGCATTTACTTCATCGATGCTGACCGATTGATTTTTCATCACATAACGTTCGAACGAGCCTGGCTGCCTGTACTGCCCTTGGCCCGGCGAATGATCCATGAAGGACAAATAATCAATGGCACCTTCATCCACATAGCGCTTCACGATAGGCAAACCCGGCAAATACGAAATCTCGTATCTCAAATGAATTAGATTGCGCACGACAGAGCGCCGCTCGCGGTAGCTGCGAATGAGCTCCACCATCTGCGTCAGCAAATGCTCGCCCCTCAGACTAAGCCCAACGCCAAGCGATAACGAATGGTACATCGTCGTTATGCCATGCAGCGGAAGCTTGCGTTCAAACTCCAGCAGGGACATGCTTAACGGGAACAGCGTATTTGGTCTGGGCTGCACCTCTTTTTCAATCGCATCACAGTGTATATCAATGAGTCCAGGCAGCACATAACAGTTCTCCTCTTCGATGATTTCAAGCGCTGCGTAGCCGCTATTTCCTACACCTCGTCCATCATGTTCATGCTCACCAACATTTTCAGCAAAGTCGCCTTGCTGCGCTAGCCAGCTCTGTACCTGCTCTGCGCCAAGCAGCACTTCCTCTATGATGCCGTCCCTAACGATAACTGCCCCTTCCGCTACTGCATCCGGCAGCACGAGCTTCCCTTTAACCATCACAACCGATTGCCGCATCTCTGTCTTCATCTTGCACGCTCCCCTTTATAATTTTGCCAAAAATATAAAGTGATTATGTAGAAGCTACTAAGCTGTCAGACAAGCTTTATTAAAGCTTAACATACCATTTTTGCGTTCAATAACAAAGGGGTTGTCCCGTCCATGTGCAAGATCAATTGCAAGATCAATCACCAGGTGAAAAATAACAAAAAACCTCCTGCCATTCAACATGGCAGGAGGTTCGTATAAATCGGTTCATACTCCGGCTGTATCGCAGATTACAAATGCTGAAGCTCCTTCGGAAAGCTCGTCAGCACCTGCGGCTTGCCATCATCAACGATATAAATATCGTCTTCGATGCGGACGCCGCCAACCCCCGGCACATAAACGCCCGGCTCTACGGTGAACAGCAGCCCCGTTTCAATCAGCGATTCATTGCTCCCGTGAACGGAAGGCAGCTCATGAATATCAATGCCGAAGCCATGCCCCACGCGGTGGGTGAAATATTCGCCATAGCCTCGTGAGGTAATGGCTTCGCGGGCAGCGCGATCGACTGCGGCAAGTGTCCTGCCAGCTTCTGCTGCCGCAATCCCTTGACGGTTCGCCGCCAGCACCGCATCATAAATACGCGCCTGCTCGGCTGTACCTTCACCGATCACAAAGGTGCGCGTAATGTCCGAGCAATAACCGCCCTTGTATACGCCCATATCAATGAGCAGAAAATCATTTTCCTTCAGCCGATATTCGCCCGACCGGCCATGCGGCAATGCGGAGCGAGCGCCGCCCAGCACACTCGTCTCAAATGCAGGCTTATCGCCGCCCAGCACCCGAAGCCGATATTCTATCTCGGCGTTCAGCTCAAGCTCCGACACGCCAACAGCCGCCTTGGCTGCCGCTTCCTGCAGCACCTTCTCCGCAATTACGACTGCGGCGCGCACAAGCTCGATTTCCTCCGCCGACTTGCGAAGGCGCAAACGCATCAGCAGCGGCTCCACATCCCGGAATGCGGCCTTAGGAAATACTCCAGCCAGCTGCTCATAGGTTGCCACATTCAAATGCCGCTTTTCTATGCCGATTGCAGCCGCACTAATATCCGCCTCTTTGCCCAGCAGCTCGTAGGCATTGTCCGTATCCGATATCGCGACCAGCTTCGATACCATCGCCGCCTCGCTCGCACTCTCCTGATCCAAAGCCGGGACAAACAGCGTATATGTCGACTCCTTCGGGTTAATGAGCAGTCCCATAAAACGCTCATGCGGATCGCTATGAAAGCCCGTCAAATAAAAAATACTGCCCGGCGACGTAACGAGCGCAGCCTCGATTCCAGCAGCCGAAAGCTCGGCGATCAAGCTTGATTTTCTAAGCTCATAGGGGTTATACACGTTTCACTCTCCTCCTCCATCTAGTGCACCAATTGCTAAATCCAATAGCTCTATCATACCTCAAATGAGCCTGAAACTGGAAGCGGATGGTGCAAGACAAACGAGAGCCTTTTGTGAAAAATAGCGCGTTAACACCGGATAGCACCTCCCCCTTGCTAATCCAACGACCTGCATCTATAAGAAAAAGCCCGCCAACCCGCGATTTACGCGAATTAACGAGCCTGCTTCAACTGTCTATTACCAGCCTATTTGTCCAGTGTATATTCCGCCAAACCGAGCGGAAATACCATTGGCTTCTCGCAGCTGCTTTGCATCACATAATGCTTGCCTTGCTCCGCCGCATCATGGAAGCCATGCATCGCTTCCAGCACATGGTAAGCAAGCTCGCCGTTTGCCCGGTGCTTGCGGCCCGTCAGAATGGCTTGCGCCATGTCGGCTGCGCCAATGCCTCTGCCATTTTCCGAATGGCCGTAAGCAAGTGGAATCGTCGACCATTCCGAAGCCCCGC
Organism: Paenibacillus sp. Leaf72; assembly: GCF_001422685.1. Taxonomy (NCBI): domain Bacteria; kingdom Bacillati; phylum Bacillota; class Bacilli; order Caryophanales; family Paenibacillaceae; genus Paenibacillus; species Paenibacillus sp. Leaf72. The sequence goes on along the minus strand of NZ_LMLV01000032.1, from coordinate 113,759 downwards.
CGCGGCGCAGCTTGATTTCCCCGCCGAAATTGTTCGGGTTCGTAACTTGAAGCGTGCCTTGGCTGCCGTACACCTCAATGAATGGCAGCGTGGAGCCGCCCTTCACATCAAAGCTAGTCAGCAGCGTCGCGATTGGCCCAGCGGCAAATTCCATAATGCCGGCCACATGCGTCGGCACTTCAACTTCAATTTTTTGCCCATGCTTCGGCGCGCTCGTAATCGTTCTCTCCGGGAAGGTAATGCGAGTCGAGCCCGTTACACGGGCAATCGGTCCTAGCATCGCAATTAGCGCCGTCAAATAATAAGGTCCCATATCGAACATGGGGCCGCCGCCTTGCTGGTAATAAAACTCGGGTGCCGGATGCCAGCTCTCATGTCCGCCGGACATCATAAAAGCGGTAGCGCCGATAGGCGTGCCAATCCAGCCGTCTTCAATGATTTTAATGCACGTCTGGAGTCCGCCGCCAAGGAACGTATCGGGCGCGCTGCCTACCAGCAGCCCTTTCGCCGCCGCCAACTCCAGCACCTGTTTGCCTTCCTCGCGCGTAACCGCGAGCGGCTTCTCCACATACACATGCTTGCCAGCTTCCAGCGCCTGCAAGCACACTGGGGCATGTGCGGCTGGAATCGTTAGATTAATGACCAGCTGCACTTCCGGGTCCGCAAGCAGCTCAGCGACCGAGCAGCCGCGAATGCCATACTCCGCGCCTTTCTCCTTGGCGCGTTCTACATCGAGATCCGCACAAGCGACAATTTCCATGGAGCTGAATTTTGAACCATTTTCCAAATAAATACGGCTAATATTTCCTGTCCCGATGATCCCAACCTTGACTTTACTCATGTTTGCCTCCGTCTCTGCCTGCCGCAGCTGCTTTGCCTTCCGCACACCAGTTAAACCCGCGTCTCATCATTTCTTTAACAACTGGAATGTCTACAATATTAGCCTGGTGCCCAAGCGAATTATAGTAGACGCGGCCTACGCCCCAGCGCTTCGTCCAAGCGACCGGCATATCAACCGCTTTATTCAGCGCATGAGGACCGTCTGCAACGGGGAAGCGCGTCGTCGCCAGCACTTCAACCGCTGGGTCCACATGCATATAATACTGCTCGCTGCTTACTGTAAAATCCTCAATGCCATCGGTCAGCAGGCTGGACGTGTTGGTCACATTGACCACATATTCCACGCCGTCATTGCCGGGATGCGATACCCACTGGCCGCCCGTCATGAACTGCCATTCTACGCTTTCGCGGAAGGAGTCGCACATGCCGCCGTGGCAGCCGGCAAGGCCAACGCCGCTTTGAACCGCTTCGGACACATTTTTCAGCTGATCGCCCGTAATCTTTCCCATCGTCCATACCGGAACGATCAGGTCCAGCGCCTTCAGCTTCTCGCCATCCTCAAAAGCCTCCAGCGTATCCGAAACCTCAACCTCAAAGCCTTCTCCTGCAAGCACTGCTTCAAAAATAGCTGCTACCTCTTTAGGCTGATGTCCGTCCCAGCCGCCCCATACGATTAATGCCTTCGGTTTGCTCATCGTCTTATCGCATCTCCTCTATTTATACTCCGCCAGCTTCACCCAACGGCGCTCTGTAATGGACTGCTCAACTGCCTCTAGCACCTCTTGGCACCGAAGGCCATCGTGGAAATTCGGTACCGGTTGACGATCCTCGTGAATCGCCAGCATCAGCTCCTGCATTTCATGCGTGAACGTATGCTCATAGCCAATCGTATGTCCCGCCGGCCACCAGGCATCCATATAAGCATGAGCCGGATCGGTCGCCAGCACGCGGCGGAAGCCCTGAACGTCATCAGCATCGTCGGTAAAATAAACCTCCAGCTCATTCAGACGCTCGAAATCGAATTTGACACTGCCCTTGCTGCCGTTAATTTCGAAAGCATTGGTAGAGCGGTGACCTGCCGCGAAGCGCGTCGCTTCGAAGCTGCCGAGCGCACCATTTTCAAAACGAGTCATAAACAGCGTCGCATCATCCACCGTTACTTTGCCGCGAGCACCAGAAGCATCCCCTTTGGCGCTAAGCCCCGTCATTTCCGATGGCAGCGGGCGCTCTTTGATGAACGTTTCGCTCATGCCGATTACCTCGTCAAACTCGCCAACAAGGAAGCGCGCCAAGTCGATCAGATGAGCGCCAAGGTCGCCATGCGAGCCTGAGCCGGCAACTTCCTTCTGCAAGCGCCAGACGAGCGGGAATGAAGGATCAATGATCCAATCCTGAAGAAATACCGCACGGAAATGGTAGATTTCGCCCAATCGGCCATCGCTGACGAGCTTCTTCGCCAGCTGCACCGCTGGTGCAAACCGATAGTTAAAGCCAACCATATGCTTGATGCCAGCCTCTTCTGCCGCATCGAGCATTTCCTTCGCATCCGCTACATTGAGTGCCAGCGGCTTTTCGCAGAACAGATGCTTGCCAGCTGCGGCAGCCGCCAGCGCAATTTCCTTATGCGCATCGCTTGGCGCATTAATATCAATCACATCGATGTCGCTGCGTTCAATCAGCTTGCGCCAATCCGTCTCGGCGCTTTCCCAGCCGAACTGGCTTCTAGCTTGCTCCAGCGCCTCGGCGTTGCGCCCGCAAATCGCTTTCATCTCTGGCAGCGCTGGCGTCTTCGGAAAAAACATCGGCAAAGCCCGATAAGCATTGCTATGCGCTTTTCCCATAAACTTATAGCCGACCATTCCCACACGTACTTTCCCCATATCAATCTCCGCCTCCCGATTTATGAAGATGTTTCCCGCTTAATCAAATGCACAGGCAGCAGCCCTTCCTCCGCCTGCTCCAGCAGTTCCTTCTCTGGAGCGAGCAGCCGCTGAGCTGCCCTTCTTCCCATTTCGTAAAAAGGTACCGCTACCGTCGTCAGCTTCGGGCTCACAATAACCGAGCCTTCCGAATCATCATAGCCGACGAGCTTCACATCAATCCCAGCCTCGATTCCATACGCGCGCAAGCCATCCATCAGGCCAATAGCCATCCGGTCATTAGCGGCAAAAACCGCATCCGCCTGGCCGCTGCGGATGAGCGCTGCGACAGCTTCCGCAGCTTCAACCCCACTCTTGCGGCTGTAATTGCCCAGCAGCGTCAATGACGGATCGTAAGCAAGTCCCGCATGTGCAAGCGCCTGCTTGTAGCCGGTCATTCGGTCCATACTGCTTGAAAACACATCTGGCCCATTGAGAAAAGCAATCCTTCGGCTCCCGCCGTCGATCAAATGCTTGACGGCCTCGTAGCTCCCCGCATGATGATCCGCATCGACGGACAAATATCCTTCCTCCGCGAATCGCTGGTTAACGAGGCAGAACGGATAACCCTTCTCCTGCAGCTCCGCAAGCGCTTTCTTCTCTTCCGGCACATTTTGAGCGCCGAGCACAATGCAGGCATCGATCTTCTGCGCCAGAAACAGCCTGGCATAATCACGCGAGCCGCTAGGCTCTCGAAAGATTAACAGCACATCATACCCATATTGCTTAGCCGCCTCGCCAATGCCGCTCAAAATTTCTGCAAAATAATACGTGGAAAACAAATGAACTTTAGGTACAAATGGCAAGATAACGCCCAAATTGCCGCTGCGGCTTCTAGCAAACTGCTGCGCCAGCGCACTTGGCACATAACCAAGCTGCTTTGCCGCATCCTCTACTCGAAGCCGAGTTTCTTCCCTGATAGGCCCAACCTTATTAAGCACTCTGGATACTGTGGCTTCGGATACGCCCGCAAGTGACGCAACTTCTTTTCTACTAACCAAAGCAAGCATCCTCCTGATTCTCAAGCAAATTCAATCAATGTACACGCGTACATTATTTCATGAAAGTGGAAGCTCGTCAATACTAAAAATAAAAGCATAAACAGCAAAGAGCAGTGCTGAACCCCGGAAGGCCTGCCCTGCTCTTTGCTGTTTGCTTCTTTGCTGTTCTCAACCGCTGCTTACAATGACTTCCTTAGAAGCTTGACGGCGGCGGAGGTGGCGAATACGACTGGTTGCGATCTGCCTTTGACGCACTAACAAGGAGCAAAACGCCTGTAATTAAATGCATGATCATGCCCACAATCGGAATAACCGCAATAACGGACGTCACAATACCCAAAATGCTGCCATGCTTATCGGCATTATGCTGCGAAGCCAGCACCAAGGTCACAATATGCAGAGCCAGCATTACAACTAACGGAATATAAGAAAGACCCATTACAATCAGGCCGCCCATAACTGGGACTCCTATAATAATTTCAAAAATTCCTGTAATCAACAATAACGTTTTTACATTGCTCATTTTCCTTCAACCCCCCACTTCGATGCAATCGTCACCATGCAAGGAAAACAAATACAAGCTTCCTTCTCATATACTCTCCTATTGTATTCCAATTCGACTAGGTTTGACAATGCTTTTCCACAAGGTGAAACGGCTGTCGCCGTCCTTTGGCGGTGCAGCGCGTTTCAGTCCGAGAAATATAAGCCATTAATAAGGGAGAAACTTATAAATGCTTATCTTTCAAAAAAAAACGCCAGAGCCGCTTGCCTGCCCTGGCGTTTCCAGCGCGATTAAGGCGCTGTTTCTAGAAATTTCGACGTAGGATTTTTGTCCATCGCCGTCCTCATCGCATATTCATTCTCGAACAAGACGACATAATTGCCCTTCTTATCTTGAACGAGCGTGGAGTTAATCCGGAATTTCGCCGGATCGATTTTGTCATCTACAATCCAGCGTGCAAACTGGAACGTCATGCGGTGCAACTGGATTTCGACGCCATACTCCGCACGCATCCGATATTCGAACACCTCAAACTGCAAGTGCCCAACGACGCCCAAAATCGTTTCATCAAAGCCGCCAACCGAACGGAACACCTGAATCGTGCCTTCCTCCGTCAGCTGGTCAACGCCTTTTTGATACTGCTTATGCTTCAAGGCATTTTTAACCGTTACTTTAGCAAAAATCTCTGGTGAGAACGTCGGCAGCTCATCAAATATGACTTCCGAGTTTTGCGACAGCGAATCGCCAATCCGGAAAATGCCCGGATCGAACAAGCCGATAATATCGCCCGGATAAGCCGTCTCCACTATGTCGCGATCCTGCGCCAAAAACTGCTGCGGCTGCGCCAGCTTAATATCTTTGCCCGCACGGACATGGCGAACGCTCATCCCACGCTCAAACCGCCCGGAGCAAATGCGCAAAAAGGCAATCCGGTCGCGGTGGGCCGGGTTCATATTCGCTTGAATTTTAAAGACATAGCCCGAAAACTTCTCATTCGTCGGTTCAACCGGGCCGGATTTGCTCATGCGCTCTGTCGGTTTTGGCGCCAGCTCAAGGAAGTTATCCAGAAACGTTTGGACGCCGAAATTGTTAACCGCACTGCCGAAGAAAATCGGTGTCAGCTCGCCAGCGCGTACTTTCTCGATATCGAATTGATCGCCTGCTACATCAAGAAGCTCAAGATCCTGCACGAGTTGATCATGCAAATAGTCGCCTGCCATCTCGCGAATAATCGGATCGTTGTAATCATCCGTTTTCCGAACTTCAATCGTGCTGTGGTCATTGCCTTGGAACAGCTCGACCTGGTTTTTCATCCGGTCATAAACGCCGCAAAGCTCGCGGCCCATGCCAATCGGCCAGTTCATTGGAACCGAACGGATGCCAAGCACACGCTCCAGCTCCTCCATCAGTTCAAACGGACTTTGTCCTTCACGGTCCAGCTTGTTGATGAAGGTAAAAATCGGAATGCCGCGTTTACGGCAAACTTGGAACAGCTTGATCGTCTGGGCCTCGACACCTTTGGCAACGTCAATCAGCATGACCGCGCTATCCGCTGCTGTCAGCGTCCGGTACGTATCCTCACTGAAATCCTGGTGGCCAGGCGTATCCAAAATGTTGACCCGATGGCCGTCGTAATCGAATTGCATGACGCTGGAAGTAACGGAGATTCCACGCTGCTTCTCAATTTCCATCCAGTCGGAGGTCGCATGGCGGCTTGCTTTCCGCGCCTTAACGGAGCCTGCCAGACGAATAGCTCCTCCGAACAGGAGGAGCTTCTCGGTTAGCGTCGTTTTTCCCGCATCCGGGTGAGAGATAATCGCAAAGGTGCGGCGCTTATCGACTTCCAGCTGCAATTCATTGCTTAGCGTTTTGCTCATTGCTTGCCTTCCCTTCATTCATACAGCGCACGGCCTAAAGGCGGTGCGCTGTGGAATATCTTCATTTGAAATTATGCGAAATTGACGCCCAGCCTGCTGCTTGGAGACTGCGAAGAAATAAAGTACCGCTAATTTCCTCGCAGCTGCTTACTTGCCGCTGTTCGTAATCCAGATCACTTTGTCTTCGTCCTGTCCATTGACCGGCCACCAGTGGAAGCCATCCTCTGCAAGCAGCTTATCTGCCGCTTCCGGACCCCATGAGCCAGCAGAATAAGACCCAAGATCCTTTTTGTCCTCGCCCCATGCTTGAGCGATTTTGTCAACAAACTCCCATGCCTGCGCTACTTCATCCCAACGGGTGAAGTAAGTGGAATCGCCGCGCACCGCATCGTGGATCAGACGCTCATACGCTTCCGGCGTATTCAAGCCGATTTGGCAGCTTTGGCAAAATTCCATAGCCACGGGCTGTACCGAATTGTCGGCACCAGGTGTCTTGGCATTGACTTTAATATAAATGCCCTCCATCGGGTTAACCCGAATGACGAGCAAATTCGGCGCAAGATCATGACGCTGCGCGAACAAAACGTTTTGCGGCATCGACTTGAATTCAATAACAACCTCAGTCGTCTTCACCGGCAGGCGTTTGCCTGTACGGATATAGAACGGAACGCCAGCCCAACGGAAGTTGTCTACCGCTACTTTAGCAGCGAAATACGTTTCCGTCGTCGATTCCGGATTAACGGAATCCTCTTGGCGATAACCGGCCAATTCCTTGCCGCGAGCCGAGCCTTCGCTGTATTGGGCGCGAACGACGTTTTTGCGAACCTCATCGCTGGATTTGTAGTTGCGCAGCGAGCGCAGCACTTTCACCTTCTCATCGCGAATATCTTCGCCATGCAGACGGCTAGGCGGCTCCATTGCAATCATCGTGAGCATTTGGAGCATATGGTTTTGGCCCATGTCTCTTAATGCACCGGATTTGTCATAATAACCGCCGCGATCCTCTACGCCAACCGTTTCCGACAGCGTAATTTGCACATTGGCGATATGATTATTATTCCACAACGGCTCAAAAAATGCATTAGCAAAACGGATAACCTGAATATTTTGCACCATTTCTTTACCCAAGTAGTGGTCAATGCGGAAAATTTCCTCTTCCTTGAACACTTGGCTCAGCTGGTCATTCAGCTTTTGTGCGGATGGAAGATCGTAGCCGAAAGGCTTCTCAATAACGACGCGGCTCCAGCCTTTGCACTCAAGCAGCCCGCCGTCGCGCAGGTTGAAGGACACCGGTCCGAACAGCGCAGGCGCAAGTGCTAAGTAGAATAAGCGGTTGCCTGGAATATCAAATTTCGCTTCCAGCTGCTCCGAAAGCTTGCTCAGCTCGCGGAAGCCGTCCACCGTGTTAATATCCAGCGACATATATTCGAAATGCTCGGCAAAACGATTCCATAGCTCGGCATCATCCGCCTTGTAACGGCAAAATTCCACAATGGAATCATAAACGTCCGAACGGAACTGCTCGTTCGTGCGAGGTCTGCGGGCAAGGCCTACGACCGCAAATTTTTCAGACAATTTTCCTTCTTTATATAAGCTGAACAGGGCAGGGAACAATTTGCGCTTAGCTAAATCGCCTGTTGCTCCAAACAAATAATATACGGCGCCTTGCGGCGATAGCGTTTCGGGATTCGTATTTTGCTCCATATTCCTCATTCTTTCCTATGAATTTTTATACGTCTTTGCATGGTATGTAGTTTAACATATTAATCCTGAAACTGCTACGCAATCCACCATAAAAAAAACTAATAACGATCGTTATTTCTCCTGATTCCATCACAATATTTCATCTATTGCGAAGCGCTGTAATCTCCCGAAATCAGCGGGATTCCAATGACGACCTCCAGCTGTCCCGTATCCGTTCCTTTATGCACGGCAACCTGCATATTCGCCTCCTTGCCGCCAGTCTTTACAGAAGCTTTAAGCCCTCCAGTAAAAAAGCTTTCGCTCACCGTCCCGGCATCATCATACCGCTCCACCTGTTCAGCGGCTGCAAGCTGCGCAAGCCTCTCTGCAACATTATTATATTCTGTCAAGCCTCTGATGGTTATTCCTCCATCATAAGAAATATTTGTCCTTCTCATAGCAGACTCGATATGATCTATAGCTGAAAGCAGCTTATGCTGATCCGCTTGTTTGCTTGATTCGGTGGAAAAAAGCAGCAGCATCTGCTGTTTCCCTTCCCCGGCTGACGCCGTCACGCTCATAGACAGCTTGCCGCCTACTTCCGGCAGCAGCGTGCTCAGCTCCCCTTCCGCATCGCCCTCGTAGCGTGGAAACAGCTGCTCCCGCAGTTTAGCCGCCTCTCCGCTCGCATACCAGCGCAGCGTCCAGCCTGCTCCGGGCGCCCCGGACTTCAGCAGCCCATCGCTCCAGCTCCACATTTGCTTAACGTCATGCTGAAGCAAGCTGCCCTCCGCTTTCCCCTGCGTTGTCAGCTTGTCCTGATTAACGAGCGCCCATACCGCGCCAAAAAGCAATACCATTGCTGCTGCCAGCACGCCGATTCGGCTGCGCCGTTTTATTTTATCCGGTTCCGTGTACCTGTTCAGCTTTGCCATCGAACACATCAGCCTCCTTGGTCTACATAGCCTTCCAAATCATGGATAACGCTTCCATTTTACATGAAATTCCATGAAAGAACAGGAGCAATATATTTATTTTTGCTTGTGTTCCTTTGAGCCTCTAGCCTTACATTTCCGCTTGCCGCTTATTTAAAAACGCGATTGCTGTTTGAATTAGGCAGAAAAAGGTGAATTTACTGTAGATAGGCTGCTTTCTTCGCTCATCTGGGTAAACATCCATACACATCCGCCTGTAGGTGAATATACTGCTTGCAAAAGCATAAAGCCCAATAGGAGGTTACTCGTATATGGAACAAATTTATCCGCTTGAAGAAGGCGTCATATCGCGTTTTTGCGGAATGCCCGTTTGCATTGTGACCCACGACGGCGCAAGGCATTTCGGCGTGTTAAGCCACTGCCGAGGCGGCAAGCTTACGCTGAATGAACAACCGGGCGCACAGATGCTGGCCGAAGCCGAATCCCCTAAAGCCGATAAGGCCAAAGGCAAAAACAAAGGCAAAGCAAGCAAAACAGCCAAAGAAAAAGTCGCTCAAACCCAAGCTTATCCTTATGATCCCTACTATTATAATTACCCGGGGTATAACTGGCCGTATGGCGGCGCGTTCGCTATTGACCTTGCCCTAATTGCCTTTTTGTTCCTGCTCATTTAATAAGCCAGCTTTCGACAGCGATTTTCAGCAGTATTTGCAGCTGTCATCCTTTATGCTAACTACAGGAAACCGATTGAAGGAGGTTATTGAAATGTCCATCCGCCCTATCGAACGTACGAACCGGAGAGCCATCTTCGAGCCTATACAGCGCATCACGCCTTATGCCAGTTATCCCTACAGGGACATGGAGTTTCAACGGCCTCCCGAGCATGATTTTGACTGGAATGATCCTTATCGCGAAGCTGCCGGCCATGCGGCCGTCTGGCTCGAACAATATAGACAAGCCCACAAAGAGGTGCAAGTCATTGCTATCAAAATCCGCAATGATTTCAACGAGCGCTGCCTTGTCGAACAGCTGACGAAGCTGACGGGCGTCATGAATCGCCTGCAGCAAGCTTTTGTACAGGTAGCCCGCTACATTAAGCCATCGCTGTGGGATCGTGCGCAGCAGGCCATGAACCATCATGCGGCGGAGCTGGTTGGCTTTATACGGGACGACATCACAAGCCGCTGGATGCTGCGTCCTGCCATTGCCGCTTCCATCTACCGCGAGTACCCGCTGTCAGGCCAGCATTTGTATCGCCAGCTTCTAGGCCCCTACGGGCTAATGACGACGCTGCTGCAGGCCTTGTCGCTCGGCGGCGACGAAATCCGGACAACCGATCTCTTGAAAAATAGTGCCGAGCGTACGCAGCCATACGCCACTTACTACAGCTCGATGAAAATGCATTATCCGCTTCCCCCAAGCGGCCTGCTGCTGAACGATGAAGGCTAACCAATAACTTTCAAAAAAATAAGCAAGGAAATTGCCTCCTATTCGGCAATTCCTTGCTTATGTGCGTATATGGCAGCCTGTGTCCGGTCATCTACGTTAAGCTTATTGAAAATGTTCGTAATATGAAACTTCACGGTTTTCACCCCAATGAACAGCTCATCCGCGATTTCCTGATTCGACATCCCCTGTGCGACCCGCTTCAGCACATCCATCTCGCGGTCGGTCAAATCATCATGCAGCGGAGCTACGACGGGCTGCTTAGGCTGGCGCATGCGGCTCATCATCTTGGCCGCTACTTGCGATTCCAGTACCGATTGCCCGCGTGCGGCCGCACGGATCGCATCCGCTATTTCGTTTGCTCTAGATGTTTTCAATAAATAACTGAACGCACCCGCTTCAATGACCGGATACAGCTTGCTGTCATCGAGATAGCTCGTCAGAACGATGACCTTGCAATCCGGGTACAATTCCAGCAGCTTCGCTGTTGTCTCCACGCCATCCATGCCATCCATCACCAAATCCATCAGCACAACATCCGGCTTATACGATTGGGCCATACGAATACCGTCATACCCGTTGCTTGCTTCTCCGACTACTTCTATGCCTTCTTCCGTATCCAATACGGCAGCAAGGCCGATTCTCACCATCTCGTGATCATCTACCAGCAGCACTTTTACGGGTGCAGCTAATTGTTCCATCGACTCCACACGGCTCCCCCACTTTCGTCCTTTTCACTGTTTACCCATTTATATCCAGCGGCACCGTAATATGAATCAGTGTGCCCTCCCCAGGGCGTGATGACATATACAGCTTGCCGCGCAGCTCATTAACCCGCTCCTCCATCGTGAGCAAGCCATAGGAGGTTTTCTTCTTCTGCTCCAGATCAAAGCCCACACCGCTATCTTGCAGCAGCATGCATACGGCTCCATCCTCCCGATAAAGCTTTATGTTCATTGTATCCGCTTTGGCATGTCTAAGTGTATTGGACAATGCCTCCTGCGCAATGCGGAACAAATGATCCTCCGCCGCTGGCTTCATCGTTATGGAATCATCCAACGACAAATCAATCGTCATCGGCACTTTTTCCTTAAGCTCACCAACAAGCAGCGTCAGTGCTTGAGCGAGATTTTTCCCATCGAGGTGTACAGGCCGCAAATGGAGCAGCAGCGCTCTCATCTCCGACTGGGCCACGGAGGCCATCTCTTCAATCAGCTGCACCTGCCGGCGCGCCCGTTCCCAATCGCGCTCAATCGTCCGGCTGACCGCCGTCGCCGTCATCGAAATTGCGAATAGCTGCTGGCTGACCGCATCATGAAGCTCGCGCGCAAGCCGCTGGCGTTCTTCAATAACTGCAGAAAATTTAACCTTCTCCGTCCATACATCATCCTGCTCTTCCCGTTGTATGCTTTCCGAGTGCTCATCATGCTCAGCCGAATCAATCGTCACCGGATAGCTGCGTTTGCGCTGCTGCTCGGTCAACCGCTTAATGACCTCACGCAGCTTCGAATTTTGCAAATAATTGTTCAAAGCAACAAGTGCCATTGCTGCTCCAGTAATCGCGAGCCCAATAACTGCCCATTTCGCCTGCAGCGTAAATAAATTCACATAACCGATGCCTTGCAGCATAATGACTGCGAGGCTAAGTATAATAAGAAGCCATAGGAGCGACTCCGTTAAGTTTTTGCGCCGATTGGCTGCATCCCGCCCATTGCGCTGGCCGCCCAGTTTCTGCTGATGATGGCCTGGGCCTGGTAACGGCTGCCTTTGATCCTGTTGCTGCGGCGCAATAGGCTGATCTCCTTGCAAGGGCTTCTCTTCGGCCAACCTGCTCACTCCTTAAACGACAAGCAAGAAGGAGCAGACCGGTTGCCCGGTCCGCTCTCTTCTCATCCTGCGGGTTGTATTATTCCTGTGGTGCTTTATCCAGCTTCAGCTTGTTTTTGAGTGCATCCAGCTGCTCATCCACTTTAAGCTGTTTTTCGGCTTCTACTGCATTAAATGGTGCAGCCGTACCGCTGTAGGAATACGGTGTGCGCAATACATCCGCTTCCGCTTCCATTTGCAAAATTTTCTCTTCCATACGGTTGAAGCCTCTGGAAGCTGTACCTTTGTCAATTGTATTCGTAGTCGTCAATTGAGCAATATGCTTTTGCGCTTTCGCGACTTGAGCACGGGATGCCAGCTCATTGCGTTTGTTGCGAAGCTGATAAAACTCGTCTTTCAGCGCATGCAGCTGCTGAGTCAGCTCCTCTGCTTGCGATTTGGATTGAGCATACAGATCCGTGTATTCAATTACTTTTTGATCGAAGAACAATTTTTCTTCCAGCAATTTGCGGGCAAGCTGCTCTTGATCATTGCGGATTGCCGCTTCTGCTTTCGACTCACGGTCAGCCGTGCTGCGAACAGCTTCCTCCAAACGCTGCTTCATACGGCGCTCGTTGGCGATTTGCTTCGCTACTGTAACCTCTGCCGAATGAATTTCCGCTTCCATGTCACGCAGGTACTGATTGAGCATCACAACCGGATCCTCCATTTTGTCCAATACCTCATTCACCGATGCTTTCGTCATATCTTTCATTCTTTTGAAGATTCCCATAATTATAACTCTCCCTTCTCGTGTTTGGCTAATTTTGCGCGTAACTCATCGATTTCTTTACGAAGTGCCTTTTTCTCCAAATCCTCAAACATGCTGTCAAATTGCGACGAGGATGGGTTTGGTGGCGTCTGCCCAGTTTGACCGTTCCATTGCTGCTGTGGCCCTTTGGTGAACGAGCCTTGGAATTGCGAACCGAAGTTTTGGTTTCCACCAGCACCGCCGCTGCCATAACCGTAGCCATTGCCTTGCGATCCTTGACCGCCATTGCCGTAACCGTTGCCGAATCCATTTCCAAACCCGCCATTGTTATAATAAGGCGGCTCTTTCGGAACGACCAGACCAGCCAGTAAGTAGATAAAAATAACGATTCCGCTCGAGAATATGGTCACTACGATGAGTAAAATTCTGAGCAGTGTTGCATCTATATTGTAGGCTTCGGCAATCCCGCCGCATAAGCCGAATAGTTTGCTGTCTCGTGACGAACGGTATAGTTTCTTCAAATCAATCAGCCCTCCTTCTGCAGCTTCCTTTTGAGCTGCTCCAACTCTTGCTCGATTGCCGATTGAATCGAATGGCCTGCTTCAGTAGCGAACTCTCTGCCCATCCGGCGCAAATCATGCAGGCTCTTCGCTTCCAGCTCCATGTTGCTGATGCTGTCTTCGAGCCTTCTGAACATGCTGCCCGGCTGTGCGCCTTGCTCGCCAATTCCGCTAAACCTTGCATTCATTCGCTGCTGCAACCTTAGCGATTCCATTCTTGCTGCATAATATTCACGTCTATCATAAACCGATTGGTATTCACTGCGCATTTCACGAAGCTGTTCTTCAAGGCCGAGCGTATTCAACCTGCTTTGCTCGTACAAATCGCGGTATTGCGCTGCGCGCTCCTCGCTGCTTGCCTTCTCGTGAAGCGCCAGCCTTGCCAGCTGCTCCTCGCCTGCCTTCAAGGCAGTCATCGCTTGCTGTTCACGCTTTTCCTTCTGCTGCTCAGCTTGCAGCCATTGGATCTTCAAGTGGTTGGTGTGCCCTGTATATTGCTCATACAAGCGTTCCGCCTGCAAAATATCTTCCCTTGTCGACCAGAGAAACTGGTCAATCAGCTTAACGGGGTCCTCTGCTTTTTCCAATCGTTCATTTAGTGTGGCGACCGTGATGTCGCGAACTCTACGCATAATGCTCATTGGCTTCCCTCCTTAATCTCCATCTATATTTGATTAGTAACCGCGATAGCTGCTTTTTTTCAGAAGCGAAACGCCGTAAACGACGAGTCCAACAGCCAAGACCAGCAGGATCAAGCCTGAAAATTTTGAGAAAACACCGAGTGCACCGATCGTTATGAGAATGCCGCCGATCCATTTCTTATTGTTGCTCCAGCCAAGAACACCTAGGCCGATCAGAATGAAAGGGAACAGGAAGCCGATTAATCCACCAAGATGTACGCCGAGAAATTTGAGAACGATGAAGCTTCCTACTATCGCTAGGATAACACCAAGCAGTTTTTGATTTGCCATTTGTTTGTCACCGCCTTCCGTGTTGTGAATTGTGAAATGCCGCAAACCCAATCGTTTGTTAGTTCCTTGTGCCTCTTGCTTTGTTTCGCTTGTTTCATTTGCTTCGTTTGTTGCGGTGTTGCTTATGTACTTATTGTAGGTTGTTTTGCATGTTTCTAAAATGGACCTGCGGCTGTTTTTGCACTAGACCTTGGTCGGGGAGGCATGCCGTACCGCAGTCTTAGTGCGGTTTTTTATGTGAAAACAAGCGGGCAGCCCCCTCTACCTGAGGAGGCTGCCCGCTCGCTTGAATTACGTTGTCTACCGGTATTTTTTTAAATATAGGAAAGGATATCGTATCGCTATCCTTTCTCTATATTTCTCGGATTGAAACGCGCCGCGCCGCCAGAGGACGGCTTTCGGCCGTTTCACCTTTATTTGCTAGCTAAAAACTTGTCAAACTGGCTTTGCTTCTCAGCAATGATTTTCTCGATGCCTGCGGATTTCAGCTTCGCTGTATATTCCGGCAGTACTTTATCCACATCGACCGAACCTGTTTCGAGTGCCGTCAAATACTGTTTGTCGACGTTGACAACTGCGCCGATCTCCGCTTTCAGAGACTCGCCGTCAAAGACGAAGCCAAGGCCAGGAGAAACTTTGGCATTTTGGTTAAACTCTCTGAATTTTTCCCACTTGTTCGGGTCCTCAGTTTCCCATACATAGTTCAGGAACTGGCTGCCGAACATCCAAGCTGCGCCTGGGTTGTAGTTTTTCGTATTATCACTGGACTTAATCACTTCATCGCTAACCTTCGTATAATGGTCATTCTCGATACCGAAGTTAAGCAGATTGTTGACATATTTGTCCGAGTGAAGCAGATTGATGAACATCATAGCGCGAGCAGGATCCTCCGAAGTGGAAGAAATACCTAGCATAGAGCCAGCTGTTTCCGAAGTCGCAATCGTCTTCGTGTTCAGTTCCAGCTGAGCAAGCTTGCCAGTCATTCCTGTCTGGTTCTCAAGCTCTTTATCTTTGCCTGGCTTCAGCGACGAAGTCATCGAGAATACATTGCCTGCTTTCATAGCATCGTAGTTCATCGTTTGGTTCGTTGCTGCGTCGCTGTTAATGTAGCCTTTTTTGAAATAGTCGCGAGTCAGCTTAAGCGTATCGACATAACGCGCTACATCATAGTTCGCTTTAACCGTCGTGCCATCTTCATCTTTCAAAATAATGCCCGGGATCGACGTATCGCCCAGCGCGTCATAATTGCCGAAATAATGCGAGTTGAACGTCTCGCCGTCTTTCAAATAAAGCGGAGTCAATTCCGGATGCTTCTCTTTTACAACTTTGTATACGTTGTCAAGATCAGCAATCGTTTTTACTGCCGTCATATCGATGCCAAGCTCATCGGCAATGTCTTTGCGGTAAATGATGCCGCCTTGCGCCGCAAGCTCTTTATTCGTTGGAACGCCATAGTTTTTGCCGTTGATTTTCGCGCCTTCCAAAAATACAGGATCAAGCGTTTTCAAAATATCTTGGCCATTTTCCTTGAGCAGATCGCCCAAATCGAGGAATGCGCCTTTTGCAACGTTAACGGCATGCTTATTCCATTGCGCGGTGAAAATAATATCAACCTTTTGGCGCGAAGCGATCATGAGATTGATTTTATCATCCCACGGACCCCAATCGATGGGCATTAAATCAATGGAAGCATTGATTTTATCCTTCAAATATTCATTCAGCTTCGCTTCCACTTTCGCTTCATCTGCCTGTGGTGCTCCTGTGTACACGAGTTTAATCGTATACGGCTCCAGGCCCGCAGCTCCATTGTCAGCTGGTGTTGCCGCCTCGGATGCAGCTGGGCTTGCCGCTGCTTCCCCTGCATTGCTTGGTGAAGCATTTCCATTCGTCGCACCACTGCCGCCGGAACAAGCATTCAGCAATAAAGCAAAAGTGAGCATCGTGGTGGTAACGCCAAGCACTCCCTTATTTGTTCTAATCATATCCCCATTGACCTCCCCAAAAATGATAAATCTATGCTTGCACCGGCATTGATCCGGTAACAGCCCTTAGCAGGCAGAGCCTGCCGTCAGCCTTTTACAGCGCCGACGGTCAAACCCTTTACAAAATACTTCTGGAAGAACGGATAAGCGAATACGATCGGTCCAATACCCATAATCGCCATAGCCATACGCACCGTTTCATTCGGGAAGGAGACTTGGCCTCCCGCTGCGGCAATGGCCGATGCTGCGTTGCTGTTGCTCGCCAGAAACTGAATGTTGAGCAGCATTTTGTACATGAGATATTGGATGCTCAGCGTCTTGTCATCGGTAATAAAGACGAGGCTGAGGAACCAATCGTTCCAGTAGTTGACGGTGCTGAAAAGCGCAACGGTTGCCAGCACGGGCAGTGAAAGCGGCGTGACGATACGGAAGAAAATCAGCATCTCGCTCGCTCCGTCGATTTTGGCTGCTTCGAGAATGGCTACTGGAATCGTCGACTGGAAAAACGTGCGAATGACGAGCACGAAAAACGCAGAGACGAGCAGCGGCAGCACAAGGGCCCAAATGTTGTCCCTCAGATTCAGCATGTTCACGTAGACAAGATACCAAGGCACCAGCCCGCCGTTGAACAGCATCGTGAAGAAAATAAAGAAGGTGAAAAACTTGCGGTGCGGAAAGTCCGTCCGCGAAATCGGATACGCATACAGAGCCATAATAATGAGGCTGAGAATGGTACCGGCAATCGTTACGAAAATCGTAACGCCGTAAGAGCGCAAAATTTGCTGCCAATCGGTAAAGAGAAACTTATAAGCGGTAAAATCGATTTGACTTGGAATGAAGCTGTAGCCTTTCGTCAGCACATCCTGCTCATTCGATAGCGATACCATGACGATCAAAAGAATCGGCAGCAGACAAGCGATCGTATACAGCATAAAACCAATGTTGATGATCGTGTTCGCTGTAGGCGAAATCGCGTTGAACGGGTTCGAGCCCGATTTGCTCATTTCAGTTTGCATAAGGTTTGTTTCCTCCCATTTTTATCCATACTCTAAAACAATGCGCTGTCCTTGTCGACTCGGCGAACGAACCAGTTCGACAGGAATACGAGTATGAAGCCGACCAATGATTGATACAGCCCCGCTGCTGACGATAAGCCAATATCGCCCATTGCAATAAAGGTGCGGTAAACGTACGTGTCGATAACGTTCGTTACTGGGAACAAAGGACCCGACTCGCGCGGCACTTGGAAGAACAAACCGAAATCCGCATAAAATACCCGTCCAATTTGCAGCAGCGTTAGTACGATAATAGTTGGCATAAGCAGCGGAATCGTCACACTTTTGATTTGCTGCCATTTGCTGGCGCCGTCTATCGTTGCCGCTTCGTAATATTCGTCGTCAATGCCAATAATAGCCGCCAAATAAAGCACGGTGTAATAGCCGACATTTTTCCACGTATTAATAATTGGCAGCAGGAACGGCCATATTTTCGTCTCGAAATACCATTGCAGCGGCTCTAGTCCCAGCCATTTCATAATGGAGGTATTGACGAAGCCATGCGTATCATGCAGGAATCCGTACACCAAATAGCTGACTACGACCATCGATAAAAAATAAGCTAGGAAAATGACGGCTTGATGAAACTTAGCCATCAGCTTGTTTTTCATCTCATTGAGCATAATCGCAAATGCGACCGGCACAATCATATTCAGAATAATGAACGAAATGTTGTAAAGCAGCGTGTTTCTCGTAATAATCCAGGCGTCTGATGTTTTAAACAAATACTTGAAATTGTCGAACCAGACCCAAGGACTATTAATGATCCCATCAGTGTAATTGACGTTTTTGAATGCGATGACGGTTCCTAGCATCGGAATATAGTTGTTGAAAATCAAAAACAATACTCCGGGAGCCATCATGACATAGAAGATCCAATATCTTCTCATGTTGGTAGCGAGCGTCATATTTTCATCCTTTCTCCATCCCTCTCTATGTTTAAATTGTAATGAAAAACGGAGCCTCTCATCTATCGGCTCCGTGACTGTATTAACGCTATAATGACTTATTTTAGAAGCGTGGTGAAAAAGAGGCTCCACTGCATGAAAAGATTGGCTTACGATCGCCATTACCCTTGAATTTCTATGAATGAGCCGCAACTTGTTGAAATTCAAGGATAAAAGCGAACGCTGCCGCTTCTCCAGCTCAACCTTTTCATTCCGCTTCGCTTTTTCACCACGCTTCTAAATATGCTGAACCTTTTTGCGGTATTCCTGCGGGGTGAGACCCGTCTCTTTCTTAAACAGCTTGGAAAAATGGGAAAAGTTCGAATAGCCGATCATGACCGCAATATCGCTGATTTTCGTATTCGTCTTCTCCAGCTCTTCCCGGGCGCGGGCGATGCGCATTCTGACGAGATAATCTGTCAGCGAATGCCCCGTTTCCCGTCGAAACAGCCGGGACAAATACGCCGGATTCAAATAGACGGCTTCCGCCGCATGCTCGCGGCTGAACTGCTCATCCAAATGCTCCTCCATATAACGCTGCACCTTGGCTACGACCTGCGATACGTCCTTGCCCGCCGTTCCGGCATAGTCCGTTAGCTGCATGCATACTTGATGCGTCCAGCTGCGCATGCGCGGCAGCGACTTCATTACTTGCTCGCCCGCCTCCCATTCGCGCTTTGCGAATACGTCGGTTATAGCGACCCCCTGCTTGCTTAGCCACTGGAATACCATATTCATAAAGCCGAAATAAAACGAAGCCAGCTGCGTATAATCGCCGTTGTTGTGCTGCAAATGATCAAAATGCTCGTCAATGCGCAGCAGCAGTTCCGCTCGCTTGCCCGGTGCAAGCAGCATCGCCCAATCGGTGAAGGGCAGCGGCTGTGAAGCTGTCGATACGCTCGAAGTCTGAATGCTATGGCTGCTTTCGTGTATAACGGCGCAGGCCGCATTTACATTGCTGCGCTCCAGATCAAGCAGCCGCTGCACGCTGCCGCGAAGCTGCTGGGCCACCGTCGCGGCGCCGATATAGCAAGACAGCTGGCAATGCAGCAAGCCCCGTGCCTGCTGGATGAAATTTTTGCAGCGAGCAGCAATCGCCTGCTCGTCCTCCTCATTACTATAGAAGAGAGCGTACAAAATGCCGTTTCCGTCGTGCACAATATGCCCGGGCTTGCCGCCCAGCACGAGCTCGGCCGCGGCATTTTTCACCCCGTAGGTCATAATTTCCTCATCGCGCGCCGACCATTCCTCTCGCCAATGTTCGATGCTGATCAGCACCGCACGTATTTCACTATCCGCACGCAGCGGTATGCCGTACGTTTCCATCGAAGAATCCAGATGCACAGGGGCAGCCGAAACCCGGTAATGCAGCATATCCTGCCAAAAACGCTCAATAAGTGCTGGCCGCTGCTTGTTCCACTGCTCATAATAATGGCTGTAGGTGCTGCGGATTTCTTCAAGCTCCTCCAGCTCCACAACCTTCTCAATCGCGTTATGAATGCAGGTCTTCAGCACCTCATGATCGACCGGCTTCAGCAAATAATCGAAGCAATCCAGCTGCACCGCCTGCTGCGCGTATTTGAAATCGGCATGGCCTGTCAAAAACACGGTGACCGAGGAAGGAGAATGC
Organism: Paenibacillus sp. Leaf72; assembly: GCF_001422685.1. Classification (NCBI taxonomy): domain Bacteria; kingdom Bacillati; phylum Bacillota; class Bacilli; order Caryophanales; family Paenibacillaceae; genus Paenibacillus; species Paenibacillus sp. Leaf72. The sequence goes on along the minus strand of NZ_LMLV01000032.1, from coordinate 93,833 downwards.
TCATTGACCCACTCCAATAGCTGAATGCCGTTCAAATCAGGCATATCAATATCCGACAGCACGATGTGCACCTTCTCCTGCAGCAGCACTTCTTTGGCTTCCTCCGCATCGCAGGCGGTAAACAGCTGGCCTATCGGCACATCCGACCAATTAATCCCCTGCACTATGCCGCGAACGGCAATATCCTCATCATCTACTACTAGCAAATTATACATTCGAAATTAGCTCCTCTTCCCCTACCGGGAATCGAATGGTAACGGCAGCGCCGCCTTCTTCTACATTTTTGAACGTAATGGCTGCCCGTTCGCTATAAATTAATTGCAGCCGATGGATGACATTCATAATGCCGAGCCTGCTCGTCTCGCCTTCGATAAGCGGAATTTTGCGCTGCAGCTTGTCCAGCACCGGCTCCGAGAAGCCCGTTCCGTTATCGGTAATCGTCAAATAAAATCCGCCATCCTTTTGCGCCTCCACCCCAATATGTATGATGAATGGCTTGCGGCGGTTTTTGAACCCATGAATAATGGCATTTTCCACAAAAGGCTGCACCGTCAGCGCCGCGACCTTGTAGTTTCTCACAAATTCCGGCACGTCATATGTAAATTGCAGCTTGTCCGGGAAGCGCATTTTCTGAATCGTAATGTAATTGTCGATATGATCCAGCTCCTCGCTGAGCAAAATCATGTCGCGGTTTGACCGCATAATAAAGCGGAAATAATCGGCAAGATGCAGGGACATTTTTTTCACCGATTCCGTATCGCCAAGCGCCGCTAAATTATAAACAATGTTCAGGCTGTTCATATAAAAATGCGGGTTGATTTGCGCTTGAAGCTGCCGCAGCTCCCCCTGCTTGACGCGCAGCTGCTCCTCGTAAACGTCGATTTTGAGCGTCGTAATTTGCTCCGCCATTTTGTTGAAGGTGTTGCCGAGAAAAGCGAACTCCAGCGATTGCCCCGACTGCTTCGCCGCAAGGCGGACATCAAGCTGGCCGATGGCGATTTTTTTCATTCCGAGCATGAGCTCGCGCAGCGGCTTAAACAGCATATTGCGCATAAACAGCAAATAAATGCCCAGCAGCAGCAAAAAGCCAAACGGCGCAAGCAAAGCTGCATTTTGGAAAAAAATGAGGCTTTTCAGCAGCGTCTGCTCCGGAACCAGCACCCTATAGGAGATATTCGCCAAGCTGCTGTTGCGGTTTAACACCAAATACGATTGCTTCGTATCGGGATCGACGACCGAATTGGGCGACTCCGTCCCAGGAGTCAGCTGCCCATTCAGAAGCCGCGGCGCTTGCTCCGTCAGTGCCTGGGCGGACTGATCGCCTTCACGCAAATAAATGCCGTTGTTGCCGATGTCGCCATCGCTCCATTGAATCGCCAGCAGCCGCTCCAAATCCATCACCCGAATGATGCCGCCGACGTAAAGCCCATCTCTGACCTCAATAAAGTTAATGAGAAAATAATGCCCGGGAATACGTTCGTCGTATTTGACCTCCCACGTTTCGGGATCATTGAGCAGCGCTTGTCCTCCCTTCGTCATCTGCACCATATTTTGCTTAATGATTTGCCGCGCATCCTCATACACCGCATTGTCTGTGCCAAATATGATGTCATGCTCGTGATAGACAAAAATGCTGTCCAGCAGGCTGTACACGCCAACGTCCCGGTTCAGCTTAGAATCGATCTGCACCTTGGTGAGCATATACCAGTCGCTGTCCATCGGAAACGAGGTGAGGAGGCCAACATCGGAATCCAGCACCGACATCTGGTACAAATATTCATTGATCTCTTCCAGGTTATGATCCATCTGCCCGCCAAAAATATCGAGCGTATTGCGATACGTCTCCGAAACCTTCTCCCTCACAATTGTTTTCGCATACATATTGTTGATGAGCATGTATACGACAATGGGGAGCATAACGCCCATAAAGCCGATGATCAGCTTCGTTTTAATCGATTGCCCAAACCTCATAGGCCGAAATCCTCCCAAATTAATCTACTAATTACTCCTATATTACCATTGAAAGGCTTTTCTTTGAATCATAATCTATGAGTTTAGCAGCGGTCATTCTTCCTTCAAAGTGCCGTCTAGCGGACGGTTTTCATTCGTTTTTGCCGTTTAGGAAAAAAGACGCAATTTAAACCTATGAAAGTTTGTCGAACGCTGTAGAAATATAGCTTTTTAAGTGTTATCGTGGAGTTAACCTGGGACTTTATAGAAAAGTTTCGCAAATGAAAAGGGGGACAACCTTATGTTTCTCAAGGATGCTCAATCCAAGGCCATGACAGCCTTGCTAGAAGAAGCCAAAAAACGCTCCGAGCTATTTTCACAGCATGATTTTTCTCCATTTGCCCTGCCTGCTGTCCATTCAGACGCAACGAAAGCCATTGTAGAGCATTTTAATGCTGCCCTTCAGATGGTGACCCAGCAAGCCGCAGATGCGGAGCTTCGTTTACAGCTTGTAACGGAGGCTATCCAAGTTGGACTATGGGATATGCAGGTCATTGCCGGAGATCCGGTCAATCCGAAAAACACGTTTATTTGGAGCGATGCATTGCGCAAAATGCTAGGCTATCAGAATGAGGCTGATTTCCCGAATATACTGGACAGCTGGTCGTCCAAGCTGCACAAAGATGATCATGACTGGGTACTCGCTGCCTTTGCCGACCATTTGAACGATCGAACCGGGACAGTCCCTTACGATTTGGAATACCGCTTGCTGCTGAAAAATGGTCAATATCGCTGGTTCCGTGCAACGGGCACGACGGTAAGAGACTCGATGGGTGTTCCGCTCCGCGTAGCTGGCGCTTTATTCGATATCCATGACAAGAAAATGAAAGATCAGGAAACAGCGGCTCTCGTTACGCGCTACGATCTGATTAACCGTGCCCTAGTCGAAGCCCCATGGGATATGACGGTTGTAGCTGGCGACGTGGTTAATCCAAATAATGAATTTTGGTGGTCACCCCAATTCCGCAAAACGCTCGGCTTTCAAGACGAAAGTGATTTCCCTAACGTATTCAGCAGCTGGAGCAGCAGGCTGCATCCTGACGATGCCGAACGGACGGTGAAAGGATTTGCGGATCATATGAACGATTACAGCGGTAAAACGCCGTATGATCTGGACTACCGCTTAAAGCTGAAAAATGGCGAATATCGCTGGTTCCATGCAGGCGGAGAAACGATTCGGGACTCCAAAGGCGTTCCGCTTCGCGTTGCCGGCACGATTCGGGATATTACATATGAGAAAAATAAAGATGATGTCGTCAAGCTGTTGAATGAGAAAACCGAGCAGCTTTCGCAATCGATTATGGATATGGTCAAAGGCATTAACAATGTAACGACCCAGGCGCAGGAGCTCGCCGTTGCCCAAGAGCAATCGACCGAAGCAGCCAATCATGCCAAAAATAGTGCCGATGAAACGAAAAACATTTCTAATTTTATTAAAGAAATCGCAAATCAGACGAATCTATTGGGCCTCAATGCTGCAATTGAGGCAGCGCGTGCCGGCGAGCTCGGCCAAGGCTTCTCCGTCGTCGCCAATGAAGTGCGCAAGCTTGCCGTCCACAGCGCCGATGCAACGGTCAATATCGAAAACAGCTTGAACAAGATGAAGGATTATATCGAGGAAATTCTCCAGCACATTCATAACATGGCTAGCTTAACGCAGACGCAGGCTGCCCTGACCGAGCAAGTCAACGCCTCCATGGATGAAATTAACGACATGTCACAATCGCTGGTCGATATTGCGAGGACGTTGTAGTTTAAAGATATTAAGTACACGGTAAAAAGACAATTGCCTTTAGTTTAGGGGGCAATTGTCTGCTCTTCACACTGACTTTTCACTACTGAAATACCCTTAATCAATTAGTATAAATATGTACTTAGAGTTACTGTAATACCTCTACCATAAGAACTTCGCCATATTGAAGACATCTAAATCCCCTTTAATAATTGCCTATCCAGCTTTGGAGTGGACATCATAAAATGGGGACTTCTCCCCAAAACATAACGAGTTGAAGATTTTCATTGTAAACAAAGTGCAGTAGATGCCAGCTTCACTGCGAGATTTAATTGGAAATTGCAGCTCATTACATGTTAGGTTAAAAGTATAAATGGGTGTCATTTCTCCTTGCGGAGAGTCTCCAAACTCATGGAACACAAGAATTTGAAATATACAAAGCCGACCTATACCCTTGAGGCTATGTAGACCCATTAATACACAAACAGTGTGTCTCAGAGACATTTCCGTTTAAAAAAGGGTTGAATACAGCGTAATTGAGCATCTTTTGTTTGAATATGAAAGCATGTTTCGTGATCATCACCCTGCAACGAACAGAGTTTCAAAAGGGCAAGCATCGCATGATTTTACAAACGGGGAGCATATAGGCGTTAAGTTTCTGACGACTATTGACTATTTCAGCAGAATCATCTTCTAGCACAAGTAAGAGGCGTAAAAGGCAGAAACGTTTCTGAATTTCTTGTACACGGTGCTAAACGCATCCCTTCGGGAAGCATCACCATGTTGAAATATTTTCAATTCAGCACATATAGCTGATTTATTCAATGTTAATATGATTTTATTAATTAGAATATGCTCTATACACTTCCTCATTAACCTCAATTAAATGATACTGAATAGTCAAATACTTAATAGTAATTATGAAATCTCCAATAATATTTAATTCCCAATAAGTTTCTACTTGCGTTTCATTATTAAGAACAACATTCAGTTCTGAAATAGGTTTTTCTTTAATACTAACCTCTAATACAAATGTGAATAATCCTTGTTCCTTAAAACTAGCTTCAATATCTTTCAGGATGTTCAAGTAGTAGTAGTTATTGAATTCAAAAACAACCTTGAAATATTTGTTATCTGCTTTCTCATAAACCATAAACGTTAAAATGATCTTGTGTGGATTATTTAATATATCAAATTTAAGCTTTGCGTTATCCAACATATTTTCGCAAATATATTCAAGAGAATAATAGTTCAATTAAACTCCTCCCAGTAAATATTAAGGTTTTAAATTCGAATCTTTCTATTACTCCTTCCCTGCTTGATTTTATTGTATCTAAATTGGGATAAATTAGAGAGTTTTTTTCTCAATGAATATACCATGAATTAACTTTTTCTGCCAATGGATTTTTTAAAAAAATAAACGAGTAAAACATGTTGCACGTATGATTAACAATGTCCAGAAACGTGTTGATGATGCGATATTTAACGCTGCCCCTAGTGATCGCGAACAGTTGCCATCCCAACATACTGACCAAAATCATCATTTATGCCTATACGCACCGTATTTATTCTTCCCGAAAAATCTCCAAAGCATTTCGAGAGAACATTCCAATAATGTGGCTTAAGACTCGCCAGCTTACAACCAATATTTGAAAAAATCAAAGCCTCCTTGGGCAATTTTCCGAAAACTATCGTTGCACATGTGGGTCATTAACTGAAATAAATTCGCATTTATTCAGATGAAGTTCCTAGCATTACTGAAAAATCACTTCATCTTCCTTTTTATATAGTTCATCAGGTTGAAAAGTATCTTTTTATCATGCTCTCACTGGACAACCTAATATCTACAGTCAACACATAATCAATGTCTTCATCATCTTTGAACGGAAAATGACATTCCTTTGTTTTGTCAGCGGAACAATATTACAGAACGCTAGCGAAGATAACAAAGTATTAAAAAAATGAATTTTATAAAAAATGGTAATTTAGTCTAATGAATATCATTTATAGAAATGTTAACCTTTTTTGTAGGGGTAATACTCCCTATCCGAATTAAAATACACATATTAGGAGGAATACGTTTATGAATAAGAAGATATCATTATTAGTTTTATCATCTGCATTAGTTTTGAGTATGTCAACTAATGTACTAGCAAATGACAAGAACAAAGAGGAAAGATCTAATATTAGTGTAATTTATCAATCTATTGATACATCGCAACTCCAATCTTCTGTCTCATTTGGAAATGCTGAAGAAGGATGTTCAGAAGGTATGATCTGCACCCAAAAGATCCGCATTTCTGATGCGGCAGATGGTGAGACAAAACTTGGTTCGAAATTAGAAAACTGGGGTGGCATTATATATACATCCGCAGGCACCACTACTCCAGATCATTATTCCTACGTCGTTTCTGCTGAAACTTTACTTGCTCATCAAGAAAATGGAGCAATGGTTGTTAAATCCCAAGGGAATAGAGATGTTGAGACCGGTATTATTGCTCTATCGACAGCATCTGCTACTTCAACAGCGAGAGGCACTTGGGAAGGATTCACTCAACACTCTGTTTCTGGAATATTTGCAATTGAATACGCATACACATCTTATCGACAAACCTGGTAAGCTGAATAGTGTTTACTACTTAGGTACAGCATCTTGATTCGTAATGTCTTAAAACACAATTATTGAGGTTAAATAACCTCTAATGAAATATTTTAAGATTTCTTCGTTTTGGTTTTGTGTAAAAATATCCATATAGTGAATGAGACCTAAAAGAGCAACCTGATTCACTACATAGGTACCTAAATAGTATCAAATGTTGTTGTTTAAAAATCCGTTTCTTCGGATTGTGGACAAGAAGAAGTCTACAACCACCGTTGATACGGGTTTTTATGTTAATTTCAAAAAACTAGGAGAGAAAATATTGAAGAAATATATTATATTTTTTTTCATATGTCTTTTCACTTTAATAAGTTGCAAGGGAGAAACGAACAGCATTACTTTAAAAAGCAAGCATATTAATAGAATAAAGTTAGAAGAATTCCCACAAGTTTTATCCGAAAAATCTCATTTCAATATTAATTTCGAATTAAATGATGAAAATGCAATAAAAACACCCATAAAAGACTATTACTACTATGTATTAAAAGAGAAGAAATCAGATATAATTGAGGCTAAGTTGTACCTTCGTAATGAATTTATGGATACAAATGTATCTTTAATTGCTCTACAGGGAAATAAATTAAAAGAACTAAGTGTCAGTAGCGAATCAGATTGGTATAAAACTATGGAAATTCCTCTTCCTAAAGGATCCATTATAGAAATTGATCTACGGATTAGATGGGATGCAAACGGTAGTAAAGAGTTAATTTTATTCCCTATATTAGATAATTTTCCACATCAGTATAGTGGTTTAGGTGCAAGTGTAATCAGGTTATTTGTAACTAACTCCAAAATCGACAATACACACACTATCGACATACAGAAGCACATAGAGATTGAAGGGGGAATTAGAACTATACCAGCCTTACGTTGGATCGAACAGAATAATGAATCTATTCCTCTTGTTACAGAAGAGCAACGTAATTACGCAACTAATTTCTATGATAAATTAGAACTGTCCCCGATATCCTACACAACTAATGCTGATATCTTGTATCTTGATAACAAAGGTGATGTTGAAATTTTAGATTCTGTATCTTTAAATCAAGGAGAACAAATAATACTAAATTTTGAAGAAAGTAAAATGAAAAAGTTTATAAGCAATAATGGAAGAAAAAAGTTTTTGCTTATATTGAATAATAGAAATGAAGCAATGTATTATGATTATAATGCTGTAAATGAGGGATTACTCCCCCATACAAGAAGCTTTCAACAAGTAATAGAAATATATCCCGTTCAATAGCATTTCATAAGCATATATAAACAATTAACTAGATTACTAGAAAGATTATATTACAGAAAATAATCAAAAGACGAGACAAAAAATGACTCATGACTGATTCTTATGTAGAATGAAGTTACCAGACACCCCTATACAGTTGAATCAGCCATGAGCTTTAGGTATTTTACCACAAGAGAACGATAGCATAATGTTTGGTCATTTGGAATGGGGTATTGTGGTCTCTGAACGATGGAAGCGCAGGTCTTGTATCGTCACGTTGCTAGAGCATATTAACAAGCTGTTACGTTAGATTATCATACCGTTAATTTAATGGAAGAAGCTTTCTAACAGGCTACATATATTCCAGCATCAGCCTTTATCACAAGTAATTTGCTTGTTACAAAAGCATATCAATCCTCCCAATGTTACACGTGAGTACATTCTCCAAGAAACGGTGAACCAAAGAAAATGCAAAAAAATTTACACAAGATATTTCTCTAATAGACTCTCTAATTTTGCTGAGGTTGCGGAAGAACTTCTCTCTCTCGCCCGCCCTTGATTTAATCAATAACAGACCTAAAAAGTGTCTTGGCTGGAAAACCTCACATGCAACTTTCAGAGTTGAAGTGCAGCATATGTCTCGACATTCCATCAATTAAATTAATTCAGCATTTATCCTTCTACGTATCTATTGCTTATTATTATATTTTAGAAAAATCCCCTGAGATAATCACTCTTATAAATGATTCTCAAATAACAAAAAACGCCAAGGAATATATTCCTCAGCGGACATCATATTTATAAGCTTTCTATTATATATGCACCACAGCTCTAAACGGCTGATACTCCATCGTGCCGATTAAAGCTTTCACGCTGTCATGCTCCCAGAAGCCAAAATCATTATTGACGTAGAAGGCGTTATTTTTCCGATAAAAAATTTCTGAATCACTGAATGTCAGGAGGGCATCCGAGCCCGCCATATCAAGTAGGCTGAACACCATTTGGAGCATCAGCTCGCAAGCCTCCGGCTCTGTATCATACGAATTGTACAGCTTAAAGCTCACATGCTGCTGGTACATAAATTCGTCTTCCAAATAGTCGGAATCCCATCCAAATGACATATCGAGCGTATCGATAACCGTCATCGAAAACCCGATTCTTTCATTAAACTCATCCACCCGAAAACCACCCGCAAGCGGAACCAGTTGCTCGGTCACAAAGCCCAGTTGCTTAAAAACCTTTGTCACCATCGACTGTGTCAATGACCGCTCCTCAAACATTAAGGAATATTGCAGTGCCATAAATTCCCCTCCGCTTTATTGATATCAGCATCCTACATGCATCATAGCAAATAGCTCTGAACGGATTCTGACCGGAGCGCTAAACGGAAAAATTTTCTTTTTTGACATATGCCAATTGTTGACGCCCCCCCTTATTCTCCTTTACTATAGAAAATAGTGAGTTGATAATGATTTTCATTATAATTGGAGGCTAGTTCAAATGTCTGAATCCTTGGAATTATTTGATGTAACGATTATTGGTGGAGGCCCTGCGGGCATGTACACTGCTTTCTATAGCGGAATGCGCGATTTGAAAACCAAGCTGATTGAAGCTCAAAATGAGCTTGGCGGCTTTCTGCACACGTACCCGGAGAAAATGATTTGGGACGTCGGCGGCATTCCACCGATGCGCTGTGACAAGCTGATTGCCTGGCTGGAGCAGCAGGCTCGCACGTTTGACCCTACACTCGTCTTCAACCAAAAAATCGTCGGCGTCGTCAAGCAAGAGGATGGCAACTTCCTTCTTACCTCGACAACTGGCGAGCAGCATCTATCGCGTACGGTCATTGTGACCGTAGGCCGCGGCATTACGCAAATTCAGAAGCTTGATATTCAGGGTGCTGACCGCTACGAGGTGACGAATCTGCATTACACCATTCAAGAGCTGATCTCCTTCCGTGGAAAAAGAGTGCTGATTTCAGGCGGCGGCAATTCCGCCGTCGATTGGGCGAATGAGCTTACGGGTATTGGGGCAGAGGTTATCGTAATTCACCGCCGTGACCAATTCAAAGCGATGGAGAAGCATGTCGCGGATATGATGGCAACTGCTGATGTACGTACGCCTTATTTCGTCAGCCAGCTGAATGGGCAAGGGGAGACGATTCACAGCGTTACGATTACCCATGCCGAGACGGGCGAATCCGAGGTGCTTGATGTTGATGCCGTAGTCGTCAACCATGGTTATACGAGCGACTATGGTCCAATTGCAGAATGGGGCATTGAGCTGGGCGAATGGGCAATCAACGTGAGCAACCGTCTGGCGACGAATGTACCGGGCATTTTCGCGGCTGGCGACTGCGTCCATTATGACAGCAAGGTTAGGCTGATTGCCGGAACGTTTACCGATGCTGTGCTTGCCCTGAACAGCGCCAAACTGTACATGGAGCCGGAAGCGGATCAATACGCCTACGTGTCCTCCCATAATGTGCGCTTCAAAGAACGCAATAAGCAGCTGCATATCGCCTCTATTAAATCGTAAAGTTATCTCTTCCATAAACAGAATGCTTATTGTGAGCTATGCCCCTGTCCAGGTTCATCCCCGGATAGGGGCTTTTGCGTATAGACGTCTGCCTTCGGCTTATTAAATGATTAGGAGAGCCACTCTAGAAACTCAAGGCGGTTGCCAAATGGATCGTTTAAATAGAAGCGTTTGACCCCTTCATCTGCCCTGGCCTCGTCGTCGATTACCTGGATATGATGCTGAAGCAAATGCTCGCGCAATTCATCTAGGCTCTGTACATGAAAGGCAGGATGGGCTTTCGTTGCCGGAACAAAGTCCCGCTGTACACCAATGTGTACTTGATGGGTGCCGCATTTAAACCAGACTCCGCCGCGTTTTTTCAGCATTTCCGGCTTTGGAATTTCCGTCCACCCCAATATGCCGTTAAAAAAGCGCCTTGCCTCTGTTTCGCAGCCTTCCGGGGCTGCCAGCTGAACATGATCAATACCATAAAAATGATAAGCCATATATTCCGCCTCCTGTTTCATATAGTGAAACACAGTTTCATTTTATGACTCTATTTTAAATCCTTTCCCCATAAAAATCCAGCCTTTTTCACTTTGATGCAGTAAACTAAATTATCATAGCCATGCTTTCAATCGGTTTAAAAAATATTGCAGGGCATCTGTAACGAAATCCAATGTTCATGCACTTATAGGGTAGGAGGTGTAGAAATGGAAAGCATGGAGCAGCTCTATAGCACGTACGCGCAAACGGTTTATAAATATTTGTACAGCTTGACGCAAAATGCCGATTTGTCGGAGGAGCTGACGCAGGAGACCTTTTATCAAGCGATGAAGGGGATCCACAACTTTCGCGGCGATTGCAAAATGTCGGTCTGGTTATGCCAAATCGCTAAGCGCGCGTGGTATAGGGAGCTTAATAAAAACAAAAAGATGCCATCCGTTTCCTTGGATGCATGTGATATTCCTGTTTCTATGGGGCAGCAGGTCGAAGCAGATATTTTACATAAGGAAGATAAGCTCTCCTTGTTTCGTATGCTGCATCAATTGGATGCAACAACGAAAGAAGTGATGTACTTGCGGCTTTCCGGCGAATTAAGCTATGCCGAGATCGGAGAAATTTTGGAAAAAAGCGAAGCTTGGGCCAGAGTAACCTTTTACCGGGGCAAGCAAAAAATGATGAAAGGGAGCGTATAATGGGACAACAATTAAATTGCCATATTGTGCAGGATTTGCTGCCCAACTATATCGAAGGGCTGACAAGCGAAGATACGAATGAAGCCATCCAACAGCATCTCGCTTCGTGCAGCGATTGCAGGCAGGTGCTCGACAGCATGATGACGGAGACCGAGGGCTTTCAGGCGGCCCCACAGAAACAGATCAATTTTCTAAAAAAAATCAAACGAAGACAATGGGTCATAGCTGGCATCAGCGTCTGTATTGCCGTTATTATTTTGCTGACAGCCCTCTATTTTTTTGGCATGAGGAATTTTGCTATAGCCAGCAAGGATATTGCCATCAGCGAAGTCTATCAAATGAAGGATGGCTCCATTCATTACCGAATGACAGCCAATGTGAATGGCTATCTAAGCAACGTAGGCGGACTAACCGATACCAATAGAGAAGTACACAAAATTAATGAGCGTAGGCGTTTCTTTTCTAAACAGGATAAAAAGCCTGAAATATTGCCCGAATATTGGTCTTCACTGGACAGCCCCGATCCTACGCAAGAGAAAACAATTATTTATTACGAAGGCAAGGACGAAAACGACCGTCTCATCATTTGGGAAAAAGGCATGGATATTCCTAAAGCAACTGCCGAGCAAGAAGCTGACTATAAACGTATGAATCCCAAGCCGGCTTCCTAGGTCCATACAGCAAGGTGAAACGGCTGGCGCCTTCCTTTGGCGGCGCGGCGCGTTTCAGTCCGAGAAATATAGAGAAAGGATGGAAACATCATATCCTTTCCTATATTTCAAAAAAGTCCGTTACGGCTCACTACGCCATAACGGACTTCTCTATATGTGTCGTTCCTATTTTGCGAAGCTATGATTGCCGATCGTCGTAATGACTTCTAGGCTATCCCAGAACGCGCCTTGGGATATATTAGGGTTAAAGAAGTAGATGGCGTTTTGCACATTGTTTTTGCCGTTGAGCGCTTCCTTAGCTGCGCGCAGGGAGCCTTCATTGGGCTTGCTTTTATCAAGGAGGCCATTGTGGGCTGGCGGGAACTGTCTGCCGGAATAAATCACTTCACGAATCGTATTCGGAAAACGGGAGTCCTTCACTCTGTTCAAAATAACATTCGCCAAGGCAAGCTGCCCTTGATACGACTCATAGCCTGATTCAACCATTGTGATCTTGGCAAGCAGCGTCAAATCTGCTTCTGTGAACGGGTCAGCTGCGTGATCGAAAATCGAAGGAATGACCACCTTCAGCTTCGTACCTGCTTTAAGCTTGGTCTTGCTATCCAGTCCGTTGCGCTTAAGCAGCTCCGACTTGCTGCTGCTCGTTTCCTTGCTGATCTCGTCTATTCCGTATTTGTCTGTTACTACTGCTGGCTTCACAGTAGCAAGCTCAATATCGCCTGACTGTGCATTCACTTGCAAATCGGCATGCAGCATTTCGGCTAATTGGCGCAGGGACGCATACAGTCTGCCTTCCTTGAAAACGGGAGCCGCATCCATCACATAGCGCTCATCATTGAAATAGACAACGGGCACTTCGTTTCCGAGTACGATTTTATCATTCAATGCCGTATGTATCGTTACTTCCTCATTGTCACTATCCCAGCTCGACTTGGCACTGAACAATTCAGCGATGCGGGCCACAGGCACATACAATCTTCCATCCAGAATAAACGTAGAATCATTCAGCACTACTTGCTTGCCGTCGAGTTTAATCTTCGCGTCATCCGCGGCCGAAGCGCTTGCCAAGGGCCCGATGCATAGCAGAAGCATTCCCAAAACCATAGCGAATATTAGCCGTTTAACCGGCCTGCTTTCTTTAATCATACGTACCTCCCAGAATATTGTGGTCGTATTTCATTTGAAGAGATGACAGCAAACCGTCGCAGCTCCTCAGTTAAAACACGGCCCTAGCTGGAGCAATCTCCCAGCATTCTTTCTCTGGGCAAAATTATACCACAGCTAATTAGGGCTGTAGGATTAACATTTTCACAGAAATAATAAAAAGCTTGTTCCACCCGCTATTCAAAAACGTACAGCGGAAGCGTGAAATAGAAGGTGCTTCCTACTCCCAACGCGCTCTCCACATGAATTTCTCCCTCATGATAATGGACGATTTCTTTGGCAATCGCAAGGCCAATTCCGCTCCCCTGAACCGCCTGCCGATCATGCTTTTCCCGAAAGAAGCGGTCAAATACAAACGGCAGCGACTCCTTCTGCATGCCTGCCCCATTATCCTGAACACGTATGGTGAGCTGGCCGGCGGAATCGTCATTGCCTGCCCATTCTTCGATCGCACAATGTATGCGAATTTGCCCTTCCGCCCCCGTGTGCTGAATTGCATTAAACACAAGGTTGGTCAGCACCTGCGTAATTCGGTCCATATCCACAACTACATGGTATTCAGCCAATTTAGCCGAATCGAATGCCAGCTGAAAATCATATTGCAGCCCGGCGCGCACGACATCGAGCATGAATTTATCCTCGATTTTCGCCACCAGCTCCTGCAGCGTCATCATGAGAAAGATCATTTCGGATTTGCCTGATTCCAGCCGCGACAGCTCGAATAAATCATGAATTAAACGGTTTAGACCGAGCGCTTTGACCAAAACCATCTGTAAATATCTTTTTTTATCCGCTTCCTGCTCCACCAGTCCAGATACGATCGCCTCCACATAGCCTTGAATCGCCGTCATCGGCGTACGAAGCTCATGGGAAATATCGCTGAGCAGCCGCCTGCGTGACAGCTCCAGCCGGCTTAAATCTTTGTTTTTGCGCTCCAATTCCACCGTTCGCTCATGAATGCGATGCTCCAGATTCGTGTTCAGCTCGGAAAGCTGCTCGTTTAGCTCTGCAAGCTGCTGCGCATTCAGGCTCACTTCCTGAACGGACCTTTTTAACAGCAGCAGCGTACGAACGCGGCTTACGAGCTCATTGCGCCCAATCGGCTTCGAAATATAATCATTTGCTCCGGCGCTGAAGCAGGCCTTAATCGTATGATCCCTGCTGCTTGCTGTCATAATTAATATAGGCAGCTCAATTAAATTGTACTTTTCTCTAATCAGACCGCACAGCTCATAACCGGACATGCCAACCATCATTAAATCGGCAATAACCAAATCCACCTCATGCAGCTCATCCATGCGCGCCAGCACCTCAGCGCCGCTAGTCGCGGTCTCGAATACGCATGGCAGCGGTGCCAGCTGTTGAATGACCACTTGCAAATTCACTGGTTCATCATCCACAATAAGCACGCGATAAGGACGCTGTACAGACAGCTCTGCATCGCTTCTATCCCCTGCTGGAGCGTATAGGGATGCTGCCATCGATTCAGCATCACCCATGAGCGCCTGCCTGCCCGTCTCCTTCTGCGTCATCAACGTTCCAGCCGAACGATTTACCGGCTGATGAAAAATCGTGAAGCTGAATAGAGAGCCCTGCCCCACCTTCGACCATACTGTAATTTCCCCGCCATGCAGTTCGACAAGCTGCTTCGTAATTTTAAGTCCAAGACCTGCTCCCGTATCATCAATGGATTCAAGCTTCTCAAACGGATTGAAAATGATTTCAAACTTGTCTTCTGCTATGCCGATGCCGGTATCCTCGACGTGAATTTCCACATAGTCGCGGTAATGCTGTGCGCTTATCGTTACATATCCCGATGGCGTATACTTGATCGCATTGCCTATTAAATTAAACAAAATTTGCTGCATCCGGTTTTCATCGGCATAAATAGGCGGAAAATCCGTGCCAATTTGATTAAGGAGCACTAGATCTCTGCCCGTCACCAGCGGCTTGACGACGGTCAGCACAACCTGCGCCAGCTGATGCAAATCGATTTTTGCAATATGAAGGCGCATATCATTATTTTTTAATAGAGCGTAATCCAAAATATCATTAATCAAATAGGACATGCGCTGCCCGCTCGATACAATCATATTCAAATGCACACGCTGGCTGTCCTCCATCCGATCATGCATGCTGTAAAGCAGCGACTGCGCCAGCCCAATAATGCCGTTAAGCGGTGTACGAAGCTCATGAGAGGTGTTGGCCAAAAACTCATCCTTTACCTTATCCAGATCTAGCAAGCGGGCAGATAAGCGCTCATTCGTTTTAATGGCATTGGAAAATTTGATCGACACAATAATGGATAAGCAAATAATTAAAAACAGCAGCCCATATGGAAAATAGATGCCCGTTCTAATCGTGTCATTGCTCATCAAAATATCGTTGACGACCGTAATAAAAAAGACGACGGTGCCCGTCAGCATCAAATTTGCGCCTGACAGCCTGCCAATGGCAGCCTTAAATACATACTGAATGAGCACAAAACCAATCCCAATCGCATAAACCTGCATGACAACGGCCAGCTTCGTAAATATTTGAACCGGCGTCACCACAATAAACAAGGTGAGCAGCATGCCTGGAATCCACAGTATATTGCGCATTCGTTTTGTCATTTGGCGTGGAAAGCTGTAATAGAAAAACAGCACAAACAGCGGGGCGCTCCCGAGAAAGCCTAAATATTCGATTTTCACTAAAACATTATCGTTTAAGCTTTGAAATAAGACGGATAACGTGTATTGGGATTGGGAGCTATTTTTCATAGCCAGCAAAATGCAAATGAGGCCAAAAAACAAAGATTCCCAATTTTTACGCAAGAGGATAAACAAAACGATGTGGTAGAGCCCCATAATGAGCATGCAGCCTATTAACATGCTTTCGAACACAAGCTTCTTTTTCATATACGAATGGAGGCTGTCGTATTCTCCCAAAGTTAAAGAAGCAAACAGGCCTGCTTTGCGCTGCGTGTAGTTGGACACTTGAATGACAATGTCTGCCTGCGTCTGTCCTACCTCCAACCGAAGTACTGACGGCATCATATACGATGTCGCCTCTGCCTCGCTTCGACCAACAACTCCGCTTTCAGAAACGAGCCTCCCATTGATCCACATGCGGTGGGCGGAGGTTATCCCTTTAGCAACCAGGCCCAGCTCGGTGTCCGTCTTCGGCAATTTTATGACAAGATGATAGGTGGCATAGCCCTTGCTTGTGTGCTTTTGTCCGTCAACTTCATGCTTGCTCCATGAGCTGGGCACTTTTATGTAGCCAGCCTCGCCGACATTCCCCGCTGTAAAATCATCAGGCTCCAACAGCTGATTCCAGTAAAATTCCCACTCGCCGTCGAGCGAGCTGCCATTACCCGCAATCTGATCCTGTGCTGTAATCGACAGCTTCCCCCTGCTCGCTTCTGGTTTATCCTTATCCAAAGCAGAATTAAAAGTCATCAGTATGATGAATATAAATGCAGCCAGCGCTATCGGAACGAAAAAATAGAGGAAAGGCACACGTTTCTTCATGGAAGCTTCACCGCTGATTACCCCTTTTTATTACAAAATAAGATGGCCGAAGCAGTAACACTCGCCTATGCATCATACCATATCCTTTTTTTAAAATATAAGAATCTATAAGTTTCATACTTGTAATGGGCTTATATCTCAAAGTTTTCAAGCCGTTTTTGAATTTCCTTCTGCTCCATATGGAGATAGGTGTTAATCCACTGTTGGAGATGATAACGCTGCGGATCGACGGCAATGGCAATATCATCATCGTGATCATCCAATTGCACGAATTGCAGCTGGAGCGAATACGAAGGGTATTTTTTCAAATAACGGGAAATTTCAAAGGCATCATAAACGGCTGCTAGCACATCCCCTTGCCTTACGCCATCAAACAGCTCGGCCGAATTCGGATAGCTCGCCTGGCTTTGATTTGGAAAAAGCTCCTGGGCAAAGCCCGCATAAGAGGTGCCTCCGACAATGCCCACCTGCTCCCCGCGGCCTTGGATGAGGGCAAGCGGATCAGCAGCATCGCCTTTTTCAGTAATTGCGGCAAGCTGCATACGGTTAATCAACAGCGCTTGTTTCAAATTCAAATAGGCATCGGAAAATAATACCCGCTTCGCCCGCTCCAAGGTAATGCTCAGCTTGGAAACGCCGATATCCGCCTCCCCTTGGGATACTTGATTAATAACTTCATTGAATGAATCAGCTGTTCGTATAAATGCTGCTTGTACGCCAAGCTTAAGAGCGATGTCGTTTGCAAGCTCAACATCGCTTCCGCGGAGCACTCCCTGATCATCTACATAAAAAAACGGATAGCGGTCCTCCTGATAGAGGGCTACCCTCAGCTTGCCTCTGCTCAAAATGTCCCGGATGTCCTCCGGGTATGTCTTTAATTGCTCCTCTGTGTAAACCGGAAGCTCCACTTTACTTCCAGCATTCTCCCCCACCTCCGCTTTAGCAGCCGGAACGGCAGAACTTGCGGGAGATGGGCTGAAGGCGGCTGGATTTGCTGCATGAGCTTGTTTTTCTGATTCCAATTGATAGGCCTGCTGTGACGTGCTTGCACATGATGCTGTAATAAAGCCTATTGCCAACACCAAAAACAAGCAGAAGGCCAAGCGATCGTATTTGCCGATCATTGCTGGCCATCCTCCCCTCCATGCGAAACTTGAGTTTTGCGAAAGCATACTGCGCATACGGTCATGTCATACACAGCGATACGAACATGGCAAAGCTTGCAGCGTGGAATCGAGACGGTCGCCAAGCCTCCAACTACCTCTTCCAGCTCCTCCTCCAACAGCTCATCAGCCTGCCCATTTTCCTTTTTCTGATCGTTCTCGGCCTGCTGCTGATCCCCCATATGCCCCGCCTCTTTCAAAGGTTACCTTAAGCCGCGTCCTCATATCCTTGCTAGAGAACAGACTGAATACCGTAACCCCATGTCGTATTTTGACCGCTCATGCCATGACCGTAATCAAGAAGCAGGCCGAGCCCGTGGGCGAGCTCTTCCAATTCCGGCAATGGCGGTTTTAATGCATAAATATCAAACGGCTTGCGATTACTTCGACCAGCGGCCGCTTGCTTCTCCCTGCGAAAATACCCAAATGTCAGCGCATTTACACTGACGCGAAACGGCGACAGCTCCTTGGCGAAGCTTTTGACAAAAGCGAGCGCTCCCTGGTTATATACCGGGGATGTAGGAAAGCCGTCGTAATGCAGCGAATCTGCCAGCATCGGCACGATAATCTGCCCCCGCTGCTTGCGGGCCATCACGCTCCCCGCCGCCCGGCTGTACAAAAACAGCTCGCTCAGAAGGCTGTAGCTCTTCAAGGCGAACTCGGCGGGATCATGCTGCTGCGCCTCCAGCTCGTCGACCCAATCATGGCCATGAATATACAGGTCAAGCCCTTGCATCTGCTCGGCTATGCCCGCAATAGCCGACTCGACTGCTTTCATTTGGACGTCCGGCGCAACAATCGTCTGACATTGTTCCTGCAACGGAGGCGGCAGCTCTGCCTTAAACTGCTCCGCCTGCTCAGGCGTCTGGAAGCTCGCCGCAACCCGGATGCCCCGCTGCAGCAAATATAGCGCTATCGCTGTGCCCAAAGCACTTTCGGCATGATGCAAAAATGCGGTTTTCATCCTCATTCCCCCTTCTATCCCAATCCAGCTTAACGCAAAAACCCGCCATCTATTTTCAATGTTTGACCTGCATGATAGCTTGCTAGAGGTCCCGCCAAATACATAACCGCTTCGGCTACCTCCTCAGCTGAGCCAAGCCTCCCGGCTGCCGTATGCTTTAAAAAATCAGCCATTTTCTCCGCTGGCACTCCTTGGGCCATTTCGGTCTCAATCATGCCTGGCGCAATAGCGCTAACTTGAATGTTTCGCGAGGCGTAAAGCCGGGCATACAGCTTCGTTAAGCCCATAATCGCGCCTTTGGATGCCGCATAATTCGTCTGGGCTTCGCGTCCGTAAATGCCGCTGACGGACACCATATTAATAATGGCGCCCTTCCCAAGGCGCAGCATATAGCTGACCGCCTCCTGCGAGCAGCAGCAGGTGCCGATAAAATTCGTATCCAGCACCTCATTCCACTGCTGCTCTTCCATAAATAGCGCCATTTGATCATTCGTCCGTCCTGCATTGTTGACCAGCACATCCAGACGGCCATACGTCTCGAATACGTCCTTCATTACATTTGCTACAAAATGATGATCGCTGACAGAGCCTTTGTACAAACTAATCCGTCCGCCAGCTTCCTCAGCCTCGCCCCGCAGCTGCTCCGCCGCTTCATCATCCCGCACATAAATGCCGGCAACGACAGCTCCTTCTGCAAGGAATCGCAGGGCGATGGCCCGGCCAATGCCGCGTGTTACGCCAGTAATCAAAATGACGTGATCACGAAAGATCATGGCCCTTCGGTCCCCTTCTGCTGGCTGGCCATAATCAGCTCGGCTATGGACTGGACATTTTTTAAATGAATTTTTAATTCATCAGCTGGAATTTGCTCCACCATTACCCCGTACAATTCTTCCATGCCTACCATTACCTCGAACGCTTCTACCGAATCCAGGCCCAGCCCATCGCCGAATAAAATCAAATCGTCCGTAATTTCCTCCGCTGTAATATCCTCAAGCTTAAGCCTGTCAATTAACAGCTGTTGCTTAATCGTCTGTTTAATCGTTTCCATGTCTAAAATTTGCTCTACGCTCATACGTATGCGCCTCCTTGGTATTAAGCTTTTTGTATCGTGAAAATAGCTCCCTCGTGCAAGCGCCCATCAATCGTTCCATGCACTTACAACTGCCGCGCAGTAGCTGCCGTTGACCGTCGAGCTTATCGCTAACACATGCTGTAGCTGATCCGTTTGCCGCGGAATGCCCAGATGGACATAGGCGCCGCTCGCCACTTCACTTGCGGCTTTACCGCTCACAAGCTCCGCAGCCGCAGCAAGATGCAGCATCGAGCTGTAGGATTCGCCAAAGCCCGCGCTTTCATTGAAGCTGATAATGGGCGGTGTCTGGTCATGGGCGGCCAATGAAGATAGAGCGCGATGCTCGCCTTCTGTTTCATCAGGCCTGCCGACCGTATTCAGCAAAATCAGGCCAAGCTGTGCCATGCCAATTTTCGCTTCATTTAATGCTTCGGTTACCGCTTTGCAAAGCGTCGCTTCCTGCTGGGAAGCATTTGCCACTGCTCCAAAGGCGGTGCCAAAGCCGCTTAATTCCGCATAAATGCCAGTCTGCCTTTGCCTCGCTTGCTCCAGATCACAAAGCACCATACAGACGCTGCCCTCTACCATCCGAAAACGGCTCGCCTGCAAGCCTTTCGCACGGTCAATGTTGCTCGACAGCGCCGAGCGTTCATCTCCCGCTCCAATAAGGCAGGAGGACAACGTACGCTCGCGGATTTTGCCAGCAGCATACAGCGCTGCCGTCAGGCCCTCATTTCCTCCCGTGCTGAATGAGCTGTTGAAGCCCAGCAGCTTCAGCTTCTCCGCCGTCTGCCCGGCAATTGAATTAATGACCGTATGCGGAAAATAAATGCTGCTCGCATATTCCGGCCCTTTCACAAATACCGACTCCAAATATTGCGAAATGCTATCTGTACTGCCCCGGGCTGTGCCAAAAATAAAGCCGAGCTCTTCCTTCTCCGCCTCGGTTATTTGCGCGTCCCCCAGTGCAGCAAGTGCTGCTCCGATCGTATTTTGCGACAGCTGATTCATTCGGCGCTCATATTTGCTTTTGTCATACTCCTTCAGGGAAAAAGAGAATGCGCCGACTGCTTCTGAGGAAGCGTCCTCTGCAAGCCCATTCAGGATGCTGCCCTGATGAATATGGCCGCCTCCAACAGCGCCAAGCCCGGTAATGACAACCCGCCGCTTGGCGAGCTGGGCTATGCTTTCCGTATGCAGTATCGCTGCTTCACTCAAATTATCCGTCCGCAGCACTAATGAAACGTTGTGTCCGCCAAAGGCGGCATTATTGCTGACGATATACTTTGGACGCATCGGGCGCATGCTGTGCTGAATAATATCCGCCTCTTCGCAGCCTTCGCGCGCCGTATCAAAATGCAGCGTTGCCGGCACATAGCCTTGCTTGATCGCATAAAGCGAAGTGACAAGCTCAAGGGCAGCAGCGGTACCTAGGCTGTGCCCAAAATACGCTTTGCTTGAGCTGACCGGAATGGTCAGCTGCTCGCCAAAGCTGCGTTTCAAACCGCTAATTTCCGCGCGGTCATTCGCCTGCGTTCCGGTGCCATGCGCGTTCACGTATTCAATATCCTGTTTGGCAACCTGCGCAAGGCTCAGGGCCATATCTACCGCCCGCTGCATCCCTGCGCCTTCCGGATGCGGAGCCGTCATATGATGGGCATCATTGCTCAGCCCATAGGCACATAGCTCCGCATAGATGGTCGCTCCGCGCGCAGCAGCGGCATCCATCCGCTCCAGCACGACAAATGCTGCGCCTTCGCCCAGATTAAGGCCAAAGCGGCTGCCAAACGGCGAGGATGGCAGCGGATTAAGCGCCCGGAGTACATTAAATCCGGCATATACACTATGCGACAGCGGATCTGAACCGCCTGCGAGCATGACATCGGCATATCCCCAGCGAATCATATCGCTGGCATAGCCGATTGCATTGCCACTAGCGGCACATGCCGTATTTAACGTCGCCACCGGTCCCTGCACGCCCAGCAGCCGCGCAGTATCATCCCCCTGCTGGTAAAAGGGATAATTAGCTGTATTTTCCTCATCCAGCGCCGACAAATCCCACTGCTTCTCCAGCGATAATATGCCGCCGTTGCACGTTCCAAGCGCCAGCCCAATTCTTGAGGCTGGGATCTGATGCGCAGCAGCAGTTGCAGTTGCAGCGACATCTGCTGAATCAACTGCTGCTGTCTGCACAGCGGAATCTCCTGGTGCTATAGTAAGGCCACTGCTGTGCAGCGCCTGCTTCGCAGCCGCAATGGCATACCGCGCGCACCAGTCCATCGACTGATCCGCCGTATGTGCAAGTGCCGATTCCCGCCACGATTCTTCCAATTGTCCGGCAAGCGAGCTTAACAATGTGTCCGTCTTAAAACGGGTAACTGTCCCAATTCCTGTCTCTGACGCGAGCATTCGCTCAAAGACGGCCTGCGGCTCATTGCCCAGCGCGCACAATACGCCTATACCTGTTACCGCAATACGATGGGTGCGTTCATTGTCCTTCATGTTCATTCCCCCAAATCCCTACTTCAATGGCAAATAACTAATCCGCTTCTCGCTCGTCTTCCATGAATAAGGCGCAAGCCATTGCTGCGCGAGCTTCATCATGACAGGGGTCCCTCGGTTCACTGTAAAAATGCCGTAGGGAATGCCCGCTTCCAATTGAAGGCAGATCGACCTCGCCAGCATATGGAAAGCTAGACCTATCTGCTGATATTCCGGCGAAATGTATACCGCATCGTACAATATCGTCTCTTCGTTCAGCCGGTACGTCATCGACCAGCCCTTAATGCCCTGCTCCGAGCGTAACCCAAGGCTGTTGCTTGGCTCCAAAGGCGCAAAGGTTTTGAACGGCGACAGGAAATCTGGAAAAACAGCTGCCGCTGCTTCAATCGATTGCTTAAGCTCCTGTTCCTTCTTGTCTGCCCACAGAAACAGCTCCAAGCCGCTTGGCAAAGGCCGTTCCCGAAGCCAGCCTGCGCGGGCGATATCGCGATTAATATGGAAAACAACCGCATCGCATAATGGATGTGTCCAGCCTTCTTTTTGCAGCCAAGCTTCTATCGACTCCGTAGAGGACTTTCCGGAATAATAATAAACTTCAAGGCTTGCCATTTGCTTCTCAAGGCATAGGCTTCGCACTTCTCTCATTATGGAGGAGGCGATTGCCTTCCTGCGCCATGGCTTCGCTACGAACAGGCATTGCAATATCGCATGCTGCGCCCCTGCCCCTTCCCGCAGCTCCAGCACAGCCAAGCCTGCCGGCTCATCTCCCATTTCCGCCCCTATCAGCAAAAAGCGGCTTTGCCCTTGACCGCTCCTCTCGCTCTGCTCCAATTGCAAATAAAGCCACTGAAACATGAGCGGCTTGTATTTCAATCTGTCATTAGGCGCTAATCTCTTTATCTTGTACATGAGGTTCCTTTCTGGCTGACAGAAGTGAAGCTGTAGCGCAGTTAATAGATACATTAGCCGCCGTAATAATGGGATCGATAATCGGATTGATTGCCAGCAATAAAATGATCGTCACTTCAGCCGGAAGCTTCAGCATCCCTGCTATAATCGCGATCATGCCAATGGATACGACGCCCGGCGAACCTGCTCCTGCGATAGAAGTCAGCACAGCTCCGACCAGCACCAGCATCCACTGCATCATCGTAAAGTCGTATTCATACAATTGAGCGGTAAATGCAATGCCCAGCGTATAGACAAGCACCATGCTGTAACGGCACATAATCATGCCGATCGGTACAACCAGTTGAATCGCATGCGGCTGCAGCTGCAGCTCTTTGCTTAAAGCATGCATGCAGGATGGAACGGTAGCAATGCTGTTTCGCGTGCCAAATGCTAAAATAAGCGACTCCTTCAAAGCGCTGATGACCACCTTGACCGGCTGGCGCAATTGCAATGATAATGCGGCGACGGAGACGATAATTAAAACGACGCTAACGAGATAAAACATCATAATCAGCTTGAGCATGGCGGGCAAAATGTCCAAGTTCAACGTGGCAAACTGACCCGCCATCATGCAAAACAAAGCAAACGGCAGCGCGTACATCGACCAGGAAATCGCCTTTTGAAAAGCACGGAACAGCACATCCGCCAGCTGCAGCACATCTTCCCCTTGCCTCGTTCGCATCATGCCAACGGCTACGCCGACGATAACGGAGAAGAACAAAATTTGCAGCGTATTGTTTTCCATCAGTGCTGTAAAAATATTAGAAGGTATCATATCGAGCAAAAACAGCAAAATCCCTTGCGATTTCTCCTCTTCTACAGTCGCTCCATTTGTACTGGAGTCGTTGACGATCGCACCCAGCACCTGCTTCGATTGCTCCGGCAATCCGGCCCCCGGATGGCCGATTTCCCCAAATACCAGCCCGAATACGCCGGAAATGACGAGTGCAGCGGCATAGACGAGGCACATGCGTCCAATCGTTTTCATGGCGCCGCTATTGATGAATAAGCTGCCGATGCTGGAAATAATGGCGGTCATCATAATCGGAATGACACACATTTTCAGGAAGGATAAATAAAGATCGCCGAAATCCGCTACAGAATGAGCGATACTTGGCGCATAGAGGCCAGTAGCTATACCCGACACCATGCACAGCATAATCATCCAGAAAGACTTGATCCATTTGAATGACAAAACAGACACAACCGACACACAAGCACCCTCTTGTTAGGCATTGCGACGAAGCAGCCTCCGCTGGAAACCGCGGGCACTCGCTGGCAAGCAGCTGTCCCTCTCATCGCTTCTCTATAAATTTGGAGTGACATCGTGCCTCAGCGGCGGATATCACTCCAATGCAAGCTCTATTTAAGTATGAAAGGAATAAAGGAATTAAGCATTTCTGATTTGGTCAGCTGTTGCATTACCGATATTTTCGCCAACGCGGATTGCTGTGTTAGCTGCATTTTCGGCAATAGAGCCTACGCCATTAAAGAAATCATTAGCTCCCGATTTGCTGCCGCCAGCAACGGATTCCAGTTCTGTTTCTGTCAGTTCATCAGCCGCGCCGCGTACTTCCGGCAGTACGATTGTCGCGTGGTAGCCAGTTGCATCAACGATGTTGATTTTAAATTCTTGTGGAACCTCATGTCCTGTTGCTGCTTTAATTGCTGCGTAGATGTCGCTTACTGCAAGCGCGCGGAATTCTGCATCCGAATTCGCTTTCGTGATTACTGCATTTACCGTATCCGTAACTTGCTGTTCATTCCAACTCATGATTTAATTCCTCCAATAAATGTAGTTTTGTTTCTTACAGGTATTAGAATAACAGCCCAGCTTCAATCTGCTCTCAACTCTCGTTCAATTTTAGTTCAATTGTTACGCCAATTGGCGGCTGGCAAGCTCCGCGAACAGGCCCTGCTGCTGCAGCAGCTCCTCATAAGTGCCGGATTGAATAATTCGCCCTTTATCAAACACATAAATGTGATCAGCCTGCGTAATCGTGCTCAAACGATGGGCAATGACGATCCTCGTCACCTGCAATTTGGTCAAGCTTTGGCTGACGATGCTTTGCGTCCGGTTGTCCAGCGCACTCGTAGCCTCGTCAAAAAAGAGAATTTTCGGCCGCTTGGCAATCGCTCTCGCAATCATTAGGCGCTGGCGCTGCCCGCCGGAAAGCGTGCCTCCGCCTTCGGATATAACCGTATGCATCGCCATCGGCATGCTGCGGATATCGTCATCAAAGCCCGCCATCTCCGCTGCTTCCCAAGCATCCTGAAGCGTCAAATCGGAGGTGCCAATAATATTGGTGAAAATATCGCCGGACATCAGCTTGCTGTTTTGCAAAACAACGCCAAACTGGCTCCTCAGCAGCCCCACATCAAGCGAGCGCAAATCCTGTCCGTCAAAATAAACCGAGCCGCCTTGAGGCTGCTCAAAACCAAGCAATAGCCGCATAAGCGTGGACTTGCCGCAGCCGGAAGCACCGACGAAGGCGACATACTGCCCTGCTTTAATGTTCATCGACAGATCATTCAGCACAAGCGGCTGATCCTCAGCATAGCGAAACTGGATATGGCGAATTTCAATCGCCCCGCTCACTTCGCCCGGATCTTCCAGCTGATCATGCATTTCGGGCAGCGTCCTTAAAATCGGCTTCGCCCGCTCATAAAGCGGCACGATATGCACGACCGACAGCAGCGCGGAAGCCATCGCCAGCATCGCCATTAGAAAGCTGGAGAAGGCGGAGAAGAAAGCGATAAATTGTCCCGCCGACAGCGCGGAATTGCTGGAAACGACCAAATAAAACAACACCATGGAGGTGACCAAGGGGAAAAAGGATTGAAACACGCTGGAGTAGTTATCCAGCATTCTAACCTTGAAGGACAATTTCTTTTGCTCCGCAAACGCTCTTGCCCATAAGAAGAAAGCGCGGTTTTCCGCCGCCGCCATGCGAAATTTGCTAATGCCGTTCAGCAGCTGGAGCACCGTGCCGGAAATACGTCCTTGAATATCCAGCAGCCTGCGCTGGTAACGAATTTGCAGCAAGCCAATGGTAACCGTAAACGTCATGGAAATGAGCACAAGACCCCCTGCCACTAAAGCAAGACTCGGGCTGTAACGAAACAGCAGCGCATATTGAAAAATAGAAAATACACCCGTCAGCAGCGAGCCCAAAACCGCCCCTGATAAAAGCTGCCTGATCGTATTTATGCTGCTCGCTCTCGATGCCAAATCGCCAGCGGTATAGTTGCGGAAAAAGGATACCGGCAAATTCAGCAGCCGATCCCAAATCGCCGCCTGAATCGAGCTTTCTACCCGTCCCTCCATTCGCATCGAAGCGAGCGACCCCGCCAGCCGGAACAAGGCAATCGACAGGACGGCAGAGACGAGAATTAGCGCCATCTGGACGAGCGGTCCGCGATACGATTCCGGAATAATCGTATCTACCAATATGCCGGTAGCAACCGGCAGCATAATGCCGAGCAAGCCGGCTAACGCACCCATGAGCAGAACCATAATGAGATCCCGCCGAATCGAATGATGCGTGCCAAACTGCAAAATGTCTTTTATGCCGAGCACACGAGCTGGAAAGGTCCGATAAAACATATAAGCCATCGGCTCGAGGCCCGCCGCCGTATCGGCATGAACGATGCCTTTTTCGCCGCTAAGCGGATTTTCCCACGTGTAGGAGCCGGCAGAAGCCGGAATTAGAGCAACGGGCTCACGGGATAATTCCATGAACGCGACCAGCGGCCCATTATCCTCCTTCCACCATTCCCCTTTGAGTACGACCTTGCGGGAGCGGACGCCAGAGGATTCAGCCAGTTCCTGAATAGGTGAACGCTGCGACTGTTTTTTAAGCTTTCTGCCTACAGGCCTGATGACGATGCTGGCATATTCGCCGACGATGCGGCAGGCCATAAACAACGGATCGGTTGAATGGAAAGCAGCAGCTCGCTGATCTTCCGGTCCTGTAACGGCAAGCAAGCGCTTGAGCGCATGATCCATTAGCGAATCGTCATGCTCTGTTCGCCGAAGCAGGCGTTCATGCTCCTGCAGCCGCTCCTTCGTCAACAGCACAGCCAAGCGGCTTGCGATTAATTGATGAAACGCATATAAGCCTTGCAGCTGCTGATCATTTTGCAGCCATTCAAGCGTGCTCCGCAATTCGAGCTCCGCAGCCTGCTTCGTTTCCAGCCAGCTGGAGGAGGTCACGGGTATGTAATAGGGCTCCTCCGCTGTAATCGGATGTTCGGATACCCAGTAAACGACGCCGTCACGTATTTTCACCCATACCGTTTGCAGAGACCGCCAGGTTTGATCGGGTGCCAGCTCAAGGTGCTCGCTTTGCTCCAGCAGCTCAAACTCCGGCGGGGCATTCCGCACACTCAGCGCCGCTGACCAGCAGCCTACCCATTGATCAATTAAAGGGCCAAGTTTCTCGTCGCTCAGCCTGTATTCCGCCCTGCGGCTCATAAACATATCCCGGTTCATTTGGAATACCTTCGTGCCTACGGATGCTGTCAGCAGCAAGCCCGCTTTCTCTACCCCTGCATAATCCTCAAAACCGAATAGGAGAGCCCCTTCCTCCAAACTGAATAAATAGCGCCGCTTGTTTCTCGTCCCGCCATTTTCAAGCTCAACGGTCACGGCGAAAATATCCACATAACCGGAATCGACGTACCATACATCATTTTGATCGGTTATTAGGATCGGTCTGTTGCCTTCCACCTCATGACAGGCACCGTATTCTTCAAAAAATGAATGCAGGTTGAATTTTATTGCTTCAGCCACTTTTCCACCTCCTTTTCGCACCATGTCTATTGATTTTGAATGAGACGGGTATAATAGCCATTTCGTTCCATGAGAGAAGTATGCGTGCCCCGTTCAATAATCTTTCCGCGCTCCAGCACAACGATCTCATCCGCATCCCGGATGGTGCTGAGCCTATGGGCCACCGTAATACAGGTCAAGCCTCTGCGCCTCAGACTATCGTCTACCTTTTTCTCCGTTGCCGGATCCAGCGCGCTTGTCGCCTCATCCAAAATAACAATCGATGGGTTGCCAGCCAGCGCCCGTGCAATTTCCAGACGCTGGCGCTGCCCCCCGCTGAAATTGCCGCCATTTTCCGAAATCATATGCTCATAACCGCCGCTGCGCTCCGCAATATGATCATGGATCACCGCATCCTTTGCAGCCCGAACAACGTCTATCTCCGGTATGGTAGAATCCCAAAAGGTAATATTCTCTTTAATCGTTCCTTCCAGCAGCACAATGTCCTGATCGACAACGGCAAGCGAATTGCCCATCCGATTGCGGGAAATTTCATCGCGTTTTAACCCGTCGAAGCGGATATCGCCGTCCCACGGTTCGTAAATGCCGGCAATCAGCTTCGCAATCGTCGATTTTCCGCTGCCGGAGCCGCCAACCAATGCGACCTTCATTCCCGGCTGAATCGATAAATTAAACCGGTCAATCAGCGGACCTTCCAGCTTGCTGTAGCCATACGTCAAATTGCTAATTTCAATTTGCCCCGATAGCTTCGCCATATCAGGCGACTCAGAAGCCTGCTCCTGATTTTGCTGCATTTGTCTATCAATCGGATATTGCAGCACATCATCCAGCCGCTTCATGCTTCCTCCCGCTTCTTGAATCGTGCCCGCCAGCGCAACCATTTCGTTGACCGGCTGACTGAAGCTTGCGGCAAGACTTTGGAAGGCGACCAGCGAGCCGATGGTCAGCGCCCCATCCATAACCTGAAAGCCGCCGAGAAACAAAGTCGCAATGGCGCTTAGACTCGTCAGCAAAGCAGGAACGGCCATTAGAAACTGATTCGACACCCCAAACTGCTGGGTGGAATTAAGCAGCTTCGCCTGGTAGCCCGACCATTTGACGAAAAAGTCCGCCTCGGAGCTGTTCGATTTCAACGTCTCAATGACTTGAAGTCCATTCATGGACACGCCTTGCATCTTGCCGGCCTCCTGCAGCAGGCGCAAATTTTGATCGTTGCGTTTGCGAGTAATAAACCGCATGAACACAAGGTTAAGCAGGGAAGCCCCGATAGCGATGCCGGTCAACACTATGCTGTATTGCAGCATCAGCAGCAAATAAAATACAATCATGACGCAGTTGAGCGCCGCTACAGCAAGCTGCCCGGAAAGCAGTTGGGCAACGCGGTCGTTAATGGCAACTCTTGCCGCAATATCTCCACTGAACCGCTGGGAGAAAAACTCAATCGGCAGCCGCAGCACATGCCAGAAAAAACGGCTGGATGAGCTTAGAGCAAGCTTCATTTCCAGCCTGAGCAAGTAATAGCGCTGCAGCCACGTCAGAAACGCCCGGAGCAAAGCGGTCAGCCCCATGCCGATAAGCAGCGGGAACAGCCAATTTTTCAAATTGCCCAGCAATACTTGGTCAATAAACACCTTACTGAACACCGGAATAACTAGGCCCGGCAATACAAGAAATAATCCAGCCACTATGGCGAAGATGAGCGCCTTTTCCGACCCTTTGATTCGGCTGGACAGCGAGCTTAGCACACTTGGCGCTTTCCCTTGACGGACATACGTAGGGGATGGCTTAATTGCAATGGCAACGCCGGTAAAAGATTGGTCAAACTCCTCGAATGTAATTTCACGGGGACCCGTGACCGGATCATTCAAAAACACGCGATCGTTATGAATGCCCTCCAGTACAAGGAAATGATTGAAATTCCAGTGGATGATCAGCGGCCATTCCATCGTTTTTAGATCTTCCGGATTTTTGCGATACCCTTTCGCTTCCATGCCGTATTGGCGCGCTGCCTTGAGCACATTGCTGGCCTTGCTTCCATCCCGGGAGACACCGCAGGCAATTCGCAGCTCCTCAAGCGGAATGAAGCTCTTGTAATAAGCGAGCACGATAGCAAGTGAAGCCGCTCCGCACTCTACGGCCTCCATTTGCAATACGGTTGGCGTCTTTACTCTTTTTGAGGCCACGAATCCGCTCTCCTCTGTTAGGCGTGGTTAAAAGAGGCTGCGCTGCATGAAAAGATAGGGCCTCCGATCGCCATTAGCCTTGAATTTCTATGAATATACCCGTGTCCGGGGAAATTCAAGGCTAAAAGCGAACACTTGCGTTTCTCCAGCCCAAACTTTTCATTCCGCTGCGCCTTTTTCACCGCGCCCTTCTTAATTATTTAAAATATGGAATGACGGTCGCAATTGGGCGCTGCGAGCTGACCGTGATGGAACCATCGACCATCATGCCGCTGTTCAGCCGAACGGGCGGACCTTGCTCCGTCGTCCAGCTGTACCCGCTTGCCATCTCGGAATTAGGGGCAAGATTGACGCGAATTTCAAGCGATACGCCCTGCGACGCCATTTGCTGTACAAGACCTTCATTGCCCAGCGTAGACATCATTCCCTGCACCGTTACTGGAAACTCGGATACCGAGACGACCTGCCCAACCAGCGAGCCAAATTCTTCGCGGTTAATCGAGCCTGGCGAAACGCGTACCTCCATGCCCGGAAGCAGCTGCCTGCCCTGACTGACCGGCACATACAGCACGGCAATCAATTCATCCGTCTGCACGCCGTACGTTTCCAGCCGGATAATATCAGAGCCGTCACCAATGTAATTGCCGGTTTTCACCAAAACCTCTTTCACTTTGCCCGTATACGGGCTTATTACTCTTGTGCTGTATTCATAGCCGAGCTGCTGCTGCTCGAGCTGCTGCTTCAGGCTTTTAAGCTCCGCTACACGGCCTGCCCTGTCTTCAGCTGTCGCCCCTTCAAGGCTCGCAATGGCAAGCTTAGTCTGTTTAATTTGCTCCAGCAGCTCCGGCTGCTCCATCCGGCCAATGACCTCGCCTTGCTTCACCGTGTCATTTTCGACCACACGAATATCAGACATCGCTCCTGCCGCAGAGGCATGAACCGTTTTCAGTCCGCCTGGGCGAATGAGTACACCCGGCCCATCCGCTTTGACGGTCATTGTGCCGAATATCCCCCAATACAAGGCGGCGACAATGAGCAAGCCTACACCCGTGAGCATAAGCCAGCCGCGAGGCGAGGTTACCCGAACCAAATTGTCGAGCTGCTCCGGGGAAGACAGCCGCTCAAGTGCCACTTTACGAAAAACATGATTATTCATCGCTACCTCCCAAGTGTTGAAGCCTAACGCTGCCTTACAATGGATTCGGAAGGAGCACCTCATCCAGACGATTGAAGGTTCCTGCCTCCAGCTTTTTCATGACGATGCTCATGCCCTGAACGTCGCCCTCTGCATCGAAGGAATGCTGGCCTGTGACCCCTTCCCAGCCCTTCAGCTCGGACAGCGCGGCAGCTAACGCTTTCGGGCTGCGGGAGCCCGCTTTCTCGATGCCGTCAGCAAGCAGCCTCAGCGAATCGTAGGCCTGTGCAGCCCATTTGCCCGGCTCCTTCCCATATTTGTCGATATACTGCTGCCGGAAGCTTTGATTAAGCTCGGAAGGTCCAAGCTCATAATAAACGGAAGCGACAATCGTTCCTTCCACCGCTTCACCCGCTTTGGCAAATTCCGCCGAATCCAGCGCATCGCCGCCAATGACGGGAATATCCATGCCAGCTGCGCGAATGGCTTTTACGAAGGAGATTCCTTCGCTTGCCCTCGCGGCTACCATGATAAGATCGCTATCTAGCGTTTTCCATTTATCGACAATACGCATAATATCAGCCGTATCCTTATAGCCTGATAGACGGTCAACGACGCGAAGCCCAGACTGGGATGCCTGATCTTCGAAGGCATTCGCCAGTCCTCTACCATACTCGTCATCCGTATAATAAATCGCTATATTACGGTGCTTCGTTCCACCAGCGTACATGGCAAGCGCCTGTCCTAGCTGATTATCATTAGGAATATTGCGGAAAATATAAGAGCTGTTCACATCAGTGAGCTTCGGTGATGTCGATGCCGGAGTCAGCAGCACAATGCCCGCATGCGCATAAATGCGTGACGCTGGTACCGTGACGGAAGAACCACGATGACCGATGACCGCACTGACAGCAGGATTATCCGCAAATTGCTGCGCAATCGCCATGCCTTTTGTCGTAGAGGCATCATCATCCATTTCCATCAGCTTGATTTTCTTCCCGCCCAGAATGCCTTCCTGATTGATTTGCTCAAGCGCCAGCTGAAGCCCTTCATGAAATTGATCGTTCTGCTGCTCAAATGGCCATACCGCTCCAATGACCACCTCGTTAGACGAGCCGCTAAGCGCCCGCTCCCGAGCTTGATCCGGTTCGGAGGACGAAGCGCATCCGCTTATCGTCAGCGCGATTCCGAGCAGTGCGATTTTCCATAACAGCCCCTTTCGGCGTGTTCCCCCAATAACATTCACTAGGCTATCTCCCTTCAAAACTAAACCTGACTAAACCTTAATACCTATCAAGTCCTACTGCCCTACATTATAAAATAGCCCAAAATGTTAAACCATCAATTCAAAGTCAAGATAACCTCAATTTCATTTAAAATCTGATTTATCCAATCGACATATTTTTGCGAACATGAGATACTTAAAACAGGATAATTTTGAGACTTTCGGCAGGGTATGCCGCTGCTAGAGAAGAGAAATCTACTCGCTCGCAACCAGCAAGCTATACAAGAGGAGAATGGCTATCTTATGTCTTCAAAGAATACGATTTTGATCGTGGATGACGATCATGAAATTAATGAATTGCTGACTATGTCTCTGAAAAGGGAAGGGTTTCATACGCTCTCTGCCTACAATGGGGTGGATGCCCTTAGAGCCGCGCAGGAGCATGCTCCTGATCTGGTGCTGCTCGATGTGCTGCTGCCAGGCATGGACGGTTTTCAAATTTGCAGCGAAATTCGCAAAACGAGCAATGTGCCGATTTTGTTCGTCAGCTGCAAGGATGAGGATATTGATAAAGTGCTGGGGCTTGGCCTTGGAGGGGATGACTTCATTTCGAAGCCGTTTAGCCCGATTGAGCTAATCGCCAGAGTTAAAGCACATATCCGAAGAAGCAATTTGCTGCATAAGCACGAAGAGGTATCCGACAAAACGTTAAAATTTGATCAATTGCTCATTGATCCTGCCACCCACCTTGTGCTCGTGGACAACAAGCCCGTTTCCCTATCGGCCAAGGAATTCAAGCTGCTGTTCCATCTCGCTAAAAATCCAAATCGGGTATACAAAAACGAACAGCTCTTCTCGCTGCTCTGGGATGATGTTCATATGGGAGATACGCATACCGTCATGGTACATATTTATAATTTGCGAAAAAAACTGGAGAAAAATCCAGCAAAGCCGCATTATATCCGCACCATTCGCGGCGTCGGCTATAAGTTCAACGACAAGCCTGCCGAAGCCACTGAGTAAATGGGATGGCATCGGTTCCATTTTTATTCATCCCGCAGTATAAATTCCCTCTCATTTAATCTAAAAGCCCAATATTATTTCATTGTTGGATATGGTAGAATTCATAACATATAAGTGAAAGAAGCCATTTTCGTCTATTACACAGGGGGCTGCAATGAGCGTTTCCATTATTGTCTTTGCCGAGCGAATGAACAGGCTCCATTTTTGTATCCAAAGCATTCAATTGCATACAGCTTATCCTTATGAGCTGATTGTAATCAATGAGCTGGATGACCCTTCCGGACTTGAGCGATATAAGGGCATGCCGGGATTTCGCTGCTTAACTTGGCCTGACTCACTCAGCGCTGCCGAAGGGTTCCAAATCGGAGCTTCCCTGGCTGAAGGCGAATTATTAGTATTTATGCATGATTATATCGCGGTGACCAGCCAGTGGCTGGCCGATCTTGCTGGGTGTCTGGAAGATAACCGCAGCCTTGCGGTTATTAGTCCTATGATGAATGACATAACCGGGGAGCAGCGGCTGGAATACGATTACTCTGATATCGCCTCGCTTTATACGCTGGCAAAAGGAAGACGTGCGCTTCGTTCACGCGGAATCCGCAAAGTGGACACGCTGGCGGGACCCTTGCTCGTCATACGCAAGAGCGCCTTCATCGAAATGCGCGGTTTTTATTTTCAGCCTGAACAGGGCAGCCTTGCTTTTTCAACTGTTGGCCTAGATGCCATTCCGGCTGGCTACGAGCTGGCTGTCGCCCAAGATTGCACGGTCATTAATCTTCTCCCTTCTGAACACGACGATCATAAACCACCTCAGACCCACCCTCCAATTCTCAATCGTCCCTTTACCGTAAGCCTATGCATGATTGTAAAAAATGAAGAGCAGACCCTTGCGCGCTGCTTGTCCAGCGTCAATGTGGCCGTCGATGAAATTATTATCGTCGATACAGGCTCAATCGATAAAACCAAAGCCATCGCTAGTGATTTTACCGATAGCATCTATGATTTTGCCTGGGTGAATGATTTTGCCAAGGCGCGTAATTATGCTTTCAGCAAGGCGAAGATGGACTACATTTTTTGGCTGGATGCTGACGATGTGCTGCTGCCTGAGGATACCCAGCTGCTGCTGCAAACCTTGTCCGAGCTGACTTCAGATGTGGATGCCGTGTCCATGCCGTATCATCTTTCGTTTGATGATGACGGCAATGTTTCCAGCAGCTTGCGACGCAACCGTATCGTGAGAAGAGAACGAGGCTTCCAATGGATTGGACAAGTTCACGAATATTTGGCCGTACATGGAGAAATCCGTAAGTCTGATGCGGCCGTTACCCATCGACGCGAGCATTCCCAGTCCATGCGCAATCTGCTCATTTATGAGGAGCGGGAGCAGAGCGGGGAACGCTTTTCGGCACGCGATCTTTTTTATTATGGAAATGAGCTGAAAGATCACAAGCTGTGGGATCGCGCCATATCCCAGTACAAAAAGATGCTGGACCAAGGAGAAGGCTGGCAGGACGATAACATCGCTGCATGCGGAAACGCTGCGGATGCTTTTCATGCTTTGGGGAAGCTGGGCGAAGCACGAAAAATGGTGCTGCAATCCTTCACCTATGCCTCACCCAGACCGGAAAACTGCTGCCGCCTCGGTTTTTATCATATGGAGGAGGGTGACTATGCCGGGGCTATCTCGTGGTACAAGCAGGCGCTGCACATCCCTTCCTTCCTTCAAACCAATTCGCTTCAGGCACACGGCTGCCGGACTTGGGTACCTCACTTGCAGCTATGCGTATGCTACGATCGTTTAAATATGCCGGAGCTAGCGCGGATGCATAACGAGGAGGCCGCTGTATTTATTCCGAATCATGAAAGCGTATTGCGGAACAGGCTCTATTTTGCTGAACACTTAGTTAGTCATTAGCTTCCGTTGAATAACCAATTTACATATAAGCAGGACATTATACGAAAATGAGGGTGAGTTAAAATGAATGACCGTTTGTTGAAGAAGGAAATGCGCAAATACCGCAAAGCGGCGCAGCAGAGCAATTCATTACGTCAAAGCGCTTCCAAGGTTTTACTCGCTTTAGGAGCTGTAGGCTCCATGACTGGCACGGTATCGGGACTTGGCATTTCTGGTGTCCATGCAGCAGCAGCTGAGCCTTTCCGGTTCAGCGATGTCCCGCAAAGCTCATGGGCTTACCCGGCGGTCATGAAGCTAAGCGCGATGGGGATTATCAGCAATAATAAACAAAATTTATTTTATCCCAATGAAAAAATGACCTATGAGGAAGCGCTCATTATGACGCTCCGGCTTAAGGGTGTGGAAACGCCCCCGAAAAGCGCAGCGAAGTCTCCGCTTTCAGCCAGCCTATGGGCTCAGGATTGGATTGCTTTAGCTATTGAACAAGGTATTATTGTACCAGAGGAAGAGAAGGCGGCCTCCGAAACTTGGGGCAAAACGAATGTCTCCCGCGAGTGGTTGATGAAAGTGATTGTCCGGGCACTCGGCCAAGAAGCATCAGCCATTAAGCTTACAAGCAGCAAGCCCTCCTTTGTTGACGCTAAAAAAATATCTCCTGCCTATTTGGGTTATGTAAATGCCGCCATTAAACTTGGTGTTGCAAGTGGGTATGCAGATCGTACCTTCCGTCCGGAAATCAGCGTTACTCGACTGGAAATGGCTGCTATCGTAGCAAACGCCGAGCTTTATGCGAACCAGACCGATAAAGTCGTCCGCGGCATGCTCGTCCGTTTATCTGCGAACGATATCACTTTATTTTCCGACAGTGGCGAATCCATTCATTTTGAAATCAATGCAGGCACGGTTGTACAGGGCACGCAGCTTCAGCCCGGACAGATGATTGCGGTCGTCTATACGGGAGAAACTGCCTTCTATGTGGAACCGAGCGCCAGCCTGTCTTTCATCGAAAGACAAAATCAACAGGCGCAGCAGGATTGGCTGAAATCTATTTTTGAAGGCATTGTCGTTTTTGATGCCAGCCAAGCTGCTACTTATGAGAAATATCAAGTAGTTACTTATAGCGGCAGCACCTATGTGGTGGTGAAATCTCCACCCGCCGGGCTGCCGAACAACTCAGCTGATTATATGGTTCTTGCAGCCGCAGGAGCGAATGGCTCATCTGGAGGTGCAGGCGCGGCCGGTGCAACAGGTGCTACTGGGGTAACGGGTGCTACTGGCGTTACAGGGGCTATCGGAGCTACTGGAGCTCAGGGCGTTCAGGGTAATACTGGTGCTACAGGAGCTACTGGWGCTCAGGGCGTTCAGGGTAATACTGGTGCTACAGGAGCTACTGGTGCTCAGGGCGTTCAGGGTAATACTGGTGCTACAGGAGCTACTGGTGCTCAAGGAGTTACTGGCGCCACTGGAGTTACTGGAGCTCAGGGCGTTCAGGGTAATACTGGTGCTACAGGAGCTACTGGTGCTCAAGGAGTTACTGGCGCCACTGGACCGACTGGTGCTCAGGGCATTCAAGGAGTTACTGGCGCTACCGGCGCTACAGGAGCTACAGGTTCTTAACGTTTTTATGTATCGTTTCAAGTGATATCGCGGTGTCGACTATAAAATGCGAAAAGACACTGCCTTGCTTGGCAGTGTCTTTTCGCATTTTTCTACTTAAAATTAATCGTTGATTAGCTCTGCTTGCAGCAGCATTCGATAAATCAGCACGGTCGTCTCAGCGCGTGTCAATAATTTTTTCGGCTGCAGCTTATTGCCATAG
Organism: Paenibacillus sp. Leaf72; assembly: GCF_001422685.1. NCBI lineage: Bacteria > Bacillati > Bacillota > Bacilli > Caryophanales > Paenibacillaceae > Paenibacillus > Paenibacillus sp. Leaf72. The sequence goes on along the minus strand of NZ_LMLV01000032.1, from coordinate 56,391 downwards.
CCCTTTACAAGACCTTCCTTAATAGCAATCTGTATCGCTTCGCGCGCCCACTCCCCAATTTGATTAACGTCAGCGTATTCGGATAAATCCACTGTTGTATTGTCATTTATTGCAAGCGAAGCCCCTTCTGCCAGTCTCAGCGCACGAACGATGATGACAATAGCTTCTTGCCTCGATACCTGCTCGTTTGGCCTGAACGTTCCGTCTTTAAACCCGTCCATAATACCATAGGCCTTTACAGAAGCTACAGCGCCACTATACCAGCTCGACTCATTTACGTCGTGGAAGTCCGTATGATTTCCTACGTTCGGCAAACCTAATGCTCTTGCAAGCAATCCGGCTATTTCAGCACGGGTAATGGGAGCTTCCGGATTAAAATGGCTTTCATCCTGGCCATTAACAATCATTCTGCTGTTCATGCTGGAAATTTCTGCAGCAGCCCAATGTCCTTGAATGTCCACTAAATCGGATTTTTTGAGTGCGAGTGCATAGGTACTGTTCGTAAACCCTTGAATAATGGCAGCCTGTCGTCCATTCAGCTCCATAAACACCGTTGGTGCTGGATGTACGCCAAGCGTCTCATCCCACACTACTGCTGTTGAGGCCATTCCGGAATCATTCTTTGGCAAATAAATGATCCTCTCCACATAGCGATTGAAGCTGGAAAGCTCTTTTGGCCCGCTTGGGGTGATCAGTTCAATTTTAAACTGAAGGGGATTTCCCACGAGCTGAAAGCCGCCTTTTTCTGCCTCATGCTGTAAGCTGGCTATCGTTTTACTTTTATCAATTCCTATCATAATGCGAATATCAGTTGCACTGCTCCAACCGTATTCCTTGCTTGTCAGCTCGGCCATAGGCAAACGATACTGTCCGTACTTCGTCATCAATGTAACGCTCGAAGCCTTTTGGGAGAGCATGACCGCTGCATCAGCCGTAAGCTGCAAGCTGACTTGGTCCGCCTCATTTTCGATGAAAATAGAGATCGTCTGCTCTGGCGAAGAGGACAATGAACCCGTCGCCTTACTGATGGTAACAGCATCCAATTTGGCATTGATACGCTTTGCCCCGTTTGCTTCCATCTGGAGCGAAGCCGCACCCGCTATTTCTTTATCATTAATTCGAATTACAATCGACTTATCCGCTGCAGAAGCAGTCGTACTGGAGGTGCCGCCTGAATTGGAATTAGCGGCTGCTGCGCGGTTTACGTTGAGCTTATAGTTTTTAATCGTGCCATCCTGCGCCTCGATCCGAACCTCAAACGTATTGTTACCCGTAGCAAGCGAATATTCATCGGTTGCCGTGCCACTCGTCACCTGTGTACCGTTTACGTAAACTTCGGAATAGGCATTTGACGTGGTCAGTGTCATGTTCAAACCAGCTGTCGACTGACTCACATTGACAGTATAATCCGTAATGGCCGGATCAAAATTGAAGCTCACCGCGCCTTCAGCTCCCGCTAATTCCCATTCCGACAAATCCGCATTGCTGCTTAAAGGAACGATATTTTGAATGTTAATCGTAGCAACAGCAGCATTTCCTGTGGTATCCAGGGCGTAGACAGAATATACTCCGTTCGTCTGTACGGTAAATGGATCCGTTATTTCCGTGCCATCCGTTTCAAAATAGGAGACATTGCGACTTCCTTCCGCCCATTTTATCGAAGCGATGTGGTTGAATTCCCCTATAGCTGCTGCCGACGTATGAACAGTCACCGTTCCAAAAGTTGCTGCAGTTGGGTCTGCTTGCAGTGCAATAGTTGGAGGCTGATCATAGACGAATGATACCTCTACAGTTTGGTCCAGCGTAACTCCGCTCTCCTCTTCTTCGGCAAAATAAGTAACGTCCTCTGAGGCTGTATTACTCACCGCAAAGACAGCAATTCCATTTGAATCGGTCACTACAGCAGGCTGAGCAATTATGGAGTGCCCGCCACTTGCTTGAAGCCGCACCGTTTGCCCCACTATCGGATGGTTATGATCATCCAGCAGCTTCACGGAAATCAAGGCGCTGTTGCTGCCGTCTGCCCGAACCACTGCCGCACTTGCGGTGACGGTTGATTGGGAGGGGCTTACCTCCCCGGCGATGAACTCGATTTCTTCGCTCATCCGTATCGTCTGCCCATCCACAGTTGCGCTCACAATCGCTTGACCTAACGTATTCGGAGCAGTCAGCGTTGCTGTATACGTGCCGTCACCGTTATCCGTCACTGCACTAACAGTACCCAGCGTCGTAGCAATCGTTACCGTCGCTCCACCGGATGTCAAACTGTTCTCCCGTGCGTCGCTCAGACTTACATGAATCGTTGTCTGGCTTGCTCCGTCAGCGGTTAGGGACCCATCTGACACTTGAATTCTGCTAGTTAATACGGATGGAGCTCCTGGAACAAACGATACGCTTGCCGTATCGGCAAGCGCCAGACCGCCAACTTTGGCGCTCACAATAGCGGTGCTTGCTGTTGATGACGCAGTCAGCAGCGCCGTATACGTTCCGTCACTATTATCCGTAACGACACCTACGGTACCCCGCGTCGAAGCAATCGTAATCACTGCCCCTCCGCTCGTCAAGGTATTGCCCTGCGCATCCTTCAGCTTAACGCTTATCGTCGTCTGGCTCACGCCATCTGCGGTCAAGGATGCATCCGCCGCCTCCACAGTGCTCGTTGCCGTTGAAGCGGCACCGACTACAAACTGCACGATCGCTGTTGACGCTATCAACTGGCCTCCAACAGTTGCACTGACGGTCGCGCTGTCTATTGTTGCTGAAGCTGTCAATGTCGCCGAATAAGTTCCGTCTCCGTTATCGGTTACGGGGCTTACCGTCCCCTTAGTAGCAGCAATCGTTACCGCTGCTCCTCCGCTCGTCAAGATATTGCCCTGCGCATCCTTCAGCTTCACGCTGATCGTCGTCTGGCTCGTGCCATCGGCGGTCAAGGACGCATCCGCCACCTCCACTGTGCTCGTCGCCGTTGAAGCAGCTCCGGCCACAAACTGCACGCTCACTGTTGACGTGATCGATTGACCGCCAACGGTTGCGCTGACGGTCGCGGTACCTACCGTTGTCGAAGCTGTCAGTGTCGCTGAATAAGTTCCGTCTCCGTTATCGGTTACGGAGCCCACGTTCCCCCGCGTCGAAGCAATCGTTACCACTGCTCCTCCGCTCGTCAAAGCATTGCCCTGCGCGTCTTTCAGCTTCACGCTTATCGTTGTCTGGCTCACACCATCGGCAGTCAAGGTCGCATCTGCTGACTCCACAGTGCTTGTCGCCGTTGAAGCAGCTCCAGCCACAAACTGCACGCTCGCTGTTGACGTGATCGATTGACCGCCAACGGTTGCGCTGATGGTCGCGCTACCTACTGTCACAGGAGCAGTTAAACTTGCCGTATAGGTCCCATTTCCGTTATCCGTTACAGCGCTTACCGTTCCCTTCGATGCAGCAATCGTTACTGCTGCTCCTCCACTCGTCAAGGCATTGCCATACACATCTTTCAGCTTCACACTTATAGTCGTCTGGCTCGTACCATTAGCCGTTAGCGTTGCAACACTCGTTTCAACCGTGCTTTGCGACGCAGACGGCGCACCTGCCACAAACTGCACACTCGCTGTTGATGGTATTGCTTGACCGCCTACGGTCGCGCTCACGGTCGCACTGCCCGTTGTTGTCGGCGCAGTCAAAGTCGCCGAATACGTCCCGTCCCCATTATCCGTTACGGCGCTTACGGTTCCCTTCGTCGCCGTAATCGCAACCGTCTCCCCTCCCGTTGTCATTGCCGTTCCTTGCGCATCTTTCAACTGCACGCTCACGGTTGTCTGGCTTGTGCCGTCGGCAGCAAGGCTCGCCTGACCGCTTGAAACGGTGCTCAAGGCCGGAGAGAGCGAATAGTCTGGGACCATGTATGTTTTAAAAGAAAAATCACGGCTGCTGGCAATAGAATAACCTCTTGTATAAGTATCAGTAGAGCTGTTATACCATCCAAAACCCGAGCCGCCTGCATATTCCGTAGTAACAACCATTCGATACATCGTTTCCTTTGTTAAATAAATCGATGTCCCGGAAAAATCAACTGCGTTCCAGTCTGACCCCGTTGCTGCTAATTGTGCAGATCCAAGCGGGGTTGACAGGTTGCCTTCCTTATAGATGCTAATGATAAGAGCCCCAGGAGAACCAAAGGAACCAGAAAGATTTAAATGAATGGCATCAAGGTATCCCGTTACCGCTGGGGTAAAGGTTTGATAGCGCGGGTTCACAGCATCTACCCATATATTCCCATACACAACTAAACTCTCCTGATCCAATACTGCAGTTCCCGCCGCCTCAGCTAAGCGTACAGATGGCAGCTCCAGTAAAAGTACAACTGCAAGAAATACAGCAATCCATCGTTTATTCCATTTCCATGCTTTCATCATAATCCCCCAATAAATAAATTCATTCTAACTGTTAAAAAAAGTAATTCCGCCAACTACTAAAGCCACCGCAAAAAAAACAACGCTATACCACTTCGTAAACCTCCAACTCGTACCATCGCCATCCCACCATATTTTCGCTAAAATTACGATTCCCAAAATGATGGTGCTGACAAAAGCAATGAGGGCATCCGTCATCGTCTGTTCACCCCAGCCTCTCTCCATGTTCTATGTATGTACCAAATTAATGTAAAAACCGCTATAACCCTATACCTCTTAAGGAGTATTTTCACTGAAATCACACGTAAACGGCGCACGATTTATTATAATAGAAGGAATGAAAGAGTAATTTGACGCCAGAGGTGTTAGGTAATGACAGGAATGCAGCCTTTCGATGATACAACCGGCCAATTGGAGCCAAGTCTAGCTCCCGCCGCGATGCCACTTAGACAATTTATGGGGGAAGGAAGGGGGATGCCTCCTGAGACTTTTCTGCCTTTGGCGAAAGCGCTTGTGGCAAGCATAGGGGAGCTCCATCAGCAGCATATGATTCATCTTGATTTGCGGCCGGAGAGAATAACGATTTTTCCTAATAAAAATAGTGCTGCCGTTAATGATCGCGGATTTGCCGTACAGCGCACCGCCGACCGCTATGTTCGCCCGGCCGGACATTTGATCTCCGAACCGTCACTGGCCTACTGCTCGCCGGAAAACACCGGGCGCATGCAGCGGGCGGTCGACGAGCGAAGCGATCTTTATTCTCTGGGCGTCATTTTTTACGAAATGCTGGCAAGCCGCCTGCCCTTCGTCGCAGACAATTCGCTTGAATGGGTGTATATGCATTTGGTACAGAGCCCTCCGCCAATAATGGATCAGCAGCAGGCTTGGCCTGATGGGCTGGAAGCAATTATTATGAAGCTGCTTGAAAAAAATCCAGACAAACGCTATCCCAATTTCTCCCTCCTGCTCGCTGATTTGGACAAAGTTGGCCACTCCCAGCCTGCTTTTATACTGGAGCCCGGCTTTCACGGCAGGGAGTATGAGCTTTCAATACTCACTCAGGCTTTCTATTCCGCCTGCTTCGGTTCCACAGAATTAGTCTATATTTCGGGTGAAGCCGGTATTGGCAAAACCGCCCTCATCGATGAAGTATTTCGCAAACAGCTGCACACACAGGATTTTTTCTACATAACAGGGAAGTTTGAGCAGCTTGCGAATGAAAGCCCCTATCATCCGATTATTCAGGCGTTTCGCGGACTTATTCGCCACTTGCTTGGTGAGCACAAGGATAAGTCTGAACAATGGAAGCTTCGGCTGCGGGAGGCACTGGGGGCAGGTGTCGGCGTCATTACCGCCATAATCCCTGAGGCCGCCCTGCTGCTGGGCGATGTGCCTGTGGCGGAGGAGCTGCCTGCCCATGAATCGCATAAACGCTTCATATACGTTTTTCGCAAATTTGTGCAGGCTTTAGCTTCAAAAGAGCAGCCCATTGTGCTGTTTATAGATGATTTGCAATGGGCAAATTTATCGTCGCTGCAGCTTATTCATGCTCTAGTCTGCGATCCGGAATGCCAGTACCTGCTCTTTGTATGTGCGTATCGCCATCTGGAAACCGATCGCAGCAAGCTGCCCGGATATGAGCCGGATGGGAGTGTCTCGGAGCAAGCGGTCGTTCGCCATCTTCATCTGGCGCCGCTCGATATTGAGCCAATTCAGCAGTTTGTCATGGAGGCGCTGAACAGCCCAGCCGAGACAACCTTGTCTTTAACGGAGCTGCTTTATCATAAATCTGGCGGCAATCCCTTTCACTTCAAGCAAATTTTGCTTCGCATGCAGGATGACGGCAGTTTAAGGTATAACTACGATAAACGCAGCTGGCAATGGGATTGGGAGCAAATAATCGAGCAGGAGCCCAGCTTTGCCATTCATGATCTGATGGCGTATAGATTGAACAGACTGTCTTCCACGGCGCAGAAGCTGCTCCAAATCGCATCCTGTGTAGGAAGCACCTTTTCGCCGCATGTCATTGCACAGGTCGCCCGACAGAATATCGAGGCGCTGTCCACGGAATGGCCCGCTATTGAGGCTGAAGGAATCATCCTTCCCGTTCAAAAGCAGCAATATCGTTTTGCCCACGACAGTATTCAGAAGCTGATTTACAGCCAATTGGACGATTCAGCGAAGCAGGAACTGCATATCCAAATCGGCCGTTTTTTGAACAGGCAGCACGAGGCTGCATCGGAAGCTGCAATCGAGGAGCATGCGTTTGATGCTGTCAATCATTTGAATAGGGGCGCGAAGCTCATCTTAGACCCGGATGAAAGGCTTCAGCTCGTGAGGCTGAATTTAGAGGCAGGAACACGGGCCAAAGCCTCCTCCGCCCATGATGTAGCCTTAGGCTATTTTCACAAAGGGGTCGTGCTGCTGAACGAAGACGATTGGGAGGCGTCCTTTGAGCTTTGTTTTGACCTCTATGCCCAAAAAGCGGAATGTGAATATATGTGCGGCCATTATGAGCAATCTGGCGCCGACATCGATCTGCTGCTTAGCTATGCACGCAATCCGGCTGAACGAAGCAGCGTATTTATGATTCGAATTATGCAATATATCAATCAGGGCAAATATTTGGAAGGCACCGCTCTCGGCCTGCAAAGCTTGAGGGAGCATCACATTATCATTGATCCTAATCCTGGAAGCCAAATGCTTATGATTGAAGGCTTGCGAATTGAAATGCTGCTGCGCAACCGCTATGACAAGCTTGCCCAGCTGAAGGAAATGACTGATGCGGACCGGATCGCAGCGATGAATTTGATTTTTGCGATGGTGCCCTCTACCTTCTTTACGAATAAAAAAGTATATTTTCTGCTCATATGCCGGGCGATCCAGCTGTCGCTTAAACATGGGAACACACCTGTTTCCGCTGCTGCCTATTCGGCTTACGGCATGATTTTGGGCATTTCAATGGGGAAATTCAACAAGGGCTATGCCATTGGCAAGGTAGGCGTGGAGCTTTCCGAGCGATACAATATCTCTTCCGTTAAAAGCAAAACCTATACGATCTACGGCGGAGTATTGTGCCAATTTGCCGGCAAGGCTGGGGAAGGCGATTTTTATGTATCCCAAGCGATGCGTCTAGGTATGGACTCTGGCGATTATGTGTTTGCCAGCTATGCGATCGGAGCCCATATCAATGCCCTGTACGCAAGAGCGCCGCTAAGCGAATTAAATCGGAGAATAGCCGACTATATGGTTGTACTGGATACGACGAAGGATGAATTCGTACGGCAAAATTTTTACCTTTATCAGCAGTTTTTTCTCGCGCTGCAAGGCCGAACGAATGCGCCGGACTCCTTCAGCGGACCTGGCTTTGATGAAGAGCAATTTTTAACGCAAATTCGCCGTGAGGAGACGGCAGCTACTACCTTATTTCAATTCAGCTCTTACAAAACGCAGCTTTGCTGCCTTCTGGGGCGCTATGACGATGCGATTCAATGGGCCAGCCAAGCGAAGACGCATGAAGCCTACGCCACGCATTTGCCCCATTTGCCGGAATGCCTGTTTTATGAATCGCTAGCTATCATGGCGGCCTATCCCGATCTGCGCAAACACCCGGCTATGAGAAATAGCCTGCTGCGCAATCTTGGCCATTTGCGAAAATGGGCCCTATGGAGTCCGGATTTTTATCAGGCAAGATCCCACATTCTTTATGCAGAATATGCTCGCGTCTGCAATAAGCGAAGCGAGGCAGAGGAGCTTTATGACAAAGCGCTGCGCCAGGCCAGAGAGGTGAGCGATATTCAAGCGATCAGCCTAGCAGCCGAACTCGCAGCGAACTACTATATGGCTCAAGCTAAGATCAAGACGGCTTTATTTTATTTGCAGACCGCACACGACGGGTATATGCAGTGGGAAGTGTACGTAAAATCTAAGCATTTGGAGGAGCAGCTGCTTAGCTTGCGGCGGCAAGAGCAGACACAAGCAGATTCCGCTTCTGCACGAATGTCCTTATACGCCCTGCCTGCCGATACGGATAGGAGCCAGAAGGAGCAGCCAGCTGCTCCAGCCTACTTCCACAGCAACGAAACGCTGGCAACGGAAAGCCTTGATCTCGCCGCCATATTGCAAACCACGCAAGCGATAGCGAACCCGCTCGATATGGACGCCGTGCTTGCGGAAATCATGAGAACGATATTGAGGCACGCTGGCGCAAGCAAGGGAGCCTTGCTAACAGGCAGCCATGATGTCCTTTCTGTTCAGGTTTATGCCGCCTCGGAGGAGCAGACTGTCCCGTCCCCTTTTGAGCTGAAGGACAGCTCCCTGCTGCCAGAAGGCATTATCCGCTATGTGCTTCGTACACAGGAGAAGGTTCATTATGCCGGAGCCGAAGAAAGCTGGCTTATCCATAACCCTTATATGGGAAAGCATCGGCCCCAGTCGGTTATATGCATCCCCGTTGCTGTTCACGGCACCATGCTCGGCGTGCTTTATCTTGAAAATAAGCTGGCAAGCGGCGTGTTCACAGCTGAACGCATACCGGTATTGCTCGCTATAGCCTCTTACGGTCTACTAATGTGTGTTCTGCAAAGCTTGCCGGAGCAACCCGAGCTTCAGGCCAGCAAGGAAACCGATGATATGCAGCCGCCTCCCAGCTTGATTGCAGAGCCGCTTACGGAGCGCGAGCTCGAGGTGCTTGCCCTGCTTGCCTCAGGCTTATCCAATAAAGAGATTGCCGAGCATCTCATTATCGCCCTAAGCACGGTAAAGGTGCATGTAAAAAATATTTTTGCTAAACTCAAGGTCAATCGGCGCACAAAAGCAGTCGCTCAGGCGAAGGAGATGAAGCTGCTCAGCTAATGCTGTCAGCCCTATCCTACTTTTCGCAAATGTAATCGGCTCACCAAATGGAGGTATTCATGAACATGATCCCTACACCCCCACATTCATTTGGATCAAGTGCATATGTCACCACTGGCGATGGACGCAAGCTGCATTATATGGTCAAAGGAAGCGGCAAGGTGACGGTCGTTTTTGAATCAGGAATGGGATTTTCCCGTTCGACCTGGGGCCTCGTTCAACCAATCGTTGCCAAGCATGCCCGCGCCGTCGTTTATGACCGTGCGGGCAGCGGACGCAGCGATGCCGATACGGCTCCCCGCACGCTTCATAGACTCGCCGATGACCTCGGCATTTTGCTCGAAGCGCTTGGTCCCGGCCCCTTTATTCTCGTGGGCCACAGCTGGGGCGGCCCGATCGTTCGCGCCGCAGCAGCGGCAAATCCTTCACGCATACGCGGTATTGTATTGGTCGACCAGTCCGACGAAAATTGCGCGATGTACTTCGGCAAAGCTGTGGCTAAACGGTTTGCAATGAGCCGAGTGCTATTTCCGCTATTGGCGCGGCTCGGTCTATATCGCCTGCTTGGCAGCCGCCCCGGCAGCGTGCAGCCTGCCGATGTAGCAGCAGATCATCGCAAGGAGGATTTTACGATTGCGGCTGCGAGCACGCTGGCGGCTGAACTAACGCCATTTCTGGACGATTTGGCCTCGCTTCGCACCACGCCAGCGCTTGGCGATTTGGAGGTGTGCGTCATTTCGGGAACGAAGCCGATACGCTCGGAACAAAAAATAAGAACGGCTATTATAGCTGCCCATCGCGAAACCGCAGCTACCTTGCCGGGCGGCAGATTTGTCGAAGCTCCCCATTCCGGCCATCTCGTCATGTTTACCGATCCAGCTATTATCATTGAAGAAATTTTGAAGATGAATGTGTAAATGAATTTGAATGGATTCATGCAGAAAAAGCCCTGCACCAGTGGAACTTCTTCCACATGGGGCAGGGCTTTTCGTGCTGAAGCCACGCTATTTTTTCAACAGCAAATATGCAAAATACGGTACGCCGATCAACGATACCATAATGCCAGCCGGGATACCATCAGGATCGACAATGTTGCGGCCAATCGTATCCGAGAGCAGCAGCAGCAACCCGCCGAGCAGCACAGCGACCGGAATAAACAGCTGATTGCGCGGACCAACCAGCGTCTTTGCAATATGCGGAGCCATTAGCCCCACGAAAGCGATGCCGCCCGTCACAGATACCGCAGCAGCAGCAGAGGCTACGGCAGTGACAATCAGCATGAGACGCTCACGTTCAAGATTCAAGCCGACACCCCGCGCCGACTCCTCGTTCAAGCTGAGCAGATTGAGCCGCTGAGCTTTATACAGAGTGAATGGAATAAGCAGGATGAGCCAAGGAAGCAGCGCCCAAATAAACGGCCAATCCGTTCCCCATATGTTTCCTGCCAGCCACTTGGATATAAAATCGACCTTGGAGCGTTCCGCTGCGGAAATGATGACGATCATAATACCCGACAGCGCCAGAGAAAAGCCGACCCCGACCAGCACCAGACGTATCGGATCAAGTCCGCGACTTCTGCTGTATGAGAAAGCATAGATAAGTGCAGCCGTAAGCAATGCCCCGATAAAGGCAACTACCGGCAAAACATAAACAAATGATCCGACGCTCACTGGAACATACAGAAAGAAAATCGCAATGCCAACGCCTGCGCCGGAATTAATGCCAATGATGCCCGGGTCCGCCAGCTCGTTGCGGGTCACGCTCTGCAAAATCGAACCGGATAAAGCGAGCGCCATTCCCGAAAGCAAGGTAATAAAGATACGCGGCAGCCGTACCGAAAACAGCACAAACTCCTCTTTAAACGTGCCTTGCCCAAGCAAAACGGGAAGCAGCCGGTCAAAGGACAGAGATGCATAGCCTAAGCCCATGCTCACCACCGCAACCACAGCGATTAACCCTAAGCCGACAAGCAAAATCAAACGTTGTTTACGAGCTAGTGTACGTGGAATCATGAGAAAGCTTTGCCTCCTTTACGCACGACAATGAGGAAAAAAGGCAAGCCCACCATCGCCACAATCGCGGCCATTGGCGTCTCATAAGGCGCATTAATGGTGCGGGCAAGCGTATCGGCAAGCAGCATAAAGGATGCGCCTGTAAATACCGAAATCGGCATGATATACCGATAGTCGGTTCCAACAACCAAGCGAACGATATGGGGAATCATTAAGCCTACGAAAGCAATGTTCCCAACCAGCGCAACCGCTGCCCCCGTAAGCATAATGATAAGAACAAACAAAATCGCTTTGATTTGTACAAGCTTTTGCCCGAGTCCCACCGCCACATCATCGCTTAGGCTCAAAATTGTCAGCTGGCTCGAGAGCATAAGCGCTACCAGTATGCCGATCAAAATAACCGGAGCGATCGCTTGAAGCTGTCCCCAAGTCGTGCCAATCAAGCCGCCAGCCGTCCACATGGACACATCCTTGGATATTTTGAAGGCTAGGCTGATACCGCTTGAAATGGCGTAGAGAAAAGCTGAAATCGCCGCGCCCGCCAGCACAATCCGCATGGGAGACAGGCTCCCCCGGCGCATAGAGCTAAGGATGAGCACTAAAGCGGCCCCCAAAGCAGCGCCTAAAAAGCAGGCGATCATCATGCCGAAGTAACCTAGCCCTGGCAAAAATATAAAGGTCAGCGCCAGCCCCATGTTCGCGCCCGAGGTTAAACCCAGCAAGCCCGGATCAGCAAGCGGATTGCGGGTTATTCCTTGCATGATCGCGCCAGATACAGCAAAAGCCGCTCCAACCAAAATAGCAGCCAGCTCGCGCGGCACCCGAATTTCACGCAGGACGAGAAGGTTGTCGCCCTTGGAATCGGATGTCAGAGCGAGCCATAAGTCCTGCAAATGAATTTCCTTTGCTCCTAATAGAAGCGAAAGAATGAAGCAAACGACCAGCAGCAGTGTGCTGCCGGCCAGCTTCCAGGAAAACGAAATTGCGCCTTGTTTCTTTTTCAATTCAATCTCATCTTTTCTTCAAATGGGATAGGATTATTGGCCGAGAAAGCTTTGTTTGAAAAACGCAAGCTGATACTCCAAGCTCAATGGATCGTTGAAATAAAACCCTTTCGCATCAACCTCGAAGACGTGGTTATTGACGACGGCAGGGACGCTTTTGTAAATTTCGGTATTTTGGAACGAATTGTCTTCATCCGCATTTTTACTGAAAATGACGTAATCGCCCATATAATCCTTCAGAACTTCGGTCGACACGGCGAAATAACCGTCTGTTTTCGTGCCTTCCTTCACTTTTTCCGGCATGCCAAGACCAAGATCGCCATAAAGCAGCTCGGTGCCGCGGCCAAAATTGTAGCCGTAAACGTAAAGCTGCTTATTGAACGTTTCGATAACCGAAACCGTCACATTGTCGCCGACCTTCGCTCTAATTTCTTCGCCCGCTTTTTTCGTTCTTGCGGAAAAATCATCGACCCAGGCTTGCGCTTCTTTTTCTTTATTCAGCAATTTGCCGATTTCGAGCTGCTGCGTCAAATAATCGACCTTGTTGTACGTAAAGGTAACCGTAGGCGCGATTTGCTTGAATTTATCAATATTTTTAATGTCGGAAAGCCCGATAATCAGATCAGGCTGCAGCTCGATGATTTTTTCAATACTTTCGTCGGAAACCGCCTCAACATCCTTTAACTTCTCTTCAAAATTCGGGTTCGCCTTGGACATTTCATCCGCACCGACTAAAGGCACACCCAAAGCCATGACGTTGCCCGTCAAAAATCTCGTCAGCACGACGACGCGCTGCGGATTTGTCGGCACCTCGACTGGACCATTCTCGGATTGATACGTAAACGTTGCAGATTCCGCCTCTGCCGAAGGTGCAGCTGACGTGCTAGTATTGCCCGTATTGCTGCTGTTTCCCGCATTTCCGGCAGCTCCGGCATTACCCGCTTGATTTCCGCTGCAAGCGCTAAGTGCAACCGCCATAAGAAGTAGAAGCGGAATAAAAAGCTTTTTCATAAGATGACTCTCTCCCTTTTTTAAAATATAAGAATGTATATAATTTTTTCTATCCTTTCTCTATATTTTTCTCGGACTGAAACGCGCTGCACCGCCAAAGGACGGCGACAGCCGTTTCACCTTGAAATATAGGAAAGTATACTATTTCGCCATCCTTTCTCTATATTTCTCGGACTGAAACGCGCCGCGCTGCCAAAGGACGGCGACAGCCGTTTCACCTTGTGATTATGAAAATCATTCGCATTCGCTTTCATCATTATAGAGGCCACCTATGCGCCAAGCCATGCCTTTTTGTTTGAAAAATAGCTTGGACTATTGGCTGCCCGTAAATAAAGCTACCGCACGTCCAAGCTGCAGCCGAATCGAAATCGGGTTGTAGGGCACCCATTCGTCCTTATCCAGCACATGTACTTTCTTTTGCTTCACTGCGGGAAGGCTGAGCCAATACGGCGACTCAAACGTTTTCTGCGCATGGAGCGTTGAGCCCTTCTCATCTGGAAACGCAATGACGACGATCCGGTCCCCCGCATATTCAGCAAGCTCCGCTGCCTCAATTGGCACAGAATGAAATTGCTCTCCCAGCTTGTCCATTTCCTCCGCAATCCGTGCAGGCGGCCGCAGGCCTAGTGATTGATACAGCACATATCCTACATTTCGCGCCCCATATATGAGCAGCCTCTCCGGCTTAATGACTAGTATGGTGATTGTCTCGCGCGCGGCGGGACTTTGCTCGATGAGAGCACGCGCCTCCTGCTCCTCCTGCTCAAACGTATGCAGCCACTGTTCGGCCACACTTACTCGCTGCACCACTTGGGCAATGAGCCGCAAATGCTCCTTCCACCCCATGTCCATCCATGAAATTTCCACGACAGGCGCTATCGCCCGCAGCTGCTCGGGCCTCAGCCCATACTGCTGCAAATGCTGCTTCGCGGCAATAATGAGCTCCACCTTCGCATCCAGCAATACCGATTTGACCTGTTCAGGCGAGCTCTCGGCATGAATGAAACGCATCGTTTGTGGAGGCGGCATATCTGCGGTGCTCACAAATTCGCTGCTTACCGTAATCGTAACGGCAGGCTCCAGTCCAAGCAGCATTAAATGGCTGGCGTAAGGAAGGAGCAGCACGGCTACATGCTGCAAGGAGTCTCGGCTATACCCTGAAGGAGCAGCACCCGTCTGCTGCTTGAAGCGCCGGCTCAAATAAAACTCATCATGGTAGCCTACCTTAAGCGCAATTTCCCTAAGCGTGCCCGAACCGTTAATTAGCAGCTCCTTGGCGCGGTGGACACGCAGCCGTGACAAATATTCATTAGGCGAAAAGCCGTTAAGCTGCTTAAACAAGGTCGAATAATGCGACGGACTGACCCCAGCCATTGCCGCCAGCTGCTCACGTGTTATTTTTTCATTAAAATGGTTTTCTAAATATGCGACGCTTCGCTCCATTGACGGTTTGTCGCTCGTTGCATATTTGGCGTCCATCCACTCCAGCAAGTACAGCAGTATTTGGTGAAAAAGAATTTGATTTTGCATATGACGCACCTCATGCGCAGGCAGCCGATGGACATACAGCTCCTCCATCTGCGAGACAATCGCAGGCGCATGAGGAATAAACAGGCTATTCAGGCCACCAGCTACCTCGCTTTTCCGTACGATTGCACCCGCGGCTAAAGTACGCTGCTGCTCGATTGTGCCAATTACCAGCTTATAGGCATGCAGCGGCTGCACCACGCTAGTCACTAAAGACACATGGGTTTGCGCGGGGAGAACGATAACACTGCCTTCCGTCAGCTCATACGTCTGATCGTTCATCGTAAGCGTGCCTTTGCCGCTAGCGATCGCCAGGAGCGAGGCTGCATTCTCGTTTATTTTATACATGGGCATATTTGAAGTGCTGTACAGCGAATGAATGCTGGCAGCCGCATATAGTGGAAAATGAGACTCCGCCCACTCCAACTCAACATGAATCATCCTTACAGCCCCCGATGTGATCTATTTATGGACCTTCTATTATACTAACCACTATTATCCCGATTATATAAAAAAATAGCTATAGCCTTGAAAACTTATGAGCATAGTGAAAAAAGGCGCTGCTTCGCGCATATTTTATGCTTTTGCATACAAAAAAACGCTCGGGACACCAAGCGTTACGAAATTGTAAAATATTGAGTTTATACGATATAAAATGGGAATAATCATACAGCTGCCCAAACGCTCACAGATCCAATAAAGCCTTTAAAATGATTCGACATAATTCGTCTTATTTCCTGCCCTGCTGGGCGTTTCGCTTCATTTAAAAAAGCAAAAAACACCTGCAAGTTACAGGTGCCTTTTGCCTAGTCGTTATCTATGAAACATATGAGAATCGTATTAGCCGATAAATCCTACTGCTTGCAAAAATCTATTCAGCATCACTGCCGCCTGCGCTCTAGTTGCAAAGTCTTTAGGCGCGAATGTTTGGTCGGCCATTCCGGTAATTATCCCTGCTTTAGCTGTCTCGGCAACTGCGGTCTCAGCCCACGGGGAGATCAGATCCTGATCGGCAAATGCAGCCTGCGCCCCGCTATCTACTGGCTCAGTTCCGTCTTTGGAGACAATCGTCAATGCTCTGGCAATCATAACCGCCATCTGTTCCCGGCTGATCTGCTCATTGGGCCCAAAGCGCTCAGTGGTTAGTCCTTGAACAAGTCCGGCTCTTACTGCTGCTTCTACCGCAGAAGCATACCATGCAGTCGGGGCTATATCCGTAAAACCTTTATACTCGGAGTCATGCTTTAAAGAGATTCCCATTCCGCGCACGAGTAAAGAAGCAAATTCAGCCCGCGTAATGCTGTCATTCGAAGCGAAACGCTCAGCGGAAATGCCATTAACAATGAACCTGGCAGCAAGCTGCTCAACCTCTGCTTTCGCCCAGTGTCCTTGCATGTCGGCAAAAGAAGGAGCGTCCTTCCTGATTACAGCATAGATGCTATGATGAGGAGTTCTCATGACGGCCTGCTTGCTGCCGTTGTTTCTTTCGCCCAATTGGGTTGGAATATATGAAACCTGTCTAGTCGCAGGATCATAATGCACGGCAAAAACCAAATCTCCCGCGACTGTCTGATCAATTACAATGGCTTGAACCATATACGTCCCACCAAAATCGCTTATGTCAACCGTCTGCCCGTTCGCTTCAGCCGTTACTTTGAAATCAACAACGCTGCCTAGCAGACTGAACCCTTTGTCATTTCCAACCCGTGTAAGCTCATTACGCACAGTATCGCTGACTTGCTCCATCGTTGAATTGATTTTCAATTCGGATACGGAAACGCCAAGCCGCTTCGCCAGCTTCTCCAGATCAAGCACGCTAGCCTTAAGCTGCATGCTGGAGCCTTTTATTTCGACCTCGATTACGGCATTCGAGAAAGTCTTCCCAATAGCTGCAATCGATGAAGCTGGAAGCTGAACCTGAACGGCGCTTTCCTTATTGTCGATTCTAATTATAATAATCGGGTTCGCTGGGTCCTTTAACTGGCCAGCAACCTGATTCAAAATACTTTCCGGGACCATCAGCTTTTGAACATTCGTTCCATCCGGTTTCTTCTCGGTTACCAGTACAGAAGGATCAACAATGACCACAACTCTGCCTGACGAATCCGTCACAATTTGATAGTTAGGCCGTACATTAGAAGAAGTCGAAGCTGGATTTGGTGACGGAATCTGTGTGGCCGTTGGGCTAGGACTTGGTGTAGCACTTGGTGTCGGTGTCGGTGTCGGTGTCGGTGTCGGTGTCGGTGTTGGGCTTGGCGTAGAATCGCCTACCGTTATCGTCAGCGTCTGAGCTGCTCCTCCACTAAACATAAATGTCAGGCTCGTTGTACCGACCGGCTGCGACATCATATATGCCTTCAGAATCGTTACTGTGCTGCCTGTTACAGTATAATCCGTTCCTAGAACGAGCGCCGCTGCGCCGTTAGCAACGCTGCTAAGCGTGTTGCCGTTCAGCGTCAGCCCCGTTGCCACGTCAACATTTGCCACTGCTCCCGTGTATTTATCAAAGCTGGCAGCCACAGGGCTGATGAGGCTGTCATTCGGTAGTGGAACAATGTTCGCAACCTCCATTTTTCTCACCGTTTCATTGCCTGCCAAATCCTTGGCGTAAACCGTATAGCTGCCATTGCTGGCCACATCAAAGCTTCCAGCAGCCAATAGGTCGGTTCCAGCACCCGCAAATGCGGCCGCACCATGATCGCCCGGAAGCCATTTCAAGCTGTGCAGCGAATTGCCAATACCATAGGTTGACGTGGTGACGTTCAGCGTTACCGGATCATTCGTCTGTGCGGTCGTTGATGGCGTTATAGAAATAACTGGCGCATCTGGCATCGTTACCTGAAAGGCCAAATTATTCGTTGATCTCGCTAAATAATAGTCATCACCTGCATAATGTACAGTGAAGGTATGAGTTCTCGGCTGCAGTGACGAAACCGTTAAGGTTGCCGTTCCGTTCGCAGCAAGTGAAGAGGAGCCCAGCAGCAAGCCCCCGTCCCTGAACTCAACGTTCCCTGTCGGAATGTCAAGATCACCAGTAAGGGAAGCGGTCAAAGTAATCGGCTGGAGATAGGTAGACGATGCTACCGACGTTTGCAGCGTTATCGCAGGCTGCAGAAATATTTTCACAGGCGTTGCTTGCGACCCGGTGCCATTTCCCCCATCACCAAGCATATATTCACTTCCCCACGACCATAATCGGCCATCTTGGTCAAGCCCATACGATACATCAAAACCGGCAGTTAGAGAGACAAATTGAAAAGACGTACCATTATCCGATACGGCTACTTTATGGGGAGCGGAATTTAATGTTGTGCCGTCTCCAAGCTGCCCGGCAGCATTCAATCCCCATGTCCACATATCACCGTTTTCATCGAGCGCCAGAACATGCTTGTTGCCTCCTGAAACTTGTGTGAACTTCACCGGGTTCCCGTTGTCTAGCACCGGATTTTTCTCTGGGAACCATCTATCGCTGGAGATTTGTCCATCACCAAGCTGCCCTTGATCATTTCCTCCCCAGGTCCATACGTTGCCGATGCTGTCGATGGAAAGCATCAGAAACGTACCCGTACCATAGCCTGCTCCGACTGCGATGGATTGAAATTCGGCTTCCAACGCGCCATCCATCACCCCTAATGGCGTGGGCATATACTGGCCATGGAAAATCTCCCAAATATGCTGCGTCGAATCGATTGCGATTCCGTTCTCCTCATTTCCCTCCAGCGTTTCAAAAACGACAGGGTCTCCGTTGCCGTCCGTCAATTCCCTTTTAGTAGGGACATAAGGATCAGGCGTCCACGTTCTGAAACCCCATATCCAAAGCGTTCCATTGCTATCTAACGCAAGCGAAGTAGTGCGCAGGGAGGCGATTTTCTTAAAGGTGACAGCTGTACCGCCGTCCATCACTTCAACCTTTGTCCAGACCATCGTACTCGCAGTCCCAGCGCCAAGTCCCAATTGGCCATCTCCATTATCTCCTGTCGACCACAGCTGCCCGCTCGTGTCCAAGGCAAGTGCGGAATTGAAGCCTGGCTTCACTTCCTTGAACGTCACAGTTGCGCCATTATCCATGACCGTAATCTTTTTCGGAGTATGCGAGGAAACGTTTGTCCCGTCTCCAAATTGACCAGATATGTTGCTGCCCCAAGCCCAGATTTGACCACTTGCATCCAGCGCCATTGTGGTGCCCAGTTGTGAAGCAACGGATGTAAACATCGTCCCCGCTGCAGATGCTTTTGGTGGCAGCAGCATCGGATATACAAATAGAATGACAACCATTATTGCAGCAAGCCATCTTTTCACAAAAATCCCCCTCAATTATATCGCTATACTGTATCGCTTAAAATAATGATAGATTCTGGCGCTTTAGGCACCATTACATTAAGCTAAATTATATTATTCTTAACAATTCTACCATAAAGTAATAGTAGGATTTATATTTTTTTATTCTATCCATTCCAATGTAAATACCGCGCTGTCGACTATTTTCTCCTAGTCTTCAACGCGGTCTAATTTCGCTTCGTTCCTCTTGTGCCAAACTCCTGAATATCAACTTCCACCACAATAGAAACAGGCATTCGACTAAAGCGATCCTCCCAGCCATCCTTCACCCGTTTCCATACCGCCGGCTTCTTAATGCTGAGGCGCTTGCCGAAACCCGCTACATCAACCTTGTACTGGCGCTGCGTCTTGGCGAGCGCTTTTTCCGCCATTTGCTTAATCATGACCGCCGTAGCCTTCTCTGCACGATTGATGAAATCAGCATCAAATGCGTCGCCAGGAAATGCCCAATCCTCCCGCAGCTTGCCCGTTGTCTTAATCTTCACCTGAAAAGAAATTTCGTCCCCCTGGACGATCGGCTGAATGCTGGACGTCATCTTCCGCACCTCATAACCAAGCATGGCGCCGCTGTCCGGCTCAATCCCCTCCACAATGCCATTAGAGTGATTGTTGCCAAGCAGCCAGTTCAGCCCCACCGTCTCGATTTCACTGAGAAAGCCGATCATCCGGGCTGTTGTCCCCCTAATGACTGCTGCGCTCGTGAGCTTCGCCCCTTCTGGCGAGTTGCCTGCGCCTTGAATGACAAAGCTGGACTGCCCGGTCAGATGCTCCGACATATTGCCAAGCGTTAGCGCCGGAGGAATACGCAGCGTCTTGCGATAATTGTCCGTTAGCTCGCGCAGCTCCAAAGCCGGGGTTTTCGTACTCTTCTGCTGTTGATAAATATCGCTCGCCTTTCCGTGAGAAATGACGACGCGGATGGAACGCCGTGTTTCGGTATTGCGCAGAAAAAAGTTAATGACATTTTTCAGATCAAGCTCCCGAGCCGCTTTCTCGCTAATAACAATGACTTGCAGATGCTCATAATTAGGTGGCCTTGCAGATCGGGTAGACAGCTCTCTAATGTTATCGAAGACGATTGGCCCAGCGCTGGACATGTTGACGTAATCCTTCTGCACCTTGCTGCTGGTGCTCTCCGAAAACTGGTTGGGCAGGGCAAATTGATGGGTCATGGCGATGATCGGCCTGGCCCCTTCCTCTTGTCCAGCTGGAAAATCAATGCCGACTCCAAGCGCAATGCCCGTTTCCTCAATTTCATTACGATCCCAGCAGCCCGTCAGCAGCAAAGGGATGACGAGCATGAGCAGCACAACAGATCGATTACGCGCGCTTATTTTTAGTTCCATGCCCCACCCTCCTCACCGCCGCCACTATAAAAAAAATAATGGGAATGGTGCCGAACATAAAAAACGAAGCATAACCGATATAGTCGCCAAGCTTAAACAGCTTGTTCAAATTGCTTGGCCAAATGGCAATCAAAAAAATACAAGGCAAAGACAAATAGGCGAATAGCTGAAATTTTTTGCCCGTTAGCTGTCCAAACCCCAAGCTTCCTCCATAATGGTACATCACGAAGGCTGTAAACATCGATATAACCCACAAGACGGTAAACAAAGACTCGAATCGCTCGAAAAATCCGCCGGGCAGCTCAATGTTCATTGCGACTGACATCGTTGGCCACGTTACGGTCTGCACCTCCTCCACCGTTAAGGAGCCAATCGCAACAGCAACAACCAGCGTATATAGCACCGCTGTCAAGCCGATTCCGGCGAAGGTTGCCTTGAGCGCCTTGCGGGCATCCGTCATGAAGGCCGTCACGAACAGCATCACTTCAAACCCGCTGTAGGATAAAATCGATGGCTCAATTCCTTTCAGCACCGGCGCAATGCCTTCCCCCAATACCGGGCGCAAATTGTCCAGCTCAAAGTCACCGAAGCTGAAAACGATAAAAGCAACCATAATCAGGACAATGATCGGCAAAAAAATCTCGATAAGCTGCGCGATCGCGTTGATTCCCGCTGTCGTCATATAAATGGCAACCCCCATAAATGTGAGCATGATAATGGCGATCGGCGTTTTATCCAGCAAATACATGCGCACAACCTCCCCCATGACACGCAGCAAGTAGCCAGCGGAAAAAATATAATACAGGCACATCATAGCCCCAACGCAGGAACCGATCAATTTTCCAATAATTTCCTGGCTGTATTGATAATAGGTTCTGCCGGGAAAGCGCTGGCTAAGCTTTACAATAATGAAGCCGAACATCATAGCCAATATGCCGCTAAGCAGAACAGACAGCCATCCGTCGGGCGTTCCCACACTTTTGCCAACGCTTTGCGGCAGCACGAGAATGCCTGTGCCGATCATTGCTTTCGCCGTCATCATCGCGGCTTGAGTAGCGGTAATCGATTCCTTGCTCCTATCCTTTGTCTTCATGCTGCATTCCCCTTGTCTCTATTTCTGCCGCTTATCGTCCTGAGGGCTGACCATGGCGGGACGCCGTTTCAACATATGGAGCGGAAAACGGAGGAAAAGGTCCTTCCACTGCGAAGGGCGCGCTGGCACAAACGGCGAGAGGTAAGGAACGCCGAAGCTTTTAAGCCTGGTCATATGAACGGTAATCAAAATATAAAACAAAATGACCCCATAAAGGCCCAGTACCGCAGCCGCCATCATCATGCCAAAGCGCAAAATGCGAATCGCCAGACCCGCCCCATACTGTGGAAAAGCAAACGAGGATATCGCCGTCAGCGCCACGACGATAACCATAATCGGACTGACAATTGCAGCTTGTACCGCGGCTTGACCAATGACAAGTCCTCCGACGATGCCAACCGCTTGTCCAATCGGCTTTGGCAGCCGCAGCCCCGCCTCGCGCAAAATTTCAAGCGTAATTTCCATAATGAGCGCTTCTACAATTGAGGGAAACGGCACGCCCTCTCTGCCTGCAGCAATCGATATGGCCAGCTTGGTTGGAATAAGTCCATGGTTATAGGAAATAAGAGCAATATACAGCGAAGGCAGGAACAGAGCGATAAAAGCTGCTCCATAACGCAGCAGCCGAATGAGCGAGGAAGGCAGCCAGCGCTCATAATAATCCTCTGGCGAGCTCATCATCATCGCAAACGTTACGGGCACAATGAGGGCAATAGGGGTTCCATCGATTAGAATAGCAACCCGGCCTTCCATTAAAGCACCCGCCACCCGGTCAGGCCGTTCGGTATTTTGCACCTGAGGAAATGGCGACATCACATTGTCTTCAACGAGCTGCTCGATATAACCGGATTCCAGCACCTCATCAATATCAATTTGCTTCAGCCTGCTTCTCGTTTCCTCCACCAACGCTTCATCTGTGAGCCCTTTCATGTACAGTAAAGCGATATCGGTCTGGGAGCGCCTGCCGATTTTGTACATGTCCATCGTGAAGCTCGGGTCTTTGATACGGCGGCGGAGCATGGCTGTATTGCTGCGCAACGTTTCGGTGAAGCCGTCCCGCGGGCCGCGCACGACCGCTTCCGAAACCGGCTCCTCAATCGAGCGGCGCTCCCAGCCATGAGTGTCAATGACGAGCGCCGTATCTGTCCCATCCAAAAGCAATACGGTGTTGCCAGACAACACCTCCATGACACAAGCATCAAGTTGATTTTGCGCCTTCACCTCGCCTGCCGAAATAATCGCCTCGGCTATCGTCGCCCTTCTGTCATATCCGGCAGCGTTTTTCTCCAGATGCAAAAGCGGCTTGAGCACTTGTTCATGAATCATCGGCTTGTCGACCAAGCCATCGATATAGATAAGCGCAGCCTGAAAGCCCAAACGGCCCATCATGAACGAGCGAATAACTACGTCTGGACTGTGCCCGATGCGCTTTCTCATTTCCTTCACATTATGGTGAAGCTCTTCGAACAGCTTCGTGTCATTCATCATGATGGTCCACCCCCTTATGCTGCAAATATCCGAGAATAATCGAAGTTAGCTTTACCCAATAAGTGGATTTTGATGCAAGTGAATGGAGCTAAGCACAGCCCCCTTTCTAAAAGCAAGAGCAGGCCAAATGTTATGTTATAATGAACCATCATATAAGATACACTTTCCAATCAAGCAGCAAATATAGATGAACGATTGCTTATGCTGATCGCCGCAGAAAAAAGGATTCAAGCGATCAAGGAATACCGGGAAGTAAGCGGTGTTGGCCTCAAGGAAGCCAAAAATTATGTGGATGATTTGGAGCGGAGGCAGCGTTGACCCGCTTTGAGTTGCCTCTTGTACTCCTCTTTTCCAATTTTGAATCTTTAGTGTCTATCCTATTTCACTACTCATAAAGTGATAGAATAGAGTATTCCTTTCAAAATATAAATGAGGAGCAAAACAAGTGCGGTCACATCCAATTTATTTTTTACGTATAGCCGGTTTGCTAGATGGTATTTCTTTATTAGTGTTGCTAGGCATCGCGATGCCCTTGAAATATATTTGGGGGTTCGATAAAGCCGTAACGATAGTAGGGAGCATTCACGGGGGGATATTCTGTTTATATGCAGCAGCTATCCTTTATGCCGCGATTCGGGTGAAGTGGAGCCTGCTTTGGTCTGCCGCAGCTGCCATCGCCGCTTTTGTGCCATTCGGCAACTTTGTGCTGGACCGGAAGCTGAAGAAGGTGCAGGCCAATTATAGCTTACGGACTTTCAACTATGCGGTGCTCGTATACAGCATTGTGTTTTTTTCCTTTTTCGATTTATTTTCCCAGCTTCCGGTCATGAGTACGTTTGCAGCCTCTGTCGGCGCCAGCTCATTTATTGTAGGCTTTGTCATCGGGCTGTATTCGTTATCCAATACGCTCGGCAATATTTTATCGGGGATTATGACGGACCGGATCGGGCCCTTCAAGATTTTAATGGTGGGGCTGGTGCTATCCAGCAGCGCTCTGCTGCTCTATCATTTTGTAGAAGAACCGTTATTATTGATCATCGTCCGAATCATTCACGGTTTTGTTGCCGGATTAATTGTTCCCGCAGCATTTACCTTTTCGGCAAACACGACGATTAATGGCCAGCAAGGGAAAAAAGTCGCTTTCACCGGCACATTCGTTGGGCTGGCCGCCATTATCGGTCCTGCTTTCAGCGGCATTATGGCCAGCAAAACGTCCGTACCCTTCGTGTTCACCTGCGTCGCCGTGATGGGGTTTGCCCTTGCCATCTTATCGGCCATTTTTCTCAGCAAATATAAAATTGCCAAAAAAGAGAAGGACGACGCTGCCTCTTCGCCAGCAGGCTCGATTTTTAATGCGGGCGTGATCAAAGCGTATGGCGGTGCTTTCTTCTTAATGTTCTCCCAAGGCGTTATCGCTTATTTGCTGCCATTGCACGTGCAGTCTTTAGGATATGATTCGAGGTTAAGCGGCACTTTAATGAGCACGTTTGGCATTATTGCGGTACTCATCTTTGTCCTTCCGACCAATCGTATTTTTGACCGCGTTGCCCCAGCCAAAACGATGGCGCTCGGCATAGGCTTAATGGGATTAAGCCAGCTGCTCATTAGCCAATCGACGACGACTCTTACTCTATATGGCGTGCTCGGTTTATATGGGATCGGCTTTGCCTTCCTGTTTCCATCGATTAATACGATGCTGATTAATGCAACGCCAGCAGAGCTGCGCGGGAAAGCATACGGTTATTTTTATGCCTGTTTCTCCTTAGGGGTAGTTGTAGGCTCTTCCTTGTTAGGCTGGCTGCCCTTCAATACGCTTCAAGGGTTTATGTTTACTGGCGTTGTCCTGCTGCTGTTTGCCGCTTTTGTAGCGTTGAATGGGAAAAAAGATCGTGCTCTCAGTTACTAGCGACAGGTTTTCGGATGTTGGATGATCGGATGTTCAGATGTTGGCTAAACCCAAAAAATCGTTTTCTCACAAAAGGGATGCATTCGCCGCCCAGCTGTGAAAAAACGATTTTTTTATGGGATCCCTATTTTCTATTCGTGCTCTTTATTCAGAAGGGCTTTATTCCGCTCATTAAACTTTGCGTTATGTGAAGAAACATAGGCCATAGAAGGCGCTTTCGGCTCCAAATAAAGCTTGGCCCCATTCACGGCAATCGCCGCATCATTAAAAGCTCCGGCAATTAAATGCAGCTTATTGGGAAAGCTCGCTGTATCTCCCGCTGCAAAAATGCCCGGCAAATTCGTTCCCATTTTCTCATCGACTGCAATACTCCATTGCCCCATATCTAGGCCCCAGTCTACAATTGGTCCAAAATCGCTGAGCTGGCCATGATTGACGATGACGGCATCGACGTCTAAGCGCTGCGTATCCTCCGTCAACGCGCCATCTCCATCTGTACGTGCAATAGTGACCGCTTCAATCGCATCACCATTGCCATGCAATTGCGCAATTGCAAATGGCTTGAATACGTTAATCGAAGACTCCTCTACGTATCTCGCATTTTTCTCATGTCCACCCAGTCGCTCGCGGCGATGCACCACTGTAACGCTGGCAGTAATAGACTCAAGCTCCATCGCCCAATCCACCGCTGTATCGCCACCACCGGAGAGCAGCACGCGTTTGCCTTGAAAGCTTTGCAAATCCGTCACCGTATAATGCAAGTTCGTCACCTCGAAGCGGCTCGCTCCTTCCAGTTCCAGCTTCGCAACTTTGGCGACTCCGTAACCAAGCGCTAAAATAAGCGTACGCGTATGATGCTGTTCCCCCGTATCCGAAGTAACGATCATCGTCCCGTCTTCCAGCCGTTCGAGGTTCGTAATTTGCTGGCCGAGCACAATGGTTGGTTCAAAGGTTTGCGCTTGCTCGATAAGCTGAGCAATCAAATGCTCGCAACGGGTAGGCTTCAGCCCGCCGACATCCCAAATCATTTTTTCCGGGTAAATCAACAGCCTTCCGCCAAGCTCCTCCTTCGCCTCGATCAGCTTCGTCTTCATATCCCGCATCCCGCTATAAAAAGCGGCATACAAGCCCGCCGGCCCGCCGCCGATAATCGTTACATCATATAACTCCAGTTCCGTTGTCATTCTTTATCGCCTTCCCCAGTCAGTATGCGAACAGCATCATCAACCGTGACGTTAATCGAAATAGGGTCATAAGCAAACCACTTGTCAGCTTGAATTTTGTATACTTTGTTGTTTTTCACTGCCGGAAGATTAGCCCAGATGGCCGATTTCTGCAATTCATTATACTGGCTGTCGGCTTCTTCATCGGAAACGAGGACAAAAATACGATCTGCTGCATATTCCGGAATTTTCTCCAGCGATACATCCTCCGTGCTCGTGAAGTTTGGATTTTGTTCCATCGCTTGTTTGATCAGCGGCGTTGGCGTCAATTCCAAGCTGTGATACAGAGCATAACCAATATCGCGTCCGCCATATGCCCGAATGGATTTGCCAAAAAAGCGGATAATGGCTACCGTTTCCTCTTGGGATATATGCCCCTTTATCGCTTCTCTTGCTTTAGCCGCATTGGCGTCCATTTCCTGAATAAAGGCTTCCGCCTCGGCATCCTTGCCCAAAAGTGCCGCAATGGAGCGCAGTTTCGTTGCGACATCGTCGGTACTCCACGAAATGACGACAGTAGGGGCGATTTTGGAATAATCTGCATATTCAATATTGTCAAAATCCGTTGCGATAATTAAATCTGGCTCTAAAGCAGCGATGGCCTCCAAATTCGGCGGGAAATCGCCGATACCCGCAATTCCTTCCGAATACGGAGCCAGATTGGGGCTTGCTTTCCCGAGCTGGCGTTCCACTGCACCAACGGGCTTAATGCCGAGTGCTGCCAATTCACCAAGATAGTAGGTTGCTACAACCCGCTGGGGGTTAACGGGTATTTCCACCTCGCCATTTACGGTTGTCACCTTTCGGGTTTGTGCTTCCTCTACTGGAGCCGCCGCCTCCGCAGTTTGTGCAGGCTTGCTCTGATTAGCCGCCCCGCTCTGTCCACATGCCGATACTGCCATCATAATAACCAGCAGGCTGGCGATGAAAATCATTTTTGTGCGCATCTCTCATGTTCCCCTCTATGTTTGTGATATCGATAATCATTATTAATTATAGGGAGGAATAAGGAGCGTCGCTATATCCAATTATTAAAAGCTGCTGGTCATATTGTTAACGAGCTATGCTGTTCATTAAAACAATGGCATCACTTTCGTAAGTTGATCAGCGATATGAACGGGATCATAGTGCAGCCACTCGCGGTAATCCAAATAAATAACCGGTCTCTCATTTTTCAGCTCAAACTGCCGCCAATGCTCATTCATTCGCAGCAAATCATTTTGCTCGCCCACATCGGGCACCAAAATAATAAAATTGATATCGCCAGCAAAATCAGCCATTTGGCGCATTGAAATTTCCATGCTATGAAAGTTAGGATCTTGGGCCAAACGCTGCTGTATAACCGGATGCGGCAGCAGGCCGAGAAATTCATAAAAAATGCATCCGGCATCCCTTATGCCATATAAGTAGCAGCGGTTATTTTCGATTTTGAATAGGCTGACCGTCGCATTGGGAGCAATCCTGTCTTGCAGCTTCTCCCGCAGTCTTTTTGCCTGCTGATCCAACACTTCGATATAACGTATCGCTTCGGCTTCCTTTGCAACTAGGCGTGCAATCCATTTCAAATGCTCACGCCAGCTCAAACTTAGCCAAGGGATATGAACAACTGGCGCCAGCGAGCGAAATCTCTCCTGAACGCTCTCCATGCTGCTCGTTACAATAAGCTGGGGCTTGCTTATTTCCAGCCATTTTTTTTGGCTTTCCATAGAGGCAAGCATGGGAAGCTCCGTCACCTTAGCACGAACGTCTAACGGGATAACCTCATGGCTGCTGCTGCTGAAGCGGGCGATGCTTGGCACTACCCCAAGGGCAATAAAATGGTAGGTATACGGATACTCAAGGGAGGCGATACGCTCAGGTACAAAAGCTTGCTTATACATCGTAGGGCTCATCCCTTGCACCTTGCGAAATCGCTTGCTCATATACCAGGCATCACGAAAACCGGATCGATGCGCCAATTCATCAAGCTTGCTTTTATGCCCGTGCTCCTGCAGCAGCAGCTCCGATACACGATGCACGCGAAGCCGTTCCAATAAATCAGAAGGGCTGAACCCCGACACCTTTTTGCATAATACGGAGAAGTAGGTGCTGGAAATTCCAGCTTTTTCAGCTAATAGTTCTCTCGTCAGCGCTTCGGTGTAGTGCGACTCCATATAACGCAAAGCGGCCAAAACCGACTGCTCGGTTGTCCAGCGCTCATCATGGCCCGCTTGATGATCCTTTACCCACCAAAGCATCATCTGCTGAATGAGCATATGTGCCGTTAAGCTGCGCTGTGGCACTTCAGGATGTGTGATTGCAGTCGAAAATAGCTGCTCTGCCAGTGCAATAAGCTCGCTTGCATTGGGTGCGTGATTGTACATATGCAAATAAATAGCCCCCGCTTCCGCTAAGCTGCCATCCTGTGCTGGCATCCTAATAGATAGGGGCATAAATTCTATAAAAAAGACCCGGCATTCTCCATTTTCGGTTTCTGTTTGCAATACGCAGTCTCCTGGGCTGCCTAAAATAGCCGTACCCGAGGCCAGCTCCATTCGGCCATGCTCCATGCTCACAGCTCCAGCCCCTGCCATGCCAATCAGCATCCAATGAAAATGGGTTTGAAATAAGTACTCAGGCTGATTCGGACTGCAAGCCAGTTGTTGAATCGATTTAAACGCATATAGCACATTCTGCTCCGTTTCCATAGCCTTCCCCTTCCTTTTTACCAATGTACAAGGAATAGGGAAGTAAAACAACTGCTTTGCCGCGCTTAGTTCGTTCTTCCTCCTACTGCACGGCAATGACCACATTGCCTTTTTTATGCCCTTGATCCACATAGCGATGCGCCTCAGCGATTTGCTCCAGCGGGTAGCTCCGGTCGATCACGCCTTTGAGCTCGCCGCGCTCAATCAGCTCCTTCAGAAACAGCAAATCCTCCACAAACACCTTCGCGACGCCCTGTCCCTCCACCGTTAAAAATGTCCCGTTCGGCGCCAGCGCCTTGCGGGCATGTGCTTTCGTGGTTTTGCCCACCGCATCTAAGATGATATCGTAACGCTCGCCTGTTTCCGCAAAATTATGCAGCGTATAATCAATAACATGATCTGCGCCGAGTGCCCCTACCCATTCCACATTAGAGGTGCTGCATACGCCCGTAACGTCTGCTCCAAAATGCTTGGCAAGCTGGACTGCGGCAGCGCCTACTGACCCGGAAGCTCCATAAATCAGCACCTTTTGGCCGCTTTGCAAAGGCCCCTTGCGAAAAAAATGCAGCGCCGTCGTTCCGCCGAATAGAACAGCAGCGGCTTCTTCATAAGAAATATTGGCTGGCTTATGCGTGACCAGGTCCTTTTCCGAGAGACAGACATATTCGGCGTAGGCGCCAAAACGCATGCCCGTGAACGCGTAAACGGAATCGCCTATGTTGAATTTTTTGACATCCTTGCCGACCGCTTCAACCTCTCCCGTAAGCTCCACGCCTAAAATCGGCTGTCTTGGTTTAGTTATTCCGAGGAAGAGCCGCATGGGGAGCCGATATAAAAATGGACTTTTAAAGCCGCGAACTCGGCAATCCCCGGATGTAACAGAGGTCGCATGCACCTTGATTAAAATTTCATCGTCCTGCGGAGCCGGCTTATTCACTTCTTTGACTTGTAAAACCTCCGGTGCTCCATACTTTGTGCAAAATACAGCTTTCATCGTTTTCGTTGCGTTCAACGGTTTCATATAGATATCCTCCTGCGTGCATTTATATGCCATAAGTATAGAGGCAGGGAAGAACAGCAAGTAGCTACTTAAGTATGGTTTTGAAAATGGCGCTGGCGACACGATTCCCTTATCGGTTTAGCCTGACTCCCCTTTTATTGACATCTATCATTCGATATAGTATGTTTTATTTAGTTAAGCACTTAACCATATTCCTTGAAGGTGATACTATGAAAGACTTGCAGCAATATGTACTCGATTTGCCGCTTCATAATTCGGTGTTTTTTTCAATGGTTGAAACAACGGCGAGGCTAGTCGAGGTATCGGAGAAATATTGGCAATCCAAAGGACTTAATGGAGCCAGGATGCGCCTTTTAGTTGAAATCATGAAAGCAGGGGGCACCATCCTTCCCTCCAAGCTTGCAGCCAAAATCGGCGTCACCAAATCGAATATCAGCCTGCTGCTCATACCAATGGAGAGTGATGGGTACATTCGCCGGGAGCCTCATCCCAAGGATGGCCGAAAATCCGTCATCTCGATAACCAATGAGGGGCAGAGCCTGCTGCTGCAATATTTGCCCGAGAACCGACAAGGGATTGCCGAAAAAATGCAAGCGCTGGAGGAGCATGAATTACATCAGCTTTTAGCTTTATTAACGAAGTTGAAACAGGGCTAAAGCTCTTTTTACCCATTTAGTTAAGGACTTAACTTTCTGTAGGAGAGGGTGGTATTTTTGTCAATCGTCATAACAGGAGCAAGCGGCAAGCTGGGGACTCTCATTTTAAATCAACTGCTCCACAAAGTTCCAATGAACCAGAACATTGCTTGCGTTCGATCTCGCGAAACGGCCAGGCCCTATGAGGAGCTGGGGATTACGGTACGTTACTGCGATTATGATCGCCCCGATTCTCTTGAATCCGCCTTCGCAGGCGCATCCAAGCTGCTATTCATTTCGAGCTCCCATCCTGATGATTCGATTCGTATGCGCCAGCATACCCAAGTGATTGAAGCAGCCAAAAAATCAAAGGTCGAGCAGCTGCTCTATACCAGCTTTGCTTTTCCGGAAAAAGGCTCGATTCCGCTCCCTCACTTGCATTTAGCTACCGAGCATGCCATTCAAGCCACGGGTATCCCCTATACTTTTTTACGGAATGCCTTATATATCGATTTTATTGATACCCTTGATTTAAAGACGGCTATAGAACGCGGAGAATTGCGTGTGCCTCCCGGAGATTGGCTGTTTAATTCCATTCCTCGGCAAGATATTGCTCTAGCCGCTGCGGCCGTTCTTGCTGAACCCGGCCATTTGAACAAAACCTACGAGCTTACGGCATCCAGCCCATGGTCGTTCAGCGATTTGACTGCTGCGATGGCCGAGCTTGCCCGCAAGCCTATTTCCTTGCAGGAAGACGCCACCATTCAAAATTGGATATACGGCTTTCTCCGCAAAATCGATGCTTCATCCACCTCCAATGATTTGGAGCAGCTAATCGGTCGTCCGTCCACCTCATTAAAAGAAAGCATAAAACCATTTATCTCTTTATAGCTTTATAGCTTTATATGATCGCTGTATACAATCATTCCATTTTAGTAAGGAGCCATTTCTTTATGACGCATAGGTGGGAAGCTATATTTACCAAGCTGCAACAAATTTCGCCTATTCCTGAAGAGGAAGAGCAGGCCTTCAAGCGGTTAGTCGTGTACAAATCCATTGCAAAAAACAGCCATTTTATTCAAGAAGGAGAACAGGCAGACTCCATCGGTATATGCGTCAGCGGATTGTTTCGATTGTATTATACAACGCCTGACGGAGTGGAGTTCAATAAAAGCTTTTGCGCTAAAAATGATTTTATCGCGGCTTACAGCTCTTTGCTGGAGAACGTCCCTGCTTATTTTTCCATACAGGCGTTGATGGATAGCGAATTAATGATTATTCCGTTTAAGGATTTTCAATCGTTGTATGACCGTCATATTTGTTGGGAACGGCTGGGGCGAGCTTTAATCGAGCAGTTATATGTAAAAAAAAGAAAGGTGCGAGCGCGAGCTGCTTTTTCTGTCCGCTGAAGCAAGATACCGCATTTTTCTTGAGCAATACGCGTTAGAAGCCCAGCATGTTCCGCAGTATCATGTGGCCTCCTATCTGGGAATTACCCCTGTCGCCCTAAGCCGAATTCGCCGAAAATTAACCTAGGTTAATGAAAAGCTCCCCTCCTTGCTCTACAGTTGAGGAAAGAAAGGGGAGATTTTTTTGAAGCGATCCGGGCATACCATTCTCATTACCGGCGGGGCCTCAGGCATTGGGCTAGCTTTAGCTGAGCAATTCATCCGGCATAATAATCACGTCATCGTTGCCGGCAGGGATGAGCGCAAATTGCTAGAAATGAAAGCAACCTATGCGAGCATCACTACCTATGCTTGTCATATTGAGGTCGAAGAACAGCTAAATGCGCTTGTGGCGCAGCTGTACAATAACCATCCAGAGCTGGACGTTGTTATTAACAATGCCGGAATACAATATAACTATTCCTTATTGGAGGCGCAGCCTGCTTCTAAGCAAATAAAGGAAGAAATCGCGATCAATTTGACCGCACCTATTGTTCTTGCCTCCAAGCTGCTGCCGCTGCTTGCCCGCCAGCATGAAGCCGCAATTGTTAACGTTTCATCTGGTTTAGGCCTCGTTCCGAAAAAATCTGCTCCCGTTTATTGCGCGACGAAGGCGGGGTTGCATCTATTTTCCAAATCCCTCCGCTATCAGCTGGGAAAAACAAAATATCGCCAGATGAGTTAGCTTCGCAATTTATGGATTATTTTCAAAATAACCGCTTGGAGGTGCCGATTGGCAAAGTGAAATGGCTAAAGACTATCCAGCGCTGGTTCCCGTCGCTTGCCGAGCGCATATTGAAAAATAGTTAGCTGCTTTAGCGGCATTACCCCACACGATTTTATTTTTCATTAAAATAGTCCTAACTCGCGGGCGCGTGCTACCGCTTCAGTTCGCCGCTTGACCTGCAGCTTGTCGAATATGTTGCGGTTATGGCCTTTGACTGAGCTTAGGGCGAGAAATAGCCGTTCGCTAATCTGACGGTTCGAGAGCCCTTGCTCAATCAACTGCAGCACCTCCAGCTCTCTTCCAGTTAATGGCTCAATAAGCGGCTCAGAGGCGTGTTTCAGCCGTGGCTTCAGCCGGTCTTTGCCTTCTGGACCTTCTGGACCATTTTGGCCTAATGGGCTTGCGTGACTTAGCTTGCCTATTTTCTCCTCGGCTTCACATGCCGCGAGCACCTGAGCTCGATAGCTCGACCCAGCTCCTCGGGCAACGATCTCTCGCAGCAGCTTGCGAATGGGCAGCCCTTCATCGACAAAAATTCGAACGAAGCCGCCAGGCTCAGCAAGCACCAGCGCTTCGGCCAACATAGCTGTGGCTTTGACCTTATCGCCATGTTCATACCAAGCGGCGGCTTGTGCCACACTTGCCTTGAGCCGTTCATACGGCAGCTCCTTCGCTTCCGCGTGCTCCCGCCACAGCTTTAAAATCGCAAGCGCAGCGGCTGGATTCCCTTGCGCTAATTCACACTTTGCCTCGCTGATCGCCAGCTCATTTTTTGCCGCAAGCTGGGCGGCCGCTTCGGTGCTGCCTTGGCGAAGCAGCACTAGCACCTGCACCTCTGCAATGGCCGGCATTTGCAAAGCATGCTGCTGCTGGCGTGCTGCATGGTCCGCCTTTGCCAGCAGGGCAGCCGCACCGCCGACGTCTCCTCTCGCCAGCAGCAGGCGTACAAGAAATACCTCGACCTCAATGGCATGGTCTGTATGCTCCAGCTGCTGCGTGAGTGGAAGGGCTATTTGGGCATACTGCTCAGCGGCATTCAGCTCATTCCATTGGTAATAAATGCGGGCTAAGCCCAAATAGGCTACGCCTGCTGCGGGCAGCGGCGGCTCTCCCGCCAACTCAAGCGCGTGACGATAAGTCCCTGCCGCCGTATCAAGCAAATTTTCCGCTTCTTGAATGCTTGCAAGGCCAATCGCCGCCATAAACGAAATGATGACATGCCCAATCCGCTCGCTGCTGGCCAACGCTTCAGCATAAGCCCTGCCCGCAGCGCCATATTCTCCCTGAAGCTGATACGCATAGCCGAGCGTCCAGGTCGTAGCTGTGCGAACAGAGTGATTATCCGGATGCAAATAATCGAGCGCACGCCGCGAATGAGCCAAAATCATGTCTGGCTGGTGCTTGCTCACCGCAAGCGTGGCGCGAATCGATGCTGTATGACCGATCCAATCACGGGTGTTCGCATCTTGGCAGGCGTCCGCTTGCAAAAGCTGTTCAGCAGCTAGCAGCTTCTGTTCAACACCGCTTAATTGTCCCGTCATCAGCAGCGCCGAAGCATAGAGCACGAATAGGGAAGGACGTGCCACAAACTCCTTTTCCGGCAGCGAATCCAGCCATTTCAGCGCAGGAGTGACCATCCCTCGAAAAATAAGGGAGACGCCATCTCCCTCCAGCAGTCTGGCAGCACCTTCAATGTCCTGAGCGGCTGCTGCATGGTGAAAGGCTTCCAGCACAAAGCCATTTAGCTCATACCACTTGCTCGCACGCCGATGCGATTCATTTACGCCCTCGCCTGCCGCATCCACAGATGAGCTCCCTTGCTGCTTCTGGGCAAGCCGCTGCCGCAGCAAATCGCCAAACAGATGATGATAGCGGTACCAGCGCCGCTCATTATCCAGCGGGACGATAAACAGATTAGCACGCTCCAAATATTCTAAAGTCGTTTGCCCATTTGCTTGGTAATCGCCTTTGGGATTGGTTTCGGATAATAAGCCCCATTCCCCGTTTTCTGGGCGAAGCACAGCATCGCAAAGCGGACCGCAAAAACGGTCGAGCATGGAGGTGCCCAATAAAAAATGCTGAATGGCTGCAGGCTGCTGCTGCAGCACTTCTTCAACCAAATAATCCAGCACAAACGGGTGGCTGCCCGTAAATGAGTGAATAAAGCCGGACGTATCCGCTTGCCCCTGCATGGAGAGTCCGGCAAGCTGCATTCCTGCAACCCAGCCTTCTGTGCGATTCTCCAGCATGGCCATATGTTCGGTCGTCAGGCTCAGACCCATCACCTGTTCAAAAAATTCGCTCGCCTCGGGCAGCGTAAAGCGCAAATCAGCAGCGCACACCTCGGTTAGCTGGTCCCGCACACGCAGGCGGGCCACAGGCAAGTGATGAAGCTCACGGGTGACAATTACAAGATGCATGGGTGGCGGCAAGTGTTCAAGAAGAAGAGTGATAGCTTGATAAATCGACTTATTTTCTAATTTATGAAAATCATCAAGTACAACCAGGAATGGGTGAGTAATCGAGGCGATTTCGCTCAGCAGCGCCTTGACCAACGTTTCAATGGGCAGAGGCTGGGGAGCTTGGAGCAGCTTTAGCAGGCCAACGCCAAAATTCGGCGCGACCGTCATCAAAGCAGCGTGCAAATAAAGCATAAAAGTGAGCGGATCGTCGTCCCCTTCATCCAGTGACAGCCAGCACGCGGGCCTTCCGCAGCTTCTGATCCATTCGCTGGCGAGCGTTGTTTTGCCAAAACCGGCAGAGGCCGAGATGACCGTCAGCTTGCGGTGCAAGCCTTCATTCAACCTCTCAATTAGACGGGGGCGTAGCACAGCGTTCGAGCGCGGCACCGGTATATATAGTTTTGTAGACAATATTGGGGTTATCATAGCTCAATTATAATAATCGCATTCCTGCATCGTCAATCCAATAGATGATAGATGTTTGCTGTGCCAAGCCCGTAAGCTGGCCCTGCCGGAACGCAACGCTCCTGTTATATTTTTTTCGAATCAAAACGAAGGGAAAGTCATATTTCACCTATTTATGCAGGTTTGCTACGATTGCAGCAAGATGTAAAGGAGGCATAAACAATGAACTATCGAAAATTAGGCGCCAGCGGCCTAGTCGTAAGTGAATTGGCTTTAGGGAACTGGATTACTCATGGGGCACAAGTAGATAATGAGACGGCTAGCGCCTGTGTTCATGCTGCATGGGATGCGGGGATTACGACGTTCGACACAGCGGATGTTTATTCGGAGACGAGGGCAGAAGCGGTGCTCGGACAAGCTCTGAAAGGCATTCGCCGAGAAAGCATCGAGCTGTGCACCAAAGTGTATCATCCAACAGGAACGGGCCCTAACGACAGAGGTCTGTCTCGTAAACATATAATGGAGGCTTGCCATGCTTCTCTAAACCGCTTGCAGACGGATTACATCGATGTCTATTATGCCCATCGCTTTGATCCGGAAGTATCGCTCGAAGAAACCTTTCTTGCTTTTTCGGACTTGGTGCGCCAAGGCAAAGTGTTATATGTAGGCGTCAGCGAGTGGACAGCCGAGCAGATTAGCAAAGGTGCTGCACTTGCCAGGGAGCTGTGTGTTCCATTGGTGGCCAGCCAGCCCCAATATTCCATGTTATGGCGCGTGATTGAAGCGGAGGTCGTTCAAGCCAGCGAGCGGGAAGGCATCGGACAGGTCGTCTGGTCCCCTCTTGCCCAAGGCATTCTTACGGGGAAATATTCGCCGGGTAAGCCATTTCCGCAAGGGTCGCGTGCAGCGACGTCGGCGGGTGCTCCCTTTTTCGAGAAATTAGCAGGCCAATGGCTGCGCACTGAAGTTTTGCAGGCGGTATCCAAGCTCTCCACTACTGCACAAGAAGCTGGACTGACATTGCCACAGCTTGCCATCGCTTGGGTGCTGCAAAATCCACAAGTATCGGCCGCAATTATTGGAGCTTCGAATCCTGGGCAAATTCAAGAAAACGTCAAAGCCGCAGGCATTCGACTTGCTCCTGATTTGCTCAAGCAAATCGATGTGATACTAGAGGGGCTAATTGAGCGCGACCCTTCAAAAACCGGTTGAACTTGTTCTGGTTACTGGCTATATAAGTTGAACTAGGAAAGCTCATTTTAATCATATTTGGCCATCAGCTCAGATAAGGTTCTTTTTATACAATCCAACAGCTCTGGCGAATTTTTAATCGTCACAACATGTCCCAAGCTGATGAAAAACTTTGCAAAAAACAGCAGGTCACCTCTCGGGATACTGCCCTCGAGCCAGCCGGTTCCATCGCTTCGAATATGAAGCTTGGGTTCCGGCCAAGGCTCTCCCTCGCACATCTGCACCCCCTCTTTCGTAAGTTCGGCATAAAGTGCCACAGCATCCTGCTCTATTACGCCCTTCGCTTGTCTATTTTCAAGGTGAACATGCCTAAAATCCCGCGGTTCTGCTGTTGAAGCAGCCACAGCAACCATTCGGTCACAGCGAAACAAACGGAAGTCATCGCTCTGGAAGCAATAGGCGAGGCAGTACCATAAACCGTTCCTTGTATAGATGCCAATCGGCTGTACCTCGCGGCTTGTTCGTTTTTCCGAGGACTCGTAATCAATGAGCAGCACTTGCTGCTGGATAGCTGCATCCAGCAGAATCGATAAATACGGGGATTGGGCCTGCCTCGCAGGAGATACAAAATCAACGCGGCTCTTCATTTGATCAATGCGGTCCCGGGTATCCTGCGCCATATAATGATAAAATTTTCGCAATGCCGAAGAAGCATCAGCTTCAAATGGAAGCGATGAATAGTGGCGAAGGGCATGAATGGAGAAAAAGATAGCGACGGCTTCCTCCTCGGAGAAGGCAATCGGCGGCAAAATTCTTTCCTTCAGCACACGGTAGCCGCCATGAGGCCCCACCTCCGAATATAACGGCACCCCTAATTCGCTCAATTCCTGCAAATCTCTTAATATCGTTCTTTGCGAGACGCCAAACTCTTGAGCAAGCTCCTTTACGGTAAACTTGCGTTTGTGATTGACAGCCATCATTAATTCCATAAGTCTTTTGGATTTAGACATCCTAACACTCCGATTATTTAATTATGACAATAGTTGTCACTATTATCTGTTATCGTTGATATGAAATCAAGTGGACTGCTATCCAAAAGAATACGAGGAGGATATAGCATGCAACATTTTCAGGACAAGGATACGGCGGCAAGAAAATATTTCAAATCGGGCAATCATACGCTCTCTTATCTCGACTTTGGCGGAGAGAGCCGCCATATACTGCTCACCTTGCATGGGCATATGAATGATGCTAGAACCTATTCGGAGCTGGCGTCCAAATGCACGGATTGGCGAGTTATTGGTTTAGACCAACGTGGACATGGCTGGAGTGAGCATCCTCAGGATAAGGATTATTCAAGGGAAAGCTATTTGGAGGATATTTTGAACCTGATTCGCATAGAGCTAGGCGGACAACCGGTCACCCTATTGGGCCATTCCTTAGGCGGAGTTAACGCTTATCAGTTTGCCGCACGCTACCCCGAGCTTGTCCATGCTGTTATTGTCGAGGACATCGGTGTCGAAATTAACGCCGACTTGTCCTTTGCCGAGACACTTCCCACGCGCTCCTCATCCCTGCAGGAACTGAGAAGATCACTTGAGCTTGCCGGCATTAAGGCAATTGATTACTTCTCAGAAAGTGTGTTTGAGGATGAAAGAGGTTGGGGATTCCGCTGCGATTTAAAAGGAATGCTCATTTCTCAGCAAAACTTAAATGGGGCTTGGTGGGACGACTGGCTAGCCTCCCGTTGTCCTATTTTGCTTATTCATGGCAAAAAAAGCTTCGTATTAAACGCAGACCAAGCCGAACTGATGGTATCTCGAAGACCAAATACAACACTTGAAGTTTTTGAAAAATGTGGCCACGGTGTCCATTCGGATGATCCGCATCGTTTTTATCAAGTAGTCAGCGAGTTCCTAGCCAAAGTGTTCTAAGCTTATGCTCCACTTACATGGATTCCGTTTCTATCGGGGCCACTTCTTCCATTGTCCGATGAAAGGCCGATAAGGCAGCCTTGTTCACGTCGGTTCTCCAAGCGGTATAGAGGGGAACTGGCGGGACACTTTCTTTAAAAGGACGATAGACGACGCCGCTGCGCTGAAAGACAGCTACAGAAGACGGAACGATAGAAACGCCTAAATTCGCAGCCACCAAATTGACGATTGTATACATCTGGGTCGCTTCCTGTACGACGTTTGGATAAATGCCGTGCTTCGCACAAAAGCCTGTAATGAGATCATGAAAAGAGGCGCCGAGCTTTCGCGGAAACAATATAAACGGCTCTGATTCTAAATCATGGATAGAAATTTCCGTAAGCTTCGCTAATGGATGCTCTTCAGGCAATACGGCAACAAGCGACTCGCTTGCTAGCGTACGATAGCTAATATGCTGAGCCGGTTCGATAAAACGCAGAAACCCGATATGAATCGTTCCGTCACGCAGTGCCAACCATTGCTCAGCAGACGTCATTTCGCATAAAGTAAGCTTGATTCTCGGATATTGGTTCCTGAACGCTTTCAAAATATGTACCAAGCTCTCACCTGCCGCTGAATCCACAAAGCCAATGACCAGTTGTCCGATAATGCCTTGGCTGGTTAACTGAGTCGTTTTAATGGATTGCTCCAATTGGGCTAATATCATTTTGGATTCCTCTAAAAAAACGGCTCCCGCTGGCGTAAGCCGAACTTGCCTCTTGTCGCGTTCCAGCAGCTTTACGCCAATTTCCTCTTCCAGCTCCTTCATTTGCTGGCTTAGGGGCGGCTGCGTCATATTCAACTTTTGTGCGGCACGGCTGAAATGAAGCTCCTCCGCCACAGCAATAAAGTATTGCAGCTTACGAATATCCACTGGCTTTCCCTCCCCTGCTCTAACTCATCTATTAACCTATAAGTATAAGGACATTTCTGGCCCAATGCGAATCCCGAAAAAACTGTATCCATACAGTTTGCAGCATTCCACATTGTTCAGGCCGCGATTTCGGTTTATCCTTTAAATAACGGATTAAGGCTCGTGAGCCTATTCCCACCTTTCCAAGCTGCGCTGCGGCTTGAGAAATCTTTTGGAGGCGCGGACAATGAACGAACTGAACGCTTTATTTCGCAAAAAAGTAGGGATTCCAGAAAGCGAGGTTATTCCTTTCGATCGCTTAGCCTACGTGCTTGAGAGATTGGCAAAAACCGTACCTTTTGAAAATTTAAATATAATTAGAAAAAGCAACGCTGTTATAACGAAAGAATATGTCATTCAAAAAATTCTAAAGGATCAAGAAGGCGGGCTTTGCTACGAAATAAATGCGCTGCTTTATCTTTTTTTGATCGAAAATGGATTTGACGCTGTTTTGACGCGCGGGGTTGTCTACAATCATGATACGCAAGCGTATTTCACGCTGGGAAGGACGCATTTAACGACTCTGCTTACTCATGAGGAGCAAACCTATCTTTTAGATTCGGGATTTGGAGGAAATTTGCCGTTAAAGCCTGTTCCTTTAACAGGTGAAACGATCACGTCGAGCAATGGCCAATTTCGCATAAAAAAAGAAGATAGCGAGCATGGAGACTACCTTCTTGAAATGAAGCTGAAGCATAAGGATACCGATTGGAAAGTCGGCTATGCCTTCGATTCTCAAAAGCAGCTGACTGACTTAACGGAATGTAATGCCATCCGCCATATTGTATACGAACATCCAGAATCCCGATTTAATAAGCATCCATTGATCACACAAATAACAGATGATGGAAGCGTAACTTTGACCGATACTTCTTTAACACAATGGAAGGACGGCGTTTTAACAAAAGAGCAGATCGATATGGGGGACTACGAAAGGCTGCTGAAGCAGCATTTTGGAATGTCGAGCAAAGGAAGCGGTTATGGCCCGAGCTTGGAGAAGCGGTGATTGAGGAAAAATGATGGATTGTTCATTTGAAAGGCTCACGATATAATAATAGCATATAGGCCGTGAAGAACACGCCGCTTCCATACATTGAACATCCTGATTGAGTAATTGGGATGGTCTGTATGGAGGCGGCTTTTGTTTTTAATGCGGAGAGTTACAAATAGACAAATCTAATTCAAGCAAAAAGGAGGAAAAACACCATGCCGCGTTTTGAGCAGCAATATCTTGATTGGATGCAGGATAATCTTGAAAATGAAACCAACCCTCGCAGGCTGGAGCTTCTTCATAAAGGGCTCGGTCATGGTACGCAAGAGTTCCTTCGGCACGTGTGGTTTCCCGCTGTCGGTCATTTTAATCACTTGCATCCTGAGTGGGAGGTGCGTGATTTCAGCAATGGCTACCGTTATCTGGATCTTGCCTATATGCCCGGTGGTGCAAAAGGCGGAATAGAAATCCAAGGGTATGGCCCCCATGCTAGAGATCTTGATGTAAGACGCTTCAAGGATTTATGTCGCCGCCATTGCCTGCTGTCACTGGATGGGTGGACGTTTCTTCCCATTGCTTATCCTTCAATCGTAGATGAGCCAAAACAGTGCCAACAGCTCGTTCTAGCTTTTATCGGGAAATTTATTGCCTCCGACGTACCTTCGACATTATCCTGGCTTGAAGCTGAAACCGTTCGGTTTGCTCGCCGCCTTTTGCGTCCAATATCCCCTTTGGAGCTCGCCAGCCATCTTAGGGTAAGTGACCGACAGGCCAGACGTATCTTGCATGAACTAGTTAAGCTTCAAATAATGGACATAGCAAGCGGCCAACTGCGCGCCCGTACTTACAAGCTTCGCTTTTAATTAAAAAATAAGCAGGACGAGGTATCATCCTGAATTTGGCGGACTCAGGAGCCGCTATTTGTTAAAATCAACGGTTTATTAAGGTGCTCGCGGACTCAGGAGCAGTTAATAGCTGCAAATTGCTAGTATTTACTTGATTATTCAGGCAATAACGGCATTCCTGTCCGCATACGCGCCCAAATGAATAAAATCGCAGAAATAGCGGATCTACAGTCCTCGAACCAAATTCAGAGTGATTCATTTTACTGAAGGAGGATTGTTATTCCAAACAACAACCTCTACCTGCACCTTGAGCATATTACACAGCTGAGCATCGCCGAACCCAAAAAACTGCTTTTGGATACCAATCTATCCACGTAGGATATTTCTCTAAAAGTAGGCAATGGGTTCTCAACTGTTTATTCTATTGGTGCACTTCACAAGCAACCATATGATTCAACTTCTTCATCATTAACAATAAGGTAAAAAACAGCATACAAAAAGCGTCAGTACAGCAAGTATTTCTACTTGTACCAACGCTTTTTCACTATATTGCTGCAGCAACACGCTGCACCCTAGACTCAATCTAATGAATCCCACAGCCTGCGCGCCCGTTCGGCATACAGCAGCGATTCACGCCAGCGGTCGCTTAGCTCAGCCGTTGTCCTCTCGCCTGTACCCTCACCTATACCCTCACCTGTGTGACGGGTCATCGCATAAGGCGGCGGCCCCAGCTCGCAGACGAATGGAAAGTTGTCCCCTGGCTGCGAACGCAGGAGCCATTGTTCCATCCCTTTGCGCCACCAGCGCTCAAAAAGCGGCAGCATCACCTTCGCCTCTTCATGCTCCATGCCGATTTGGATTTGCTCCCCATTCGAGATACGGGCATGAATACTGCTTGTATGCACGAGCAGTTGCTGGAGCAGCTCCTCGGCCTCAGGCCGAACGCTCCGCATTTCGCCAGCCAGCACATAATGGGAAAAATCAATCGTCAGATCCAGCTGCCCCAAATCTCGCACATAGCGGGCAGTCCGAATTAAATCCTGCGTAATCGTTCCCCGATGGGTCTCGACATAAACCGGAATACCCGCTTGACGTGACAGCTCCTTAATCGCGCCAAGCAAGCTTTCGGCTTCTATTCCCGTTACGAATGGCGTCATGACCTGTGCG
The DNA here is from genome assembly GCF_001422685.1 of Paenibacillus sp. Leaf72. NCBI lineage: Bacteria > Bacillati > Bacillota > Bacilli > Caryophanales > Paenibacillaceae > Paenibacillus > Paenibacillus sp. Leaf72. The sequence goes on along the minus strand of NZ_LMLV01000032.1, from coordinate 13,724 downwards.
TTAATGAAAGAAATGCCGCCAAAGCGCACCGCTTTTTCCAAAAAGCTTTCCATATCCGCTGCGCTTGCAGGATACGCATTAACACTCAGCTCAAGCTGATGCTGCGCCAGCAGCTCCTTCCACTCCGCTTCCTGCTCCTGATCTGGAATAAAACCATTAATGCCGTCAAACCCGGCATCCGCAATGCGCCTTATTTTCTCCGCTGTCGTATCGGCAGCAAAATCAGGCACCTGCTCCATGCCCCACCAGGACATCTGAACGCTGAGCTTCCGGTCAATGCGGGTAATTGGCTTCATATTCAATGCCGCACGGCCCCCCGTCCGGATTGTTCTCACGATCGATCATGCTGCCATCCGCACGATACAGCGGGCGGTAAAAATGGCTAATATGCGTCGCAGATTCATTCGCATAATGGCATATAAAGGCGCGCCGGAACCGATCCTTCGTTTTGTTGCGGTACGACCCATGAATAAGATTGCCGTTAAAAAATAATGTATCTCCCCGCTCCATCCTTGCTGGAACCGGCTTATTATCCTTCGGCGGTTTTACAAAATGCCTTGTAAACGACTCCGTCACATCCGCCTCCTCCGGGCAGGACAGCTCATAATCATGCGTCTTCGGCACGACGAGCATGCCGCCATTTTCCTCATCCGCCGCATCAATCGCCGTCCATGCCGCAATACAATTGCCCGGCTCCACCTTCAAATAAAAATTATCCTGATGCAGCGCCTGCCCCCGCGAGCCAGGCGGCTTGTAATAGAACATGCTTTGCGCGGCGATAGGCTCTTCTTCATATAAATCCCTCAATACATCCATCACCGGCTGGTGCAGCATATACTTTTTTGCCGTCTCATTGAAGCGGTGGGGATGCATGACCCGAGGATAACGCTTCAGCGGATCGGTCACCTCCTCGCTCAGATCAGGCTCAAAATAACCGGGAACGCTCTGCTTGCTAATCTCTTCAAAGGTTGAATCGATTTCGGCAAGCTCCTGCTCGCTGAATAAATTTTTGACGATTACATACCCGTCACGACGGTATTGCTCCAGCTGTTCAGCCGTTAATGTCAGGGCACCAAATGTCATAAGGCCTCGCTCCTTTTTCACATAGCGGCACTGTGGCGTGCCTGATTTTTAAGGTTTAATGGGTGCTGCTTGATAAATCAAGTATAGGGCGAGAGCGCTATATGAAGGAATCAACAATCATACTGAAAACTACATCAATTATGCTATTTTAAAAATAACAGCGTATATGCCCTTTTTTTCCTCCGCTTCATTTGCGCTCTACTAGCTGGTTTTCAGAGCAATAGCCAAGACGACAGCAAAAAGGTAAACTAATTGTATTCTGCAAGGCTGTTTTGGAAAGGATGGAGCCGCCATGAAGCGAAACGATTGGGACAGACGCCAGAGCAAGGACGCTGCCGAGCAGTCCGTTATTTTTGCAGGCCATTTTTCGGAAAACGATCATTATCATACGGTGCGGCCACACGGCAGAAGCGACTGGCTTATGTTTTATACGCTGCAAGGCGAAGGCTTTGCACTGACCGCTGCTTCGCGCCAGCGCTGCTTGCCGGGCGAGCTGACGCTCATTCGGCCAGGCTGCATGCATGAATATGGAACAGCGGCGGGCAAAACGTGGCAGTTTGTGTGGGTTCATTTTCCCGATGTGATAGCTGAAACGGGTCTGCTCCCCGCCACCGATCTGATTTCCTGTCCAATTCGCCAGCCCTCAGCGGGCAAGCGAATTTATCGGGCTTTTCGGCGGATATTGACCGACTCGCTGGCAAGCAGCCTGTATGGCGAATCATTATGCGAAAATGCGCTGCGCGAAATTTTGCTGCTGCTGGCCCAGCAGATGAACAGTACGGCGGATGCCCGTATTGAAGAAGCGATGCATTTGCTCGCCGTTCATATGACTCAGCCGCTTTCTATTGGAGAGCTGGCTCATACGATTGGGCTTTCTCCGTCCAGATTGTCCCATCTATTCAAGGCTTCAACCGGCTATTCGATCATCGATATGCATAACCGGATGCGTGTTCGCCAAGCTGCCCTGCTGCTGGAGCATACGAAGCGGAGCGCTTCTGAAATCGCTTTTGACGTAGGCTACCAAAATTATAATCACTTTGCGGTGCAATTTAGCAAGGTTTATGGCATTTCCCCACGCGCTTACCGCAACTGGAAACAAACGCCTGATCATTTGGCACAACAATAAGTGGAAACCAAACTCTTAGAAATGGTAAAATAGGAACAGGGAAGGAGGTCAACTATGACCACGGAAAACGAAGTAAGCGAAGAGGAACAACAAAGCGAGAACCCACAAGAGCAAGAAGCGAAACAAATTATTTTGGCGGTATATGCTCGCACGCTCCAAATGCTTCAAGCCGAGTTTGAAACCTATCAGGTTGAGGGACAGATTACTAACAATCCCAACTACGGGCCCCTGTTTGCCTACCGCTTGAAAGAAGCGGATAGCGATAAGGAATATGCTTGCGGCTTTTTCATTAATGAACTGCTTGAAAAGCACAAGGATGCTGAGAGGGCAAGCCAATGGCTCGCTTCCTTCTATATCGATATGATTGACAGCGGTATCAGCAAGCCGCTTCAGACACCTCCTCAGTCCGAAGACGAAGCCAAGAAGCTGATCGATGAATATATCGTGCCGCATTGCGCGAAGTCGGTTCGGGAAGAATTTAGTCCTGAGCAGGTTTATGTCGATTTGGACATGAATGAGCAAATTGGGCCGGTTATAGAAGCCGGATTCCCATCTATTACGGAAGGCAACAATGTATGTGCGATGCCTTTTGCCTACTTGCTCACGCTTCATTTAATGAATCGTGATCCAGCAGATCCGCTCGTTCATGGCCTGTACAAAATCCGTGAAGAGAACGGTTTGGAATAACAATTGACAATCGGCTCTGCCGACAATTATACTGTACATAAAAATAGTACAGTTCATCGTTCTCTTTTGGCAGCTTCATGCCGAATGGTGAACAGATTTGATCTGCGAAGAGGAGTGTCACCCTTGTCTAATTCCGAAAGTTCATTCAGCACGGTTATCCGCGAGCGCCGTTCGGTTCGCAAATACGATCCAACTGTTAAAATGACGCAGGAAGAAATTCATGATATTATCGCTGACGCGGTTCTTGCGCCATCCGGAAGCAACCTGCAGCCTTGGCGTTTTCTAGTTATTACGGATCAGGAAACGAAGCAAAAGCTGCTTCCTATTGCTTTCAACCAAGAGCAAATTGTAACTTCTTCTGCGGTCATTGCCGTTATGGCCGATTTGGAGTTTTATAAGCATGCCGAGCGCATCTATGAAAAATCAATTGAAGCTGGCTATATGACTCGTGAAGCAGCCGACAAGCTCAGAACAAATATGACAGGCTTCTATTCTAATGCTCCTGCTGAACGTCTGCTCTCCTCTGTACTCGTTGACGGCGGACTTGTGTCGATGCAGCTGATGCTGGCTGCGCGTGCCAAAGGCTTCGATACCGTACCGATGGCTGGTTACGACGTAGCGAAATTCCGTGAGCTGATGAATGTGCCTGACCAATATACGAATGTCATGCTGATTGCCCTTGGCAAAGCATCAGAGGCTGGTCACCCGACTACCCGTCTGGATGTTAATGACGTTACACATTGGAATCATTTCTAAATCAATTAGCAAAAGACCGTTTTCCACTAGAGCTGCCTAGCGACGCCTCTTATGGAAAATGGTTTTTTTTCAAATCGAGCGATTTCCTAATTCGAAAGGGGCTTAATGGAACATGGAATATACGAAACTAGGACGAACAGGCCTTGAAATATCACGGCTTGCGCTTGGCTGTATGACCTATGGGGCTCCTGATCGCGGGACGCATCCTTGGTCGTTAGGTGAGGATGCGAGCAGAACGTATATTAAGCAGGCGCTTGAGCTGGGCTTTAATTTTTTTGATACAGCAAACGTTTATTCAGATGGGACAAGCGAGGAAATCGTCGGCCGGGCGTTAAAAGATTTCGCGAGCCGCGACGACGTCGTAATCGCAACCAAGGTTCACGGCCGGATGCGCCCCGGCGCTAATGGCGCAGGCCTCTCGCGCAAAGCCATTATGGCGGAGGTTGATCACAGCTTGAGGCGGCTTGGCACCAACTATATCGATTTGTATCAAATCCATCGCTTTGACAATGGTACGCCGATTGAAGAAACGATGGAAGCGCTCCACGATATTGTAAAGGCCGGAAAAGCCCGCTATATCGGCGCGTCCTCCATGTATGCCTGGCAGTTTATGAAAATGCAGCAGGCTGCGGAGCGGAACGGCTGGACCCGCTTCGTCTCGATGCAAAACTATGTCAATCTGCTTTACCGCGAAGAGGAACGGGAAATGCTTCCCCTTTGCAAAGCGGACGGTATCGGTGTCATTCCTTGGAGCCCGCTTGCCCGCGGCCGCCTGACCCGTGATTGGGAGCAAGAGAGCGAACGCTCAAGGACAGATGAGTTCGGCAAAACCTTGTATGTCCAAACCGCAGAAGCCGATCGGAAAATCGTAGATAAAGTAGCTGAAATCGCTGGCAAACGTGAAATCCCTAGAGCGCAGGTCGCGCTTGCCTGGGTGCTGCAAAAAGACTCGATTACCGCTCCAATCGTCGGTGCAACGAAGCCCCATCATTTGACGGATGCTGTAGCTGCCCTGGATGTTAAATTAACAGCTGAGGAAATCGCCGCCTTGGAGGAGCCTTACGTTCCCCATCCCGTTATGGGCGGTCTAAGCTGACGTCAGCTTGGTTATTAGCTGCTCCATTCTTTATAGCCCCAGTTACCTTCTATGCAAAAATAGCCCAGCAAACGCCGCATGATGCGGGCAGTATGGCACTTTATCACGCCATATTGCTCCGCATCATGCGGCATTTCTGAGTTCAGGGGATAATGGCTGTTTTAAAATTAGTATCGAAATATCGTCGCCGTAGCTCTCGAACAATTATGCAGCTGTTTGCATTAAGCCAGTGCCTCCTTGACGAACTCGGACAATAACTTTTGTTCTTTATTAGAGAGATTCTGGATCATATTTACGAACTCCGACACCAGCTCCGTAATCTCTTTACCCAGCTCCTCTTGAACGGTTTGGATAACCGTACCCAGAACCGTTCCAACAAATACGAGCAGCCCGGAATGGTCATTCGGCGTTTTATTAACAAGCAGTCGAATGACACTCTCCGACTTGCCTCCAAGTTTCTTTAAATAGGCGAGCAGCAGCCCAATAATGTAGCCGCAAAATTCAATATGGGTCGTTTTGTTAGGAATGCCATCCAATATTTTTCTAAGCAGCTCATTGATGTTCATATGATTCTTGCCGCTGAGCAATTGCTTAATCGTACTTGCAGTTGCCTCCCAGTCTCCAGGATTAACTAAGTCAGAACGCTCCTGGTGAAAAAGCTCCGCCGCCTTGACTGTCGGTGCAAACACAACCTGTGACCTTCCTGTTTCTTTTTCATTTACCTCATAGCTGCGCGATACAAAACCCATCTTCTCTATTTCCTTCAGCATGTCATAGGCTGTCCATTTGCTTACGCCTAGGGCTTTTGCTAACGTCTCATAATGTATCGGTAATGAAGTGCTTTGATACAATTCCATGAGCTGGTCTAGAAATTGTAATCGGCGTTTCGTAAGCCCCATAAATCCACCCCTATTTTCAGCCAGCAGCTGGTTGCCTCTTGTCTGTCTACCTTTGGCTGGTTTGCGGCTTAATGTTAACATCCCCTCTCAGTTCCGTCAACAAGCGTTCCAAGGCAACAGCTTGCCGTTATTTGGATCATCCTGTTGTCAGAAACGCCCAGAACGGATAATCGCATAGATCAGCCAAATAAACATAGCCAAGGTAACACCGAAGCCGATTTCTATAATAGGCAGTCCCCAAAACAGCGTTTGGGAGTGGTTTAAGGCTGCACCGACAATTAAGCCAACCATCACTAAACTAAGCGCAAGCAAGACAATACTGAAAGACAGCTGGTTGCTGATCCGATCCATTTTTTTCATGAGCGTGTCGAGCTGAGGTGATTCCACTTCCATCCGTAGTTTTCCCTTCCGTACGACGAGAGAAAGCTGTTTCAAAGTGACCGGAATGTCGCTGATCAGCTTAAAATAATCTGGTGCTTCTTCCAGCAGCCCTCTCCATATCTCCCTTGGGTCCAATTGCTCTACAAATAGTTTTTTTCCGAATGGCTCAGCAATATCAAAAATTTTAATTTCCGGATCGAGCGCAACTGCCACCCCTTCCATCGTTAGCAAGGATTTTCCGAGCAGCGTTAATTCCGATGGAATCCGAATATGATGCCGGTTGGCAACCATAAATAAATCTCCAATAGCTGTTCCAAGGCTTATCTGATTGAGCGGCACCTGATAATACTTCTCCCTCATTTCATCCACATCGGCATATAATTTACTCTGATCCACCTCATCCGGAATAACTCCCATATACGAAATGGCTCGAATGACACCTTTAGAGCTTTGATTGCGCAGGGCGATTACAAGCGAAGCAAAATGCTTTTTTGTACCGGGAGATAGCCGCCCTACCATTCCAAAATCAATCAGGGCCAGTCGGCCGTCAGGAAGTGCCATGACATTGCCAGGATGCGGATCTCCATGGAAGAAGCCATCGACTAGAACCTGATGAAAAATCGCCGTTGCCAGCCGCTCCGCAAGCCGTTTATTGTCTAATCCCATTCGTTTAAGCTGCTGCCGATCCGAAAGCTTCACTCCGTTTACATAGTCTGTCGTCATTACACGCTTCGTACAATATTCCCAATGCACCGAAGGTACAAAAATGTACGGCAGCTTCTTACTATAGGCAATAAATTTCTCTGCACTATGCGCCTCCATTGTATAGTCCATTTCCTGACGGAGCGCTTTGCTCAGTTCCTCAACAATCTCAATTAATCGATAGTGCTGGGCAAATTCAAAAGCACCTTCACCCAATTTAGCCACATCCGCTAATATATTCAAATCTGTTTCAACCAGCTTTTGAATGCCTGGACGCTGAACCTTAACGACAACCTCTGCTCCATCCCGCAGCGTAGCGCGATGAACTTGGCCAATAGAGGCCGCTGCAATCGGTGTAATGGAAAAGTTCAGAAACAAATTTTCAATCGTATCACCAAGCTCCGCTTCAATAATTTGGGTTACTTCCTCATATGGAAATGCAGACACATGGTCCTGCAAACGTTCCAATTCAACCAAAATATTTGCCGGAATTAAATCTGGCCGCGTGCTTGCAATTTGCCCCAGCTTAACAAAGGTTGGACCTAATTCCTCCAGCAATGTCCGAATGCGTTCGCCAACACTTCTAGTTTGTATCTCTTCCTGCTCCGGTTTGCGTATAAACCTCAATCTATCCCTGGCTCCGATACCATCTGATACGTATCCCAGCCCGTTTCGTGCTATCGCAGTAACAATTGTCCGATAACGCTGTAACTGCCTAATCCTTTTTCCATGTTGCAATCGTGTAGCCTCCTGTCAATCCGCGCTTTGCTCTTTCTGCTCAAGTGCATCCAACCGTTTTTCAATTCGCTCGATATCCTCGCGGGTAGCTATTTTCCCTTCACTTAAAATAGCTCTTACTCGTTCCTGCGCCATGGCTTCAATTTGCTCACGCAGCTCTTCTCCTTTTTGAACAAGTGTATGGGTTAAGGTTTTGGATTCTTCTTTACTAACCTGTCCTTTCTGCACCAATTCATCAATCGTTTTTTCCACCTGCTCCTTGCCGGTAACAGCGATCCCCATTGCCAGTGACATAGCTTTGCTTATTGTATCTTTCATCTTCAAACAGCTCCTTTGCTTTTATAGGTTATAAAATACACAAAAAACCAAAAAACTATACAAAAAAATAGGCAACCTGCCGCACAGGCCCAATTGCTTTTGCCACTTATAGTGAAACTATTTGCAGACGAGTTTTTTGGTTTTTTGTGTCTACAGATTACCATTAAAATAATAAATCGTCAAATCAATACCAGCTCCCCATGAAGCCAAGCTAACTGCCTTGCCATGGGCAACTGATACTATGAATGGCCATGCATGTACTAGGTCATGATTCAGTTTCGGGGTATGAGAGATATTATATGTGAGCTCTTAAAAAGTTATAAACAATATCCAGGATTTCTTTTGTCTAAAAACCTCTACCGTGTCCGGCGCCCTTTACTTTATAAAAAGTTACGTCATGTTGTGTTTCCTTTAACGCCTCATAGATCAAAACACTTTGGTTAAAGGGGACCGTATCGTCCTTGTCGCCATGCATAATCAAAAATGGAGGTAACATCTTATCCTTAGAAATATAAATGATAGGATTAGTCAATCGAGCTTTTTCCTTATTTTCCTGGATTGGAGCGCCGATAAGTGTAGATGCAGGCGATTCCGGCGCGTCATGGTCTGTATTGCTGGGATACTTGCTCATCTGCAACATATCAGAAGCACCATAAAAGTTGACCACAGCCTTTACCTCACTGGTCTGGTCTTGATAAAAATCCGTTTCAAATTCCTTTACACCTTCACTGATACCAACCATAGAGGCCAGAAGTCCTCCTGAAGAATCTCCCCATACAGCAACTCTTTCAATATCAACCTTATATTTTTCATGATTTGCTTTCAGATATCGGATAGCCGTCTTTGCGTCCTGAATTTGGGCTGGAAATTTCGCTTCAAGAGAGTGCCTGTACTCCACACTGGCAACAACAAAGCCTATTAAGTTCGTTCCGCATCCGGATAAAAAGACATCCGAATACGGGATGATATAACATATAGAAGGACGCGTGGGCTTAAAACATAAGAGATAAGAGCCGCAAATGGTCCGCCGCGCCCTCCGATTCCTCACCGTCCTGTCGCCGCTAATTGCGCACCTACATTTTCACCGTGTTTTCACGGCGATTTAGGCGTCCGGAGCGTCCATTGGTGTTAGCGGAGCCTCGCGTAGTTAGGACGGCTAAGTCCACGGTAAAACTACGGTGAAAAGTATATGGCGTGATTTTGGCGGTGATGGAAGGCGAAAGGTCAGAACTGGGAATTACGTAGTATACAAATAGTGCAAACGATTATGAGGCGCGCCAATAGAGTGACTCCACTTGTGCGCGCTCTACGAACGCCTCCATACCGTCGATTAAGTCACGTCTGCCTGCACGTTTAAGTAGCGGGTAGAGTACAGATACGTGGCGAACGGGAACTCCGGAGACATTAAGCGGTTCTAACGATCCCCTCGCGTAATAAATGCGCAGCGAGTCCGTATGTGTGCGATATTTCTCGATCGTATTGCAACGCTTGTCACGTATTGTTTCGCGACTTAGCTTCGCATCAACCCATACTCGTCCGTTAACTACGAAGTCCGGCAAGCATCCGTTAAGGAGAAAGTCTTCGTTTACGGCTTCGCGTCCATATATAGCTACCAGGACTGCGAATAGCTTCCGCTCGAAGTTGAGTCCCATTCGTGCAGCTTTACCGCTATGTCCCCGGCTAACGAATCGGTCGTACGGCGTTTTGTACGCGGATAATAGCTGCTTGAATGTTCCGTACTTCCTTATAATGTGGTAACGTAAATGCGGGAATTGCTGCGCTAATCCTTCAGCGGAAATTCCATCGAACGGAAAGCGATCGCGATACATCTCATCAATTGCATCAGTCCATAGTGCATCTACAACCGATCTACTAATTCGGGCGAATTCCGTTTCAGATAAAGCGTACAAATCGCGTATAAACGCCGCCTGATGTTTATTTGTTACGACGTTGTAGTTATCCGTAATTTCATAGCATCGCGCTAACTCTAATTCCGTAGGAACGCCGTTAGGAGCGTAAATTCCATATTCAACAAGCCCTTGTCGATAGCTTCCGAATGTACGTACGAACCTTTTCCGGATAGCATCGTATTTCAACTCCGTATAATGCTGCCGAATTTTCGTAACGTCTATATCCGCGTCGATCATTTCATCGATTAACTGGAATAGCGCCTCTTTCTGCGTATTAGGCATACCGCAGCTACCTCCTTCGTTATTTCGTCTTATACCTACGTAGTCGTTCGCCGATTCACTTTCGCACACTTTCCGTAAAATAAAAAAAAATAAGCGGCCACTCCCCGTAAGGAATGACCGCTGTTTTGTATTTGTTATTGGAGCGAATAGTCGATCGTTGTCGTTGCTTTGAGCGCTACCCCGTCCGCAATAGAGAGGCGCAGACCACTTACGTCTTTCGGAGTTTCAAACACTACCGCGCGCTTACGTGTGAGGCCTGGATTTACCGTTTCGTATACGAGGTCTTCCGTTTCGCCTTTACGTATGTAGAAGACGCCGTCATACGTCCCGTAGGTCTTACCGTCAGCATCCGATAGTTGGAACATACTTGCGCTAATGTCGCGCGGGTCGCTGTCGTTGTTAGTAATTTATACAGTTATAATAACGAACTGATCCTCCGTTGATTCTCCGCCAAATTCAGACGCCGTCTTCAGACCGCTAACCGTTACGTCGAATTTACCTACCGTTGCTTTTTCGCCGACACTCGGCAGCTTAGGCGTAGGAGCTGGCGTGCTAGATGCGGTCGCTTCACTCGGTGACGCGAACATTATAGACTGCGAGCTAGGGCTGGGACTTTCGGGCGTATGCCGTTGCTGGTAGACCGGTGCGGTTGATTTAGAAACAACCTCCGGCTTACTACCTTCGTTTAAATTTCCGTAAGATATCACAAATACAAACATACAAACAAATACGATAAACCCTTTTTGCCAGCGCGTGTATTTCGGTATGGAAAGATGAATGCGACTGCAAAAATAACACCTACAATAATTGATGCGAAAAATAACGCTCCAAGCATAATAGTCCCCCTGCGATTTCCTTTTTAGGTAATACGTATATTATCGAAGAAGGACGTAGCTTTTCCAATTAAAACATTTTCTCGATCGGACTGAATTTACGGTGTTTATCATGCACCTCACGGCTGAATAAATTAACATAGGTACGTACTTGATCAAGGGTAGCATGTCCCAACACAGCTTGAAGCGCAAACACGTCTGCTCCGTTCTGTACGCTCATCTTCGCAAAAGTGTGACGGAATTGTGTGTGGGCTACATCGAACGTCTGTAAGGCCCGATCTGCGTCCGTAGAATGCGACTTGTTCCTGCACCTGCCGCCTTGTTACCGGAGTGTTGTCTATTGTAACAAAGAGTGAATCATGCTCAAGTTGGCCTCGTAGCGCTACGTACTTCGAAAGTTGTTTCTTCATCAGCGCTTGAATAGGTACAAGCCGCTACTTGTTATTTTTACCGTTTACTAGTATGGTGCCGTCTTTCCAGCGGATATCACTCAACACTAAGTCCTCTAATTCCCTTAAGCGTATCCCCGTCTCCAAAAACAACATCATCACCGTAAGGTCGCGTACACCGACGAAGGTCTTCTGGTCTGGCTGCGCAAAGAGACGGTGTATTTGTTCGATTGAAAACGTCTTAATAATTGTATTCTTTTGATTCAGCAACTTTACGCGGGCCATCGGCGAACGTAGCAGATAGCTTTCTTTCACAAGGAAATTAAAAAGGGTCCGAATAGCTCTCAGCACACAGTTAATCGACGTCGCTTTCTGCTCTTCGTCAAGAAGGTACAGGATAACGTTTGTCTTAATTACCTCCTCCGTAACCTTATTCGGATCGGTAGACATTTTTTGTTCGTCGAGTATCCGTTTAAACTTGCCGAGTTCCTGGCGGTAAAACCCGATTGTATGCTTACTGATATTGCGTATCTTCCCGTCGCGTAAAAATAAATCGACGGCGCTGTCCCAGTCGTCCACCGCGTATATAGGCGCATGATTCGGTAGTAAGTCCGTTTGATCTAGCGCGTTCTTTCGTCTAGCCATTTCGTAATTCCTCCGTCGCGATATTCGTCGAGGGATACGCTGGAGTATACGATAAATACGATTAAAGTCGTGTGCGTTGCGTCATATCACCGCGCTTTATTATCGCGCATTACTAAACGCAAAAACGCCGACTGCACATGCGCGCAATCAGCGTTTAAATCACCGTAAAACCTTCGGTTCTTATATGCCGGCGAGAGGACTCGAACCTCCACGGTTTCCCTCACGATTTTGAGTCGCGCGCGTCTGCCATTCCGCCACGCCGGCGTTTTAAAGAATAATGGCGTGCCCTAAGAGATTCGAACTCCTGGCCTTTTGATTCGTAGTCAAACGCTCTATCCAGCTGAGCTAAGGGCACACACTATGAAATTGTGGAGGCGCCACCCAGACTCGAACTGGGGGTAGAGCTTTTGCAGAGCTCTGCCTTACCACTTGGCTATGGCGCCATAAAGATGGAGCGGACGACGAGATTCGAACTCGCGACCCTCGCCTTGGCAAGGCGATGCTCTACCACTGAGCCACGTCCGCAAAAGAATGGCTGGGGATTCAGGGATCGAACCTGAGAATGACGGAGTCAAAGTCCGTTGCCTTACCGCTTGGCTAATCCCCAACAATTAAGTATTTTTTAGTTTGAACAATAATGGGGCGGACGAGGGGAATTGAACCCCCGAATGTCGGATCCACAAACCGATGCGTTAACCACTTCGCCACGACCGCCATATTATATTGTTCAGTTTTGATTGGCAGGGGCAGCAGGAATTGAACCCACACCAACGGTTTTGGAGACCGTTGTTCTACCCTTAAACTATGCCCCTAAGGTAAACTGGTGGAGGATGATGGATTCGAACCACCGAACCCGAAGGAACAGATTTACAGTCTGCCGCGTTTAGCCACTTCGCTAATCCTCCATGAATGGTGCCGTCGAGAGGACTTGAACCCCCAACCTACTGATTACAAGTCAGTTGCTCTACCAATTGAGCTACAACGGCATGGTACAAACTTTTGTTTACCAATCATCTTAATGGTGGCTCGGGACGGAATCGAACCGCCGACACGAGGATTTTCAGTCCTCTGCTCTACCGACTGAGCTACCGAGCCAGATGTTTTAAATGGCGGAGCTGACGAGATTCGAACTCGCGGTCTCCTGCGTGACAGGCAGGCATGTTAGGCCTCTACACCACAGCTCCACATCATATTCTCGGATCATTCCGAAGGTAAAGTTTGGTTGCGGGGGCAGGATTTGAACCTGCGGCCTTCGGGTTATGAGCCCGACGAGCTACCGGGCTGCTCCACCCCGCGTCATCGTAAAAGCAATATGGTGGAGGCTGAGGGGATCGAACCCCCGACCCTCTGCTTGTAAGGCAGATGCTCTCCCAGCTGAGCTAAGCCTCCGTGTTGATTAAGCGACTTTTATATCTTACCACTTTTTCGAGCATTTTGCAAGTGTTTTTTAAAAGTTTTTTTGGTGACCCGTAGGGGACTCGAACCCCTGTTACCTCCGTGAAAGGGAGGTGTCTTAACCACTTGACCAACGGGCCATGTTAAAATTCTACCAACATACTTTAAGTAAATATGGCAGAGAGGAAGGGATTCGAACCCTCGAGACCCGGTTAGAGCCTACACGATTTCCAATCGTGCTCCTTCGACCACTCGGACACCTCTCTATAATGGCTCCCCGAACAGGACTCGAACCTGTGACAACTCGATTAACAGTCGAGTGCTCTACCAACTGAGCTATCAGGGAATATAAAACGTTACTTACAAGGTATTGCTACCCTGAAAACTGGATGCGAAAGACAAAGTCTGAAACTTTAGCGTGTTATTAGGATAAGCCCTCGACCGATTAGTATTCGTCAGCTGCACGCATTGCTGCGCTTCCACC
>NZ_LMLV01000031.1:0-455654 GCF_001422685.1 Paenibacillus sp. Leaf72 | reverse complement strand
AAATGCCTTCACTTGTTCCTTATTGAATCTCGCCATCGGTGCCATCCTCTCAAACCAGCCTTTCTTCTATTGTAATAGGGTTTGAGAGTTTACACAGAATATTTTACAGACTCTCAATCTTTGGTATGTAACCGACTTGAGAAAATCCTAATAAATAATAGTTATAGTCTGCATAACTTCCAGTACCATGTAATTCTGTATAAACCGTATCTTGAAGCGTTAAAAATAGATTAATATCATATGGCTGTGGCATATAATTATTTATGCTAGTAGTGTCATTTAAGTAACTTAGTCCACTGATTTCTCTCATAATAGGTGGAAGCTTAATCTTATTGTTTTTGTTTTTCAATACGATAGTATATCCGATAACTATATTGTTCTCATCTGTAATCAAACTAACAATAGACTTATCTAAGTCATGATGATAAATACTTATTTTTGATTCTTTATTTATTTCTGCTTCGTGGTAAGTTATTATTTCTTTGTAATCTGAGCTGCCTAATGCATCTGAAAAAAGTTGGTAGTTTTTGTTTACACCAAGTAGATTATTTACTAGAGCTTCTTTGCTTGGTTCAAATGCTTTACTTATTAATTGATAACCTTCGCTAAGCATTAAGATAACTCCAATAGAGCTTGTTATTACAATGAAAATTTTAAAATATACATTAGATACTATTTTGTTTTTCCATCTTTCAAACCATACATCCATATGTTTCTTCCCCTTAAAATTACAATGATAGTTTTCTTCGTTGACTATGGCTCGCTGTTCGCTGTAGGAGTAGACTCTGTAGTTGCATCAGCGGCGCTGGAAGCTATTGTAGCGATGTGCATGCCGTTGTAATTGCGCATCCAGAGAGCAATAGGGAGATCGTAAACGGGATGATAATAGAGACCCCATGCGTTATTCTCCTCCTAGCGCTTTATACGCTGCCTTCACATCATCCAGTTTATCTTGCTCAACAAGCTTCGCTAATTCCACGTATTTCTGTTTGTCTTCTCCTGTCAATTTTTTGCTATACATTTTCAATACTCCAACAGCCGATTCCAGTCTTTCAGACGATATAGTTTCTTGTTCAGTCAATTCAATATAGCTAAAAGCTTCATTCAGTAAGGTTTTTTTAAAACTAGCTTGCCAATCTTCCGCTGTCGGTTCTTTTGAACCCGATTTGCTGGGAGCGGTTTCGATCAACTTAAACTCAACTTCACCCTTTTTCAGAGCCATCTGTACTTCGCCTTTGCTGGTAAAAGCCATCTTTCCAGTAGCTATGCGGGTTGGTTCACTACCTGGTGCATCCACATATACAAATACAGATTCAACAACCTGTGACTTTGCAGCAGCAAGAATAGCGGTGTTTCGGACAAGCTTTTGTAACTCTCGTTCATCTTTGCTCGACGTACTCATTGTCACGTACCATATGCCTGATTTATCCAAACGCTCTTCAGTAATTTTAAATTCAGGCAGCTTTGCTTCTTTATATGTTGGTTCTGGCGCAGTTGTTGGGGCAGGCTCAACGCTTGCTGCAGCTTCCGTGGTCGTAGCTTCATTTCCTCTACCACCATTAACAGCACCGGCTACAATAATGACGACAATCGCCCAGAACCACCATTTCTTATGAATCGACTTTTTCTCTCTCATATCCATTTTCCCCCTTGGAATATATGACATCATTCTACTGCAAAATTCGCATCTTGGCGATATGTGGAATAGGAGGGAAGTATGGAATGGAAGAGCCCGGAGGGGTTCTATATCTTCAAACTTACTGAATTTGTTAATTTTTTGTCATTCATCCGTTCTTTTGCTCAGATATAATTTTTATAGGTAGTTGAAAGGGGAGAGTAGGATTGAAAAAAGAGCTAGGTGTAGTGATGTTATTGGGTGCCGTTTTGCTTACAGGATGTGGATCAGAGTCTGCGACGGTTACTCAGGAGACGGGCGAGTCTACAAGTAAACAAGTAACCACACAGCCGGAACAAAATACTGATGAAAAAGTAAAACTTTATGCAACGACCGATGGGATAAAACTAGATATTAACGGTAATGAAAAAGACTTTGATTGGAAATTCCCCGGTGATACGGGAACAAACCCGCAGGTAACCTATACGGATCTTACGGGTGACGGGAAGGAAGAAGCCGTAATTATTATTCAGACTGGAAAAGGGACAGGATTAAATAACTATGATATTCATGTAGTTAATGCCGAGGACTTCTCCGAAATTAAAGTCCAGAATTATGAGGACATTGTCGCCGACCAAATTGATTCGCATGTTGTAAAAAATGGTGATGGTACATTAGGCATTACAGTTAAAACACAAGGGAAAGAATATAAATTCAACTATGATTTTGATCCAGCACCAGATTATAAGCAAGAGGATCTGGCTTTTGGCGGTGTATTTATTTATACATTGGAGAATCAAAAAATAAAATTGAACCTCTCGGGATCTGTTGGTATATCTACCACATATGTGTGTGATTTCAATATTACATATAAATTCGACAGCGCCAAAAATGAATTCGTTGCGGATCAAATTGAAGTGATACCTATTGAAAAATAAAATGATTAAGTTCATCATGAAAGGAAATCCTGAGTGGAGGAGGGATGAACGATGTGCGGACGCTATACGATAACTTCCAATATCGAAGAGGTAGTTGAAGTTTTTTCAGTGGGGAAAACGAATTATAAATATTTGAAGCGTTACAATGTAGCTCCAACACAATTGGTTCCGGGAATATTTAATAAAGATGGTCAGCGTATTATGGAAGGATTTAAATGGGGGCTTATACCGTTCTGGAGCAAAGACGCTAAGATGGCATATAAAACAATAAATGCCCGTTCAGAAGGCATAGAAAAGAAGCCTGCTTTTCGGCACTTATTGAAACGCAACAGAATTTTGATACCTAGTGATGGATTTTACGAGTGGCGTCAAGAAGAGGGAGGTAAACAACCATTTCGCTTTCAATTGACTTCAAAAGGAGTATTCGCTTTTGCAGGCCTATATGATACTTGGCAAAATCCAGATGGTGAAGTAGTGCAGAGCTGCACAATTATTACGACTACACCAAATCAACTGGTTGCCGATGTCCATAACCGCATGCCAGTAATATTAACTGGTTCAGCTGCTCACAATTGGATCGATCAAGATATAGAAGCAACTGAAGATGTTTTAAGCTTCCTTAATCCTTATCCAGCTGAGTTAATGATGAAATACCCTGTTTCCAGGCATGTCGGAAATGTCAGAAATGTTCATGATTCATTAATAGATGAGATAACACTTAACTCTAAATAGTAATCGCCTTTGACGATGGTGGGCTATTACAATTTGCTCCGACAACTGATTAAATTCAACAGATGAAGATGAAATCGGATTTTTCGAGTGGGGAACTCTGTACATGGATCGAATCGCCCGTGGAAACGATACACTGCTGTATGTTTAGTCATCTTAATAGGTGCTGCCGTTGTTCGTATTCTTTAGAAGAAGCATTCCAAAGCATTGACCATAAATCAAAAAAACAGCGGGCTAAGACTTGAAAAGTAAAGTCTTAACCTGCCGCTGTTGTCAACAAACTAAAGACTCCGTTAGCTTCGCAAACCTCACGTGTCCACGGTGATGGGGTTCCGCAATTTATAAATTCCAGTTATTAAAATTCGATTCCTTAGAGGAATGGATTCCTTCTTAATTCAGATACCGACATGACTCGCCCTTTATTCTCCGTTTCATTCGTCATTGATTGAATTTCTGATGAAGTGGAGGAACGTTCATCTTCCTCTTGCAGTACAATCTTGAATGTCCCTTTACCGGGAAGTAAGACTTGGCATAAAGAATTCTCTTTGTTCATGTTTGACAACTGTTCAATTAACTCTTCTGTCTTTTGAACTTCTATCATATGAATCACCTCTCCGTGTAAGATCATGACCAAGTTTGAATGCCTACATTATCCGTTCTCAAATGGGCTCTACGTATATACCCCAATTGCGAATGGGCGAGCTCCAACCGGAACGGTAGCAATCACTGTATTAGTGTCTCCATCAATCACTGAAACGGTATTATCATCCTGATTTGACACATAAATACGATTGGTTAATGGATTGACCCCTACTCCATTTGGATTAGTTCCGACCGGAATAGTAGCAATCACTGTATTGGTTAGTCCATCAATCACAGAAACATTATTAGTATCTCGATTTGCTACGTAGATGGCATTCGTAAACGTATTAACGCCTACTTCGGCTGGAGTAGTCCCAACCGGAACAGTAGCAATCACTGTATTGGTTAATCCATTAATTACAGAGACAGTGTTACTGGTGAAATTTGAAACATAAATACGGTTAGTATCTGGATTGACCCCAATTCTGAATGGATTAACTTGCACTGGAATAGTAGTAATCACAGTATTGGTTTCTCCATCAATTACAGAAACGGTATCCGAATTAAAATTAGCTGCATAAATCAGATTAGTTGATGGATTGGCACCTATCCCCGTTAATAAATTGAGACCCGGAATAATAATGGTATCTATAACCGTATTGGTCAATCCGCTAATTACCGTAACATCTTCAGTTAAGTCCAATGAATTAAAATTTGCCGTATAAATAGCATTAGTAGCTATATTGACCCCTACATCTCCTGCTTCATCCCCAGCTGGTATAGTAGCAATCACAGTGTTACTTTCTCCATCAATAACGGATACGTTGTCGCTGGCTCTGTTTGCTACATAAATACGTCCCGTTAATCGATCGACATCAACTCCCGCTGGATTAACCCCAACTGGAATGGTAGCGATCACAGCATTGGTTGCGCCATCAATCACAGAGACATCGTTACTGTTGAAATTGGCTACATAAATGCGATTGATTGATTGCGATCCTGCTGGTCCTGCTGGTCCTTCTTCTCCTTGAGGCCCTGTAAGTCCTGTAGGTCCTGTAGGCCCTGTAGGTCCTGTAGGTCCTATTTGACCCGTTTCACCCTTTGGTCCTGCTAGTCCAGCAGCGCCAATTACTCCCGCAAGTCCTGCCAGTCCTTGAGGTCCAAGTGCTCCTGCCAGTCCTTGAGGTCCAAGTGCGCCAATTGCACCTACAAGTAATTCTGCTACTCCTTGGGGGCCAAGTGCGCCCGCAATTCCTTGGGGTCCAATTGCCCCAATTGCTCCTGCCAGTCCTGCCAGTCCTTGGGGTCCAAGTGCTCCTACAAGTCCTTCAGGTCCGGCTTCTGCAATTGCTCCTGCCAGTCCTTGAAGTAATTGCTGTCCTTCTAGCGGGGGACACACCCGTACTGCTTTTTTTATAATTTTTTTTTTAATAACTTGAAGACGACGTTTCTTTTTTTTTTCTTTTGGATGGCACACAATTACTGTTTTCTTTTTACACCGTTTTTTTCTAACCGGACAACTCAACAACGGCACCTCCCTAATAAGTGTATATGAGTCGTTTATTTCAGGCAGGGACTAATAGCCGACTATTGGCTAGACTATAAACTATTTTTAGTATATTGGGCTTTATGGTTGAGTAGTGTTATACCACAATCTCTACTGCCCATTAGTATAATCATCTACACATTAAACTTTTCCAACTGCCTTTATATAGCTAGGAGCACAACGTCCCCGTACCAATAATTGTACTGCAGAAGTATTGAGGGCGGCCTCAATTTGACATTTGGAATTTTATTGAAAAAAAATTGTATTTCCCCCTCTATGCGATCTGCATAATAACAAGGTGTGCGGAATCTGGCCTTGTTCCTCCAGCTAATGGAGTGATCGTGAGTGCCGTGGAATTGCCAGCAGGATTTCGAACTGTGAGTATTGAATTAATGACCGTTGTTTGCACAAGTGCCATTCCTACTATTTGAGAAGTTCCTGTTGCACGCCCGACCACCGTATAGGCCAGATCAGCGCCATTTAGTGTTAAAATCAGTTGACCCGCTTCGTTTACATTTACCTGAAACAAAACCTGATATGTGCCAATTGCAGACAAGTTAAATGAGCTCGCATTTATACGGGTAATTGCAGTCCCACTAACTGGACCATCTTGCGGAAAACTTACATCCGTGTTGGGAGCAACAGTTGCTGCATTATTAGGAGGCATCAAGGCAAAAAAATCTGCAAAGCCTAATACGCCACCAGAAGGTCCAGCTGGACCCACTGCTCCCGTTGCTCCAGCTGGACCTGCTGGACCCACTGCTCCTGCAGGACCTGCTGGTCCTGCCAGTCCAGCTGCGCCAATCGCTCCTGCCAGTCCTGCCAGTCCTTGGGGTCCAAGTGCTCCTGCAAGTCCTTGAGGTCCAAGTGCGCCAATCGCTCCTACAATCCCTGCTGCTCCTTGGGTTCCAAGTGCTCCTGCAAGTCCTTGAGGTCCAAGTGCGCCAATCGCTCCTACAATCCCTGCTGCTCCTTGGGGTCCAAGTGCTCCTGCAAGTCCTTCGGGTCCAAGTGCGCCAATTGCTCCTACAAGCCCTGCTAAACCTTGGGGTCCGAGTGCTCCTGCAAGTCCTTGAGGCCCAACTTCTGCAATTGCAGCCGCAAGTCCTTGAAGTAATTGCTGTCCTTCAGGCGGTGGACAATTTTTACAAACAATCTTTTTAATTACTCGCTGACGTCGTTTCATTTTTTTCTCTTTTGGATGGCACACCACTATGGTTTTCTTTTTACACCGTTTTTTTATATCAGGACAACTCAATAACTACACCTCCATATAAAGATGGTTCAGTGTACGTGAGTCGTTTTTTTAGGTATGGACTAATGACCTTCAATTGGATAGACTAGAAACTATTTCCTTAAATTCGGGCTTATGGTAGGGTAGTTTTATACCACAAAATCCAACACTCTTTCATTTATGATTACATAATTTAATATTAAGACAACTCAACCTTCCTTCGTCAACCCAAATCACATTTGGGTCTTTTTTTTATACCTTCAGTACCCAGCCTCAGGGAAGTGCTGAAGAAAAGCAAAACATAGCTTTCAAGCGATTAAGGATAATCCACCTCATGCACGCTTTGAACGCTGGGCTGAAGAAGAAACGGAGAGCCTGACCGCAGCACCAAGCTGGAAACGTAACCAACCTTAAGCTTGATACCTACCACGTCCGCGACAATACGGACCTCTTTGCGTTTTTTATACCAGTGTGTATGCTGCTTTGCTTCAACATAAGGACTATCTAGTCGCTTTGAAATTATTCCTTCCCATTCACGTTCCTTTACCCAGTCTCAAAGTGCCGGACCGTCATAAACCAGATCGGTCACAAAAACACGGGGATTTCGCTCAGGAAATTTTTCCTTAAGTCGGGCAAAGCGCTCCTTAAAGGGTAAGGAGCGGATATCCTCTCCTTTGTCGTAAAGCATGTCGAACATTACGAACATAAGGGAGTCGTCAAATTTCTTGCGATTTACACCAATTAAGACGCGCTGAAAGTTTGGGCGAGTCCCGTCAAAATACATAATTTCACCGTCCAGCACGCAAGCGCCAATTCGCAATGGCCTGAGTAAATCAACTATCTCTGGGAAGCGGTCATTTCGGTCCTGTAGGGATGTCAGGCGATGTGATAGGGGCCATGGTCACGTCGGGAAGTTGCATCATGATGCAGTCCTTTAGCCTTGGCTGCCCGTTTTTTCTTTGTTGCGGGCGACTTAGGAGGCGTAGAATGCTTTGTCGCATTCCAAAATCTGAATCGTCTTAGCAGAGTCCGGCTTGATTGCTTCAAGTCTTCCTCTTTGACAATTACAAATTTCCCAGCTTCGTATTCAAAACCCTTCAAGATTTCGTTAGGGCCAATCTCTTTATTACAATGTCGGCATGTTTTGAGTAATTTATCGGCATACCACAATCCTTGTGTAAGCTGCGAAATGATATATCATTTACTAGAAAGAAATTCATTTATCATGAAAATCCGTATTGCATTCAGCATGTCCCCATGTAATGATGAGTTTAAAAGATATAGCGGTAGTAGACGTACCCAAGCCACTCACACCATAGAAGATACTAGGGCCGTAAAGGGAGGCGATAAAATTTGTTGGAATTCATTTTATTTATGCTTTTCTCCATTGTTGAGGGTTTCGGCATTCTTTACTTAATGCTCAAGATTTACCGATACGATGCAGCAAGCTTTTATCCAGCACTACTTGTTGTAACGTTAATGAGTTTGCAAAGCTTTTTTTTGAGGGAAGAACTTTCGCTCGAAAGTATCGTGCCAGTTATCAATATTTTTGTGTTCGTAATATTTCTATCGGTCGTTATCAAGATACCTTTTTTTGCAGCATTAATTATTACTGGTTTGGGGTATTTTATTTTCGCCTCTATCCAAGGTGCTATTGTTAATACCATACCTTTTTTCTCATTAGCAGAGATTAAAGTGCATCCATATATAGGGTACTTGCTACAGGTCATCACAGCCGGGGTTAACCTTTCTATTGCCTGGGGACTAAACCGTATGCGAATTGGCTTTATGGAGAGCATCTCAGAAAAGATGCGTTTTCCTCATGAACAGAGAGTGGTCGGAGGTTTTATCATTGTGATCTTGCTCGGATTCGGTTTTATACTCCACCAGCGGAGCGAGTTGTTAAATATTATTTACTATTTCCTAGCAGCATTATTTTTCTTTGTATATTCGTACCTCAAGGAGGTTAAGCCCCATGGTGGAAACTATTTCGAGAAGACTAGCAATAAGCATTAAATCAGTCGTTCCGGAGCATCCAGCATCGGAAGCTCGCTTGCAATACGCTTTGTCGTTTATCTTAAACGCTTTATTTATAATTACAGGTGCGCTGCTCATATCATTTTTCACTGGGCGGACAAGCGGCGTTGTAGCAGCGTTGATATCATTTGCGATACTTAGGCAGGTATCCGGAGGCGTACACCTAAAATCGGGCACTATGTGTGTCATAGTATCCGTAGGAGTGGCGACGGCATTGTCTTTCACGCCTAACTTTCCGGGAAAAATGTTGGTGATAATCAATCTCTTAAATCTATTGATTGTATTGATGTTTTCACCAACAGACATAGAAAAACAGTCTCGTATTCCAAAGCGTTATTACCCACTACTTAAGCTTTTATCTGCCTTAATTGTATGTAGCAATCTATTGATAGAATCGTCTATAATTGCATTAACTCTGCTTGTGCAGTGTTTGACTTTAATTCTGGCAAAGGTGGTGAGTACCCATGCTAAAAAATCTAGTATATAAATTGGCTTCATTATTGGACGGCGCGGCTGTTTTTTCAGTAAGAACAGCAAGCTTCCTCTATGTCAATCAGCCAGAAACCCCAGAAGAATTGTTGAAATAGTGGTGAACATCCATGCACTTATACACGATCGATACGTTGACCGTCTCCAAGGACGAGTTAGGCACATTAGGTCTAGTTTCTGTTAAGGTACAGGACATTATAATTATTAAATCCTTATCGGAAAAGAAGCGCATAATCATACACACTCTGACGGATGTTTACTATACTATGGGTACTCTTGTATACTGGGAAACGGCGCTTAACAGCAGCGGGTACAATTTCCTTGTGCTCGATCGTTCAGAAATGATTAATCAAGATAAGGTAATATTGCTGAATCCTAAAACAGGAGATGCTTACTTTGAAAGGATTGTTAATAAACAATCTAAAAAATGCGGCGTAGCATACCATAGAGTCAAAGATTTTGTCGAATTTATGCTGAAGTACAATCCGGAAATTCAACTAATGTAGCCCTTCCTACAGGAAAAGGGCTATTTTTGTGCGGTAAATTAACGTTCTTAATTTGTCAAGACTCATTCGACATAGTGCGACATAATTCACGATCGCCAATTTATATTTACTTCTTCCAGTAAGTCCCTGATAATACAGGTATAAGCCTATTACATCAGGGGGATGCAGGTCATGGAGATAGCAGAATTTGAAAAAAACGCCGCATTAAAGTTTGCTGAGTTCAAAAAGAAATGGTCTGGTAGAGGAGCAATACGAACAACTTTTCGGCTTGATACAGATTCAGCAGTCCTTGTCTTTGAACAGGATTTCACGAATTTGGAATATGATTTATTAGACTTTACAAAGTCTGAAAATCGAATGGACAAATATTTAAAAAGGATTGTGAATGTAATGACAGGGGACTTTAATCCTTTTCTCAATACGTTACATGAAGGTCTGCAAATTACGGCAATGAAGACGACTGTAGAGGGATGGGCATTCAGGTATCAGATCACCACAATGGTGTTTAATAAAAATTTGCGACAACTCGTGCTGTCTGATGATATAGACAAGAGTAAAATCTCAAAAAGCACTAAATAAAAAAGTTGGTGACTTTATGGTAAGAAGCCGGACCGGGCCGACACAATGACGCTGATAAGAAGCGTACTTTGTGTCGGCTTTCTTGCTAGATGGAGGGTTAGCGAAAGGGGGGGATGGATAAAAGAGAATCGTCTTTCTTTCTTGAGTATCTGTTGGATAAACTGACGATCCACTTCCAGTGCCCGTGCAAATTCGGCTTGTGTCATCTTCATGCGCTTTAAGTGTTCGGGCAGCCGGCTATCCCCCAATTCAAGGGATGCCACAGGATTCGTCTCCTTTCGTTTGCCTATGGATCAAATTATAAATATAGTTTTAAGGAGATTCTACTAGTCGTTACTTTATATATAGAAGATTCTTGATGAAACTACACACAGGAGAGAATATTAATGAAGGAATATGAAATGAGCATAAGCTTTAATTTAAATGAAGAACATTTAGAATTATTGATAAGGGCATCCCTTATTTAAAAAAAGATCGTGCCACCTGTAATGGTGAATGTGGTAACTCCAAATGTAATATCTAAGCTAATTATAGATTAATGGATTATTGAGTCGAGTGAATAATATGAGTCATAATAGAGGGTACTTGAGCTATTTGCTTAAGTACCCTTCTAATATTTGATTATTATTTGTCCCCAAATCCGAGTAGTTTAGGCTGGCGAAGTAGTCCGGAATCAGTAAATTCCAGAGCTGTAACACGAGCTGGGAAGGGGACTGAAAGCCACACAACATCAGATTTTACCATGCCAGGAGTTAGCTCTTTAAAAGGGCACTCACCAGGATGATCTACCATAAACTGATGAAGTACTTGCTTGGATGCTTGATCCAAGCCCGAAACGTGCCCGATGTAACGATTTTCATATCGCAGGACAAGGCTTGAAACAAGTCCATCCCGCAGTTTTAAGCCGACGACGTCAGCGACTATCCGTACTTCTTTGCGTTTTTTAAACCAATATTGATGTTTTTTTCCCTCCATGTAAGGGCTATCTAATCTTTTCGAGATAATTCCTTCCCATTCACGTTCATTGAGCCAATTCCAAAGTGCTTGTCCATCGGAATGCAAATCGGTTACAAAGAGTCGAGGCGTTTTCTCTGGAAATGAGGCTTTCAGTTTCTCAAAACGTTCTTTATAAGGGAGTTTGCGAATGTCCTCGCCATTCGAATTGATCATATCAAACATTACAAATATAAGGCCATCATCGGGGGTGCGTTTTCGCACCCCTAACTTGGCCCTTTGAAAATTTGGACGCACTCCATCGAAATAGGCGATTTCTCCATCCAAGATACAAGGGCCAACGCGGATCGGCTCTAATAATGCCACTATTTCCGGGAAAGTATGATTACGCGGCTCCAGCCTTCGTCCGAATAGTTCAACCCTCCCTAAACCATCTAAGCGGACCAAAGTGCGCACGCCGTCCCATTTAATTTGATAACCCCATTCGGGTCCTTGGGGAATATTGGAAGAGGTTATTGGAGCCATAGGGACAGAAGGGAGCTGCATGGTCATGATACGTTACCCTTTGCTTTGGCTGTTCTCTTTTTCTTAGTTGAGGGAGCACTTGGAGGCATGGCGGCGGATTTTGTAGCATCCAAGCTTGCTTGTAGCGCGGCCATAAGATCAATGACATTGGTCCTTCCTTCAGCTGTTGGTGCAGATACAATATCAACACTCTGTCCTGCTATTTTTTGTTGAATCAATTCAGTTAATGCGATACGGTAATCGTCCGTATATTTGGCAGGATCAAACGGTTCGCTGAGCTGTTCTACCAGCATCTTAGCCATATCGAGCTCTTTATCATTAATCGTTGTTTGCACAGGTATGTTAGGAACCTGGGATATGGCCCTAATCTCGTCTGGAAAAAACATCGTTTCCAAACATAAGCAATTTCCCACTACTCTGACAGCTGCTAGGCTGCTTTTACTGCGAATAGATATTTTGGCTATGCCGATTTTTCCAGTTTGTTTTATGGCTTCAAGCAACAAGTTATATGCGCCAGCACCTGCCATGTCAGGGGAAAGGTAATAGGCTTTTTGATAATAGACCGGGTCAATTTCGGCCAAGTCTACAAAATCAAGAATCTGAATAGTTTTGGCGGAATCAGGCTTGATAGCTTCAAGCTCTTCTTCTTTGACAATTACATACTTACCTTTTTCATACTCAAATCCCTTAACGATCTCTTCCGGACTAATCTCCTTATTGCAATGACGGCATGTCTTAGCGTAATTAATCGGCATGCCGCACTCTTTATGGAGACTGCGAAATGATATATCCTTGTCTTCCGTTGCAGAGTGCATTTTGATCGGCACGTGCACCAACCCGAAACTAATAGCGCCTTTCCAGACGGTATGCATAATAATTTCACGCTCCCTTTTTTATTTAAGGTTGCACTGTTTTTGGAAAGATATTCGTAACAATCAGTTGGTTATAAAAATCATAATATGGATTGTTTTTTATGTGGAGGTTCTTTATGATCGTGTATTTCCGTCAGGTATTAAAATTCTGTCTTGCCAACAGAGTTGCGATCATGCAATGATGAAAGTAATAAATTTGAAAACCAAAATTTAAAATAAAAGATGGTGGCGCTATAAATGGAGACAGCGAGTTATTTGCTTTTTAGCATATTGGATGCAATTGCGATGGTTGTATTGATGATTAAATCGTATAGGCAGCCACTTGCAGCATATAAATGGAATGTCCTTTTTATTTGCATTGGGGTGGCCGGTTGGTCATATGCAGTCCGGGTTGTGGTTGGGTTATCACCATACATAGATATATTTGGGCAATTTTTAATCTTCGCAGCGTTTTTTCGGTATTCACTTAAAATTAGACTTGTTTATTCTGGTTTGATGGTAGCGGTAGGTTATGCCGCCTATGTATGTATTCAGTTTCCGATCTATTTTGCCGTGACAGCGTTAGGTGTTAGCGATGTTGTTGCTCAGAATACAGGAGGGAACGGGGTTATTGCGATTCAATTTTTCACAGACGCTGCTTCGTTGGCGGTCGGATGGCTGATTACAGTATTTAATTACGGATTTACTTTTATCGTCATTCCTCCGCATGATTTAAGCCGCAAGGAAAAACTATTTACCGGAACGAACGGAATGCTTGCAATATCTACATTAGCTGCTGTAGCCATAATCACGACATCTTTATTTTTGACCGTTCATTACGACGCAGCCTTGTACGCTTACCCCCTAGTATTATTGATACTTGGCACCCTATATTTCCTCTCTAGAAGGAGAGAATCAGAGGATGATAGAGTTTATATCACAAAGAATGGCGCTTTTCATAAAAAGGTTAGATCCTGAGGGCAGCGTATCTGTAGAAGTGATGGCCTATTCTTTGGGTAATCGGATTTGTTCTGCAACTATAATCGCTGTTACATTGATTATTGGGATTGCAACTGAATCATTTATACAGACTTTAATTGGTCTAGTGGCTTTTTGGACTCTGAGGAAGTTTACTGGAGGCTTTCATTTTAAGTCCTTAACAACGTGTGTGATTGTCTCAACTTGCCTTTTATCTATAATTCCACATATTGTCTTAAGTGGTACAGTCATGATAATATTGATATTGTTGAGTTTAACGTTATTGATTTGCTGGAGTAGGGGCAGTGAAAGGAACTTACCTTTGTTGCTCATTTTGTCAAATATATTTTTTCAATCAGATGTAGTTACTTTAGTTTTTTTCGCTCAGATGGTATTGGTATCCATTCATCAAAGGGACGGAGGTGCTGAATATGATGCAAAAACTAGCGCGTAAAATTGCAGAAAAACTGCAAAAAGACGCTGAGCGTTCCGTCGCAAGTGGAAATCGAAAAGGGTTCATTGGGGCTCAACCTATCCCAAAAGAACTTCGTAAGTAGAGTGGATATCATATGGATCTAATGACTGAGATTCTAGGACAACGAATTTATGATGGGGAAATCGATGGAGATCAGTTTGATACATTCAAATTAGGTGAAGTTTTTTTTGTAGATATATTCCAACCCAAAAAAAACTATCACATTCCGAGATTCCATACCACTAAGGGCCTTTTTACATTCATAACGACACTTGAAGCATGCAAACAAATATTTTTGCCATTGGGATTTGTTGCGCTGGATGTTAACAACCTAGTGAACGTAGAGCATATTCGAGAGGTTACTAAAACATTTTACGCAATAACTGCGCATTTCGAAGGTGGTTATACAGCAAACGTAGCTAAAGGAAAACTACCTTTAGTGGAACACTTACTAAAAAAGGGCTGAATCCAGAAATGGGTTAGCTCTTTTTTAATACACATTTTCATTATTATGTCAATAAAAATCGATACTAGTATCGAACGATTAAATATTTCGACAAAAAACGACAAAACGTATTAGTATCCTGTGTTATATTAAAAATGTAAAACAGAGGGAAACAAATATCATTATAGAGACAGAAAGATATTAAAGCAGGAATGATCGAGTTCCAGGCAGCGGGGAGATAAAGCCGCATTCATTTTCGTCTCACAGTCCAGCGAATTGAAATTAGTTTCACTCCGCTATACTGTTGATTACGGGATGTTGAGCTCTTCCTCGCTGGGTTCGATCAGATCCATGACATCAAATGAATGATGAAACAATAGCATACATACCGGTAACCGACTGTAAATTTGGAGAGGGCTGACACGAGTATTACTGATGAAGATATCAGTAGTGCTATGTGTTAGCCTTTTTATATGGTGTTAGTTATTGTGAAAATCGATACTACTGATTGTGATGAAACAAAGTTAAGTAAAGTGAGTAGACTGATAACTTTTATGTATTTTTCATTATTAGGTACAAATTCCTATTATATATGCCGATATAAGGTATATTATGTTGAACAAAGGGGATCTAAATATGGCAAAACGTAGAAGGAAGAAAGAGGAATTGGACCCGGTACAAGCATTTGTGCTGCTACTTATGCTGGGTGCTGGTTTTGGTGCCTATAAGCTTACAAATTCTTTTATTTTTGCGGGTGTTGCATTTGGTGCGGTTATGATGTTGTATGCAATTGTAGCGATATCAATTGCTCGCAAACGTAATGAACGCCTTAAGCGTTCCGGTATCGCAGAAATAGATAAGATGGAGGGCCGACAGTTCGAGAAGTATCTTGGACATCTTTTAGAGGCTCATGGCTATAAGGTAACGGTGACGCAGGCAGCAGGAGATTTCGGGGCAGATCTTGTTATAGCAAAAGGCGCGCAAAGGGTGGTCGTTCAAGCTAAACGTTATAGTAAAAATGTCGGGATTAAGGCTGTTCAAGAAGCACAGGCTTCTATCGCACATTATTCGGCAAATGAGGCATGGGTCATTTCCAACAGTGGATATACAGAAGCTGCAATCACCCTAGCAAAATCAAATACAGTTCGGCTTATTGATCGAGCAGAGCTCATTGAAATGATTTTGAAGATCAATGCCAATAGATCAATTCCAACACCACATACCGACACAGAACAAAACAATACTGAGAAAATGATTACGAAGCAAATAAGGACAGAAGTAGCATGTGCAAAATGTGGCCAGCCATTAGTTCGTCGTAAAAGTGCGCGTGGAGAGTTTTTGGGTTGTTCAAGCTTTCCTAAATGTCGTCATACCGAGGCAGTCTGAGTAGGAAGACCGAGAGCTGAAAAAATCCTCTGCCTAAATTAAAAAGCTGCATCCAACCCGTTTCTAGTGCGGTCAAGGATGCAGCTTTATTCAAGTATGAAGGGTATGAAATTTCAACGATTAATGAAAATCCCGGAACAAGCCGATGACTTTGCCTAAAATCGTAACGTTCTTCAGGCGGATAGGTTCCATGGTTACATTTTCCGGTTGGAGACGGATATGATCCTTCTCGCGGTAAAAGGTTTTGACTGTTGCTTCATCGTGCTCAGTCATGGCGACCACAATATCACCGTTAGTAGCGGTCTGCTGCTGGCGTACAATAACGTAGTCGCCGTTATGTATGCCGGCTTCAATCATGCTCTCGCCAATGACATTAAGAATGAATACATCATCATCTCCTACGTAATGGGAAGAGATGGGGAAATATTCTTCAATATTCTCAGTAGCGGTAATCGGCACACCGGCAGTAACTTTACCGACGATCGGTACATGGGTAACAGCAGGACGGATAATCCCGTCGACATCTTCCTGATCCAAAATCTCGATAGCGCGAGGTTTAGTTGGATCGCGGCGGATAAGCCCTTTCTTCTCCAGACGGTCCAGATGACCGTGTACAGTCGAGCTTGAAGCAAGTCCAACTGCTTCTCCAATTTCACGTACGGAAGGCGGATAACCCTTCTCGCGAACTTCGTTCTTTATAAATTCCAGAATCGACTGCTGGCGATTGGAAGCTTTGGACAACACGATCACTCCAGTTCACGCACTCCATGATGAGTGCGACATGAATTTTGATTGAAACTTTGATCCATGCACTTCATTCGAAGTGCAATATGAGTATTTATTTCTCAAATTATAACATGGAACCGCCGTTCGTACAAACATAAGTTCCTAAAAACAAAAGTTCGCATTGTCTGTTGACCACAAACAAATGTTCGTGTTAATATCGAAACAGAACAAACGTTTGGGAGTGAGGGCAATGATCATTTATCCAGAATCCTATCAATCTATTTTCTCAGAGAAAGCGCCTGTTAAGGCGGCAAAGATGAAATGGCAAATCAGCATGGCTGGATTTAGCAACTATGCTTTGAAGTTGGCGGTGTGTCTGACTCTGTTTATCGTATTGTTTTCTGGTTTTTTATTGGTGCGCACAGAAGCTTCAGTGAATCATGTTGCGCCAGCGTCTGCTGGAGAACAGACGGTAGTGGTTGCGCAAGGCGATACATTATGGGAGCTTGCACGTAAATACTCGGACAGTTCTGATGATATACGCTGGTCCGTTTATCAAATACGGGAACGCAACCAGCTGTCGTCGCCAGATATATGGCCTGGGCAGAAGCTGGTCATTCCTTCTCCATAGCTTCATTAAGAAGCATGCCTCTATACTATACGCAAGCTGTTTGCATGACGGAAATCATGTAGCTGTTCTTCGTAACTTTTGAAGCGTGAATACTCGACCTAAATACAGAATAGATCGGAACAATGATAGCATTATCGTTGTACGATCTATTCTGTATTTAATTATAGCCCCATTTTCTTGAAATATAGGAAAGGATATGATTTTCTCATCCATTCTCTATATTTCTCGGACTGAAACGCGCTGCGCCGCCAAAGGACGGCGACAGCCGTTTCACCTTGACAACAGCGTATTGGTAATGTCAAAGTAGAAAGAGTTTGGGAAAAGTACAGCAAGTGAGGTGAGCAATCAATGGAAGAGCTTATTGCCAGAATTAATGAATTATCCCGTAAAAATAAAACAGTCGGTTTGACGCCCGAGGAACTGACGGAACGGGCTGAGCTGCGCAGTAAATATATGGAGCAGTTTAAAAGCAATTTTCGCCAACAGCTTGATACGATTAAATTCGTAGAAGATGAAGAGAGTGAAGCGGGAGACGAGAAGCCACAGCATTAATTATTTTAATGGGAGAGGCGGTCATCATTTTATGAAATACCAACTGCTTGGACGTAGTGGACTAGCTGTTTCTGAACTTTGTCTTGGAACGATGACATTTGGCAATACAACGAATGAGCAGGATTCGCTTGAGATGATCAATCGTTTTGTGGAGCGCGGCGGCAATTTTCTCGATACGGCGAACGTTTATGTAAGCGGACGCTCTGAAGAGATCGTCGGAAAAGCGATTAAAGGCCGTCGTTCTGAGATGGTTGTTGCTACAAAGGTTAGAATGACAACATCTCCTGATATTAATGGAGTAGGGCTGTCCCGCAAGCATATTATGGACGGCGTGGAAGCGAGCCTCAAGCGACTGCAAACCGATTACATTGACTTGTATCAGGTTCATGTATGGGATCATGCTACGCCGATTGAAGAGACGCTGCGGACGCTCGATGATCTTGTCACATCAGGCAAGGTGCGTTACATCGGCTGTTCTAACTTTTTTGCATGGCAGCTTATGAAATCTTTGGCATGGAGCGATGCTAATAGGTATGTACGCTTTGTTTCGCTGCAGCCTCAATATAGCCTCGTTAGTCGCCAGATGGATCGCGAAATGATGTCGCTTTGCCTAGAAGAAAACGTTGGCGTTATTCCATGGGCTCCGCTTGGTGGCGGTTTTCTGACCGGCAGGTATGATCGCACAGAGCCGACAGAGGGCAGATTGACAAGCAAAGTAGGCGAAAGTGCTTGGGCAAACCGGGCAAATGAGCAAAACTTTGCTGTTTTGGATGCTGTATTAGCAGCTGCCAAGGAACTTGATAAAACACCTGCTCAAGTTTCACTGAATTGGCTGCTGCAAAGGGAAGGCATTACGTCCCCAATCTTTGGTGCTAGTACGATTGCGCAATATGAGGATAATATGGGAGCTGTCGGCTGGACGATGCCTGAAGAAATATGGAACCGTCTGGATGAGGTCAGCGCGCTTGCCGAAGACTATCCGAATCGTTTTATTGCAAAATTCAAACGTCCGTTTTAACGAATTACTGTGAAACCTGGAGATATACGGTGTCAGCCTGCATCACTTGTCTGACTTGATTTATTAAGCGTGATTTTGTGCTGCAGCCATAATAAGGAGGAACGAATTTGTCACGTACATGGGAGCGCAAGGTGCGCCGAAATACGAACCAAATTAACAAAAATCGCAAAAAACAAGGCGGCCCAAGCTTTAAACCAGCTGGACCCCAATCAGATCGTTTTGTTGGCCGCAGCTATATTGCGCCGATTTTACTCCTGCTGTTTATTGCCATGTACGTTATACTTGCCCAAATGGACCCGCAATTTAAATTCGATACCTTGCTAGGTGTGACAATTGGCTGCTATGTATTTCTGGCAATTGTATTTTTCCTGCGGCGCCCGTATATTACAATCGGTAAAAACTATGTTCAAACACGCAAGATGACTGGCGACAAGCGTCTAGGTGCAGAAGCGATCAAGACGATTCGCGTACAGCCTGGCTATGTGACGATTGAACCGCAAAAAGGATCGACGTGGGCTTTTTCGCGAGTATTTCATCGTTATCCAACGGATGAAATC
This sequence comes from Paenibacillus sp. Leaf72, assembly GCF_001422685.1. NCBI lineage: Bacteria > Bacillati > Bacillota > Bacilli > Caryophanales > Paenibacillaceae > Paenibacillus > Paenibacillus sp. Leaf72. Next base: position 436,301 of record NZ_LMLV01000031.1, on the reverse strand, counting down.
AGCGCAAGATTAGAGCAATTTGCCAAAGATAACGGCATAACATACGAACAAAAATAAAACGACCAGGAGCGTCAGTGAACAATGGCAAAGCTAGCGGTATTATTTGATTTGGATGACACACTGCTATGGGATGACCGTAGTGTAAAAGAAGCATTTGATGCGACCTGTCAAGCAGGTGCGGAAGCAGCGGGCGTAGATGCGGTAGAGCTGGAGGAAGCTGTTCGCAAGGAAGCTCGCAGCTTATATGAATCGTATGAAACGTTCCCTTTCACGAAAATGATCGGAATTAATCCTTTTGAAGGCCTATGGGCTAACTTCCGTGAGGGAGAGCAGGAGGAGTTCAGAAAGCTGGAGCAGCTTGCACCCGCTTATCGTCGTGAAGCATGGACGAAAGGGCTAAAAGCGCTGGGCGTAGACAATCCAGAGCTTGGCGCCATACTGGCCGAGCAGTTTCCGGCAGAGCGCAGAGCGCGCCCGATTGTATATGATGAAACGTTTCGATTGCTAGATGCGCTAAAAGGCAAGTATAAGCTGCTGCTGCTAACGAACGGCTCACCGGATTTGCAGCAGGAGAAGCTTACAGGCGTTCCACAGCTTGCGCCTTATTTTGACCACATCATTATTTCGGGCGCTTTCGGTGAAGGCAAGCCGGCCGCTTCGATTTTCCGCCATGCGCTGGAGCGCCTTGGTATTGAACCGGAACAGGGTATAATGGTTGGGGACAAACTGACTACGGATATTTTAGGTGCAAATACCATTGGTATGGATTCGGTATGGATTAATCGCCATGACGCTGTTCGGTCGGATGAAATTGTGCCTACATATGAAATTAAGCATTTAGAGGAATTGCTGCCGCTGCTAGGATAGTCGCGCATACTCGCGCCATTACTGCTGCAAAAGCATAAGAAGAAGCCCCTTGGTCCATTGGACATGGCTCAAGGGGCTTCTCTGTATAATGACGCAATTCAATGAAGGAACGATCAAGCTTTAGTGAAAGCAGGGTCTTCGAACGGGTGGGCAATCCAGCCCTCCGTTTCAATAAACAGGCGAACAGCAACGATTTGACGGTTATCCATCAATGTGAAGAAGTGAGGAATTGTTTCTGGAACCGAAATAACGTCTCCCGCTTCCAGCTCAACGTCGAAATAACCGACTTCTTCGCTGCCTTTAATAATAAAGATTCCGCGTCCAGCTGTAATCGCCCGCACTTCATCTTCTGTGTGCGTATGCACTTGCTCAAAACGTTTTAAAATATCATCAAGACCTGGGGTAGCATCTGAAAGGGCAACGATATCCCATGTTTTGTAACCGCGACGCTGGGCAAGCTCGCGAATTTCTACATCGTAAGTAGCGAGAATTTCCGCTTTCTCTTCATCGGATAATACAAATTTATCTTGCAGATGGCCTGGCAACTTGCTAGCATCCCAGTGTTCATAAAGCACTTCTTGGCTTTCTAAAAACGCGCGAACGTTCTGCTCGCCAGATATTCTTTCCTCAGTATTGCGAATTCTAATCTCAGCCATCACAATTCCCTCTTTTCCTATTGAAATTAAATGTTATATTAAATATATAATGATTATAATGCAAAAACAAGCGATTGTCGATTGCAATTGCTTTTCACATTGCGTCGATTCTGTTAAACTGAACTTTAGTGATTTTCACAGGAAGGGTGCACATAATTGTCGAAACCAACCATACAAGAAATGATGCAAAAGCGGATATTGATTTTGGACGGCGCAATGGGAACGATGATTCAGCAAGCCGATCTTACCGAGGATGATTTTGGCGGTGAGGATATGGACGGCTGTAATGAAATACTCGTGTTGACGCGTCCTGATGTCATCCGTACTATACATGAACAATATTTAGAGGCAGGCACGGACATTTTGGAAACGAATACGTTCGGAGCAACTAGCGTCGTGCTGGCTGAATACGATATACCGGAAAAGGCGCGCGAAATCAACCTGGCTGCGGCGAAAATTGCCCGTGAAGCGGCGGATAAATATTCGACGCCTGAGCATCCGCGTTATGTGGCAGGAGCGCTTGGTCCGACGACGAAGACGCTTTCTGTAACAGGCGGGGTTACTTTTGAAGAGCTTGTGGACAGCTACTACGAGCAGGTCATTGCGCTCATGGAAGCAGATGTAGATGCGCTGCTTCTTGAAACCTCCCAGGATACACTTAATGTAAAAGCGGGAAGCATCGGCATTCGCAATGCGTTTGAGACGATGGGTCGTGAGCTTCCGATCATGATTTCGGGAACGATTGAGCCTATGGGAACGACGCTTGCGGGCCAAAGCATTGAATCGTTTTATATTTCGCTGGAGCATTTGAAGCCAATATCCATGGGGCTAAACTGTGCGACTGGTCCTGAGTTTATGCGTGACCATATTCGTACGCTTAGTGAAATTGCCAATTCGGCAGTAAGCTGTTATCCGAACGCGGGCTTACCGGATGAGAACGGTAATTATCATGAGTCGCCAGAATCGCTAGCGAAAAAAATGTCTGCTTTTGCCGAGCAGGGCTGGCTTAACATTGCTGGCGGCTGCTGCGGTACGACGCCGGACCATATCCGCGCTCTTGTCGAGACGATGGCGAAATATCCGCCGCGTACCAAATATGGCGAGCATCCTGCAGCAGTATCCGGCATTGATACCGTCTATATTGAGCCGGAAAACCGCCCAATTATGATAGGGGAGCGCACGAACATTTCCGGCTCGCGGAAGTTCAAGCGTCTGATCAAAGAAGAGAAGTTTGACGAAGCTTCGGAAATTGCCAGAGCGCAAGTAAAAGGCGGAGCCCATGTCATTGACATTAACTTGCAGGATACGGATATTGATGAAGCGTACGCCGTTCATCATTTTTTGCCGCAAGTTGTCAAGAAAATTAAAGTGCCGCTCATGCTTGATTCGACGTACGATCATATTATTGAGCTGGGCCTTAAATATTCGCAAGGAAAAGCGATCATTAACTCCATTAACCTGGAGGATGGCGAGGCCAAGTTTGAAAAGATTCTTCCGCTTATCCATCAATATGGCGCAGCTGTCGTCATGATACTAATTGATGAGCGTGGTCAGGCGGTTAGCCGTGAAGCGAAGCTCGAAGTGGCAGAGCGTTCCTACCGTTTGCTTGTTGATAAGTATGGCATGAACCCGGAGGATATTATTTTTGACCCGAATATGTTCCCGGTTGGCTCTGGTGACCCGCAATATATTGGCTCCGCAGTGGAGACGATTGAGGGTATTAAACTAATCAAAGAAAAATATCCGCTTGCCAAAACGATTCTAGGCCTGAGCAACATTTCCTTCGGCTTGCCGGATGCGGGTCGCGAAGTATTGAACTCGGTTTATTTGTACCATTGTACAAAAGCGGGACTTGATTATGCGATTGTGAACACCGAGAAGCTGGAGCGTTACGCTTCGATTCCTGAAGAGGAGCGCAGACTGGCGGAGGAATTGATTTTTAATACGACAGACGAGACGCTGGCTGCTTTCGTTGCCGCCTTCCGCGAGAAGAAAGTGGTCAAGAAAGAGAAAATCTCCAACCTGACGCTGGAGGAAAGACTCGGTTCTTATGTCGTAGAAGGTACGAAGGAAGGACTAATTCCTGATCTGGATTTGGCGCTTGCCAAATATACGGCGCTGGAGGTCATCAATGGACCGCTCATGCGGGGGATGGAAGAGGTAGGCAGACTGTTTAATAATAATGAGCTCATTGTGGCGGAGGTACTGCAAAGCGCAGAGGTCATGAAAGCTTCGGTTGCTCATTTGGAGCAGTTTATGGAGAAGGATGAATCGTCCGTAAAAGGGAAAATTATATTGGCGACGGTAAAAGGCGATGTGCATGACATCGGCAAAAACCTCGTTGAAATTATTTTGTCCAACAACGGTTACAAGATTATTAATCTCGGCATTAAAGTACCGCCTGAGAAGCTTATAGAAGCTTACCGCAATGAGAAGGCGGATGCGATTGGCCTGTCGGGCTTGCTTGTCAAATCGGCGCAGCAGATGGTCATTACAGCGCAGGATATGCGCAGCGCAGGCATTGACGCGCCAATTCTGGTCGGTGGTGCGGCGTTGACCCGGAAATTTACAAAGACACGGATTGGTCCCGAGTATGACGGCTTGGTGCTGTATGCGAAGGATGCAATGGACGGGCTTGATATTGCCAATAAGCTGATGGATAAAGACCACCGTCAACGGATGGAAGATGAGATGGCGGAATACAAAGCATCGGGCGGCGAAGAAGAGGTTCAAAGCAAAGAGCTGCCTAAGCTTACCCGAATCGAGCGTTCAAAAATTTCAGTAGACGCGCCAGTGTACATTCCGCCTGATTTGGATCGCCACATTTTGCGCGATGTTCCGCTGCCGCATATTATTCCTTATATCAATATGCAGATGCTGCTCGGTCATCATCTAGGACTGAAGGGCAACGTGGAAAACCTGCTGAAGGAAAAGAACGAGAAGGCGGTTCATCTCAAAGAAACGGTTGACGGCATTTTGCATGAAGGAACGACGAACGGGATTTTGAAGGCTAACGGCATGTACCGCTTCTTCCCGGCGCAATCCTCAGGAAACGATATTATTATTTACGACGCTAACGATCAGACGAAGGAAATCAAACGTTTCACCTTCCCGCGCCAGCAGGTAGAGCCATTCCTTTGTTTGGCGGATTTCCTGAAGCCTGTAGATAGCGGCATTATGGATTATGTCGGCTTCCTCGTTGTAACGGCTGGCGAAGGCATTCGCGATTTGGCGGGGCAATGGAAGGATCAAGGCGATTACTTGCGTTCGCACGCGCTGCAATCGGTGGCGCTTGAAGTGGCGGAAGGACTTGCTGAGCGCGTCCACCATATGATGCGGGATATTTGGGGCTACCCGGATCCGCATACGATGACGATGAAGCAGCGCCACGGCGCACGTTATCAAGGGATTCGCGTATCGTTCGGCTATCCAGCCTGTCCGGATCTGGAAGATCAAGGTCCATTGTTCGAGCTGATGAAGCCGGAGGATATAGGCGTTGAGTTGACGGAAGGTTTCATGATGGAGCCGGAAGCATCGGTATCTGCGATGGTGTTTTCCCATCCGGAAGCGCAATATTTTAACGTTGAGAAGGTTGAACGCTAGGTGCATAAATAGCATCATGAATAGCAGGGAGAGCCTCCGCAAAATCGTTTTTAACGATTGGCGGAGGCTTTATCCTATTTTTGAACAGGAGGCGGTAGGTGCATGGAAATTTGGTTTCTTGGAACAGGTGCGGGACGGCCGTCGAAAGAACGCAATGTAACGTCGATTGCGCTGCGGCTGCCAGAGCCGGATGGCGGGCTATGGATGTTCGATGCAGGCGAAGGCACTCAGCATCAAATGATGCGATCCCCGCTGAAAATGGGCAAGCTGAATGCACTATTCATTACGCATCTGCATGGTGATCATACCTTTGGGATTCCAGGTCTGCTTAGCACAAGATCTTATTCCGGCGGCAAAGGTCCGCTCCATTTGTTTGGTCCTGTAGGCATTGAAGAGATGGTGCGAACCGCGCTGCGGCTGAGCGGAACCCATATTGACTATGAGCTGATCATAACCGAGATCCAAGGGGATGGCGTTATTCATGAGGATGAGCGATTCGTTGTGGAAGCGTGGTCATTGGATCATCGCCTGCCCTGTTATGGCTACCGCTTGCTGGAGCGAGATTGTCCGGGCAAGCTTAATACAGAGCGTTTGAAAGCGCTGAGTGTTCCGTCAGGGCCGCTATATGGCAAGCTCAAGCAGGGCGAGGATGTGCAGCTGCCAGATGGCACGACGGTGCGTGCTGCTGAAGTAGCTGGAGCTCCATTAAAAGGAAGAATCATTGCAATTGCTGGCGATACAAGCCCATGTGCCAACATGGCCCGGCTAGCCGAAAATGCAGATTTGCTCGTTCACGAAGCGACGTTTGCTGCTGGACAGGAAGAGAAAGCGCATGAATATGGCCATTCGACGACGATTGAAGCGGCGCAGGCCGCTAAGGATGCAGGTGTGCAGCAGCTGATTATGACGCATTTCAGCTCGCGTTTTCTACTTGAGGATATGCCGATGCTGAAGGAAGAGGCCCAGCGTATTTTTCCGCAATCCGAAGCGGCCTATGATCTGTTCCATGCCAAAATAGCAAGGCGAAGCGAGTGCTAGTCATCAGGTACCCCTTACGAAATCAACATATGCTGAAAATAATGCGTTGACATTCCCCCCGTATGATGGCTGTGAACAGCAGTATACACATCGGGAGGCTGATACGTGATGGATACAGCAAGCCATTTATTGTTCGGCGCAACACTTGGGGGACTCGCGATGCTCGACCCTGCGCTCGCTGCGCAGCCAGCCGCGATGCTTGCCGTATGGACAGCAACGCTGCTCGGCAGCCATGCGCCGGATTTTGATACGGTGATGCGCTTTAAAGGGCAAGCGGCCTATGTGCGCCATCATCGCGGCATTACGCATTCACTGCCTGCGCCTGCCATTTGGTCACTGCTGGGCTTGCCGATTGCATGGCTTTATGGTGTGCCAGAGCTTGCCTGGCAGGTCGTAGGCTGGATGTTCGTTGCGGTCTGTTTTCATGTTTTGCTGGACTTGTTCAATTCCTTTGGCGTGCAATGCGCCAGACCTGTAACGCAGAAATGGCTGCATTTAGATACGTTATGCTTATTTGATCCGTATTTGTTTGTTTTGCATGCATCAGGCTGTATCCTTTGGGCATCAGGCTTAGCCGAGCCAGGCCCGATGTTTGCCATCATTTACGCAATGACGGCTCTCTATATCGGATGGAGGCTGCGAGTAAGCCGTAAGGTGAAACGGCTGCTGCGAGAAAGCTTCGGCCTCCGTACGGGCATAACGCTCGTACCGTCACTGCTAGGCTACAGCTGGCAGTTTACAGCAGACTGCGGCGACCATTATGCAGCGGGCACGGTTGCCGGAGGATTGGTTAAGATAGAGACGACAGTGAGCAAGCTGGATGACGCGGAATTGGTTCCAGTTGTGCGTGCGGCGATGAACGAGGAAGGCGTGAAAGCTCTATTGTCATTTTCCGAGCGGGTTCATGTGAATGTGCAGGAAAAGCTCGATGGTTACGAAGTGACCTGGAGCGATGTGCGTTTTTGGAATAAGCAGCAAATGCCGTTTGGGGTAGCTGTGACGCTCGATGCGGATATGAAGGTACTGAATCACCGACTAGGTTGGAATAAAAAAACGTGGGAGCCTCCCCACGTTTAGTGAAATATTTTGAGAAAAAGCACGTATAGCGCTCCTCCAAGAGCGCTATATTTTTTTGTCAACAAATACAGTCGAGATGACCGATAGGATGGAGACGAGCACAATCAACGTCAGAAAGCTGATCAGCTGCACCATGCCTGGCAGGAACACCGTCACTATAATGAGAAAGCCGCCCCAGAAAAATATTTTGGCCGAAAGCTGATGTGTTTTGCGCCATACATGCTCGTTATTCAGCGTTATCGGTGTTTTGATGCCGATGAAGCGATTGGGCTTCATACGTGGCAAATAGTTCCCGATCGTAATGAACAAAATGCCGATAAACGGGATGACGACCATCTGAATATCAAGCTCGACGCCATAGCCATATGCGATGATAAAGCCTTGAATGGTGGCTAGGCCAAGCATCAGCACTTGATTGATAATATTGGTGCTTTTAATCGTGCTGGAGCTTGCAGCCATTTTGGGATCGATTTTCGGTAAATATTTAAACATCAGAGTAAGCAGCACCATCAAAGCCGGGATGAAAAATAAAGCAAACATTTTGCCGGCATAACGGTCAGGCTCGCCAAACGCATTCCAATGTACGGGCATAGTGGCAGGCAGAGAAGAGTAGAAGATTAACCCGGCAATAAATGATAGTGCGATAATGAGCCAAGTCCAAAAATTCTTTTTCATCATTCATCGTTCCTTTCCAAGTCAGGTCATAAATCGGTTGATGTTCATTGAAACGAAGCAATCCATTTGAGTAAATCCTGAAAGACGGTCGTATTCAGCGAGTAGTAAATATGCTGCCCTTTGCGCTCGTCCGATACTAGCTCAGCCTGCTTCAGCAAGCTTAAATGATGGGAAATGCTCGGCTTGGTCATGTGAAAATGGTCAGCAATTTCCCCCGCTGTCAAGTCCTGTTCTCTTAACAAATCAAGTATGGTGCGTCTTGTAGGATCGGATAACGCTTTAAACGCCTGGTTAATCGACAATGAGGGATGACCTCCTTTCGATATTTAGATAATTATCTAACAATCTAATATAATCACATTGTAATGGCTACGCCTTAAGCTGTCAATAAACGGATACCCAAAAAATAAAATTGCAGGCCGAACATGTATTCTTGTAAAATGAAAGAAACGAGTGTACTAGAAAAGTCAGGATACAAGGAGAGAAACAGTCATGAACCGCTGGACGGGAAAGACCTCGGGACTCGAGGAGTGGCTGGAGCTGCTGAAGCACGATCAGGACATAACGGACAATATTACCCACTGGCGGACCATTCCGCCTCGCGAGGCCTGTACCGCAGCCTTGCCTGCGGATCTGCATCCTAAGCTTGCGGAAGCGCTGCGCTCAAAGGGAATTAATGAACTATATACGCATCAGGAAACGGCCTATCGGTTCGTTCGAGAAGGCCATAGCGTTGTAGCGGTCACCCCGACTGCCTCTGGCAAAACCTTATGCTACAACCTGCCGGTGCTCCAGTCTTTATTAGAGGATGAGGAAGGCCGGGCGCTGTATTTGTTTCCGACGAAGGCGCTGGCGCAGGATCAGGTGGCTGAGCTTCAGACGCTTGCCGACCTGATGGACGTCGACCTCAAGACGAATACATACGACGGGGATACCCCTCCGACTGTGAGGCAAGTGATCCGCAACGCTGGACATATCGTCGTAACGAATCCGGACATGCTGCATTCGGCGATTTTGCCGCATCATACGAAATGGGTTAAGCTGTTTGAAAATATTAAATATATCGTGATCGATGAGCTTCACGCTTACAGAGGCGTGTTCGGTAGTCACGTTGCCAATGTTATCCGCAGGCTCAAAAGAATTTGCCGGTTTTATGGGTCTAATCCGCAATTTATTTGTGCATCAGCGACCATTGATAATCCTGCCGAGCATGCAGCAAAGCTAATAGGCGAGCCTGTGCGGCTCGTTGATAATAATGGCGCGCCAACGGGCGAAAAGCATTTTATTTTTTATAATCCGCCTGTTGTGAACAGGCAGCTCGGCATTCGCCGCAGCAGCGTGCTGGAGACGAGGAAGCTGGCAGGCTTGCTGCTGCGGCAAGGCGTTCAGACGATTGTGTTCGCCCGCAGCCGGGTGCGCGTGGAGCTGCTGTTGACCTATTTGCAGGATATCATTAAGGACAAGCTCGATGCGAAGACGATTCGCGGCTACCGCGGCGGGTATTTGCCCAAGCTGCGGCGGGAAATTGAGCGCGGCCTGCGCAGCGGCGAAATTCGCGGCGTCGTCAGCACAAATGCGCTGGAGCTCGGCATTGACATTGGCCAGCTTCAAGCTTGCGTGCTGAACGGTTATCCGGGCACAGTAGCCAGCACCTGGCAGCAATCGGGTCGTGCGGGGCGCCGGCAGGGCAGCGCGGTTACTTTTTTAGTGGCAAGCAGCAATCCTTTGGATCAATATATGATTCAGAATCCTGACTTTTTCTTCAATCGCCCGCCAGAGCGCGCGCTTATCCATCCTGATAATTTGCTCGTGCTCATTGATCATGTGAAATGTGCGGCATACGAGCTTCCTTTTGAAGAGGGTGAGAAGTTTGGCGAGGAATCGCTTGCGGATATGATGGAGTTTTTAACGGAGGAAAAGGTGCTTCACCGTGCGGGCAGCCGCTGGTATTGGATGGAGCAATCGTTTCCCGCCCATAACATTTCGCTGCGTTCTGCAGCGCAGGAAAACTTCGTCATCATTGATATGACGGAGGGCAGCCGTGTACTCGGCGAAGTTGATCGCTTCAGTGCCCCAACGCTTATTCACGAAGAAGCGATATATATCCACGAGGGCGTGCAGTATCAGGTCGAGAAGCTGGATTATGCTGAGAAGAAAGCTTATGTGCGCAAAGTCGATGTCGATTATTACACCGATGCGAATCTCGCAGTGGAGCTGAAGGTGCTTTATGTAGACAAGGAGCGCGAATCGGGCGAGCTGACGAGGCAGTATGGAGAGCTGGCGCTGAATGCCAAGGCGACGATTTTCAAAAAAATTCGGCTGCGCAGCCATGAAAATATTGGCTCTGGCCCGATTCATTTGCCGGAGGAGGAGCTGCATACGAGCGGCTATTGGTTCTCGTTCAGCGAAGAGGCTGCTGCGCGCAAAAGCAAAAATGAGATGCAATACGCACTGCTGGGCATTGCGAATGTATTGGTTCATATTGCACCGCTCTATCTGATGTGCGATCCCTATGATATTCGCGTCGTGCCGCAGGTGAAGGCTGTGCATACACAGAAGCCGACGATTTATTTTTATGACCGGTACCCGGGCGGCATTGGACTGAGCGAAAGACTGTTTGAGGTGCATGATGAACTGATCCGTCAGGCAAAGTCGCTTATTCGCGGCTGTACTTGCTTGAGCGGATGCCCAGCCTGTGTGGGGCCGATTGAAGAGGTCGGACTGCTCGGCAAGGAGCAGGCGCTTAAGCTTCTGGAGGAAGCGGAGGGAAATACATGAGCAGTTTGCGAGAGCGAATGAATCGTCTGCGCAGCAGCGCAGCTGGATCAGCAAGCAGCACAGGCGAAGCGATAGAAAGTGCAGGGCAGCAGACTTCTAAAGTGCCTGATTTAGAAGTCTCTCTAGAAGCCTCTTTAGAAGGTAATAAAGAAGTCACAGAGACAGAAGCAGAAGTAGAATTAGAAATAGAAGCGGGCGCGGAGCAGCTTCCAGATAGCTGGCTCGCCATGGGCGTCAAGCTGCAAAAGAATGAGGTAGGAACTTTTTTGCTGCGTGAAGTGAAATATCCTGCGGCCCATCAGCATGGCATTCACCGGCTCTCGGAGCTTGAGGAAGCCAGCAAAGGGCTATCCGCTTTTCACGGGGAGCAAATTGGCGCAGAGCATTTGCTCATTCTGGATTTGGAGACGACCGGTCTTGGAGTCGGGACAGGAAATGTGCCGTTTATGGTGGGCATTGCCTATTGGCAAGGGCAGCAGTTTATTGTAGAGCAGGCGCTAATTCGCCATCCGGCAGAGGAACGGGCGATGCTGGCTTATTTGAAGGAAAAGCTGACGGCTTATGCGTATCTGGTAACGTATAATGGACGAACGTTTGATTGGCCCGTTATGCTGAACCGATTTATATTGAATGGCTTCGGCAGCAAAGTTTGGGCGCCGCTGCATCTGGATTTTCTGCATCCTGCACGCAGCGTTTGGCGCAATACGCTTGCTTCATGCAGGCTAAGCCATGTGGAGGAAGAGCGGCTTGGCATTGAGCGTGTGGATGATGTCCCGGGCTCGCTTGCCCCGCAGCTGTATTTTCAATATTTAGCTGATCAAAATCCGGAGCCGCTGGAAGGCGTATTCCGCCATAATGAAATCGACATGCTTTCTCTTGCGAGCTTAGCGATCCGATTTGGGCATTTGTTAAATGGCGAAGCGGGCTGCGGCCCGCTGCCGATGCCGGAAGAGCCGGAGGAAATCGTGCGAACAGGGCTGTGGCTGGAGAAGATGGGACAGGCGGAGAAGGCGGAACGATTATTTGCGGTGGCAGAACAGCTTCCGGGTATGACGCTTAATGCATTGCTGCTGCTCGCGGCACGTGACAAGAAGGCTGGAAATTGGCGGCGAGCTGTGTTATTGTGGCAGAAGGCTGTAATGTTGCCTCACAAATTTGGGGCAAGCGATGACAGCGCCTTTATCGAGCTCGCTATGTATTACGAACATAAGCTGAAAGATTATGATTCGGCTTTATTATATGCGGACGAAGCGCTGCAGATGGCGCTTAGCCATCCGCTTCGGGGGCGTCAAACTGCCAAGCAGCGGGCGGAGCTTGCAGAGCTTCGCAAGCGGTCATTGCGCTTGCAGGGCAAGATAGGAAGGAAGCTGGGGAATCATGGGACATAATTTGCCTGAAATGCGGGGCCTGCTCATCGATCTCGATGGCACGCTTTATCATGGAACGAGAAGAATTGAAGGTGCAGATGCTTTGCTGCGCAAGCTTAAGGAGCTAAATCTTCCTTATCGGTTTGTTACCAACAACTCTTCGGCTACGCCGGGGGATGTAGCGGAGCGATTGAACAGGATGGATATTCCGGCGGAGGAGCAGGATGTGTGCACATCAGCGCAGGCTGCTGCTGAATATGTGGCTTCTGTAAAGCCGGGGGCTTCTGTTTTTGTTATTGGAGAGGCTGGCTTGCGCGCAGCTATTGAAGAAGCCGGCTTGCGGCTAACGGAAGAACAGCCGGATTTTGTTATTCAAGGTATCGACCGTGAGCTTAGCTATTCGAGGCTTTCGCTTGCGGTTCGCTATATTCATGGCGGAGCTCCGTTTATTTTAACGAACCCTGATTTGCTGCTTCCATCGGAAGGCGGTTTAATGCCGGGGGCTGGTTCAATTGGAGCGATGCTGCAAGCAGCAGGGGGCAAGGAGCCGATTGTCATTGGCAAGCCTTCATCGATTTTGATGGATTATTCCTTAAAGCAGCTCGGCCTTCCGGCTTCGGACACATGGGTAATCGGTGACAATCTGGCTACGGATATTGCAGCTGGCCGCGCTTCGGGCTGTGGGACGCTGCTCGTTTTGACAGGACTTACAACGGAGCAAAATTATAAGCACTATTCGGAACGCGCAGGCTGCGAACCGGATAAAATATGTAGAAATTTAGATGAGCTGATCTCTTATATTACGGAAACTGCAAACAGCTGACATAGGGATAGCGTACAGACAGGAAGGAAGCGAACAGCAATGCCGGAATTGCCGGAAATCGAAAATTATCGCGTATTATTAACAGAACGGCTCGCAGGAGACCGAATTACAGGCACACAAGTGCTGCAAGAGAAGTTTCTAAATGTTTCCGCTGAGCAGTTTGACGAAGCGCTAACGAATAGAACGATCTGGTTTGTGGAGCGTCGTGGCAAGCATTTGCTTCTGCATCTAGACAATGGCAAACGTTTGCTTGCGCAGCTTCATGCTGGAGCGTCCCTGTTTTATGGGCAAGGCGAGGAACGCCCGCAGAGCGAGGCGCAAATCGTCATTCATTTGGAAAAGGGCAGCCTTTATGTTGCAGGAATGCGCCAGGGCTTCGTTCATCTTTTATCGGTTAAAGAAACGCAGCAGGTACTGGCAGAGCTAGGGCCTGATCCTTTAGATAAAAGGCTGACGCTTGAAAAGTTTGTTCAGCTGTTCCGTAAAAAACGCGGTGCTTTAAAGGCCGCATTGGCTGATCAGCAAGTAATTAGCGGAATCGGTTCCTTTTATGCCGATGAAATTGCATTTGCTGCCGCTGTGCGTCCGGATATCAAAATTCCGCTTATTCAAGAAGACGCATGGCAGCGTCTATATGAGGCGATGCATGTGGTGCTGAAGGATGCGGCGGCTAAGGGAGGCAGCATGGAGCAGCCCCTTACGATGGACGACAAGCTGACAGGCGGCTACTATACACAGCGCCGTGTCTACGAGCGTGCAGGGGAAGCATGCGGTACTTGCGGCTCCCAGATTGAAGTCGTTGGCACTGCTGCGCGCAAGGCATTTGTCTGTCCTTCCTGCCAGCCGGAGCAAGTGGAAAGCTAAAAGTCGCGAACGGGGGAATCGTTCATGATACATCTTTTTTTAGACGATTACAGGCATTGCCCAAAGGGATTTGTGCTGGCTTTGACAGCTGAGCAATGCAAACAAATGATTGATACGGAAGAAATTGATATTTTATCGCTTGATTATGATTTAGGCTGGAACCAGGATACGGGTGCGGAGGTTGTTCGCCATATGGTGAGCACCGGACGTTATCCAAAGCAGGTTTTCCTGCACACTTCCAGCGCAGCAGGACGGGTACAAATGTATCAAATGCTGTACGCCAATGCACCGAAGGAAACGATAGTGCATAATGGGCCGATGCCGTTCTCGCTGCTGGAGGAAATTGCTTCATTGTAAAGGTTTGTGTGATGTTAGGGAGGTGGCGTTATGAGCCGGTGGATTGGTACGGCTAATCAAGGATATGCTGCCTATGCGGTAGAAGAGCTGAGGCGTTTATTAGGACAGCTGAAAGTGACGCAGCTTGCAGCTGGAGAAGTGTTTTTGTTTGAAAGTCCGCTTTCAAGGGAAGAAACCTTGGAAGCGGTTCAGCGGCAGCTGCCGATTTTTTTAAGGCATTTGCAGCCGGTTGACCGCGTCATTGAGGCAAGCGGCGATGCGGATGATTTGGAAGAGCTGTCCAGAGTGGTGCGGAATGCACAGCTTTCTTTTGTGGACAAGCAGGTATCGATTCATTTGCGCAAGGCGAAGGTTACCGTCTATCCGTATTCTGCGGCAGATACGAAAGCGGTGCTGGATGCGGTGCTTGAGGAAATCGGAGCCGAATCTGCGAGACAATCGCCGGATATGATTATTGCGATTTATGCTGCTGCAAGCCAGCTTTATGTCGGCTGCGGCACACCAGTGGAGATGTTATCCGATTGGCCGGGCGGCGCTGTGCGTTTTCAACGGGAGGAAGGGCAAATTTCCCGGGCGAAGTTTAAGCTGCTGGAGGCGGAACGGGAGTTTGGTCTGCACTATGAAACTTTCCAGCAGGCGCTGGACATTGGTGCGGCACCGGGAGGCTGGACGTCGCTGCTGCTGGAACGAGGTCTCCGAGTGACGGCCGTCGATCCTGGCGAGCTGCATCCTTCGTTAAATGGCCATCCTGCATTAACCTACCATAAGCGTAATGCGTCGGATGTGAAGCTGCCCGCAGAAGCTTATGATTTGCTCGTCTGTGATATGAGCTGGAGCCCGATGCAAATGAGCAGGCTCGTGCTTGACCTGCAGCAGTCCTTAGCGCGTGAAGCTACAGCGATTATTACCATTAAGCTCA
This sequence comes from Paenibacillus sp. Leaf72, assembly GCF_001422685.1. Classification (NCBI taxonomy): domain Bacteria; kingdom Bacillati; phylum Bacillota; class Bacilli; order Caryophanales; family Paenibacillaceae; genus Paenibacillus; species Paenibacillus sp. Leaf72. Next base: position 421,277 of record NZ_LMLV01000031.1, on the reverse strand, counting down.
TGCACCGCAAGCCGCTGCAAACGATTCGAGATGTGTCAGAGCGGCTCAGCTCCGCTTTTACGATTGAGAGGGCCAAGCAGTTGTTCCACAATCGCGATGAAATTACATTATATTTAAAATATCGCAAGGCTTAGTTATAGAAGCAATTCGTGATGAGCGCTCCAACCGGGGCGCTTATTGTCGATAAGGGGGCAGTTCCTTTGCGTAATATGAGAGCGCTTTATGCGAATTTGCGTATTAAACATAAGCTGTTCCTTCTCCTCTCCGCCGTCCTATTAACCGTTGCGGTACTTGGCGGCGTTCTTCAGCAATATGCCTTCGACATCTACGATCAGAAAATCTATGAGCAATCTGCCAAAGCGTTAAGTCTCTCTGCTGTAAGCATTGAGAATGAGCTTCGAAAAATCGAGCAGTTGTCCTATACGATTGCAACAGACACCAAAGTACAGGAATATTTGCGGACTATTAAGAGCGGTGGAACGGAATACGATAACTATGTGCTTCAAATGAATATACAGGACCGCGTCGTTAATTTGGGCGGCTTGGATAAATATATTCATTCCGTTCAGCTATATGATGTGCATGATAAGGCTTATGCAACCGGCGTGCGCACGATAAATTTATCCAGTTCCAGACTGGAGCGGCTCAAGCTGGAAACGAAGCGAAATGAAGGGGGCAATACGTGGGTAGCGCCTGGCGAAGGCGACAGCTCGCTATCGGCAGCCCGTGAAATTCGCAGCTATAAAAATTTGGATATGGATTATTTAGGCACCATTGTCGTGCGCGTAGATGCGGTCAAGCTGTTCCATGACTTGTCGGCTGGCCTTGACAGCAGCGGAGCTAATATGATGATTGCCAGAGGTGCAGAATTAATTTATCCAGACAAGGCTATTTTTTCTGTCGAAGAGCTCTTAAGTTTGACAGATGGGTCAAGCGGATACCGCATTATGGAGCGGGAAGGCAATTCTTTTTTTGTCACCTACGTCGCTTCCAGCCGCATGAATTGGTATTATTATACGATCATCTCGTTTGATGATATTTTTCGCAATTTAGTTTGGGTCAAAAATTTCGTTATTGCCGCTTTTGGCTTGCTGTTTATTATTTCAGGCATATTTGCGCTGCGGGTCGCTAATGGGATTACTAAACCGATTGAACGGCTTAATGCCAATATGAAGCGCATTCAATTAGGGTATTTCGATTATGTTGAGGACCCAGCGGAGCGGGCGCTTGCGATGGATGAGGTAGGCCAAATGCAGCGAAACTTCCGCATTATGGTTGAGCGTATCAATGAGCTGATTCATGAAAACTATGTCAAGCAGCTTGCGATTAAGGATACGCAGTTCAAGGCGCTCCAGGCGAACATTAATCCGCATTTTTTGTACAATACACTTGATTCGATTAACTGGAGCGCCAAAATGAGCAATCAGCTGCAAATTTCGCAAATGGTGGAAGCGCTCGGCTCCTTGCTTCGCACATCGATCAACTTGAAGGAGTCGATTATTCCGCTGCGCAAGGAACTGGAAATCGTCAATCATTACATTACGATTCAAACGTTCCGCTTTGAGGAGCGCCTCGACTTCAAGCTTGATGTTCCAGAGGAGCTGCTCAGCTGCGGTTTGCCAAAGCTGGCGCTGCAGCCGCTGATTGAAAATGCCATCCATTATGGATTGGAAGAAATGATTGACAGCTGTACCATTAGCATTCAGGCTTATATAGAGGAAGGGTACCTGTATATCGTTGTGCGGGATAATGGTCCCGGCATGGAGCAGGCTTATGCGGATAAGCTGTTAAGCGGCGAGGTGAAGACGAAAGGAACAGGGCTTGGGCTGCGAAATATTGATGAGCGCATTAAGCTGCTGTATGGCGAGGAATATGGCCTTCATGTGAGCAGCCAGCCGAATGAAGGGGCAGCGGTCAGCCTGAAGCTGCCTTATGAAAGGAAGGATTAGTTTGTTCAAAGTGCTGTTGGTAGACGACGAACGTATTATTTTGGAAGGCATTTCACAAATTGTTCCATGGACAAGCTCTGGCGCAGAGTTGATCGGCACTGCCCGAAATGGTTTGGAAGCGTTGACTTTTATTGAAGAACAACAGCCTGACATTATTATTTCAGATATCAAGATGCCAGGCATGGACGGACTTCAGCTTGTAGAGCGGGTAAAAGAGCTGTATCCGCAAATGGCATTCATTTTGCTTTCTGGGTTTAGTGAATTTGATTACGCGCGCACCGCGATGGCTTATGGAGTCAAACATTATTTGCTTAAGCCTTGTAATGAGACGAAGATTACGGAGGCGCTCATCGAGGTTATCGAAGATCTCCAGACGCAGCGCACGCAGCATCAATTCGTTCAAACGATTCAAAGCGAGCTGACCAGGGTGCTGCCCCATGCGAAAGCGCAATTTCTTAAAGAGCTCGTTACGAATAAAACGTATGGCAAGCGCGATTGGGATACGTATCGCCGGATGTTTCATATTACGCATGACACATTGCCAATCAGGCTCATCTTGATGCAGGTGGAAGGGATGTTTGAATACGAGCATATTTTTGCCCTGACAAACATTGCCGAAGAAAAGCTTGGCGAGGAAATTGTGCTGCTCAGTACAACGATCGGTCGGCACGTCCTGCTGCTTATTCAGGAAACAGAGCAGGAGGAGCAGCTGTTCTCCCGGCTGTCAGGCATGAAGTGCACCTTCACTGATTTTTATAAGCTTGAAACGACGATTGCCGTCAGCGGTGCTGGAGAAATTACGGATGCACGCAAAATGTACCGCGAGACGCTTGAATGCCTGAACTTCCGCTTTCATGTAGGAGAGGGCGCGATTATTACGCCTCAGGATCTTTCTACCGCAGCAGCTGTGCTGCCTTCGAGCTTCGATTATGACGAGGAGCAGCTTGGCATGGAGCTGAAAGCGGGGAACTGGGAAGCCGCGAGCGAGGAACTGGCCCGTTTTTTCCAATTGCTTGCCGATCAGCGCATGGATACGGTGCTGACAAAATCATATGTCATCCCGCTCTTTGTTACCATCTCCCGGCAAAGCGCACCGGATCGGTTAAACGATTATTTGCAAATGCTGGCACGGCTTGATGAGCTGGAGACGCTGAAGGCTATTGAAGCTTTCGTGAGACAAGCAGCTAAAGACATATGCGAGGCGAATTTTGATTCATTTGCCAGCAAGCAATCGACGGTTATAAAAAAAATGATCGAAGTTATCGCATCCAATCTCGCTGATCCGGCATTGTCGCTCAACTGGGTAGCGAATGAAATTTTATATATGAATGCGGATTATTTAGGCAAGCTGTTCAAGAAAGAAACGGGTGAGCGCTTCTCAGCCTACGTCATGAAGCTGCGTGTAGAGAAGGCGATGGAGGAAATTATGCGGACGGAGGACGTTAAAGTTTTCGAGCTTGCGGAGCGTTTTGGCTTCGGAGACAACCCGCAATATTTCAGCCAAGTTTTTAAAAAACATACCGGCTATACGCCATCCGACTACAAGAGATCACTATAAACGTATAGTGATCTCTGTTTTTTTAACAAAAAAAGCGGTTTTCTTTATTAAGAAAACGCATACAAAACGCTATACTTTGATTTGTAAGCAACATAAATAATCACTAAGAAGAAATAAGGGGGAATACGAAATGAAGAAGCAAGCTAAAAAAGTTGTTCTCGCCCTCATGGCGTCCGCACTCATGCTGGCTACCGCTTGTGGCAGCAACGCAGGAACGAATTCGGAAACAGGCACTAATGCAGGAACGAATAGCGGTGGCGGCGACAAGCCGATAACGCTTCGCATGGCATGGTGGGGTTCTGAAACGCGCCACGAATACACGAAAAAAGTCATTGACCTTTACAAAACGAAAAATCCAAATGTAACGATTGAAGTTGAATATGCAAACTATGATGACTATTGGAAAAAAATCGCTCCGCAAGCAGCAGCTAATGAGCTTCCGGACATTATGCAAATTGATACCGGCTACTATGCACAGTATGCAGGCAAAGGCCAACTGGCAGACCTGACTCCATACTTCGGCAAAGAAATTGATGTAACCAACATTTCTGAAAATGCTTTAAACGGTGGTAAATTGGGCGATGGCGTGTTCGGGATGAACCTTGGCGTCAACTCTCTCGGCTTCCATTACGATCCAGCAACGCTAGCTAAAGCTGGCGTAGACAGCATCCCGGAAAATTGGTCGTGGGATGATTATCTGTCCATCGCGGCTAAAGCGAAAGAGAACGGCATTTATATCGACAGCGGCATGCGCGCAGAAGTATTCTTCGGCTACTACCTCCGTACAGTAGGCAAGAAGCTTTACAATGAGGCAGGCAATGGACTTGGCTATGAAGATGACCAATTGTTCGTAGATTTCTTTGGCAAACTGGCTGATCTTGTGAAATCCGGCGCAGCGCCAACTCCAGATACACTCGCTCAAATTAAGGGTGTTGAAGATGATATGACGGTGAAAGGCACGCAAATCGGCGTATGGCAGTGGTCCAACCAGTTTGTTGCCCTTCAGCAAGCGGTTAACCGTCCAATGAAATTTGCTCCAGCGTTAAACCCAGGCGCTAAAGAAGGTCTGTACCTGAAGCCAAGCATGTTCTTCTCAATTTCGAAAAACTCGAAAGCGAAAGAAGAAGCAGCGAAATTTATCAACTTCTTCGTTAACGATACAGAAGCAAACAAGCTGATTCTTGGCGAGCGTGGCGTTCCAGTATCCAGCGTTATTAAAGAAGAGCTTAAACCGCTATTGTCCCCAGAGCAAGTTCAAGTATTTGATTATGTAGCTTGGTCGGAAGAAAACAGCTCCCCAATGGATCCAGTTGATCCAATCGGTGCTATCGAAGTATTTGCATCGCTGAAAAGCTTGACAGAGCAACTGAACTACGGACAAATTTCGGCAGAAGATGCTGCTAAGAAATTTAGAAGTGAAGCAGAAAACGTATTGAAGAAAAATAAATAAAAGTTGGAAAAGCGGGCGATGGCGCTTATAAGATGGCCCATCGCCCTTCCCTTAAACCGACTTAATAGACTTCACTAGGAGCAGGAGCTGGTAACGATGAAATCATTGTCCTTCCGTAACAATCTCGTTGGATACACGTTTATATCACCGTTTGTCATTGGCTTTCTAATTTTCACCCTCATACCTGCAGCCGCGTCCCTTTATTTCTCCTTTACGGATTATGATTTGCTGTCATCGCCCAGCTGGATAGGGCTTGAAAATTATACGTCCATGTTTACTTCGGATGACCGCTATTTGCAATCGCTTAAGGTTACGATGCTTTACGTGTTTCTGGGTGTTCCACTGCGGCTGATTTTCGCTTTATTCGTCGCTATGATCTTGAATACAACCTCGAAAGCTGTCGGGTTATATAGAACGGTGTATTACTTGCCTTCCATTATTGGAGGAAGCGTCGCAGTATCGATTATGTGGCGGAACCTGTTTGGCGATCAAGGGATTATCAATGTGATGCTTAATTCGTTAGGCGTAGACAGCGTACGCTGGTTCGGTGATCCAAATGCCGCATTGTTCATGCTCGTCACGTTATCGGTATGGCAGTTTGGTTCCTCGATGTTGATTTTCCTGGCGGGACTGAAAAATATCCCGAATGAATTGTACGAAGCATCCGGTGTTGACGGTGCGGGCTTCTTTACAAAGTTTTTCCGCATCACCTTGCCAATGCTGACGCCGATTATTTTGTTCAATCTGATTATGCAATTAATTAGTGCATTCATGACCTTCGTTCCGGCCTACATTATTTCCAAAGGTGAGGGCGGTCCGCTAGATGGCACGCTGCTGTACTCCTTGTATCTGTTCCGTCAAGCCTTCGTATTCTTCGATATGGGTTATGCTTCTGCAATGGCATGGGTCATGCTCATCATCGTTGGTATTTTGACAGCAGTCGTATTCGCAACATCCAAGCTATGGGTTCACTATGAATCGGAAGGAGGCCGCTAAACATGATATTGAAAAAATTTAAGTGGCCGATTTATCACATTTTCGTTGGCCTGCTGGCGATCGTTATGGTGTATCCCGTTATTTGGCTGCTCATGAGCTCTTTTAAGCCTAGTAATCTTATTTTCACAACTTCCAGCTCGCTCATTCCTGATCCATGGATTTGGAGCAACTACGTTACAGGTTGGATTGGGTCCTCTGGGCAATCATTTATGGGTTTTATTACAAACTCGCTGAAAATCGTTATTTTCTCGACGATCGGTGCCGTATTATCATCCGCTTTTATCGCCTTCGGTTTCGCTCGTCTGCAGTTTAAGGGCAGAGCGATCTGGTTCGCGGTGATGATGGTTACGCTGATGCTGCCGCATGACGTTGTACTCGTTCCGCAATACATTATGTTTTCCAAGCTGGGCTGGATCGGTACGATTTCACCGATTGTTGTACCTCAATACTTTGGTGTTCCGTTCTTCATCTTCCTGATGGTTCAATTTATTCGGACCATTCCAAGAGAGATGGATGAAGCGGCTACGATTGACGGAGTTGGGAAGTTCGGATTGTTTTTACGCATTATCCTGCCGCTCATTATTCCGGCGCTGGCAACAGCTTCGATTTTCTCCTTCTACTGGCGTTGGGAAGATTTGATGGGACCGTTGCTTTATCTGAATAAACCAAGCTCTTATACCGTGTCGCTCGGTTTGAAAATGTTCCTCGATAGCGAAAGTGTATCCAACTGGGGTGCCATGTTCGCAATGTCGATCGTAAGCTTGATTCCGGTTTTAGGCGTATTCTTCTTATTCCAGCGCTATATTGTTGAAGGAATAAGCACAAGCGGGTTGAAATAGTGACGATGAATAATGAGGAGACGAGTGAAATGCCACAACTGCAATTTGATGAACAACATTTACGCGAAGTAATCGATAAAGTCGTAGACCGTACATTCCGCATGGATTTTGGCTGGGATTGGCCCGGCGGCGTTGCATTTTTCGGTGTATGCGAAGCTTATGAGGCAACGGGGAATGAAAAATACTTAACGCTGCTTAAAGAATGGGTGGACGAGAAGCTTGAGGATGATCTTCCTAAGCTGTCGGTTAACGGCGTATCGATTGGTCACGCTCTCATTACGTTATATAAGGCAACCGATGACCGCAAGTATTTAGATATTGCGATCAAAATGGCAGATTATTTGCAAAACGATGCGGTACGGTTTGCCGAAGGAATTTTCCAGCATACGGTTAATTCTGAAACGTACAATTTCCCTGAGCAGGCTTGGGTCGATACGATGATGATGGCGGGTTACTTCCTCATTCGCATGGGCGAGCTTCTGGGACGGGAAGACTATTTGGAGGACGGCTTGCTGCAATACCATGGTCATGAGCGTGTATTGCAAGACCCTGTCAGCAACTTGTATTATCATGGCTGGGATAATATTGCGCAAAACCATATGTCGAGCATTTTCTGGGCACGCGGCAATGGCTGGGCTGCGCTTACGATGGCCAAAGCGCTCCCGCTCATTGCCGTACAGCACCCATCCTTTATGATTATTGAAGGGTCGCTGCGCGATCAGGCCGCTACGCTGGTGCGCCTGCAATCAGAGAAGGGACTCTGGCATACGATTGTGACCGATCCCACTTCCTATGAGGAAACTTCCGGTTCGGCAGGCATCGCAGCAGGCTTGTTCACTTTCGGGTCGCTGTACAATAAATATATCCAGAAGTCGATCGACGGCATTTTGGAGCAAATTACCGAAGATGGCGCTGTACAAGGCGTTTCGGCAGGAACGGCTGTTATGAATGATGCGGAAGGCTATAAAGGAGTATCCTACAAACGGATTCAAGGCTGGGGCCAGGGGCTAACACTCGCTTTCCTGGCTGCGGTGCTGCAATCGAAAAAACGCGAGTTTTCGTAGGAGACAGCCTGTGCGATAGCTGGACAAAAAAATGCAGTAAAAACGCTTCTCCACTTAAGGTGGGGAGGCGTTTTTTACTGCATGCTTATTTACTCAGTCAAAGCCTTCTCTGCTGCAGGAGCAATGCCGCTCTGCAACTTAAACAGTGGAAGGAGTATAGCTACACCTAGTAGGAAAAATAAACCTGCAATGATGTACATAGGCACGAGTGAAATCGCATTTTTCATCAAGCCCGACAACATCATCGTGACGACCATCGAGCCCATGAACATAGGTGTTAAGATGCCATTTACGCGACCGATAAACGATTCCTTCGTGTTTTGCAAAATTAAAGTGTTAATTCCGATTTGGATGCAAGGTAAAGCTAAACCGCTTATAAATTGAAGGCTAAGCGTGAACCAATAATCCTTCGAAAATCCCATTCCGATCATCGCGATACTATCGATTGTCATGCCAAGCGCTATTAGCTTCTGCGGCGATAGTTTACTGGAGAAGCTCATCGCAAGCACGCCGCCGATAATCATGGCTATCCCATTTACTAATAGAAACCACTGCAAATAATCCTCCGGTTTCCCAAGCCGCTCTGTAATAAGGAAGATACCCATTGGCTGAATTAAGCCAAGACCAAGCCCAGCAGCAATGAAGCCGCCGCCAAGTGTACGCAGTATTTTACTGGACCATACGTAGCGAAAGCCCGCTTTAATGTCTTCTAGCACGCGGGATTGCTGCTGCTGCTCTCCAGCATCATCTCGATCACGAGGCAGGAAAGCTAGCGAAACAGCAGATAACAGAAAGGCTGCGCCCATTACGCCAATGGCCGTCTCGATGCCATAGCTTTGGTAAACAAACGTACCAACGACGGGGCCGAATATCATAAAGACGGCGAACAGTGTCTGATAAAGCGACATACCCGTCTGGACTAGATGTTCGGGTACATGCAGCTTGAACAGCTTCATGCCAGCAGGCTGAGAAAATTGCGACAAAATAGCTGAAATTAAGGTGGCAAAAAAGACGGCATGCCAAGTTCCATTTTCCATGGCGAATAATACGGCCAAAATGGATACGGCGCTTAACAGGTCGCACCACACCATCGTCTTCTTCGGCCTCCAGCGGTCGGCGAACGTCCCGCCAATAAACGAAAATACGAAGATTGGCGCGAACTCCGCAACGGATATGAGCGATACGGCGAATGCATCATCATTAGTCATTTTTTTTACATAAAGCAGAACCGCGATATTTCGTACCCAGATGCCGATTTGCAAAAATAAAGTGGACATCAATATTGCTTGTACAAATCGATTGCTTAACAGCGATAATGCTGAAGCAGGTTGATTGGCTGTCATCCTTTTCACCTATCCTTTTTCACTTTTTAAGCAGCGTTGTATTCAATGGAAATTTTACAGGACATTCCAATGTGAAAAAAGGCTCCCTAGAACGAAAGTGTACTCCGCCTTAAGACGGATAAATGGGAGCTTCTGGCATCTAAACGGTATATCCATTACTATATTATTTTGTATTTCTAGCAGGTAAATATAGTATTTTTGTCGAAATTTCATGGATGTTGTTGAAATCTATCGAATACAGACAAGGGGCTTGTTTACATGCATTTGTTTTTGAGAAAAAGGACGTTATTATGGCTGCTTATTTTGGCGATTGTGCTGCCTACTCTAGTTGCAGCGAGTGGAGGGGGCTCCAAGCAAGCGATTATAAATCCAAAACAGCTCTACAGCTATGAAATAATGACGCGTGATATAAAGAAGCTCGATGAAGCTTATCCTGAGCTGATCCGTTATCGGAGCCTCGGAAAAAGTGAATATGGGCGCGAGCTGTGGGTAATGGAAATTGGCAATGGGCCTGTTAATGTATTGCTGAATGCATCCCATCATGCAAGGGAATGGATGACGACCATTACGGTCATGAATATGGCGGAAACGATGGCTGCAAGCGCAGCTAAGCAGGGAGTGTGGAAGCAGCTTAATACGGCTGATTTATTCGATCACATCACGTTTCACATTGTGCCTATGGTTAATCCCGATGGCGTAACCCTCCAACAAAAAGGGCTAGCTGCTTTTCCGCAGCAAAATCATGCCGAATTAATCAAAATGAACAAAAATAGCCGGGATTTCAAGCGCTGGAAAGCTAATGGCAAAGGTGTCGATTTGAACAGGCAGTATCCCGCCGATTGGGACACGATACGCCAAGCCGAATATGCGCCTTCCTATAAAAATTATAAAGGCAAAAAGCCGCTGGAAGCGAAAGAAGCCCAGCTTATGTACAATTTCACCAAACAAATAAAGCCGGAAATCGCAATATCCTATCACTCGTCCGGTGAAATCATATTTTGGAATTTTAAGACGAAAGCATCTAATTTGCCAAGAGACCGGGCATTTGTCCAAGCTTACGCAGCCATGACGGGCTATCGGGCGGTAGCTCCAGAAGCTAATCCTTCGGGGGGCGGTTTTACCGATTGGTTTATTACCGAGTTCGGCAAACCGGCCCTTACGCCAGAAATAGCTCCTGCTGTAGGGGAGACGAATGTACCGCTTAGCTACTGGGATCGGATCTGGAAGCAGCACAAGGACACGATGTGGCTTATTGGGACGACGGCTTACGAGCAAGCGATGCTGACAGAAAAAGCAAAAAAAGCGTCTGCCACCATTGAGCTGACCTCGCCAGCGACATCTTATCGTTATCCGGTTCTGAACCGAGAAACAGCTAGCAGCGTAAAATCAGGTGTCTATAAGGTGACGAGGGAAAAAGGAAGCTGGTATGAGATCCAAATAAGCGGGCAAGGGAGCAGATGGATAGCTAAAAGCGTGGCGAATCCGTGGAGCAAGCCTGTTCCGACTCCAACAACAACCCCTATTGTGACTCCGCCTTCACCTAGCCTGGCGGCACCGATTGCGTCGGAGCCATCAGCAGAGCAGGCGTCGACTGCTCCTTCAGCAACTGAAATTCCAATAGTGGAGGGGGCGCCGGTGGAAGATTCGGGATCGAGCGTGATTCCAACACCGATTCCAGCCCCCAGCTCAACTTGAAACTAAAACCATTCAAGGTGAAACGGCTGTCGCCGTCCTCTGGCGGCGCGGCGCGTTTCATTTCGAGAAATATAGAGTGAGGATAGAAAAATTATATACTTTCTTATATTTTTAGAAAGCATGCAGAGAGCGAATGAGCAACACCCTGCATGCTTTTTTGCTGCGCTTTTTTTGGCGGGAAAAGGACCGGATTGGGGGTATAACCGCTATAATCCTTAGCTCACATTTGGCTGTAACCCTTGCGCCACAAGGGATTGCGCCACAACATATGGCGTGGTGATTATAGGCAAACCGCCCCAGCGGAGTTTACGATAAAAGGGTAACAAGCGCACCTAAATGAATTCCAAATTCGGGAGGTCAAAGCATGAGAAAGAAACAAGCGGCAACAACATTTCGCGTCTTATGTACAACGACATTAGCAGGCTGCATTTTGGCAGGCTGTGCATCAGGCTCAGGCGTGAACGAGGGAAGCGCAACTTCAGGCACCAATCAAGGAGGCGCACCTACGAGCGAAACACAAGCTCCTTTTAAACTGACAATAATGACAAACTTGCATACACCGGAGGTTCCTACGGATGCCATTGAGAAAATGCTAGAGGAAAAAACGAACACGGATTTGACGATTAACTGGGTGCCAGACGGCAGCTATGAAGAAAAACTAAACTCGTCATTTGCAACCGGTTCCTTGCCTCAGGCCGTATACATGAAAAATCAGACGACCTACATTTTATTCCGCGACGCCATTCGCAACAATCAATTTTGGGAAATTGGCCCATTCATTAAGGACTACCCGAATTTAAGCAAGCTCGATGAGCTGGTTGTGAAAAATACAGCGGTAGACGGCAAAACGTATGCCATCTATCAAGAGCGTCCGCTATCGCGCCAAGGCATTATTTTCCGCAAAGACTGGGCGGATAAGCTAGGGCTCGCTGCACCAAAAACGACAGATGAGCTTTACAATATGCTGAAGCAGTTTAAGGAAGGCGATCCGGACGGCAACGGCAAGGCCGACACGATGGGTCTGACCGACCGCAGCGATTTGGTGTATGGCGCATTTAAGACGGTCGCCTCATATTTTGGCACACCGAACAACTGGGGCTTGGCAGATGGCAAGCTGCAGCCGGAATTTATGTTCCCGCAGTATAAAGAAACGATGGATTTCTTCAAGAAGCTGTATGACGAAGGCCTAATCAATAAAGATTTCCCGGTTACGAGCAAGGAAGATCAGCAAAATCTGGTCATCACAGGAAAAGCGGGCATGTACATTGGCTCGATGGCGGATGTGCAAAGCTTGCATCAAAAAACCGTCGAAATTAATCCAAATGCCCTTTACGATGTAGCGAACCACATTAGCGGACCGGACGGCAATGCGGGCATTTGGTCGATTCCAGGTTATGGAAACCTAGTATTGTTCCCGAAATCGTCCGTTAAATCGGAAGAAGAGCTGAAAAGCATCCTGGCTTTCTTTGACAAGCTGATGGAGCCAGAGCTGGCTAACCTTGTGAAATGGGGAGTTCCAGACAAGCATTACACTATTGTTGAAGGCGGCTTAGTCCAAAAAATCGAAGATACGAAGATGACAGACCGCGAGCAAAAGCCATATGAAATTTTGCAAGTGGGCGGCGAAAGCACGATTGATATGCTGCGTGCCTACAATAAGCTTCCAGCTAAAGCAAAAGCTGAAGAACTTATTATCGAAAACAACAGCATGCTGATTAACGATCCAACAGCAGCGCTTGATTCCAAAACATTTGGCTTGAAGGGCGTAGAGCTTCAGCAAATTATTAACGATGCGACATACCGCTATATTTTGGGCAATCTGGACGCGGCAGGATTTGATGGTGAAATCGAGCGTTGGAAAAAAGGCGGCGGCGAGAGCATCATCACGGAATACAATGAATCTTTGGCTAAATCGCAATAGGGCAGTAGGAATAGAACTCCTGTAAAAACAGGGAACCGAAAGGATGTTTCACATGAGCAGCAACTCAGCTTCGGCAGTAGCAGCCGTTAAGCCGGACATGAAGAAGCATGACCTTCGCCGGCGCATAATGAAAAACAAAGCCATCTATCTCATGATTTTGCCGGGACTGCTGTATTTTGTCTTATTCAAATATTTCCCCATGTGGGGGCTTGTGATCTCCTTCCAGGAATACCGTCCATACGACGGTATTCTCGGAAGTGATTGGGTAGGCTTCAAGCATTATCAGCGCTTGTTTACCGAGCCGATGTTTTGGACGATTTTTCGCAATACGATCATCTTGTTTCTGATGAATTTAATTTTCTTTTTTCCCGTCCCTATCATACTCGCGATTTTGTTAAATGAAGTAAGGCTGCAAGCCTTCAAGCGTTTTGTACAAACGATTGTGTACATTCCGCATTTTATGTCCTGGGTTATCATCGTATCGATTTCCTTCGTCATGGTCACGATGGATGGCGGGATGATCAATGAGGGCCTTGATGCGATGGGCATGCAGAAAATCAACTTTCTGCTAAGCGATGAATGGTTCCGGCCCATGTACATTGTGCAGGTCATCTGGCGTGAAGCAGGCTGGGGAACGATTGTGTACCTGGCGGCCATCGCGGCCATCGATCCGCAGCTGTACGAGGCATCGCGGATGGACGGTGCCAACCGTTTCCGCCAAATTTGGCATATTACATTGCCGTCGATCCGCAGCGTTATTGTAATCCTGCTCATTTTGAAAATTGGCGACGTGCTGGAGCTAGGATTTGAGCATGTGTATTTGCTGCTTAACGCAATGAACCGGAATGTGGCGGAAATCTTTGATACGTATGTGTATACAGCAGGGCTTAAACAGGGGCAGTTCAGCTATAGCACCGCGGTAGGCTTCTTCAAATCCTTCGTCGGTTTGGTATTGGTAATGTCTGCGAACTGGCTGGCCAAAAAATTCGGCGAAGAGGGCGTTTATTAAGCTCCACGTTTGCCGCCGAAGCAACATCTTGAGGAGGAAAGGCTATTATGGTGCATGACAAAACGATTGGCGGCCGCCTATTTGATGGCGCTGTCTATGTAATATTATTTTTAGTTGCGTTAGTGACGATTCTTCCTTTCCTGCATATTATTGCCGGATCGCTAACGACGGTTGATGAGCTGGCGCAAAAGCGATTCGTCCTGTTTCCAACGAAAATTAGTTGGGATGCGTACACCTATATTTTCTCAACCAATACCATTTTTCGCAGTATGCTGGTTTCGATTGGAGTTACTGGTTTTGGTACGCTGTTCAGCATGATACTTACATCATTGATGGCCTATGGCTTGTCAAGACGTGATCTGGTTGGTCGCAAGCAGCTGATGTTTATGATTGTGTTTACGATGCTGTTCAGCGGCGGGATGATTCCGACCTTCATCGTCGTGAAGTCGCTAGGCATGATCGACAGTTATGCAGCGCTAATTGTGCCAACGGCGATTAATGCGTTTAACCTGATTATTTTGCGCAGCTTCTTTCAAAATTTGCCGGATGGTCTTGAGGAGTCGGCAAAAATCGATGGCTGCACAGATTGGGGCATTTTATTCCGCATTGTCATTCCGCTCTCCATGCCGGCAATTGCAACGATTTCCCTCTTTTATGCCGTGACGTATTGGAATACGTATTTGCCGGCGATTTTGTACATTGATAGTGCTGAAAAATGGCCGATTCAAGTATTGCTGCGGCAAATTGTTATTTTGGCAAGCGGCTTGACGGCGGATTCTTCGGGCTTCTCGGGTGATTTCGTTACGCCTCCAGATCAGACGATCAAAATGGCCGTCATCGTGGTAGCGACCGTTCCGGTACTGCTCGTATATCCATTTTTGCAAAAGTATTTTGATAAAGGCGCTTTACTGGGCTCGGTGAAGGGGTAGTCTGCCTGCAGACACTTCCCTTCGGGGGTTCACAGTTTGTCATCCTTGTATCCTATATGAAGAGAGGTTGAAGTCAAATGAGTCTATCCACTTTAGCTGAAACGATGCGTGTACGCGATGCGTTAGCGCTGGAATGGGGCGTTGCCGCCTGCGATTCCTTAATGGCGAGATTTCCCCAAGCGCATGACTTGCCTCCAGCAAACCGCTGGCATTACCATCAAGGTGTGTTTTTGTATGGGATGCTCAAGGTATGGGAGCAAAATGGCGACGAGCGATATTTGCTTTATATTAAAAGCTACGCGGATGCCTTGATCGATCCATATGGGAATCTAGCTTTTGAACGCGGCGAGCTGGATGCGATAATGGCAGGGCTGATTTTGTTTACGCTGGACGAGCAGTTTGATGATCCACGGTATCGGCTGGCGGCAGATCGCCTGCTCGGACTGTTCGGAACGCTCAATCAGACGTCGGAGGGAGGCTTCTGGCATAAGGATAAATATCCTTATCAAATGTGGCTGGATGGCCTCTATATGGGCGGCGTATTTGCAATGATTTATGGTGCGAAATATGACAAGCCGGAGCTACTGGATATGGCGCTCAAGCAGGAGCGATTAATGAATCGGCATATGAAGGATACACGTACAGGATTGCTGTATCATGCGTGGGATGAGACGCGAAGCATGCCATGGGCTAACCCGATGACGGGATGCGCACCCGAGTTTTGGGGCCGGTCACTCGGCTGGTATGGGATGGCGCTTGTCGACTTTCTCGATGTAGTACCAGCTTCTCATCAAAGCAGAGCTGTCATCGAGCTGGAGGTTGCAGCGCTTGTTGAAGCGCTCGCCGAGTTCCAGGATGAAAAAAGCGGATTGTGGTATCAGATTGTCAATAAAGGCGAGCGTGAGGACAATTGGCTGGAAACCTCGTGCACAAGCCTCTTCCTATATACGATAGCGAAAGCGATCAAGCATGGCTGCATTCCGAAGGCTTACTCAGAGATTGCAGCAAAAGGCTATGAAGGTCTGCTCCGCACGCTGCGTTCTGATGAGGCGGGGCTAATTGTAACTGGCATCTGCATCGGAACATCGGCGGGAGATTATGACAACTATGTGACACGGCCAACAAGCGAGAACGATTTGCACGGTGTAGGTGCTTTCGTACTCGCTTGTGTAGAATTGGATGGCATACTCGGTTTGCAGTCTGCTCAAGCACAAAAGGAATAGGCACTTAGGCCGGGAAGCAGAAAGTAGTCACCCCGGCTGATGCAGCTCCCGGTATTTGCCGGGAGTTGTTCCTTCGAACTTGCGGAAGGAGCGAATGAAATTTTGCGGATTCGTATATTGCAGCCGTTCAGAAATTTCCTTGACCGATATGTTTGTATCCTGAAGGAGGC
Source organism: Paenibacillus sp. Leaf72 (assembly GCF_001422685.1). Taxonomy (NCBI): domain Bacteria; kingdom Bacillati; phylum Bacillota; class Bacilli; order Caryophanales; family Paenibacillaceae; genus Paenibacillus; species Paenibacillus sp. Leaf72. The sequence continues at coordinate 405,131 of NZ_LMLV01000031.1, read as the reverse complement.
CAAGCGCAATGCGATGACGGTGAGCCGCCAAATATTCACTGAAGGAAGTACCTGTTTCCTTGCGGAATACGCTGCTCACATAGTTCGCATTGTAATGCATGCTGGCCGCGATGGCTTCCAGTGTAAGCTCCTGGTCATACTGCTGGTGAATCAAATGAATGATCTCTTCGGAAATATTTTTATACTGTGAATTGGTTCGCTCCTCAACGGATACGATAATCGGTTCCACAATGTTTTGAAGAAACCAGTTGCGAACTTCCTTCGGAGAGTGCGGCTGGAACAAATATTCAAACAAGGAAGAATGGTCGCCAAGCTCCATCTCGTGAATGCCAAGCGACTGGGACAGATGAATCAAATCAATTAACAGCCGGGCAGTCGTCAGCTCAAAATCATGGGCGCTCAGTTGCTGCTTAAACACCGCTTCGAACAGCTCCGCCAGCGCTTCGTCGCTTTTGGCCCGATCTCCAAGCTTAATAGCATCATTCAGTTCGGTCTGCAGCCGTACCGGATAAGAGGTGTTGAAGCTCAGCTTCTGCGGCAGATCCCGATAAAACATCGCCGACGAGTCGCCAAACCGCTTTAAATGCTTATAAGCCTCCATACTTTCCTCGAGGGCAGTACCCGCTGATTTCAGCTTGTCATGGTAACCGCTAAAGCCGAAGCTGACGGACAGATTCAGCACTTCTTTTACGGTGTGCGCAATTTGCTCAGCAAGTGGAACCAATTGGGCAAAAAAGGCATCCTGATTATGCTCACGGTTCAGCAGCAGTGTATTTTGCGACTGCTCGTAGACGATAGGCGCCAGCCTGTCGCTCGCATCAACCAATTCCTCCACAATATTATTCACGGCGAACAGCAGCAAATCCGTATCGCCCTTCGAATAGCTCGTCCCTTCAAAAAAATCAATGCGCAGCGTCATAACAGCATATCCTTTAAATGACGTAGGGAAAGCCAGCGTCTTAAGCCGTTCTTCAATGCTCCGACTGTTGCTTTTTCCTTGGTAGAGCTCCATCATAAACAACGTGCGCAAGCTGTCAATCTGATTGTTCATCGTGCTTTCCAGCTCGCTTTTCTCGCGAATAACATGCCGGATTTGATCCGCAATATAGACGAAGCCGTCGCGGCTTGGTTTATCATGCTTGGACGGAAACAGCTGGAAGACGCTCACAAACAGCTGTTCAATCGGCTTGTACAAGCGTTGGGAGCCGAACCACGTCACTAGCAGCGTTATGGCAAGCAGCGTTAGGCAAATAATTACAGTAAACCAGCCAATGGCACGGGATTGCTTTGACAACGCATGGAGCGATGTAATGGAAGCGTACGTCCAGCCATTATAATCAGACTTGCGGTAAGATACCGTATAGTCTGTCCCTTCGAGCTGCGTATCAAATTGGGCAAAGGCTAAGTCCGATTCGGCAATATCCTGATAAAGCGCGGCAAATAAGCCATCAGACGGCAGCAGCTCTTCATTTTGCCCAAACAGCAGCTCGCCTCTATCATTAAATACGAGTACGGCCTCGCTATTTTTGTCAAAGGAAAGCAGCTCGTTCAAATAACAGGAAGGGATCGTCGATACCGCAAGCCCATTTTTGGTTGAAGCCGTCAGCGGCAGCTTCTTTACGAGGCTGATGCCGTATGTACAACGACTGGAAGATTGCCCTAGCAGCACGGTATTGCTGACAGGCTCCGTAATCCATTGCGAATCGAAAGGAAGCTCCTTATATTGAAGCAGCCTGTCTTTTTTGTCCAAATCACTCAGCCGGTATAAGCCGGAGTTGTCAATATACCAATTTTCAAGAGTGCTTAACAAAATAATATTTTCAATTCCTGTATCAAATGTCTGTAAATGGTTGACTTCTTGCTTGATTTGGTTAAATAATTGAAATTGTTCCACATTAAGCGGTTCCAAAATGGCTGACTTCAAAAAAGATGAATTGACGAAATATGTCATGGAATGGTCTACGGTGCGCATGACCTGTTCCACATTCATTTGCATCTGCTCCAGCTGTAACAGTTTGGATGCGTTTACATTCTGTTGAATGGTGTCGGAGGATTTCATGTAGGAGAATAGTCCAACAATAATGACTGGCAACGAACTGATTAGAAAGCCGAACAGCAAAATGCGCAAAAAATACCGATTAGGTGGGGCTGCCATCATATCTCCTCCAAAACTATTGCGAGCCACTCGCTGCACGGCTTCGCAAACTATAATTACTAGGGTATTATACCAGAAAGTGGGTCATGTTGCCTATGAATTTTGTGAAGAGACAGATTCATCGCTGCGCGAAATCGGTTTTAACGGCGTTAGCATTCGGAGCAGCTTTGCTTATGGCATCCTGCCAACTGCTCGATGAGAGCGGGAGCGCCCTGACCATGGAAGCGCCGCTTGCTTTAACTTGGACGGCCGTTCAGTACACAACGAGCCCCCCGTCTGATGTCGTGCTGGGCCATATTGAGGAAGCGACCAACACGAAGCTGTCCATTATATGGGTTCCTGATGCGATGAAGGAGGACAAGCTGAATATTGCGCTAGCCTCAGATGCGTTGACAAAAATCGTCACGATTCAGGACATTCGCAATTCTGCTTTTTTGAGTGCGGTTCGTGCCGGGACTTTTTGGGAAATCGGCCCCTATTTATCGCAATTTTCAAATCTGAACGCGATGGACAAAACCATTTTGCAAAATACATCAATCGATAACAAAATATATGGCATTTATCGTGAGCGAGACTTGTCCCGGCAAGGCATTATTTACCGCAAGGACTGGCTCGACAAGCTGCATCTGGAGACGCCGACGGATCTGGAAAGCCTATATAAAGTAATGGAGGCATTCACGAAAAATGATCCTGATGGCAATGGCATAAATGATACCTATGGCCTAACGGATCGCAACGATTTGAAGTTTGGCGCTTTTCAAACGCTGGCCTCGTATTTTGGCGCGCCAAATGAGTGGGGCTGGATGGAGGGAAGTCTGCAGCCGGCATTTATGTTCAGCGCATACAAGGATACGATGAAATTTATGCGGAAGCTGTATGAGGAAAAATTGATGAATGAGCAGTTCGCAGTCACTAGCAAACAGCAGCAATGGGAGGAATTTACGGAGGGGCGTGCGGGCGTTTATATCGGCAATATGGATGATGCCCGAAATTTATATAAGGCGCTCATTCAGCGCAACCCGAAGGCTGAGCTTGATTTGCTGAACCGGATCAACGGGCCTGACGGCAAGCCGCATGTATGGTCACAGGCGGGGCATAACGGCATATTCGTATTCCCAAAATCGCAGGTGAAAAGCGAGGCTGAGCTGCTGCGTATTCTTGCCTTTTTTAATCGGCTTGCTGATCCAGAGCTTATTTATATGCTGAATTATGGCGTTGAAGGCATTCACTACAAGCTGGAGAATGGGGATATGGTTGAGCTGCTCTCCAATGAAAGCGAGCGATGGGAGCAGGAGGTGCGGCCGCTTATTTCGCTGATGGGGGTAAGGGCGCTTGCTATTCGGCCTCAGGGTGATCCGCTTAGGGAAAAAAGCGACCGTTTGACAGAGGAAAATCGCAGCTTTCTCGTTATTAACCCTGCAGCCTCGCTTGATTCTCCTACTGCTAACGAGCGTGGCGGCGAACTGAATATTATTATTCAAAACGCGACTAATTCCTTCATTCTTGGCTTGCTTGACGAGCAAGGCTTCAACAAGGAAGTACAGCGGTGGAAGCTGCTTGGCGGCGATCAGATTATTCAGGAGCTTAATGCGGGATATGCAGGAAGATCGTAATATTTGCTTAGTGAATAATGCTCAAATAGTCATTCATTTTTTTATGTTTGCATGTTATAATAGGCGTTAAAACTTAGGGAAAGCATCCCGGCTGTAAGACGAACGCCATTCGTCTGTCCAGCCGGGATTTTTTGCATTCATACGGAAAGGGTGGGATGAATGGGAGGAAGCGGAGCGGAGGTTGAACTCCCGCTTTGGGAGACGGGTTCAATAATAGCGGATCGCTATGCAATTATCTCAGTGCTCGGCAAGGGTGGAATGGGCATCGTATATGCGGTGGAAGATCGAAAGCTGCAAGGCAAGCTGCGGGCCATTAAAATTACGCCTATATCTATAGAGGAGGAGGCGGGCGGGACTCATTCGTTTAACGCAGAGGCAGCCATGCTGGTGCGGTTAAATCATCCGAATCTCCCTCATATAGTGGATGCGTTTCCGATACATAAACAATCTGTCTATGCAGTTGTGATGGACTTCATTCATGGAGAAACGCTTGCAGCACAGTTTCAAAAACGACAGCTCCAAATAACACTGTTAGAGGTGACCCAGCTTGGACTTCAGTTGTGTTCGGCACTTAACTATCTGCACCGTCAAACGCCGCAAATGGTTCACCGGGATTTAAAACCGTCTAATGTCATGATAGAGGATGGGAGCGGACATTTGCGCCTGATTGATTTTGGCATTGCAAGGCAGGTTAAGGCAAATGGCGGACAAGATACCGCAAAGCTTGGAACGCCGGGCTTTGCCGCTCCCGAACAGTACCAGGGCAGCGGCCGAAGCGATCCCCGAACCGATGTATATGGGCTTGGCGCACTGCTCTATTATTTGGCGAGCGGGGGCGAGTACTATGAGCCCGTACCCGTTGTTCCACGCCTAGAGCCTCATTTCAAGTGGAAGGGGCGAATGAAGACAGAGGGCTCTGCCATGCTGGCTCATGTGCTTAGCCGGATGCTCGCCTATCGGCTTGAGGAGCGCATCGCAAATATGGAGCAAGTAGAGCGCGAACTGCTGGCTATCGTTCAACTGAGTGGCGATCATGTCCGTCTGTCATCGGGCTTCCCAGGCAGGCAAGGTCACATTAGCGCGGCAAATGGAATAACGATTGGCGTATGGCCATTGTCACCCGGAGCGGGGGCAACCTTTGCAGCTATTACATTAGCCAAGTTGCTTGGTCAAGGGGGATTGAGCTGTCTTGCAGCTGAATTTCCAAGTAATCGGCCGGAATGGCATGCGCTCCTGCCCTCCCAATATGCGAGTGGAAGGCAGGTCTTCCATCATTATTGGACTTGGCAGGAAGGCGTTATTCAATGGCTTGCCCAAAAACCTGCCCAAATAGAGCAAGAAACGTTCGACTTGGAAAAATGGGAGCTTTATTTGCATCAGCGGCATTATGATGTGAAAATTGTCGATGTTTCCAGCTTCAATGAGCCGGCAGCAGGCGAGTGGTTAACTCGGTGCCAGCTGGTCTGTATAGTCGCCGATCCTTTTCCGGCAAAATGGCAGCAGCCACAGCTGCGCCGCCTTCAAACGCTTCAGCAGAAGCTGAATGCTCAGGAAGGTCGTCTCGTATGGCTGGCGAATAAGGATAACCGCTTCGTGGAGCGGGAGCAATGGCTGCAATTACTGCCGGAGCGGCCACTAGCAGCGCTGCCTATGCTGCCAGCAGCTGAATGGCTTAAAGTGCTTTGGAGCGGCAAATGGGTGACGGAGGACAAACGGCTTTGCATGCCTGTAAAGCAGTCATTTGATCCGCTGCTTGTGTTAATTAGCCGAATGCTGAATAAGGGGAAAGGGAAATGAGGATGCCGAAGATGCTAGACAGTACCCTTCAAGAGACAAAATCCGCATTGATTTTTACACAATAGCGCAGCTCTTGTGGTACAATAGGTCGGGCATAAACATATATAAGCTTAAAAACGACAAGTATTGCGTACCGACACGAAGACCGAATAGGCTAGGTGTTGCGGGCGTTTTCATACGATGAGGCTTTGTTTGTCATACACCCAACACAGGAATGGAGCAAATCCTCGCGATAAACAAGTGCATGAATGGAGCTAAGTAGAAATGAGTTTATTAACAGTAGAGCAACTATCCCATACGTTTGGCGACCGCGTTTTGTTCAAAAACGTATCGTTCCGCCTGTTGGCTGGCGAGCATGTTGGCCTTGTAGGCGCTAACGGAACGGGAAAATCGACAATGATGAACATTTTGACCGGAAAGCTGCTGAAGGATGAAGGCAAAGTAGAATGGACACCACGCGTGCGCTATGGCTATCTAGATCAGCACACGAAATTAACGCCAGGCAAGACGATTCGCGATGTGCTGAAGGATGCATTTTCACCGATGCTGCTGCTGGAGCAGGAGCTGAATGATATTGCGCTGCAAATGGGCGATGCCGATCCGGATACGCTGGAGCAGCTGCTCGAGCGGATGGGCGAAATTCAGGAAGAGCTGGAAATTGGCGATTTCTATTTAATCGATGTCAAGGTCGATGAGATGGCGAATGGGCTAGGACTGAATGCGGTTGGGCTTGAACGCGACGTAACGGCTTTGAGCGGCGGACAGCGGACGAAAGTTTTGCTTGCCAAGCTGCTTCTAGAGAAGCCGACCGTCTTATTGCTCGATGAGCCTACGAACTATTTGGATGAAGAGCATATTAATTGGCTCACGAACTATCTGAAGTCGTACCCTTATGCGTTCGTCCTGATTTCCCATGATACGGGCTTTATGAACCAAGTGGTAGATATCATTTACCATCTGGAGTTTGCCAAGCTGACGCGTTATTCTGCCAACTATGAGAAATTCCTTGAGATGGCAGATATGAACAAAGCCCAGCATATTGATGCCTACGAGAAGCAGAAGGATTTTATCAAGAAGCAGGAAGACTTTATTTCGCGAAATAAAGCGCGTGCTTCGACTTCTGGACGGGCGAAGAGCCGTGAGAAGCAGCTTGACCGGATCGATCGTATTGACAAGCCGGAGGAAGCGGCTAAGCCGACCTTTGGTTTTAAAGAGGCCCGTACTAGCGGTAAAACGGTATTCGAGGCGGACGGTTTGTCCATTGGCTATAATAAGCCGCTGCTGCCTAAGATGAACATGCTCATTGAGCGCGGTGACAAAATTGCCATCGTAGGCTGCAATGGTGTGGGCAAATCAACGCTGCTCAAAACGATTCTTGGCGTTGTTCCGGCGCTAGACGGTAAAGTTTATCGCGGGGATTATTTGCATCCGGCCTATTTCGAACAGGAAGCCAAGGCGCCTACGATGACGCCGCTGGATGATGTATGGAATGAATTTTCGCATATGACGCAAAGTGAAGTTCGTGGAGCTCTTGCCCGTTGCGGCTTGAAAAATGAGCATATTACGCGGGCGCTCAACCAATTGAGCGGTGGCGAGCAGGCGAAGGTTCGCCTTTGCAAGCTAATGCTGCGCGAAAGCAACTGGATTTTGTTCGATGAGCCAACGAACCATTTGGATGTCATTGCAAAAGCCGAGTTGAAGCGCGCGCTTAGCGTATTCAAAGGCACCGTCGTTCTCGTATCCCACGAACCTGATTTTTACGAGGATTGGGTTACGAAAACTTGGGATGTCGAAAGCTGGTCCATGCAAACCCAAAATTAATCGGGTTGCAGCCTGAAATATAGGAAAGGATATGATTTCGCCATACTTTCTCTATATTTCTCGGACTGAAGCGTGCCGCGCCGCCAGAGGACGGCTTTCGGCCGTTTCACCTTGATCGTAATAACGCTTGAAGAAAACAAGCAAGCCGGACTGCAAGCGGCAGTAGTCCGGCTTGCTTGCATTTCAATTGAATATTCCTTTATGATGAGTACAAAACGGGTCCATGCAGACTATTTGCTAAGGTAGGTGAACGCTTAAGATGAAAGAACGTGTCCTGGTAGTAGAAGATGAAGCAGGCATATCCCGCATTTTACAGCTTGAGCTTGAGCATGAAGGTTATACAGTAGGCACGGCTTTGGACGGACGGACAGGCTATGAAATGGCTTCGTCAGGGGAGTGGGAGCTTGTGCTGCTTGATGTCATGCTGCCGGAGCTTAACGGTATTGAGGTGCTGCGCCGTCTGAGACAGGCGGGCAATGCAGTTCCAGTCATTTTGCTCACAGCTAGAGATACCGTTCCCGATAAAGTAAGCGGCTTTGAGCATGGAGCTAACGATTATATTACGAAGCCGTTTGCGATGGAGGAGCTGCTGGCGCGCGTTCGCAATATTTTGCGCATATTCCAGCAAAATCCGCGTGAATCCGAAGGCTCGGATATGATTAAGGTAGGCGATTTGACGATTGAATTGCGTACGCGCAAAGTTTTCCGCAAAGATATTATAATCGAGCTGACGCCGCGAGAATTTGAATTGCTCGTTTATTTGGTTGAGAACAAAAATGAAGAGAAATCCCGTGAGGATATTCTCTCCGAAGTATGGGGATATGATTTTATCGGCGAGACGAATCTGGTCGATGTGTATATCCGTTACTTGCGGCAAAAGCTGGACAAGGGCTACCGCCACAAGCTTATTCATACCGTTCGGGGTGTTGGTTATATGGTCAAGGAGCCTGACGCATGACGCTGCGTAAACGATTTACGCTCTTCACGATTTTCTGGCTCATTTTTATATTGATTTTGTTTAACATTTTCGTTTATTTTTATGTCATTAAAATTACGACAGAAAGCGAAGAGCGCGTCATCGCGAACAAAGTCAATCTCATGCTGGAAAATCCGCAAATCCAAAGCGGCAAAGGGCTTAACAATTCGGATTTGCTTAGTGAATATTATAATGTGAATGAAATGATTCGCATTGTGCAGCCAGATAGCAAGGTCGTCAATATTACAGGCTCGGACCCTGTGCTGCTGGGGCTTCCAGCAGCTTTCGACAGCCAGCATGATACCGGAATGATTTCGAAGGGCGGCGAACGTATTTTGTATATGCGCGTTCCCCTATACGATGGGACCGAAATCGTCGGCATGCTGGAAATTAACAGAGTACTTAACGAGCTGGACAATTATTTGCAAATTTTAGTGGCCGCTCTCACGGTAACAAGTGCGGGTGCGATTTTGTTCGCGATATTTGGTACGTATTGGTTTACGTCCAGACTGACAGCGCCCATCCAGCAAATGGTCACGACGATGCGAGAAATCGACCGAAGCGGGAAGCTGCGGGTTATTGAGACGACCAGCCACGAGGAATCCGCGGAGCTGCAGCAGCTGATCCGAGCTTTCAATCAGATGATTGAGCGGCTCGATCGTACGTTCGAGAAGCAGAAGCAGTTCGTGGCAGACGCATCTCATGAGCTCAAAACGCCGCTGACGGTCATTTCCAGCTACGCCAATATGCTTAAGCGCTGGGGACGCGACGATGCCGCAGTGCGAGATGAAGCGATTGAAGCGATTGACCGAGAAGCGAAGCGGATGCAAAATTTGACCAAGTCCATGCTTACGCTTGCTGAAGCTGAGCAAGAGGATTGGCTGAAGCAGGAGCAGTTCGATGTCGTTCAGGCTATCGATGAGCTGGCAGGCATGCTGCAGACGACGTTTCATCGTCCGATTCGGATTAAAACAAGCTCGAAAATCATCAGAATGTATGGCGATAAAGAAAAAATTAAACAACTGTTCGTCATTTTGCTTGACAATGCCATAAAGTATAGTAAGGATTCGATTGATGTTTCGGTTAGCCAAGTGAAAACAATCGTCAAGATTGAGGTAAAGGATAGAGGCGTAGGCATTCCAGAGAGTGACCTGCCGCATTTGTTTGAACGTTTTTATCGGGTCGACGGTGCTAGAAGCCGTGCGACTGGCGGGGCTGGACTAGGTCTTTCCATTGCCAAACGAATTGTTGATTTGCATGATGGCAAGGTAGATGTATTCAGCCAGCAGGATATTGGCACGACGATTACATTGCAATTTAAACAACGAAAGTAACGGTAGGAGGGTCGGTTTTGAAATATAGAGTAGCGGCCGTTCAATACAAATTGGCCGACATCAGCTCATTTGAGCAATTCGCCGAGCAGGTCGCGCATTATGTGCGCAATGCCTCAGAATACGGCACACAGTTTCTGTTATTTCCTGAGTTTTTTACAACGCAGTTGTTGTCCATCAGCGACAGCAGCGGCACGCCATTGGCTTTTGACAAACTCCCGAGTTTTACAGCTGCCTATGAAGAACTGTTCACCAAGCTGGCGGCGGAATACAATATGCACATTGTAGCAGGAACCCATGTCGTAGAAGTGGAAGGCGGCAAGCTTCGCAATGTTGCGCATTTGTTTCATCCGGATGGTAAGATCGACCGTCAGTCGAAAATCCATTTGACGCCAACGGAAGTGAGCGATTGGGCGATGTCGCCGGGAGAAGGGCTGGAAGTGTTCCAAACCCCATATGGCACGATTGCCATGTTAACCTGCTATGATATCGAATTTCCGGAAATCGTGCGGATGGCGAGGGCAAAAGGGGCGGACGTCATTTTTTGCCCATCCTGTACGGATGATCGCCATGGCTTTTATCGCGTTCGATATAGCGCTCATGCACGGACGATAGAAAATCAAGTATATGTGGTCACGACTGGTACAGTGGGCTCGCTGCGGAAGGTCGATTTGATGCGGGCCAACTTTGGGCAGGCGGCGATTTTGTCGCCAAACGATATCCCCTTTCCGCCGGGCGGCATTTTGGCAGAAGGAATCATTAATGATGATATGCTCGTTGTAGCTGATCTTGATTTGAAGTTGCTGGAAGATGTGCGTACCGCAGGCTCCGTTACGACATGGCGGGACCGTCGCACCGATCTTTATACCGATTGGTATTAAAGCTTTCCCTGGCAGAAGGGATGTGGCATTATTCGTAAGCAATTATATGTATATCATGAGGGCGTACCGGTAGAGGCAGTAATAAGACGATACACGGAGTTGGATTTTGAAGGGCTAATCGATGTGCAGTGCGAAAGCTTCCCGCCACCGTTTCCTGCGGAATTATGGTGGAGCAAGGAGCAGCTTGCCGAGCACGTTTCCCGGTTTCCCGAAGGAGCGCTTTGCGCTGAAGTTGGTGGCAGGCTTATCGGCTCGATGACAGGCCTTATCATTCATATGGACGATTACGGACATTCGCACAGCTGGGAAGCGATTACGGATAACGGTTTTATTCGCAATCATAACCGCAGCGGCGATACGCTTTATGTGGTAGATATTTGTGTAATTCCAGAGTACCGAAAGTCGGGCATTGGAAAATGGCTAATGCAGACGATGTATGAGACGGTCGTGCACCTGCAGCTTGTAAGGCTGCTTGGCGGCGGGCGGATGCCCGGCTATTATCGCTATGCAGAAGAAATAACACCGGAAAGTTACGTTAGCGGGGTCGTAGCTGGAAAATACAGCGACCCTGTTCTTTCATTCCTGCTCCGCTGCGGCCGTACGCCGACAGGCATAGCGGCAAATTATTTGGAAGATGAGCAGTCCTGTGGCTATGCCGCACTGATGGAATGGCGCAATCCATTTTTTGCTGCCGATTAAATAACAACCGATACATAAGGAGAGGGGATATTTTATGCTGTACCATCGAATTACCTCCATTGATGACCCTTATTTTGCTGAGCTGCATAAGCTGCTTCAAACGATTTTTCCGCCGGAGGAAGTGCTGGCTTATGAGCTGTGGAGAGAACCGCTTGAGGATGCTGGCATCCATGTTTATGTTGCGGTAGAAGATGGCAAAGTAGTAGGCTCCACCGAATATCGTTATTATCCTGAGCTGCGCGTAGCGATGACTGACTTCACTATTATCGGACAAGCGGGCAAGGGCATTGGCCGCTTCCTGCTGCGTGCTAGAGAAAAGGATTTGGCGCGTCTGGCTGAACAATCCGGTACAGAATCAATCGGAATGTTCGCGGAAATTTATAACCCCTATGAAACGAAGGAGCAGCATGCATTTGGCGGCGTAACGCCCATGAATCCATTTGTGCGCCGCGAAGTATTGTCGCATATTGGGTATAACCGATTGGATTTCCCATATGTGCATCCTTCTTGGGATCATGAGGGTCAAGCGGTAACAGGACTTCAGCTCAGCTTCCTGCCTGCGGATGAAAATATGGCATTTTTGCCGGCTTCGCTCATCGTAACTTTCCTTGAAGGCTATTATGAGGCGCTGCCTAACAAGCCGCAAGCTTGGCTGGATATGATCAATCAGTTGCGACAGCAGGAGCAGGTCGCGCTGCTGCCGCTATAATGCGTATTACCTTTCGTGGAACAGGCGATTCGATGGGCGTTCCGCGTGTTTATTGCAGCTGCGCTGTATGTGAAGAGGCGAGAAGCACGGGCATTAATCGCCGTTTGCGTTCACTCGTACAGCTTGATGGATTGGGTGCAGAGCCTGCAGGTGGAGCTGATGATCCGGTTTGTATTGACTGCGGTCCTGATTGGGGAAGGCAAATGGAAGCGGCTGGACTCAGGTTCGTCAGGCGGATTTTAATTACACATGCCCATTTTGACCATATTGGCGGTCTTGTGGAATGGGCCGACGCTTGCCGCTGGCTGAACGTCAAGGGCGAGGCTTTTGCAGCGGCTGAGGTGATTGGCGAAATTAATGCGCGTTTTCCTTGGCTGCAGCGGCAAATCGATTTTCATGCCATAGACGGCGGTAATCTGCGAATGGGCAATTGGGATATAACGAGCTGGCGTATCAATCATGGCAAAAATGGCTATGCGTATGCTTTTCGTTTTGATCATGCGGTCGAGAAACGCTCCTGGGCTTATTGCTCAGACGCGATTGGACTATCGGACGAACAGCAGCAGCCGCTTTATGGTCTTAATCTGCTTGTGCTCGGAACAAGCTTTTATAAAGAGCCCTTCGCCTATGAAACCCGCTCTGTTTATGATGTAACGGAAGCGCTTGAGCTGCTTCAACTTTGGCAGCCGAATCATACGATATTTACCCATATGTCTCATGACATTGATCTGAATAGCGATTATGGGCTTCCAACCTCTGTGCAATTTGCAAGGGCAGCACTTGAAGTGACAGTATAGCTAGGCCTAGACCAATGTAGCATAAGCAGCATGAAGTTTCTTGCAAACGCCGATAGGGTTGACAAGGAGCTTGTTTTTGAAGTAAGTTGAAGATATATTTTGTTGGCTGGATGGTTCAGGAAGGGGTTTATTTTATGTTGACAGGTGTTCTTAACTCATAAATTGGATAGATCAGATCGCGCTTGAAGGCGAATGGAGGCTTGCCGGCTGCTTTGTGCAGTTGAGGCAGGTTTCTATGAATGTATCTTCATCAGCGCTCTGATACCAAGAGTTAAGAACATGTGGACTCCGCCTGAATGCTATTCGGCAGCGGCCTGACCACCGTGCTCTTGCAGCACGGTTTTTTTGCGTTATTCGCGCTAATGACAACCGTATTTGTGTGGCGGTTACATTAGGCATGATTAATGCTTGGTTAGGTACAGCAGCCGTTTAAAACAGGAATGGGACGCTCATGCGTTCTGTTCCTGTTTTTTTTGGTAAATAGGCTTTTATAGGTGCGCCAAACGGTTGATTTCGAATCATTCACGCCAACGAAATGGGAAATACAACCGAATTTAATGAGGAGCGATTGAAAATGATGCACGAAGCTACGCTAAAGCGTTTGGAATATGACAAATTGAAGGAACAATTGATCGGCTATACGGTTTCTCCAGCAGGGAAAATATTAGCGGAACGCCATCTGCCCAGTATAGAAATGAGACAGATTCAAGCATGGCTGTTGGAGACAGAGGAAGCTTCCGCCTTGCTGGCAGCGGGGGCAAGCGTTCCCTTATCCGCTATGGAGGGGATTGATCCTTTTCTGGCACTGCTTGGCAAAGGACGCATTTATGTTGAGCAGGAGCTGGAGCAATTGCAGACATGGCTCGCTTCTGTCATGCAAATGCGCAGATACATGGCGAGCAAACGGGCAATTGCCCCGATCATTGCCAGCTATGCAGATTCCATGCATGATTGCCCGCAGCTGCGCGAAGAGCTGAGCCGCTGTATTCGCTACGGAAGCCTCACCGATCAGGCAAGCGCTTCGCTCGCGGAAATTAGGAGGCATCGCTACGCTGTCGAGGACAAAATCAGTCGTAAAATGGAAGCTTCGCTTTCTAAATACAAAGCAGCCTTGCAGGAGCCGATAGTGAGCAAGCGGAGCGGCCGGCTTGTTATTGCAGTAAAGCGCGAGCTGCGCAAGCAGGTACCGGGTACGGTGTGGGATGAATCGGCCAGTGGGCAAACCTTATTCGTAGAACCGGTTGATGTAGCCGATTTGCAGGTCGAGCTGCGGCAGTGGGAGGCGGAGGAGGAACGCGAACGCACCGTTATTTTATCGGGTTTATCCGATCTGGCTGATGCGCACGAAGCTGAGCTAAGACTTAATTTAGAGGCGATGGCCTCCTTCGATTTCATTATGGCGCGCGGCAAGCTTTCGCGTTCCTACGATGGGAAATCGTTTCAATTAACCGATGAACCTCTCATCTCTTTATCGCAGGCTCGTCATCCATTGCTTGGCCCGTCGGCAGTTCCACTTGATGTGGAGCTTGGTACGAGCTGGAGTCAGCTCATTATAACAGGGCCCAATACTGGCGGGAAAACAGCAACACTAAAAACAATCGGCCTGCTTGCACTGCTCGCTCAGTCAGGACTGCTTGTTCCAGCAAAGGAAGGGAGCCGATTCGGCATTTTCCGCACGATTATTGCCGATTTAGGAGATGGGCAAAGCTTGGAGCAATCTTTGAGCACCTTCTCCTCGCATATCCGGGTGCTCAGAGAAATGCTGGAATCTGCCGAACCGCGCTCCTTGCTGCTGCTGGATGAGCTGGCGGCAGGCACCGATCCCGGAGAAGGCATAGCGCTATCTATTGCCGTGCTGGAGGAGCTTCACCAGAAGAGAGCTTTAACAGCGGCAACGACACATTTTAATGAGATTAAGCAATATGCTTCCCGTACGAGGGGCTGCATGAACGCGCGGATGGCTTTTGATCCGCAGACGCTGCTTCCGCTGTATCAATTGATCATTGGGGAGGCAGGCGAAAGCCAAGCCTTCGCCATTGCCCGCCGTTACGGTTTACCGGAGCGGGTTATGCAGCGTGCGGAGCAGCTCGCAGTTAACCGCCAGCAGGTAACAATGTTAAACCCAGATGCTGCAACCGTGCATGCCGAAGATAGTAGCGAAGCTCATACGGAGATTGATGTCAAAAATAGCAGCAAAAAACAAGAGGGCGCCGGTAAAAGCGCCTTGCAGCCCTTTCAAGCGGGCGATGCGGTATGGATTTATCCGCTCAAGCGCCTGGGTATCGTTTTTCGTCCGGCTGATGCCCGTGGAGAAGTCATTGTTCAGGTGCAGGGCCGCAAGCTGGCCTTTAACCGAAAGCGGCTCAAGCTGTCGATCAGCAGGGAGGAGCTTTATCCTGGGGAAGATTATGATATGAGCATCGTCTTCGATTCCAAGGAGAATCGCAAGCTTCGCAAACAGCTGAGCCGCAAGCATGTGGAAGGGCTGGTCATCGAGATGGAGCCAGAGGCTTTTGAATAATGTTCGTGCTTTTAGTTCCTCATTGTTTAATGTTTAATGTTTAATGTTTAATGTTTAATCGCGGCTTTGAATAATGAGCAGCAGCCCAGTATCAATCGTAATGCTGCCTTCCGTCTCCGTCAGTATATTGCTAATGCCAAGGGATTGGCCAATTTGCAAGTTTGCTTTATGCAGAGGATACTGAAAGCCAGTTAACGTAATGCCGGAAACAGCAGAAGACAAGGGCAGCAGGGAAACATTCGCATACAGCCCTTTCTGTATTATTCGTTTAGAGGAAGTAACAGTAATACAGTTATGTTGGTCGATAATACAGGCGGGGATACCCCGCTGTTCGGCGAGCACCAGCAGCTGTACATTCGATAACGAATGGTCAAAGCGGGTGCCTAAAGCACCCAGTAAAATAATTTCATCTGGATTTTGCTCCAGCGCATAACGCAAAGCCATTTCTGTATCCGTATAGTCTTTATAAATCGGATCACAGGTGATGAGCTCCGTGCTGGCGGAACGTATTTGCTCCAGCTGCTCGTCAGTGACCGAATCAAAATCGCCGATTGCGAGCTGTGGGGAATATCCCTGCTCCACCAAAAATAGTGCGCCGCGGTCTGCGCCAATGCGGAAGGCATCCTGCTTCAGATGAGGCAGTGCCCAAGTTCCAAGCTCGCCGCCTGAGCAAATGACTATTCGTTGTGGCATAATCGCTTCCTTCTTTCTTTATCACTTTTGTAGCTTTGCCGCCAAAGGACGGCGACAGCCGTTTCACCTTGTAGCTTGTCGCTTTTGCTAGTATACAGCTACTTTGAGCAGGAACACCAGCAGCAGACAGAAAATCGGCAGAGATTTGGCGAAATATGTCGTTGCTTTACGAAAGCGGCGAGGCTAAAATGGGAAAGGACATACCGTCTGATAGATGACATCGGACGGGAGAACGGAAGCGGGGGCGTACACGTTGGATTTGGAGATTTTTGGCGTATTCAGCATCATCGGCACCATTGCCTTTGCCGTCAGCGGCGCGGTTGTGGCAATGGAGGAGGAATACGACATACTTGGCGTTTTTGTGCTGGGCCTGGTTACGGCGTTTGGCGGGGGGGTAATAAGGAATTTGCTGATCGGCGTTCCGGTTACCTCGCTTTGGAGCCAGGGGAGCTTGCTGAAAATCGCGCTCATCGCGATGACGATTGCTTTTTTGCTGCCGGTTAAATGGATTTATACGTGGCGCAAAAGCGAAGCTTTTTTCGATGCGATCGGTTTATCAGCCTTTGCGATTCAGGGCGCGTTGTATGCGACGCAAATGAACCACCCGATCAGCGCGGTGATGGTAGCGGCTATGCTGACAGGCATCGGCGGAGGCATCATTCGCGATGTACTGGCAGGGCGCAAGCCGCTTGTGCTGCGGGATGAAATTTATGCCGTTTGGGCGATGATTGGCGGCTTGGTTATTGGCAAGGGCTGGTTTCATTCAACACTCGATTTGTTGTTCCTGTTCGTGCTTATTATCGTGTTCAGGATGCTGTCGGTATATTACAAATGGAAGCTGCCGCGCCGCTCGCTGCGGGAGAAAATTGTTCAGGAGAAAGGAGAGGCCTAAATGAAGCAAAAAGTGTTGTTTGTTTGTCTTGGAAATATTTGCCGTTCACCGATGGCGGAGGCTGTTTTTCGCAGCAAGGTGGAGCAGGCGGGGCTGTCAGAGCAAATTATTGTAGATTCGGCGGGTACGGGAGATTGGCATATCGGCCATCCGCCGCATGAGGGCACACGCAAAGAGCTTGACACGAATGGCATATCCTATACAGGGATGAAGGCACGTCAGTTCACGCAGCAGGATGATGCGGATTTTGACTATATTGTCTGTATGGATACGAAAAACGAGCGCGATGTGCGTGAAATTCTCGGAACGCGTGTGGGGAATGCGGAAGTGCTGACCTTTATGAGCCTGCTGCCCGAGCGCGGCGTAGCGGATGTGCCAGATCCTTATTATACGGGACAATTCGATTATGTATTTGAATTGGTGGATGCAGGCTGCGAGCGGCTGCTGGACCATGTGAAGCTTAAGTAACCAAGCTAAGCTAGCATGTATTTGATAGGATGGCTCAAAATAAACAAACAAAGCCTTGGCTTCCTCCTTGGGCGGGGGAAATCAAGGCTTTGTCTCATTTGTTAGGCAAGGCTGCTGCGCTTATTGGCGCTCTATAAAATACATTAATGCTTCCGGCAGCTCTTTCTGCCAAAAGCCCCATTGATGTTGGCCTTCTTTTTCCGCATAATAAAAGGGAGCTTGTCTTTCTTCGAGCAGCTTTTTGGCTTCACGGTTTAATTCAACAAAATTATACACGCCTCTATCTGTTGTTTCATATGCCGTTTCCTGCAGGCCGACAATCATGTACAGCTCCAGCCAGGAAAGGTCATTCTGTGCAGCCATAATTTCTAGCGAGCGCTCGAAGTAGGCGCCTGATAAGGAAAGTACACGGTTGAACAACTGCGGATAGGCCAGCGCAAGATGAAAGGAGATGGTGCCGCCAAGCGAATCGCCGGCAAGTACGCGATGCTCGGCCTCACGCCGGACCGGATATTTTGCTTCTATAAAGGGAAGCAGCTCCTCGCCGAAAAAGCGGACATAAGCCTCATGGCGGTCTCCGTCAGGAGCATATTCTGCTGTGCGAAATGTTTTATTCACATCTACGCCAACAATAATGAAGGGCTCTACGCCTTCATCCAAAATAATGCGGTTCGCCGTTGTCGCGATCCGGCCGAAGTTGAAAAAGTCTTCTCCGTCTTGGCAGTAGACGACGGGGTAGCTCAGCAGCTCATTGTAGCCGGGCGGCAAATAGACGCGAAGCGAGCGCTGCCCATCTTGCAAATAGTTGCTTGCAACCGTTTCCCTGAGGACGGTGCGTTTCAAATAACGTTCATCTGTCATCATTTCTTCCTCCGTTGGTTGAATGGAATGGGAGCTTGTGGGTAAACAATAGAGAGATGCCATAGTGATGCGGGATCGGCAGCAGACGGAAAGGCTGTACAAGCTCCACTGTTTCAACATTGTATTATGCTGTTATATAACTTTGTGGCAGCTGTTACATATACAATTTCTTAACAAAAAGGGCATAAGCGTTGAAAATACAGCGGATTTTTTGCTTTTTGCTTTGACCATTTTTGTTAAACAGGTTTATAATAATTCTATAACAGAGTACTGTAATATTCAAATATTAATGATTGAGGTGAGCGTTCACAATGAGCAAAGTGCTTAGCAAACTGCCATATGAAGTTCAAACGGAGCCAGTTACACCATTGTCCGTCTTGTCGCTTGATGGTGAAGTTGTTAACCCGGATGAAATGCCGGAGCTTACGGACGACCAATTAAAAGAAATTATGTACCGTATGGTATTTACCCGCACTTGGGATGATCGTGCCGTGAATTTGGGCCGTCAAGGCCGTCTGGGCTTCTACGCTCCAGTATCCGGTCAAGAAGCAGCCATGATTGGTAGCGAATACGCTTTGAATAAAGATGACTTCATCTGTCCGGGCTATCGCGATATTCCGCAGCTCGTATGGCATGGTCTTCCAATGTACCAAGCGTTCCTATATTCCAGAGGACATCAGCATGGTGGTCAAATCCCTGAAGATGTTCACGTTCTAATGCCGCAAATCATCATCGGCGCGCAAATTTTGCACGCTACTGGTGTTGCGATGGCATTTAAGAAAAAGAATGAAAAACGCGTAGCAATTACGTACACAGGCGACGGCGGTTCTTCCGAAGGTGATTTCTACGAAGGCATGAACTTCGCAGGCGCGTTCAAGCTTCCGGTTATTTATGTTGTACAAAACAATGGCTATGCGATTACAACACCTTATGCTAAACAAACAGCTGCACATTCTGTTGCCCACAAAGCGCTTGCTGCTGGTATCAAAGGCGTGCAGGTTGATGGCATGGACGTGCTTGCTGTAATTAAAGCAGTTAGAGATGCTGCTGAGCGCGGCCGCAACGGCGAAGGCGCTACGCTGATCGAGCTTCTTACTTACCGTTATCGTGCGCATTCCATGGCGGATGATACGACAAAATATCGCACCAAAGATGAGGAAGCGGAATGGGCTCCTAAAGATCCACTCATTCGTTTCGGCAAATATTTGGAAAGCAAAGGTCTCTGGTCAGAAGAGGATACGACTCGCGTGAAGGAAGAAGCGAAAGCGACTGTTAACGAGCAAATCAAGAAAGCAGAAGCTGTTGAAAAAATGACGGTTGAAGGCTTGATTGACTCGATGTTTGAAACAACGCCGCAGCACCTCGAAGAGCAAAAAGCTGATTTCAAATAATAGCCTTTAACGAAGGAGGAACTATAGATCATGGCTCAAATGAATATGAAAGAAGCGATCCGTGACGCAATGCGCGTTGAACTTAAACGGGATCCGAATGTACTACTTTTTGGCGAGGATGTTGGTAAAGTCGGCGGCGTGTTCCGTGCGACTGAAGGCCTTCAAGCTGAATTTGGCGAAGACCGCGTATTTGATACGCCGCTTGCCGAGTCCGCTATCGGCGGTTTGGCAGTGGGTATGGGGATTCAAGGCTTCCGCCCAATTGCCGAAATTCAATTCGTAGGTTTCATCTATGAAGCGATGGACCAAATGTTCATTCAAGCGGCTCGTATGCGTTACCGTTCCGGCGGACGCTACAACTCGCCAATCGTATTCCGTACGCCTTTCGGCGGCGGCGTGAAAGCAGCTGAGCTGCACACGGATTCCCTGGAAGGTCTTGCAGTACAGACGCCAGGTATCAAAGTTGTTATTCCATCCAATCCTTACGATGCAAAAGGTCTTCTTATTTCGGCTATTCGCGATAATGACCCTGTATTTTTCATGGAGCATTTGAACCTTTACCATGCTTTCCGTACAGAAGTGCCAGAAGGCGAATATACGGTTGAAATCGGCAAAGCCAATGTCGTTCGTGAAGGCAGCGACGTTACAATCATTGCTTACGGCTTGATGGTTCACACGGCTGTCAAAGCAGCTGACGAGCTTGAGAAAAAAGGAATCAAGGCTGAGGTTATCGACCTTCGTTCCCTTGTGCCTCTCGATATCGATACTATTGTAGCTTCGATCCAAAAAACGAACCGTGCAATTGTCGTTCAAGAAGCGCAAAAAACTTCCGGCGTTGCCGCTGAAGTAATCGCTCAAATTAATGAAAAAGCAATTCTGCACCTGGAAGCTCCAGTGCTTCGGGTTGCAGGTCCGGATACCGTTTATCCGTTTGCGCAAGTTGAGGATGCATGGCTTCCAACGGTAGCCCGCATTTCTGCAGCTGTCCAAAAAGTACTTGATTTCTAAAGGAGGATACACGCGGTGGCTAAATTCGAATATCGTTTCCCTGAGCTTGGCGAAGGCTTGCACGAAGGCGAGATTATTAAAGTGCACATTAAAGCCGGCGACAAAGTAACAGATGATGACATTATTATGGAAGTGCAAAACGACAAGGCAATTGTTGAAGTGCCATGTCCGGTTAACGGAACAGTGCTTGAAGTTTTAGTTAAAGACGGCCAAGTTTGCCACGTAGGCGAAGTAGTCGCTTTGATTGATGCGGAAGGCGAAGTGCCTGAGCAAGCAGCTCCGGCAGCTGAAGAGCCTAAGAAGGAAGAGGCGGCTCCGGCCCCAGCTCCAGAAGCGGCTAAAGATGCTCCAGCAGCAGAAACAGCTAAAGAAGCTCCTAAAGCTACAAATGCTTCTGTGCTTGCTACACCAAGCGTTCGCAAGTTCGCTCGCGAGCAA
The DNA here is from genome assembly GCF_001422685.1 of Paenibacillus sp. Leaf72. NCBI lineage: Bacteria > Bacillati > Bacillota > Bacilli > Caryophanales > Paenibacillaceae > Paenibacillus > Paenibacillus sp. Leaf72. The sequence goes on along the minus strand of NZ_LMLV01000031.1, from coordinate 384,080 downwards.
AATGTTGATTTGACGCAAGTAAGCGGCACTGGCAAAAACGGCCGTATTACGCGTGAAGATGTTACTGGCTTTGACGGTTCTGCTTCTGCAGCAGCCGATCAAGCAGCGGCTCCGGCTGAGCAGCAAGACAACGCAACTGCAAAAGGTGCTGGCGAAGCGAAAGCAGCTCCAGTTGCTGCTGGTACAGCTTACCGTCCGGAAGAGCGCTTGCCATTTAAAGGCATTCGCAAAATTATTGCGGGCGCTATGTCCAAATCCGTTTATACAGCTCCGCATGTAACGATCATGGATGAAGTGGACGTTACTGAGCTTGTGGCACTTCGTGCAAAATACAAGCCTTATGCAGAGAAAAAAGGTGCTAAGCTTACGTACTTGCCATTCATCGTGAAGGCGCTCGTAGCTGCTGCCCGTGAATTCCCAATTATGAATGCGACGCTTGACGAAGCTAATCAAGAAATCGTTTTGCGCAAATATTACAACATCGGTATCGCAACAGATACAGACAACGGCTTGATCGTTCCTGTTATTGAAGATGCGGATCGCAAAAACATTTGGAAAGTGGCTGACTCGATTCGTGATCTGGCTGTTCGTGGACGCGATGGCAAGCTTTCGGCTAACGAGCTGAAAGGCAGCACGATTACTATTTCCAATATTGGTTCGGCAGGCGGTATGTTCTTTACACCGGTTATCAACTTCCCTGAAGTTGCAATCCTCGGTACTGGACGTATTTCCGAAAAAGCAATCGTACGCAACGGCGAGATCGTAGCTGCTCCTGTAATGGCTCTGTCACTGAGCTTCGACCACCGTCTAATCGATGGCGCAACCGCTCAAAACTTTATGAACTACATTAAACAGCTGCTGGGCAACCCAGAACTGTTCATTATGGAGGTATAAACGATGGTTGTTGGAGATGCTTCATTAGATATCGATACTTTAGTCATTGGTGCAGGTCCTGGTGGTTACGTAGCGGCAATCCGCGCTGCGCAATTGGGACAAAGCGTGCTTTGTGTAGATAAGGAATATGTAGGCGGCGTTTGTTTGAACGTGGGTTGTATCCCATCCAAAGCTCTGATTTCCGCTTCCCATCAATATGAGTCCATCAGCCACGCTGATGTATTCGGTATTACAGCTAGCGATGTAAAAGTTGACTGGAGCAAAGTACAGGAGTTCAAAAGCGGCATTGTCAAAAAATTGACTGGCGGTGTTGGCTCTTTGCTTAAAGCGAACAAAGTACAGTTTTTCAATGGTGAAGTGATGTTCATCAATGAAAACGAAGCGCGTGTGTTCAACGATCAGGAAGCTCCGCGCTACCGTTTCAAAAACTGTATTATTGCTACAGGCTCCCGTCCAATCGAACTGAAAGCTTTCCCTTATGGCAAGCGTATTATCTCCTCTACAGGAGCTTTGTCGCTGCCTGAGCTGCCGAAAAGCGTTATCGTTATCGGTGGCGGCTATATCGGTATCGAGCTTGGTCAAATGTTCTCGAAATTCGGTACGAAAGTAACGGTTATCGAGGGCGGAGACAGCATTCTGCCTGGCTTCGACAAAGACATGTCTTCTCTTGTCGTTAAGAAGCTTAAAGGTACAAAAGTCGATATCGTAACGGGCGCGCTTGCACAAAGTGCTGAGCAAACGGATAACGATGTAACGTTGACTTACAAAGTCGGCGATAAAGAAGAAAAAGTAACAGCAGACTACTTGCTTGTTACAGTTGGCCGTCGCCCTAACACAGATGGCGATCTTGGTCTTGAACTGGCTAACATTAAAGTTGGCGAGCGCGGTCTGATCGAGGTTGATGATCAATGCCGTACTAGCAACAAAAACGTTTATGCAATCGGCGATATTATTGCTGGTCCTGCACTTGCTCACAAAGCAATGTATGAAGGACGCGTTGCGGCAGAAGTTATTTCCGGCCTGCCTAGCGTGATTGATTATAAATGTGTTCCTGCTGTCTGCTTCTCTGATCCAGAATGCGCAAGCGTTGGCTACACGGAGAAGGATGCAAAAGACAAAGGACATAATGTAAAAGTGGGCAAATTCCCATTTGCTATCAACGGACGCGCGATGTCGCTTAATGCGAATGAAGGCTTCGTGAAGCTCGTTGCGGATGCAGACAGCGGTCTTGTACTTGGCGCGCATATCGTCGGTATGGAAGCTTCCAATATGATTGCTGAGCTTGGTCTTGCAATCGAAATGGGCGCTACGCTTGAAGATATCGCCCTTACGATCCATGCGCATCCAACACTGGGTGAGATCGTGCTTGACGCTGCAGAAGTAGCGCTTGGCCACCCGATCCACACGGTTCTTAAGTAATTGATTGTTATGATTCACTAAATACAGTCGCCGCATTTGCGGCGGCTATTGAAGAGGTCCCGCGGCTGCTGAAGCCTGCGGGCCTTTTTTTATAAAAAATTAATAATTATGTGCTTTGATGAGAATTTATACGGAATCAGCAGAGGCAACTATTTTAAATGATTGACTATAATGATATAATACAAATCTATATGTCCAAAATAGGAGTTGTAAGGGAATGAGTGTTCATACTAGTGAGAACGAATACTTGCAGCTGCTGCGCAGCGTTCTGGAACGCGGCACGGTCAAGGAGGATCGTACCGGAACGGGCACGATTTCCACGTTTGGCTACCAGATGCGTTTCGACTTAAACGAAGGCTTTCCGCTTATTACGACGAAGCGTGTACCGTTTAAGCTGGTTGTCAGCGAGCTGTTATGGTTTATTAAAGGCGATACGAATATTCGGTACCTGCTCCAGCACAACAATAATATATGGAATGAATGGGCCTTTAAGAAGTGGATAGAGAGCTCTGATTATACAGGTCCAGACATGACCGGCTTTGGCCTGCGTTCGCAAAGCGATGAAGCTTTTAATGTGCTTTATTTGGAGCAAATGGAGCTGTTCAAGCAGCAAATTTTGCAGGATGACGCTTTTGCAGAAAAGTACGGCGAGCTCGGCAATGTATATGGAAAGCAATGGCGCGACTGGAGAACCTCGCAAGGCGAATCCATTGATCAATTGAAGGATGTTATTCATACGATTAAGACGAATCCCGATTCCCGGAGAATGATTGTCTCCGCATGGAATCCAGAGGACGTTCCTAGAAATATGGCTCTACCGCCTTGTCATACGATGTTTCAATTTTACGTATCAGAAGGCAAGCTTTCTTGCCAGCTGTACCAGCGCAGTGGAGATATATTTCTCGGAATTCCTTTTAATATTGCCAGCTATGCCTTGCTTACGTTGCTTATTGCCCATGAATGTGGCTTGCAGCCTGGACAATTTGTGCATACGCTTGGGGACGCGCATATTTATTCCAATCATATGGAGCAGATTAAGACGCAGCTTGCCCGCGAACCTCGCGCGCTTCCGCAAGTACGGATTAATCCAGATGTGAGCTCCTTGTTTGATGTAGAAGTGGATGATATTGTACTGGAAAACTACCAGCCTCATCCTGCAATCAAAGCGCCTGTAGCTGTATAGAAGGGATGGACAAACGATGTCGATTACATTAATAGCAGCGATGGACCGCAACAGAACGATTGGGATCGGCAATAAGCTGCCGTGGCGGCTTCCAGCGGAGATGGCGCTGTTCACGAAGCACACGCTTGGCAAAACCGTTTTAATGGGCCGTAAGACGTTTGAATCGCTGCCTAAGCCGCTGAAGGACCGCCATAACGTCGTCTTAACTAGGCAGTCTGATTTTGCCTCAGAGGGCTGTGAGGCCGTTCATTCCATCGAGGAGGCTTTGTCGCGTTTCGGCGAGGAAGAGCTTATGGTTATTGGCGGAACGGAAATTTATACGCAGTTTCTGCCGATTGCAGACAAGCTTTACCTGACAGCTGTTGATGTGGAAGTAGTGGGTGGCGACGCTTTTTTTCCTATGTTCAATGAAGCCGATTGGGAGCTAGTGGAAGCTATTCCTCATCGCAAGGATGAACGCAATTTGCATGATTTTACATGGCAAACTTTTAAACGTATAAACCGTTGAATCGGTTTTTCGCGGGGGTACAAGGACAAATATGACATCTTAAGCTCATTTTTTTGTGCTCTTCTGCATAGAACGTACGAACATTATGTTATAAAGTGCAAATGATTGTACGGATAATCCATTAACGATGGCAGGGTAAGAGTGTTAGGATTTTGTAAAATGCCTCGCGAAAAATTGAAAATGTTTGTTATTGAATAATTGCTGAGTTCCCGATATAGTTTGTTTAGAGAAGCCTTACAACGGTTGACGGGAATAACGGATGGAGGAAAAGCGATCATGTCTACACCTACTGGTTTTATGGAATATCAACGAGAACTCCCAGCCGATCGCGATCCGATTGAGCGGATTAAAGATTGGGAAGAATTTCATAAGCATTTGTCCGATGAACAGCTTCGTACGCAAGGTGCGCGCTGCATGGACTGTGGAACACCTTACTGTCATTCTGGGATGGAGCTTGCTGGCTCAACGTCAGGTTGTCCGATTAACAACCTCATTCCAGAATGGAACAATTTGATTTACCGCGGTTTATGGCGTGAGGCGCTGGATCGTTTGCACAAAACGAATAATTTCCCAGAATTTACAGGGCGGATTTGCCCAGCTCCATGTGAGGGCTCCTGTACGGTTGGCTTGATTGGTGATGCGGTTACGATTAAGACGATCGAGCAAGCGATTATTGACCGTGGCTTTGATGAAGGCTGGGTTGTTCCACAGCCTCCGAAGATGCGCACAGGCAAACGTGTAGCGGTTGTCGGTTCGGGCCCAGCGGGCCTTGCTTGCGCAGCGCAGCTTAACAAAGCGGGACATCTTGTAACGGTGTACGAGCGCGCGGACCGCATCGGCGGACTTCTCACTTATGGTATTCCTACAGTCAAGCTTGACAAGAAGGTTGTTCAGCGTCGTGTAGACTTGATGGCGGAGGAAGGCATAGACTTCGTTGTTAACACAGAGATCGGTAAAGATGTATCGGCTGATGAGCTGCAAGGCCAGTTCGATGCAATCGTATTGTGCGGCGGCGCTACGAAAGCGCGCCCGGTAGATATTGAAGGACATGAGCTCGAAGGCGTTCATATGGCGATGGATTATTTGAACGGCACGATTAAGAGCTATCTGGATTCCAATCTGGAGGATGGCAACTACATTTCTGCGAAAGACAAAAATGTCATTGTTATCGGCGGTGGCGACACGGGGACGGACTGCGTGGCAACAGCGCTTCGTCATGGCTGTAAATCGGTTACGCAATTCGGTACGCACGCTAAGGCTCCATTAGTACGCGATAGCGTAAACAACCCTTGGCCGCAGTTCCCGAACGTCTACACGCTGGATTATGCGCATGAAGAGGCAAAAGCGCTGTTCGGAGAAGACCCGCGTGCCTTCTCGGTTCTGACGAAAAAATTTGTTGGCGAGAATGGCAAGCTTACCGAGCTTCACACCGTACAAATCGAGCGTACAGTTGATCCGGAAACGGGACGCCGAATTTATACAGAAATCGAAGGCTCCGAGCAAGTATGGCCGGCTGATCTCGTGTTTATCGCGGTTGGTTTTGAAGGCCCAGAAAACACGCTGATTGATGCTTTTGGCCTAGAGCAGGACCGTCGTACGAATGTGAAGGCGCCTTATGGCAAATATACGACGAATGCTGAGAAAATATTCGCAGCTGGCGATATGCGTCGTGGTCAAAGCTTGGTTGTATGGGCGATTAACGAAGGTCGCGAAGCGGCTCGTGAAGTGGATAAGTTCCTGATGGGATCTTCCTTGCTTCCCTAAATTAATGGTATGATGAATTGAATAGCAGCTTATGAGAAGCGCCCTAGGGCGCTTTTCTTGTCGATAGGAGGGAAATGAAGCGATATATGATTAAATATGGACTGGATACAGTAACGGAACTAAAATTTGAGAAAATCGTGGCGAACATGGAGCGGCGCAATGATCAATGGGTAGATATTGAGCTGTTGTTTGAGCTGTCGGAGGCAACGCCCGCGCCTGATGATCTCATTGATTTTAGTGGACTGGTCATTTGTACACCAGAGGGCAGAATTGCCCAAATTGTGCCGCAGGACGAAGACTGTGACTGTGAATATCAATTTACTGCATTTGAGAAGGAGCAAATTACGGCTTTTATTTTGCAGGAGCAAAATCAGCTGAGAATTAGGCAGCTCCCCTCCCCAATATAAGGAAAGTTGTGGTAAAATCAGTGTGAGATGACGTAAAGGAGCGATTCGTCATGCATGCTGAAGAAGCTTATGTGTTATCCCCGGCAGATGTCAGCAATATTCGAAAATATGTCCAGCATAAATATGGAGCGCTGCCGCAGGAGAAGAAAACCGAAATGATTGCCGATGCGGTGAACCGCATTATACATAAGCAGCTTCCGTCGTTTGACGAGTCGATTAAGCGCCAGGTGACGGCGCAGCTTATTCGCACTGCGGTGCTGGAGCAGAAGCGCCCTGTACGTGCAGATGATATTTTTGCAGCTTGCTTATTATTGCTGGATGACCGCGAGCAGGATATTGAGCAGCCGATGCATCAATGGGTAGAGAAGCAGCTGCAAAGCTTTGTCGAGATCGAGCGCTATCGACTGGCGATGGACAAGCTGCGCAGTTCTGCCGAGCGAATGGACACGAGCGCAGATTCTTTGCCAAATGCAAGTTTGTCGGTGAACGAGAGCTGGCTTCAGTTGAAAAATGAGCTGCAGCCAGCCGGCGATGAGCAGCTGGCCAAAGAGCCGCTTGCAGCCGGGGCGGCTGGCGCCTCCGGCTTGGCGGATGTCATACCTCTGCCATTGCCGCTGGCAGTGCCTCAGAACGCGCCAGTTCCTCGCAAACGGCGCAATCAAGCTATCGTGTACGGATTTCTCAGCTTGCTGCTTGTGAGCGTCTCGCTGCTGTATGGAGAGTCTCTGACGCGTGCGTTAAGAGGGGCACAGCCGGAGCCGGTCCTTCTTGCTCCCATTGAACCAGTGAAGATCGTCGAGCTGGATGGCTTGCCGCAAGAGCTGCGGTATGTAGAAATTGATAAGAAGAGGCTGACTCAGTATTTGAAAGGCAAATCGTCGATACTTGCCAGGCAGCCTTATTTAGATGCGATTATTGCCCAAGCGAAATCATTTGATATTCATCCGCTCTTGCTATTTGCTATAACTGGGCAGGAGCAGGCTTTTGTACCAACCACGAACAAACAGGCGAAGGAAATTGCGAATAATCCCTTCAATGTGTTTCATAGCTGGAAAGAATATAATACGACGATTAGCGATTCCGCTGAAATTGCGTCGCGAACGATTGTGAATTTAAGCAAGGGACGACCTGAAGGCATGGACCCATTCACATGGATTAACCGTAAATATGCGGAAGACCCTAACTGGTCGAATGGTGTTCGGTCGATTTTTGCTTCTATGAAGCAATATGTGGAAACAACAAGCAAGAAGTAAAGAGGCGATTTGTTGAAGACATTAATTATTGCGGAGAAACCGGATATGGGCAGGACGATTGCTGCCGTGCTTGAACCAAAGGCAGCTAATCGCCGGACGTATTTGGAAGGCGACCGCTATATTATTACATGGGCGATTGGGCATTTGGTGTCACTCGCCGAGCCTGACCAATACGATGCACGCTACAAACGGTGGAATGATCAGGACTTGCCGATCATTCCGCAGGTGTTCAAGCTATGGCCGAATCCGCGGACGAAGGATCAGCTTAAGACGATTGGCGAGCTTGCGAAGCGCTGTGGCAGACTTGTTAACGCATGCGATGCCGGGCGCGAAGGCCAGCTTATTTTTCACCTCATCAGGCAATATTTAAAGCTGGCGCAGCCTACGGACCGGTTATGGATTTCGGACTTGACGGCGGAGACGATTCGCCGCGGTTTTGATACGCTGCGCAGTGATGATGAATATGAACCGCTGACGAAAGCGGCTCGTGCCCGCAGTGAAGCCGATTGGTTGATCGGGATGAATGCTTCGCGAGCTTTTACGATTCGCCATAAAGCCTTGCTTTCTGTCGGTCGTGTGCAAACGCCAGTTTTGGCGCTGCTATATGATCGTCATAAGGAAATTACGGCTTTTCAGTCGGAGACTTATTTTGTCGTTAAAGCGGCATTTGACCAGTCTGGATTTGGGTATTCTGGCATTTGGCAGGGGGAGCGTCTAACCGATAAAGCAAAGGCTGAGGCATTGGCAGCGAAAACAGCAAATAAGCCTGCGAAGGTAGAAGATTACCAGGTAGCGGAAAGCAAGGAGTATCCGTTCAGGCTTTATGACCTGACGCTATTGCAGCGCGAAGCGAATGGCAAGCACGGCTATTCGGCTAAGAAGACGCTGGATATTGCCCAAGCGCTCTACGAGAAGCATAAGGTAATTACGTACCCGCGGACGAACTCCAACTATGTAACGGAGGAGAACATTCCGGTCATGGGCAATGTATTAACGATGCTTCAAGGCACTAGCGGCTATGGCGAGCTTGCGAAAGGAGCAGACCGCTCTCGTGTTCACAAAGGGAACAAAGCGGTTTGCAATCCGTCCAAAGTTGAGGATCACCATGCCATTATGCCTACACCGAAGCGTGCTTCTGGCCTCAGCCAGGAGGAGCAAAACGTCTATGATATGATTGTCAGACGTTTTCTGTCGCACTATTACCCGCCCGCCGTATATAAAAACCACACGGTGCTAACGGTCGTCGAAGGCGAAACCTTCCGCACGAAAGCGAAGGAACAGCTTGAGCCCGGCTGGAAAGTGGTGCTGCCACAGCAGGATTCCACAGCAGCCAAGCCTGCTAAGCGCGGCAAAAACAAGGATGATAAGGAAGCCGATGACGAGGAAATGGTAACCGATCAGCCCTTTAAGCTCGACCCGAATAGGCCGGTTCATTGCAGCAGCGTTGAGGCGATGGAAAAAATGACGCAGCCGCCCAAGTCCTTCACAGAAGGAACGCTGCTCAAAGCGATGGAAGGCGCAGGGAAGTCGATGGAGGATGATGAGCTGCGGGAAGCGATGAAGGATACCGGTCTTGGCACGCCGGCGACACGGGCAGCGACGATCGAGCGGCTGAAGCATGTCGGCTATATCCAGCTAGCAGGAAAGAAGCTGGATATTACGTCGAAAGGACTCGCTGCGATTGAGCTCATCCGCAACGCCGGTGTTGAGCTGCTCGCTTCGCCCGAAATGACGGGACGCTGGGAGCAGCGTCTGCACCAAATTTCTAAAGGCGAAGCTTCGGATGATCGTTTTATTGCGCAAGTTAAGCAATTCGCAGCCGTCATCGTCGATAAGGTTCGTCAGCAGCGTCCTGCCGCACCTGGAACGTTCGAGGACACATCTGCGAAAGGGAAGAAGGCAGCAGGCTCGACGAAAAGCGGCAGCCGTACAAGCAGCTCACGCTCGTCAGAAGCGAAAGCAGGGGGGAAGTCGCCTGCCGGAGTTGGCAAGAGCAGAAGCTCCGCACGGTCAGCTGAGGGTAGCGAAGCAGTGAAGCCGCCCAAGCAAGCAGCAGCGTCTGCGGCTCCAAGAGGGCCGCTCGCTACCTGTCCGAGGAAGGGCTGCAACGGCAGTGTGATTGAAGGCAAGCGCGGTTACGGCTGCAGCAGCTTTCGCGAGGGCTGTTCTTTTGTGATTTGGAAGGAACAGCAGGGGAAGAAGATTACGCTGCCGATGCTCCATTCGCTGCTGGAGAAGGGGGCAACGAGCCAGCTCGCCTTTAAGCAGTCCGATGGAAGCAGCATGAAGGGCAGACTTGTATTGACCGACCGTGACAAAGGGACGCTAACGATTCGGCCTGCCGACTAGTTAGCAGGCCGCCATAACCTGCTTGAGGTTGTTCGATGTGAATGATGTGAATAAGCGCTAACGAAAATCGCAACAAAATAAGCCGCCAAACCAACGAGTATGCTGGTTTGGCGGCTTATTCTAGTTAAATATTGTGTTTGTTCATCTAGCGGTTGATATAACCGTAGATGGCTTCCGGCACTTCCACTAAATCATTCAAAGTGAAAAAGGCACCTTTAGGCTGAACTTCAATATTGACAACATTATATTGCCATTCGGTATCCTTGCGCATATGAATGGCATGGATGCCTGCAGTCAAGGCGGGAACAACATCCGTCCGAATAGAATTGCCAATCATCCATGTGCGTGCGCGATCCAGCGATGTTTCAGCTAAAATGTCCTCCAGCGCTTCATTCGTTTTGTGTTGGCGAATATAGATTCGGTTATTAAAATATTTGCTTAAATTTAATTGATTAATTTTGCGGGATTGAATGAGCTGCTCGCCCCCTGTGTACAAATGCAGCTCATGACCTTGATTAGCTAAAGAATACAGCGTCTCCTCCATATTCGGATAAGGCTCTGTATCATGCTCATACACGCTGAGCCCAAGCTTCCATAGAAAATCTTGTTCTACAGCGGAGCGCTTCCTTCCGGTTACATCGGAGAAATAAACATAGCTGTCAACGAAAGATTGAGGAAAATGCTCGCTCTTAAAACCAAGCACGGCAATTCCAGCAATGTCGATCTCTGTTTGTTTATCTCGTACAGCGTCCGCGGTTACTTCTTCATATCCGGCAAACCAGGTGGTCATCGCATCAACAAATTGACTAATGACCAAATAGAAATATTTATTACAATGAATTAATGTATCGTCGAGGTCAAACATAATGTGCTGCTTCATAGAAAGCACGGCTCCTTTAGCGCAAAATAGACTGTGTATGAAATCAATCTACAGTATCAGGAGCCTTACGTCAACGCAGCAAACCCGTTTCGGCAACACTGAATTAGGAAAAATAAGGATGAAAATTAGATTAGCTGGTCATTTTCAGAAAAATCATGCATATTTAAGCTGCGACACAAGCAGCGTTGTCTTGATAAAGGCAATGCGGCGGCGGATATAGAAATCCAGGCTGTCGCCCCGCAGGTCATTCGGAGAGATCACCTCCTCAGAGCTGTTATCAATAATCGTCAATTCTCCGTTTGAATAAAATTTAAATGTCAAATCTCGACGTGGCCAACTTTTCTCAACGAAACGAAAATTTTCACAAGTGCTCTTCATCATGGTGATCCTGCCTCCCTTATTGGATGTTTAATAAATAGTCAATCAGAACTTTTGTTCAAATATAAGAATTTATAAGTTGTACACATATAAACTCTTATATTTCATCGCGAAACGGTAGCTTTGCCACCAGAGGAGGGCTTCAGCCGTTTCCGCTTGCTGTTTTCATTATACCAAACATTTGTTCGTGTGGAAACTGTTTTTTGTTTCCCGTAAACTAGATTTATATAAAAGAGCATTTTGCATAAATCCCCTGAGCGACTTTCAATGTACAATATATTAGAACGAAGCGGTTTTATCGCTCTAAATATTGCACCTAGAAGCGACCCGAATCGAATTATACAAAATGCTGAAAATATGATGCGTGAAACAAAGGGGCGCGAAAAATGATAAGAATTTCGAATTTGACGAAGGTTATTCCAGGCGGGCCGAAAGTGCTCGACGATATACATTTGGATGTGGAGGATGGCGAGTTTATCGCCATTAAGGGAGCGAGCGGAAGCGGGAAGTCGATGCTGCTTAAATGCTTGGCGCTGCAGGAAAAATGGACGCGGGGAAGCTACAAGCTGAATGGAACGGATGTTTTGAAGCAAGGGCTGACCGGCAGATTTAAAGTTCGCCGCGAGGTAGCTTATTTAGAAGAGAAGCCTGTACTGTATCCAAGCAAGACGGGGCTCAAAAATGTGATTATCGGATCGGTGACCCAAACACCCGCTTGGCGGCGATGGACCGGCATGGTGCGCAGCGACGATTATATGGGCGCTATGGATACGATAGAGAAGTTGGGCCTTATCGATAAAGCACATCTGAAGGCGGAGAAGATGAGTGGGGGAGAGCGCCAGCGTATCGCTGTTGCCCGCGCGCTCGTGCACGGCGCAAAAATCATTTTGGCGGACGAGCCGGTATCCGGACTTGACCCGCATACGGCCGATCAGGTGCTCGCCGATTTAAAACGGCTTTGCACGGAGCAGCGAGTTACGGTTATTGCCGTGCTGCATCAAGGCGATTATGCTGAACGGTTTGCGGACCGCATTATTGGTCTCAATAATGGCAAGCTTGTTCTAGACATTAGAGGCAGGCGCTTAACCGAACGGGAGAAAATGCAGCTATGAACGAAGTGAAGCTGAGATTGATTCAGCAGCATGAGCTTTCACAGGCGCTGGAGCTTGAGCAGCGCTGCTACTCTCCTGAGGCCGCGGCGACGGAAGCGGGATTCCAGTACCGTTTTCAGGAATATCCCTCGTATTTCTGGTCCGCTTGGTCGGATGACGGCAAGTTGCTTGGCATAGCCAATGGAATTCGGACGGAGCAGGAAAGCTGCGGTGACGAGATGAAGGGAAGCCATCAAGGCGAATACGCGGGAGACAACTTTTGCATACTGACTATTGCGGTAGATCCGGCTTTCAGGCGTAGGGGAATTGCTGCAAAACTGCTGGACAAGCTGATCCAAGCATGCGAAAATGAGAGGCTGAATGCGATTATTTTAATGTGCGAGCCGCATTTGATTTCTTTTTATGAACAGGCGAAATTTACATACGTAGGCAAGGCTTCTTCCACACATGGAGGAATTGAGTGGCATGAGATGAGGCGTAATCTGCATACAATGGAGCATTCTAGCGAATAGGCAGGTGTAGCCCGATATGGCGTTTCAATCTCCTGTAATCGTTCAGTCTGTCCGCAGTACGTTTCCAAAGGCCGAGCTGTGGCTGCCTCATATTAGCGGGGGATCCAATGAGGCAGCAGATAGTCAAATCAATGGGATCATTCACTCAGCAGCGCAGCATCTCATAGCTGAGCAAGGCACGCTTGAAGACCCGCATGCGGAGATGCAAGGATATTTTGAGCTCAAAAACAACCAGAAGGATGTGCTCAGCCTGTCTTTGTTCAACTACGCCTATACGGGTGGAGCGCATGGACTGACACTGCAGCAGTCGCTTACCTTCAAGCTGACTACGGGACGTTCTTACGCGCTTGCTGAGCTGTTTAAGCCTGGCAGCAATTATATCGTCAAGCTGTCCGCGCTGGTCACCGCTCAAATCAGGTCGCGAGATATTAGCACGCTGTCGCCGTTCAAAGCGATAAGGCCGGATCAGGACTATTATGTGGCGGACCGGACGCTGGTGCTTTATTTTGCCCTGTATGAGCTGACGCCTTATGCATTTGGTTTTCCGTATTTCCCCATCTCCGTCTATGACATTGAGGATATGATTAATGAAAATGGCCCGCTCGGACCAATGGTCGTCAATTATTGATATGTGCAACTTTGCAGCAGGAGAGAAGACAGCATGATTTATATCATTTTATTATGCGCTGTATTTGTCACGACGATCGCTTTCGTTGTTTATTTGCAGTATGTGAAAAAGGACAAGGGGCCGCGCTTTTCGGCGCCCCCCATTCGGCGACAGTCTTCAAGCTTGCAGGTCAGCCCAGTGAAAAAAAACGTTCCCAGCAAGCTGGAGGACGGTCGCAGCAAACAGGCGCACCAAGCTTTGGCGGGCAGCGCGGATGCAGCAAAGCTAGCTGAGGGGAAAAAGCTGCTTATTGTTGACGACCAGCCGCTCATTCGCCTCATGCTGGCAGAGCTGTTTCAGAAGGCGGGATTTACCGTCTATGAAGCTGCAGATGGGCTGAACGCGCTTGAGCAATTCGAGCGATATGGAGCGGACTGCATTTTGCTGGATTTTATGCTGCCTGATATGGACGGATTGGACGTGCTCTGCGCGATTCGCAAAAGCGATGCGAATGTTAAAGTATTGCTTATTACCGCGTACGGGGAGCCTGAAAAAATAGAGGCAGCGGCTGAGCTGGGCATTACCGAGTGGATAGAAAAACCGTTTGACACCGACCAATTGCTGAATCGGGTACTCGCGCTAGTTTAGCTAGTTTAGTGTGCCTGCTTCCGCCCTATAGTTAATGTCATAAAATATTAATGTCGTGATATATTTCGTTTGTTTGCTGGCATGAGCCCTTCCACCCTCACATATACTGCTTAATGATGGGGGTGGTGGAATGATTGCGCTCGTAATCGGGCTGGCTTTATTTTTCGCTGTATGTGCTGCTGCATTAGCCGGAGCTGTCAAGGCGCAGCAAAGTATCAAATCGTCGAGCCATCAGAGCATGACGGCTTATGCCACCTATATTCAAATGCAGCAGGATAAGCATGATTTGAATTTGTTTGGCCTTGCCCAGCAGCTCAGACGCAAATTTGGAGCGGCAGCTTCATTTGGGCTTTCCTTCAACACGATGGGGCTGTGTGCAGCAGCTTTGTTGTTTCTGGCGCCTGCCCTGCAGCAGGGCGGGCCAATTGTCGTCGGTATAGGCATTCCGCTTGCCGCGTTGTTTGCCTTAATGGTAAGTGCATCGCTGGCCGAATTGTCCTCGGCTATTCCGACCGCCGGGGGCGTCTATCATTGGTCCTCGGCATTAGGAGGACGTGTATGGGGCTGGCATGCGGGCTGGTTTCACATGGCTGGCTATATGGGGCTTCTGCTGCTGACCAATCTGCTGTGCGCCTCCTTGCTGGATGGAATGCTTGCAGGCTGGCTCGGTTACATGCCTTCAATATGGACGAAAGCAATCATTGCCTTGGCAATGGTGGTTACGCAAGCTGCTTTGCACAGTCGTGGTGTCCGTCTGCTGGCTGTTCTGCTGAGAAGTGGACTATGGCTGCAGCTTGTCGCTGCAATCGCTGCAATCGTCATTTTAATGGCGCTGTATTGGCCGGGTGCTTTTGCACCTGAGCTGTTATTTACGCTTCCTGCCCTTAGTGGGGAGGGGAAAGGCCAATCCGCCTTAGGGATGATTGCGGGCTTTCTGCTGCTGCAAAAGCTGTTTCTCGGCATGGACAGCGCTGCCCAAGGTGCCGAGGAGACGTCCGATCCCCGCATTCGCGTGCCATGGGCGATCTATTTGTCGACGGCTTACACGTTTATTATCGGCTTTGTGCTGCTGGCTGTGCTGACACTTGTGTGGCCTGGCTTCTCAAATGGAGGCATACCGACTGGCGGGAGCGAGTGGTTTGCAGGCAGTTTGCTGGAAGCTATCAGCCGTTCACCGCTGGTGACCCTGCTCCTAGTCGTGCTTCTCTACTCAAGCAGCAGCAGCGTGCTGATCGCTTGCTCCCGATTATTGTACAGCCTGACGCGCGATAAGGCTCTGCCTTTCAGCAAGCAGCTGGCAGGCGTTCACCCTGCAACTCAATCTCCCAGGAAATGCGTCTGGCTAGCAGCCGCATTGTTTTTCATTATCCTTGCAGCCTCTTGTGTGCTCCTTACAGAGCGCCTGCTCACAGCTGCTGTCCCTAGCTTCACACTAATTTGCCTTTACACGGCGTATGCAATCCCGATTGCGTTAGCGCTGCGCTCAGGGAAGAAGCACAAGCTGCTCATGGATGCGCCTTGGCATCTCGGAAGGTGGAGCCGCACGGTGAATATGTCAGCACTGGTCTGGCTGCTGCTCAGTGTTGTACTAGCGGCCAGCGTGCTTGGCAAGGAAGGTATTCTGGGTGCGGGTGTGGTGCTGCTTGTATCCGCAGTGCTGGATTTTCGATACCGGAGACGTCATCTGGAGACGCTGCAAAGCCGCCTGAATAAACCTCACGGGGAAATTATTAGAATTGAGCGAAAATTCAAGCTAACGGAATGAGGGGGAATCGCGGGAAATAGAAAGGTGGAAATGAGCCGTCTATTTCCCGGGGAAGCGCACAATCCAACATGTTTAAAATGATTTCGACAGCAGGCTAACGATTGCCTAATAAAGCTTAAAACATAGGATATCCTTCCCAGCTACAACAGATGGAGGGAGCAAAATCAGGGGAAACTAGATATGGCAAAATGAAGGCGCAAGAACGCGAAAAGTCCGCATTAGGCTGATACAAAATGTGTCGAAGCTTGCCTGTAAAAGGGCGGTTCAGTAACGGGGAAATAGCGAATGCCCGCGGCTGATTTCCGCTTTTTTGCCAACTTCTGCTCCCAGCAAGTATAATAAAGGCAGCAACTGGTAGCTTAGGGGAGGACATAACTATTGAATCAGCATGATTTTTCAACGTTTTTAGACCAATATGAGCTCGGCGAACGATGGGAAATAGCAGCCGGAGACAGCGGCATGAACAATACAACGCGGATCGTGCAGGCGGGAAATGACCGCTACGTGCTGCGCATTTACAACAATCATCAAAATAAGTCGACGGTTTTGCTGGAGCATGAGGTGTTATTTGGGCTGCTGGAGCAAGACGCGCGCCTTTTTGACGTTCCGATGCCTGTAGCGAATCGCGCAGGGCAGACCGTAACGGAGGCGCCAGGCGGCAAGCTGGCCACACTATGCCATTTCATTGAAGGCAAGCGGCCTTCCGCCGAAAATATTTCCCACATTAAGGGGCTTGGCATCGCTACGGCTGCTTTATGCAAGGGATTAAGCGCCATTAAGCCTCATGGCGAGCCTATTTATGATCCGTATTACAAGCTGGAGCAATCTTATGAAGCCATAGGCATTCCAGCTATGCGACAAATTGCTAATGAAGCTGGGCTGCTGCCGGAATTTGAGGAGCAGATAGCTTGCTTGCAGCAGGAGCGAGAGCGTTTACAAAACGAGTTGAAAAACATAGCTGAGCTTCCCCGCCAATGGATTCATGGCGATTTGAATTTCAGCAATTCCGTTGCACGTGGGGATGCTGTAGTCGGATTGCTGGATTTTGAATTTTGCACAGTCGATGTAAGGGCGATGGAGCTCGCTGTCGTTATCGTGGATTTGATTGATGGGGCTGATGAAGGGCGGCTGGAGCGAATCGCCTTGTTTTGTGAAGGCTTTGGGTCGGAATTACGGCTGACGGAGGCGGAAGCAAATGCGATAACGCTGCTGCTTAAGCTGCGGATGCTTGATGTAACGCTGCATTTTATGACGCGCTGGCGGGAGCAGCTTGACGAAGCGGCGGTATTGCAGAAAATTGTGATCCAAGCGGCAAAAATCGTGAACTGGACAGGCAGCAATGAACCGCGTTTGAAAGCGCTATTTCTGAAGCATCTTGCTGGGGTTGAACAACCATTGTAGTCATTAACCACTATAATTTGGAGGAGTTGGGCTCATGAGTGTTGCAGCAGCATTAGGATACAGCAGCGATGAAAGACTGCTCATTGTTAATGCAGATGATTATGGCTTATGTGGTTCAGTCAATAAAGCGGTGGAGCAGCTGTTGGAAGAGCGCGCAGTAAGCTCGGCAACGATTATGATGCCGTGCCGCGCAGCGCGGGAAGCGGCGAAGTGGAGCGCTCTGCATCAGGAGCATGATGTAGGCATTCATTTCACTTTTACAAGCGAGTGGGACAATTATCGCTGGGGCCCCATAAGCAAGCCGGAGGATGTTCCTTCCTTGCTCGTAGAGGGCGGATATTTCCCGAAAGACAGCCGAACATTCGAGCTGCACGCCGACTCCGAGCAGGTAGAGCGAGAAATGGTTGCCCAAATAGAGCTTGCCCTGCAATTAGGGATGAAGCCGAGCCACGCCGACAATCATATGGGCAGCTTGTATGGGCTGGCGACAGGCAAGCATTTTTTACCTATTGTATTCGACGTATGCGCCAAATATGGCTTGCCTTTTCGCCTTCCGCGTCATTTGCTTGGTGATCGCGCGCAAACAGCCTCTCCAGAGCTTGCTGAGCAGGCGGAGCAGCTCGGAATGCTGGCGGATTCCAAAGGCGTCATCATATTGGATTACTTAGTCAGTTTGCCATTTCAGCTGCAAGCTGGGGAAACGTATGCGTCGTTCAAAGAGGCGATGAAACAGCAGCTGCGCAGCTTGCCGCCGGGTTTGACAGAGCTTATTATTCATCCTTCGCTCGTAACCGATGAGCTGCTATCCTTCCATGGGCAGCCTGAGAAGCGCGGGCTCGAGTTCCAGCTGTTCCGCGACCGCGAGATTGTGCAGACGCTGCAGGCCGAGGGCATCCGGCTCGTTCGCTGGTCGCAGCTGCAGCGTGTGCAGCGCGAGCGCTGTGGCTGGAGTCAATAAAACATCCTATTTATAGTGAGAAAAAAGGAGCTGCTAGCATGTCTTACCAATCCATTGCTGCATTATCTGAACAGCTGAGAAGCAATATTGGCCGCGTTATCGTAGGGAAAGAGCATATAGCCGATCTATTGTTTATCGCGTTAATTACCGGCGGTCATGTGCTGCTGGAGGATGTACCCGGGACGGGAAAAACGCTGCTTGCCAAATCGCTGGCGAAGTCGCTCAGCCTGACCTTCCGGCGTGTGCAATTTACGCCGGATTTAATGCCGTCAGATTTGACGGGCATCCATTTTTACAATCAGAAGCAGGGGGATTTTGAGTTCAGGCCCGGTCCTTTGTTTACGAATATGCTGCTGGCTGACGAAATTAACCGTGCAACGCCACGTACCCAATCCAGCCTGCTCGAATGTATGGAGGAGCGGCAAATAAGCCTCGAGGGCGAGACGATGCCGCTTTCGCGGCCGTTCATGGTTATGGCGACGCAAAATCCGGTCGAGCATCAAGGAACGTTTCCGCTGCCGGAAGCGCAGCTGGACCGTTTTTTATTCAAGGTTAAAATGGGCTACCCCACAACGGATGAGGCGCTGCAAATTTTGAAGCGCTTTAAAGAGGGAGACCCGCTGGAGCAGCTTGCACCAATTGCTGGAGCAGACGAAATTGCTGAAGCCCAGAAGCTATACACCTCCGTACGCGTATCGGATGATGTGCTGCTTTATATGCTGAAGCTAGTAGAGCAGACGCGGAGCAGGGAAGAGGTGCAGACGGGCGTCAGCCCTCGCGGCAGCCAGGCGCTGCTGAGAGCCTCGCAGGTGCAGGCGATTTTGCGGGGAAGAGATTTTGTAACGCCGGATGATGTAAAAGCGATGGCGCAGCCCGTGCTGGCCCATCGTCTCGCGCTTCGTGGACTGCAGCGTACACAAGGCAGCGCAGAGAAAATTATCGAAGATATTATTAGGCGAACCGAGGTTCCTGCCGAGGCAGGGCTTCTCGCTAAATAGGCTAGTAAATAGACGATGCTCGTCGTTTCTTTTATTATCGCTGCAATCATTATAGTTATGCTACAAGCTAATGTATTTCGTAGGTTTGCCTTGCGGAACATTAGCTATTCCAGGCGCTTTAGTCAAAAAACCTGCTTTAGTGGGGATCGTATGGAACTAGTAGAGCAATTGTCAAATGGCAAATGGCTGCCTGTTCCTTGGCTGCGCGTCGAATCCCAATTGTCTTCCCAGCTCATCTTTCGCTCGCAGGATAATCTTGCGGTGAGCAGCGGGGAGCATTACCAGAATCATAAAAGCTTCTTCAGCCTTATGCCTTATACGAAAATTACTCGCACGCATTCGTTCGTCAGCGCCAGGCGCGGGGTATACAAGCTTCGCTCCGTTGCTCTGACCGGCGGCGATTTGCTTGGCATTCATCATGATATGAAGCAAATGATGATAGAAGGCGAGCTGCTTGTATATCCGCTCCCCGCACAGGTGAAGGTGGACGAGTTGCCCTCTCATAGCTGGCAGGGCGAGACGTCGGTGCGGCGCTGGATTGTGGAAGATCCTTTCGTTGTCGTAGGCGCAAGAGATTATCGTCCTAGCGATTCCTTCAAGGCGGTCAATTGGAAAGCGACTGCTCGGGCAGGCAAGCTGCAGGTTCATCAATATGATTATACAGCTGACCGGAAGCTGATGATTTATTTGAACGTTGAAGATCATGAGGGCATGTGGCGTACGATTACGGATGAAGCATTAATCGAACGGGGCATTGAATGGGCAGCAGGAGCAGCGGAGGCCGTCACGGCCAGCGGCATGGAAGTCGGCTTCGCTGCCAATATGCCGCTGCAAGGCGAGCTTGAAAGTGCCATGCTGCTGCCCCGCAGCGGACATGACCAGTGGCTGGCGATATTGGAGCTGCTCGCCAAGTTGTCGCTAACCCGGACGGAGCTGTTTAGCGATCTGCTGCAAAGGGAGAGCGAGCGCGGTGTAAGCGGCTGCGATGTGCTCATTATTTCCGCGTATTGGAATGAAACGCTGGAGCTTGCTGCCCAGCAGCTGCGTTTTGGCGGCAATTCCGTTTCGATTTGGCTGTTGGAAGGGCTAGCTAGCGACCAGCAGCAGGCAGGTGGAGCATCATGAACAAATCGCCTATTGGAAAAATCGCAGGCATAGCTGTAGGGAAAGGCTTGCTGGAGCTGCTGTTTTTTCTGCCTTTCGTTTTGCCTTTCGGTGCTTATGCGCTTTCAGGCAGCCTCCTTTTATTTTGGCTGCTCAGCTTGCCATTGTGCTACGGCGCTGGTTCGCTGCTGCTGTCCATTTCAGCGAAGCTGCTTCACAGCAACCGGGCTACTCGTCTATTCCTTGCTTTGCTGATTGGTATTTTGCTCTCTGATGGATGGCTTGCTTTATGTGGCACAATTGCAATAGCATCAGGAGCAAGCTGGGAAGCTTGGTGGCCAGCGCTCGCTATTTTCGGCAGTATCGCTGCTTATCGCGGAATGAATGAACGGCTGCACAGCTGGTCATCCATATTTACAGGAAGTACGATGATAATAGGCATTGTCGGCTATTTGGCGCTGCAATTGGCTCAATTTTGGCTCAAGCCGCTGCAGCAATATACGATTTGGATGACCGTAGGCGGGATCATAGCGCTGATCGTTTATTTTTTCATGATAAATGAGCGGCTAATGCAGCGCGAGACCGATCAGAGGGGGCAGCAGCAGCCAATATCAGCATCTGTAGAAGCCTTCAAACGTCAAAATAGATGGATGCTTGCTCTGCTGCTGCTTCCTATCATTGCGATTGGCTTTATCAGGCAAATTACGCAGGGGATTGAATGGGCTGTGCGCTCTCTCGTTCAGCTGATACTGTCATTAATAACGGGCGGCGAAGCAGATACGCCTGCTCAACCGCAGCCGGAAGCATTGCCTGAGCCCGTATTGCCGCCTGTGGAGCAAAAAGATCCTGCCCCTTGGCTCGTTTGGGTAGAAAACCTATTGAAAGTCGTCATTATCATCATCGTTATTGCTGCGATTGGACTAGTTTTATTTTGGCTTATGCGAGTTGTGTATCGGCTCTCCAAAGCCTTTCTTGCCAAAATGGCGGAGCGCTCCGCTGAAAGGCTGGGAGGCGAGCAGGGCTATACCGATGAGGTCGAAAGTTTAATGACCTTAAGCAAATGGCAGGATGGCTGGCGGCTGCGCAGAAAGCGCAATAAAGCCGAGCAGGCTGTTAAATGGGAGGAACTCGGGGGAACGAGGGAGCGAATCCGCTATTTGTACAGCCGCTGGGTAAAGCGCAGCATAAGCAAAGGTTATGTGTATCAGCCTCATTTGACACCTAGGGAAACGTCAGAGGAGCTCGTCAAATGGCAGGTGGCTGCGAAGACTGAGGATAGCTATAGCGAAGCAGAACAAAAGCAGCTAATCAAGCTTTATGAGGAGGCGCGCTATAAGGAGGAGGAGCCGCATGAAGAAGCGGTAAACGCCTTGTATGCGCGCCAGCAGAAACGCGGTAAATAGTTCAAAACAGCCTGGTCGGAGAATGGTCCGGTCAGGCTGTTTTGAATGGGGGTGTAACACAAGTACCGGCAAGTTTTTTTTGCTAGTAACATTAGATAAGGAAGGATTTCATCCTTAGCAAAGTGCTAGATAAAAGGTAAACAGAGGTTGTATTAACTCGTATATTGCCAATCAACCTGTACATGTAATAAGATTGACTTTGCGTTTCAATTTTACTTCCGTAGGAGGCAGATATTATGATATGGCTTATTATAATAATTCTTTTATTAATCTATGTTATGTCCTGTTCTAGGCTTCTCTCTCGCCTAAGGTTTTGGTGCCTGACTCATGTCTAGTATTTCGACTCTGCTTGTTTTATGCGGTGCAGCTCTCCTTATACTATGGGCAATCAATAAGTATTTTGATAATCCTAATAATGAGGATAAATATCAAGCATGGGTTGATTCTTTATTTGCGAAACGTGATGCTAAAAGAAGACGAGAACTAGGCATTATTACAACTGAAGAGACTAATACTGTTATTCAATACTTTAATAAATACCGATCATTTAAATTCTGCCCTACATACTTGTCGCTCTCACCGCTGCAGAAGCAGACCATGCTAAAAAGTATGCATTCATATGATTGTTGGAGCGTCAGAGTAACACGCCAAGATTCAGACCCAGACTCAGATTCAGACCTTATATTTGAGCCTAGATGAAGGATTGTATCCGATAATTGACTAAATCATTATATTAACAGACACATTAATCCACTGGTATTTACATTTTCGTTCAAAGAAAGACCATCCTTAGTTGATGGTCTTTCTTCATAACTTGCCGTTACAGACGGTGATGAATAATTTGTCACAAGTAACGGCAAGCCTTTAAATGTAATTTTCTCCAAAGGTAGAAATCGGAATGCTCATACGCCGATTATTACGGGTTGAGCTTTTTTCATAAAGCAGATAAATGATTAGGTTACTTGGATAAATAAAAAGAGCCGCGCATTATGCGGCTCTCAATCTAATTTTATCGCCCACCCGTATTCGAAGCCCAGACAGGAATCCAGCTATTAGGATAATGGCTATTGGTCATGGTTGTGTTATAGAGAACTAAATTTCCATCACTTTGCATGATCAGCGTGTCTCCAGTTGTGTTAGCTGGCAGCCCGCTTCCGTGATGGGCTGAAATCCAAGAGGCGGTATCGGCAAACCAAACGGATTGACGTTTAGAAGTATCAATCACCCAAACCGTATCAAACCCCCAACCCGTATAATACTCGAATTTACCTGTAGCATGGTTGAATCCAAAACGATTAAAGCCATATTGGTATACCTGTTGAAAACTTCCGCCATATGTGTACATTACCGGTTTCCCAATTGGTTCAAATATGAACGAAATGGCCCCACTTTTACTGGTACCACTACTCCAAATAGAAGCACCATTCTGATAGATGACAAAATTTCCGTCATTTTGCCAAATGGCTGAAAACCTACCATCTTGGGAGGTGAGATAGTCGCCCTTTGCAAAGCTGCCACCTATAGTGAGCTTATCGCCAAGATAGCCGGCGGAAGCCGTCGCTGGTAGAGCAAATACTAATAGCAAAAAGGAAGCCATAAAAACACGAAAAAATCTGGGGAAAATTTGTTTGCTCATTTGACACACTCCTATAATCTTTATAATGGTTAAAGCTAAATGCATAGAACAACAAACCGTTACCGTTAGTGCATGCTGCTGTGCAGCATTCAGTCAGGGGTGGTGAAGGAGAAAATAACCCTCCCCAATTGGTATGAAACTGGAATTAAGAATTAAACTTTTCACAGGTTCACCTCCTTTGATAGACAAGGTAGCCAGTCCACATCATCAGACAATCACACATACTTTATTTGCCATTATATCAATTTAAAATAAAAATATCCATAATTTTCTATCGACGATATTTAACAATGACTAGGCGTATGCCTCGCGCTCCTGGTCGAAAGGTCAAATGAAGATTCTGCGATGCCCCGAGAATGAGAAAAGATGACAAATTAATAAGCAATGGATGGATCATACTAGTGATCAGGGTAGAATGGACGAAGACACCTATTTGTATCTTCAATTTGTATCTTCAGAATAGAAAGAAGAACATGATCATAGCGGGGCTAATTTTTAGATTAGCATTTATACGAAAGACTTTATTTCCAAAATCGGGTTTTTGAAAGAACAGCTGCCGTCAAAAAATAAAGCTTGAATTACAGATTCACTGTGTCTATAATGATATTGCGCTCAATAGTAGATATTAAGTGTCTACAATAGATTTATTTAGAGGGCTACTCTAAACAAAACAGTGTCATATTTCTCTAAACTCTAAATAATCGTGGCGCAATAAGAACGACGAGTATTTAGAATGAATTTTTGTTGCACAATTAAAAATATTAAAACTCTCGGAAGGTGGTTAATATGAAACAATTGATGGATGTTGCGATTATCGGTGGAGGGCCAGCAGGAATGAGTGCGGCACTTGTATTAGGCAGAGCGAGGAAAAAGGTTATCGTTATTGATGAAGAGCGTCCGCGCAATCGGGTGACGCAGGAATCGCATGGTTTCCTGACGAGAGACGGCATTAAGCCTAGCGAGCTGCGTCAAATTGCGCGCGAGCAGATCAGTGTCTACCCATCCGTTCAATTTGAAAATGACACAGCAGTAGCAGTAACGGGAAGCGATGGGGAATTTATAATTTCGACTGCCAAAGGATTAACCTTTGGGGCCAAAAAGCTGCTTTTTGCCGTAGGGATGAAAGATATTCCGCTTGCTATTGAAGGCTTAACCGACGTATATGGAAAAAGCGCTTTTGTATGCCCATATTGTGATGGCTGGGAGATGAGGGATAGAAAGCTTGTCATAATAGCCAATGGAGACAGTGCGCTGCACTTTGCCAAAACGATAGCAGGCTGGACAAGCCAATATACGATTTGCACCGATGGCCCTGACGAAATGACCAATGAGCAGCGTGAGGAGTTAAGGCGACATGATGTGCCCGTATATGCCTCGAAAATTCAGCGGATTGAAGCAGAAAATGGCAACGTTCACCAAGTCGTGCTGGAGGACGGTTCAATGATTGCTTGCGGAGGCATTTTCTTTGTGCCGAAGCTAGTGATCGGATCGGACCTGCCGCAGGCTTTGGGCTGTGAAATGACGGAAGCTGGCGCTGTTGTTGTCGATGATGTTGGCAAGACGGCTGTGCCGGGCATTTATAGTGCCGGAGATGCTGCCTCCCCAAAATATCAGGTCGTTACGGCGGCTTCTATGGGATCAATGGCGGCTATAAGCATCAATAGCGAATTATTGGGCGAATCATGGAGCGAGCGGGGATAACCACTTAATGACAGAATTTAAAAAAGAGGCTGCCCATGACCGGGTGCAAGCGCATCATATTGCGCTCTCCGGGCATGGGCAGCCTCTAAAAGTTGCCATCACAATCCGTTTTAATCTTCGGCTGTGGTGCTTTGAGCGATATGCGAAGCAATTTTTCTACCGTGGAAGCGTCCGGTTTCAATAAATATTTCATTCGCTTCATGACGTGAAGCAACAACACCAGCGAGAAACAAGTTCGGCACATTCGTCTCCATCGTAGCTTCGTCGAAAAATGGATACCCTTCCTCCGCCATCACGACGCCCGTATCCGTCAGGAAATCCCGATCCGGATGAAAGCCTGTCAGCGCAAGCACAAAATCATTCGCAATCGTATGCTTGCCCTCTGGATCTTCAAGCGTGACGCTGCGGTCATCGATGCTCGTAACGCGAGAGCAGAAGCGCATGGCAATTTGTCCCTTGGCGACTTTGCTTTCAAAGCCGGGCTTCACCCAAGGCTTAATACTTGAAGAGTAGTGCTCACCCCGATAAATGACAGTTACCTTCGCCCCGATGCGTTCGAGCTCAAGCGCTGCATCTATAGCGGAATTGCTGCCCCCAATAATTGCAACCTCCATGCCGGTATACGGATGGGCCTCGCGGAAAAAATGCGTCACCTTCTCCAGCTCTTCTCCAGGTATGCCCAAATAATTCGGATGGTCAAAATAACCTGTGGCAATAATAACATAGCGGCTGGAATAGGTCAGAGGTTCGCCAAAGCGATTCGTGCTGGAGAGCGTAAAACGGCCATTTTCACGAACGACGCGCGTTACCGTCTCATAGGGATTAATCCGCAGCTCATGGCGCAGCGCCGCTGTGCGATAATAATTCATCGCTTCAAGCCGTGAAGGCTTGTCATTCGGCGTCGTGAAAGGAATGCCGCCAATTTCAAGCAGCTCCGGCGTGCTGAAAAAATGCATATAGGTCGGATACTGCGAAATCGAATGGACCAGATGGCTTTTCTCTATAATAAGGGGGCGGATTCCGATGCGCTGCAGCTCAATTGCCGCGGCAAGGCCGCATGGACCCGCGCCAATAATGATAGCTTCTTCTCTAATCATGTATGTACCTCCGATAATGATTTCCCAACCATTGTACTGCGACGCGTGGAATTAATGCAAATTTGGCGAATGGCTATCTTGTACACCAGTTGGATTATTGTATAATAATGTGGAAACGTTGTTTTATAGAAGGAGGTCAAACATGCCGCGACGGTTTGTAATAGAAGCAGTAATGGTGGCTACTTATGGTCACCTTCTCGTTCCAAGCAGCGCCATTGATTATGTTGTTCCTTATTCATCCATTTTGGAGCTATATGATATGAGAGACGGATCAGATCCCGTTATGGAGGATCCAGATGATGATGCTCATGTCAAAAATAAAATCGGCGAGCTGATTGCTTTTTTCGAAGATCCGCTCAATCGTAAAAAAATCGAACGCACGATGCAGGTGCCGTGGCGGGAAAGCTCGCCGCTGCTGCTGAACGAGCGAATACAGTTTACAATTGTACATGCTGTGGACAGCGCACAATACGGCGAAGCATTCGATCCGATCGAAACGGAGCTGCTGCTGACTGCACTGAAATTTAATTTGCCGCTGCTGTCCGACCAGTTTGAGTTTCAGGATAAGCTGATTCAAGCTGAGATCCCTGTGCAAATTTACGACATTGAGGATTTTGAGTTTGCGGTGGAAGAGGGCATTTCCGCTACAGATTTGGAGTTGTCCAAAGATTTTTGAGCAAGAAATTAGAGCAACGCGAACAGCCTTCTTGCATGAGCTGAGCTTCAGCTGCAGCCAAGAAGGCTATTTGACTTTACTTGGCTTGCATTTGCTGGTTGATTTTTCTAGTTGGCTTCGCCAAAACTCCGGAATTATTCTCGATCAATCGCTTCCGCCATCGTCTTATCGGTCAAATGGGCGTAAATTTGCGTCGTCTCGGGCGATGCATGCCCAAGCTGCTCTTGCGTTTTGTACAGGTCATTGCGCAAATAATAGTCGGTTGCGAACGAATGGCGCAGCTTATGTACGGATAAGTAGGGCTTGCCGAAACGCTTCGCATATTTCATCACCATCGCCTGCACGGCCCGTTTCGTCATGCGCGAGCCTTCTTTTTTACCATTCGCAATGGCAAGGAACAGCGCTTTTTCCCGCTTTGGCGCTTTATAATGCGTGTCGCGCATTTGCAGGTATACTTGAAGGTCATCCACCGCTTCTTGGCGAAAATAGACCGGGGTTTTAAACGAATCGTCGTTTTTACCCTTGCGGTAAACATGCGCGAGCTTTTTTTTCATATCAATGTCGTCGACGTTGAGATTAATGAGCTCGGATACGCGCAGGCCGGAATGCAAAATAAAGCTGATAATGCACGTATCCCGTATTTTGTTCAGCTCATAGGAATACAGCGCCTGCTTGTTGCCGGCAAGATCGCTTTCGTAGCCGCTGGCAATATAAGCAAGAAACTCCCCAATCTCCTCCTCCTGCAGCAGCTTGCCTTCGAGCTTCGCCGCCGTATCCTTAGGCTTGCTTGTACGCTTAATAGCGACCTTCGCCATGACATTACGCTTCAACAGCGGATAAAACTGCTCATCCTCAGCGATTTGGCTCAAATAATGAAATAGCGAGCGCAGGGAGGACAGCTTGCGAGTAATCGTCGTTTTACGATTATTATGGCTCGGATGGGTGGCGAGAAACATGCGGAAGCTGTCAATGCTGTCCATATGCAACTGCTCCAGCTCGCTTAGCTGAACGTCCTTGATGACCGCCGCCTCAGAAAGCCCTTCCGTAACGAGCCAATTCAAAAAAAGCTCATAATCCCTTACATACTCAAGCAGCGACGAAGGAGAGAGGTCGGGCAGCTTGTAATTAATAAATTTCTCAATATACCAAGGCATAGATGGAACCCGTTTGTCCAGCTCCTGCCGATCCTTCACTTTTATAATGTTCATCCTATTTCACCTCTGCCAATCATCTGACCCTCATTATATCAGTTCCCTGGAGAAAACTCCCGTATAGCGCGCTAGCCCACAGCATATGCTTGTCTGCTTGTTCAAGCATTAGTAAATTCATGTAATTATGCAATTAAGGTTACTTTCGTTTAAATACTATGTTAAACTCATGCGAGTGCTGAAAAAATAAAAAATATTTTTGAAAAATAAGTTTTTGTACTTGTTTTACAGAGGAGGAATATTAGAATTATGAAAAATAATCGAATATTTCGCAATTGCTTAGCATATATATTTGCGATTTTTTTGGTCGTCAGCTTGCCGCTTCAAATCGTTGGAGCCGCGGCTCCAGCTACACTTAGCTATGGCAGCAAAGGGGAAGATGTTCCCGACGTTCAGTATCGATTAAAGATTTTAGGGTATTTTATGAATGCCGAGGTAACGGACTTCTACGGTAAAATGACGGAAGATGCCGTGAAACGCTTTCAAAAAGATTACGGCCTCCAAGCCGACGGCATTACGGGCAAGCAAACCTGGAAGACGCTGAAAAAAGTATCCGTCAGCGAGCATGAGCTGAATTTGCTGGCTCGCATTATATTTGCCGAATCGCGTGGCGAGCCGTTCAAGGGGCAGGTCGCTGTAGGTGCTGTCGTAATGAATCGGTTGGCTTCCTCGCAGTTCCCTGATACGATTAAAGGCGTCATCGAGCAGCCAGGCGCATTTACAGCGGTTGATGATGGACAGTATAGACTGCAGCCAGATTCCACAGCTTACAAGGCTGCTGTCGAGGCTATTGCCGGAAATGATCCGTCGAATGGCGCACTGTATTATTTTAACCCGAAGACTGCAACGTCATCTTGGATTTGGACGAGGGAACAGCTCTTACAGATTGGCAATCATATTTTTGCCATTTAATAGCTTCATATCCAGCACACTGCTGCAAAAACTCGCCAGCTTCCCAAACATGGGAGGCAGGGCGAGTTTTTTTGTAGGCTTCACTTTGCTGAATTGGTATAATATTCATAATGATCGAAAGGGGCATATCCATGGAACGTAATAAGAAATGGCGAAATATAGTCATTGGCGGACTAGCCTTGCTCGTGCTGCTGGGCGTTTTAGAGTATAAAGGGATCATTTGGCATAATTCCATATTTGCGAATGCCTATGAGGTGAAGGGGCTGGATGTCTCGCATTATCAAGGTGAAATAAACTGGCAGCAAATAAAAGCGGCGGGGAAATATGAATTCATGTTTGTGAAAGCGACGGAAGGCAGGGATTATACCGATGAGTGGTTCCAGGCAAATTGGCAAGGAGCGAGGGAGCAGCGCTTTCTGACGGGAGCGTATCATTTTTTCACAACGAAAAGTACGGGGGAGGAGCAGGCGGCCCATTTTATACAAACTGTTCCAAATGAGCAGGACAGCCTGCCGCCCGTCATCGATCTGGAAATCAGCCTGGACCATGACCAAGCGGGCGTACATAAGGAGCTGAAGGCGCTGGCGGACGGCATGGAGGCGCATTATGGCAAAAAGCCTATTTTGTATGTGACGTATGATACTTATCATACTTATGTAGAAGATGTAACCGTATTTGCTCCCTATGAAATATGGATTCGCGATATTGTCAAGCATCCGAAACTTGGAGAGCGAGGCTGGCAGTTCTGGCAATATCATAACCGCGGACATGTGGCAGGTATTGACATGTACGTCGATATCAATGTGTTTAAAGGAAGCCGTGAAGCTTTTTTGACGCAGTTTTCGGCCGCTCCTTCCATGATTTTGGCGGACTGAGGTTTCGCTATTCTGGCTTTTGATCCGATTTCAGGCTGTACGCGGACAGGAAAGCCGTTATTGCCATGATTCTCCCGTCAAAATGGCGACGGACGGCGCAATAGCGGCTCCTGAGTCCGGTTTACTAGCCATAACCCGTGATTTTGTTAAAATAGCGGCTGCTGTGTCCAACAAGTCTGTCTTTGTGCAGAAAGCCAGCGCTGAAACGAAGCGCATGAAGCTGCCATTCGGTACGTAAATTCACATTCATGAGGGGTGACATTGCTGGTAGCAGAGTAAATAGGTGTGATGCTAAATTCATCTGAATCTGGTTCACTATATTAATTTTGTTAAGGTGCCAAGGATGCAGCGGCAAAAAAGGCGGCTGACAGCAGCAGGCAAAGCGGCGTAAACAAATACAGGTCGAATTTGGCAAAGCGGGTGGTGCGGACTTTGCGGAAAAGGCCGACATAGTTGAAATCGCCAATCGTCCGCAGCATAAAGGCGGCTGCACATGCCCAGCAGCTCCATTTGATGAAGGCCGCGCCTAAGAAAACGGGGAGCAGCCTTCCTTGCATGAGCAAGAGCATCGCCGCGCAAAACAGCAGGCAGGCTACGATCATCGTACCTGCTGCTCCCGGCACAAATAGAGTTTGCTGCGATCCCGCCTTCGTAGGCAATGCAGCGCTGGCGCCCCATTTGCCGCCAAAAGCCCAATAAACATGAATACCGCCCAGCAGCAGCAAAATGAACCCGCTTAAGGAAAGCCACAGCATCATGCGAATTCACCTCTCATTTTCAAGCCTTCCCAAATCACTTCGAAACGGCGCTCAAAGCCTGTCTGCATTTGCCATGCCTCCTCAACTGACGCTGCCCAGGCTAATAGGGCGTGAAAATACAAGCCTGCGAGCACGGCTGCGACGTCTGCGCTAGCGAGATAGCTTGGCAATTGTTTTTGCCGCTGTGCCTCATTCAGAAGGCCATTCAGCAGCTTCTCAAATTTATTAATGACATTAAATTCTTCTTGCATGAGCAGGGGAGAGCGCAGTATTTCCGTTATGGTGAGCTTCGCGAGCCCAGCGTTTACGGCATATTTTTGAAACAAGTCGCGAAATAACGTTAGCAGCTTTTCTTTAATGCCATTAATTAATGCGTATCGCTCAAGGTTTTCTTCCGTCACTTCCAACTGCATCTGGCCCAAGTCAAGGAGGATGGCTTCCTTGCGTGGAAAATAGTTATAAAACGTTCCTTTAGCAACGCCGCAGCTTTGCGTAATCTCATCAATGGTGACGTTTGCAAAGCCTTTTTCCCGAAATAACTGCACGGCATGCCTAAAAATAAGTTCTTTAAGCTCCTGTTTCCTTTGCTGTCTCAACACCATATACGAACACCACTTTCACTAGTAATGACTACAGTCAATAAATGACCACAGTCATTATTTTAATGTGAGCCCCATTATTTTGCAAGTTTTTGGCAAGCGCTATAAAAAGTCCACCATTATAAATATATTCGAATTTTAAAATGTAACCGCATTCAATATGATAGAGCTGTACAAAGAGATTGCAATAGCAAAGGGAGGCTTTATATGATCGCACGATTCAAAGGAAGATCAGCATTCACAGCATTGCTATTATCGCTAACACTCGTTGTGGCAGGATGCAGCGGAGCAGGCAACGGGGGAAACACGCCAGCAAGTGAAGGAGCCAGCAGCCAGCAGCCCGCGGAATCGCCGAAAGGCGAGGCGACAGCGACGCCAGAGGAGAAAGAGCCTGTAACGCTCAAGTTTACGTTTTGGGGAAGCCCGCAGGAGAAATCGGCGATGGAGCAGGCGACCAAAACCTTTACGGAAAAATACCCGTGGATTAAAGTCAACGCCATTCATATTCCGGAAGCTGACTATGATGCGAAAATTACGGCGATGGTTGCAGGCAACGATTCCCCGGATCTCGGTTATATGCACGGGGAGCTTGCTGATCCTTGGCAGAAGGAAGGGAAATTCGTCAATCTGTTTGAGCTGCTGGATAATGACGAGGAGCTAAAGCGCGAGGATTTCCTCGACTATATTTGGTTCAAATCTTCCGAGGATTTTGCTTACGGCATTAGCACAGCGGGCGAGACGTTCGGTTTATTTTACAACAAGGATTTGTTTGATCAGGCGAATGCCGCGTATCCGCCATCGAAGCCGGAGGAAGCTTGGACTTGGGATGAGTTTGTCGACGTTGCCAAAAAGCTGACGATTGACAAAAACGGCAAAAATGCCTCAGAAGCGGATTTTGATCCGAAAAACATCCGCCAATACGGCGTTTCCTTTGAAACCTGGCATGGCCCTGTACATGCAACGGTGATTAACAATGAAGGCGAATGGATTACAAAGGATGGCAAATTCGGCTTTAGCCAGCCGGAGGCGACGGAAGCGATTCAGCGTCTAGCGGACTTAATAAATGTGCACCATGTTGCGCCATCTCCGGTACAAATGAAGTCGATTCCTTCGCAGGCGGTAGCGCTGCAATCGAAGCTGGTTGCGATGTCGATGCATGGACAGTGGATCAATCTCGATCTCGGGGCGGCTGGAGTAAACTACGATATTGGCGTCCTGCCAAAAATGAAGCGCAGCGTGCCAATGGGCATTAGCGGGGCATCGGTCATTTACCAATCGACGAAGCATTTGGAGGAAGCATGGCTGCTGACGAAATTCCTGGAAAATCCGGAAGGCTCGATTGACCTCTACAAGGGCGGCCTTTGGATGCCAACAATGACGAAATGGTACACCGATCCAGAGCTTGTGGCGAAATGGGCAGAAAATAACCCGGCGCATCCAGCGGGCTTCAAGGATGCGATGATGAACAATCTGTTGAATAACGGCGTTCCGACCGGCTCTTATTATATTAAAAATTTCTCGAAGGTGAATGCCATTACCTTCTCCGGCATGGATGAAGTATGGCTAGGCCGCAAAACAGCGGCAGAAGCGATGAAGGAAGTCGAAGCCAAGGTGCAGCCGGAAATCCAGGGCCGCTATGATGTGAGCGAATAAACGATAATACGAGTTTGGAGAGAGCTGTTATGAAACCACTGGCAAGCGTTCATGAGCGTGAATTAAAGGCGGAGCGCGGAGCTGGGCAAAAACGGAAATTCGGAGAGCTGGGCTTCGGCCTGCTCTTCGCTTCTCCAGTGCTGCTGGGCTACGTCATTTTCGTCATTGTGCCGATTGCGGCAACCTTCTATTTGGGCTTTACTTCCTACAGCGTCGGCACTGTGCCGAAATGGATCGGCTTTGACAATTATGCCAGCTTGTTCAGCGGGGCAGATCCCTTTTTCTACCCGGCCGTGAAAGCAACGGTTTATTATGTTGGACTGAGCGTGCCGCTGGGCATTATTTTATCGTTTTTTTTAGCGATACTGCTGAATCAGCAGGTTGCGGGCAAAAGCTTTTTTCGCGGCGTCTTTTATTTGCCCGTTATTATTCCGCTTGCAGCGTCCTCGATGGTTTGGATGTGGCTGCTGCAGCCGGATTTTGGGATCGTCAATTATGCGCTGGATGCGCTGCATTTGCGGGCCTCCAGATGGCTCGGCGATACGACCTCCGTGGTGCCGACACTTATTTTGTTCAGCTTCTGGACGCTGGGCAATACGATTGTCATTTTTCTTGCAGGCTTGCAGGGCATTCCTGCCCATCTGTATGAGGCCATTGAGCTGGACGGAGGCAATCGGCTGCATAAGCTGATTTATATTACCATTCCGATGAGCTCGTCGATTATTTTTTTCAATACGGTCATTGCGTTCATTAATGGGTTTCAGACGTTTGTGCAGCCAGCCGTTATGACGCAGGGCGGGCCTAACAATGCGAGCTTGCTCTATGTGCTGTATTTGTTCAACGAAGGCTTCAAATCTTCACGAATGGGCAGCGCCAGTGCGATATCTGTCTTGCTGTTTCTCGTCATTATGCTGTTCACCGCAGCGATTTTCTACTTCTCCAAGTCTTTGGTCTACTATGAGGGCAAGGAGGAACGCAGATGAAAAAGCAATCATTGGGCAATCGAATCGTTATTTACGCGCTGCTTATTGCCGGAAGCCTGTTTTTCCTGTTTCCGATCTTTTGGATGCTGCGCACCTCGCTCATTAATATGGGCGATCTGTATCAAATGCCGCCGAAGCTGCTGCCGGACGATTTAAGCTGGGAAAATTTCGAGCAGGCGCTTGGCGCCTATCCGTTCGGACGATTTTTTCTCAATAGTACCATCATTACGGCATCGGCGATGCTGGGCGTGCTATTTTCCAGCTCGGTCTGCGCTTACAGCTTCTCGCGCATTCACTGGAAGGGCCGCGACAAAGTGTTTGGATTTATATTAACGGGGTTAATGATTCCGTTTTTCGTCGTCATGATTCCGCAATATGTGTTCTGGAATGCGCTGCATTTGACCGATACGTTCGTACCG
This sequence comes from Paenibacillus sp. Leaf72, assembly GCF_001422685.1. Taxonomy (NCBI): domain Bacteria; kingdom Bacillati; phylum Bacillota; class Bacilli; order Caryophanales; family Paenibacillaceae; genus Paenibacillus; species Paenibacillus sp. Leaf72. The sequence goes on along the minus strand of NZ_LMLV01000031.1, from coordinate 350,020 downwards.
CTCATTGCACCTGCGTGGTTTGGAGGCGGCATATTCAACATTTTTCTGCTGCGCCAGTTTTTCTTAGGTATTCCGACGGAGCTGGATGAAGCCGCTAAGGTGGACGGAGCCGGGCATTTCCGCATCTATCTGCAAATCATTTTGCCGATTGGCAAGCAGGCGATGATTGTGGTTGGTTTGCTTACATTTTTGGCTAACTGGAACGATTATTTAGGACCGCTGGCTTTCATTACCTCAGAGAGCAATTACACGCTCATGCAGGGGCTAACGCTGTTCCAAGGCTCCTATTCGGCGCAGTGGCATCTGATGATGGCGGCAACGTCCGTTATTGTTATTCCTTCGCTGATCGTCTTTCTCGTGGCGCAGCGGCATTTTATTGAAGGCATTGCCATGACGGGAATAAAGGGGTAGCAGGGGAAGAAGGACGTAGGAAAACGAAGAGGTCCATGAAAAATAAAAAGGGAAGGCGCCTGCTTGTTCGAGCAGGCGCCTTCCCTTTGCTGCAAATATAAGAAAGTATAAGTTTCCCCCTTATACTCCGCTTATATTTCTCGGACTGAAACGCGCCGCACCGCCAAAGGACGGCGACAGCCGTTTCACCTTGAAATATAAGAATTTATAAGTTTTACACGTATAAATGGGCTTATATTTCTCCGACAAAGCTCTTCGGTCGTCCCAGAAGGACGACGAAGTCGTTTTTGCTTGGTGCATTTAGCTGCTGGCCAGCTTGCCGAGCAGCACGGACTCCACCTTGGAAATATGCGCTTCCATAAGCAGGGATGCGTCTGTTGGCTGCTGTGCAGCAATGGCGGCATAGATGGCCTGATGCTCGCCTTGCAAGCGCTCCGCTGTTGAGCGCTCTGCATAAAACCACAAAGCCCGCGTATCCTTCATGCTTTCGTGCAGCTTGGTGGACAAGGATTCCATCATCTCCAGCAGCACGGGGTTATGGGTCGCCTTCGCAAGCTCCTGATGGAAGCGGATATCGGCCTGTTCGCTGAAGGCTTCATCGCCAAGGCGTTCATGCATGCTCTGCAAAATGGAGGCCAGCGCTTCAAGATCGGCTTCGGTCCGATTGCGGGCAGCCAGAGCAGCACAGCCAGTTTCCAGCACCTTGCGCACCTCCAAAATATGGCGCAGCGTCTCCGCACGGTCCATCCACGCTTCGTCATAGAGAAAGCTTGGAGCCGATAGGGAAGCTGGCTCTGGAGGAGCTGTGACAAACGTGCCGCTGCCTTGGCGAATGTTCAGCCTGCCCATGGCCCGCAGCGCGCTTAATGCCTCGCGGATTGTAGATTGCCCAACGCCATAGGAGGCGGCAAGGTCGGCAACAGAGGAGAGGCGGTCGCCAGGGGCGAGCGAGCCGTCGTCCATTTTTCGTTTAATATCGTTCATGACCCACTCATAGCTTTTGAGCGGCCGGTTTGGGCTAATGTCCATAATAACTCCCTTCAAACAACGAACTGCCGTGCTTAAAAATAGCGCTTTCGCTTTTATCTATTTTATTGTATACTTTTTTTAATTTAAAGTCATCAGATGACCTGATTAATTAATTAATTAATTAAGGGATGGCAGCTTTATTTTAGGGAAGGGGACATCAATATGCTTCAGCAAACGATCCGACAACAACTGCTCGCTATAGTGGGAAGCGACTATTATAAAGATGATCCGCAGTCGCTAGTGACCCATTCTTATGATGGGACTCCGATGCTTCAAGCGCTGCCAGACGGCGTTATCTATCCCGGGAATACGGAGCAGGTGAGCGCAATTATGAAAGTGCTCAATACGCATCGCATTCCCGTTATCGGCCGTGGCTCGGGGACGAACTTATGCGGCGGTACGGTCCCTGTAGAGGGTGGCATCGTAATGGTCATGCACCGAATGAATCGCATTTTGGAGGTCGATCTTGAAAATTTGGTAGCCGTCGTGCAGCCGGGGATGATTACGAAAGCTTTTATCGCCCATGTGGAGTCGCTCGGCTTGTTTTATCCGCCCGATCCGAGCAGCATGGCGATTTCGACGATTGGCGGCAATATCGCCGAATGCTCCGGCGGGCTGCGCGGGCTGAAATATGGCACGACCAAAGATTACGTCCTTGGCCTTGAGGCGGTGCTGGCAAGCGGCGAAATTATTCGTACCGGCGGCAAGCTGATGAAGGACGTAGCCGGTTACGATTTGACCAAGCTGCTCGTTGGCTCGGAAGGAACGCTGGCGATTATTACCGAAGCGACGCTGAAGCTTGTGCCGCCGCCGAAGTTCAAGAAGACGATGCTGGCGATGTACAAGGATTTGTATGGCGCGGCGCGAACCGTTTCCAAAATTATTGAAAATCGCATCATTCCTTCAACGCTCGAATTTCTCGATAATGCGACGGTGCGGGTAGTCGACGACTTTGCCAAGCTCGGATTGCCGCTTGATATGGAGGCGATTCTGCTCATTGAGCAGGACGGAGAACCCGAAATGGTAGAGCGGGATATCGCACGGATTGAAGAAATTTGCCGCAGCGAGCAGGCGCATAGCGTCAGCGTCGCTGAAAGTGCGGAGGAAGCACTCAAGCTGCTGACGGCACGGCGTAGTGCTTTTACCGCATTGGCACGATTAAGGCCAACGACGATTCTTGAGGATGCGACGGTGCCGCGCTCCAAAATTGCCGAAATGGTGCTGGAAATTAATCGGATTGCCCAAAAGCATCAGGTGACCATTTGTACCTTTGGCCACGCCGGCGATGGCAATCTTCATCCTACAGCAACGACTGATGCACGGGATCAGGAAGAGATTCACCGCGTCGAGGCGGCGTTTGAGGAAATTTTCGAGGCAGCTATACGGCTCGGCGGAACGATAACGGGCGAGCACGGCGTCGGCCTTGTGAAATCCCCTTATCTTGAATGGAAGGTCGGCTCCGCAGGCATCGAAGTGATGAAAGCCGTTAAACAGGCGTTCGACCCGCATCAGCTGCTCAATCCCGGCAAAATATTTGCCAAACAGTCGCGCAAGAGGGTGGTGCTTCAGCATGGTTAAAACGGAACCAGCATGCAGTACGCCGCGCTCCCCGCAGCTTCAGCTTGCGGGAAAGCTCAAGCTGCGGCTCGATGAGGATCAATTGACGAATTGCATGCGCTGCGGCTTCTGTCTGCCTGCTTGCCCAACGTTTCGTGAAACGGGCATTGAAGCGGAATCGCCGCGCGGCCGCATCGCATTGATGAAAGCGGTTACCGATGGTTTAATGATGCCCGATCAGTCCTTTGAGGAGCAGATGAGCCATTGTCTCGGCTGTCGTGCCTGTGAGCCTGCTTGTCCGGCAGATGTGAAATATGGCCAGCTCATTGAGCAGACAAGGGAGGCGATTGAAGAGCATACGGAAGGCCAGCGGTGGTGGGTGAAGCCGCTGCGGCAGGTGGTGTTCAAGCAGCTTTTCCCGCATCAGAAGCGGGTGCGTCTGCTCGGCGGAGCTATGCAGCTGTATCAGCAATCTGGGCTTCGCAAGCTGGCCAGAAGCTCTGGCGTTATGAAGCTGCTGCCGGCGCATTTGAGCGAGATGGAGGAGGTGCTGCCGGATGCCTCAAGCAAAGGCATCGTCCAGAAAATCGGCAGCCACCATCCGGCCAAAGGGATGAAAATAGCTACAGTAGGCATGTTTCGCGGCTGCCTCATGGATATGCTGTTCACGGAAACGAACATCAAGACGGTGGAGCTGCTGACGGAAGCTGGCTTTGAGGTCATCATACCGGATACACAGGCTTGCTGCGGAGCGCTTCACGCACATAGCGGGGAGACGGAGGACGCCCGGTCACTAGCGAGGAAGAACATTGCTGCTTTTCAGGATGCTGGTGTGGATTATATCGTATCCAACGCGGGCGGCTGCGGCGCTATCTTAACGGAATACGATCATTTGCTGCATGAGGATGAGCAGTGGAGGGAAGGTGCGGTGTGGCTGGCGAAGCGTGTGGTGGATATTAGCGATTTGCTTATCCGCTCCGGCAAGCTTGCTACCGCCCAGGCGAAGGGGCAGCCGATTCGGATAACGTATCAGGATTCCTGCCATTTGCGCAATGTGATGCGCTCTGCCGATGCTCCCCGGAGGCTGCTGCGAGAAGTAAGCGGCGCTGAGTTTGTAGAAATGTTCGAGGCTGACCGCTGCTGCGGCTCGGCGGGCACCTACAATATTGTTCAGCCGGAAATGGCAGGCGGGCTGCTGGCGCACAAAATGGAGCATGCCAATGCGACAAAGGCGCATTATTTGCTCACGAGCAATCCAGGCTGCCTGCTCCAAATGAAGCTCGGCGTGGCCAAGCATGGAGATGGTCAAATGCGGGTGCAGCATATCGTTGATTTTTTGCATGATCGTTTAGTTCATAACGAATTGCGGGAGGCTGAAATTTAATGGCATTAACCATTGAAGATTGCAAAACGGAGTATATGACGAATCCGCTCGGTATTGAAGCGGCTAAGCCGCGCTTGTTCTGGAAGCTGCGCTCGGAGGAGCGCTCCGTCCGCCAAACGGCGTATCAAGTGCTGGTCGCTTCTTCCAAAGAACGGCTGGCCGCAGATGAAGGCGATCGCTGGGATAGTGGAAAAACAGAATCGAGCGAGTCGATTCAGGTGGAATATGGCGGCAGCCCGCTTGAGGCGGAAGCCGAATGCTTCTGGAAGGTGCGAGTGTGGGATAATTACGGGCGCGTATCGGCATGGAGCGAGCCAGCCTTCTGGACGACAGGCTTGCTGCACCGGGCAGCGTACCGGGGGAAATGGATTGGCCGCAAGCATGATGAGGGGGCAGCAGGCAGACAGCCTTCGCCACATTTGCGCAAGCCATTCGCCTTAGGCGGAAAGGTGCGCCGCGCTACGGCTTATGCGACCGCGCTCGGCTTGTTCGAGCTGTATGTTAACGGGCAGCGGGTGGGGGATTATTTTGCCCCCGGCTTTACCGATTACAATGTCCGCTCGCAGGTGCAGGCTTACGATATTACGCCGCTGCTGCAAGAAGGCGACAATGCCTTTGGCGTCATTATTGGAGAGGGCTGGTATGCAGGCACGGTCGGTTTTCTAGGTGAAAAGGTTTATGGGGAACGCCCGTTTTTTGTGATGCAGGTTAATGTGGAGTATGAGGACGGCACGAAGCAAAGCATCGCAACCGATCATACGTGGAAGGTGAGCAAAGGTCCTATTTTATATTCCGATTTTATTATGGGCGAAGCTTATGATGCACGGCTTGAAATGGCGGGCTGGTCGGAAGCGGGCTTTGATGACAGCCTGTGGGAGGAGCCGGATGTCCGTCCTGGCTATAACGGGATGCTGGTGGCGTCTAACGAACCGCCGATTAAGGTGATGAAGACGATTAGGCCGATTCGGATGGAGCGAACAGCAAGCGGCAGCTATATTTTTGATATGGGGCAAAATATGGTCGGCTGGACGGAGCTTCGCGTTAGCGGAGAGAGCGGCACAACGGTCACGATCAGCCATGCGGAAATGCTCAGTCCTGATGGCTCGCTGTATTTGGAAAATTTGCGCGTTGCTGTTCAGCAGGAGCATTATACGCTTAAAGGCGAAGGGCTGGAATGCTATGAGCCGCATTTTACATTCCATGGCTTTCGTTATGTGGAGCTGATTGGTTTTCCCGGCGAAGCCACTCTGGATACGATTGTGGGCAAGGTCGTTTACTCCGAAACGCCGGAAACTGGACATTTGGAAACGTCGAATGCGATGGTTAATCAGCTGTTTTCCAACATTGCATGGGGGCAGCGCGGCAACTTTTTGTCGGTACCGACCGATTGTCCGCAGCGGGATGAGCGGCTTGGCTGGACGGGGGATGCGCAAATATTTGCGCGTACTGCCTCGTACAATATGGACGTGGCAAGGTTTTTCAATAAATTTATGTGGGATATGATTGATTGCCAGCAGCCATCGGGCGCTTTCACCGATGTGGCGCCGGATGCAGGCTGGATTCGCTATAAAAACTGGAGCACGCGCCTGAACTGGTATGCGCCAGATAACGCGGGCTGGGGCGATGCGGGCGTCATTATCCCCTGGACGCTGTATTTAATGTATGGAGATGTGCGCATTCTGGAAACGCATTATGAGGCGATGAGCAGATGGGTCGATTACTTGCACGCAACGACCGATGAGCTTGTGAGGCCGAACTATGCCAACTATGGCGACTGGCTGTCCATTGATGCGGATACGCCAAACGAGGTGCTGGCAACCGCTTATTTTGCCTACAGCACGAAGGTGCTTGGCTTAATTGCCGGCGTACTGGGCAAGGAGGACGATGTTAGCCGGCTGGAGCAGTTGTTTCAGGGCATTGCCGCAGCATTCCGCCGTGCTTTTGTAACGGAGGAGGGCCGCATCCATGGGGAGACGCAGACGGTATATGTGCTTGCGCTGCAATTTGGCCTGCTGACAGAGGAGCTGCGGTTAAAGGCAGTAGACCATCTCACAGCGGATATTGCCAGCCGCGGCAACCGCTTGACGACGGGCTTCCTTGGCGTTGGTTATTTGCTGCCCGCGCTGTCGGATAACGGCCGTCTTGACGTAGCCTACCAACTGCTGACGCAGGAAGCTTTTCCATCGTGGATGTATTCCATCAAGCATGGAGCGACGACCATTTGGGAGCGCTGGGATGGCTGGACGGAGGAAAATGGCTTCCAGACGCCGCAGATGAATTCATTCAATCATTATTCGCTAGGCTCTGTTGGCGAGTGGATGTTCCGCTATATGGCAGGCATTGAAGCAGACAAGGGAGCACCTGCCTTCCGTCATGCGATTATCCGTCCCCAGCCGGGCGGCGGCCTTTCTTTTGTGAAATCCCATTTTGCTTCGTTATATGGAAAAATCGAAGTAGACTGGCAAATCGATAAATCCGGCGAGTTCCAACTTAACGTAATCATTCCCGCTAATACGACGGCATCGGTATACATTCCTGGGACGGTCCATACGATTGATGGAGCATCTGTTGGTACGCTTGAGGACCATTCAACGGAGCAATTCCCAACTAGTTCTTCTGGCAGCCATCATGTTAAGCTGATTGAAGCCTTTGGCAGCCAAACGGTGCTGGAAATCGGCTCTGGCTCCTACTGCTTCGTCAGTCAGGTCAAAGTCTAGCGAAGTCTGCTAATGAAAAGGAGCAAATGAATTCGCCCAAAGCCGTCTCTCATCAGAGAAGCGGCTTTGGGCTTTTTAAGCTAGACACTTTTTGGTATAGGTTCGGCTCGTCCGATTCGTTATAATAACAATAATACATGATGGGCTAGAGGGGGAATTGTTATTCGGCTGCGCAATGAGCTGTTGCTGAGCTACTTTATTATTATTTTGGTGTGTATCACGCTGGTCGGTTCGGTCTCCTTCTATATTTCCTACAAAACGATGGCAAGCCAAGCGGAGGCTGCCAGCCTGCTGCTCGTCCAGCAAATTGAAAAAAATATGGACAATGACTTTCACAGCAAGCGCAATTTGCTGCTGGCCTCCTACAATGAGCAAAGCTATATTGACGGCGTTAATCGTTACACCGAGCTTAGCGATCGCGAACGTTTCTTGTTCCGGCAAAAAATCGGCGATTTGTATTTGAAAAGCTTTAATGTAACGCCAATCCGTGATTTTTTGCGTTTTCAAATTTATTATAGCAACGGCGAGCTGCTTAGCTCCTCGGACGAAAGCGGACAGCATAACCCGGCGAAGGTGCGCGGATCGGAATGGTTCCGTCAGACGGTGGCGAAGGATGGCGAAGTATTTTACAGCGGCTTCATCCCCGCGGCAGACCGGACAGTAGATGGAGAAACGGCGTATTTTTCCTCCATTATGATTCGCGATTTTTCCAATCCCGAGCAGTTTATTTTAGTGCGCGCTGAATATCGGGCCGAGCTGTTCAACAGCATTGGCCGCAACGACGGGCTTTCGCCAAACAGCAGCATCGTTATTCTTGATGAAGGAAATCGGCTTGTTTATGCGTCGGGCGACGCGCAGCGTTATGCCGGAGGCAAGGAACTGACAAGCCGCATTAGTGGAAGCCAGGGCAAGTTTTGGCTCAGCCTGGATGGAGAAGAGCGGCTAGTGTCTTATACGAATTCCGCTTATTCAAACTGGAAGGCCGTGCTTATCGTGCCGAAGCATGATATTTTTGGCGCATTAGACATCATTAAGACGACTGTTATTGTTACCGCTTTCATTGCCTTTGCGATTACGCTGATTATTTCGATACTGTTCGGGCAGCGGATTACGAAGCCGATTCTGGACTTGTACAAGACGGTTAACCGCATTAAACGCGGCGATTTTTCGGTGCGCGTCGAGGTGCGGCGCAATGATGAAATCGGCAGAATCGGGATGAACTTTAATGCGATGCAGGATGAGCTGCAAAATTTGATTGAGACGCGGTATGTGAATCAGATTAAGCTGCAGGAGGCGCAGCTCGCCATGCTTTATTCGCAGATCAATCCGCATTTTCTGTACAATACGCTCGACAGCATCCGGGCGATGTCCGACTATTACCAAGTGCAGGAAATTAGTGAAATGGCGCAGTCGCTCGCTGATATTTTTCGCTACAATACGAAAAACAAAGATGAAATCGTCACGCTGCAGGAGGAGCTTGTCCAAATTGAAGCCTATATGAACATTCAGCGCATTCGCTTTGAAGACAAAATTTCCTTTGAACAGCAAATTGATGACGACCTATACAGCTTTCCAATGCTCAAAATGACGCTCCAGCCGCTCGTTGAAAATGCCGTATTTCACGGTATAGAGCGCAAGCGCGGCAAAGGTACAATTGCTATAATCGTCAGCAGAGAGGGCGGCAGCATTACGCTCACCGTAAAAGACGACGGCGTAGGCATATCCGACAAGCATTTGGCCGATATCAGAAGCAGCTTGAAGCCTCCGCTGCAACAAAGCGAAGGATTGTCCTCAGATACGCGCAGCGGCATCGGGGTGCAAAATGTTTATTCCCGTTATCGAATTCGTTATGGCGACCGCTTTGAATTTCATATGAACAGCCGTAAAGGTGCAGGCACGGAAATTAAGCTCCTTATTCCCGAACAGGTGGAAGCGCATTCATAAAAGTCGGAATTTTCAACATTAGAAGTCAAAATCGTGTACAGAAGACAGGGAAGCGCTTTCAATATAATAAAGGTGCAGGTAATTATGAAGGAGAGGGTGTCTTATCATGAGAAAGATGAAAGCGGTTTACCTCACAATGGCGCTGATGCTGGGAGCATTTTCACTAACGGCTTGCGGCAGCAGCAACGGCAGCACGAATACCCCGGAGGGAACAGCAACAGCAGGCAGCTCAGCTGAAGCGTCCACGCAGCCGTCTGCGAAGCCCGTTACGCTGACCTTTCTGATTCCGAATACGGAGGATGTCACGCCTTACAATCTTATCTTCAAAGAGTTTGAAGCGAAGACAGGCAATAAAGTCGAGGTGCAGGCGCTGCCGGGCGGCGACTATGACAATATGCTGAAAACCCGCTTCTCGACGGGCGATTTCCCTGACGTATTCCTCATGCAGCCGGGCACGAAGCAATATGTAAAGCTCAGAGCGGATGAGACGCTGTACGAATGGTCCGGCGAGGCTGGCGTTTGGGACAATGTCATCGATACGATTGTAGACTTCCAAAAGGATACGGCTGGCAAAGCCTATGGCGTGCCATTCGGCAAAACCGGCATGATGGGCGTCTTTTACAATAAGGATGTATTTGAAAAAGCGGGCGTTGCCGCTCCAACAAATTACGCGAATTTAATTGAAATCGCTAAAAAGCTGAAGGGCGATGGCGTAACGCCGTTTTATGAAGGGGTAAAAGATGGCTGGCCGACGCAAGTGTTTTATTTGACCGGCTGGGTAAGCCAGGTAGATCAGGAAATTGGCGACGAAGGCGTGCAGAAGCTGAACGTCAATCAGCTGAAGCTGTCGGACATCGCGGCGCTGAAGGACCTTTTTGTAAAATCGAAGGAAATTAAGGATCTCGGCTTGTTCCAAAAAAATACGCTTTCCGGCACATTCGATGAGCTGCAAAACGAGCTGGGCGAAGGCAAGGTAGCGATGGCCTTTATGCTGGACGGCATTTTGCCGCAGCTGGAGAAGAAGTTTGGCAAAGATTTTGTAACGAATAAAATCGGCTTCTTCCCATTCCCGACTGCAACAGATACGGGTACAGCTATGATTACGCCTCCGAACCAGCTGATGGTGCCGTCGAAAGCGAAAAATCTGGAGGCAGCCAAAGAATTGGTTAAATTTATGATTTCGAAAGAAAGCGTCAATATTTTCTACCAAAGCCAGCCGGGCATTCCGGTGTTCAAGGATGCAACGAGCGAGCTGTATCCGATGCAGCAGACGGTTAAAGACTATATTGATCAAGGCAAATCGAAGGTCAATGTTCAGAACCGCCTGACGGCATCGTTTCTGGACTTGGGCAAAATTCTGCAAAACTTCCACATCACAGGCGACGTGGACACCGCGATTAAAGAGATGGATGCGAACTATGTGAAGGACGGCAACTCGAAGCGTCTTGAAGGCTTTGAATAAATGAGCTGAGCAAAAAATAAAGGACAGAGACGGCAGCAGGGCAAGCCGAAGCTGTTAATTACCGGACGGGACAGGTGCTGCGGGCGAGGCCATCAAGACGATCAAGGCGATCGAGGCTTCGCCCCGCCATCCCGGCCAAACAGGACAGGAGCAGGAGGGCAGGCCCTATGGAGAGAAGCAAATATCCGTTATATTTTTCATTTCCGGCAGTCATCGTATTTTTATTGTTTTTCATTACGCCAACCATTATCGGTATCTATTACAGCTTTACCGACTGGAATATTAACGCCGATGCGATTAAGTTTATTGGACTTGAAAATTACAAGGAGTTGTTTAACGAGCCGCGCCTGAAGCAGGCTTTTATTAACACCCTTATTTTCGCCGCCGCCGTTACGCTGCTGCAAAATGCAGTTGGCCTCGCCTTGGCGCTATTGTTGAATGAAAAGCTGAAGCTGCGCAATCTGCTTCGGATGATCTTTTTTATGCCGTATGTTATCGCTCCGCTCGTCATCGGTTACATTTTCCGGGCGATTTATCATCCGGAGCATGGCATCGTCAACCAGTTTTTCGGGCTGCTGGGCATGGATTTTATGGTTCAGGATTGGCTGAATGATCCGCGCTTCGCACTGTTCACCGTCATTATGACCGATATTTGGCGGGTAGCTGGCTTTTCGATGGTCGTGTATTTAGCGGGCTTGCAGTTCATTCCGAAGGATTTGACGGAGAGCGCATCCATTGATGGCGCGAACTATTGGACGCGGTTCAAGCATGTTGTTTTTCCGCTGCTCGCTCCGGCGTTCACGGTTAACGTGCTGCTGGCGATGATTGGCTCGATGAAGGTGTTCGAAATCGTAATGGTGCTGACCGAAGGCGGTCCGGGCTATACGACAGAAGTATTTTACACATACATCCGCAATACGTTCAGCTCAGGTGAAATGGGCTATGCGACGGCGATCAACATGCTGTTGTTCGTATTGGTGACGCTTGTCGGCATTCCGGTATTGCTGGCGATGAAGAAGAGGGAGGTGGAGATGTGAGAAGCCGAAAATATTCGCCTTTGCTGCTAGAGCTGCTTGCGATCTGCCTCGCTATGCTCATTCTCATTCCATTTTTTATGATATTCATTAACTCGTTTAAGGATATTCGGGAGTCGGCGCTGTTCGGGCTGTCGCTGCCAAGCAACTGGGTGTTCAGCAATTATAAAGAGGTATTTAATCAGGATAATCTACTGCGTGGTTTCAAAAATAGCTTCCTGCTGTCGGCGCTCGTCGTCGTCAGTGTCAATTTTTTCGCTTCGATGGCTGCATTCGTCATCCAGCGGCGCGGCGGGAAGTTTTTGCAAGGCGTCTATCTTGCCTTCATTATGGGACTGATTGTCCCGGTATCTATCATCCCGACGATTCGGCTAATGGATATACTGCACATCAAAGGAAGCTACTTAAGCATCATTATGTACTATACAGCGGTGCTGCTGCCGTTTGCCGTCTTTCTGCTCGTTGGGTTTATTAAATCGGTGCCGCGCGAGCTGGATGAGGCGGCGATTTTGGAAGGCTGCGGTTACTTCCGGCTATATTTTAAAATCATTTTGCCGCTCATCAGCACGGTGCTGGTTACCGTCTCGATCGTCGTCATTGTATCGGTATGGAATGACTTTTTCGGACCATTTTATTTGGTCACGGACAGCACCAAATGGACGATTGTGCTGCAAGTATTCAATTTCGTTACGCTGTACAGCACGAACTGGGGCGTTGTATTTGCCTTTATGATCGTTGTCATTACACCGGTGCTGATCATTTATTTGTTCCTGCAGCGCTACATTATTGACGGTCTGACGGCAGGCTCTGTGAAAGGCTAAGTGAATAAAAGAGGGCGACAGCCAAGGGGGCGAGGGTTATGCGCAAGGTCATGGTTGTGGACGATGAACGCTGGATACGGCGGGGACTTATTCAAATGATTCCATGGGAGGAGCTGGGCCTTGAGCTTGCCTGTGAAGCGGTTGACGGCGAAGAGGGCTACGAGCTGGCGCTGCTGCATAAGCCCGACCTGCTGTTTCTTGATATGCGTATGCCCGGCTTCGACGGCAAGGAGCTTCTTGGCCTGCTGGCCGAATCACTGCCGGACGTTGTGACGATCGTCGTCAGCGGCTATTCGGATTTCGAATATACGAAGGAGGCCATCCGCCATAAGGCGTTTGATTATTTGCTCAAGCCGCTTAAGCGGGAGGAGCTGATTACGGTGCTCGGCAAGGCGCTGACGGTGCTGGATGAACGAGATAGGCGGCAAGAGCAGCAGCACCGGGACAGCCGGAGAAACTGGCTGCTGGACGTTTTGCTGCGCAGCGAACAGGCTGCACAGAGTCAGAACCAAGCGCATGCTCAGTCCCAGGCGGCAGGGATTGCACAGACAAGTACAGCTGTAAGGGCGGAGTGTTTGCCTGAGCTTCCAGGAGAGGGCTCAGGCAATAAAGTGCTGCTGCTGCTCGCTCAGCCGGACTATTATACAGAGCAGGCCGGCATTCAAGAGGCAGCTGGGAAAATAGAACGGTCGCTGCAGCAAAGCCAGCCCTTTTATTTTGAAGGAGGTTGGTCGTTTGTTGCAGCCGCCTCCCCTGTCAACCTCGGCGAAATAGCCATTTGCTTGTTCGGCAGCCGCTTCGAGCCTGTGGAGATACAGCGGCTTGCGATTTTGCTTCAAAGCATGCTGCATGAGGAGACGGGCACAAGCTACAGCATGATCGCGGGGAGCAAGCCTTGTCTTGCGAGTCAGCTTCCAGCTGTCTACAGCAAGCTCCAGCAGCGTCTGGATGGGAGGCAGCTGGGAGAAATAGCGATCATGGGATTCGTGGAGTGTGCATTTGAGCCGGAGGAGAAGCCGAGTAAACAACAGCAACAGCAGCATTTGCCTATAGGTGCTGCAAATGCCGATTTTTATCCGGCGGAGCTGGAGCAAGCGTTTCTCGTGCAGCTGCAGCTTGGCAACGTGGAGCAGATGAAGGCGGAATTCAACCGTTTTTTCACAGCGCTTGCAGCCCCGTCGCGGACGGTGGATGGGCTGCGGCGCAGCGCCTCCATGCTGGTGCATGCACTGGAGCGGCAGCTTCAAGCGGCCGACACAAGCCTGGAGCAGCTGAGCGGGAAAAGCGCGCTCGCCTACATGGAGCTGATCCGGCTGCGCAAAGACCATGTATCGGTTAAGCGGCTGTTCGAGGAGCAAATATTGCCCGCTGTTGCTGCCCGGCGCGGCAGCAGCCAAGGGCGGCATGGCGAGCAGCTGGTCCGTGAAATCCAAAAGCTGATTGAGCTACATTATGACCAGCCGCTTAGCCTGCCGCAAATCGCGGAAAGCCGCTTTTTGAATGCCGATTATGTAGCCCGTTTGTTTAAAAAAACGACGGGCAGCAATTTTATCGATTATTTAACTGAATACCGGATTGCGAAGGCGACCGAGCTGATGCGTTATCCGCAATATAAAAACTATGAAATAGCGGAGCTTGTCGGTTATGACGACTACCGTTATTTCAGTCAAATTTTCAAAAAGAAAACCGGGCAAACGATTGGCGAATACCGCGGCGCAGCTGGAAAAACGCCGCAATAAATGATAGGGGAGAGACTTGCGATGCAAACGAGACAAATACCAGATACGCTGACCCTTGCGGACAGAGCCGGACATGCGATGAATGCGATAGTTGGAATGGCAGACCGCGACTATAACGATATTCCTTTTTTTGCTGCAAACCTGATGAAGGAGCCAGCCAATCTGACACATGGGGACTGGGACTATGGCTCATCTCATGGTCGAATGGTGGACGGGATGATTTTGGCCCGCCATATGTCGGGTGAGACGTTCGGCAAGGAGACGGAGGAGAAATACCGTGCGAATCTGCTCTCTTTTTTCAAGGAAGATGGTCTTAGCTATCGCCAGACGAACCCGAATTTCAACTGGGAGCCGAATGCGAATCTGATCGACCAGCGTGCGGTCATTTTATCGCTTACGAGCTGGTTTATGGAGACGGGTGATCCGTTGGTGAAGGAGGCGGCAGATAACCATGTTGCGGCGCTTAAACGGATTGCGATTAAGGAGCGCGATGTGTGGTTTTATCCGGCGTCGGAGTATAAGGAAGGCGGCTGGCCTTCGTCCAATGGTATCATGCTTCGTCTTGCGCCAGATCCGGCTGCCTTCTGCGGACGGCTCGTTATGCCGCTGCTGAAATACCATGAGCTCACAGGCAATGCGGATGCGTTTGAGCTATGCCAGTTTTTCACCGCGCTCATCGTGCAGCGCAGCGGCGTGTTTAACGCAGACGGCAGCTTTAACGATGCGCTCGCTTACCGCAGCGGACATTTCCATACGAGGCTCGGCACGCTCGATGCGTTGGCGCGGTTTGGCGTATTCACAGGGGATGCGGCGCTGCTCAGCTTTGTGGAAAAAAGCTACGCTTGGGCGGTTACACAGTGTACCGCTTTCGGCTGGACGCCGGGCGACATGAAGGAGCAGGCCTACGAGCATGAAACATGCTCGCTGGTCGATCTAATCGCCACGGGCATTACGCTCGCGCAAAGCGGCTATACCCGCTACTGGGGCGTGACCGAGCGTTATATTCGCAATCACCTTACCGAGTCGCAGCTGCTCGATATGGACTGGGTGAAGGAAACGGAAGACCGATCCGGCAACATTCCTGGACTTATTACGCATGAAAATATTGCAAAGCGGACACGGGGCGCTTTTGCCGGGTACTCGGCGCCGAATGATTTTTGCTGCAACGTCAACCATGGGCGGGGACATACGAATGATTTGCAAATTTGCTGCCTCGGCTCGGGCACGCGCGGGCTGTTCATGGGCTGGAGCAACACCGTTACTGAGAAAAAAGGTACCGTCAGCGTAAACTTCCTGCTTAACCGCAGCTCGGCGTGGCTCGATGTCGACAGCTATTTGCCGCATGAAGGCAAGCTGGTGCTGCATATCCACCGCGACATTCCGCGCCTGCAGGTGCGCATTCCCGAGTGGGCAGGCTTCGCGAAGGTAGCCTTTACCCGCGAGCTGGGCGGCAGCACGGAGCAGGGCAAAGGCAGTGAGCCGAGCCGCTGGGTGAATGAATGCTTCTTGCTGCTTGGCGCAGCATCCGCTGGAGAAATGATTACGATTACGTTCCCGCTTTCGCGCCGCCAGACGGTTGAAACTGCAATCGGACAAACGTTCATAACCCAGTGGCAGGGCGATGATGTCATTGGCATTTCGCCGGAAGGGGAGCATCATCCATTCTACAGCGGCAGAGAGGTATATGATAAAGCACCGATGCGCGAAGCCAGCATACGGCGAGTGGAGAACGAATTGGTCTGGTAGCTCAGCCAGTTTGCTAGTCTGTCAATTCTATAGAGCAGGTTAAAGTACAGGTTCAATAATTGTTCGAATGGGAGGCTGGGAGTATGACAACGGTAGTTGCGGTTTACACCGGACAAGGGCTTGCTGATCCGCTGAAGGCTGTGTTTCAGGAGGTGCTGCCGGGCGTGCGGCTGGTCAACATTATTGATGACAGCCTGATCGGCGATGTCGTCAAGGCGGGACATATTCCGGCGGGAGTGAGTAAGCGGCTGACGCAATATTTTCAGCATGGGGAGGAGCTGGGGGCGGATATTATTTTGAATACCTGCTCCTCAGTTGGCGAAGTGGCTGATGCTGCGCGGGGACAGCTTGGCATTCCGCTCGTTAAAATTGATGAGGCGATGACCGCCAAGGCGGCGGCCGAATACGACGCGATTGCGGTGCTGGCCACGCTGCCTTCAACTCTGGAACCGACGATGCGCTTTTTGGCGAAGCAGGCGGAAGCCATTGGCAAAGAGGTCACCATCTTGAATGGGCTCGCTGTCGGAGCCTTCGATGCGCTGGTAGGAGGAAACCCGGCGGAGCATGACCGCATTTTGCTGGAGACGGCGCTTGCGGTCAGCGATCAAGCGGATGTCATCGTACTGGCCCAAGGATCAATGGCTCGGATGGAGGGAGCCATACGGGAGGCGACAGGCAAGCCGGTGTTATCCAGCCCGCGGCTTGCTGCCCAGCAAATTAAGGAGATGCTGGCAGAGCGAGGACTGCTTTAGCCGCAATGATTTTAGCATGAACAGCTACAGCAAGGGACAAAGGCAGATTTAGCGGGAGGGAAATAGCGTGGAAAAAGAGAGAGTAACGGCCGTCTATTTAATAGAGACACCCTATGCGCTGGAGCGAGCTGCCGAGGTGATTGCCGGCGAGCAATCGACGGGCACCTTTACAGCGGTTCCAGGCGAAACGGATCAGCTGAAAGAGCGGCACGGGGCGCGGATTGAACAAATTGTCGAGCTTCCGCCTGTGTCCGCTCCGACGCTGCCGGGCTCCAAAACGCCGCTGGGTCATGACGGTCTTTATCGGCGCGGAGAGGTAACGATTTCCTTTCCGCTGCACAATTTTGGGCCGTCCATTCCGAATTTAATGTCTGCAATTGCCGGCAATTTGTTCGAGCTGCAGGAATTGTCCGGACTGAGGCTGGTCGATTTGGAGCTGCCGGAAGCGTTCGCAGCAAGGTACCCCGGCCCGAAATTTGGCATCACGGGTACTCGGGAGCTAACCGGCGTGTATGACCGTCCGATTATAGGGACGATTGTCAAGCCGAGCATCGGGCTTCCTATGGCTGACCTCCAGCAGATGATTATGGACGTTTCGGCTGCTGGGCTTGATTTTATAAAGGATGATGAGCTGAATGCTAATGGAACTTACGCGCCTCTTGCACAGCGGGTCAGTGCGGTCATGGATGCCATCAACCGGGCGGCTGACGCAACGGGCAAAAAAATCATGTACGCCTTCAACATTACCGGTGATATCGATGAGATGGAGCGTGGGCATGAGCTAGTCGTCAAGGCAGGCGGCAACTGTGTCATGGTCAGCATAATGAGCGTCGGATTGGCGGGGCTTGCTCACTTGAGCAAATACAGCGAGGTGCCGATTCACGGCCATCGCAATCAGTGGGGCATGATGACACGCTGTCCGATGCTGGGCTTCGCTTTTCCAGCTTATCAGAAGCTGTGCCGTCTGGCAGGAGCCGACCATCTGCATGTGAACGGTTTAGACAGCAAATTTTATGAAAGCAACAGCTCGGTTGTCAGCTCCATCCGCGCTTGTTTGAAGCCTATGTATGGCGGTTATGGGACGATGCCAGTCGTTTCCTCGGCACAATGGGCAGGGACTGCTCCGGCTACTTATGAAGCAACAGGGACGGTAGATGTGATGCATTTGGCCGGAGGCGGCATTTTGGCCCATCCGGGCGGGGCGGCGGCTGGCTTTGCAAGCATGAAGCAGGGCTGGGAAGCTGCCGTTCAAGGCATTCCGCTCGCTGAGTATGCAAGTCGGCATCCGGAGCTGCAGCAGGCTATAGCAAAATACGGAAAGGGCTGAGCGGTGATGGACAGAGCGGGATTAACGCATAAGCCAAACGATTGTGACACTAGCGGCAGCGACAGCGGCGGAAAGATGCCACTCAGCATAGGCACTAAGGGGGACACTGGGCAACGCCAGAAGGAGGCAAGCTCGGGTAGCTCCGGTGATCGGCTCCCGGCATCGCAGCGCCTGCTCAGCTACTATGGCGACGATTTCACCGGTTCTACCGATGTGCTGGAAGCACTGTTCCGAGCAGGTCTGCGGGCAGCGTTATTTCTGGAGCCGCCAAGCGAGCAGCTGCTTGCTAGCAAATTTGCAGATTTAGAAGCCATTGGAGTAGCGGGCATTGGACGCTCGCTGACGCCAGATGAGGCGGAGCGTGAGCTGCGTCCGGTACTAGAGCAGCTGCGAAAAATAGGGGCTGCCATTACGCATTACAAAATATGCTCGACATTCGATTCCTCCGCTGAAGTTGGCAGCATCGGCAAAGCAGCGGAAATTGGCCGCTCCGTGTTCGGTTCTGGCTATATTCCGATACTGGCGGGGGTTCCTTATTTAGGCCGCTATACGTTGTTCGGCAACCATTTTGCAGCGGCAGGCGGCGAGACGTATCGGCTTGACCGCCATCCGACGATGTCGCGCCATCCGATTACGCCGATGGCGGAAGCGGATTTGCGCCAGCATTTGGCCCAGCAGACGGATTTAAAGACGGCGCTAATGGATATTTTGGCGCTGGAGGGAGACATGTTCGAAGTGGGCGAACGGCTCGCTAAACTAGTAGAGCGCGAGCAGCCTGATCTCGTGCTGTTTGATGTGCTCGACGAAGCTAGACTGGCAGCGGCTGGACAGCTGATTTGGGCGGAAGCCCAGCAGCGTGACGGCTTGTTTGCCATTGGCTCTTCTGGTGTGGAGTATGCGCTTGGGGCCTGCTGGCGCAAGCTTGGTCTGCTGCAGGAGCAGCCAGAAATTAGCGCTGCTTCTGCAGCAGAAGTTGAGCGTCTGCTCGTAGTGTCGGGAAGCTGCTCGCCAGTTACGGAGCAGCAAATCAAGGCAGCGCTGGCAGCAGGCTTTGCAGGCATTCGCGTTCCGGCAGAGGAGCTGCTGGACGGGAAGAAAGGCGCGGCTGCGAGGCAGCGGCTGCTGAAAGAAGCTCGGGAAAAGCTGGCAGATGGGCGCAGCCTGCTGCTTTATTCAGCAGAAGGTGTGGACGATCCAGGCATTCCGCGTTTCCGGGAAACGCTTGCCGCGCAGGGCTATGGGCCTGAGCAAAGCAGCCGCCTATTAGGCGCTTTGCTTGGAGCGCTGGCACGTGAGCTGATCATCGACGAGCAGCTTACACGCATCGTCATCGCTGGCGGGGATACGTCTGGTTATGTAACGCGCGGCTTGGGCATTTATGCACTGGAATGCGTGGCTGCACTAACGCCGGGAGCGCCACTATGCCGCGCTTTCTCGGAGGAGTCTGCGCTGGATGGGCTGGAGCTGGTGCTGAAGGGTGGACAAATCGGCGAACGGGATTTTTTCACCCGGATGAAGCAAGGGAGGACAGCATATGACGAATGAAAACGAGCAACTGCCAGATTATTGCAACTTAAACGTGCTGGAGCGCGGTTCATTGCCTCCACGCAGCGAGCTGATTCCATTTGACAATCCGGCAGCGGCGCTGCGTGGCGACCGAGAAGAATCGCCCTATTACAAGCTGCTTAGCGGGAATTGGCGTTTCCGCTACTTCGAATCGCCGCTGCATGGTCCAGAGGGCAGCCATTTGGATGCATGCGATGATACGGGTTGGGATAAAATTCCCGTTCCCTCCAATTGGCAAATGCACGGGTACGGACAGCCCCATTACAGCAGCTGTCCTTATCCTTTTCCGCTTGACCCTCCACATATTCCACTGCTCAATGCTACAGGCTGCTATCGTACCAGCTTTACAGTTCCAGAGCATTGGGAAAAGCGCCAAATTCGCCTCGTATTTGGCGGAGTTGATTCCGCCTTCCATGTATGGCTGAATGGAGAGCTGGTCGGATACAGTCAGGGAAGCCACCATATGTCAGAGTTTGATATTTCCTGCCTCATCCGTCCCGGTTGTAATTTGCTTGCGGTTCGCGTCTACCAATGGTGCGAGGGAAGCTATTTGGAGTCGCAGGACAAGTGGCGGCTAAGCGGCATATTTCGCGATGTTTATTTAACGGCACAGGCCGCTGTCACGATTGAAGATGTTCTGGTGCGAACTGTTTTTGTCCCCGATACTGCCTATCGGGAGGCGAGCTTGAGCTTGCAAATGACGCTCGCTCAAAGCAGTCTCTTGAGAAGTGCGGCGGAATCCGCCAACTTGACCGATTATACAGATGGAGAAGGCTTCCGTTTAAGCGTCGCCTTATTAGATGCGGACGGAGAAACCGTTGCAGAGCAATCGTTTAATGCGAGCAATCCAGACCCTTCTTGCCATTCTGATGCACGGGGTACAGGCAGCTATCCAACGTCCGATTCGCTTAAAGAGCTCAGAACGATTTCCGCCGAGATTCCTATTTCGGGGCCCCAGCTATGGACAGCAGAAACGCCTTATTTGTATGCGCTGTTATTGACGATATATGGGGCGGATGGAGAGGTAGCGGAGGTAAAGCGGCTTTCGGTTGGCTTTAGGGATATTCGAATTGAAAAAGGCAAGCTGCTCATAAATGGACAATCTATCGTTATCCAAGGCGTCAACCGCAACGAATTCCACCCGCAATTAGGGTATGTAACGACGCCTGAAGCGATGCTGCAGGATATAACGCTGATGAAGCAGCATAACATTAACACGGTCCGGCTGTCCCATTATCCGAACGATTCGCGCTGGCTCGATTTATGCGACCAATTCGGCTTGTACGTTATAAACGAAGCGGATTTGGAGACGCATGGGTTTCATTTTATGGACAATGAATCTTATTTAAGCAAACATCCCGACTGGCGGGAGGCGTATTTACATCGTGCGCAGAAAATGGTTGGACGCGATAAAAATCATCCTTCTATCATCGTATGGTCGCTTGGCAATGAGTCAGGCTACGGTGAAAATCATGATGCAATGGCGGAGTGGATACGCAGCGTCGATCCGACAAGGCCGATTCACTACGAGCGGGCTTATGAAGCCGCAGTCGTTGACATCGTCAGCTCCATGTACCCTTCGGTCGACATGCTCATAGAAGAAGGCAGGAAGCCGGATGAACGCCCTTATCTCATGGTCGAGTTCGGTCATGCCATGGGCAATTCCACGGGCAATTTGCAGGAATATTGGGATGCGGTGTACGAATATCCACGACTGCTGGGCGGCCTTATTTGGGAATGGTCAGATATGGGCATTTTACAGCAAAACGACGGCGAACCAGCGTTTTACGCCTATGGCGGCGACTTTGGCGATGCCCCGCACAGCGGACCATTTTGCATGGATGGGCTGCTGTTTCCAGACAGAAGCGTTAAAGCGTCCCTGCTGGAATACAAGAAGATCATTCAGCCGGTGAAAATAAAGCCGGATCCCGTCCAGCTTGGCCGGGTTCACCTTAGTAATCGCTACAGTTTTTTGTCGCTGGAGCATTTGAAAGGGCATTGGCAGCTGCTGCGCAGCGGTACGGCGATTGCGCAAGGCGAGCTTGCACGCTTGCATACGCTGCCGGGCGGAGAAGAGACGCTAATCATTCCTCTGCCTTCGGAGCAATTGAAGGAAAAGGGCGAATATGCGCTGCATATCTGCTTTACAGAGCGTAATAGCAGCTTGTGGTGTGACGCTGGCCATGAGACAGCTTGGGCCGATTTGCTGTTTGAGGAGGCGGGTTGGTCCCCGCAGGAAAAGGCTACAGCGTATAACGCTAATGCTGAGTTTTCTAGTACGGTCCGTCTAGTGGCAGCCGATGCTTCCGAAGGGATTCCCATGCACATGCATCCTCAGTATCAAAATTTGCAGCGGGAAGACGGCAAGCTTGTATACCGCATAAGCGGGAACGGGTTGCAAGTAGACATCGATCAAATGACAGGCACAATTAGCAATTGGCTTTATCATGGCGATGAGCTGCTGCTTGCAGGCCCACAGCTGCAGCTATGGCGCGCCCCGCTTGACAACGATGTCCATTTGGCGAAAGAATGGGTGAAAGCTGGTTATGACCGGCTCCAGTGGCAACTGCGCCGATTTTCAATAACTGCTGGCAACAATGGCAGCGTTATAGCAACAGCTGACGCAATTATTGGGGCAAAAGGCGAGCCAGCAGCTTTCCGCAGCAGGATGGTCCACCAAATGAATGCTGACGGCTCCATAGGCGTGGAGACCACGCTTGAACCGCTTGGAAGCGAGCTGCCGCCGCTGCCGCGTTTTGGCCTTGAGCTGCGCCTCCGTGACGGCTATGACCAGTTTAGCTGGTATGGCAGAGGCCCTCATGAATGTTACGCTGACCGCAAAGAAAGCGGCAAGCTTGGAATTTACAGCGGTACGGTAGCGGAGCAATTTGTCCCCTATGTGAAGCCCCAGGAAAACGGCAATAAGTGCGATGTGCGCTGGGCGAAGCTTAGGGATGGGCAAGGTGCTGGAATCGGTATTACGGGCAGCGAGCTGTTTAACATTAGCGTCCACCATTATTCCACGGAGGATATGTCGCGCACCAGCCACGTGCATAAGCTAACCAGGCTGCCAGAAACAATCGTCAAAATCGACGCCAAGCAAAGCGGCCTCGGCAATCATAGCTGCGGCTACGCGCCGACGCTCGATGCTTATTTAATAAAGCCGCAGCCGATGAAGCTATCCATTATGCTTTTTCCGTTAACGAATGCTTAGGACGAAGGATGAACTCCAATAAACGAACACTGCACTAAAAAAATAACAGGGAAAGGCCGATCCGGTTGCCGGGTCGGCTTTTTTTTGCCATTCCGTGCCCTTCATGTTATTTGGTTCACATTCAGTTCATAAACGAGGATTAACATCCATCTATAAACCGTTACAGGGAGGCACTACTAATGACAGTAAATGATCGATACAAAGAAGAGCTATGGAAAAATAGCGGGGAGTGGGCGGTTGAAGCACGTGGGCTTGTGAAGACATTCGGCAATAACCGCGCAGTGGATAGCGTAGATTTGAACGTGCGGGCCGGAACCATTTATGGTGTGCTTGGCCCTAATGGAGCAGGCAAAACAACGACCATCAGAATGCTGGCTACACTATTGCGCCCCGATGCTGGCTCGGCACGCATTTTCGGGTACGATGCAGCGAAGGACCCGCAAATCGTGCGGCAATTGATCGGGGTGACAGGTCAATACGCATCCGTCGACGAAGCGCTCAGCGCTACGGAAAATTTGGTCATCTTTTCCCGGCTGCTAGGGCTTGGGCGGGCAGAGGCGCGCCATAGGACGGAGGAGCTGTTGGAGGAATTCGGGCTGACGGAAGCAGCAAAACGTCCATTGAAGCATTTTTCCGGGGGCATGCGGCGTCGGCTGGATTTGGCAGCCAGTCTCATTGCACAGCCGCCGCTTATTTTTCTCGATGAACCGACGACAGGACTTGATCCGCGTACACGTACGCAAATGTGGGATACGATCCGCCGGCTGGTGAAAACCGGTTCGACAGTGCTGTTAACAACGCAATACCTGGATGAGGCTGACCAGTTGGCTGACCGAATTGCGGTCATTGATCGCGGCCAGGTCGTAGCAGAAGGGACGGTCGATGAGCTGAAAACATCAGTCGGCACCTCCTCGCTGCAGCTAAAAATCCAAAATCCGCAGGACATCGCGGCCACTCGCCAAATTGTGGAACAAGTGTTTAGGGTCGAGTCTGTTGTATCAGCGGAAAATGCAAAAATTACGGCACCGCTGGCGGATGTCGACAAAGTTACCGACCTGCTTGTAGCTCTTAGGGAGGCGGGCATTTATTTGGCGGAGATGAGCGTACAGAAGCCTACACTTGACGAGGTATTTTTAACCATTACAGGCCATGGCGTGAAAGATAGCCTTTCATCGCTATCCGATCAATCAAATAAAAAAGAGGGGACAGCCGTATGAAAAGCGCGTCGATCCAAACACGTCATACTCGCCAGTTGAAGAAACATACAAGCTTGGGACAGTCGATTCGAAATTCGCTCACGATGGCCTACAGGGGATTATTAAAAATTCGGCGCACACCGGAGCAATTATTTGACGTGACGCTTCAGCCCATTATTTTCACATTGATGTTTGCTTATATTTTTGGCGGTGCCATCTCAGGAAATGTCGTTGATTATTTGCCGGTTATCATTCCTGGTATTTTGGTGCAAACCGTAATTACGACGTCGATTGTCACGGGTGTTCAGCTGCGGGAGGATATGGATAAAGGCGTATTTGACCGCTTCAAGTCCCTTCCGATTGCCCGAATTGCTCCACTTGCGGGAGCTCTGCTGGCGGATACGGTTCGCTATACGATTGCGACTGCATTAACCTTTTCCATGGGCTATATTTTGGGGTATCAACCTGAAGGCGGCTTAGGCTACGTCGTTATTGCGGCCCTTCTTGTCATCGTATGTGCTTGGGCGATTAGCTGGATTTTTGCTTTTTTTGGCGTCATTTCCCGTACAGCATCCAGCGTTCAGGGGATCTCGATGATTGTGTTGTTTCCGCTCACCTTTGTGTCCAACGCCTTTGTGCCGGTTGACACCATGCCAGGCTGGCTCCAGTGGTTTTCCAGCTTCAATCCGGTTTCCCATTTGGTTAGTGCCGTACGGGAGCTTGCCAACAACGGTGCAATTGGCGCAGATTTTGTATTTTCGCTAGTCGGCGCAGCCGTCATTGTCGCGATCTTTGCTCCACTAACGGTAAGTGCCTATATGCGCCGGACATAGAGGTTAAGGCGTTCAGGTTTACGGAATTCGTGAAAGGTTGATAAAATAGGATAAAGGCGGTGAACGGGATGACCCGAATATTAGTCGTTGATGATGATCCGCATATCCGAGAATTAATTGGTCATTTTTTGCGGCAGGAAGGCTTTGAGGTCGCTCATGCCGTTGATGGCCTGGATGCGCTGCGGATGCTTGCCGAGGTAAAGGCGGATATGGTGATCCTTGATATTATGATGCCAGGCATGGACGGATGGGAGCTGTGCCGCAAGCTGCGGGAGCAGACGGACCTGCCGCTGCTGATGCTGACGGCCAAAGGCGAACCGTCTCAGATCGTAAAGGGCTTTACGCTAGGAACAGATGACTATTTGGTGAAGCCATTTGATCCATCCGTGCTTGTCGCCCGCGTGAAGTCTTTATTCAGGCGCTACCGGATTCAATCCTCACAAGCGGTCATAATAGGCAATGTGACGCTGCGCCGCGATACGTTCGAGTGCCGCGTAGGTGAACAAGATTTGACCTTGCCGCTTAAAGAGTTCGAGCTGCTGTTTAAGCTCGCCAGCTATCCCCGCAAGACGTTCACGCGCGATCAACTGATTGAGCAGATTTGGGGCTTCGATTATGAGGGCGATGAAAGAACCGTCGATGTGCATATAAAACGGCTGAGGGAGCGGTTTCCAGAGGAGCAGCATGGCTTTCGCATCAGCACGATCCGGGGACTAGGCTACCGGCTGGAGGTGCAGTCGTGAACCAGAAGCCGAGCCTCCTCCATCTGGCGATGAATTTTACGATTGCCCTGTCGGCATTGCTCGCCTGCTGGATCATTTCTTTTTATATAACAAAGTCCGTTTTTTCGGCAGTGGCATGGGCCCCGCATGACTTGCTAAGTTTGCTCATAAATGCGGTGATCGGTTTTTGTATCTTTGGGGTGGGCATCGCCATTGTAGGCAAGTTTTTTCGGCGGAGAGAGCATTACTTTCTGGACGATATGCTTGAAGCGTTAAAACGTATTTCACAAGGCGACTTTCGCGTCAATCTGGAGTGGGAGTTCGGCAGAAACAATGAACAGCAGCGGCATCCCTATGTGCAGCTTGTTGACAGCATCAATAGCATGGCAGCAAATTTGAAGGAGATGGAGGAGCTTCGGCAGGAGTTCATCTCGAACGTATCGCATGAAATCGGCTCGCCGCTTACATCGATCAGCGGTTTTGCCAAGGCGCTGAAGAATGACAAGCTGGATGTAGAGCAGCGGCAGCGGTATTTGACCATTATCGAAACGGAGTGCTTCCGTTTATCGAAGCTTAGCGATAATCTGCTGAAGCTGGCCGTTCTGGATTCGGAGAGGCAACCGTTCCATCCGACCACTTATCGGCTGGATAAGCAGCTTGTATCGCTTATTCTCGCTTGTGAGCCGCAGTGGGAGGAGAAGAAGATCGAGATGAGCGTGGAAGCAGACGAGCTGGAGATCAGCGCGGACGAGGACCTGATGAGCCAAGTTTGGCTGAACCTTATTCATAATGGCATTAAGTTTACGCCTGAAAGCGGGAAAATAACGATTTCCCTCTCGCGTACCGAGGAGCATGCGGTCGTCTGCATCGCAGATACGGGGCCGGGAATTGACGAGCAGGATTACACGCGTATTTTCGAACGTTTTTATAAAGCGGATAAATCACGTGTCCGTGCCGTAGGAGGCAGCGGCCTCGGGCTGTCCATTGCCCATAAAATTATGGAGCTCCATCGCGGCTCAATAGCCGTGCAGAGCAAGCTGGGAGAAGGGACTGAATTTACCGTTTCTTTGCCACTGCGATTAGATCGTGCTGAAGCTTAGATTCATATGGTAAAAAGAAGCGACTTTCATAAAAATAAGTAGAATCGCCACCCTGATTGGCCTATAATATGGATATGATGCCATTTTGCTAAGGATAACGAATTGGCAGAGAGTGTTGAATAGCTGGTGATGGCGTTTAAACAATAGCCGGATTGCCCTTGCATGTTTATGGGGTAATCCGGTCATTTATGTTGAAAAAGTGTTTATCCTATTTAAAAATGGAAAGAATGGGACGGTGCTAGATGCTTATCAATCTTTCGCAACAAATGAAAAGGATCATCGCGGTTAGTGTCACTTCCTCCATTCTCGCCTGCGGCTTGCAGGGAGGAACGGTTGTTTTTGCTGAGAAGCCTGTCATTAGCAGCACCACCCCTATGTATGGAGTAGCCTCTGCTCCAGCTGTCAAACCAGTATGGAGCTTGCCGCTTGCGAAATTTGATCAGGATGGTAGAGCTATAACGGCGGCGCTTGCAGAGGAAGGACGCCTTTTCGCCCTTGTGGATGGGGGGCAGCTTGCTGCTTATGACGGCACAAGTGGGCGAAAGCTGTGGAAATATGGTTCTGGACTGAGGCCTGTGCTAGCCTATAATCAAGGCAGCTTGTATGGGCTTACAACAGATGGCGCAGTTATTGCTGTTGCCAAAAATGGCAGCAAGCAGTGGACGACAGCAATTCGTGCCGATAAAGCGGATCAGATCATTCCGGTCGGAGATACGATTTATGTGACGCAAAATTTAACTCTTTTTGCATTAGAACGGGCAACGGGCAAGTTGAAATGGAAAATAACGGAGAAGGAGAACCAATACTCATCAGGATCAAATGATATTATCGTAAGCAAAGGTGTTGTGCTTCGCAGTTATTTGGTTCAAGGCGCTCTTACTTCTAATCAGATTAATGCCTACGATCAGGCAACAGGCAAAAAGCTTTGGACGTCATTTGCCCAATTTTCCCCGCTTTTGGTCAAGGACGGGCTGGTTTATTCGGTCATGGACACGTTCATGAGGGGAGATGACGATTCCATCAATAGAAGCTTGCATATCGCAGTTCTGGACTTGTTGACTGGGAAGAAGAAAGGCGAGCGAGTTTACAACTGGATGGTAGAGCCTGAAGTGCCTGGACAAATTGAATTCGGCGGTGCTAATGGCTCTGCATTTCTGAATGGCAATGACCTTTATATTTATCAGGGAAAAGCGGTTGCCAAATATAATTTCGCCTCCTATACCCCTAACGGTAAAGCCGTTCAGAAGTGGAATGCGCCTAATCCGAAAGAATATCAACCGCTCTATAGCATTTATGGCGGCAAACTGCTCTATCAGAGCTTCCGCGATAATTCCATTCTCGCTCTAAAGACGACGAGCGGACAAGAAATCCATTTCCCGAGCGGTATTAGTCCCGTGCAGACGGACTTATTTGCCAACGGCCTGTTTGTCGCTCGCGCAGACGGAACGCTGGATGCGTATAATTTCGCAACTACAAAGCCCGTTTTCAGCGTGAAGACCGGCTCGGGCGAATTTGATCCGACGCTGAAGTCAGGCGATATGATCTATGTTCGCTCTGGCGGGACGCTGCATGCCGTAAAGCTGCCTGCAACTCTAACAAAGAGCTAGATAGATGAGATGGGCAAATAGACGCCTCGTTGAGAGTGCGTCTATTTAGGGTGTGTATGCAAACAAGAGTCGGCCTGCTGCGCTTTGCTTAGCGCTTATTCGAGGCCAATCTCATCTGACGATTCAAGAGTTAAGGAACCGCAGCAGGCGATTACGGCTAAGAGCAATGTTGCAAAGACTACTGTGGCTGAGGCCATACGGCTTGGATGCTCGCTACTTTTTTTGCAGGACTGAGGTTCCGCTATTCTGGCTTTTTATCCTATTTTAGGCTGCATGCGGACAGGAGATCCGCTATTGCCCTCATTTTCCCGTCAAAATGGCGATTGACAGCCCATTAGCTGCTCCTGAGTCCGCAGCCTGCTCCATTCCCTTGATTTTGTTGAAATAGCGGCTGCTGTGTCCGCCAAGTTTATTTTCGTGTTTTGTGCAGGGAGTAAATCGGGGTCATTTCCGAAACTGCGGCGGAAAGTGTTCCGGTGTCCACCAAGTCTAGTTAAGTGTAGGTTAGGATAGGGTGTGACCTTCTGCAATGAAGGGCATGGAGCTGCTTTTCCTCCGCAAAAACAGACATTTTTCTACAAAATCTCCGCTTGCAATCGGAAATCAGACAGAAGTACGATAAAGGTATTCTTGTGCCCAAAATGAAACGAACAGGAGCGCTGTCCATGTACAACATTTTGCTTGTGGATGATGAACCGGGCCATTTGGCGGGGCTATCCAAAATGCTGCAAAAGCTCCGCCCTCAATATGCGATTTCTATAGCGCGCAATGGAAAGGAAGCGCTATCAAAATGCCAAGAGCAGCCATTTCAGCTGATCATTTCCGATATCCAAATGCCTCTGATGAACGGTCTCGAATTTCTGGAGCAGCTTCCCCCGGCGAATCAGCCGCAGAAATTTATTTATTTGAGCGGCTATGACTATTTCGACTATGCCCAAAAAGCGATAGGGCTCGGCACCTTTGATTATTTATTAAAGCCTGTCGATCAGGAAAAATTCGCGCTTGTGCTGGAGAAGGCCGAGCGAAGCCTTCGAACCGAGCAGGAGGCACAGCTGGCGAATAGCCGGCTTGAGGTTAAGCTGAACACAATTGCGCCATTGTATCGCAGCCGTGTAATGAAGGAATGGCTGCATAATCAAGCGTTATCCAAAGCAGAGAGCAAAGAGCTGGAAGAATGGCTTGGCTTCGGCGGCCCCGGCATTTTGCTGTTAACCGAAATTCGGCTGCGCAGCAAGGCAGCGTGGGAGCCGGAGGATATGCTTCTTCCCCGAGTCCAGCAGCAATTGGAAGCTTGCCTGCAAGCATCGGGTAGCTCAACCAGCAGCATTCCGCTGTATGAAGGGGAGGGGGGCAGTCATGGCAGGCTGATTACAGTAACGAATGCTTCAATCAGCGCGGAGCAGCTGCAAGCGCTGCAGCAGAAAATGCAGCAGGCGGTTCCCAGCTCCTATCAAATTACGCTTGGCGTGAGCAGTCACGCGGAGGATATGCTAGTTTCCGCTTCGCAGATGTATGCAGAAGCAGGGTTAGCTTTATCGGAAAGCTTCTATGTGGAGGAACAGACCGTATTCCATGCCCGGCAGACGAACGTGAGTGCTGAGCTTGCGCTTAAACTGGATGCCCGGCACGAGGCCTTGCTGCATGAGGCCGTTGTTCATGAACAGGAGCAAGGGCAGTTTAGGCTTATCGCAGGCGAGCTGCTGCACAAGCTCCTTGGGGAAGCAGGCAGCGGGCTTCCGCAGCCAGAGCGGCTGACGCTTTGCGTCCAGAAGCTGCTTGTACGGTTGTCCGAAAACTTAACGATGCCAAAGCATCAGACGCTGGAGGAGTGGAGGGGACGTATGGAACAGGCATTAGGCGAAGCTGCCAGCCTGAGCGCTCTCCAAACCGTCATTTCAGAACAGCTTGGCTTGCTGGCAACTGCTCATGCCGAAGCCAAGCGGGATCATAAGGAGCAGTTGATTTACAAGTGTATCGCATATATTGACGAGCATTACATGGAAGATTTGTCACTGGAGTCGGTTGCGGCCGTTTTTCATTTTAATGCCAGCTATTTCTCCCAATACTTCAAAAGCAAGCTAAACATCAATTTCAGCCAATATGTTACGCAGGTTCGGCTCACGAAAGCGAGACAGCTGCTAGAGGAAAGCAACGATAAAATTTATCAGGTAGCTGGAAGCCTTGGCTATCATGATGTGAAATATTTTAATCGCGTATTCAAAAAGGAATTTGGACTGACGCCAGAGGAATATCGGTCGATAGCCCGTCATATGAAGCGCTCCTGACCCGAGGTCAGAAGCCGGAGGAAGCAGGGAGCATTTTGCGGAAAATTCGCGAGCGTGTACGGGATATGAAGTTCAGAACGAGGCTCATTTTGTTTTTTGTGCTGTTGATTACGCTTCCATCTGTGCTAAACGGCATCCTGCATTACAGTGCAAGCTCTGACATTATTGTCACGAATGCGCGCGACAGCATGCTGGAAATTGTGAAAAAAAACAATGAAATCGGCGATATTGTGTTCAGCAACATTGAAGAGCGCACCGTTTCACTCATCTCTGACCCGGACTTATACCGGCTGTTCAACCGCCCTAAGCCGCAAAATGATTACGAGTTGGTCCAGATGGACCGGCAGGCAACGGTTATTTTGAATAAATATTTTGGACATGATCAGGATTTGTATACCGCTCAGCTTGTGACGAGCTATTTCAGCTTTGGATCAGGCAGCGGCATGTATACGTCCTCCTCCCCGTTCGTCTCGGCGGATCCGCAGGGCTTCCGCAAGTCGGCCATTTATAAGGAAGTGATGGCCAGCAGAGGCAGCCTAATTTGGGTACCCACCTATGATTTAACCCGCGCTTTCCAACAGGAGGCGCTATATGACATGGATGCCAAGTTCCGGATGGTGTTTTCCTGCGCCCGCCTGCTCAACAGCTCCCCGATTATTGACGGTGCCATTTACAATTGGCCAGAGCATGTCGAGCGACCGGTGCTGCTGCTTAATTTCAATGAATCCTTTTATCAGCGCAGTGTGCAGCAGAGCTTGTCCGCGGTTCAAGGCTCCTATTTTTATATCGTCTCCAAGGATGGAAAGATCGTAACGCATCCCGAGCTAAGCAAGCTCGGTACAGCTGACCACAATCAATGGTACAAGACAGAGTTTCGGCAGCCATTCGGCACTTCGCTCGTTAAGGAAAACGGGGAGGATGTACTGATCAGCTACGATACTTCTCAGGTTACAGGCTGGGTGACGGTTAATGTGACGCCGTACAAGCAGCTGCTTGGCAATTTGCCAGCCATTCGCTATATGGATATATTATCAGGCGTGGCACTGCTCATTATTTCAATCGTTATTGCCTCCTTTATCGCAGGGCGCCTGACCCAGCCGATCAAAAAAATGCTGGTTGCCATTCAAATGACCGGAGCAGGCGATTTCACAGCGAAAATTCCTGACCAGCCGCAGCTGGAATTCCGCATTTTAACGAAGAAATTTAATGTGATGAATGATAAAATACGCGAGCTGATTCAAGAAAACTACGAAAGCCGGCTGCGGGAGAAGGAAACGGAAATTATGGCGCTTAATCTCCAGCTGAACCCGCATTTTTTGTACAATACGCTTAATATTATTAACTGGATGG
The DNA here is from genome assembly GCF_001422685.1 of Paenibacillus sp. Leaf72. Classification (NCBI taxonomy): domain Bacteria; kingdom Bacillati; phylum Bacillota; class Bacilli; order Caryophanales; family Paenibacillaceae; genus Paenibacillus; species Paenibacillus sp. Leaf72. Next base: position 318,224 of record NZ_LMLV01000031.1, on the reverse strand, counting down.
CGATTGATCGGGATGAGCCCGCCATTAGCCGAATGATCGTCAGCTTGTCGTCCATGCTGCAATACACGGTGAAAAACAAGCAGGAAATGGTACGGCTGCGCGACGATTTAAATTGGCTGCAAAGCTACACGCATATTATGGAAAATCGCTTTGATGGCATTTTTAAAGTGGCCTATGATTTAGAGGGCGTGCCAGAGGATAGCCTCGTTCCGAAGCTTTTTCTCCAGCCGCTCGTGGAAAATGCGATGATTCATGGCTTTGAATCCGGTGAACCGGGCGAGCAGGGCGGTCTTGTGAACATTAGCGGCCGGATGGTGGAGGACCGATTGTTGTTCGAGGTCAGCGACAATGGCAAAGGCATGAGCCCGCAGCAGGCGGCGGACGCACGGAGCAAGGAAGGTGCAGGAATCGGAATGAGCAACGTCATTTCGCGTCTGGCGTTGCTGTATGGCGAGCAGGCTGAGCTCCGTGTGCGCTCTAAACCCGGCGAAGGCACGACCATTACGGTCGTCATTCCCTTGCAGCGCTGAAGCTAAAGGCTAGTCAGTATGGTAAAATAGACTTTCAAAATATTTGCGAGGGTGCAGGCAGTATTGCCTTGCTGTGGGGAGGAACAGGCACGATGAAATTTGAACAAATCACTTTATGGACAAGCAGGCTGGAGGCCCTGTATTCCTTTTATAAGGAGCAGCTTGGTTTCCCGGTGCTGGACCGAAACGAGCAGTCCTTCACGGCAGCAATTGGCAGCACACAGCTCACTTTCCGGGGGACAACGGACCATACCGACCCCTTCTATCATTTTGCAATCAATATACCGGAAAACAAGCTTGCGGAGGCAAAAAGCTGGCTAAAGGGGAAAGTGGCGCTCATTGAGGAGCAGGGCAGAGACGAAGTGTTTTTCACATCATGGGATGCAGGGGCCGTTTATTTCACCGATCCCGCTGGAAATATTATCGAATTTATTGCCAGGCATCAATTGAAAAATAGTACCGAGCATCCGTTTGCCCTCTCGGATTGCATCGAAATTAGTGAGCTCGGCATTATTACCGCTGAGGTCATCCCTGCCGTTCGGGAGCTGAACGCTTTAGGCATACCCAATTGGCGTGAGGATAGCGAGGGACTAACTCCTGTCGGCGATGAGCATGGGCTGTTTATTGTGGTGAAGCAAGCCCGGGAATGGTATTTCTCAGGCGGCAGGCAGGCGCAATTTTATCCGGCAGAAGTGGTAGTCGCTTCAATAGGACGAATCGAGTTTCCGCACATTTCGCAAATTCACTTGCTTCATAACTTAGGATGTTAGAGACGTATTTTCTGAATAGTCTGAATTTAATTGAATAGTTACATAAATATAGTTATGTAAACAAATATAAAGTCGGAATGGGGAGAGTGCGATGAAAGCATTTATTTTTGACATGGATGGCGTCATTATTGATAGTGAACCGTTGCATTTTGAGGTTGATATGGAGACGATGGAGCATCTGGGCTTCAAGGTGTCGCAGGACGACCTGGAAAAATACGTAGGCATGACCAATCCGGCCATGTGGCGCCTTATTCGCGTGGAATATGGCATGGAGCATACAGTGGAGGAGATCATTTCGTACCAGCTACGGCGAAAAATATAGGAGCTTCGCGCTCGTGATTTTGCGCCAATTGCGGGTATTTTGTCCCTTCTTGCCGAGCTCAAGCAACGGAACCTGCCAATCGCTTTAGCGTCTTCCTCCCCGTGGATTTTTATTGAAGAAGTGCTGCGCAAGTTCGATATTACCGATTATTTTGCAAGTATCGTTAGCGGAGAAGAGGTGCCGAGCGGCAAGCCAGCTCCCGATGTATATTTGGAGGCAGCTCGTCAGCTTGGCGTATTGCCAGCGGATTGCGTCGTTTTGGAGGATTCCCGCAACGGGGTCATCGCAGCGAAAGAGGCGGGCATGCGCTGCATCGGCTATATTAATATTCATTCAGGCGATCAGGATCTTTCCCGTGCCGATTGGATCGTTAAAGCCATTAAGGATATTCCATTGTCCCAATTATAAGGAGGCTTCACTTGTTGAATATATGGATGACTACCCCCGAGCTTGTGGAGCACGTTGAGAACTCCGAGCTTGTCTATATGCTGGATCGAATGAAGGCCATTCAGGAACGGGAGCATAACCCGATGGGAATAGCACTGCAACGCTTCGGCCCAGCAGTGGCTATTGCCAGCCGAGCAATGCCATGGCCGCAATTTAATACGGTTAAAGGCTTTGGCCGTGCAGGTGCAGCGCAGCTGGATGAAGTGCTAAAGTGGTATAAAGAGCAGGGCGGGAGCCCACAATTTGAAATTGTGCCTTCGCGTACAGATGGGGAGACGCTGCTGGCGCTGGCCAAGCAAGGGTTTTATCAGACGGGCTTTCATGCGAGTATGGCAGGAAGCATTGCTGAAAAAACCGACGGGAAGTTGGAGCAGCATCTGACGGGTATTGACGTACGCAGGCTGAGTGAGCATGAGGTTGAGCTTTACGCAGAGCTGCATGCGCTGGGCAGCGGGCTGCCGATATCAGGAAAAAATCACATTGCCGACAATAATCGCATGCTGTTCAGCCGGGAAGGCTGGCAGTTTTATGCTGCTGAGATCGATCATATCGCTGTTGGGGTCGGCGTCGTGCATATCCATGAACATATCGCATCCCTTACATTTGCCGCTACTTTGCCAGAATATCGCATGCGAGGTGTTCAAGCGGCTTTAATTGCAGCGCGCTTGCGTGCTGCTGTCCAAGCGGGCTGCAGCCTCATAGTAGGACAAGCCGCCTATTGCTCTAGCAGCCAGCGGAATATGGAGCGCGCTGGCATGCGCCTTTGCTATACGCGCAGCACATGGAGCAGGCTGCCCTCTATGTAAATCTGTCTCTTGTCTAGCTAAAGAAGAGAAGGTAGGAAGCCAAATTCTAAATTCTAAAAAAATAAGGCAGCAAACCGTTCTTTGACGGTCTGCTGCCTTATCCTTTGCCCTTCGCTTCAAAGTTCAGGCAAGGCTTCCCGGAGGAAGCTAGCACAACTTGGCTTGGCATCGCCTGCGATTTAAAGCCGAACGCCCTGCAGCCTCTTGGCGCGCCGGGGTCCCAAGTTACATAATAATGGCGGCATTTCATGCAATTCATGCGCTCCTGCTCTGTCATTACAATAAATCATCCTTCTATGAATAAGATGCTAACGTTTATTATAGCATTTCTCGGACTGAAACGCGCCGCGCCGCCTATGGACGGCGATAGCCGTTTCACCTTGAAATATAGGAAAGGATATTCAAACGTCATCCTTTCTCTATATTTCTCGGACTGAAACGCGCTGCGCCGCCAAAGGAAGGCGCCAGCCGTTTCACCTTGAAATATAGGAAAGGATATCCAAACGTTATCCTTTCTCTATATTTCTCGGACTGAAACGCGCCACGCCGCCTATGGACGGCGACAGCCGTTTCACCTTGTTTTGTGCTATAATGGCAAAAGGTTTATGGATTTAGTTAATGGAGGGATTATTTTGTCTGGAATGATGAACAACAAAAAAATCGTAGTCATGGGCGTCGCGAATGAGCGCAGCATTGCTTGGGGAATTGCCAAGTCGCTGCATCGGGAAGGGGCTCAGCTTATTTTTACATACAGAAAGGAACGCTCTTTCGAGAAGCTGAAGGGCTTGCTGGAGCAGACAGGCATTACGCCACTGCTGACGGTACCTTGCGACGTATTGGATGATGAAAGCATAAGCGCAGCTTTTGCCCATATTAAAGAGCAGGCGGGAAGCATTGATGGAATCGTGCATTCCCTTGCTTTTTCGGATAAAGACGAGCTTAAGGGCGAGTACCTGGAAACGTCGCGTGAAGGCTATCTGCTCGCGCAAAATTCCAGCGCTTTTTCCCTTGTGGCGATTGCCAAACAGGCGAAGGGTGTCATGTCCGAGGGCGGCAGCATCGTTACCCAATCCTATATTGGCGCAGAGCGCGTCGTGAAAAATTATAATGTTATGGGCGTTGCCAAGGCAGCGCTTGAAGCAAGCGTACGATATTTGGCGGAGGATCTTGGCAAATATAATATTCGTGTTAATGCGGTTTCTGCTGGCCCGATTAAAACCCTATCGGCAAAAGGCGTTTCCGGCTTCAATGACATTATGCAGACGATCGAAGAACGTGCGCCGCTGCGGCGCAATATTGATCAGGAAGAAGTCGGCGATGCGACGCTATTCCTTCTTAGCCATCTGTCACGCGGAATAACTGGCGAAGTGCTGCATGTCGATGCAGGCTATCACATATTAGGCTTGTAACTTTAAAACGGTACGCAGAGAGCGGAGGGAAACGTTTGAACGTCAAGCAATTGGCAGCAGAGAAAGCCGTCCAGCTTGTGCAAGATGGCATGCTTGTTGGGCTTGGAACAGGAACGACAGCGTATTGGGCGATTTTGAAGCTGGCACAAAGAATGAAGCTCGAAGGACTGGACATTAAAGCCGTTGCCAGCTCCAAGCAGTCGGAGGATTTAGCGGCTGAATACGGCATTCCGTTAGTTCCGCTCGCTGAAATTACGGCGATTGATTTAACGATTGACGGTGCGGATGAAGTAGACGGCGAGCTTCATTTGATTAAAGGCGGTGGCGGTGCGCTATTGCGGGAAAAAATTCTTGCTGCTCACAGCAAAACCTTTGTCGTAATCGTGGATGAGTCCAAAAAAGTAAGCCAGCTTGGACATTTTCCGCTTCCGGTGGAAGTTGTGCCCTTCGCCTCTAATTTGACGCTGCAAAAGCTGAGAGAGCTTGGCTGCACCGCCGAGCTGCGGGCATCGGCAGACGGAACCTTTGTAACGGATAACGGCAACTATATTGCTGACTGCCGTTTCGGAACGATTGCCTCGCCTTCGGAGCTGCATGAACAGCTGAATGCTATTCCTGGCGTAGTGGAAAATGGCTTGTTTATTTCGATGGCAGCCCAAGTGATTGTTGGCTTCGATACGGGGGAGACCGAGATTTTGGTTCCGGTTAAACGTTAATAAATTTATATGGGAATACCGCCTTGAAGGCGGTATTCCTTTTTTTCTGTATAAAATTGGATCAATAAGGAAACCTATAAGCGCTATTATCGTTTAAATAAACGCTTTGGGTGGGATTTGAAATGGTTAAGGTACTTCATAAAGTAAGCTTCCTGCAAATATGCATGATTCTCATGATGACCGTTGGCTTAACGAATCATGTCGTTGTGAATCCTTTAATTTTGGATGCTTCCGGCAGGGATGCATGGATTTCCGTCTTATTAACAGGCGTATTGTTTCTTCCATGGTGCATATTGCTGGTGCTATTTATGAAGAGATCGGGTCAACAGAAGCTGCACCCTTGGCTGGCATCCAAAACGAATCCGGTCATCGCTTGGCTGATGATCATTCCGCTCGGTCTGCAATTGCTTTTCATCGGGGGATTTACCTTAATTGATACGGTCCGATAGGCGACCACCAATTATATGCCCAGCACGCCAAGATCGGCTTTAATTATCACCCTCTGTCTAGTATGCTGCTATTTTGCAATATCCGGCATTCGCATGATAGCGATTGCTGCAGGGATTATGCTTCCCGTAGTCATTTTGCTGGGTTACTTTGTAGCCATAGCTAATACGCCGGAGAAAGATTATCGTCTTTTGCAGCCTGTCCTAGAAAATGGCTGGCAGCCCGCGATTCAAGGCATGATCTATGTCGGTGGCGGATTTGTAGAAATGATTATGCTTTTAGCTGTCCAGCACCGGATCAAGTCCCGCGTAAAGGCTTGGCGGATTAATTATTGGCGATTCTGCTATTCGGGCCGGCTTTGTGTCACCAAGCGTCGTCGTTGTGGGGGCGATTACGGCAGTTGCTGGAGCGACACTTGTCAATCAATCGTTAAGTACGACGGTAAGCGTCATCCGTTTTCTGTTGTTTGTAGCTGCTTCCCTATTGGGAATGTACGGATTCATATTAGGGATTGTCGTGCTTATCGGATATATGGGACGGCTCAGCTCTTTCGGGGTCCCGTACCTGTCGCCGTTTTCTCCTCCTATAATGAGGGAGCTTCTTACGGCTGCGCTTCGGCTGCCCTGGGTAAAGCAGAAACAAAGGCCGGAAACATTGCATACGGTTGATTCGGACAAGCAAGGGGAAGATTAGCATGAAAGTATGGATAAAATGGAGCCTGATCGCTAGTTTGCTGCTGCTGAGTCCAGGCTGCTTTGATTCAAAGCCGATTCAAAACATGGCTTATGTCACAGCTATCGGTCTGGATTATAAGGATGGGGTTTTTATATCTTACGCGCAGGTGCTTAACTTCTTAAATGTAGCCAAATCCGATAAAAATGAAATAGGGAAAAACATACCGGTATGGATCGGCCGCGGCACAGGAAAGACGGTGACGGAATCGTTGTCCTCGCTGTCCGAAACTTCGCAGATTAGATTGTTCTGGGGACATGTCAAAGCGGTTGTGGTAGATGAGGAGCTTCTAAAATCACAAGCGATTGTTCGGCAAAGCTACGAAGCAATCAATCGTTACCGCGAAGTTCGTTACAATATATTGCTCTATTCAACAAAGACGCCGATCGTAGATATTTTAAGCAAAAATCGATTTTGAATTTGCCTGTCTTGGATACCATTCTGGATACACCCGAGGATACCCATGCCCAGCGCTCCAACATTGATCCCCAATATGGCTTCAAATTTATTGCCGAATTTAATGAGCCGGGCAATACCGCCATCATTCCTACGATTGGCATAACGAAGGAGGTATGGAGGGAGAATGCCCGGAAAATGCCGATGTTTAAAATTACGGGCGCCTTTTTCATTCGGCAAAACGAGAATTTAAGCTGGTTTTCTGAAACAGAATTGCTCGGAAGAAGATGGGTGCAAAAAGGAAATAAGCGCTCCGTTCTGCTAATTGCCAATCGAGAAGCTCCGACCGCTACACTCGTCATTATTAAACCGAATTACCGGATACGGTATGTTAAGAACAGCAAGCCATTGCAGTTTAAGATTGAAATTAAGGCGAGAGCCTATGTGGAGGAAATGATTAAAGATGTTTCGGTGAAAGAGATGGAGGTTCTTGCAGCGAAGGCGATTCGCGATGAAATGATGGCCACCTATGAGAAAGGCCTTGTCACTCAAACCGATCTATTAAATTTATTTGCCGAGCTCTATCGCAGTGAACCCAAGCTGTGGCATCAGCTGCGTAATAGCAAACAGCTTCTACTAAACCAAAAAACATTGGGCCAAATCGATGTGAAAGTAACGATTACCAATACTGGAAAATACAAAGGGAAGCTGTAACGTTTCCTAGCCAGCTAGAGGGGGCTGGCGGGTTTGGGAGCCTTGACGTATGCGGCCAAGAAGTGATATATTATGTCAGATTGCCTGAACGTGTAAATGAAAGGGATGTAAAATATATTGGCTACGAGCGAAGACATTACGAAACCGAAATTATTACCTACCAAAATTTTGAAATGTAAAAACCCCGAATGCAAAGCGTGGGTAAGAGATGAATTCGCCTCGGCAGAGCAAACCTGCCCGATATGCAAAGGACCGATGCTACGAAGCATGAAGCATTTGCCAGCCGTGCAGAACAAGCCAAAGCCGCAGCCTAGAAAACCGAAATCTGACTTTTAATTTCAATTTGAAAAAAAAACCGCCCGAACGGCTGCGTGATTTTAGCGCAGCCGTTCGGGCGTCTATTTGGAGGCGCTGCTAAGCATGACACAACACCATTATCCGTTTGATTTTGACCCGTCGCAGCCTTATATGCAGCAGGCAAGCGACTGGATCGCGGATGTTTTTTACGAGAAGCTTCCCGAAGCCGGGCTTGAGCTGCGAGATGAGCAAATTTATATGGCGTTTCAGCTGGAACGAGCTTATGCGGACAAGCAGACGATTTTCGCTGAGGCAGGCGTCGGCACAGGCAAAACTTTCGTTTATTTGCTTTATGCCATTAGCTACGCGCGTTATACTCGCAAGCCGGCTATTATTGCCTGCGCTGATGAATCGCTCATCGAGCAGCTGGTAAAGCCGGAAGGCGATATTGCCAAGCTGTCCCGCCATTTAGGACTGACCATCGACAGCAGATTGGGAAGATCGCCTGATCAGTATGTCTGCTTGAACAAGCTGGATGATGCAAGGGGCGACGCTCAATTAGAGGGCGCAGAGCATTTTGACGACATTTATCGCAGCTTGCCGGATTTTGTTCATAAGCCAGAAACGATGCAAAGCTTTTATCCTTATGGCAACCGCCGGGATTATCCGGAGCTCAGCGATGAAGTTTGGGACCATGTCGGTTGGGACGTCTTTCAGGACTGCATGGTATGCAGCCGCAGACATCGCTGCGGACAAACGCTGTCACGCGATCATTACCGCAAATCAACGGATTTAATTATTTGCTCGCATGACTTTTATATGGAGCATGTATGGACCTATGAAGCACGCAAACGCGAGGGACAACTTCCCTTGCTGCCGGAGCATAGCTCAGTTGTATTCGACGAAGGGCATTTGCTCGAAACGGCGGCGCAGCAGGCGCTAACGTATAAGCTCAACCATGCGGTATTTGAGAGCATTATTACGCGATTGCTGGAAGGGGAAATCCGCGAATCGCTGGCGCTGGCCATTGAGGATGCAATTGTGCAAAGCGAGCAGCTTTTTGAGCGTATCCAGCAAAGCAGCCGTGCTGTCGCAGCATCAGATCGCCGCGAGCTGCTGTGGGACAACACGCTTATACAGGAAGTAAACCGGCTGCATCAGCTGCTTGATCTCATTGAGGAGGAGCTTGTGTTCGAAAGCGGCTTGTTCACGCTTGATGAATATCAGCTCAAAATCGTCGAGGAGCATTTGGAGATGATTCAATATGCCCTTTCGCTGTTCCGCAAACCCGAAAAGCCGATTAGCTGGGTGATGGAGGACAAGTCGGGCATTTCTCTTGTCATTATGCCTAAGATGGTGAAGGAAGTGCTGGAGGAGCATGTGTTCTCTCGCAAAATGCCAATCGTCTTCTCATCGGCTACGCTGTCGGTAGACGGCTCCTTCGAATATACGATGGACAGCCTGGGCATTAAGCAGGCTGAGTCGTTCTCCGTTGCTTCGCCTTATGATTATGAGCATAAAATGCGGGTGCTTGCATCCGAGTCGGAAGCTTTGGATGAATTCGCGAACCAAATGCAGGCAACGGTAAAGCTGCTTGGGGAAGCGAAGGGCGGCACGCTCATTTTGTTCCCTTCTCGTGAGGAGCTTGCGCGCTTCAAGCAGGCGATGAATGATGAGCCGCTTGCACAGCAAAGACGTTTCCTTTATGAAGGAACGTCGGAGATTAGCCATTTGATTGGGGCATTCCAAGCCGATGAGTCCAGCGTGCTGTGCGCGGTGACGCTGTGGGAGGGACTGGACATACCGGGGCCTTCTTTATCGCAGGTCATTGTATGGTCGCTGCCATTCCCGCCGAATGATCCGGTGTTTGCTGCAAGACGCGCCGATGCCCAGCTGCCTTTCGAGGAAGTGGATATGCCTTATATGCTGCTGAGGTTAAGACAAGGCATGGGACGTTTGATTCGCACGAGCAGCGATGAAGGAACGGTAGTCATTTTTGGCGAGGAAATGCGCCAGCCTGCTGTTAAAGAGCGTATTAGCGCCATAATGCCCAAAGGGGTTAAGCTGCTGGCTCTATAATGGTATAAATTCATAACAAGTTTATTTTCATACGACACCAGAGAGGAATTAAGCTTCAAATGAAAATGAATCAGAATCGTAACCGGCTCAGGCTGGCCTTGCTGCTCGGTTCTTTCTCGGCTCTGGGCCCGCTGACGATTGATATGTATTTGCCTTCGTTTCCACAAATAGCCGAGGATTTCGGTACGAAGGCTTCACTTGTGCAATTGAGCTTAACCGCCTGTTTAATCGGCCTTGGCCTCGGGCAGCTCGTCATGGGACCGATGAGTGACGTTCATGGCCGGCGCAAGCCGCTGCTGCTGTCCTTGGTCGTTTATTTAATTGCTTCGCTGGCCTGTGCGCTGGCACCGAATATTACTTTGTTTATCGTTGCCCGTTTTATACAAGGCTTTGCGGCCTCAGCAGGCATCGTTATTTCAAGGGCTATTGTCCGTGATCTATATAGCGGACATGAGCTGACCAAATATTTTGCACTTATTATGCTGGTTAACAATGTTATGCCTTTACTGGCACCTGTTGCGGGAAGCGGAATTATATCCTTCACCACTTGGATCGGCGTGTTTATCGTACTCGGGGCGATAGGCCTTGCTCTGGCGCTTATTGCAACGTGGCAGCTGGAGGAAACACTGCCACGCGAAAAGCGAATTTCGAGCAATTTCGGCGAGCTGCTGCGTAATTTCGGGCAGTTGCTTAAAGATCGCGAGTTCACCGGTTATGCGTTGACGCAAGGTCTGATGATCGGCGGTATTTTCGCTTATGTCTCAGGCACACCGTTTATTTATCAGCATATTTACGGCACCTCGCCGCAAGTATTTGCCTTTTTGTTCGGCACCAACGGCCTCAGCCTTATTTTGGGCTCGCAGATCGTCGGGCGCCTCAGCCATAAATGGACGGAGCAGCAATTTTTGCTACTCGGGCTGCTGCTCTCCGCGGCATCCAGCGTTTCATTGCTGATTGCGGTGCTTGTGGAGGGGCCGCTGTGGTCGCTAGTCGTTCCTTTATTTTTCTTTGTATGCTCAATCGGTATTACCGCTACCGCTTCGTTTTCGCTGGCTATGGAAAACCAAGCCCATATTGCCGGCAGTGCCTCGGCTTTGCTTGGCTTGCTGCCTTTTGTGCTTGGTGCTGTAGCGGCTCCGCTCGTTGGCATTGCCGGAGAGGAAACAGCTGTCCCGATGGGCGTCATTATTTTTACCGCCAGCATGCTCGGGATGGTTGCTTATTTCGGCCTCGTCCGCTCTAAGCAGCGTGCTTCTGGAAAATAAGCTAGAGTTGCAAACGTACGAGTGAAGCTAGATTAGCAAGCGACAATAAAATAAAGCTAGCCTTACTCATTAGGCACCTATAGTCGAGACACTTTGAAAAAAGTGAGCAGACTGCAGGTGCCTTTTTTTTGAAATAACAGAGGACGGCGCCAGCCGTTTCACCTTGTTTTTCAAAGTTAGTGGTTAAAAACAGGGAAATCAGGAAAACATACACTTTATTCAATCAAGCGCAAAACAAAGGGATGGCGGTGCAAAGTGAAGACATTTCTAGCCTATATACCGGAATACCCCGTCTTCCTTCAGGCACTGGCCGTGCTAATCGTTCCGGTCATACTCTCGGTCGTATTCAAATGGGCTGAGTCGGAAAGGAATTGAGTCATGAATAGGGAAAACAGCATTGAAAGCCGTTTAGAGGTTATAAGAGAACAGATAAAGGAATACGGAGATGTCAGCATACGGCAATTTGAACTGGGGCAGACAGAGATCAAAGCGGCAATTGTGTATTGTGATGGGCTGACGGACAGGGAGCAAATTGATTTTCATGTGTTACAAGCGTTAATGTCCTATTCGTTTGATGATCGACCGATTTCGAAGGAGCTTATTCAAAATACCCTGTTATCTACAAGCGAAATTATGGAAGTGGAAACGCAGGAAGAGATGCTTTCCAAAGTGCTTACAGGTTATACGGCCTTAATAATTGATGGGATAAAAGAAATTACATTAATCTACGCGCTCGCGGGCAAAAGCCGCAGCATTGAAGAGCCTATTTCGGAAGCATTGGTTCGCGGGCCAAGAGCGGGATTTAATGAAAATTTATCCGACAATATCGCTTTGCTGCGCAAACAGGGTGAAAATAAGGACTTGTGTTTGCTAAAGCTCCAGGTTGGCGAGCGGGCGAAGAAGGATCTGTATATCGGCTATATGAAAGGAATCGCGGATCCTGATCTAGTGGAGGAGGTGCGCCGGCGGGTATCTAAAATCCGCATCGACAACGTGCTGGAGTCGGGCTATATTGAGCAGCTAATTGAGGATAACTATTTAAGCCCCTTTCCGCAAATTCAAAACACGGAAAGGCCAGATAGAGTGACGGCAGCTCTAATGGAAGGGAAGGTGGCCATTTTGCTTGATGGTACGCCATTTGCTCTAATCGCACCTGTAACCTTCAGCATGCTGCTGCAGTCGCCAGAGGATTATTATGAGCGCTGGCTTGCCGGCACGCTGCTAAGGATTATGCGCTTTTTCGCCGCAATAATGGCCTTGTTTGTTCCGGCTACTTATATTTCCTTCATCTCCTTTCACCCTGGCTTAATTCCAACTAAACTGGTCATTTCCATCATTGCTACGAGAGTAGGTGTACCTTTTTCTTCTTTGGTAGAAGCATTAATGATGGAAATTGCGATTGAAATTTTGCGGGAAGCGGGCCTTCGTCTGCCGAAACCGATTGGTCCGGCGATGGGAATCGTAGGCGGTCTCATTATTGGGGAAGCGGCTGTTCAGGCGGGAATTGTCAGCCCGATTCTCGTCATCGTCGTGGCATTGACCGCGATCTGCTCGTTTTCGATACCGCAATATAGTGCCGGCATTTCTATACGTATGCTGCGCTTTCCCGCGATGTTTTGTGCAGCCGCCTTCGGCATGTATGGCGTTATCTTGTATGCCCTGCTGTTGGGCGCCCATATTTCGAGGCTGCAAAGCTTTGGCGTCCCTTATGCCAGCCCGGCAGCTCCATACCGGTTAGGGGAATGGAAGGATTTTCTTATGCGCGCGCCGCTGCGGATGATGAAGCGGAGGCCAAAGCTGCTTTATCCGCAGGATTCTACTAGAAAAAGGTGAGCCAATGAGCGGGAACCAACAGGCTATAGGCGGCCTTCCCCAGGAAAAACTCACGACCATCCAGGTCGCGGTTATGATTTCTAACTTCATGCTGGGCTCTGGCATATTATCGCTTCCCCGGGTATCAGCGGAAAAGGTTGGCACGCCGGACGCTTGGATATCGGTCTTATTGGGCGGGCTTGTAGCCATTGTGGTGGGGGTCATTATGGCGCTTTTATCGCAAGCCTATCCCGGTCAAACCTTTTATGAATACAGTCGAAAAATTATAGGTTCGTGGCTGGGGCATTTGCTAGGTCCAGTGATGATCTTATATTTTGCCGCGACTGCCGCTTTTCAAGTGCGTTCTTTAGCCGAGGTTTCCAGCTTTATATTATTAGAGGGAACACCGCAATGGGCGATTACTTCCGTATTTTTGTGGGTGGGGCTGTATTTGATGCTGGGCGGACTCGGTGCCATTGCCCGGCTGTTTGAGCTGATTTTGCCACTGACGATTTTCATCTACTTACTGGTAACGTTAATGGGGTTTACTATATTTGATTTAAATAATTTGCGTCCGCTATTGGGGCAAGGCATCTGGCCCGTTCTAAAAGGGATTCAGACGACCTCGCTCGCCTTTACAGGCTTTGAGGTCATTATCTTCTTGACAGCCTATATGAAAAATCCCCAAAAAAACATTAAAGCGGTGACCGCAGGGATAGCCATTCCGCTCGTTATTTATATTGTGACCGTCTTTATGGTCATTGGGGCATTGTCCGTTGATGGCACCTTAACGAAAAACTGGCCTACACTTGATATGGCCAGAAGCTTCGAATTGTCGGGCTTGATTTTTGAAAGATTCGAATTTTTGCTGTTGATTATTTGGATTATGCAAATTTTCTCCAGCTTCACAACCGCCTTTTATTTTTCAGCGTTGGGCATTTCCCAGCTATACAAGCGCAAAATAAAAACCTGTCTGTATGGTCTGCTCCCATTCGTTTATATTTTCGTTGCTGTCCCGAAAAAATTAGACGATGTGTTTACGCTTGGGGACTGGATTGGAAAAGTGGCATTGTATTTGTTCGGGGTTATTCCGATTGTTTTATTGATTGTGACGAAATGGAGGGCGAGCAAGCATGCGAATTAGACATAAAGCCAAGCGCTCGCTCTTTATCGTTTTATGTGCGGTCGTTCTGCCCTTGCAGACGGGCTGCTGGAGCAAGGATGAGATCGAGGATCAAAGCATCTATGTCGGCATGAGCCTGGATCCGGCGAGTGAAACGAAACTGGAAAAAACATTTCGTAAGGAAGGAGACGACTATCGCAAGCGCAAGCTTCTAAGTTATACCCTGCAGATTATTAATGTGCAATCTGAAAGCCAGCATAGTGGCGGACAGGCGCCAGTCTCAGCGAAGCCATATTTTAATATTTCCGAAACCGGGGATTCCATGTTTCAGCTCATTCGCGAGTTTTCGGCGCGAATGGAACGTCCAGTCATTGGCCAACATATGAAGGTCATTGTTATTAATGAGAAGCTTTCGCGGAAATACAGCATGAATGAGCTGCTCGATTTTTTCCTGCGTGACAATGAAATTCGGCCGAGTTGTCTCGTTCTGATTAGCAAAGGGAGCGCACGCAGCACATTGATTGCGAAAGACAACTCTATTATTCCGTCCTTTCGGCTTTCGGGACTAGTGGACAACCGTTACCGCTCCTTAAAAATTTTAGAGCCGATGACGTTATCGAAGCTGGAGGGAAAAATATATGGTGAGCAAAGCTATTTGCTGCAAAATGTCATTGCCGCAGATGGAGAGGTCAAATTTTCCGGCGGGGCCGTTATTAAAGGCAAAACGCAAAAATTGCAAGGGCTACTAAATGAAGAAGAAACGATTGGCTGCGTATGGCTGACTGGAAAAGGAGTGGGTGGCTTGGTCAAAAGCTATCATGAGGACAACCATCAGCCGATTGTCTATGAGGTGAAAAGCATGAAAAGCAAAATTGACGCCAAAGTAGCAGGTGATCAAATTTCCTTCCATGTGAGCATTAAGTCGAAGGGACGGCTGATCGAAGAATGGTTGAACAATAATGAACCGATTGATCCTGCATTTAAAAAACAGGCGGAAGTAGGCAGCCAGAAGGAAGTACGGAGACTGACCAATATGGCTCTGAAAAAGCTGCAGAAGCAATATGGAACGGATGTGCTTGGCTTCGGCAAGCAGTTCAGTATTCAGCATCCGCGCAAGTGGGAGAAAATAAAAGACCGATGGGAAGAGCTGTTTCCTGATATTCCGATTACAGTCAGCATCGACATGGAAATTACCGAATATGGGGCTAAAATTACGCGTTAGTGCCGGATTAAGCGGCATTTGGAGCCTATTTTAGAGCTGAAAAAACTGCGTGAAATACATATTTCACGCAGTTTCCCTTTACGCGCATTATATTTTTCAGCTATGATAAGGAATATATCAAATTTTAGCTGGAAAAGTTAGAATTTGAGGAGCTGGAGGTAGCAAGCAGCATGTGGCAGCATGAAATTATCGATACGTATACGCAGGAGCTGGAGCTGTTCTCCATCTGGATGAAAAACAAAGGGATGACGGCGGCGACCCAGCGTGCCTATTTGAGTGACACTCAGCATTTTTTACATATGGTACATCCGAAGGCGCTGGATCAGGTGGGGAAATTGGATATGGTGCGATTTATGTCGGCTTGCCGTGAAAAAGGGGCAGGGGATGAAGCGCGCAACCGCAAGCTATCCTCCTTGCGTTCCTTTTATAAAGCGCTGATCGAGCTTGAGGCTCTCAGCGTTAATCCGGCTGCGCTTATTGCCAAGTCAAAGCAAGAGAAGGGACGCATTCCTGTCTACCTGGAGGAGGAGGAGCTGGAGCAGCTTGTTTCTGCGATTGGTGGAAAATATTACGAGCGAAATCTCGCGATTATGCTGCTCATGTGTTATGCGGGACTGCGGGTAGGCGAGGTTCATCGTCTGAACTTGCAGCATTTTCATTCCGACGGCTCGCTTCATATTCTCGGAAAAGGACGGAAATGGCGGGTCGTTCCGCTGCCGGCACCGCTTCAGGAGGTGCTGCGCCGGGCGATGGAGACGCGAAAGGCGCCGGGGCAATTGAAGGAGCAGGCCATGTTCGTCTCGCAATTCGGCAGGCGGCTGTCCATCCGCATGATTCAGACCGTCGCGGATGAGACGATTGGGCTGATGAAGGAAAGGCTGCCAGAGCTTGCGGGCAAAAAAATTTCCAGCCATAAGCTGCGGCATTCCTTTGCTACGCTGCAAATTCGCAGCGGTACGGACATTCGTACACTGCAGGAGCTTATGGGCCATGCGAGTATAGCGACAACGCAAATTTATACGCATATAGACAATAAACAGCTGCAAAATGCGATGAATAATATTGCGGGCAAAATGAAGGTTGGCAGCAGAAAAGCCTAGCCGTTCAGTCTAGCAGGGGAAAGGAAGCGTTGCATCTCTGATGCAGCGTTTTTTTATGAAAGGGATGTCATTAGAAAGCGAGCAGCGCATAGCCTGCTTTTTTTCATTAAATAAGTTTACATAATTAAAATTACGGTAACTTAAGATAATATCCTCAAATTTACTTAAGAGTAAATAAAGCTCAACTTATTTAGTATTTAATAAAAATACTTACATTATTCATAATTTCCTATATAATGAAATTGTTCGACAAAATTAGACGAAAGGAGGTTAATCATGATGGTACTAACATGGATGAAGAAGAGCCGAATGGCGGCAGCTATTTTTGTATTACTTCGCTTGTATATTGGGGTGAAGTGGCTTTCGGCTGGCTGGGGCAAGCTGACTGGAGAAGGTTTTAGCTCGGCGGGCTTTATGGCGAATGCCGTCGAAAATCCGATCACGGATAAAGCGACGGGCTTGCTTGTTTATCCGGTATACACGGGTTTTTTGGAGCATTTTGCTTTGCCCAACGCTGATCTATTTAATCTCATCATTCCCATTGGTGAATTTCTCGTAGGGCTGGGCCTTATTTTAGGAGCTTTCACCACGACGGCTGTTTTGTTCGGATTGCTCATGAATTTCATGTTTTTATTAGCAGGCTCTATATCCACGAATCCTTGGATGGTGCTGCTGGGCGGCATTATTCTAATCGGAGGAGCTAATGCTGGCAAGTTCGGGCTGGATTATTACCTGCTGCCCTACATGAAAACGAGGTTTCAACGTATCGCTGGCAAAAGCCGGAACGGCGGAGACAATCCATTTAAGCCGACAGCTGGCTAGAAGGTTATCTCTTTATTTCAGCCAGTTGCTCTGCGCCACTTACATAATAAGCAATATCAGACTCTAGATTAAAGGTGGCGCAGCGCAATGGTCGAACAGCTGCGTGCATGCGTTCAAATATACGACACAAATAGACGAAATCAGCCAATCTTTTTGTCTATTGTGAAAAAAATCACATATTAATGTTCTACGATCCCTTATGATAAAGACAGAAACAAACAACACATAAACACATAAGGAGTGAGTGGTCATGTTATACAAATGGCTGAGAGAAAATCGAATTGCAGCAGGTGTGCTTTTACTGCTTAGACTATATGTCGGGTACCACTGGCTGGAATCGGGCTGGGGCAAGCTGACAGGCGGGGGCTTTGATACGGCAGGATTTTTGAATAATGCTGTTCAGAACCCGGTGGCTGACAAGGCGACAGGGCTCCCCGTCTACCCGACGTATACCGCATTCATTGAGCATTTCGCACTGCCTAATGCAAAGCTGTTCAATTTTTTAATCCCGCTTGGCGAATTTTTAGTAGGTTTAGGTCTCATCGTTGGTGCACTTACGACTACAGCAGTATTTTTCGGACTTCTGATGAACTTTATGTTCATGTTCGCTGGAACAATATCGGTTAACCCATGGATGGTGCTGCTGGGTGTTTTCATCATCGTAGGTGGCGCAAATGCTGGCAAATATGGTCTTGACTACTACGTGCTGCCACTGTTGCGCAAATGGTATCAACGTCTTGTTCATCACAAAAATGACGGCGAAAGCACCGGGTTGAAGCCCTCGGCAAGATGACACTGAGCCCGGGCACAATTAAATAAATGAAGGCTGCATCGTACAAGTCAAGGTTCTCCACGAACCGCTGATGGCTGCGATGCAGCTTTTTTTGCGTGATAATTACGGATTTTAACAATTTTATTCCTCTTTTGTATGCACAAAGACGTCATATATTGGTATGATGTACAAAACGGGAGGGGGATGAGCCAGATGAGCGCAAATAGCTCCAACGAACGAGGCAGCTTTGCTCGCCCTGCCATTGCACAAGGAGAAGGCATTGCGGCCTTTTTCACCCCAGCTGATTTGGAACGTTTAACCGAGCGGATGAGCATGCACCGTTATGAGTCGGGCAATCATTTATTTTGGGAAGGCGATGCAGCGAGCTACCATTATTTGATTGTTTCAGGAAGAATTAAGCTGACCCGAATGATGGCGGATGGCAAAAGCTTGACGCTGTCTTTTGCCGGGCATGGCGACTTTCTCGGTGAATATGGCGGTGAAGGTGAGCTTTTGCATGGCATGAGCGCAGAGGCCACAGAAGAAGTGGTTGTTGGGCTTATCGCTTCAGACGAATTGGAGCTGCTGCTAAATACAAATGGGAGCATGGCGGTCAGTTTCGCCAAGTGGCTAGGAATCATGCAGCAAATTAGCCAATCAAAGCTGCGTGATTTGACGCAGTTCGGCAAACTCGGGGCGCTCGCTTCGACGCTGATCCGGCTAAGCAATATGTATGGGGTGCTGCGTCCAGAAGGGCTGCATCTCGATATTCGGCTGACTAACAATGAGCTTGCTGAGCTGATTGGAGCGACGCGTGAAAGTGTCAATCGGATGCTTGCCGCGCTTAAGGATGAAGAGGTAATCAAGGTCGTCCGTGGCGAAATTATTATCCTCAAGCTGGATGAGCTTCGTCATCACTGTGAATGTCCGACGGCACCGACCTGTGCGAAGGGTGTTTGCCGTCTGTAAAATAACGTAAGGCAATCGCTAATGGTGGTGCGGGGGGAAGCGGCTCGCAGGCTTCATTAGCGATTTTGTTTTGCCCTTTGATTTCTAAGCTTGCAGCCCAAATCGTTTGAGATATATGACAGTAGTTGTCATCTAGCGAACGATATAATGGGAGAGATTAGAAGAAGCAATGAAAAGGGAGCGTGGCTGGTAATGAAACCATTAGCCGGAAAAGTTGCTGTTGTAGCGGGAGCGACAAGAGGAGCGGGCAGAGGAATTGCAATTGGTTTGGGGAAAGCGGGGGCAACCGTCTATTGTACAGGGCGCAGTGTGCGAGGCGGCTTGTCGAATATGAACAGGCAGGAGACCATTGACGAAACGGCGGAGCTCGTTGCCGCAGCTGGGGGTATAGGCATTGCTGTGCGCGTAGACCATACGGTGGAGTCGGAGGTTCGGGCATTGTTCGAGCGGGTTAAAGCTGAGCAGAATGGACAGCTAGACCTGCTTGTGAATGATGTGTGGGGCGGTGATCCATTAACTGAGTGGGGCAAGCCGTTTTGGGAGCATTCGCTGGAGGATGGCCTGCTTATGCAACAGCGTGCTGTTTTTTCTCATATGATTACAAGTTATTATGGAGCGCCGCTTATGACCGCAAGAAAACAAGGGCTTATAATTGAAATTACAGATGGAGTAGACAACGAGTATCGGGGCAATTTGTATTATAGCTTGGCAAAAACGTCGGTTATCCATTTGGCTAAAGCGATGGCGGAGGATTTGCGCCCTTTTGGAGTAACGGCTGTAGCATTAACGCCAGGTTTTCTGCGTTCGGAAGCGATGCTGGACCATTTTGGCGTGACGAAGGAGAATTGGCGGGATGCAGCCGCGCAGGAGCCGCATTTTCTCATGTCTGAAACACCTGCCTACATTGGCGGAGCAGTTGCTGCGCTCGCAGCTGATCCAGAAGTACACCTCAAAACAGGGAAAGCGCTGAGCACTTGGGGGCTTTCGGAACAATATAGGTTTGACGATGAAGATGGCAGCCGCCCGCATTGGGGAAACTATGCGGCTACTATTGGAACGGATGCAAGCTCGGAAGCGGGCGACAGCGAAAAGACATAAACATCAGGAGGGAAATCAACTGCGGGCAGATCGATTGATTGCAATATTGCTGCTGCTGCAAAATCGCGGCAGAATGACGTCGCAGGAGCTTGCGGACAAGCTTGAAGTATCAGGGAGGACGATCCACCGCGACATGGAGGCGTTAAGCGCTGCAGGCATTCCTATCGTGGCCGAGCGGGGGACGAATGGCGGCTGGATGCTTGCCGAAGGCTACCGGACGAATTTGACCGGGATGAAGAAGGAAGAAATCCAGTCGCTGCTTCTGTCTCAGCCGACTGGCATTGTCGGAGCTCTAGGAATCAGCGATAACTTTGAAGCTGCTTTTCAGAAGCTGATTGCCGCCTTTCCGTCGATGTATCAGGAGGAAGCGGAAAAGGTGCGGCAGCGCATTCATATTGACGGCGCAGGCTGGCGGGAAGCAAGCGAGCAGGTTCCGCTGCTCCCGCTTATTCAAGAAGCGATTTGGCTGGAGCGTCAGCTGCTCATTGTATATTCTCGCGGAGCGGAGCAGGCTGAGCGGCTAGTTCAGCCACTCGGGCTCGTGGCAAAAAATAATGCTTGGTACCTTGTAGCGGACACGGAAGGAGGAATGCGCACGTATCGCATTTCTCGGCTGCAAGAAGCTGCTGTGCAAGGGGAGACGTTCGATCGGCCAGAACGGTTCGACTTAGCCTCCTACTGGCAGCAATCCATTGCGGAGTTCAAGTCTGCGCTGCCGCGTTATCCGGCGAAAATCCGCATGAAGGAAGCAGACCTATCTCGATTTCGCCAGCAATGGTATGTAACGCTTACGAAAGCAGGTGCTGTTTGTCAGGGTGAGCTAGAGGCGGATGTGCTGTTTAATACCCTGGAATCCGCATGCGAAATTTTGCTTAAATTCGGCTCAGCTGTTGAAGCTCTAGAGCCGCCAGAGCTGCGCCAGAAGCTGCTTCAAGAGGTAAAGGCAATGGCAAAGCTTTATGCAGATAATCTGGAGGATTATGCTGACAATTAGTCCACTGTAAACAAATGGGCTGCACACTCATATGCTGATCTAAATAATGATCCTTATTTGTGGAGGCTAATAGATGAATTGGGTTAACCATCAATGGAGAAACACGGTTTTTATGCCAGTATGGGCAACAACCCCACAGCATGCGCTAACGTTAATCAAAGAAGCTGTACAAGGAGAACGAAATGACGAGTTGTTTTATGATGAGCTAATTAGGCTTGCGCCAAATGCCGAGCAGGCAGGGATCATTATGTCCATTCGCAATGATGAGCGTGGGCACAACCAAATGTTTCGCGGGATTTATAGACAACTTACTGGCCAGGAAATTACCGGAGTCAGCAATGAAGCCCATCAGCCGGTGAGCTCCTACCTTGCTGGAATAGAGGAGGCTTTATTAGGAGAGCTCGCTGCGGTTGAAAAATACCGCAACATTTGGTTCGGCTTGCCCGTGGGTGTATATAAAGACACGGTTTTTGGCATTATTTTAGACGAGATGAAACATGCAAGCAAATACAATTATCTTATTACATTAAATCGAACGAATGGCTAGTTTAGAAAAAAATAAAGCCGGTTGCTCCTGATAGGAGAATGTACCGGCTTTATTTTTTTGTAAGGAGTTCATTTACTTAATTTAAGAAAAACGAATAAGCGTATTTTGTTTACATAAAAAATAATATGTCACCTTTTTCGAGGGAGCCTCTCTTAACCTCCTATCATATTCTCTTTTTTCCTGCATATGTTTAGTTTGTTAAGGATAAATTCCAGTCGTATACGGGTGGGGTGTGATGAAAATGAACGCGGATGACATGCAGTGGGTGCGATTGGCTGCCGCTCATTTGCCGATTGGTGCGGAGCTTGCTGAAATTTGTTGCCCGTCGCCACATTACGCAGTTGTAGTGGCAGATTTAAATGGGGACGGTTGCCCCGAAGTAGCAGCGGTGTATCGTTTGCATAACGAATATTTTGTTATGATTTTGCAGCATTGTCAGTTTGGCTGGGTTGTAGCCGCTTGTGTGAAAGGAATGGGGTACGGCGTAACAGTGATGACTGCCGCGCCTGTAACCAACTGCTTATGCTGTAATTTAATCATTGGCTGGCAGGTTGGGGCGATATGGTCCACGCTGTCTGTGTATGCCTACAGCAATTTCAAGCTTTGTCCCGTGCTGCCGGATGGCATCAATTTCAGCTATTTGGATGTGGAGGATATGCCAGGACCGAACGGAAGGGATGGTCAAGCTGAGCTGGCGCTATGGGCACATGACACGGGGGAAGCTTATGATGTCCACGTCATGCGCTGGTCGAAAGGGATGCTTGTTCCAGCGCCAGATGTGTATCCCTATTACTTTTGCAAAGTTGTCGACTATTACGAACGAATGGTAGCGGAGCATCCGGATTATGGTTTTTATTGGTTCCATCTGGCAGATGCGCAGTTTAAAGCGTGCCAGCTGCAGGCGGCGCTTGCCTCTGTCCACAAGGCGCTTAGCTTCCCCCAGCCTTATCCATCGCTTGAGGTGCTGAAGCAATTAAAGCATGCCATATTGGCTAGCAGCCGAGGGGAGATGGGCATAGAGGCAGCACGGCCAGCAGCAGGTATAACTGCCGATATTGACGGCTTTGATGCGGAAGATAGGGAAAATGAGCGCAGAGTGGTACTTCTTCCCGCAGCAGTAAAGACGACGAGCGGGACAAAATGGGGCTATATTGATGCAAAAGGCAGCTTCGTCATAGCGCCGCAATTCAGCAGTGCAGATGCTTTTCAGCCGAATGGGCTAGCAGTTGTTCAATTAGGCAACAATAGCGGCCTAATTGACATGTCAGGCGCTTTCCGTATACGGCCGATTTATGATTTTATCGGCCCGTTCACGGAAGGACGTGCGGTCATCATTGATAGCGCAGGCTTTAAAATCATCGATGAGCGGGGAAATGTGCTGACGACTAAAGCCTATTCATACATCTCTGCGTTTGCAGATGAACGGGCGATGTTCTACGTCATGAATGAAGCAGACAGCAGCTCCAAATATGGGTATTTGGACCGTAAAGGGACGGAGGTTATTCCGGCACAGTTCGAAAGCGCTGGCGATTTTACCAAAGGAAAAGCAGTCGTAAAGCTGCATGATCAGGCCTTTGCGTTAATTGATCGAAGTGGACGCAAGCTTGCGGAATATCCGTTTTATGATGTAGGCCAGCTCGGAGAGGGGCTGCTTTCCTATCAGCCGGAGCAAAACGGCAAATACGGGTACATTAATGAGCGCGGCCAATCGGTCATTTATCCGGCGTTTACAGCGGCCATGCCGTTTCAGGATGGACGTGCGATTGTGAATACAGCGGAGGATTTTCGCGCGCTGTACGGCGTCATTGACAAGCGGGGCGGCTATGTTGTGCAGCCGGCCTATAATGATATTCGCCAGCTGGGCGAGCAGCGGCTGGCGCTGGGCAAGGCGAGAAATGCGGATCAGCCGTATATCGGCTCGCTGTATGCGATTGCCGATCAAGACGGCAAACTGCTGACGGACTATTTTTTCACGGATGTGGCGGATTATAAATATGGGCTGGCTTCCGTTACGGACGGGAAACAGACCTATTTTATAAATACAAAAGGGCAGCCTGCACAGGGGTATCCACGCCTGTCCGGAAGAGGCGTATTAACGATTATGGATGGCGTTGTGCAGGCGATAGTCGATAACCGGGAGTCCTATTATACGCGCAGCGGTCGCCTTATTTGGCAAAGCAACACGATCATTCCGCTGCGGGTTCCACTGCGTGTCAAGGAACATAAATATAAGCCGAACGTCGATTATTTGGTGTATTATCCAAGCGTTGAGGGTATGGTCAACCAAGCGGCACAGCAGCAGGTGAACCGCAAGCTGGAGGAGCTGTCGCAGGTCAAGAGGGTCCCGGCGAATGTGCAGCTGGAGTATTCGTATGATGGCGATTTTGACGTCGCCTGGTTCCACAAAAACCTGCTCGTTTTGCAGTTGAACGGCTACAATTTCCCGTTCGGTGCTGCTCATGGGATGCCGACGATGATTTACAGCCATATCAATGTCATCGACGGGTCGATGTACGAGCTGAAGGATCTGTTCCAGCCAGGCAGCAACTATGTAAAGGTGCTTAGTGATATCGTTGGCGAGCAAATTAAGACGGATCCTCAGTACAGCTATGTGTTCCCGGACACGTATATGGGCATTAAGCCGGATCAGCCTTTTTATGTGACGGAGGATGCGCTGCATCTTTATTTTAACCCTTATGATATTGCACCGTTTGCTGCCGGGTTCCCGACGTTCCGCATTCCGTATGCCCAAATAAGCACCATTATTGCAACAGAAGGCGCTTTTTGGCGGTCCTTTCATTGAGAGTAGCGGCTTTTATAGCATAATGGTCGCGCAAGCGGAGAGCATGCTATAATAGCAGGAAGGACTATGGAGCAGAATGGAGCAACGCGCAATGAAGAGGTTTAAAAAGTTTTATGTGGAAATTACGAGCATCTGCAATCTGGCCTGTACCTTCTGTCCCCAGACACAGCGGGCGAAAGGCTTTATCCAGGTCGAGGATTTTGAGAAGCGGCTGGAGCAGATTAAACCGTTTACGGACTATATTTATTTTCATCTCAAAGGCGAGCCGCTGCTGCATCCGAAAATTGACGAGCTGCTGGATCTGAGCCAAAAGCACGGCTTCAAAGTCAATTTGACGTCAAACGGGACGCTGCTTCATAAAGTGAAAGAGAAAATTTTGACAAAGCCTGCGCTGCGCCAAATGAATTTCTCTTTGCATAGCTTTGACGGACACATTGGCTCGACGAATAAGGAAGGTTATGTTCGAAGCGTATTGGATTTTGCACGTGAGGCGGTTGAGCGGACAAATATGATCATTTCGCTGCGCCTTTGGAATTTGCATACCGACAATGCGACGAATGCGGAGCGCCAGCGCAATCGCGACGTATTGGCGATGATTGAACAGCAATTTGGGCTGGATTACTTCATTGAGGAGCGGGTTGCTCCCGGTAAAGGACTGAAAATTGCTGATCGTATTTACTTGAATCAGGATCATGAATTTGAATGGCCGGATTTGAAGGCGGAAGAGGATGACGGCAAAGGCTTCTGCTACGGGCTGCGCAATCAGGCAGGCATTTTGGTCGATGGAACGGTCGTTCCATGCTGCCTCGACGGCGAAGGCGTCATTGATCTAGGGAACATTAATGATAAATCGTTCTCGGACATTATTGAGGATGATCGGGCGATTAAGCTGGTCGAAGGTTTCTCCCGCAGGGAAGCGGTCGAGGAGCTATGCCGGAAATGCGGCTATCGCAAGCGCTTCGGAGCTGGGGCATAAGATACGGGTCGAATGCAGCACGATGGAGCTTGTACGGCGCATGCGAACGTGAGCGTGATAAACGTAAAACAGAAAAACCGGAATCCTTGATTGAAGGAGACCGGTTTTTTCCACGTTCATCCATAGACTAGGGGATTATTAAACGAATGAGCAACATACTTATAATCAAAAATGACTATCCATGCATTGAATTTATTAGTTATAATTATTACTATTGAGGAATTGAACGGTGGCGTTTAGGCTAGACATAGCCCCAAAATAAAACGACTTGGAGCTGAAATTTTGAACAATCCATGGCAAGAAATTAAACTGGATATATATGAAAACCACATGAAGTTCTGATGCTGTATTTCAATTACAAACTTTAAATCAAATCACAAAAGAGCAGTTTGAAAGTTATGGGCACGAAATCGTTGGTATCCTTGGAGTTGCTGGGGGAAATGGACTAGACGTGATTGATTTACATTCTACTAAAAAAATATATGGTTTTGACATAAACAAAGATTACTTGAATGCTTGTCAAAAAAGATATTCTTATATGGGGAATACGCTTGAGCTAGTGCATTGTGATATTTGTGATCCTACATTTACATTACCAAAAACAGATTTATTAATCGCAAATTTAATTATTGAGTATGTTGGAGATGCTTCATTTGTTTCCCTAATCAATCAGAACAGAAATCAAGTAGAAGTTGTTTCTTGCACGATTCAAAAAAATCAAGCTGACAGCTTTGTAAGTCAATCCAATTACATATCAGCCTTTGATCCATTACTTTCAATTGCACATGATGTAGATGCAAAAAAAATCATTAGACTGGATTTCAAAAAATCATAAGAAATATAATGCAATTCGATTATAATAAGAAGTTAGTTTTAATCACTAGATAGGGGAATGTGAGCCATGATAAAAAAAGTATTTAAAATAACGACATTATCAACATTAGTAGTCACCCTTTCTGCTTGTTCGGTTTTAAAAGAAGCTGAACCATTAACAAGCGAACAAGCCCAAGCCTATACAAATGCTACCGCAAATAAGTATCAGACGATTTTCAAAGGTAGGGGACAGACTGTTGTCTTTGCTAATGGAACATCCCTTCATTATGAAATTGCCGAAGATCATATAGACTCCATGGGTGGCGAAAACGACGGCGATTGGGTAGTCAAAGAGTCCGCGGAACAGCTCATTGCAAGTGTCAATGGGGAAAAAATCAATATTACGGATGCTCTTGAGGAAAAAGGCTATTTTTACTATGGCTATCGGGACGATGCTGACATCCTGCATAGACTATATATCGTTAAAAATGCAGGCGGCACCAAGGATTATGCAGAACGCTGGTATTCCCAAGCGGAGTGGCTACCTGAGCTTGGCATGAGTGGAGGTTCAAGGGGACTCAGCGGACCTTTGGCCATGGCCATTGGGTCTGCCGAACAAGATGTGAACGATGATAATGCTGAGCATGATACTGCGCTACAAAAGCATTTAAAGCATTATTGGAATGAATATGGGGAAGAATCGTTTTAACCCATGCTATTTAAAAGGAAGCCTTGTTATGCTAAAGGCGAACGTTAGTTCAGCGATCCAGGAGCAGTTTGCCACAGCGGCAGCTGCTCCTGCTGTTATTAAGCTAAAGGCAGAATCCTTCCAATATTTGTAGAAGTATGAATGAACAGAAAGAGTTTTTCAGGGGAAGGGATGAATTTAGTCGCTCCTTTTTCATACCCGCTTATTGTACACCCTCATTGCAAAGAAATAGGCTATGAGCAAAATCCCGACGCACCACGCAAGAGCGATCCATATATCATTGCCCACCGGCTGCCCTGACAGTAGTGCACGGATGGCTTCCACTATCGAGGTCACCGGTTGTTTTTCGGCAAAGGCACGAACGACCGCAGGCATCGACTCGGTAGGTACAAATGCCGAGCTGATAAACGGCAGGAAGATAATCGGGTAGGAAAAGGCGCTTGCGCCGTCCACCGACTTTGCTGATAGCCCTGCAATTGCCGCGACCCAAGTTAATGCCAACGTAAACAGAGCAAGTATGCCAACTACTGCAAGCCATGACAGTGGCCCCGCGGACGAACGAAAGCCCATAACGAGCGCTACAAGTATGATGACGACAATCGATAGGGCGTTGGATACCAGCGAGGTCAGCACATGTCCCCACAATAAGGTGGAACGTGAAATGGGCATAGAGTGAAACCGCTCGAATATGCCGCGTTGCACATCGGTAAAAAGGCGGAAAGCCGTGTAGGATATACCGCTAGCAATAGCAATGAGTAGGATGCCAGGCAACAAGTAATTCACATAGTTATCCGTTCCGGTTTCAATTGCACCGCCGAAGACATAGACGAACAGCAACAACAAAGCGATCGGCATGATGGTAACCGAGATAATGGTGTCCATACTGCGGAAAATATGGCGCATGGAACGTCCAAGCATAACGCTCAGATCGCTGACAAAGTGCTTCTTTACCGTCTCCATTTATTTTCCCTCCTTGTTGCCGACGATTGCGAGGAATATCTCCTCTAATGTCGGCTGTTTTTCAACATATTCCACCTTTGTCGATGGAAACAGCGTTTTCAGCTCCGAAAGCGTGCCGTTGGCAATAATTCTACCCTCGTGCAAAATGGCAATTCGGTCGGCAAGCTGCTCAGCTTCTTCCAAATACTGCGTGGTCAGGAGTACCGTCGTGCCACCGTCGGCAAGCTCCTTGACAATCTTCCAAACCTCGATACGCGACTCGGGATCAAGTCCAGTGGTCGGCTCGTCGAGGAAAATAATCTGTGGTTTTCCCACAAGGCTGAGGGCGATGTCGAGCCTGCGGCGCATACCGCCCGAATAAGTAGACACCTTTCGGTCAGCGGCGTCTGTCAGGACGAAGCGTTTAAGCAAATCGTCCGCAACCTGGCGCGGATTTTTGAGGTATCGCAGCTTGGCAATCATAATAAGATTTTCTCGTCCGGTTAAAATTTCGTCCACGGCGGCAAATTGCCCGGTCAGACTGATCGCCTGCCGCACATGGTCGGGTTCTGTAGCAACATCGAATCCGTTTACGTAGGCGGTTCCGCTGTCTTTTTTGAGCAGCGTGGTGAGAATTTTGACAACGGTTGTTTTGCCCGCCCCGTTGGAGCCGAGCAGGGCGAAAATACTGCCCTTTTCCACCTCGAAATCTACGCCCTTTAGGACTTGCAGCTGCTTGTAGGACTTTTGCAGGCCAATCACTTGAATCGACTTGTGCTGCATATTTTTCCCTCCTTATATAACCGTAACTTTAGACAAATCAGCATCCATGCCTTTAAGGGCAGCATAGGTCAGCTTATCCATCGTCGCGCCTTCAAAGCAGATGGTTTTGATCGCACGGTAATATTTCTTGGACAAAGAAAAGCCAGAAAGGAACGAAACATTTTTGAGTATCGCTCCTTTAAACGAAACCTCATTCAGCGCCGACTTGTCAAACTTGACGCCTATGAAGGTCTGCTCGTCAAATCGCACCCCTCGCAAATCCGAATATTTGAAGTCCACTCCGTTAAAGGTACATCTTTCAAAGATTGTTTTTCTAAGGTCGGTCATCGTTAACTGGACGTCAGTTAGCTTCACATCAATGAATTTTGCTCCGTCCAGACCCGACTTGCTGATGTTGGTACGTACAAGGATGGACTTGTGGAAGCTTGAATCCTTAAGGTCAATGGCAGAGAGGTTGCAGTCAGTGAGATTGGCATGGTCAAAAATAGCTTCACCCACATCGCTGCTCGCAAATGTGCTGCCCGTCAAGTCAGCACCCGTAAAGTCGGTACCACGTAACGCACTCGCAGCAAATTTTCCTTTATGCGCGTTAACGCCCGCAAGATCGCTCTTGGGCAGATAACTCGCACTAAAATTCGTCACCACTTGCCGTTCCAGCGAGCGGGAGAGGTTAGCGACCTCCAGTATAGTTTGTTCGATGTCGCCGATGCTCTCAATGGTCATATGAAACGCGGTTGCATCATCTTTGCCCTCGGTTTTGAGTTCGGAATACCGCTCCTGCAAATCGGAGTGCAGGTCCGCCTTTAATTCGCTGACGCTTTTTACCCCATCGTAGGGCGTAAATACACCGTTCAAATAGTTCGTCAATTTCTGATTCATCTCATCAAATCTCCTTTATAATAAATTTTCTAGCACGCGCTTCGAATACTCCCAATTGCTTTTGTTGCGGGCGTAAGTCTCCTTGCCCTTGTCGGTAATCCGAAAATACTTGCGCCGTCCTCCCTGAGATTCATCGCCCCAATACCACTCGATATCGCCGTCTGTTTCAAGCCGCCGGACGCTGGAGTACATCGTGGCTTCCTTTAATTCATACTCGCCGCCCGAGCGCTCTGCGATCAGTTTGACAATTTCGTACCCATAGCGGTCAGCTTCGGATAGGAGCCGTAAAATCATCGTATCGGTATGTCCGCGCAGCAGGTCGGATGTAATTTTGCTCTCGCTCATGTAATCACCTCCGCATTTTTATAATACGACACACTACTGTGACTGTCAAGGTAGTATTTCAAGTGAGATACTTTGTTTGAAAAGAAATATTTTTCGCTGAAGGAGTAAGTCGTGGAGAGGCTTCTGTGGATAATGAACAAAAATATACCGATGCCTACTCCGACTTATACATCGGTGTAGACATCGGTATGAAAGAACGAAGGAACATATAGAAGTTTGCGCAATATGGGAATAGAACAGTCATGAAGAGAATTTAAAAAATGAAAACCGAAGCTTAAGCTTATGCGTGCGACGAGACCAGTATATGCCCGTATGCCCGGAGAAAAGGTAGCTGATGATGCAGCCCAGCAGCAAATAAGGAAAGGCCTTGATGCCAAATAGCTCCATGCCCATTATGGCAGCGGCGAGCGGGGTATTGGTGGAACTGCCAAATACAGCAACGAAGCCAATGCCCGCAAGCAGGGGCACAGATACAGACAGCAGGCCGCCAAGCGCACTGCCTAGTGCAGAACCGATGACGAACAGCGGCGTTACTTCGCCGCCCTGAAATCCAGCGCCAAGCGTAACGGCGGTGAACAGGATTTTCAATAGAAAAGCGAATGGAGATAATGCTTCTTGAAAGGCTTGTTCCATTAGTGGGAGCCCAAGGCCAACATAATCTCGCGTCCCTACGGCGTAGACGAGCAAAATGATAAGCAGACCACCGATGAAGCTTTTGAAAGCTGGATTCGGGATATAATGGTTGAATACCGCTTTGAGCTTATGTGTAAGTACGACGAATAGCCGCGCCGTTAAACCGAACAATACCGAAGCGAGCACAATAGCGAGCAGCAGCTTTATATTGAAGCCTGGCAGGCTGCCGATGGCATAATGGCTATGATGCGTGCCTAACCCAAGGGCGACGGCGTGTCCAGTAAAGCCGGCCGCCAAAGCGGGCAGCAGCAGCCAGTAGGGGACGAGGCCTATTGCGAGCAGCTCTAAGCTGAATATGGCGCCAGCAAGCGGGGTGCCGAAGACGGAACCGAAGCCGCCGCTTATACCGCAGATAAGCAGCATCTTTCGCTCTAGCCCACCGAGCCGACAAAGGCATCCGATATAGCTAGCCATACTGCCGCCCATTTGCACGGCTGTCCCTTCACGTCCGGCTGAACCACCGAATAGATGGGTGATCATCGTACCGAAAAGAACGAGCGGTGCCATGCGCAGCGGCACTCCGCCATCTTCTGCATGCAGCTGCTCCAGCACAAGGTTATTCCCTTTGCCAGCATCTCCGCCTAGCTTCATATACAGATAGCTGACCAAAGCTCCACCTAGTGGAAGAAGCCAGAGCAGCCATGGATGCGCCAGCCGCTGATACGTTGCTGCATCCAAAAGCGCCAGCAGCAGCGCAGAAGCAGCTCCCGTGAGTAGCCCAGTGGAGCCAGCAATGCCTAGCCAAATAAGGAGAATGCGTATTTGCTGCTTCATGAATTATAATGCCCCTGACATGATAAGTTGATATTTAAGTCTATATCCCTTTTTCGGATGAGTCAATGAATGGAGAGCTTCACCATACATCAAATAATTGTACGTCATACAATTATTCATTTGAAGCCATACAAGAGCTCTTGATACAATGCTCATATATGGAGCATAAATGAAGGAAGGTTGATGAATATGAAATATTATGTCATTGATGCGTTTGCCAATCACCTTTTTGAAGGGAATCCAGCTGGTGTTTGCATTATGGATGCGTGGCTGCCGGATGAGCTCATGCAGAAGATTGCTATCGAGAACAATTTGTCCGAAACGGCGTTTGCGGTAAAGATTGCGGATGATGGTTACCATTTAAGGTGGTTCACACCAGGCGGGGAAATTGATTTGTGTGGCCATGCAACGCTGGCAGCAGCTTATGTGCTTGCGAACTTTTATGATACAGCTCTTATGCGTATTCGTTTCACAACACTCAGCGGCGACTTAATCGTTGTAAGGGACGGAGAGCTGTACGAATTGGATTTCCCGAACAAAATGCCCAAGCCCCATACGCTCACACAGCAGATGGTTGAAGCGCTCGGAATGATGCCCGTAGAAACGTATCTTGATCGCGATTTAATGTTTGTGCTGGAATCGGAGTCTGATGTCAGAAGCCTGAACCCGGATTTCACTAAACTCGCCGCGCTGCCAGTAGGACTCGGTGTGCTGGTTACTGCTAAAAGTGAGCAGTACGATTTCGTATCCCGGTGC
This sequence comes from Paenibacillus sp. Leaf72, assembly GCF_001422685.1. Taxonomy (NCBI): domain Bacteria; kingdom Bacillati; phylum Bacillota; class Bacilli; order Caryophanales; family Paenibacillaceae; genus Paenibacillus; species Paenibacillus sp. Leaf72. Next base: position 286,365 of record NZ_LMLV01000031.1, on the reverse strand, counting down.
TTTTTTCCAAAATTAAAAGTGGATGAAGATCCTGTATGTGGATCAGCCCATTGCAATTTTATCCCATATTGGGCTGAGCGTCTGAGCAAGCAGGAAATGACGGCAAGACAGGTTTCTAAAAGGGGAGGCACCTTGTACTGCAAGCTTGCTGGTGATCGCGTGAAGATAAGCGGCCGAGCTGTATTGTATTCAATTGCTGACCTCTTTGTCGATTAAGATGATGAATATGGAGAAACTGGCATAGCTAGAGTTTATAAAAAATTTCACTATTCAACTGTAGCCGTTAATGCCTATACTAGTGGCTATAAACAGAAATGGATAGGAAGAGGAGAATGGCATTGATGAGCCCATTGCAAATACAATTGAACCGGGAATACATACTGGAATTTTTGAATCGCTTGCTTCAAACGCCAAGCCCTAGCGGCTACTGCATGGCGATTATGAGGCTGCTGGAGGAGGAAGCTCGCAAGCATGGCTTTGAGCTGGAGCTGACACCGAAAGGCAATGGAATCATTACGATTCCGGGAACAGGAAATTGTACAGCGGGCACGCTTGCGTTAACCGCCCATGTGGATACGCTTGGCGCGATGGTGCGAGCGATTAAGCCAAGTGGCATGCTGCGCTTTACGCCCATTGGCGGTTATGCCATGCATACAGTGGAAGGCGAATATTGCCTCGTTCATACGCGCGATGGCCGCCAGTATGAAGGAACCGTGCTGTCGACGAAAACGTCTGTCCATGTGTATCCAGAGGCACGGGACTGGAAGCGCAGCGAGGAAAACATGGAAATACGCCTGGATGCGGATACGACGTCTAAAGAGGAGACGAAACGGCTTGGCATCGAGGTCGGCGATATTATTTCATGGGACCCGCGCACAAAAATAATGGACAATGGCTGGGTAAAATCACGGCATTTGGATGATAAAGCTAGTGTCGCTGCCTTGTTCGGGCTGCTGGAGTGGTTTGGACGGGAAGGGAAGCGTCCGGAGCGCACGCTTAAGCTGATATTTTCCACGTATGAAGAGGTAGGACATGGCAACGCCTATATGCCGCCGGATGTGACAGAGCTGATCGCGATTGATATGGGCGCTTTAGGCGATGATTTATCCGCAAGCGAGCGGGATGTATCCATTTGTGCCAAAGATTCCTCTGGCCCATATGATTATGCGATGACCTCGAAGCTGATCGAGCTGGCAAAGGCTTCAGGCATTTCCTATGCGGTCGATATTTATCCGCAATATGGCTCGGACGCATCGGCTGCGCTGAGAGGAGGCAGCAATATTCGGGCTGCGCTAATTGGGCCGGGTGTGCATGCTTCGCATGCCATGGAACGGACGCATGCAGATGCGATTATAAACACGGCAGTATTGTTATTATCCTACATAAGTGAGGGATATTCATGGACAACGAAATCAAGCTAAAGCTGGACACGCAGCAGTTGGGACAGATTGCCCAGCATCATTTCGGCAGGGAGCTTGCGCATTCGCGCGAGCTTACCGATGGCTGGGCCAATACGGCGTATCAACTGACGCTTGTGGACGGCTTCCAGGCGGTTGTAAAGGTAGCTCCTACGGCGGTTGGGGCGCTCATGCGCTATGAGCAAGAGATGATGAAAACCGAGGTAGAGGTTATGAGGCTCGTGTCTCAGGATCACCGCATTCCAGTTCCCGAAGTATACGCTTATGACCAATCACGGTCGCTTGTACCGACTGATTATTTTATTATGCAGTGGCTGGAAGGAGAGGCTTATAACAAAGTGAAGGAAAGCTTTACCCAAGAAGAGCGCGAGCAAATTGAGCTTCAGTTGGGCGAGTACAATGCCTATATTAACGAAATCAGCGGGGAAAAGTTCGGTTATTATCCGCTTAACGAGGCTTTTGCTAGTTGGACGGATGCTTTTTGGGCGATGCTGCATGGCGTGCTTGATGACGCAACGGATGCGGGCGTTACACTTCCGGCAGAGCGCTTGGTCATTGAACAGGAGGTAAAGGAGCGCTTGCCTTATCTGGATGCGGTAACTAAACCAAAGCTGCTGCACTGGGATTTGTGGGATGGTAATATTTTTATTAAGGATAAGCAAATTTGCGGCATTATTGACTTTGAACGGGCGATGTGGGGCGATCCGCTGATGGAGCATTATTTTAGCCATTTTAACTTGTCGGAGACGTTTTTACAGGGCTACGGTCGTGGAGCGCTGACGGCTGAGGAGCAAATAAGACGCAGTTTATATGATTTATATTTGGATCTCATTTTATTAATTGAATGCGCTTTCCGAAAATATAGCGACCAAACGCATCTGGAGTGGGCAGAAAGCAATGCAGCTGAAGGCTGGGAGCGGTTTATGAAGCTCCGATAGCTGAAAAAGCTGAAATAGCTGAAAGAATAAGAAGAAGAGCCGAGCAAGAGAACGAAAAGCTTGTAAAAAGCTTGCTTATCGTTCACTTGGCCCGGCTCTTTTGTGCAATCAGCGTCCGGAGAGCTGCTGCTCCGCAATTTGAATAAGACGGCGGGTAATGGATCCTCCGATGGAGCCCATGTCACGCGTGGTCATATGTCCATAATAACCATCCTGCGGCAATTGAATGCCAAGCTCCTGCGCAACCTCAAACTTCATTTGCTCAAGCGCTGCACGCGCCTGTGGTACAACCAGCTGATTCGAACCTCTAGGCATAAGGGTGACCTCCTCAAGTAATGAGCGGCAGCATTTTTATAAGAAACCAAGCTTTCCTTGGACAAGGTGAAACGGCTTTCGCCRTCCTTTGGCGGCGCAGCGCGTTTCATTCCGAGAAATATAGAGAAAGGATGGGAAAATCATATGCTTTCCTATATTTCAAGGTGAAACGGCTTTCGCCGYCCTTTGGCGGYGCAGCGCGTTTCATTCCGAGAAATATAGAGAAAGGATAACGTTAGGAATCCTTTCCTATATTTTAAAGAAAAATGGCTTCCAAGCGCTGGCTTATTGCTATTATGTGGAGGAATGTATCCGATTATTCACTAATTTATCCTGAATTTACCGCCGTTCAGCTGAACCGTTCCATGCTAAAATGATAGGACGGCAAGGGGGAATCGGCATGTTTAAGCGACCGATGCTGATGACGGCATGTAATCAGCCTTTTGATAACGAGCAATTTTTATTTGAGCCGCTCATTGATGGGCAGCGCTTGCTGCTTTCTTTTATTAATAGGAAGGCGCGTTTGTTCACAAAGCATGGGTATGAGGTTACTCGGCAATATCCAGAGTTGCTCAAGCTGCCGCTGTCCCGGCCCGTGGACGTCGTGCTTGATGGAGAGCTTGCTTATATGAACCCAGACACGCGGCGACTAGAATTTGCTCCGCTCATTGACCGATATAAGATGACGAAGGAAGCACGCATTCGCGAAGGTGCGATAAAATGGCCTGTTCGCTATTATGTGTTTGATTTGCTTTATTATGACGGAGTAGACTTGCGCAGCAAGCCGCTGCTGGAGCGGAAGAAGCTGCTGCAAGCGCTGCTTGAAGATAATGGATTTTTTATGAAGCTGCCATATGTAACCGGATGCGGCACACAGTTATGGGGTCGAATTGCCGCTTACGAGCTGGAGGGCATGGCTGGAAAAAGAAGCGAGAGCCAATACCTCGCTGGGCGGAGCGCCCATTGGCTGAAAATGACGAATGCGGCGTATTCCCGCATACATATGGACGCGAATACTGTGCTGCATGGCTCTGATTAAGAGCTATGCAGCCTTTTTTATGGGGCAGAGCCGATTTTTTGTTTGGCTTTGACCCGTTTACACGCAAAGTAATCAATAGCATAGGAAAGCAGCAGGCCAATGCTGTATCTGACTAAATCAATACCGCTGAAGCCTTGTCCTAGCACAAGTCCTCCGAGCGTCGTATGGCGCACATTTCTAATCCAGTCGGCCTGATATAGCTGGCTGAATTCAATGCCGTAGCTGAAGGCAGCGCTGCAAGCAAGCGAAAGGAGTAGGGGACGCCTGACCTGCAGCATGCGGAAGCCGAAGTAAACCATGCTGGCCCATAAAATATCGCCAAAATGGGCGACGACGAAGGACGGCAGCTGGCTGGCAAAATATCGCGAGCTAAAGCCGAGCGCCATCGCAAGGAGGAAGGCTGCCGCATAATAAATGATTGGTTTAAGCATCGTTTGTGCTCCTTTACTTACTCTATCCTTATTTGAATCCATGCATTTGCTTAAACTCTCCAGGCGTACAGCCTACATAAGCTTTGAACAAGGTATTAAAATACGTCGGATTTTCAAACCCTACTAGGCGGGCGATTTCATACAGCTTCATGCCGCCGCCGCGAATGAGCAGTTCCTTGCCTTTATTGATACGCTCTTTGTTGACATATTCTATTGGACGAAGCTTGAACGTCTTTTTGAAAAGCAGGCATAGATGCTGCGGCGTTACATGAAGCAGCTCCGCCAGCTCGGGCAATGTAATCGGGCGATGCAGGTTCGCCTCGATATAACGCAGCACAGGATGAAGCCGCTCATTCATTTGCTGCGTGGCAAGACTGCCTTCGGCAAGCTGCTGGCGCAGCCCAAGCAGCACGCTATAAATTTGCTTGGAGCCGAGCATGCCAAGGCCTGGTTCCTTCTCCCGCATAAGGCGCAGCATATCGCTCATCATCTCTAATACAGGGCGCGAGTCGTTAATCGTATAAATGCCAGGGCGGGTCAGGCCTGCCAGCTGGTTCAGCGATTCGGCGAGCGGCCCGTCATACGTAAACCAATAGGCTTCCCAAGGCTCTTTGACCGCATAATAGCTGTGGGTAAGTCTTGGAGGGAGAAGGAAGCCGTCTCCCTGCTTGACGAGATACCGCTCTTGCTCGATAATAAGCTCGCCTTCGCCTGAGACGACCTGCGTCCATTGGTAATCGGGAAAGCCCTCCGGGCGACGAATACCCTCCTGATGGTCCCAATGTCCCACACCGGTTACATAGACGGGCAGCTGATAATCCGTCGTCGTCAGCGTCGTATAAATAATTTCATTCACGGGCAGCATCCCTTCTTAGTTGCTAATATTCAAATCTTTAAGTAAAATACGAAAATAGTTTAATGATCTTTACTTTTCTAGCTTTTATAATGTGAATATTATAACTAAACTTATACTGAGTTGAAAGAGGTGCCTTAAGTGTCGAAGAGCAAATTTACGTATCAGGCTCCAGCTAACGGATATCCAGAGTGGAATAACAACCCTACCATTTTTGAGCTTAATCGGTTGGATGCACATGCAACCCGTATTTCCTATACAAGCGTAGAGGAAGCGCTTCAAGGCGAGCGCACAGGCTCCGAGCGTTATGTTTCGCTCAATGGCGATTGGAAGTTTTCCTTTGCGGAAAATGCGGAAGCACGCATCGCGGATTTTTATAAATTGGATTATGACTGCAGCAGTTGGGCTTCGATTCCTGTGCCGAGCCACTGGCAGCTTCAAGGGTATGATTACCCGCAATATACGAATGTGACTTACCCATGGGTGGGCAAGGAGGATATTAAGCCGCCTTTCGCTCCAGTTAAATATAATCCGGTCGGCTCCTATGCGACGACTTTTACCGTTCCTGAAGGCTGGGATGGTCAGCCTGTGTTTATCAGCTTCCAAGGTGTGGAATCTGCCTTCTACGTTTGGGTAAACGGTGATCTTGTCGGCTATAGCGAGGATACATTTACGCCGGCGGATTTTGATTTGACGCCTTATTTGCAAGAAGGCGAAAACAAGCTGGCGGTGGAAGTATACCGCTGGTGTGACGCAAGCTGGTTGGAGGATCAAGACTTTTGGCGGATGAGCGGTATTTTCCGTGAGGTGTATTTGTATACGGCGCCTCAGGTCCATATTTATGACTTCTTCGCTAAGGCAGCACTGGATACAAATTATGAAGATGGCGAGCTGACGGTAGAGGTAAAGGTACGTTTCGAGGAGGAAGCCTCTGAGCAGCAAACAGCTGTAGAAGCGATGCTGTATGATGCCTCCGGCGAGCCGGTTTGGCAGCAGCCGCTAAGCGGCGCGGCGATTCGTCAGGAGAAGGGCGAAACCGTTGCAGCATTAGCGCTGAACACAAAGGTTGCGCAGCCGCTCAAATGGAGTGCTGAGGAGCCGCATTTATATACGCTTGTGCTGTCGCTGAAAGATGCAGCGGGCAAGCTGACAGAAGCCGTAAGCTGCAAAGTCGGTTTCCGCACGTTTGAAATTAAAGACGGCTTGATGCAAATTAACGGTCAGCGCATTCTTTTTAAAGGTGTCAATCGCCATGAGTTTTCCTGCGACACTGGACGTGCGCTCAGCTACGAGGATATGGTTACCGATATTAAGCTAATGAAATCGCATAATGTCAATGCCGTGCGTACTTCGCATTATCCGAACCATCCGCTGTGGTATGATCTGTGCGATGAATATGGGCTTTATGTCATTGACGAAGTCAATCTTGAAACGCATGGCTCATGGACATATGGGCAAAAAGAGGTTGGAGACGCCGTACCTGGAAACTTCCCGGAATGGACGGCAAATGTACTGGACCGCAGCCGCTCCATGCTCGAACGCGATAAAAACCATCCATCAATCGTTATTTGGTCGCTTGGCAATGAATCGTTTGGCGGGGATAATTTCCTGAAAATGGCCGACTATTTCCGTAAGACAGATCCGTCCCGCATTGTGCATTACGAGGGCGTTTTCCATTGTCGCGAAAGCGAAGCGGCTTCGGATATTGAGAGCCATATGTACACAAGTCCAGAAGGTGTAGAAGCCTATGCCAAAAATAATCCGCAAAAGCCGTTTATTATTTGCGAATACAGCCATGCAATGGGCAATTCATGCGGCGGCTTGCATAAATACTGGGAGCTGTTCGACAAATATCCGATCCTTCAAGGCGCTTTCATCTGGGATTGGATCGATCAGGCTATTCGCACGCAAACACCGGATGGCATTACGTACATGGCCTACGGCGGCGATTATGGCGATAGCCCGAACGATGGCAACTTCTGCGGCAATGGTTTGATTTTTGCTGATCGTACCGTTTCCCCTAAGCTGCATGAAGTGAAGGCCTGCTACCAAAACATCAAAATTCATAGCCCGAACTGGGAATCTGGAACGGTGCGTGTCGACAATAAAAATCTGTTCGTATCGCTGGATGCGTATGAGCTGCACTGGAAGCTGAACAGCAACGGCATTATTATGCAAAAAGGCGTGCTGACCGTAGATATCGCAGCGGGTGACTCTGCCGAGCTGGCCATTCCGTTCCAGATGCCAACAGAAGCAGGTCTGAATGAAGAAATTACGCTTACGGTAAGAGCTGTGCTTAAGGAAGCTACGCCATGGGCGGAGCAAGGACATGAGGTGGCCTTCGGTCAATTTATTGCGCCTGCACTGCCTGTATCGCCAGTTGCTGTAGAGATTGCATCGCCGCAGTATGGTGCAATAGCGGTTGAAGCTGTATCTAATGGCGTTCTTGTGTTAACGGGAGAAGGCTTTGACATTCGCTTCAATCAGGCGAGCGGCGAGCTGGAGTCCTACCAAATCGGCGGCTCTGAGCTGCTGTCTTCGCCGATTGTCCCGAATTTCTGGCGTGCGTACACGGATAATGACCGCGGAAATGGACATGTCGAGCGCTGTGCGCCTTGGCAGGCTGCTTCGAAGGAGCGTCAATTGATCCGCTTCAGCTGGGAAGCACTTGGAGACCGCGTTAAAGTAAGATCGCAATACCGTTTAAGCGCTGCAGCTGAAACACGCTGCGAGCTGGCATATACGATATATGGCGATGGACTGGTTGAAGCTGAGCTGCTGCTGCAGCCAGGTGAAGGACTTCCTGAAATACCAGAAATCGGCCTGCTTTTCACAATGAATGAAACGTTTGATTCTATTGCCTGGTATGGCAATGGCCCTCATGAATCGTATTGGGACCGTCAAACAAGCGCGCGTCTTGGCCGTTATGGCGGCAAGGTGAAGGATCAGCTTATGCCTTACATCCGTCCGCAGGAGTGCGGCAACAAAACCGAAGTGCGCTTCGCAGCTGTAACCGATGCAAACGGAAGCGGCATTTCGCTTCAAGGAGAGCCGCGCTTCGAGTTGAATGTGCTGCCTTATACAGCCGATGAGCTGGAAGGGCATGATCATCCTTACAAGCTGCCAGTGAGCGATAAAACCGTCGTTCGCGTCAATTACCGTCAAATGGGCGTGGGTGGAGACGACAGCTGGGGAGCACGGGTTCATCAGGAATATACGCTTCCAGCGAATCGAGACTATCGTTTCCGTGTCTCGCTGCGCGGACAATAATCGAGGGGTCCCGCCAACATTTTAACGAAAATATACGCTAAGCCTTCGGATATGACCGGCTTAGCGTTTTTTCTTACTCTAAGCTAAAAAAGTAAGCGTCAAATAGCCCCCACCAATTCAAGGAGGTGATGTACGCGAGAGTAAGGGAACTGCTAACTCCGGAATAAAGGCTGCAATATTTGCAAATACCGCCTGATCTCGGCGAGTGGTCATACAACTTCACCAAATCCATCGATGGATTACATACACGATTATCGAATATATATTGTTTACTGATCGTTCCCGATATGTTACTATAATTTTGGGAGGGAATTTATATGGCTAGAAGTAAAGAGTTTGAAGTGAACGAAGTATTGGATAAAGCAATGAAGATATTCTGGGAACAAGGTTACGAGAAGACATCGATGAGTGACCTTGTTGAGCATATGGGCATTCACCGCAGAAGTTTATATGATACATTTGACGATAAACATTCGCTGTTTCTGCAGACTATGGATCGTTACTGCGGCAAAGTTAACGCCACATTGCTCGCAGAAGTCAAAACGTCCAAGACTGCAGTGGAAGCTCTGCATAAAGTTTTTGGTTTTATGATCAGCGAATCAGAGGGTATGCCATCTGGTTGCTTAATCGTGAATTCGGCGGTAGAACTGGCCGCACGTGATACGGACGTGGATACAAGGTCTATTGAATCATTCACAGTGGGAGAGCAGATGTTCGAGCAGATTATTCTTTGGGGACAGCGGGATGGAGAGTTCTCCTCTGATCACGATGCCAAAGAAATGGCAGAATACCTGCATAATATATCTGTCGGTATAAGAGCAATGGCAAGAACATCGATTGATAAAAGAAAATTAAAGAGAATTGTGAATGTATCAACGAAACTTTTGCAAGGATAATCTTTTTTTACACTTACTAGAATGTTCATTCCCATGTAGCTTGGTTGTCCCTTTAAAGAAGTTAACCTCCCTGTTGAACCATCGAAGCACAGTACATTCTCCTCTTTAGAATGTTAGTTCTAAAAATGGCATCAATGAGGAGCAAATGAATAGCACTTGTAACAAGCGCCGCAAACAAAGGGAATGGTTCGACGTAACCAGGACCTTCGGTGGAAATAAATTTTACTAAATTGTGATCAATTCACACACTTACAATAAAAGGTGGATTTAAGATAAAAAAAACTGTACTTATTACTGGCGCTTCAGGTGGAATTGGAAAAGAGTTAGCAGATCGTTTTGCTAAAGATGGTAACAACATGGTTCTCGTGGCAAGAAGCGAGGCTAAGCTAATAGAATTGGCAAAAGGATATAGGGAAAGATACGGTGTTCACGTTAAGGTATTTGCAAAGGATGTATCGTTGCCTGGTGTGGCCGAAGAAATTTCTGCCGATCTTAAAAAGGAAGGAATCAATGTCGACTATCTGGTCAATAATGCGGGCTTTGGCTTGTATGGGTCATTCTTGGAAACAGATTTGGAACAAGAAATGAATATGATTGATGTCAATATCAAAGCTTTAACGATTATGACGAAGTTGTTCTTACCGGACATGGTTAAGCGGCGCCAAGGGGGCGTAATGAATGTGGCTTCGGTAGCAGCTTTTTACCCGGGGCCATTAATGGCAGTATACTTCGCTACGAAGGCATATGTTCTTTCATTCACAGAAGCGCTTGAGAATGAACTGACTGGAACGGGTGTGACTGTCACGGTTTTATGCCCCGGCCCAACGGCAACTGGTTTCGTAGACCGTTCAGATGTAGGATCATCCAAATTGTACCAAAGCGGTGTGATGGAAGTCGGAATGGTGGCAGATGAGGCGTATCGCGATTTCTTGCGTGGCAAGACACTCATCATCCCAGGTGCAATTCATCGGTTCATTACATCTCTACCTCGGTTTTTACCTCGGAAAATAATGACGGGTCAAATAAGAGCACGTACAGAACATGTAGATGTTGATCTAGATCACTAGACAATGGATCAATAGGGTCTGTTAAGGTACATCTAATTTGTTTTGTTCACCATATTCGACGGGAATAACGATATAGGATTTTATATATTTATAAATCTAGTGTATCAGAACAAAAGTTTAGAGTTATTGGTCGCTAAAAAATCTATTAAATCTATTGCAAATACATTAAAATTCTCAGCAATTACAGGAGCGGATCAGCAATGGTTCTCTGAAGTCTGGTTTCCAAAAGCAGAAGAAGCTGGGTTGAAATATATGGCTTTGATTACGCCAGAAAAGGCAGTAGCTAGATCCATTTTAAAACGACTTGATTCTGAGCTTAAGGGAAGTTATGCAACTAAAAACTTTGATTCTATGGAAGGAGCAGTCGACTGGTTAGCTAAAAGAAATTAAGGTTCAGGGAATAATATGAGGAGTGAAAAAAATCTTTACCGAACGTTCTCATTATGCTATAGTAATTTCAGAATGAGAGGAAAACAAAGTTCAGAGAATATGATTTCTGAGAGTAGGCCATAGGCTTTATAAATATTTTTTTGGGATAACTAGAATCATTGTTCTCAAAACGATGGGCAGAAGCAAAACCCTGGTTCATTTAAACGAGAAAGCAATAGATACTATAGTTATAAACTAAGGAGGATAAGAAAATGAAATTAACAGGCAACACGATTTTTATCACAGGCGGCGGTTCAGGAATTGGACGAGGGCTAGCAGAGGCATTTCACAAACTTGGAAACAAAGTTATTATCTCAGGACGGAGTAAAGAGCGTCTAGAGGAGACCATTCAAGCGAACCCTGGCATGTCTGCAGTGGAGCTGAATATACAAGACCCCGCAAGCGTAAACTCAGTTGCCCAGCACTTAATGAAGGAATACCCAGATCTTAATGTATTGTTTAACAACGCCGGTATGTATACGCCTGAAGATCCGTCGGGGTTGGTTGACGAAGATATACTGGTTCAAACAGTCACCACCAACCTGCTTGGTCCAATCCGTATGGCGGCTGCATTGCAGGAACATTTGAAATCCAAAAAAGAAGCTTATATCATCAATACGACTTCAATACTCGGATTCGTACCCGTGACGCAGGGGGCTGTATATTCTGCGACAAAAGCAGCGCTTCATTCCTATACACTCACCCAGCGCTACATTCTGAAAGACACATCGGTGAAAGTACTGGAGATTGCGCCGCCATTGGTTCAAACACAAATGATCAATTACGATCCCAATGCGATGCCACTTACAGCATTCATTGAAGAAACGATGAAGGTACTTGGTACAGATACGAATGAAGTTCTGGTGGAGTCAGCGAAAATGTATCGTAACAATCCGGGCCCGAACGAGAGCGTTCTTGTAAACCAAGTTAACGATATGCTGTCTGGTCAGTAATTTACTTGTATGGTAAAGCACGCAGATGTATACAATGAAGGCGTGCACAAAAATTTAAGAACGATAATTCTAAAAACAAAGGAGAAATAAAAAATGAATATTTCAAAACAAGTTGCTATTGTCAGTGGTTCAAATCGTGGTTTAGGTAAACAATTGGCTCTTGAGCTTCTAGCAAGAGGAGCCAAAGTATACGCTGGAGCAAGAAACCCAGCATCAGTCGATCTGCCAGGTGCTATTCCGCTGCAGCTCGATATTACTGATCCGAAATCCGTCATGGCAGCGGCCGAGGTAGCTGGGGATGCAACCCTTCTGATCAACAATGCTGGTACCGCAACGGGTGCTTCCCTTTTCGCAGGTGAACTGGAAGATATTCATGTTGAATTCAACACCAATGTTTTCGGCACAATTTCAATGGTTCGTGCTTTTGCACCCGTTATTGAAAAAAATGGAGGAGGCTCGATCCTGAATATCCTATCTGCATTATCTTGGTTCAATACCGGTGATTCAGGCGCGTATTCAGCAGCAAAATCTGCTCAATGGGGAGCAACAAATGCATTACGCTTGGAGTTAGCCCCTAAAAACATTAAGGTTGCCGGATTGCACGTAGCGTTCATGGACACGGATCTGACAGCTGGTATCGAAGCACCTAAGGCTAGTCCAAAGGAAATCGCCAAGATCGCGATTGATGGAATCGAAGCTGATCTATACGAGATTATTGCTGATGATACGAGCCGGAATTTACAACAAGGCCTTGCCGGAGGAGTACCTTCCCTATACCCGCAATTGTTTCAATAGAATTTTCAAGTAGTAAAGTAATGCTTAGGAGGGATACAACATGCGTTTTCTCGTTCATGTCAAAATTGATCCAGCAGCATCAAAGGAAGAAATTGCTGAACTGTTACCTGCGGAACAAACACGATTTGCCGAATTAGTGGAACAGGGGCTGATCAACACGTTTTATCTCTCCCACACAAGGGATGAGCATTGGTCCCTTTGTATTGCTGACAGCGTTGACGAATTAAAAACGGCTTTGAAATCATTGCCGTTATATAAATTCATGAAAATAGAACATACCCAACTGATCGACGATACGAACCAGGCGTAAACGAAAGTAGTACCGGAATCAGACTTTTTAAAAGAGCCATAAATAATGCCTAATCTCTCAGTTTAAACTAGTTGCAACATATGAAGTTGAAAAAAATTTAGAAACTAATTAATGACCGCTAATTAAGATTAGCGGTCATTTGATGTTTTCAGAGCCTATAGTTGATGTCCGCTAATGTAAGTCAAGATTTGGAGGCTTTGCTAATGAGAGAGGCGACCGGGATTTCGGAACAGGGCGAGCAGACGATTCAGGACTTTATTCACGCTCTCACCACCCACGAAGATTTGAATCCCAAAACATTGAAAGAGTACGCAAGCGACTTGAAGCATTTTATTGGCTAGTTTGAGACAGCCGACCACCAAGAGGAAGAGGTCATATTTCAAATTGAAGATGTGGCTACTCCAACATTAACACGATACCGGGAAGCTGCACAAAAAATAATGGAATTGAAACCGACGACCATTAACCGGCGGCTTATAACCCTGAAACGTTTTTTCGAGTGGGCCACGCAGGAATCCAAAATTCGCCGCGACCCTTCGAAGCCAGTCAAATTGGTCCCGGAGGAAAAGGTAAGCCCTAGACAGATGAAGACAAAGCAGACAAAGAAGAAGCTGCACTGATCGCTGCGGCTGAATACTGAGGTTCTTTACGGGATCAGACGATTCTAATCGTGATGTTTCACACCGGCTTACGGACAATGGAAGTGTGTGACCTGGCTCCAGGAGATATTCAAATCGGTAAACGCAGCGGCCAGCTTACGGTCCGCTCCGGAAAAAGGAATAAACAGCGAGAAGTTTCTTTGAACGCTACGTGTAGAACTGCTTTAGAAAAATATCTGCAGAACTCACTCCGGACAGTCATTATCTGTTTCCATCGGAGAAAACCGGTGATCGATTAACCGAACGTGCTTTACGTCATCGAGCGAGTATCGTTCTTTGTGCAAGCATCTTTTTAGCCATACCATGGCAAACGGTAATCCCCTACACCTGATTCAGCTCGCACTCGAAGATTTACGTAAACGTAAAATCATTCTACCCTCAATGGCCACGATTGAAAGAGCAGTTTGGCAAACTCGCAAACGGGCAGAAGAAAAAATATTCAGGATGCTCAGCAGTTCATTGACAGAATTACAAATTGTTAAGCTGGATCGCGTCTTAACCACCATGCCGGAAAGCAGCAAAACATACTTGGCATGGTTAAGGGAAATCCCAGGTGCCAGCTCTCCGGATTCCTTTTTGAAGGTTATTGAAAAGCTTGAATACATACGGGATTTGCAGCTGCAAGTCGATACGAAAGGCATCCATCCGAACCGGCTGCGGCAGCTTTCTAAAATTGGTACGCGTTACGAACCCCATTCCTTCCGCCGCTTTAATGATCCGAAAAAGTACGCAATTTTAGTAGCGTACCTATTGGAATTGATTCAGGATTTGACAGACTTGTCTTTCGAGATTCATGACCGGCAAATCATGATACTGCTTTCCAAAGGGAGAAAAGCCCAAGAGGAACTTCAAAAACAAAACGGTAAATCGATCAACGAAAAGGTTGTTCATTTTGCCGATCTTGGAGCCGCTCTTATTAAGGCTCGAAGTGATGGTATTGATCCGTTCGTTGCGCTTGATGCCGTTATGCCGTGGGAGCAGATCGTCGCATCTGTAGAAGAAGCTAAACGGCTGGCGCGGCCCGTAGATTACGACTATTTGGACTTGCTGGAAAAGAAATTCTATGCGCTCCGGAAATACACGCCAACGCTGCTAAAATCGTTGGCGTTTAGGTCAACCAAGTCGGAAGAGCCGCTAATGAAGGCGGTCGATATCAACCGGGATATGAATGAAACCGGAAAGCGAAAGGTTCCGGAAGGCGCACCGCTGAACTTCGTATCCAACCGCTGGCAAAAGCACGTTTACGACGATGACGGAACGATCAACCGGCATTATTACGAAATGGCTGTCCTGACAGAGCTGCGGAATTACGTTCGTTCCGGGGACGTATCCATTGTCGGAAGCCGTTAGCATAAGGACTTCGAGGAGTACCTTGTACCGAAAGCGGATTGGAATAGCATCAATCCTAACGCTACAAAGATTGCCGTTAGTTTGTCCGCAAAGGAATATCTTGAAGAACGGACTGAATCACTTCTTCAAAGATTAAACTGGGTTTCGGATCATATCGACGAGCTGGATGGCGTTAATTTGGAGAATGGGAAATTGCACATCGACCGATTGGAGAAAGATTCTCCCGATGAATCCCGGAATTTCAGTCTTTCTCTCTACGGACTACCTCTTCATCTGATGGAATGCGTGTCCAGATCGGTGTTTCGGCGCTTCATGCAGACGCCAACCCCCACTATGGGACCGGAAAAGGAGCTACGATTTATCGATTCGTAAGCGATCAATTTTCCACGTTTTACACGAAAGTCATCAATACGAACGCGCGGGATGCCGTACATGTCATCGACGGTTTGCTCCACCATGAAACGGATTTGGCCATCGAGGAGCATTATACAGATACAGGCGGTTACACCGACCAGGTCTTTGGTTTAACGCATTTACTTGGTTTTCGCTTTGCGCCGCGTTTACGTGACTTGGCTGATTCCAAGCTCTACTCTATCGGTAAACCTTCTGATTTCCCCAAATTGGAGAAATTGCTGCGCGGACAGATCCAAACAAGGATCATTCAGGAGAACTACGACGTTGTTCTCCGGCTGGCTCACTCCATCCAGGAAGGAACCGTTTCGGCATCACTCATTATGGGGAAAATCGGTTCCTACGCAAGACAAAATAGTTTGGCTACCACGCTCCGCGAAATGGGCCGAATCGAAAAAACAATATTCATCCTGGATCACCTTTCAAGTGAGGCACTACGTCGAAGAATCCACCGGGGGTTGAACAAAGGGGAAGCCATGAACGCTCTTGCCAGAGCGATCTTTTTCGGCAAACATGGAGAGCTACGAGAACGGGCGCTTCAAGACCAACTCCAAAGGGCAAGTGCGTTGAACATTATCATCAATGCAATTAGCGTTTGGAATACCGTCTATCTCCAGCAAGCAACAGAACACCGCAAAAAGCAAGGAAAGCTTCAGGAAGAACTACTAAACCACATTTCTCCACTCGGATGGGAGCACATCAATTTCTTAGGCGAATACAAATTCAATTTCAGGCAGAGTACGTCTCTCAATTCATTACGACCGCTGAAACAACAGGAAGTTGAATGACCGGTTGGTTTGGGTTATGCCGCCCGGACTATTGGGCTTAGAGTAAGAAAAAACGCTAAGCCAGTCAGATCCGAAGGCTTAGCGTATATTTTCGTTAAAATGTTGGCGGGACCCCATCGAGGACTAACGCAAGCTATTGCTTTTTGCCAATCATATAGCCACACAACGGCAAACTGCCGCTATGACCGAACAGGTCACAGCGGCAGTTTTTTTGCATTTAGCGGGCAAATTTGACGGGGTGACGATAACCAGCTAAAACAAAGTTATTGACTAAAACCAAACTAAATAATATCATGTCTAATTAATAGACAAACAAAACTTAATTTTGTCTAATAAAAATCTAGAGGAGTTGCAAAAATGTTTAGTAATCGATTTTTCCGTACGATCATCCTGTCCAGAGTTTTGCTCCAATTGGGTATTTGGATTAGGAACTTTGCGATCTTGCTGTATGTGACGGAAGTCACGAACAACGATCCCTCAGCCGTATCGCTTATTTCGGTGGCAGAGTTTGCGCCGATTTTTGTCTTTGCCATCATTGGCGGCACGTTTGCAGACCGCTGGAAGCCTAAACGGACGATGATCGGCTGCGATTTCTTGTCCGCTTTTTCCGTCCTCGGCGTATGGATCGCATTGCTTAGCGGCTCATGGCAAGGACTGCTGCTGACGACGCTAGTTTCGGCCGTGCTGTCGCAATTTTCCCAGCCATCAGGCATGAAGCTGTTCAAGCAGCATGTACCACAAGATCAGCTGCAAGCTATGATGGGCATGTATCAGACCATAATGGCTGTATTTATGGTTATAGGACCACTGCTCGGTACATTTGTATATCAGCACTATGGCATTGAGGTGGCGATTACGGCTGCAGCGGCGCTGTTTTGCGGCTCAGCAGTCATATTGATGCTTCTGCCGCGCGATGCACAATCAGAGGGTACACAGCAGGCAGCGAGCTTCAGGCAAGAGCTTACGGCGGGACTTCATTATGTATGGGGCCAGCATGCCCTGCGCTCTCTGGGACTCACGTTTGCAGCAACCGGCCTCGCTTCTGGACTTACCCAGCCGCTGGCTTTGTTTATTGCTATCGATAATCTAGGACAGGATAAGTCGTTTTTACAGTATTTATTAGTGGTTAGCGGGGCGGCGATGCTAGTTGGCGGAGGTGTGGTTATGTCGATCGGGAAAAAGGCAAGTCCGCGCAAGCTGCTCCTATTCGGCTTGTCGGCAAGTGCACTGGCTACGCTGGGCACCGGATGGTCGGAGAGCATTCCGCTAACGCTCGCTTCTCTTATGGTCGGCGGCTTCTGTGTTCCGCTTATTCAGGTGGGCATTAACACCATTATTCTTCAAAATACCGATGCAGCCTTCATCGGCCGGGTAGGAGGAACGATTACGCCCATGTTTACCGGCATGATGGTCATCGGAATGTCGCTATCCGGCGTATTAATGGCAGCCTTGACGCTGCCCCTTGTTTACAGCATAAGCGCGTTCAGCTTTGTTATTGCCGTCTTTACGGTAAAACTCGGGAATAGGGCAAGGCCAAGTGTTTCAAAAGCGTCAACGCAGGTTTGAAAATAGGACCTTAATCGATGAATTATGGTAAAATAAAGCGATCACACGCTTTTTTGGGGAAGGATACCGTATGCTTTATTATTTTGCAGCGCTGCTTGCCGCTGCTTTACTGCTGCTGCTGACAAATCCGAGGAGCGAGTCGAATCGCTGGGCCGCTTTTTTTCTCGGATTTGCGTCCATAGGCGGGCTGGCAGATACGCTTGCCGCAGCAGAAATGAATACGTTAGCGCATCTCGTTCAAATGATGAATCACACATTCACGCCTTACGGCGTACTGGTATTCAGCATCGTTTATTCCGATAAAGTGGCGAACGAGAAGATGCGCCTGCTGCTTAAAGGACTGCTGCTGCTTCCTGTAGTCGGCATGCTGCTGTTCACGCCGATTACTCCAAGGCTGGAGCTGGATTACCCTATATTGCTAGCCTGGACAGCGCCTTATTATTTAGCCTCCTGCTATTTGCTGCTCGTCTCGCTATGGAGCGAGGAAAATAGCCGCCGGAAGCGCAATCGCTTTATAATTGCCCTTATTATGGTGCCGACGCTGCTGGCGGTGCTTGTTCTTATTAATGTAGCGAACGTCATTTCGCCTGCATTTGATTATTTCCGTTACATTTCGCTCTTCATCTTTTATTCGCTTACTGTAGCTGTGTTATGTACATTTGCTTATGGCGTGCTTGGCGTCAAGCTGCGGTTTGAACGCGATCAGTGGGAAAGCACTCGCAAGGCGGTCAGTTCCGGGACGACGATACTTAACCATACGATTAAGAACGAAATCGGGAAAATCGCGATCAGCACAGAAAATTTAAAAAGCGAGCTATCAGCCCAATCGCCTGAGGCAGCGGAGCAGCTGCGCATCATTGAAACGGCTTCAAGCCATATGCTTGCGATGGTGACGAGCATTCACAGCCAGACTAGAAGCATTGTGCTGCGCGAGCAGCCTGTCCGTTTGGATGAGCTGGTCGAGCGCTGCTTGCAGCAGCAGCAGGTGGAAGGAAGGCCCATTCGGCTCAAGCTGCATTCGTTATGTAGGCCAACCGTGCTGTGCGATCCGCTTCACCTGCTGGAAGCCATGAATAATCTGGTGCAAAATGCGATTGAAGCGATTTCCGAAGGAATAGCTGGAGAAATAACCGTGACGCTGAGCTCGCACAAAAAGGCGGTGCGACTCCTCGTGAGCGACACAGGCACTGGAATGAATGAGGAACAGCTGAAGCAAGCGCTGGAGCCTTTTTATAGTACGAAAAACCGCAGCCGCAACTTTGGACTGGGGCTCGCTTATGTGTATAATGTCGTACACCAAAGCGGATGGACGATCGAGCTGTCCAGCATTCTTAATGAAGGAACAGAAGTGCTGCTGCATGTTCCTGCCCGCAAAGTGATGGAAATCAAGGAGGGAATTCGATGAGCCATATACGGGTGCTGCTTGTAGAGGATGATCCCGATTGGGTGAAGGCGATGACGCTCTTCTTGAACAAGGAGGCGGATTTGCTCATAGTAGGGGCGGCTTCTACGGCGGAAGAAGCGCTTAGCCTGGCTCGAACCTTGTCGTTTGATGTCGCATTGCTTGATATTCAATTAGCTGACCATCAGCAAAATGGAATCTATACGGCCGTAGAAATGCATCGCATTCACGCCGCCAAAATCATCATGCTAACCTCAATGAGCGAGGAGGAAGTGATGACCCAGGCGTTCACGGCTGGAGCGATTAATTATATTGAAAAAACAAATTTTCGCCAACTGCCGGAAGCGATTCGCAGCGCTTATCATCATCCTGCACCGATGGAGGCGCTGCTTAAGGAATTTGCCAGGTTAAAGCGTGAGGAGCAATTAAAGGATTTAACGTCTGCCGAACGGGAAGTATTCGAGCTGATTGAGCAGGGCTATACGCAGACGCAAATCGAGCAGAAGCTGTATAAGGCGGAGAGCACGCTGAAAAATCAAGTGAACAAAATGCTCAAGAAGCTTGGCGTCCGCAGCCGCAAGGAAGCGGTGGAGAAGGTACGGCGCAAAGGGCTGACCGCCGGCATGGAGGAATACAAAGAATAACCGCATAAACGAGGGGAGGGTACTACGATTTGTAGTACCCTTTTTCGTATGCCCGCTACAAAAGTTAGCACTGAGCAAACTTCGCTTTTACTACTACAATGAAGTAAGAACGGAGGGGGCATGATGCAGGCGCCTAGAAAAAAACAACCAGGACGAGCGCTGCTGCTCGTTGACGGACAATGCCAGCTGTGCAGCAAAATCTCGCAATTCGTTATTGCACGTGATCCGGAAGCCTACTTTCGCTTCGCTGCGCTGCAATCGCCAGCAGGGCAATATGTGCTGGAAGCGTATTTGCTGCCTCCGAGCGACTTGGACACCTTCATCATGATCGAGGATGGCTGCTGCTACACAAAATCGGAAGCAGCACTGCGCGTCTTGCGGCAATTAAAGGGACTTTGGCCACTGTTATATGGCCTAATAATCCTTCCTGCTTTACTGAGAAACGTTGTTTACGATTGGATTGCGGCTAAGCGCTATGGTTGGTTTGGAGAAGTGGAGCATTGCTTGCTTCAAAATGCAGATCAGCGATTCCTTTTAATAGAAGAAAGAGAGGAGGCAGCTCCCTATGTCAAATAAGCGAAGAGATAAGTCGATCTATGTCGAAACGACCATTCATACCGATCTGGATACGCTTTGGAACTACACGCAAATTCCGAGCAATCATGTACAGTGGGATATGCGCTTTACAGAAATTTTATATTTGCCCCGCCATACGGAAGAAGAAATGCAGAAATTTCATTATCAAACACGCATCGGCTTTGGACTTGCGATAGCGGGCACAGGAGCGACTCGGGCAAGGTGGATAGAAAAAGAAGAAAATCAATCCCGCCTGTCTACCCTTTCCTTCAGCTCGGAGCAGAAGCTGTCGCTGATTAGCAAGGGAAGAGGCTACTGGCAATATACCGAGCAAGGAGACGACGTCATTTTTCTCACCCGCTACGATTATCAAACGCGCTTTGGAGCTGCCGGTCAAATGTTTGATCGCCTCCTATTTCGCCCGTTATTCGGCTGGGCAACCGCCTGGAGCTTCGATGTGCTCAAAATATGGCTGGAGCAGCACATTCCGCCTGCGGCAACGATTCAGCGCGCACTCATTCATTATGTGAGCCTGGCGCTGCTCGCTGTTCTATGGCTTTATCAGGGCATTGTGCCCAAGCTGCTTTACCCGGAGACGGGAGAGCTTGCACAAATACACGCCTCGGGGCTATTTTCAGGCTGGGAGCAGCAGGCGCTCGTCCTTCTTGGGCTCGGTGAAGCGGCGCTGGCCATTATTTTCGTTGTATTTCATCGTTTTCCGATCCTTTATTGCTTGCAGCTGGTCCTGCTTCTGCTCTTGCCGGCCGTTGCTCTGGCGAACAGTCCAGAACTGCTGCAAGCCTCCTATAATCCGGCAACCATAACGATTCCGATGATTGGCCTATGCTTTGTAGCGTGGAGGACATGCAAGGATCTGCCCAATGCGTCGCGCTGCTTACGCAAACCTAAGGCAAAAGCTAAATAATAGAAGGGGGACATTTACGATGGCTTCGATTTATGAGCAAGTGTTAGGAGCGGACTTTGCAAAGCTGCATCCCCGCATTCAAGAGCGGTTTGGCTTCAGCAGCACGGAAGGCATTGCTTCGATTGGCGAAGGCGTCATGGAGGAAATTTGGTACAGCAAGCGGGTAGCCATCCCGCTTTATATTGGCAGCTCGCGCCATATTATGTTTCCGCAGGGAGGCAGACAGATTCCGTTCACGATTGGGAATTATGCCTATGCAGACCGATTCGGCCGGGAAACGGTAACATGGAACAGAACCTTCAAATTTCCGCAAAAAATACGAAGATTCGACGCTACGATGATTTATAGTCGAAAAAACAATAAAATTGTCGATTATTTAGGAACGAAACAGCATCTCGCTGTAGACCTCGATATTTCTGCCGTACCGGGAGGAGGCATTCGCATCCGTTCAGGCGAGCAGCGCTTCTATGAGCGATTTCTGCAGTTTCGTTTTCCGCGCCTGTTTACTGGCGAAGCCAATGTAACGGAGTGGTATGATGATGAGCAGGAGAAATTTCGAATTTCGGTGCAGGTGGACAATCCGCTGCTGGGTACGATTTTTCGTTATACGGGCTCCTTTCAGGCATATTTCATCGATACCGGCAAGCAGCCGATTCCGCTTGATGCGAAGCCTCTTCGCGAGGAGCGCAGGGAGTAGATTCACAACTTGTTCAAAGTATGAATGCGTATTTCTCCCGCCTTGCTGGTATGATTAGGATGTGTCTGAAGATCATTTCGCCAGGAGGTAACACAGATGTCAACCCATACGATGAAAACAGCGATCGGACGGCTGCGCCTGTTCGGCATAACGGAAGGGATTTCGTTTTTGGTGCTGCTCTTTATTGCCATGCCGCTAAAGTACGGTGCAGGCATTGACGAAGCGGTTGCAATTACAGGGATGCTGCATGGCTGGCTGTTTGTCATCTATCTAATCGGCATTGCCAACGCTTTTTTCGTCAAGCAATTATCCTTCTTTCATTCTTTTTTGGCAGTTGCTGCTGCCTTTGTACCATTTGGCCCATTTCTACTGGATCGCAAGCTGCGTTAATAGAGGTAAATGCGATAAATGTCTCATTTGTACATGCAGTCTGGTGCCCCGCACTCGGGGAGCCAGACTTTTTCTTATATGCCGTGCACTTTTAGTAAAATTTTTTGAAAAACGGTGTCTTAAGCACTAGTACGATTAAACCGAGATATGCTATGTTATTTCTATGATTCATCCAACTCCCAATAGAGAACGAAGAAGTATTTTTTGGAAATCTATCCAAAAGAAGAGGATTTCTCCAAATCGTGTGGAAACTTACTTAACCAGTATTTGAGACATGACGAATAAGAATCCGAGGTAAATGAATGCAAAATTCAGTATTTTTCAAAAGTGTGATAAACTCTGATTCGATCTTGGATTCTATTGGGTTGTTAGGGCAATACCTGGAGACATTGATCGGTTGCCAGCATATTTGTTTATTGCTGCCGCACGATAATGGGCGAAATAAGCTTATACCATATTCTTTCAAAATCAATCAAACGGATCTGAAGCTGCTGCAGCAAATGGCGATAGACACCGATTTATTTTCAGACATGTCCTCGGGCATGCACCTCTGTATAACGATGAGCAGCGCCAAACCTGCGATTAAACTCCTGTCCATGACAACTTTCCAATCGCTATATACCTTTCACCTAAACCGTTCTGTCTATGGCGCAATTTTATTGTGCTTCCGTTCCCCAGTTCAGTTGACAGACGAGCAGCTTCACATCTGCCAGATGGTTACAATGCAAATGGAACAGTTAATCGAGAAAATTTATTTTCGCAAACAGGTGTTGAAGCAGCAATCCTACGAAAATTTGGTCAACACATTGCGGATGAAGGATGGCTTTACGCTTAATCACTGTTATAATGTGGCCTTCTACGCATCTTTGTTGGGCGCCAAAGTAGGGGTTGATGCTGAGCAGCTGGAGCAGCTCAAAATCTCGGCACTGCTGCATGACATTGGTAAAATTGCCATACCGGATTCGATACTGCTCAAGCCTGATCGACTGACGGATGACGAATTTTCGGTCATCAAACAGCATCCTGCAATCGGTTACGAGCTGCTCAAGGATTTGCCTGATGTTCAGAAAATATTGCCTGTCGTACGCTGGCATCATGAGCGTATTGATGGCAGTGGCTATCCGGACGGACTCAGCGGGGATGATATTCCTTTGCTTGTGCGGATTGTCAGTCTGGCAGACGCCTTCGACGCCATGACTTCCACGAGAGTGTACAGGCACTCCCTGCCTGTCTTCGAGGTTCGCAGGCAGCTGGAAATCAACGTAGGCAAGCAGTTTGACGGGCGGCTTGTGCAGGCATTTCTGCAAATGCTTGATGATCATATGATTATGGACAGATTGGTTTGGGATGAGTGATTTTATAGTGAAGAAGGTTGGGGACATATATGCGCAAGAGGATTTTTATTGTCGACGATGAGCCTCACAACATCCATATACTCCGTGTTTTCTTGACATCGCTGAATTATGACATTTATGTAGCCGAGAACGGCAGGCAGGCGGTGGAAATGATTGACGCTGTTGCGCCGGACTTGATTTTACTGGATGTTATGATGCCGGATTTGTCGGGATTTGAGGTTTATAAACGCTGGCTGGACAAAGATGATTTTGATGTGCCGATCATTTTTCTGTCTGCCAATGTGCAGAAGAAGGCGATGCTGGAAGGCCTTCAGCTGGGCGCATTCGATTATTTAACCAAGCCTTATGATCTCGATTTGCTGGAGATGAAGGTGTCGATTGCCTTGCAGCAAAAAATGAAGCTGTTCAATTTGAAGAAGGATAATGAGCAGCTTGCAGAGCTGGCTTATGTGGACGCACTAACGGGGCTTTACAATCGTACATATTTGGAAGTGGTCGCTCAGCAAATTAAAGACGGAGATAAGCATTATGAGTCCGTTCTGATGATCGACATGGATAATTTTAAAACGATTAACGACACCTTCGGCCATATGATCGGCGACCAGACGCTTCGCGACATTGGAAACATCCTGTACCAGGTGATGTCTCCTTATGTGCATGTGACTTTCCGCTATGGGGGAGATGAGTTTCTCGTTATATTGCAGGATAGCGGGGCAGCGCTCGAGGCGGCGGAAGCCATTATTGCGGCTGTTGATCAAATACAGGTCGGCCATCCTTCTCAAAAGCAGATTCAAGTTTCCGTTAGCATCGGAGTGTCATACAGCTTAGACTCTAGCACCCTTCATCAGATGATATCGCAAGCGGACTCTGCATTGTTAGGCTCAAAACGAGGCGGCAGGCACCAAATAACGGTGAAGTAATCTACGATGAATGGATGATGTGAAGTGATGGAATTAAAGAGCTTCAAGAAGCTTTTTCATATGACCAAGATTATTAACTCGCAATATGAGCAGTCCGAAATTTTACAAGTGTTTGTTGATGCAATAGCGAGCGAGATTACCCAGGCCGACCTTGTTGGCTTTTTTCTCAAGCAGCCGGATGGAACGTACAAGGGCTATAAAGGCAATAAAATGCCTGTCGATATAACAGAGCTAATCATTGATCCATTGAAGGACGCTTTCGTTCACGATATTATGGAGAATCGTACGATTGGCTACATTCCCGATACGAGCAAAGACAATCGCATTGACGATACGAAAAAAAATCTGCTGAGCATCAAGTCGATTCTCGGGATTCCGGTTATTGTCGATGATAAAATATTCGGCCTTGTGTTCGTTCATGACTTTGGCAAGCCTATGAATTTAACGCAGGAGCAAATGGATGTAACGGAAGCGTTCGTCAATATGGCCAGCGTGGCGATCCGCAATTTGCAAATGTTCGAGCAGTCGCAGGAGCTGCTGGAGAAGCAGCAATTGCTGCTTGATGCAACGAAGTCGCTGTCCAAATCGCTGTCCGTGCGCGAAGTTTTGAAAACCTGCTTTTATTATATGCAGCGTGCCAGCGGCTCCGATGATGTTGCCATTCATCTGTTCAATGAGAAGGATCGGACAGTCGAGCCTTTCCATCTCTCTTCTCTGAATGTGAAGGAGGAGGACTGGCGCGGGAAGCATCGTGATGTAATCAAGCTGAACATCGACAGCGACAAGCTGTTTTACGAAGTAATTATGCACAAGAAGGCGATTTTCATTCCGGATGTTTTTGCGGACGAGCGTCCTAATCATAAAGCGTGTGAAATGTTTGGTATTAAAAGCTTGCTCGCGATTCCGCTTGTTGCCAAGGGCAGCGTATTCGGCATTATTGCTATTCCGTCAATTCATAAACCTACAGCATATGAGGAAGGCAAAATAGAGTTTTGCCATTCCATTGCTGATGTAACGGCAACGGCTTTGTCTAATGCTCTGCATACCGAGCATTTGGATCAGGCGGTGAGCGAGCGCTCGATGGAGCTGCAGCAGGCGAACTTCAAGCTGGAGGGGCTTGTCAAGGAACTCGAATACTTAAACGAACTAAAAAATGATTTCATTGCAACGCTGTCGCATGAATTGAGAACGCCAATCACTGCAATCAAGGGCACCGTCGATATTTTGGGCAAAGGGCTGCTTGGTCAATTAAACGATGCGCAGCATGATTTGCTTGATACGGCGGGCAGATCCATTGAACGTTTATTAAATCAGGTAAACGAGCTGCTTGATTTTGCCAAGATGGAAAATGGGAAATTTGAGCTCAGCTACAAGGTTGCCGATTTCAATGATTTAATTCATGAGGCTGCACGGATCGTCCAGTCGCTGGTCAATAAGAAGAAAATCAACCTGGAAATAGAAATCGAAGAGACGGCCGACATGATTATTCAGGCCGATCGGGAACGCATTTTGCAAATATTGCTGAATTTGTTGTCCAATTCGGTGAAATTTACGCCGCAGCAAGGCCAAATTACGATCCGTGCTTCTTCTGACGATGAACATTTGAAGCTGGAAGTATGCGACAATGGCATCGGCATACCGCTTGAGAAGCAAAAAAATATTTTCACGAAATTTTACCAGGTTAACAATCAAATTAATGGCACGGGGCTGGGGCTTGCTATCTCCAAGCAGCTGATCGAACTGCATGGCGGTCAAATCTGGTTTGAAAGTAATGAAGGAGCAGGCTCCATATTTACGTTTATGCTGCCAAAAAGGGGGCGGAGATAATGCGTGCTATCGAAGCGGGTCTGCGCTTTTTGATCAAGCAGGGGGTTAAATATATATTTGGCATTCCTGCGGGTTCGATTAATGCCCTTTACGATTGTTTATATGATTTGCCAGAGCTGCAGGCGGTAGTCGCCAAGCATGAGACAAGCTCGGGCTATATGGCGGCAGCTTATACGCGAATCACCGGCATCCCGGCAGTTTGCGTGGGCTCCAGCGGCCCGGGAGCGACTAATTTGGTGACACCAGCAGCGAGCGCATGGAAAGAGAAGCTGCCCGTCATCTTCCTCACTGGCTCGGTACCATCGACGAAGCTGGGCAAAGGAGGCGCACAGGAGCTCGGAGCTGATCCGATTTTTGCGCCTGTCACAAAGCTCAGCCGAATGGTAACGAATGCGGAGGAGCTGCCAGCGGCTATTGCCGAGGCGTATTGGACGGCGATTAGCGGGGTTCCGGGACCCGTGCACCTGTCAATCCCTATCGACCTGCAAATGGCTGATATAGGCGAAATGGTACTGCCTCAGCTGCCATTAATACAAGAGCAGATGGAACCGGTAAATAAAGTGCTCATCAACGCGGCCTTGCAAGCCGTGCTGCAAGTTGGCGAGCGGGGAGCAATCTTGCTCGGACATGGAGCGAAAAGCGCCCCGGCGGAAGTGCTCCAATTTGCGGAGCGGGCAGGCTGGATGGTCGCCACGACGCCGCGGGGCAAAGGAGCGTTCCCTGAGAACCATCCGCAATCGCTTGGTGTGTACGGACTGGCCGGCAATGATAAAGCGGTTGAATTTCTAAACAGCGATGGCCATAAGCTTCTTCTGGTGCTGGGGTCAAGCCTCGGCGAGCTTGCAACCTGCAATTGGGAAGCACGGCTGGCCGCAGGCAAGCAGCTTATTCATGTTGATTATGATGAGCGGGAGCTTGGACGCTGCTATGAAGCGGACATTGCGCTGCATGGTGAAATTGCAGATGTATTGCGCGAACTGAGCGCAGGGCTTGCCCACGCCGGAAGCGGTTTGACCGCAGAGAGAAAAATGCTGCTGGAGCAGCTGCATCTTGCACGGTTAGAGGCGGCGGCGGATGCTTCGGCGATGGAGACGTGGAATACACGTACAGCGATCCGTCTGCTTGGGGCAAACGCTCCGGAGCAAACCCGCTTTTACATCGATATCGGCGAATTCATGACCTATTCGATTCAAAATTTGCTTATTCGTGAGCAGCAGCAATTCGATATTAATATTAATTTTGGCGGTATGGGTTCAGGCATAGCGGGCTCGCTAGGTGCGAAGCTTGCAGAGCCTGATCGTCCCGTGCTTTGCATAACGGGGGACGGCTGCTTTTTCATGCATGGCCTTGAAGTAATGACGGCGAAAGAATACGGTTTGCCAATCGTTTTCGTAGTCATTAACAATGCTCGACTGGGCATGGTATACCATGGTCATATGCTGCAATACGAGCGTTGTCTCAGCGATTTCTCGCAGCAGCGCGTCAGCATTGCAGCAGTCGCACAGTCGCTTGGCATCCGCCATGTGCAAGTCGAATCCACGGAGCAGCTTCAAGCCGAGCACGTGCAGCAGTGGTTTGCTGAAGGCAAAAGTGGACCTATCGTCGTAGAAATTATCGTGGATGGCAATGAAATTCCGCCAATGGGCGAGCGAGTGAAGTTTTTGCAAGGCGCGACGTATTAAGGCTCAAACAGGAAATGGTCAATCTGAAAATAAAAATGCTAAGCCATCGAAAGATAGAGGCTTAGCGTTTTTTATTGTGGACTAGGGTGTGTATTCAAACCGGAGTCAGCCTGCAACTCCTTGCTCTAAGCTTATTCGCTGCTGGAGAACCGATGCCAAACTCATCTGATGACTCAAAAATTAGACTTGAGAACCAAAACATGCGATTGTTACTGAAAACACGATTGCTTAGACCACACAGCTACTTGGGGCCGCTCCCCCTTTTTTGGCGGACTGAGGTTCCGCTATTCTGGATTTTGGCCCGGTTTCAGGCTGTAAGCGGACAGGAATGCCGTTATCCCCCTCATTATCCCATCAAAATGGTCATTTACAGCACAATAGTGGCTCCTGAGTCCGCAGCCCGTGCCTTAACTCATGATTCTGTTGAAATAGCGGCTGCTGTGTCCGCCAAATCTATCTTTGTTCAGGGTATATTCACTAGCAGAGGCCAAACGTTTGACGCTAAATTTGATCACGATCTGGCTTGCTTACGTTTGCATACACGCCCTAGCTAAATTTTAAACTTTTTCACTTCTTCAAAGAGTGCATTGGCATGCTGGGTCAACTCATTTGATCGCTCAGAAATGCTCGAAATAAATTCAAACTGCTCCTGCGTCGAGGAAGCAACTTCTTCCGTCGAAGCTGCGCTTTGCTGCGACATGGCAGCTACACTGGCTATGACCTCCGAAATTTTGCCGGCATTATCGTCCAGCTCCATCGTCGAGACAGAGACGGCTCGAATTTGGCTGCCAATACCGTCAATGGATTGTTGAATTCGCTCGAACGAATCCCGCGTCTCATTTACCGCTGCTACTTGTTGCTCCACAAAACCTTCCGCATGCGACACCTCGCTTACACTCTGACGGCTAGCCGCCTGAATTTCATCCAGCAGCACAATGATGTCGCCAGCGGAGCCAGTAGACTGCTCAGCAAGCTTCCTGACCTCGTCTGCCACGACTGCAAACCCTCGTCCGTTCTCGCCAGCCCGCGCTGCTTCAATAGCCGCATTTAAGGCAAGTAAATTCGTTTGGGAGGCGATGCCGCGAATAATACCGACAATAACTTCAATTTTTTGCGATTTATCTACAAGCAGGGCGATAGACTTGCCAACGCGATCAATCGACTGGCGGTTGTCTGCTGCAAGCTTCACCTGATGATCCACGGCCTGCAGGCCTGCATTCATTGCGCTTCCTGCTTCATTTATCATCGCGACGGATTGTTCCACACTGTGGCTGATGCCGCGGGCAGATTCGCTCATTTCAGACAGCCGCTCGGAGCCTGCATAGACGGAATCGGCCTGCGAGCTTGAGCCTTTCGCCAGCTCTTCCGTTGCCAAGGCAATTTGCTCAGATATCCTGCGCGTATTATTCGTATGCTCGTCCATTTCAATGGAGACGCTGTGAACTTGGCTCGCAGACTCGGCAACCTGCTTGAGCAGGACACCTAATTTATCTGACATGTGATTAAAGGCTGTGCCCAGCTCAGCAAATTCATCCTTGCCTTTTAAAGTCACCCTCCCGGTAAAATCGCCTTCCGACATTTGCTGGGACGTTGCCCGCAGCCTTTGCAGCGGTTTGACGAAGCGCGTGGCTATAAAGTAAGATGCCGCCAAGACGATAAGCAATGTAGCAAAAATAATGACAATATATTGATTACGAAGCTTGTAATAATCGGCAAAAGCAACCTTTTCTGAAATGACGGAGCCTACAATCCAGCCGGTACTAGGTATTTGGTTGTAGTAAAGCAAATAGGTTTCACCTTCAAAGCTGAAGGTTTGCTGGCCCATTTCATTAGCTTGCATGCCTGCAAGAAACGGCTTCAGCTCCGCATTTTCCGCAGCAGATGTATTGACCTGCTGTTCATCAGGATGTGCTAAAATCATGCCCTTCTTATCCAGCAGAAAAGCATAGCCAAGATCATCCAAATTAATTTTTTCTACCGTTTCCGTAATAGTCGAAAGCAGCAGGTCGCCTGCAACGATGCCTTGGATGCCGCCATTTTTGCCGCTTACCGGCATAGCAATCGATACGGCGAATTGTTTGGTCATCGTATCCTGATACGGATCAGTAAAGATGAGCTTGTTCGCTTGTTTGGCCTCTATATACCATGGACGCTGGCGAGAGTCGTAGCCAGTATTCGGCGACCAAACAGCGCCATTCATGAATGTTCCGTCCGATTCGCTGCCAAAGTAAAAGTCAGACATGTTTTCTTTGTTCGTACCGAGATTCATAATTGAAAAATAATTTTCAGTGAGTTCGCCTTCGGGAATGCCTTCCTGAATTGCAAAACCGAGCGTTTCTACTACTTTTGCATTGCTGCTCAGCCAGCTGTCAAGTTGGTTGGCAGCGGAAGCCATTGCTCCATCGAGCTTGGCATCTACCCCGCGGGCAGCCTGCTTCTCAATTTGATAAAGCCCCACCGCAACTAATGGGGTGGCAGCAAAAAGGACTGTTATCGCAAACATTAACATTAATTTCATTTTGAGTTTCATTCAGTCACCTCTATTGAATTGGTAAATTTGTGAATTTGTTACTTAAGGACTATATCGTCAAAGCATGCAATAATATTAATACTAATTTTGCAATAAAATAAATTTTCATTAAAAATCTAATGAAAAATCCGTGTAATAGGATGCTTGATCCATTATTGGAATACTTAAGGTAACCACTTTCTGAAAGCAGGGTCATATTGACCACAGCTGCCGCATACATATAAAGTGGGAGCGAAGTTTCAAGTCACTTGCAGAGGAGAAGCCGGAACGAAGGAGCATTTTGAACAGCAATGGAGGTATGAAAATGAGCGCTGAGCTACTCATTCAATTACTCGTGCTTGTCATCATGATCATCGGGCTGGCGAACAAATCGGGAAAGTCCTGAATGCAAAATGCATAAGGAGGACGGAAAGCCGGAGCATGCGAACGTGCTGCTCCGGCTTTTTGACGTGTTTATTAGCAAGCGGGCATGGGCAGCGGGGAAGACTTGCTTTTCTAACCGAAAGGTTATATACTTACAATTATAAAGTTACAATATAACTCGAAAGGGTGTTTATAATGAACGTAAAAGGAATCCACCATCTATCTGCCATGACAGGCAGCGTATCCTTAAACTATAGCTTCTACACGCAAGTGCTTGGCATGAGACTGATTAAGAAGACGGTAAATCAGGACGATACCTCGGCTTACCATCTCTTTTATGGCGATGAGAGAGGCAATCCGGGTACGGAATTGACGTTTTTTGATTTCCCCGGCATTGGCAGCAATCGTCTAGGCGTTAGCAGCATCTCCGGTACATCGCTGCGTGTAGCAAGCGACAAGGCGCTGGAATATTGGCTTGAGCGTTTTGACCAGCACGAGGTTAAACATTCGGAAATTACGCCATTTGCCGGTCGCAGCGTCATCTTTTTTGAAGATCCAGAAGGGCAGCAGCTTGCTCTTGTCTCGGATGAAACGAACAGCGGGGTTGCAGCCGGAACACCTTGGGATCGAAGCCCTGTGCCGGTAGAATACGGAATTACCGGTCTTGGTCCTGTAAAACTGACCGTCCGCAAGCCTGATTCAACTGTTGACGCACTTAAGCTGCTGGGCTTTGAAGAAACAGGCCGCGTTCCTGCTCTCGTCGAAGGACAGGACGATATTATTATTATGCAGGCTCATGAGGGTGGCTCTGGCTCTGAAATACAGGTAGAGCCGCGCAGCGATTTATCCGTTGCTGGCCTTGGCAAAGGCGGTGTTCACCATGTTGCCTTCCGCATAGAGGATAAGGAAGAACTAATGGCGTGGATCGACGTGCTGAATAAGGCGGGCTTGCAAAACTCCGGCTTTGTGGAGCGCTACTACTTCCGTTCGTTATATTTCCGCGAACCGAATGGCATTTTGTTCGAATTGGCTACAGACGGTCCAGGCTTTGTAACCGACGAGCCTTTCGAGACGCTTGGTGAATCGCTTGCGCTTCCTCCGTTTCTGGAACCGCGCCGCGAAGCAATCGAAGCACGGTTGAAACCGATTGATACGACGCTAAAGTCATAAGGCATAAGGCCTACTGAAATGAGGCTTGCTGAGTTGTCATTGTTCTCCAAATTCTTTTATACTAATGTGTAAAGCGAATGGAATGGGGGAAAAGCATTGAAGCTGACTGAAAATGCGGTACTGATCGTTGACGAAGAAGATGTTTCCGGAAAGTATTGTTATCGTGATCGTGACGCTATAGATTTCGTTGATGGCTTTAAATTTGAAGTGAAGCTTCAGGACATTGTCGTTAAGCCAGGAAGCATTGCCTCTGTGCAGTTTCCAGAAGATTTGTACAATGAACCCGAAGAGATTAAGCAGGCTGTATATACGGCGATTAAGGAATTAGAACAAGAAAATGGGTAAATACTTGCCCAAAAGCTAATAAACACGCAACCCATTTATTAGGTTGGATGGAGCATTCGGAAGCTCTTCCGGATGCTCTATTTTATTTTGTGTTTAAATATAGGATCACCAGCAAAACGCAGAACTTGCCAAGTTAGTTGCCATTCCAGTTCTACAAGATGTCAATTTTACAGGGCTTAGGTCTGGGAAAAAACTAGACTCGTAATAGCGGGGGCTATTTGTCATATGGAGATAAGAAAATATTCTATTTTTTGTAACCATGTAGAAAATGAAGGATATTTATGGTAAAGTTCCTATAAGGTCCTTTTTGAATGCGCTTCCATATCGTCGCATCTGTATAGGACAACCTATTAAAAAGGAGGAATTGAAGTGACAAAGAAACGCTGGTCAAAAGCTTTTTTAATGTGCTTGGCATTTACTTTGCTGCTTGGGGGGATAAGCTTGGGGCAGGGGGAGCAGGCTAGCGCAGCGGACAATTATAAATTTGATTTCGGCAATGGCGGTGTGGCCTCTGGCTACATTGGCGTCTCCGCTACGCTCGGCTATTCGGCTTCGACCGGTTATGGCTTCAACACACCAGCCAATATGCAAAATGTAAGCGCTTCCGGTACGGGTGTAGGCAGTGATGCAGTACGATTCCTGACATTCGGTACGAAGAGTACAAATACATTTAATGTAGATTTGTCGAACGGCCTGTACGAAGTGAAGGTTATGCTCGGCAATACGTCGAGAGCGAGTGTGGCCGCAGAAGGCGTTTATCAAATTATGAATATGACAGGCAATAATGCGACGGACTCTTTTCAAATTCCAATTACCGATGGTCAGCTTAATATTTTGGTAACGGAAGGCAAGGCGGGTACTGTTTTTACGCTTAGCTCGCTGGAAATTACGAAAATCTCGAACAATCCGGTAACGAACCGGACGATTTATATTGGCGGCGACTCCACGGTCGCGAATTACTATCCACTGGCAAGCAGCGTACAGGGCGGCTGGGGGCAAATGCTGGAGCAATATGTAAACGGCAGCACGTTCAAGGTGCGGAATATGGCGACAGGCGGGCAATTCGCGCGAGGGTTCCGGGATGATGGACAGCTGGAAGCGATTTTAAAATATATTAAACCGGGCGATTATTTCATTCTCCAGTTCGGCATAAACGATACGAATGCGAAAAATGAAACGACCGAAGCTCAGTTCAAGGAAATTATGCGCGATATGGTTACTCAGGTCAAGGCGAAGGGAGCGACCGTTGTCCTTTCCACGCCGCAAGGCCGCGCTACTGATTTTAATGCGAGCAATGTTCACAGCTCAACGGGAAGATGGTACAGAGCCGCGACAATGGCGCTGGCTGCCGAGGAAAATGTGACGCTCGTTGATCTCAATGTGCTGAGCTCGGCCTATTTCACCTCCATTGGCCCTGCAGCGACTTTGAACCTATACATGAGTGGCGATTCGCTGCATCCAAACTACGCAGGTGCCCAGAAGCTCGCCCAGCTTGTGAAAAACAATCTAAGCAGCCAAGGCTTGAGCGGTTTTTAAGAAAATAGCCGGTGTGCAGCGAGAAATTCGCGGCATGCCGGCTATTTTTCATTTAAAATATAGGAAAGTATATAATTTTTCTATTCTTTCTCTATATTCCACCCTCGAAACGGTAGCTTTGCCGCCAAAGGTCGGCGAAAGCCGTTTACGCTTGTTTTCTCCTGCATAGAGATTTGATATACTACTCAGACAGGAGGCTGAAAAATGGAAAATACTTATGTTGTTGAGCAAGCAGGGATAGAGCAGTTGGATGAAGCGGCTATGTTATTTGATTTGTACCGTATGTTTTATGGACAAGCCCCGGATGTGCAGGGAGCGCGCCGCTTTTTATTCAATCGCTTTGAGCAGCGGGATTCGGTCATCTTTATGGCCAAGCATTCCGGGAGTGGGGAGGCAGCCGGCTTTACCCAGTTGTATCCTGTATTCTCCTCGATATCAATGCAGCGTTCCTATATTTTAAACGATCTATACGTTTTGGAATCCCACAGAAAGCAAGGCGTAGCCCAATTGCTGCTGGACCAGGCAAGAAGCTATGCCAGCCTGCTGCAAGCGAAAGGCATTGAGCTGTCTACCGCTGTTATGAATGTGCAGGCTCAGCGGCTGTATGAACGCAATGGCTATACACAAGATGCAGAGTATAAGCATTATTATTTAACGTTATAAACTAATTAGTTAATGCCATGAATTATTTATACAGATTCGCCAAGCAGCTTGTTTTTGCCTTATTTAGGCTTGAGGCACTAGCACAGCCGCTCTGGCGGATTTTTTAATATAAGAATGTATAAGTTTCACCCTTATAATCGCCTTATATTACACCCTCGAAACGGTCGCTTCGCCGCCCTCTGGCGGCGACAGCCGTTTACGCTTGCTGCCCAGCAGATTAGTGCCGACAACCCCCGCAATAATGAACAGCGAACCGATGACATGATACATCGTCAGCTCTTCCCCGAGGAAAAGGGCACCGCCCGCCATAGATACGATCGTCGATAAATTGGTAAACACGCTCATTTTCGAAGCTTCGATCCGTCCCAAAATGTAATTGGACGTCAGAGAAGTGATGAGCGAGGAAATAACGCCCAAATAGAAGATGGATAGCAGGAATGATCCGCTGCGCAGCGGCGTAAGGAAGCTGTCCATCGTCCCTGCAGTCGTGTGCTGCACCAATGATATAGAGAGAAACACGCCAAAACCAATTCCAAGCATTAAATACGTAAGTTCAGCTGGGCTAAAATGCTTGGAAAGCGAGCGTGCAAGCACGCTATAGCCGGCAAACGCGAAGCAGGTCAGAAACAGCAGGGAAATGCCAAGCATATTGGATAAGTCGATGCTGCTGCCCTTCATCATGAAAATGAACACAACGCCAAATACCGAGAGGAAAATCGATAGCTTTTGCAGCAAGGACGTCCTTTCTTTCAGAAAGATGGAGGCGATGATCATCGTCACAACGGGCGTAAAGGCATATAAAATGCCGCCTTCAGCGGAACTTGCATGCAGCAGGCCAAAAGCCTGAAGGGTGAAAAAGCCGAGCGGATACATCGCTGCGAGCAGCAGCGCTTTAAAAAGGGGCTTGCCGCGATAATTCAGCTTAATCATGCCCAGTGCTACAGGGATTGTCATGATGAGAAACGAAAATGCAAACCGGAACGTGAGCGTGTCTAGCGGCTGGGCGCTTCCGAGCGACAGCTTGGCGAATAAAAAGGAGAATCCGATAATGACGGCATTTAATACAGCGAATATATAGGCGAGCTTAATACTTTTATCTTTCATAGGTATGACTTCCTTCCTAAGGTTAAGCGAGGTCGTGTTCGCGAACGGCTCATCTGTTAATTTAAAGATAAACCATTCGGCAGTGCCGCACGATAGCTGATTTCGCGAACTGTATCAATACAGTTGGGAGATATGCGGTATAATCATGGGAGAAGGAAGACAGCTAGAGCAGTAACAGGAGCAGGGAGGGGCAGTATGAAAAAGTATTTTGCGATTTTATCCGACATGGAAGGGAAAATTCGCGACGGGCATTACCGTCCAGGCAGCAAGCTGCTGTCTGTTCGCAAAGCTGCGGAGCAGTACGGATGCAGCACAAATACGATTACCCGTGCGTATGCAGAGCTGGAGAAGCGCCATGCGATTTATTCTATCCCGCAGAGCGGCTATTATGTGGTGGACAAGGATGGCGGCGGAAGCGGGAAAAATGAATTCGACATTCAAAGAGAGGGCATCGATTTTTCATCGGCATCGCCGGATTTGTTTGTGTTTCCGTATTTGGATTTTCAGCATTGCTTGAACAAAGCCATTGATACGTACAAATATCATTTGTTTACGTATGGCGATCCTCAAGGAATGGCCGAGCTTCGCGAAACGCTCGTTCGCCATTTGGCTAATGATCAGGTGTTTGCGAAAACCGAGCGGATTTTCGTGACGTCAGGCGCTCAGCAGGCGCTGGAAATATTGGCGAAAATGCCTTTCCCAAACGGCAAGCAAACCATTCTCGTCGAACAGCCGACTTATAATCTTTATTTGCGATTTCTGGAAATCGAGCAGCTGCCGACAGCGGTCATTGCCCGCACCACGTCTGGGATCAGCTTGCAGGAGCTGGAGCGGTTATTTCGCGACGAGGATATTAAATTTTTTTACACGATGTCGCGTTATCATAATCCGCTGGGGACCTCCTACACAACCGAGGAACGGAAAGCAATTGCTGCCTTGGCGAAAAAATACGATGTGTACATTGTCGAGGACGACTATATGGCAGATCTAGGGGTGGAACGGGGGTTTGATCCGATTTATAGCTATGATTTGACGGAGCATGTCGTTTATTTGAAAAGCTTCTCGAAAATCATTTTTCCCGGCTTGCGCCTTGGGGCTGCTGTATTGCCGGAACAGCTCATTGAAACGTTTTACCGCCATAAAAAATACGGCGATACGTCATTCCTCTCCCAAGCGGCATTGGACATTTATATTAAAAATGGGATGTATGAACGCCATAAGCGCGCCATAAGCAGCCTGTACACCTCGCGAATGCTGTTGCTGAACGAAGCGCTCGATCGGCATAATGGAGCAGGGCTTATTCAAGCTTCTGGAGTGAGTTCGGGCATCTACACCCAATATAAACTGCCTATTACCGTCAATATGGAACAACTCATGGAACGGCTATCAGCAAAGCATATTCGGACTGTCGACGGGAAAGGCTTTTATTTGCTAGGGTATCTGGAGCGGGAGAAGTTTTTGCGAATCAGCATCTCCCGGGCCAGTGAAGGGCAAATCGATGAGGGCATAACGGCTATTGTGGAGGAAGTAAAGCGGGCTAATCATTTTTATTAACACGAATGAGCTATATTCCTCTATTCATAATAGAGTGGGGCGAGCTTAACACCTTGAATAAAGACGGGATCATGAAAGGGAAAAAGCATGCTCCCAGACTGTTTGGCCAGCTCATTCAGCCTGCGGATGGAGGCGAGCGCCGCCTCGTCGCCACCGCTTGCTGAGCCCGGCAGCTGTTCCTGCTCAAAGTTTTCGAGGAAATCGCCAGCATCGAACGTGAGCACGAGCCTTGTCCCGCTTGGCAGCGTTGCGACAGCAGATTGATGGCCCGGCGTATGTCCGGGTGTTGAAATGATTTGCAGGCCAGGCACCAGCTCGGCGTCGCCATCGAGAAGCTGCCAATCGATATCTGGAAAGTCATAATCCTCCGTAATATTGCCCAAGAAGGGCGGCGTCTCCGTGGCGAAAATATACTCTGCGCGTTGAACGTACACTTTGGCATGCCGGAAAAGCTTCAAATAACCAGTATGATCGGCTTCCATATGAGAAAGAAACACGCGGGTAACATCGGCTGGCTGAACACCAATGGCGTTCAACTGATCCAGAAGCGAGTGGGTGGGACGGACGACAGGAAGGGCGCTCCAGCCGCGGCTCATATAAAATTGCTTCGCGAGCTCGGGATCGCGGAGCCTCGATTCATCTAAGCCTGTATCCATTAAAATCCATCCTGTATCGGTATCAACCAAATAACAGCATATCGGCTCTGCAATCATAATGCGGCTATCGCCGCCTCGCAGCGACAACGACTTGGGCACCATTTCATATCCTACTAGCAGGACATAGAAGCGTTTAATTGATGTCATTAAAGATCCTCCTTTTTTTCACGGTCAGGCATGAAGTAAATCTACAATTTCCCGTTTTAATTGAATGAAGGGCTCTGAATCTCGGAGCGCTTTATTTTGGCGCATAGCAGCCGGAATTTCAATTTCGCGGACGATGCGCCCTGGGCGGCTTTTCATCACATATAGTCGCTCAGATAGAAAGATGGCCTCATCAATATCATGCGTAATAAACAAAATAGTGGCGTGCTCATGCTTTTGAATGTTCATGAGCAGCTCCTGCATATCGCTGCGTGTCTGGGCGTCCAGAGCGGCAAAAGGCTCATCCATCAGCAGCATTTCCGGAGAATTGGCTAATGCTCTGGCGATGGCGACGCGCTGCTTCATTCCACCCGACAGCTGCTTCGGATAAGCATCAGCAAATTTCGTCAAGCCGACCAGCTCCAAATATTTATCCGACACTTCGCGCCGCTGCAGCTTGGGAGTTCCTTTCAGCTCCAAGCCAAATTCAATATTGTCGCGTACGGTGAGCCAAGGAAACAGCGTATA
This sequence comes from Paenibacillus sp. Leaf72, assembly GCF_001422685.1. Lineage (NCBI taxonomy): Bacteria > Bacillati > Bacillota > Bacilli > Caryophanales > Paenibacillaceae > Paenibacillus > Paenibacillus sp. Leaf72. The sequence goes on along the minus strand of NZ_LMLV01000031.1, from coordinate 247,866 downwards.
GGATTGGAAAACAACGCCGCGGTCTGCGCCAGGCCCGGTTATTCGCCTGCCCGCTATGGAGGCGCTGCCGGAGCTTGCTTCCTCAAGGCCCGCAAGCACCCGGAGCATCGTTGACTTGCCACAGCCGGACGGGCCAACGAGCGTCACGAATTCATTTTCTAAAATATGTGCTGAAACTTGATCCAGCGCAGTAAAGCTGCCGGATTTGGTTGTGTAGGTTTTGGACAGGCTGTCGATGATAATTTTGCTGGATCTGGCTGCTTGGCTTGCGCTGGCTGTATGCGGCTCCGTTTGCGAGGGGAAAATATTCATCTTAGCGACCTCCTTCTGCCCATGGAAATAGCTTCTTGTTGAGTAAAGCAAACAAACGATCAATGATGAGTCCGAGCATGCCGATAACGAGTATGCCCATGAAAATCATATCCGTCTGCAAATAGCGCTGCGCTCTAATAATCATGAATCCTAGCCCGGAGCTGGCGGCAAATAGTTCGGATGCGATGAGGTAAGACCATGCCCATCCCATTATAAGGCGCATCGTATTCATAAGCTCCGGCAGCAGTGCAGGGAGGAGCACCTTGCGAAGCACCTGCAGCTTATTGGCGCCAAGCGTATAGGAGGCCTGCAGCAAATCATTGGATACTGCGCGGGCATTGTCGGCAACCATCAGCAGCATTTGAAAGAAGCAGCCTACGAAAATGACCATAATTTTTGCGGGCTCCCCAAGCCCAATCCAAACAATAATGAGTGGAATAAAGGCAGTGGCGGGCATATAACGAATGAATTCGGTAAGCGGTACAAGCACAGCTTCAGCAAATTTAAACGTACCTGCCAAAATGCCGAGTGGAATAGCAAGAAGGCAGGTGAACAAATACCCCATGAGCACCCGGTAGGAGCTAATGCCGACGTAGCTCCAGAAATCAGCGCTCTGGACGCTGCTCCAAAAGGTTTTGCCGACTGTGCCAGGCGTTGGCAGAAAGGTCGGATCGACCAGCTGAGAGTAGCTTAATAAACTCCACACCACAAACACGGCGGCGAAGGTACCGACAACAGTAGCCAAATAAGCTTTACGGCTCATCTCCCCACGGATTTTAAAAAGGTTGGATAAGGTGTCCATCAATGTTGTTCCTCCTGTTTATGCGAACGGATAGCACGCAGAAGTGGCCCAGCCGCGTCCATTCGCATCGATATTTTACATAGCTAGCTGTTTATTTAAACAGGAAAGGATTAATGGCGCTGCTTGTGTCAAACGACTCGGTCAATATTTTTTGCTCGATAAAAAATTGTACAAATTCAGCCATTTGCTTCTCCCAAGCTGCCTGATCCTCCATGAGCATTTTTTGGGAATCCGTAAGTGTAGCCAAATCGAGTGTTGCAGCTGTACCTTTAACAGCCTCGAGGTCCATGCCAAGCTCATCGCCAACAAGCTGCTTGCCTTCGTCTCCATTGTTGAACAACGCAAGGCCTTCATCAAAGGCTTCCGCCATTTTTCTCAGCTCATTTGGATATTGGTCAATGATGCTTTTCTTGGTTACGAGAGTATCGACAATGAGATCAGGTGCATCAGCTGTGGAGTAGAGCAGATGTCCATTTTTTTCTACCGCCTGAGATAGGTAGGGCTCCCATGTTACCGCTGCGTCAACTTGTCCGGACATGAAGGTCGAGCCGGCAAGGTTGTTGTCCATATTTACAATTTTGACATCCGATTCTTGCAATCCAACCGTATCCAAGGCGTGGAGCAGCAGAAAGTGGGCGAGAGAGCCAATGGATACGGCTACGCTTTTGCCTTTAAGCTCGGCCAAAGAAATAACGGACTGACTGGCAATAATGCCGTCTGCACCTTTGGATTTGTCGACGACCGCAATAATTTGGATCGGGTCATCAGCCTTTTCCTTCGATTTCATCTGCACGACAGCATCGAGCGACTGCACGACTACATCCAGTTTGCCTGACATAAAGGCATCCTTTGTGCTGCCTTCCATTTTTACAAATTCGACGTTAACGCCTTTCTCCGCAAAAAGGTTTTTGGCTTGGGCGATGATCGCCCCTGCAGAGCCGATCCAGGGACTATAGCCGAAACGAATCGTTTTGGAGCCGCCTTCGCTGTTGTTACCCGCGGTTTGTGCGCCGGATGGGGAAGCTGTAAGAGCGGGGGATTGGCTAGGTGTGTTATTGCTTCCGCATCCAGCAATGAGGAGCATTACGGAGAAGAGAAGTGACAGCGTTGTAAACATATGCTTTTTTGTCATGGGTGATTCCTCCAAGTGTTCGTTATCGGCTTGCTTATCCAATCGTTCTAAAAGACTGAAGCACAGGCACCTCCCTAATAAAAATAAAAACCCGGGAGATTATTTATGAAATAATCTCCCGGGTTTTTATCCCTCCGTGTCACTGACGCATTAAGGTAGCGGCAGCGGTTTACTCTCGGACCTGACCCAAATTGGCGGAACCCTAGTAAACTGTAAAACCGTTATTCAGTTAATGTAATGTATACTAACATTTAAAAGTTGATTTTGACAAGAGTTTTTATGAAATATTAAATTTATTTAAGAGAATAACCAATTAGTTAACTCAATATGTTATCTATAAGTTATGTTTGGCGTTGGATAATTTCGTTGTTTTTCTATATTCATAACGAAATAGGAGAGAAAAAAGAGAAAAGGCAGAGGAGAGGGCCTTGCGCGCCCGTTCCTCTGCCTTTTTAAAAATGGCCAGCCAATCAACAACGAAAATTTGTCTCTATTTCAGCGGCTTGCTGCTGCTTAATTTTACCGCATGAGCTTTGCGCAGCGGGATGAGAATAGTCAAGCTGACCAAGGTGACGAAAATAGTGGCGCCCATATCGGATAAAATGGCAATCCACAGCGTGAGCCAGCCTGGTATGGTCAGCAGCAGCGCAAGCACCTTAAGCCCGAGTGAAACCGCAATGTTGAAGCGAATCACCCGGTTTACCTGCTTGGCAACGGATATAGCCTCGGGCAGCTTGCCCAAATGATCCTGCATGAGCACAATGTCCGCTGTTTCAATAGCGCTGTCTGTGCCCTTGCCCATGGCAATGCCAAGCTGGGCAGAGGCAAGAGCGGGAGCATCATTGATGCCGTCACCGATCATAGCGACTTTGCCGCTTTCCCCAAGCTCTTTAATGCGCGCTACTTTATCCTCAGGGAGCAACCCTGCGTAGAAAGTAGATACCCCGACAGCCGAAGCTACCTTATCGGCCGTTTTTTGGTGATCGCCCGTCAGCATGACCGTACGTTTAATGCCCTGCTGATGAAGCGCAGCAATGACCGCACGGCTTTCCTCGCGAATTTCGTCAGCGATTCCGAACACGCCAAGCACTCGATTGGCATTTGCAACAATGACGAGCGTGAGTCCAGACGCTTTCATCTGCTCGATCGTGTGGCGCACCTGATCAGGAAAACTTAAATGCGCGATGCTTTTCTCATTGCCGAGCCAGTAGCGCTCTCCATCAATGACAGCTTCCATTCCACGGCCGGCTACATTGATCATTTCCTCTGGCTCTGGCAAGCTGACTCCGCTCTCTTGCACAGTCTTCATAACCGCTTTAGCGAGCGGATGGGAGGAGGAGCGCTCCATCGCGCCGGCAACCTTATAGAAAAGTGCATCCTCATAAACTTCCACCTGTACGACATGCGGCTCACCTTTGGTTAAGGTGCCTGTTTTATCAACGGCAATCGTATCGATTTTACCAAGCTGCTCCAAATATACGCCGCCTTTAATTAAAATGCCGTTTCGGGCATTGCGCGTAATACCCGAAACGATGGCAATGGGCGAAGAGAGAATAAGGGCGCATGGGCAGCCAACAATTAGCACAGAAAGGCCTTGATAAAGCCATTTTGTCCAATCCCCTTGCAGCAGCAGAGGAGGAAGCAGAGCCACAAGCAAAGCAATGGCCATAATAAGCGGCGTATAATATTTGGCGAATTTATTAATAAACAGCTCGGTTGGCGTCTTTGTTTCCTGGGCTTCCTCAACCAAATGCAAAATCTTTGCTAGCGAGGAATCCTCATAGGCTTTATCAATTCGAATGATCAGTACGCCTTCATTGTTAATGCTGCCGCCAAATACGGTATCCCCAGCTGCTTTGTCGACCGGAAGCGACTCGCCAGTAAGGGCAGCTTCGTTGACCGAGCTTTTCCCCTCCGTAACAGCACCGTCCGATGGGATTTTCTCGCCCGGCTTGACGCGGACGATGTCTTGCGCCTTCAGCGAGGTAATGGGAATAACCAATTCCTTTCCATCTATCAGCTTGGTCGCTTCCTTTGGCGCTACCTGCAGCAGCGTCTCCATTGAACGCCGCGCCTTCTCCATGCCGTAGCCTTCCAGCCATTCATTGACGCCGAACAATACGGCGACGAGCGTCGCTTCCTTCCACTCGCCGATGGCGATGGCGCCAACAAGCGCAATGGTCATTAGCGTATCAATGTTGAATTTTAACTTGAACAAATTGCGCAGTCCGCGCCAAAAGGTCGTATAACCGCTGATGGCAATGGCTGCCAAGTATAAAGCGATTAACAGTGGTGCGCTTAGCGCCTGCTCCAGCAGCAGCGCTCCGCCATAGAGTACGCCGGAAGCAAGCAGCAGCTTCAGCATATGGGAGTTTCCGCCTCCATGGCTATGATCATGTCCATGGTCGTCGTGAGCATGGCTGTCGCCATGCGAATGAGCAGCTTCCTCATGGCAATGACCGTCATGGCAAGCGTGGTCATGAGCCGAATGAGCATGAGAATCAGCGCTATGGGCCGATCCCGATCCTTTAACGGCAGCGGGAGCAGAAAGCTTCTCTAAATAAGCGCCTTCCGACTTCAAAATTTGTTCAACCTTCTGCATCGAAATTTGCGCATTGACAAGCAGCTTGCCCGAATTATAGCTGAGCTTGGCATCTTCGCCAAACGTCAATTTTTGAATTTCCGTCTCCATCGTATGGGCGCAATGGCCGCAGGTCAGACCTTTAACACGATACTCAACCATGATTCAGCCCTCTTTCCTATCAATGTATGAATAAGTGCTCATATATAAATAATATGCCTCGATGACAGCATCTGTCAAACCTATCTTTGCCAATTAGCTCCAGAATCATGAGGCAAAGCTGTTTAAAAGCAGATTATGCAAGACATGGAGCGGCGTGTCTAATGCATATAAATAGGGAGTAGAAGGAGCGTGATGAATTGAACGAGAAGGTGAAGAAATATTACCAGCTTAAGCAGAAGCAAAAGGAACTGGAGCAGGAGCTGGCTGGCCTGCGAACGGAAATTTTAGCTTATTGTGCAGAGCAGGAAGCAGGGGAGCTGACTGTAGGGCGCTATAAAGTAAAAATTGTCGCACAGGAGAGGCGGGAATACGATGAGGCGAAACTGCTTGCAGCACTTCCCGAGCCCGATGCCTGGCGCCTCGTTTCCAAAGTGGACCCAGCAAAGGTATCCAGCCTGCTGCAGCTAAACGTCATTAGTGAAACCAGTCTGCAGGATACCTTTACAACGAAAAAAATCTCTTTATTGCAGGTTGATAAACTATAATTTCCACCCAAAAAGGCGATTGCAACCGTTGGACTGAGATTGTTTATGCTCAGACTGCCAACGCTGCAAACGTCTTTTTTTATTTCTTTTCATAAATTAATTTCCATATATATCATAATGTAAATGGATTGCACGATTAAATAATAATCCGTTTAGCGGTATTTAGAATCCGTTTTAAGGTAGCCGCTATTTTCGCATTGGGTTACGCTTTAAGCAGAGCAGCGCCAAAACAACAGCTGCGAAAGGAGAAGTGGTGAAAATGGTACGAATTAGACTCAGTATATTTTTTAGCGTTTTTGTTGCCATGGTTGGATTGATGATTATAGCTCCTGTCATGCCGCCGCTTATCCGCGAATTGGGACTAAGCGAAACACACTCGGGCTTAATTATTTCCTTAGGTTCCATTGCCATGGCCGTGATGGCTCCGGTATGGGGGCGAAGAAGCGATTCGTTAGGGCGGAAGCCGGTCATTTTAATCGGTTTTATAGGCATGTTTGTCAGCTACATTTTGTTCACGGTCATCATGTATGCTGGGCTGTCGAAAATGATAAATGGAACGCTGCTGGTTGTGCTGCTGATCGCAGCGCGTGCGATGGTTGGACTATTCATTCCAGCCGTACCTTCGTCGGCACAAGCTTATATGGCGGATGTGACCGATGAAAAGGGGCGTTCGGCCGGCATGGCCTTAATCGGGGCTGCCAATGGGCTGGGACTGGTGCTCGGACCGGCAATTGCGGGTGTTTTTGTCCTGATTGGGCTGCTATGGCCGTTATATATCGGTGCTGCGCTGCCGCTTATTGCCTTTGTTGTCGTCCTCTTGTTAATTCCCGCTCAAAAACCGGTCATTCGAGAGAAGCCGCCCAAAGTTAATCCGTTCGCCAAAGGGCTTCGTCTGTATTTGTTTGCTGGACTTGCCACGATGCTGAGCATCGTCACTTTGCAAGTCATTGGCGGCTTTTATTTTCAGGATCAGCTCGCTTTGACGACGCAGGAAACCGCACGCGTGGTATCGCTTGGCCTCATATTTAGCGGAGTCGCGATGATTATTACCCAAGGGCTGCAAATGAAAAATACAAAATGGCAGCCAAAGCCGCTCATTCTTGCTGGCGCTTTGCTTTTGCTCGTCAGCATGGCTATTTTTCTTTTTGCTATGAGCTTAATTGGTTTTTATACGGCTTTCTTTATATTCGGAATTGGTGCGGGATTGATGATGCCGGGCTTTATGGCGGGCGCTTCGCTTTCCGTTTCACCAGAGCAGCAAGGCGGCGTCGCAGGCATGGTTGCATCGGTTCAAGGAGTGTCCGCTGTGATCGCGCCGATACTAAGCACGACCTTATATCAGGTGGATAAACATCTGCCTTTTATCGCGGTTGCCGCGATTGTGCTCATTATGGGAATTACACTGCTTTCCGTGAAAAATAAAGCGGCTGCAGGCCAGCCAGCCTCCGAAAAACATTTTTCTACTTGACTTTTTTAAACCAGCAGTCGTAATATAATACCTACATCTTCATAACTGGCATTGACCAAAGACATGATTCCAATTTCGGGCCGCCCAGAGAGAGAAGCGATTGCTGCAAGCTTCTTCGGATACCGGATATGGTTTTACCCCTTTGCAGCCGTGCTGCTGAACCCGCTCCCTTGTGCGAAAGTAAGCTTCACCGCTTTATCTGCGATAACGGATACCAATAAGGGCCTTTTATCCGGGGCGCTGCAGCAAGGGCTGTGGCAAGCTGGCGATAAGGTCGAATAAGGGTGGAACCACGAGCCGAACGCACTCGTCCCTTTCCGGGATAGAGGCGTTTTTTTTGCGTTCATAAATAGGCAGAAGTGGAGGCTCAAGCGATGAAAAATCAAAGCGAAAATCAAAATCACATACAAATCAAGCTGCCGGATGGCGCAATTAGAAGGTGCCCAGTTGGGACAACAATGGAACAGCTCGCTGAATCAATCAGTCCGGGGCTGCGAAAAAAAGCCGTCGCTGGGAAAATCAATGGGGAAGCTGTTGATTTAAGCTATTCCATAGAGGCAGACAGCGACGTGGAAATTATTATTTTGGACAGTCCGGAGGGGCTGGAAATTTATCGGCACAGCACAGCGCATCTTTTGGCGCAGGCGTTGAAGCGGCTGTATGGCAAGCAAGAGGTTCAGCTCGGAATTGGGCCTGTCATCAGCGACGGTTTTTATTATGATATTGCCATTGCAAGCCCGCTGCCGAATGAACAGCTCGCCGTCATTGAGCAGGAGATGGCCCGAATTGCAGAGCAAAATCTGCCGATCGTTCGCCGTGTTGTCAGCCGGGAGGAAGCGCTGCAGCTATTTGAGCAGCTAGAGGAGCCGCTAAAAGTCGAGCTGATTCAAGCTTTGCCGGAAAATGCCGTTATTTCCCTTTATGAACAGGGTGAATTTATCGATTTATGCCGCGGGCCGCATTTGCCAGCAACTGGCTGGATTAAGGCGTTCAAGCTGCTGCACACAGCGGGAGCCTACTGGCGTGGTGATTCCAATAACCAAGTGCTGCAGCGCATTTATGGCACAGCGTTTCCGAAAAACAAGCAGCTGGAGGAGCATCTCCATATGCTCGAAGAAGCGAAAAAGCGCGATCACCGCAAGCTGGGCAAGGAGCTAGGGCTATTCATGTTTTCGGAGGAAGCGCCTGGCATGCCGTTTTATTTGCCGAATGGCATGATTATACGTAATGAGCTGGAGGAACTGGAGCGCGGCATTCATCGCGAACGGGCCTATGATGAGGTTCGTACACCGCTGATGCTGAACAATCGGTTATGGGAGCAGTCCGGTCATTGGGAGCATTACAAAGACAATATGTATTTTACAAATGTTGATGACGCGGTTTTCGCCCTCAAACCGATGAATTGTCCGGGACATATGCTCATATTCAAAAATGAGCTCCGTTCTTACCGAGATTTGCCGATCCGCCTTGCCGAGTATGGACAGGTGCATCGCCATGAATTTTCCGGGGCGCTCAATGGCATGATGCGGGTGCGGACGTTTTGTCAGGATGATGCGCATTTATTCGTCCGGCCCGATCAGATCGAGGAGGAAATCGCTAAAGTAATGGCGCTCATTGACGATATTTATTCGATCTTTGGCTTTACTTATCGGGTGGAGCTGTCCACTAGGCCAGCCGATTCCATGGGCTCGGCACAATTATGGGATCAAGCGGAGGAAGCGCTCAAAAATGTGCTGGTCCAGCAAAATGTCCCTTATATGCTCAATGCAGGAGACGGCGCCTTTTATGGGCCGAAAATCGACTTCCATATTCGCGATGCGCTTGGCCGCAGCTGGCAATGTGGAACAATCCAGCTTGATTTTCAAATGCCTGAAAAGTTTGATTTGACTTATATCGGCGAGGATGGAGGAAAGCACCGACCTGTCGTCATCCATCGTGCCGTATATGGCTCCATTGATCGGTTTATGGGCATATTGACAGAGCATTTCAGCGGCGCATTCCCGCTGTGGCTCGCACCCGTACAGGTGAAGCTGCTTCCTGTTTCAAGCGTGCATTTGGATTATGCCCTGCAAGTCAAACAACAGCTTCTGAAAGCAGGCCTTCGTGTGCAAGTCGATGCTCGCAGCGAAAAGCTTGGCTACAAAATTCGGGAGGCGCAGCTGGCGAAGGTGCCTTATACGCTCGTAATCGGGGACCAGGAGGCGAGCGAAGGGACGGTTTCGGTTCGCAGGCGCGGCGTGAATGAGCAGCAGGGGATGTCCATCGCACAGCTAGTGGAGCTGCTTTCCCGGCAAGTTGCAGCTAAAGAGCTGAACGCTAACGAGAGCGTATAGCGGACTTGTGCTGCCGGACTTTCTACTGGCGATAAGCTAAAAAGCAGGAAAGAGCTAAAGGACGGCATCCAGGCTATAAAGCTTGGTGTGCCGTCCTTTTTCATTGGATTAAGAGGGCTGCCTTGTGTAAACGAGCACCGCATCGCGTAAAAATGCAGCAGAACCGGGCTGCTTCTCATCATAATAGGCAGTGAAGCGCTCATCGTCAACGTACATTTGGGCAACGCCAGCATGCGCTTCCTTCGAATAGCTGCCCCAGTAGAAGCTCAGCCATTGCTTGTGCAAGTCAGCTGCTTTCTGTGCCAGCTCGCCCGCAGGATCACCTGTCAGGAAGGCTGCCGCCAGCGTCGTCAGCACATCCTCGCCGAGCTTTTCCACTTCAGCGTGCTGCGCTTCTGTCATATTTTTAATAGCATCGTTTGAGCGGTTGACGGCTGCTTCCCCATATTTGGCCCTGATTTCTTCGCCATACTTGGCCTCATTGTCATCCAGCAGCTGCTGCTTGAAGCCTGCGAACTTTTCTTTATCGTTCATCGTTTGTTTCCCTTCCTTCTGCAATAATGTTTGGTCGAGATTGGCAATGAGCTGATCGAGCTGCTGCCTGCGCTCAAGCAGCTTGCTGCGATGCTCCAGCAGTGCCGCATGAACGTCGAAATTAGGCGACGTAATAATCGCTTTAATTTCCTCCAAGGTGACGCCAAGCTCCTTGTAAAATAAAATTTGCTGGAGCAGCTCTACCTCGCTCAGTCCATAAATCCGATACCCTGAAGAGTTGATGCGTGCCGGCTTCAATAGGCCGATTTCATCATAATAACGCAGCGTTCTCGTACTAACGCCAGCCAAATAGCCTAGCTTCTGAATGGTGTATTCCATATGCTCACCTCCTGACAAATTTATCGTACACGTTGACGGCGCGTGAAGGTCAACCGTTATTTTTCCCTGATGGAGAAGGACACTTAAAAAGCATCTGAATCCGCTATAATGAAGAGGTAATGGGAAGATTTACTTGGCCTGAAATACAACCAAAAGCCCCGTCAGAAGAGAGTGTTCTTCTGATGGGGCTTAATCGTTTTGATTTTACATTTATGTTTTGATTTAAAATTTAATGCTGGCGCCTAGAAAGTAGCCGATCGTAACAAAAATAAGCACCCATGTAAGTGAGCCGAGACTCGTAATGAGCAAATACTTGCGGAAAGGCATTGAAGTAATGCCGGAAATGTAGCTGGTCATGCTCCTAACACCCGGAATGAAATAGCCGAAAAACAGCGTCCATATGCCAAAGCGGGCAAACCAGCCCTTTACCTTTTCAAAACGTTTGGTTGTGAGTCCGACCCACTTGCCATGCTTGTCGATTAAAGGCTGTCCAAATGTTTTGCCCAGCGTGTAGCTTAAAAGCATGCCCGTTATAGCTCCCGTGAAACTAACCAGCAAGGAAATGGAATAATTTAACACCATAATCGAACATAAATATCCGATAAATAACATTAATAATTCGTCTGGAACCGGAAGCCCGATAATGCCGAGAGCAAGCAGCCCGAAGACGGCGTAATACCCGTACTGAGAAATCATTTCTATGGCAAAAGTCATAACCGGCTCACTTCCTTGCGTAGTCTTTTTTGAAGGCGGGAAATGGAATTCGGCTGACCATTAAGACAGAAAGCAGACCCATTAAGGCGAGAGCAGCAGCAGGCTTCATTTGACTATTTAAAAAAGGAGCAAGCGCCAAAATAACCCCGGCGGCTGTAATCGGCAAACCAACAAAACCTTTCACTTGGCCTTTTATATTGAATCTTGCCAGACGCAGCGCGCCGCAAGCTAGAAATAATACAGCGGCAATCGGCCCTAGCCACAATGAACCGTCGAGCTTGTACAGCAGGACCAGAAATACAGGCGCGATTCCAAAGGAGACCAGATCAGCCAGCGAATCCAGCTGTTTGCCGAAGTCGCTTGCACAATGAAGCCATCTGGCAAGCAGTCCATCAAGTACATCCCATAAAGCTGCCGTCATAACCATGGCGAAAGCAAGCTTATACTCGGCTTTTATCGTAAAAAGTAAAGACAATGTCCCGGCTCCCAAATTCAATAATGTACAGAGGGAGGGCAGCCAGTTTTTATTCATGTCAATCAGCCCCTTGATGAATGAAATCCTTTTTTTACTTGCAGGTTAATAATGTAACAGGCGGCTGTGACTTTTATGTGTCCACTTGTCCCTCTTTTATATCTTTAACGACAAAATCCCTATTAATTCACTTTATTAAACGACAATGTTAAATTTTAATGTCGATTTTCATCTTTACATAAATGAATAGGCGCCTCCGCCAGCAAGGGCGACACCAAGCAGCGATGCCATCATCACTAAATTGTACTCAAACCCGCCGTTAACCGACCAGAGTCCTTTGCTGCCATGTACTTTGACGATGGCAACAATCATCGTCAAAATCAGCAGCACTGCACCCGCCACAACCGATAGACCGGAAGCAAATAATACTCCGCCGATCAGCTCGGCAAGTCCAGCGCATACGACCATCATTGCGCCAGGACGGAGGCCAATCGCCTCAAAAAAACCAGCTGCTCCTTGAATCCCTTCGCCGCCGAACCAGCCGAACAGCTTCTTGCAGCCATGGCCAATCATAAGGAGTCCAATAACTAAACGGATTATTAATAACCCTAAATCTAACATTTATAAATCATCCTTCCTCGTATACATACGCCATTACACTCGTTCTAAGGAGCAATCATACTGAAATCTCATTTTTAAGTCAATATCGTGCAGAAAATAATTTATTTTTTCCGCTTGCTTGTATCAGAGTATGGAAATGTGCTAATGTCGTTGTCGATATGATGAACAGGAGAGATAAATGATGAGCCAAGCAAAACTTTGTTTTATCGGTGCAGGCTTTCATGCCTCGACGAATATTTTTCCATCCGCAGTAGAAGCAGGAGCTGAAATTGCAGCAGTATCCACCCGAAGCCTGGAGCGTTCGCAAGCCGCGCTTACACGCTTCGGCAGCAGCGGCACACCGTATGATGACTACAAGCAAATGCTGCAAAATGAAGAGTGCGATGGCGTTATTGTTGTAGCCCAGCCTGGCGATCAAACGGAAATCGTTATGGACTGCATTAGAGCGGGTAAACATGTATTCGTCGACAAGCCGCTAGGCTGGACTGCCGAAGAAGCGGCAGCCATTGCGGAAGCAGCTGAGAAGGCTGGCGTCGTGCTGATGGTCGGCTTTATGAAACGTTATGCCCCGATCTATCTGAAGCTTCAAGAGCTGATTGAGTCTGGCGAGCTCGGAGCAGCGCGCTCGTTCCAAATTCGTTTTGCCTGCGATAGTACAGGCTTTAGCAAAAACGAGGAGCAATTCCTAAAGCTTGCTGCCATCCATCTCGTTGATCTCATGCGCGGCTTGTTTGGCGAAGTGGCGCAAGTTGCAGGGTTTAACAACAATTTGGGCGAAAATATATCCCAGTCGTTTTCTTTGAAATTCGACAACGGTATTTCCGGCAGCGTTTATTTTGCAGGCATGACCGCTTGGTCGAGCGAAAGTGAAAGCGTGCTGGTTACCTTCGACAACGGCCATGTCGTAGCCGAAGATTCCAAAAAGCTGTCGATTCACAAGTCGCTTATGTCTGGCTCCTCGTCGTACCAGACGCTGTCCGAGGAAACAACGGTGCTGACGCCGTCGATTTCCACGATGTCCGGCTGCTTTGGCGACCTATACGCGCGCGGCTTTGTCGGTGAAATGGCCCATTTCATCGCCTGCTGCAAGCAAAATTTGACGCCGAATTCGAGTGGTCGGGACAACATTGGCACAATGGATTTATGCGACCGCATTTTGAACGCACTGAACTAGTATTAATCACTGTAAATCTGCGAGGATCACCAGCATGAACGCTTCCAGCTCCGTCTAAAAGTTTGAAAAGCCTTGATTGCCGCGATGATTCGCGGCTTTTTTGCTGTCTTTTTGCCATGCAGGCCTCAGCATTCAGTATGAGAGCAAGTGACGGCTGAAAAAACTTTGCCAAAAAGGACATATGTCCTTTTTAAAAGGGTAAAATAGGTTTACATTTAAGAAACTGAGGATGAGCGACAGCAGAGAAGGTGCCATATTGCGTACAGAATTGCGTACAGATACAGATTCCATTGAACGGATCATTCAGGGACATGGCTGGCTGAAGGAGATGTTTGAGGAGCTTCCGAAGCAGGTGCAGAACTGCTGGGAAGTGCGCCGCTTTCATCCGGGCGAGACAGTATGTGATCAAGCCAGCGACATGGTCTATGTGTATATTTTGATTTCCGGCGAGCTTGCCGTAGAACGAAAGCTATCTGACGGAAAAATGTTCCGGCTCGCCATGCTGATGCCAGGTGACGTTATTGGCGATATTGAGATTAGCCTAGATATGCCGTTTATTAATCAGGTCGAGACGACACGCGAGTCTACGCTGCTTGCCCTCGATAAGCAGCGCTTCAAAAAGTGGGTCATCAACAGTCCCGCTTTTCTGCACCGATTGAACGATCAGCTAGCGAATAAGCTTTTCCAGCAGGGGAGAAAGACGCTTGAAAACAGCTTTTATTCAATGGAGCATAAGCTGCTGGCCTATTTTTACGAGGCATTGGGCCATGCTGATTTTCAGAAAAAGCCCGTGTTTGAGCTCTTTGCCACTCGTGAGGAAATGGCGCGGCAGCTTGGCGTAGCGGTGCGCAGTGTCAATCGAATTATGAAAATGCTGAAAGAAGAGAAGCTATTCGTCGTAAAAAAAGGGCGATTGCTGTTTACCCAACAAAGCAAGCAGTCGATTGAGCAAAAGCTGAACAGCAGCAACCGCGCGATGTTTTAATAAATGGGGATAGCACAGAATGGACGGCGTTAAATGCTGCTAGCATTTAGGCTTGCCATTTGAACAGTGTGCGACGTGTTTCTTCTATATATAATAGAGTGCTGTTAGAGAGGCCTAATTTATCATTTTGATCTGCTGAAAGATCCGCTGCTGAAGCGGGTCTTTTTTATTTTGCAAACAAGCTTTTCAGGAAGTCGTTCGTATGCTAATGTTAGCTTATAAATGATTAACGAAACCTAACAAAACTAACCGATATCTCTATTTTAACTAAAGGATGTGCAGCTATGGCTAACAAGGTGACGATGCAGCAAATTGCTGACTATTTAAATGTTTCAAAATTCGCTGTTTCTAAAGCGCTTTCAGGAAAGCCGGGCGTTAGTGCGGAGACGCGCGAGAAAATAGTCAGCGTTGCCACGCAGCTCGGCTATTTTTCCGGACAGAAGCTCAAAGCTCCTTCCGCCAGCTTAAGCGGCGACAAAGCAAGCGAGCGTCAAACACGCGATACAGTCATTTTGCTTGTGCCTAACGTGAGATACCAGACGCGGGACTCTTTTTTCTGGGGCAAAATTTTGGATGGCATTACGATGGAGCTGGAGGAGCGGGAAATTGGCACGATGATGATTACGGAGCAGTTCAAAAATCATTTCTCGCAGTTCATTAACCCGAGCAGCATTTGCGGCATTATTGGCGTTGGCCAAATCACCTCGCAAATGCTGCTTGAAATTAGAAGTCTGGGCATTCCTTTCGTGCTGGTGGATCATGAAGACCCGCTGATTCCGTCGGATACGCTCTTTATGAACAATATGGAGTGCATGCGCAGAGTGACCAATTATTTAATCGGCTGCGGTCACCGCAAGCTGCAATTTGTCGGCAACACTCACTATTCGCGCAGCTTTCTTGACCGTTTTCTCGGGTATAGCTCCATGCTGGAGGAGCATGGGCTTGTGCAAGAGCAGGAGTCTGAGCTGTTGACGTTCGAGGGAAATAACCGATCAGAAATGACAGAGGCACTGGAGCTGATTGTGAAAAAAATGGTCCAGGAAGCAGCGCTGCCGACCGCCTTCATTTGCGCCAATGATTCCATTGCCATCTGCATCATGACGGTGCTGGCTAAGCTACATGTTGCCGTTCCTGGCGAATGCTCCGTTGTCGGCTTTGACAATATTGAGGATGCGGCTTGGTCAAAGCCTACGCTCAGCACCGTCGATGTGCAGAAGGAGGCTTTCGGCCGCCGTGCTGTGGAAATGCTGCTGCGCCGGCTGAAGCACCCGAGCAGCCCGCAAGAGAAAATTTTGCTGTCGGGCGATTTCGTCATGCGTGAATCGACTTCCAGCTCCATGACGCAAAGCTAAGGGGCGAATGCGATGGGAGACTCGAAATTTGGGCTGCGGCGCTGGACTTTCTTTCCGGCAACCCGCATGGAAGCAAAGCTGTTTATCGTGTTCGTACTGCTGATCATTATTCCGGTTGGCGGGCTTACTTATATTTCTTCGCTGCGTTATACGAATACGATTGAGAAAAATACAGTTACCTATGCAGCGGAAATTTCCGACAAAATGGTCAGCAAGCTCGACGACTATACGAAGGATATGAAAAAAATTTCGATTATACCTTCCTATCTCGGCGAAATTCAGGAGGGGCTTAAGCTCTCTAATCATTATTATTCGCAGGTGGAAGCCGAAACAGGAGGCAACCCTAATCTGCATGACGGAAAAAATATACAAATGAAGCTGCAAATCCAGCGCAAAATCGAAAGCAGCATTTATTTTATGAACAATATTAAGGAAGGCGCCAGCAGCGTCTATTTATTTGATGCGTACGGCAATCCCTATTATGTCATGAAGAGCGGGGGCGCCCGCGCCAATCTGCCTGAGTTTTATAATCGCTGGCATGAAACCGCTGCTGCTGCAAATGGCAAGCCTGTGCTGATCAGCACGCAGGAGGTAAGCGGCGATACGAATCGCAAGCGGTATGTATTCACGATCGTACGCAATATTATTGACAGCACCTACCACTCCGTCGGCATAATTGCGGTCGATGCCAGCATTGAAGTCATTGAGAACGTTGTGAATGATCTGGATGAGACGACGAAAGGCACAACGCTCATATTGGATGAGGCGGGTACCGTTATTTATGACAGCGAGCAAGCCTTTCTTGCTGAAAATTTATCCGGCGATGCGCTGCTCCAGCAGGCAGAAGGACAAAACGGCAGCTACATCGTCGATAAAAATGGCAAGGAGCAGCTCGTCATTTATCGTAAATCCGAGGAATCCGGCTGGCTCACTCTTATTCTCATTCCGAAGGAGCAGGTGGAGGCCGAAGCGATTCAGACGCGTAATTACACGGCAGCGGCAGCAATCGCCATTATGACGCTGGCTCTGCTCATTTCGATTGTGCTGATTTTTGCGCTGACGAAGCCGATGCGCGAAATGGTGAAGCTGATGAAGCAGGTACAGGCGGGCAATCTCGATGTCGCCTTTCCGGTGCGCCGCCGCGATGAAGTCGGCATGCTTGGCAATGCCTTTAACCGCATGATGGTGAGAATCCAGCTGCTGATTGAAAACATTTACCGCATGGAGCAGCGTAAAAACCAGATCGAGCTGGAGAGCTTGCAGCGCCAGATTAATCCTCATTTTATATACAATACGCTGGAGTCGATTCGGATGACCGCTGTGCTGAACGATGATCCTGAGGCAGCTGAGATGGTCCAGCTTCTTGGACAGCAGCTCAGGTACAGCATTCATGCAGGAGATGAAACGGTGACGGCCAGCCAGGAATTTGAGCATTTGCGCATGTATATGCGGCTGATTAACGACCGCTTCGGCGATCGGTTTCAACTGGAGCTTCCGGAGGGAGAAGCAGCCTGGGGCATAAGGGTTATGAAGCTGCTGTTCCAGCCCATTGTGGAAAATGCCGTCAACCATGCGTATGAGGATTCACGGGAAACGATGCTCATTCGCATTGACTGGGGAATCGTCGGCAGAGAGCAGTGGTTTACCGTTGCCGATGATGGCTGCGGGATGGAGGAAGCACAGCTGCTTCGGGTACGCAATGCCTTGTCTGCTGCCGAGCCGCTAGAGCCAAACGGAAGAGGCATTGGACTGCGCAATGTGCATGAGCGCCTGAAGCTGCGTTTTGGCGTCAGCTATGGCTTAACGATCGACAGCGAGCAGGGGAAGGGAACACGGGTAACGATTCGGATGCCGCTGGAACAGGAATGAAAAGCGCAGCGAAAAGGAAGGAGTGGCAACGATGAATATAGTTGTTGTAGACGACGAGGAACGAATTAGGCTGGGATTATGCAAGCTCATTGAGCAGGCAGGCGAGGAATACCGAATTATTGGCGCATTTGGCAGCGGGCAGGAGCTGCTTGACCAACTGGATCATCTTAATCCCGATTTTGTGCTGACGGATATAAAAATGCCGCAGATGACAGGGCTCCAGCTCATTGCCAAAGTAAAGAAGCTAGGTAAAAATATTAAATTTGCTGTGCTGAGCGGATTTAATGATTTCGAATTTGCCAGAGAATCGCTGCGGCAGGGAGCAGAGGATTATTTGTTGAAGCCAGTAAACCTGGATGAGCTCATTCGCCTGCTCGCCAAGGTGAACAGCAAGGTGAAGCAGGAGCGCAGCCGCAGCCGCCTGGAGTCGGGCGATTTAATCAGCCTGCTGCTTTACGCGGATGAGAAGCAGCTCCCTTCCTATGTCGTGGAGGATGTGTGCGGAACGCTTGATCAGCTGCCCTTGTTTCTCCATCACTACGCGGTGCTGCTATTAACGACTTCCCCTGAGCTGGACGAAGTTCGGTTGGAGCGGTTTATGGCTGACTGGCTGCGTGAGCGAATGATTATTACTGGTGAAGGCGGCAGACGGATTATCCTCATCGCCATTCACGATTCCGACCATGCCGAGACCGTCAGGGAGCTCGCTGTTATACTGCTTCAGCGAATGCCAGCCTTTACGCGTGCAAAAGTAGGCTTTAGCAGCATTTTTCGCGGCAGCAGCTGGCTGACAAATGCTTATAGCGAAGCTTTTTCCGCCTATCAGCATGCTTGGTATAATACGGAGCCGCGCTGGTGCTCCGGCGCTGTTAGCCGTGTTGCACCTGTTGATCATTTGCTGCGTTTGACGCATATTGTGGGCAAGGAGCTGCTGCCGGCACTGCAAATGAATGATTTCGCCTTGGCGCAGACTGCATTTGACAGCTGGCTGCAGGAGGCTGCCGCCCAGCGCATTTGCTGGAAGGAGCTGCAGGAGGCATGCTTTGGCATTAGAGCACTCATTGCCGAGGAGCTGAAAAAACGCAGCGTTCAGCTTGCATATGGGCAGGTGAATATGCCGATCGACCCGGAAGCTAGCGAAAATTGGGAAGCTTTCGCCCAAAGTATGCGGACGGGCATGGAGGAAATTAGCGCCTTGCTAGGCAGCGCGCGATCGGATAATAGAGCTATAGATAAAGTTAAATCGTATATCCAGCAGCATTTTACCGAGGAGCTTGAGCTGCAGCGCCTTGCGGATATTGTATATTTGACGCCAAGCTATTTAAGCAAGCTGTTCAAGACGGAGACGGGCGAGACGATTACCGACTACATGATTTCTGTACGGATTGAGGCAGCAAAGCAGCTACTGCGGCAGGAGCAGGGGCTGAAAACGTATATGGTCGGTGAGCGGGTAGGGTATGCCGATCCGGCTTATTTCACTAAAGTGTTCAAAAAAATGACCGGCCTAACACCGAAGGAATATCGCGATAAAGTTAGGTGAAGAAAGTTAGGTTCCCGTTATCCAAATTGAAGACAATAAAACATAACAAAGACCATTATAATCGGGCCCGGCATCTCCTATAATGATGAAAACGCTAACAATGGTGTTCATTAAAAGAAAGCGAGGGTGGCCTTATGCATCAGTTCTCTTACAAAACGCAGCGATATTTAATTTTGTTCGGGTTTTTGACAATTCCCGTCCTACTGTCGCTGACCTTCTCGTATTACCCGGCCGTATCTTTGCTGTATTACAGCTTGACGGATTGGAGCGGTCTTGGCTGGGATATGAATTTTATTGGCCTCGACAACTACAAGGAGATTTTCACCAAGCCCGAAGTATTCGGAGCACTTAAAAACAATGCTTATTATTTCATCGGTGGTTTAATACAAGTTGTCTTTTCCTTGTATTTTGCCGTCATATTGACTGGCAAGCTGAGGGGACGCAATGGGTTTCGGGTCATTTTGTTTCTGCCCTATGTGCTGCACAGCGTAGCAACGGTCATTATGTTCAAAAACGTTTACCATGTGGAATACGGCTCGCTAAACACGCTCCTTGGGGCCATTGGACTTGAATCATGGCAGCAAAGCTGGCTGGGCGATAAGCATTTGGTCAACTTCTCGCTTGCCTTCATCTCCATGTGGAAGTATATGGGGCTGAACATGGTTATTTTCATCGGCGCCTTGCAGTCGATTCCAGACGATTTGTATGAAGCAGGTTCGATCGATGGCGCATCGGGCTGGCAGAAGTTCAGGTTCATCACGCTGCCAAGCATTCGCAAAGTGCTGGAGCTCATGCTTATTTTAACGCTGACAGGAGCGCTTGAAGCATTCGATATTCCTTATGTCATGCTGCTAGGTGCGAACGATACGTCAACCTTCGTCATTAAGACGGTGGATACGGCATTTAAATATCAAAACTTCGGCCTTGCCTCGGCGATGGCGGTTGTGCTGCTATTGATGGTTCTGCTCTTTATCGTTATTCAGCGCAAATTTTTGTTCAAAGGAGGGGAATAGAGGATGGGGCAGAGTAGAGAAGGTTCACCGTTATTTACAATTTTCAAATATGTGACGCTGGTTCTTGCGCTGTTCGTCGTCTTATTCCCACTGTACTCCATTGTAACCGGGGCGTTTAAGACACAGGTCGAGTATTATCAATCCGGCCTTGCTTTGCCAGCAAACTTCTTGAATTTTGATAATTTTCAAAAGGTGTTCGACATCGGCAAGCTCGGGCTTGGCTTCCGCAATATTGCGATCATTTTGGTCATCGCTGTAGCGGGCAACATTATGTTCGGCACGATGGTGGCGTACGCGCTGGGAAGATTTGATTTTAAGCTGAAAAAGGGAATTATGGGCATGTACCTCGTGGCCCAAGTCATTCCTATGGTTACGACGCAGGTTGCTACATTTAGCGTCATTAAGTATTTCTCGCTTTACAACACGATGGGTGCGCCAATCATTCTTTATTTGGGAGCCGACGTGCTGCAAATCGTCATCTATTTGCAATTCGTCAACAGTATTCCGAAAGATTTGGACGAAAGCGCAATGATGGAAGGCGCTTCACTGTTTAAAATTTATCGCTCGATTATTTTCCCGCTGCTCGGGCCAGCAACAGCGACGCTCGTTATTTTGAAGACGATCTCGATTTACAATGACTTTTACACGCCTTATCTGTATATGCCAAGCCAGAAGCTAAAGGTTGTATCGACGGCTATTTATGCCTTTGTCGGGCCGAATGCCGCTCAGCTGAACGTGATATCCGCGGGCATTTTAATAATTTTCATTCCGACGGTAGCGATTTTCCTCTCGATGCAAAAGTTTATTTTCGCCGGGGTAACGAGCGGTGCGGTCAAATAACAGGGCGATCCAATACAAGGTTAGCGAATTGAAGGGGGAAGCACACTTGCAGCAGTGGAATGAGCAGGTTTTTGGAATGACATGGGGCTGGACGGGAGTTCGTGGTACGTGGGCGGGGCCTGCGGCGGCGGCTTCCATCGCTGAAATGGCCAAGCTGAACGTTAACTGGACGGCGATTGCGTTCGCAGCAGTTCAAGATACGCCGCAATCGACGGAAATTCCATATTGGAGCGAGCCGACGGTTAGTGATGAGGAAATACGCTGGGCGATTCGCGAGGCGAAAAGGCACGGCATTAAAGTATGCCTCAAGCCAGTAGTCAATGTTGGAAATGGCACTTGGCGGGCACATATCGGCTTCTTCGACCAGGATACGCCAGGGGAGCCGAGATGGGGGGAATGGTTCGCTTCCTACGGAAAATTCATTGCCTATTATGCAGCGATAGCCGAGGAAGAGGGCTGCGAAATGTTTTGCATCGGCTGTGAAATGGTCCAGACGGACAAACGCGAGCAGGAATGGCGCGATTTAATTGCCTTGGTACGGACGCTATACAGCGGACCTATTACTTATAACTGCGATAAATATCAGGAAGAGCGAGTGGGCTGGTGGGATGCCGTCGATATTATTTCGTCCAGCGGCTATTATCCGATTGATCAATTCGAGGAGCAGCTTGATCGTATAGAGGCGGGCATTGCGAAGTGGAATAAGCCGTTTTTCTTCATGGAAGCGGGCTGTCCGAGCCGTGATGGCTCGGCTGCAAAGCCGAATGACTGGTCGCTGCCAGGCGCGCCGTCTGAAATCGAGCAGGAGCGTTATTATGAAGCGATGTTTGCTGCTTGTGCCCAGCGCGATTGGATGCTCGGCTACATGCTGTGGGATTGGCCAGCTCAGCTTTACGATGCGAAAGATGCTGCCCGCAACGATGATTATTGCATGTATGGCAAACGTTCGGCAGCGGTCATCCGCGCTTACTATGCCAAGGGACAAGGACAGCCAGTAAGCTAGGGAGGCGAAAGAAAAATGAGCAACGTAACAGGAACGCAAAACATGCTGGATTTTGTAGAGTGGCAAAAATCGCTGACGGAGGAAGTGCGCGAGCAAATTCTTGGCTTCTGGATGAAGCATGCGGTAGATGAGAAGAACGGCGGATTTATTGGACATATGGCAAGCGACGGGTCCATTTCGGAAAATGCAGATAAGGGCCTCGTGCTCAATGCACGGATTTTGTGGTCATTCTCGTCAGCGTACCGCATTTATAAGGAAGCGCCTTATTTGGAATTGGCAGAGCGGGCTTTGGGTGCGCTGCGGGAACATTTTCACGATCAGGAGTATGGCGGTTTGTATTGGATGGTCGATAAGGACGGGCAGCCGGTTCAGACGAAAAAGCAAGTATATGGGCAGGCCTTCGTTATTTATGCGCTAGCGGAATATGTACGGGCTACTGGCAAGCAGGACGTGCTGCCGTGGGCAGAGGAAATTTACAGATTGCTGGAGAAGCATGCCTTTGATCCGGTTCATCTGGGCTATATTGAAGCGCTGGCGCAAAACTGGCAGGAAACGGATGATTTGAGCCTCAGCGGCAAGGATCTCAATGAGCGGAAATCGATGAACACGCATTTGCACGTTCTGGAAGCTTATACGAATTTGTATCGGGTATGGAAGTCGGAAGGGCTTCGCGACAAGCTGAAGACGCTCATAGAGCTGCATTTGGATTACATCATTGATCCGCAAAGTCATCACTTTAAGCTGTTTTTTGATGATGCATGGAACTCCAAATCCCGCCATGTCTCGTATGGCCACGATATTGAAGGAAGCTGGCTGCTGTGGGAGGCGGCTGAAGTGCTGGGCGATAAAGCGCTTGAGGAACGCGTGCGGGAAGCTGCTATTCAAATGGCGCACGTGACGCTTGCCGAGGGCGTAGATGTGGATGGCGGCGTTTATAATGAAGCCGACGGAGACGGACATCTGGATGCAGCGAAGGATTGGTGGCCGCAGGCGGAAGCGATGGTTGGGTTTCTGAATGCTTATGAGCTGACGCAGGAGGAGCGGTATTTGAATGCCGCTTGGGGCAGCTGGCAGTTCATTGCAGCTTGCGTATCCGATAAGGAAACAGGCGAATGGCACTGGCAAGTATCCCGTGAAGGTGTGGCAGACACAAGCTATCCAAAAATCGATCCATGGAAATGTCCGTACCATAACAGCCGGGCTTGCTTTGAAGCTATCGAACGCTTGGAACGAATTAAGATTAATGGCATTAATAATTAATGCGCAAAAATAAAGCAGACATAAATAAGACATGAATAATAAGGAGGCCCTTATGAATCAATGGTTGGAACAGCTTAAAGCAATATCGGATCGGCATGAGCAGCTGCTTCATGCGCCTAATAAACAAGTTCAGCAGTCCAATGGTGTATTTGCAAGATTCGAGCATCCCGTTATTACGAATGAGCACACGCCTCTGTACTGGCGTTATGATTTGGACCCGGAGACTAATCCATATTTAATGGAGCGGATTGGTGTAAATGCCGCTTTCAATCCGGGAGCCATTGAGCTGGGTGGGAAGTTTTATTTGATGGTTCGGGTAGAGGGTGCTGATCGCAAATCCTTTTTCGCAGTTGCTGAAAGCGACTCTCCGGCAGAAGGCTTCCGCTTCTGGGATTATCCCGTACTGCTGCCGGAAACGGAAGATCCGGATATAAACGTGTATGATATGCGGCTTGTGAAGCATGAGGACGGCTGGATTTACGGGTTGTTCTGCACCGAGCGCAAAGATCCGGAAGCGCCAGCTGGCGATACGTCAAGCGCGGTTGCGCAAGGCGGCATTGCCCGCACGAAGGATTTGCGCACCTGGGAGCGTCTGCCGGATCTTGCTTCTCCGTCGCCACAGCAGCGAAATGTCGTGCTGCATCCTGAATTTGTCGACGGCAAATATGCTTTTTATACGCGCCCTCAGGACGGCTTTATTAACACAGGCGCAGGCGGGGGCATCGGCTGGGGCTTGTCAGAGAGCATGAACCCAGCTGTCAT
Organism: Paenibacillus sp. Leaf72; assembly: GCF_001422685.1. Classification (NCBI taxonomy): domain Bacteria; kingdom Bacillati; phylum Bacillota; class Bacilli; order Caryophanales; family Paenibacillaceae; genus Paenibacillus; species Paenibacillus sp. Leaf72. The sequence continues at coordinate 224,053 of NZ_LMLV01000031.1, read as the reverse complement.
CGCCGAAGAAACAATCGTCGACAGCAAGCTTTACCACACGATTAAAGAAGTGAAAAATGGACAGGGTCCAGCGCCGCTAAAAACGGCTGAAGGTTGGCTCCATATTGCTCACGGTGTGCGCAATACAGCGGCAGGACTTCGTTACGTCCTGTATGCGTTCATGACGGATTTGAATGATCCGAGCAAAGTTACGTACGCACCAGGTGGTCATTTGCTTGCCCCGGAGGGAATTGAACGGATAGGCGATGTATCCAATGTCGTATTTTGTAATGGCGCTGTCCAGCTTCCGGGCGGCGAAGTGTACATTTATTATGCTTCCTCCGATACAAGAGTACATGTGGCTGCAACGAGTATCGACCAGCTTGTCGATTATGTGAAGCAAACGCCGCCGGATCATCTGCGGTCCCGGGCAAGCGTCGAGCAGCGCACGGAGCTGATCAGCCGCAATCTCCAATTGATGGAGCAGGCGGAATACGCTTTTCTGCGCCGCAGCTAAGCAAACTAACAAACGATGACGCTGTTAGCATAATTCATGACAATAAAAACAAAACAGCGTCATATTATTTTGCTTTCATAGCGTATATGATTACGATGTAAGCGATACCAAATATGACTCAGGGGGAAACAAAATGAAAAAAAGCTTGGCTTTATCTTCCGCAATTTTATTGATGACTTCCATTCTCGCTGCCTGCGGCGGCAATAATACGCCGGCAGAAAGCGCTCCAGCAGCCTCTGCTTCGGCAAGCCCTAGTGATTCCGCGGCAAGCCCGGAAGCAAGCGCAGCTAGCGAGCTGAGCGGCAAAATTAAAGTTTTGACGCATCGTACCGATTTTCTCAACGATGGGACGCTAGATAAATACGCAGCAGCTTTTAAAGAAAAATATCCGAAAGCTGAAATTGAGTTTGAAGGCTTGACGAACTATGCGACAGACATCCAAGTTCGCCTAACAACGGGCGAAGCAGGCGACGTATTGATGCTTCCGGCTGGACTTGCCGTTTCGGAATATCCGAAATATTTTGAACCGCTGCCGGATGATTTTTTCACCAATACTTTTTTCGCTGACCTGTCGCTGTTCGATGGCAAACGTTATGGATTGTCGACCGGCGTAAATACGCAAGGGATCGTGTATAACAAAAAAGCTTTTGCAGCAGCAGGCATCGATAAAGTTCCAGCTACGCTTGATGAGCTGTATGCGGATGCGGAAAAGCTGAAAGCTGCAGGCATCATTCCACTTTATATGAACTATGGCGCACAATGGCCAATGGGCAACTGGGGTGACGGCTCTGCATGGTACGTTGCGGGCGATCCGCAGTTTGTATCCAAGCTCGTAACAGATGAAGCACCATTCAAAGTGGACAACGCTTGGGGTATTCTTGCCAATATCGGCCGTACTTTCATTGAAAAAGGCTGGGTTGAAAAAGATCTGTCGACAAACAACTGGGAAATGTCGAAAGGCGAGGTTGCATCGGGTAAAGCGGCTATGTACTTCCTTGGCAACTGGGTCATTCCACAAATCGTAGGCGCTGGCGCATCGTCAGACGACATTGGCTTCTTCCCGCTTCCATACGACAATAGCGGCAAATACAATGCACCGCTTGGTTCGGATTATTTGGTTGGCGTAAGCAAAGACAGCAAAAACAAAGAGCTTGCGACAGCTTGGGTCAACTTCTTCGTGAAAGAGTCCGGTTATGTAGAGCAATCCGGATTCATGCCAATCGACAAGTCGGCACAGTCGACAATTGCTCAATTGGCTGAGTTCCAAGCAACTAACCCAACACTGCTGGAAAGCGAAGCTACAGATCCAAAATTCAATGAAATTGCCAATAAAGCGCAAATCGGCATCGGTACTGGCAACTATGTACAAGAGTATCTGGTTGCTGACGATCTGCAAGCAGCTTTCGACAAGCTGAATGCGAAATGGAAAGAAGCTAAAACAGCTTTGGGCTACTAAGTATAGCAGCTTCCACTAGCTGATTTATCTTAATAGAGCAACACAAGTCATAAACAATATATTTATTAGTGTTAAATTAGCGGTAAAATGCATGGCAACCTTGCTTCGGCGGCTCAGTCCCCGGAGTAAGGTTTCATGTGTTTAGCTGACTTTTTTCATTTTCAGGAGGATACGATGAAAGAGCAATGGACGATTGGGAATTGGAGATTTAAGGAACAAGAGCAGGGAGAATGGCTGCCTGCTGCCGTGCCAGGCTATGTACATACGGATTTAATTCAAAATGGCCGGCTGACAAATCCTTTTTACGGAACGAATGAGAAGGACGCGCAGTGGGTGGACAAAAAAGACTGGGAATACGTATCGAGCTTTCAGCCTTCACCGGAGCAGCTTGCTGGGGCGAAGCAGGAGCTCGTGTTCGAGGGCCTCGATACATATGCGGATGTGTATTTGAATGGTTCACATGTACTGGCGGCAGATAATATGTTTCGTACGTGGAGAGTTGATGTTACGGACAGGTTGACAGCTGGCGACAATGAGCTGCGTATTTTGTTCCGCTCGCCGATTAAAGAAGATTTGCCGAAGCTGGCTCAGCTTGGTTATGCGCTGCCGGCACCAAATGATCAATCCGAAGTAGGCGGACTTGACGATAAGAAGATTAGCGTATTTGCCCGTAAAGCCCCCTACCACTACGGCTGGGACTGGGGCCCGCGTTTCGTAACGAGCGGTATTTGGCGTCCCGTATATTTGGAGGGCTGGTCCTATGTCCGGATTACCGATGTATACATCCGTCAGGATGAGGTGCGGGCAGAGCTAGCGAAGCTTACAGCCGTCATTGAACTGGAGGCTGAGCGCGAATGCGATGTCCTGCTGAAGCTGGCAGCATCCGATAATGGCATGTTCAGCGGGCATTCTGCTTCTTTAGCTGCAGGCAAACAGACGATTGAAATTCCGTTTGAAGTTGAAAATCCGCGCCTATGGTGGTGCAGAGGTCTGGGCGAGCCGGAACTGTACACGTTCCAGATCGAATGCTGGCATAGCAATAACGAAGTTCGATATGATTCGCAAAAGGTAACGACGGGACTTCGCACAATCCGGCTCGTTAGGCAGCAGGGCGATGTCGGCACTTCCTTTTATATGGAGCTGAATGGGGTTCAGGTTTTCGCCAAAGGCGCGAATCATATTCCAAATGACAGCTTTACGACGAGAGTCGGCTACGACCGTTATAAACATGAAATCGTAAGCGCCGTACAATCAAATATGAACATGCTTCGTGTCTGGGGCGGGGGCTTTTACGAGGAAAAAGCCTTCTATGAGTTGTGTGATCAATATGGCCTCCTCGTGTGGCAGGATTTCATGTTTGCATGCAGCATGTATCCGGGTGACGAAGCGTTTCTGCGCAGCGTGCAGCTGGAAGCTGAAGATAACATTAGGCGTCTGCGCAATCATCCGTCGATCGCCCTATGGTGCGGCAATAATGAAATCGATACCGCATGGTCGCATTATATTCCAGATGGCGGCTGGGGCTGGAAAAAATCGTACACGCAGGAGCAGCAAACGAAACTATGGGCAGACTATGAGGCGATTTTCCATCGCATTTTGCCAGAAGCTGTAGCGTCCTTGACGGTAGGAATCGATTATTGGCCTTCCTCGCCAATGGTTGATTTGACCGGCGACCTTACGCAGCACTCGGATTCTTCCTCGATTAGCGGAGATATTCATTATTGGGGCGTCTGGCATAATGTAGAGCCATTCGAAAACTATAATCGCTACGTCGGGCGCTTCATGAGCGAATATGGCTTCCAGTCGTTCCCGGAATACAAATCGGTGCGCAGCTATGCGGAAGAGGCGGATATGGAGCTGGAATCCACAGTCATGCTCGCCCATCAGAAAAATGGCGCCGGCAACCGACTCATTAAGCAATATATGGAGATGTATATGTCCGAGCCGAAGGATTTCCCTTCGTTTTTGTATATGAGCCAAATATTGCAGGCAGAGGCGATGAAAACGGCTATTGAAGCACATCGCCGCCGCAAGCCGTATTGCATGGGCTCCTTGTATTGGCAGATGAATGATTGCTGGCCTGTAGCCTCCTGGGCGGGCATGGATTATTACGGTCGCTGGAAGGCGCTGCAATATTATGCAGCACGAAGCTTCGCAGACTGCCTGCTGTCGGTAGACGATCGCAAGGAAACAGGGGAAATCAGCTTCCACATCGTATCCGATCAGCTTGTTCCCGTACGAGGCCAGCTGCGCCTGCGCCTGTACAGCTTTAGCGGTGAGCTGCTGGGCGAGCAAAGTACTCCTGTCCGCGTAACAGCAAATACTGCGGCTAATGTGCTGACGCTTCAGCGCTCCGAGCTGCTTGGAGCTGCCGACACCGCGGCAAGCGTATTGCTGGCAGAGCTGCTGGATGAAGCAGATGGCCACACTCTGGCAAGCGAGCTGCATTATTTTGAGGCAATGAAGGACATTACGCTGGCACAGGCCGAGCTCAAAATAACAGAGTCCGAGCACAACGGCGTTGCACAGTGGACGCTGGAGACGAATACGCTGGCCAAAGGCGTCTGGCTGACATGTGAGCGTGAAGGCCGCTTCAGTGATAATTTCTTTGATTTGCTGCCAGGCACGGTGAAAACGGTCACGTTTATACCGCATGAACTGGGAGATTTCAACGCAGGTGCAAGCACGGGCGGAACAGAGCAGGATAGCCGCGTGACGGCCCGTTCAATGGTCGATTTTATTGTTCAAGCGAATGAATAAATAGCCTGAGCAAAAAATAGCGGCGTTTTTTTTAAAAAAAGAGATGACAGAATGAAGCGCTTTCAGCTATAATGGCTGCATAAGGTTTAAATTTCAATACCGCGTCATGTAAATTGCCCGTTCATTGGCGATTGCAAGCGCGGTTCATTTTCACCAAGTTAAGCGCTATACCTAATCGCTTTTTCATAAAATAGATTAACGGATAGCAAGCTACGCCATGGAAAGGATTTGTGATCATTCGATGTCGATTTATTTTCAAGCAGAGGAAAGTGCACAGCATCGTTTTGGCGACAAAGATACCGCTATTTTGAAGCTGCTGGCCGACCGTTATGTGGGTGCGAATCCGCAGGCAGGATTTATTTTCCGCGCTTTCAACAAAAATGGCGTTTTGCAAAATGCAGAGGGACTGTATGAGCTGGATCTTGCTTCACGGTTTCCTGAGGCAAAACCTGGGCAGCTGAGCTATGGAGCAGGGCTCGTATGGAGCGATGAGGAGCGCAGCTTGGATATTAATGTACGCTGCCTTGGTCCTGTGAGACTGTATTTCAATGGCGAGCTAGTTTTTCGTTCGAATGTAATAGAGGAAATTAGCCCGGATGCAACGGTTAAGCTGAGTCTAGTATTTGCAAAGGGCTGGAACAGCTTATGGCTGTCGATGACTTGCACGCCAGCGGGCTTCGGCTGTCAAATCGGCTCCGACGAGGCCAAAGTAAGGATCATGAATGTTCGTGCACCATTCGAGGAGCGTTATGGGCAGTCGGGATGGATTTTCTCGCAGCCGGTTGATTCAGCCCTTGAGGCCGGCAAGCGGGTAGAAGTGGCGCAGCCGGATTTAATGGGATCACAGCAGCAGGAGCCGGGTCTGGACTGGCTGCCGGTTATCGATTGGACAGAGGAGGAGCGCAGCCTTGGCCAGCTGGAGCGGATTTTCGGAGAGCAGCATGGCAAAGCTGCCTATGCGTGGACGACATTGTATCAGCCGCTGCCTGGGAAACAAGCAGTCGTGCTTGAAGGCGAGTCCTCTGGCGAGCTTACCTTGTGGCTTGAAGGAAAACAGGTAGGTGAAAGCACAGCGGCAGGATCGTTTCGCATTGAGCTTTTGCTGGAAGCTGGCAAGCATCATTTCGTAGCTCGCAGCGTGTGCGGCCAGCAGTCTTGGGGCTTTGAGCTGACGGCGGCTAACGCCAATGATGGCAGCGCTGTCACAATGAGCCTGCCGCAGCAAGTGCATGGTTCGGGAGCAGGACAATGGCTATATGTCGGGCCGTTTGAAGCTGGGGCGGCTAACCCTACATGGGAGCAGCTTGTTCGCACGGATTGCCTATATGCTCTAAACAAGGCATCGCAGCCTGTTCAGCAGGGACAGATGTTGCACACCTACTGGCAGCTCGACCAACCGAACACTTGGGTACGTCCTTATTACGAAAATGCCATGCTAAGCAATAAATGGACAGTCGGTACGGTATCCAATTATGCGCGGTGGGATTATCCGCTTGGCGTCACGATATACGGCTTGCTGCAAACCGGTCGTTTTCTGGATCGTCCAGATATCGTCAGCTATGCGACTCAGCATGTTGAGGCATGTACGGAAATGTACGACTATTCCTTCTGGGATCGTGAGCAATATGGGTTCCCAGCCATTAATCAGCAGCTCGTCATGATGAAAATGCTCGATAATTGCGGCTCATTCGGCTCGGCTATGCTGGAGTCTAGACAAGGGCTCGCTACTGCAAGCGTAGAGCCAATTGCCGAGCGCATCGCTGATTTTATGCTAAATAAGCTGGAGCGCAAGCCCGATGGCGCATTTTATCGCACCTGCGAGGGCGAGTATGCTGCCAATACGATGTGGGCCGATGATTTGTACATGAGTACGCCATTTCTGTGCCGCTATGCTCGCTTAACGGGCAATCGGGAGGCGCTGGATGAAGCGGCGAAGCAATTTTTGCGCTTCAAAAACTATTTGTTTATGCCCGGTGAGAAGCTAATGTCCCATGTGTATGATTTTAAATATGACAGGGCGACAGGCATCCCTTGGGGGCGGGGCAATGGCTGGACGATTTTTTCACTGACAGAAGTGCTGGAAGCTTTGCCTGCGGCTCATGAGCTGCGCGATGAACTGCTGGACTTCTTTAATGAGCTATGCGAAGGCTATGCCGCTCGTCAATCAGATCGCGGCTTATGGCATCAGGTAGTCAATCGTCCAGATACTTATTTGGAGGCGTCCTGCACGGCAATGTTTGCTTATGGCTTCGCTCGGGGCGTTCGCTTCGGCTGGGTGAAGCAGCCAGCCGCTATCACGAATGCTGCGTTCCGTGCATGGGATGGCTTGACGCGTTACGCCATTGACCGGCAGGGCAATGTGCATGGCGTATGCAGCGGCTCGCGCTACGCTTTCACAGCGGATTATTATGATCAGGATTTGCGGACGGTTGTCAACGACAATCACGGCATTGGCATTATGATGCTTGCCGGCACAGAAGTTGCCAAGCTGAAGCGGCATTTGCAAACGCAAACAAACGACGATAACGCAAAATAAGATGTGGTAAAAGCAAGGCCAAAAGAAAAAACTTGTCAGCGGCTCTATGTTGTAGTAGCCTATGGGAGAAGCGCTTAATCTAAAACATTAGGCGCCATTCCTCTGGTGAGTTAAGCGCTTAATCCAAAGCATAGAACGAGCAGAAGCAAACTTATTATAACTGTGGTGAAAAGGATAAAATCATACATTTGCGATAGGAGGAAATGGGCATGACGACGATTCGACTGACGATGGCGCAAGCGCTGCTGCGGTTTCTGGATCAGCAATACATTTCGGTAGATGGCGAGGAAACGAAGTTCGTTGAAGGGGTATTCGGCATCTTCGGTCATGGCAATGTGACCGGCATGGGAGAGGCGCTGGAAAGAAGCGCAGGCAGCCTGACCTTTATTCAAGGCAAAAACGAGCAGGGCATGGTGCATACAGCAGCAGCCTTCGCCAAGCAGCGTAACCGCAAGCAGATTTATGCCTGCACGACCTCGATAGGCCCAGGTGCCCTGAACATGGTAACGGCTGCGGCAACAGCGACCGTTAATCGCATTCCGGTGCTGCTGCTGCCCGGCGATAACTTCGCTTCGCGCCAGCCGGACCCGGTGCTGCAACAGCTTGAGGTAAGCAGCGACTATACCCTTTCGGCTACGGATTCCTTCAAGGCCGTCAGCCGTTACTGGGACCGCATCGTTCGTCCAGAGCAGCTGATTACCGCAGCGCTGCAAGCGATGCGCGTGCTCACAGATCCGGCAGAGACTGGAGCGGTTACGCTCGCGCTGCCGCAGGATGTGCAGGCGGAGGCTTATGACTATCCAGAAAGCTTCTTTGCAAAACGCGTGCATTATGTTGACCGCCGCGAACCGACGAAAGATGCGGTAGCCCGTGCAGCAGAGCGCATTGCAGCGAGCAAGCATCCGCTTATCGTAGCAGGAGGCGGCGTCTTGTATGCGTCTGCGACCTCCGAGCTGCAAGCCTTCGCCGAAGCTTTCGGCATTCCGGTTACGGAAACGCAGGCCGGAAAAAGCGCATTCGATTGGCGCCATCCGCTGTATGCAGGAGCCATTGGCGTCACCGGCGCGCTGGCAGCGAATGAATGGGCCAAACAGGCTGATCTGGTTATTGGCGTCGGCACGCGCTACTCGGATTTTACAACCGCCTCCAAGTCCGCATACGCGAACCCGGATGTGCAGTTTATCAACATTAACTTAAATGGCGCTGACGCAGCGAAGCTGGGCGGTGAAGCGGTAATTGCCGATGCCCGCACTGGTTTGCAAGCGCTGCAAAGTGCGCTGCAAGCAGCGAATTACAAGAGCAGCTACACCGATGCGGAAGTGGCGCAGCGCAAAGCGGCTTGGGATGCAGAGGTTGATCGTCTTTATAAGGAAGAGCATGAAGGCGGCTTCTCCCAAACCCGCGCGCTCGGCGTTATTAATGAAACGATTGATTCGTCTTCCGTCGTCGTTGGCGCTGCCGGAAGCCTGCCCGGCGATTTGCACCGCTTATGGCGTTCGACCGAGCCGAAAACATATCATATGGAATATGGTTTTTCCTGCATGGGCTACGAAGTTAGCGGCGCTTTCGGAGCAGCACTCGCCGAGCCGCAGCGCGAGGTGTATGCGATGGTTGGCGATGGCAGCTACTTGATGCTGCATTCCGAGCTGGTGACGAGCTTGCAGGAACAGCGCAAGTTTACGATATTGCTTTTTGACAATCATGGGTTCCAGTGTATTCATAACTTGCAGCGCGAGCATGGCAGTGATGGCTTCGGCAATGAGTTCCGCTACCGCGAAGCGAGCACAGGCAGATATACCGGACAGCCGCTGCCGATTGATTTTGCTGCCCATGCCCGCAGTCTTGGGGCCAGTGCATACAAAGCAACCAATGCGGAGGAGCTGCGTGAGGCTTTGCTTCAGGCGAAACAGGAAGAGCGCACGACGCTGATCGAAATTAGCGTATTACCGGGCACGAACTCCGGCGGCTATGAATCCTGGTGGCATGTTGGCGTTCCTGCTGTATCAGAGAGCGACAAAGTTCTCAAGGCGCATGAAGCGATGCAGGCAAAGCTCAGCAAGGCAAAGCAGCTGTAACAGGTTGATCCTATTTTTGAATAAGGAGCTGGGGTAAGCGATGAAGCCATTTACATTTTCACTCGGCATTCACCCGATTAACTGGGTTGGCGAGGATGTACGGGAGCATGGGGCGGATACGACCTATGAGCAGATTTTGGATGATATTCAGCGGCTGGGGCTGACCGGAACGGAAATGGGGCGCAAATATCCGGCCGACACTGCCGTATTGCGCGAGGAATTGGGCAAGCGAGGCATTCAGCTCGTGTCCCAGTGGAAATCGGTGCTGTTCTCTGATCCCGCTTACCGCGAGGCTGAGCTTGAGGGCTACCGAAAGCATGCCGAGTTTTTGCAAAGCATGGGGAGCAAGGTCATTAGCACGGCTGAGGTTGGCGGCTCGCTGCATTTTGATCCGCGGCGTACGCCGAATGAGACGGAAGTGCTGCGGCTGGATGAAGCGGGCTGGCAGTCGCTGGCGACAGGCCTTAACGCTGCCGGAAAAATAGCGGCTGAATACGGCTTAAAGCTGGCTTACCATCATCATGGCGGAACCGTAGTTGAGCAGCCGGAGGAAATCGACAAGCTGATGGAGCTGACGGACCCGGCCTATGTGCACCTGTTGTTTGATACAGGTCATGCTTATTATGGCGGAGCGAAGCCGCTGGATGTGCTGAATAAACATTATGACCGCATCGCATATATTCATTTGAAAGATATTCGCCAGTCAGTACTCGATGAAGCCCGCTCAGAGCAGGCCGATTTCGTCACTTGTATTCGCAAAGGCGTATTTACGGTGCCGGGTGACGGCTGCCTTGATTTTGCGCCAGTTATTCAGGAGCTCACGGCTCGCGGCTATAACGGCTGGGCGATGCTTGAAGGCGAACAGGACCCTGCGACTCATAATCCCTATGAATATGCGAAGAAAGCGATTGGTTACTTAACTTCGTTAAGGTGAAACGGCTGTCACCGTCCTTTGGCGGCTAAGCTACCGTTTCGAAGGTGAAATATAAGCAGATGATACGTGTGAAACTTATACATGCTTATATTTTAAATAAATCTAATTAAGTATTTCATAACATTAAATAACTTTAGGAGGTGGGCCCTCGAATGGCTTATATCACTTATGACGCAGCGAAGCCGCTGGATTTTACGGCCATTGGCCGCTTGTGCATCGATCTGAACGCGAATGAAGTTAATCGCCCGATGGAAGAGACCATGACGTTTACCAAATACGTTGGAGGCTCTCCGGCGAATATTGCGATTGGCATGTCCCGTCTCGGGATGAAAACATCGTTTATCGGCAAGGTTGCCGATGACCAAATGGGCCGTTTTATTACGACGTATTTGGAAAATAATCAAATTGCCACCTCGGGCGTCGTTACGGATGACAGCGGTGCAGTGACAGGGCTTGCTTTTACCGAAATTAAAAGTCCGTCGGAATGCAGCATCTTAATGTACCGCGACAACGTCGCTGACCTGTTGCTTAAGCCGCAGGAGGTTAGCGAAGAGCTGATTGCCCAGTCTAAAATGCTCCTTATCTCGGGTACGGCGCTGGCGCAAAACCCTTCACGCGAAGCGGTGTTCCTGGCCATCGATTATGCCCGCAAGCATGGCGTCGTTATTGCCTTTGATCTTGACTACCGTCCATATACGTGGAACTCGCCGGAGGAAACGGCGATCTATTACAACCTGGCTGCTGAAAAATGCGATATTATTATGGGTACTAGAGAAGAATTTGACAATATGGAAACATTCGAGCCTAATCCGGAGCGTGATGACCATGTGACCGCAGCGAAATGGTTTAATTATGCCGCACAAATTGTCATAATCAAGCATGGCAAGGACGGCTCCATTGCTTACACGAAGGATGGCGCTTCGCACCGGGCCAAAAGCTTCCCTGCCAAAGTCATTAAAACGTTCGGAGCAGGCGATTCGTATGCGGCAGGCTTTTTGTACGGCAGCATGCAGGGCTGGTCGATTGAGAAAAGCATGGAGTTCGGCAGCGCCGCTGCATGTATCGTCATTTCCAGCCACAGCTGCTCTGACGCTATGCCGTCCGCCGAGCAGGTTCAAGACTATATTGACCGCTGCAACCGCGGCGAAATCATCATTTAATTTTAAAACAGAGAGGATTGAGTGGATATGACAGCAACATTAAGCAATTGGATTGGTGGAAAATGGGTAGCCTCCGTATCACAGCAGACAGAAGCCGTTTACAATCCGGCAACGGAAGAGGTGCTGGCTTATGTGCCGCTATCTTCGAAGGAAGATGTGGAGCAGGCTGTAGCCAATTCGAAGGAAGCATTCACTTCATGGAGCCGCACACCTGTACCGAAACGGGCACGCGTATTGTTCAAATACCAGCAGCTGCTCGTTGATCACTGGGAAGAGCTGGCACAGCTTGTAACGAAAGAAAACGGCAAAAGCTACGCCGAAGCTTATGGCGAAGTGCTGCGCGGCATTGAATGCGTCGAATTTGCGGCGGGTGCGCCTAATTTGATGATGGGCAAGCAGCTTCCTGACATTGCGACTGGACTAGAATCTGGCATGTACCGCTATCCGATTGGCGTAATCGGCGGTATTACACCGTTTAACTTCCCTATGATGGTGCCATGCTGGATGTTCCCGCTTGCGATCGCCTGCGGCAATACGTTCGTGCTCAAGCCATCGGAGCGGACGCCGCTGCTTGCGAATCGTCTTGCTGAGCTTTTCCAGGAAGCGGGTCTTCCGGCTGGCGTGCTGAACATCGTTCATGGTGCGCATGATGTCGTTAACGGCTTGCTGAAGCATCCCGATGTAAAAGGCATTTCCTTCGTTGGCTCGCAGCCGGTAGCGGAGTATGTCTATCGCACAGGAACGGCGGAAGGCAAACGCGTTCAAGCGCTCGCTGGCGCGAAAAACCATTCCATCGTTATGCCGGATGCCGACCTTGATCTGACGGTTAAAGAAATTACGAACGCTGCCTTCGGCTCGGCAGGCGAGCGCTGCATGGCTTGTGCGGTTGTCGTCGCTGTCGGTGACGTGGCTGACAAACTCGTAGCCAAGCTTCTGCAAACAGCGGATTCGCTAACGATTGGCAACGGTTTGGGGGAAGGTATTTTCCTCGGTCCGGTCATTCGTGGACCACATAAAGAGCGGACGCTTCGCTATATTGAAATCGGCGAGCAGGAAGGCGCAAAGCTGCTGCGCGACGGACGCAAAGATGCTGCGGCTGCGGCAGATGCGAAGGGCTATTTTGTCGGCCCGACCTTGTTTGACGGCGTACAGAAGGAAATGACGATCTGGAAAGATGAGATTTTCGCTCCGGTACTGGCGATTGCACGGGTTGCGACGCTGGAAGAAGCGATTGAGCTTGCTAATGCGTCGGATTTTGCAAATGGCGCCTGCCTGTTCACGAAGGATGGCAGCAACGTCCGTACATTCCGCGAAACGATTGAAGCGGGCATGCTCGGCGTCAACCTTGGCGTACCAGCGCCAATGGCGTTCTTCCCTTTCTCTGGCTGGAAAAAATCATTCTACGGCGATCTGCATGCCAACGGCACAGATGGCGTCGAATTTTATACGCGCAAAAAAATGGTGACCGCTCGTTGGTAGCCTGATAGGTAGCTTATTGAAAAACGGATAATCGCATAAAGGAGACCAATCAAAATGGTACAAAAAATTAAAATCGGCATTATCGGCGCAGGCCGCATCGGAAAAATCCATGCCGACAACTTGCTGCGGCTCCCGCAGGTGGAAATTGCCGCAATCAGCGATTTGTTCGCAAACGCGGAGCTGGAAGCATGGGCTGCTGAACGCGGCATCGCTACCGTTACGAAAGACAGCGCTGCGCTTATCGCAGACCCAGCAATTGACGCCATTTTCATTTGCTCTTCAACAGATACACATGTGCCGCTTATTAAACAAGCTGCGGAAGCAGGCAAGCATATTTTTTGCGAGAAACCGGTCAGCATGACGCTTTCACAAACAGAGGAAGCAGTCGAAGCGGTACAGAAAGCGGGCGTAAAGCTGCAAATCGGCTTTAACCGCCGCTTTGACCACAACTTTAAACGGATTCGCGAGCATGTGGAACAGGGAACGATTGGCGAGACGCATATTATAAAAATTACGTCGCGCGATCCGAACCCGCCTCATAAAGATTACATCAAGGTGTCCGGCGGTATTTTCATGGATATGATGATTCATGATTTTGATATGGCCAGATTTTTGGCAGGCAGCGAGGTTGAGGAAGTTTTCGCGCAAGGCAATGTTCTCATTGATCCTGTATTCGCGGAATGCGATGATCTCGATACTGCGATTGTGACGCTGCGCTTTCAAAACGGGGCGCTTGGCGTAATCGACAACAGCCGTCAAGCCGTATATGGCTACGATCAGCGTGTCGAGGTATTCGGCTCCAAGGGCAGTGCCGCCGCAACGAATGATCACCCGAATACAGCGGAAATTAGCACAGCCGAGGGCATTGTGCGGGATAAGCCGCTGCACTTCTTCCTTGAACGTTACAATGCTGCTTATGTAGAGGAAACCCAGTTGTTTATCGAAGCGCTGCTGCTGGATAAGAAGGTAAAGGTCGATGGTCACGATGCGCTGCAAGCCGAGCGGATTGCAAGAGCGGCGAAGCTGTCAGTAAAGCTTAGACGGCCAGTGAAGCTAAGCGAGCTGCACGAGCTTACGTAAGTAGACGGATACAAGAAAGGTTGTGTGCGCAAGTGTCTGATTTAATCGTAAAACCAAGCGCTGCTCCGGGCGAGCAGGGCGAGCTCATGAACATAACGCCGCAAAGCGCAGGATGGGAGTATGTTGGTTTTCGCATCGTCCATCTGGAGCCGGGCGAGCAGCTTAAGCAGAATACGGCTGAAAATGAAGTATGCCTCGTGCTGCTGAGCGGACGCGCGGATGTGCGCACTCAGAAAGAAGAGTGGAGCAATATCGGCCAGCGGATGAGCGTATTTGAGAAAATTCCGCCATATTCGGTTTACGTGCCCAATGATGATTTTTATCAAATTGAAGCCGTAACTGCGCTGGATATCGCCATTTGCTCTGCTCCTGGCCAAGGCCAGCATCAAGCGAGACTGATTGCCCCGGATGCTGTAGGTGTAGAGCAGCGCGGATATGGCAATTTGGAGCGGCAAATCCATAATATTTTGCCAGAAACAGCGCCGGCGGACAGCCTGCTTGTCGTTGAAGTGTTTACGCCAAGCGGACACTGGTCCAGCTACCCGCCGCATAAGCATGACCGGGATGCGCTGCCGGACGAATCGCTGCTGGAGGAAACGTATTATTTTCGCGTAGAGCCTGAGCAGGGCTTCGCCATTCAACGTGTGTATACGGATGACCGTTCGCTTGACGAGACGCTTGTCATTCGCAATGGGGAAGCGGTTCTCGTGCCGCGCGGCTACCACCCTGTAAGTGCGCCTCCTGGCTATGAGGTGTATTATTTAAACGTGATGGCTGGACCTACCCGCATTTGGAAATTTCATAATGATCCGGACCATGCCTGGATTATGACGAAGCCTGCTGAAGATACGGCTAAAGCCTAGAAAGCAGCGCCGTTTTACAAGGGCAACAACTAATAGTAGAAACCAGCTTTCGTTTTGCGGAGGCTGGTTTCTATCATTTTAAGCCAATTACACCAATTTCATTGCAAGATAACATGCTGTGATACATAATAAGTCTACCAGTTCAAAAGTAACGGAGGTCGTTTATGAAAGCTACTATTTATGATATCGCCAGAGAAGCGGGCGTCTCCATTGCGACGGTCTCCCAAGTCATTAACGGCAAAGGGAAAATCAGCGAAGAGCGGCGAAATGAAGTGATGCGCATTATGGAGCGGCTTAACTACCAGCCTAGTGTAATCGCTTCCGCGCTTACCGGGAAGCGGACGTATACACTTGGCCTGCTCGTTCCAGACATATCCAACCCCTTTTTCGCCGAAATTGCCCGCGCCGTTGAGGATCAGAGCCGCCGATTAGGCTACAGCCTCGTCATATGCAGCACGGACAATAAAGACGAGCGGGTAGAGCGTTATTTGTCGCTGCTGCGGCAAAAAAGCGTGGACGGCATCATTATCGGTACCGGAATCGATAACGAAGATATTATTAAGCCGCTGCTGACACAGTCCATCGCTGTAGCGCTCATTGCGCGGGACATGCCTGCCCTGGCCGTGCATACGGTCATCGTGGAGGATTTTAAAGGAGGAGCGCTTGGCGCTCGGCATTTGCTTGAGGAAGGGCATCACCGGGTCGCGGTGCTTGCCGAACATATGAAGGTCAGCAGCAGCCGCGAGCGGGTTAGCGGATTTAGAAGTGTCGTCGAAGCAGCGGGGCTGCCCTGGTCCGATGCTTCCGTCAAGTTTTGCGACTATACGCTGGAGGACGGCAAGCGCAAAGCGCTGGAACTGCTGAAGCTCACGGAGCGGCCAACCGCATTGTTCTGTTGTAATGAGCTGCTCGCCATCGGCGCGCTGCAAGCAGCGAAGGAGCTTAAGCTTCGTATTCCACGTGATGTATCGGTTATCGGCTTTGATAATACGATTTTAGCCTCGGTCAGTGACCCGCCGCTAACGACGATTGCCCAGCCTATTGAAGCGATGGGGAAAAAGGTTGTTGATTTGCTGGTAGAAACGTTGCAGGACAAATCAGCTGCCGCAAAAGCAGAGCGCATTGTTTTGGAGCCCGAGCTGATCATTAGGCACTCTACAAGCTCCATTCATGTATAACATTGGATCATGTTTGACTTAAGGGTGAATCGCTCAAGAAGAGGAGCGGCTCGCCCTATTTTTAATCATAGCCCAAATAAAAATGAACGTCATTAAGCCTCCTTCAATAATGAGCGATACGAGCGGAAACCAATAGCTTAAATAACGATCAACCATGCTGCCTTCATTGCTGTACGGAAACATAGGGCTCAACACAAGTACGGCACCGAATACATATACCCATGGTTTATGTGACTTCAACCCAAGCCACTGCGCAGTTCCTTCCGTAATCGCGTAATACAAGGTTGAGATGGTAATGAACGATCCGGAAATGAAGATGAGCAGCAGCAGCACCTCGATCCTCTCGAAAATAATAAACTGAGTAATTCTCGACAGGATATAGATTGGATTTTCAAAATGCGCTGCCATCACGGGTCCCATCACCACTATGCTGTACAATAAATAAATTGTCATGATCGAAGTGCCAAGCACAACGGCGTAAACCTTCATTTTTAAAATGCTCTTTTGTTGTTTGATATGCGGCATCAGCATCCCCATCATTATGCAAATGCCAAACCAGCTGCCGGGATAGATGGCACCTTTTATGGCGGGAAAAATGCCGTACTCAAAGGGCGGGAGCAGATAGTGCAGCTGGATATAAGGAATGGAGCTGGTAAATAAAACAATGGAGGTTAACAAAATAATGACGCCAATAATTTGGCTCAGTCTTGCAATCGCCTCCACACCTTTTATGGCAGCCAGCCCGGCACATATCGTCATCGAGATCGAGAAGACCAGGCGAGGCGTCTCAGGCATAAGCGTCCGAGACAAAAAATCACAATAAATCCACATCGCCGTAACCATCACTCCGAGAAAAAACAGCAGGAAAATGAGGCCGACAACCTTGCCCGCTTTTCCTAAAATGGAGCGTGTATATTGAATTAACGATTGGCCAGCGTACAATCTGCCCAGCCGATAAAGCAGAATAGCAACATAAATATCGATTAAAGCGCCCAAAGCCATCGACAGCCACAAATCCTGCTTAACCTTAGCGATCAGCAGGCTCGGAACCGAGAAAAACGTGAGCGAGGTAATCGATACAAAAATGATGAAAAAGAATTCACCCGATGAAATTAGACTCTTTTTCACTGTGCATCATCCTTTTTTATATTGCTGTCAATTAGCAAGCCGGATTTTACAATCTCAATCGAAATGCTGCTCTGCACCTTAATATTAGCAAGCTCCTCGTTCCAGCCATCTTTCAGCGTTTCCCAGCTTTTTGGGGCTTTGCGATGGATCGTTTCTCCAAAACCGACAGCGTCGCTCTTGTAGGAGCGAAAGAGCTTATACAGGGTTTTCTCTATGGATGCCGTAATCGCGTTGCTCAGCTCTGATTTGATTAAGTCTGTCGTCTTCTTATCCGTCAAATCCAGCGTATCGGTGGACGTCTTAATGGAAGCTTTGGACTTCATACGTACGTTCATTTGCAACTGTCCGTTTTCAAATGTTGGCTTCATAGCAATATGGATGTTCTTCAAATCAAACATGATTGATTTCTTATCCTCGGTAGTCATTTGGAACAAGCCCTGCGCGGATAGCTGGGTCAACCAGCTTACAACCTGCGTTTCCTCGCTGTTCAGCCAGCCTACCATCAGATTATTGCGAAAGACAGCAAGGTCCGTAATTTCCATCACGATATCCTTAGAGCCTGAATTGTCAACCTGAAGCAATCCAGGCACTGCTACTTGAAAGCTTGACTGCTCCAGTCTAGGCAAAAATTGATAAAGCTGGATGCCGCCGCTTGTCGGCTTGTAGGTTTTATTTTTAAAATAAGCTTTCCATTCGTCGGCGGCTACAGCTTGCAGCTCTTTGGAATCAGTCAGCACTTCCTTGACAGGACGCCGTGAAACCATCACCCAGCAGTTGAAATTCTGATTCGGCTCCCGCCAGAAGAAATCCATCTTATGATCCAAGCCTTGTCTGGCTAAACGTTCTCCAATGAGAAGAACCTTCGTCTGGGAGAAAAAGAGGCTTTTCTTCGCCTGCTTGCGAATCGTCTCAAGTGCATCTTCAACTGTTAACCCGCTTGCCGAATATGTGGCAATCGCTCTGCGCTGCTGTCCGCCTCCACCAGCGGCAACGGGAAGTGTCGGATTCACGAGCTGGACGGTAACCTGGAGCTGCCCCTGTTTATTTACATCCAAACCAATGGCTGAAACAACGGTCAATTGATCAAAATTGATTTGGCTCCAGCAGCCGCTAAGCAGCAGCAGCATACTAAGGAAACAGGCATATTTACTAAGGTGGAGAAACACATAGTAGTCCCCCTTTTTTAAAATATAGGAAAGGATATGATTTTTCCATCCTTTCTCTCTATTTCTCGGATTGAAACGCGCGGCGCCGCCAAAGGACGGAGGGCAGCCGTTTCAGCTTGGACTTCAATTTTAACGTTTATTGCGAAGTGTAAACCAAGGAACACGAAATATAGCTTTCTCGGCTTCTTTTTTCTTAAACGGAGCGAATGGCGATAAATAGGGCAAACCCACCGATTGAATGGAGGCAAGCTGAACTCCCAGCATAAATAGCCCAATAATAATGCCGTAAAGCCCTAATAGCGAAGCGAGCAGCAGCATGAAAAACCGCAGCATGCGAATCGTTCCCGACAGAGAAATCGAAGGTATCGTGAACGAGGCAATCGCTGTGCCGGCAACAATCATGACCGATGGGGAAGAGATTATACCTGCTTGTACTGCGGATTCGCCAATAACGAGCGCTCCAACAATACTGATGGCAGATCCGATAGACCGCGGCATTCGAATGCTGGCCTCGCGCAGCCCCTCAAAAATGACTTCCATAATCAGCGCCTCCATCAAGACGGGGAAAGGAACACCATCTCGTGCAGACAATATGCTGCTTAGCAGCTGTGGGGGAACCATTTCCGGGTGGTAAGTCAAAATGCCGACATAGGTAGAGGGCAGCAGCAGCGTAATGAAAAAACCGGCATAACGAATCCACCGAATGAAAGTAGCCACAGGGTAAGCCAAATATAAATCCTCGGTCGTCTTGAGCAAATGAAACAGCGTACAAGGCAGGGCGAGCACAAATGGAGTGCCGTCGACCACAATAGCTACACGCCCATCCAATATAATGCCAGCCACATCATCAGGCCGCTCGGTACTGTATACCGTCGGGAAAAAGGAGGTCGGGCTGTCTTTAATAATTTCTTCAATATAGTGGGACTCCAATACCGCATCGATATCGATCGACTGCAGCCGTTTGCGTATTTCGTCAACGGTTTCCTTGTCTGCCCGGTCATGGATATAGACCATCGCTATTTTGGTATGCGACAGATTGCCAACCGTCAGCGTCTCCACACGAAAAGCCTTGTCGCGAATACGCCTGCGAATGAGCGAAATGTTAACGCTTAAAGATTCTACGAAGCCATCTCGCGGCCCGCGGATGACACTGGACGAAGCTGGTTCATCAATGCTGCGGGTTTCAAGACCTTGCGTATTGACAGCAATGGCTCCTTCGCTGTCCTCTACTAAAATAATCGTCCAGCCGCTAACAAGCAAAGGCACGCATTCATCAGAGGTATTGACCATTTTCACATGATTCGCTGTCAGTATATAGCTGCAAAGGAGCTCATGAGGAGGCTCGCTTTGATGAAGAAGCTTAAGCTGCTGGGTTCCTGAAATAAGTGGCGAAATGACATCGGCATTTAAATTTTGCTTGCTAACGAGTCCATCAATCCAAATGACGGAGGCAGAAATACGCTCCTCGCCGATTAAGCAGTTTCTCGTTGATAAATCTGAGCTGTTGCCAAGCTCGGTCACTAGCTCATTATAAAGGTCGCGCGTCGTGTTTACCTTGCTCTTGAGCATTTTTCTGCAGCTCCTTTTGCTAAAGCTTGTCATTTTCGTACGGATCACATAGTTATTGTGGCTAAAATTGGCTATATTATTCGATCAAAGCAGGGCGTAATTTGAAAGCAATAGCTAGGCAATTTTATGGAAAGCAAGTAAAATGGTACTTAAGCTAATAATGGAATCAAGCGTAACGATGAAAGGGGCTTATTAAAATGGCAAAAACAATTGGACTGATCGTAGGAAGCTTGCGAAAAAATTCATATAATCGAATGGTGGCGCAAACGCTGAGCGAGTTGGATGCTTCTATCGTATTTAAGTGGATTGAGCTTAAGGAGCTTCCTTTGTTTAATGAAGATTTGGAGGCGGGAGACGGACCAGAGGCGGTACAGGCGTTTAAGGCGGCTATTCAAGCAGTGGATGGCGTTATAATTGTATCGCCAGAGTACAATTCCGGCATTCCGGGCGTGCTCAAAAATGCAATTGACTGGGCGTCCAGGCCATCTCGCGGCTCCGTGCTGCGCAGAAAACCATTTGGCCTCATTGGCGCAACGCCGGGCGGCATGGGTACCGTTCATGCCCAGCTACAAACCCGACATATCCTAGAGTCCGTCCAGGCGCAGGTGCTTCCTTTTCAGAAGCTGCTTATTTCACAAGTTCACACGAAAGTAGATGCGGAGCAGCATCGCCTAACGGATGAGAAGACGAAGGAATATTTGCAGGCTTATTTGCAAAAATTTGTGCATTGGATCGATCATATTCCTGCCTTAGATTAAAGAACATCTATAGAATTTCGACACCAGCCGTGGGAGAGGGGCCCGATGAATGGAATCAGCAGCAGAAAGATGGTATGAAATTGCCAATACGGTTAATCGAAACTGCACTTTAGCGGATAATTTGAACCAGCTGTATCGTTCCAGCTCCTCAGAACAGAGGATACATATGCCGGAACAGCTTGGACGCGGTTACTGGCAGCTCAATCAGATTCATTCGTCCATGGAGCTTGTCATATGTGACGCCTCATTCCATAAGGCTACTTCCTTGCAAAGCCTGGAGCGGAACAACAGCTTAAAACTAAGCTTTTGTCTTGGGGAAAGGCTTCAATGGAATGTAGAAGAGCTTGGAAAAGAATATCAGCTGGAGCACGGGGAGGTTTCAGCCTTCGGACATCTTCCCACAAGCAGCAGCTGCCAGTTTAACGTCAATCAGCATATTCGTGGGGTAACTCTCAAGCTGGATCGCCTAACGGAGATTGGCGCTTTACAGCAGCTGCCGCTGCATAAAATTTCATCCATATTGACAGAAAATCGCGAGCCTTTTCATCATTCCTCGATGACGCCGGAGATGAAGCGAATTACGCAACATATTTTCCACTGCAATTATCAGGGAGCGATTAAACAGCTTTATTTAAGCGGGAAGGTGCTTGAGCTGCTTGCCGTTTATTTCAATAAAGCGATTTTGCAGAAGCAACCACAGCCAAGCTTGTCAGGACTATCCCGCACCGATGTTGACAGCCTGCACCGTGCCAAACAAATCGTCGATGCGCAATTAGTAACGCCTCCTAGCTTGGAAGCATTGAGCAAGCTCGTTTGCTTGAATGAATTTAAGCTCAAAAAAGGCTTCAAGCTGCTGTTCGGCCTGCCTGTCCATGCTTATATTATTAATCGAAGATTAGACGAAGCCTATCGCTTGCTTGAGGAAGGGAAGCTGAATATTACCGCGGCGGCGGCAGCCGTCGGCTTTAGCAAAGCAAGTCATTTTTCAGAACAATTCAAACGAAAATACGGGATCAACCCCTCTGAATATTTCAAATTCTATCCGCTAAAAGGAAACCGCCGCTAAAAATCCGCTTATGGAACCTTTTACTCCCGATTTGGGTATCAGCCCAAACCCAATATATGCGATATTAGCTTATACATCGCGCTTTATGTATGAGAATGATTTTTAATATCAATTATGTTGGGACGGAGTGAAATGAAGACGAAATCTGAAATATCCGGTTTAGTTCAAATTGCCGGCGAGCGGAAAGGGCTGTTAGTAACAGCCAGCATATTCTCGACCCTTTCGAGCCTACTGCAAATTGTACCGTTTATTGCGGTATATAAAATCGTCCAGGAGCTGCTCATTCATGCGCAGCAGCCGGCCAATATGAACAAAGAGCTGCTCATCCATTGGGGAATCGTCGCTTTTGTCTCCTTGCTTGCCATGCTTGCAGCAATGTATGTAGGGGGATTGTGCTCACATATTGCCGCTTTCAACATTCTTTATGAGCTTCGGGTGCGGCTTGCAGAGCATGTGGCGAAAGTGCCGATGGGATACCATACGAAAACGGCAACGGGAGAGCTCAAGAAGATTATTGAGGTTAGCGTGGAAAAGATTGAAAAGTTTATTGCCCATCAGCTGCCCGATCTCATTAGCGCAATCGTCATTCCAATCGTGTTAATCGGTTATTTGTTTTGGCTGGATTACCGAATGGCACTCGTATTACTGCTCCCAATTGCCGCAGGCGTGTGGCTGCAAACCAGATTGTTCGGCAGTGAGGCTGGCAAAGAGGCGTACCGTGAATTTCAGTATGCGATTGAAGAGATGAATGCAACGGGGATTGAATATGTGCGGGGAATGCCCGCAGTCAAAGTGTTCGGCATCACCGCAAATTCATTTCTGACGTTCAAGCAAGCCTTTATGAAATACCGCGATGTTTCTTTGAAAATTACAGATATCTGCAAGACGTCGTACAGCCTCTTTTTTGTCATCATTATTTCGCTGTTTACATTCGTCGTGCCGATCGGCCTATTGCTGTTCAGCGGTCAAGCAGGCAGCCAGTCCTTCGCCATTACGTTTATTTTGTTCCTCATCGTTACGCCAAGCCTATCGGCACCGCTGCTGAAGCTAATGCATCTAGGAAGCGGGCTGCGTGAAATTGTCGAGGGACATAAGCGGATTGAGGCTGTATTTGCCGAGAAGCTCGCTCTAGAGCCGGCGTCGCCCCAAATGCCTCATCATTACGATATTGCCTTTCAAGACGTGTCCTTCGCTTATGAGCAGACGGAAAGCAAAGATTTTAAGCCAGTCCTGCAAAATGTAAATTTTGTAGCGCATGCTGGCGAGCTCACTGCCCTAGTGGGTCCATCAGGCGGAGGGAAATCAACCATTGCGAGCTTGCTGCTGCGATTTTGGGAGGTGCAGGAGGGCACCATTTCGATTGGCGGTATTCCCATTCGCGATATTGGAACAGACAAGCTGATGGAGCTCGTATCCTTCGTTTTTCAGGATGTACACCTCTTTTACGATACGATTGAGGAAAATATTCGGATGGGCAACAAGGCGGCCACCAGGGATGAAGTGCAAGCAGCTGCAAAAACGGCCTGCTGCCATGAATTTATCGAGAAGCTGGATCAAGGCTACGCTACCAAAATTGGACAAGGCGGTACGTATTTATCCGGCGGTGAGGCTCAGCGCATTGCGATTGCCCGAGCCTTGCTTAAGCGCGCCCCGATACTCGTACTCGATGAAGCAACAGCCTATGCCGATGCTGAAAATGAATACAACATCCAGCAGGGCATCGCCCAACTGGTGAAAGGCAAAACGGTCATCATTATCGCCCATCGCCTCTCCACCATCCGTTCGGCTCAGCAGATTCTAGTCGTCCAGCAAGGCAAAATTGTCGAACAAGGCACCCATGAACAGCTGCTCAAGAAACAGGGGCTGTATGAGCAAATGTGGCTGGCCCATCAAAGCGCGGCTTCATGGAAACTGGGCGTTAGAGGAGGGGAGCCTCAGCTGTGAGAAACTACTTTTATAACATTTCCGGCGGTTCGCCTAAAAGCTTATGGCCGTCTGCTATTGCTGCTATTTTGGATGGCATCGCGAAAATCATTCCTGCCGCGCTGCTTGTAGATCTTTTTAATACGATTTACATGTCGTTTGCGCAGCCAGAGCTTGGCCTGAATACGAACCGCATGTGGGTCGTGTGCATAGTACTGTTCGCTTGGCTGCTTGTGGAATATGCAGCTTACGCTTCCCTTTACGATAAAACGTACCGGGCGGCCTACAGCCTCGCTGCATCAGGGCGATTAAAGCTGGCAGAGCATATTCGCCATCTATCGCTCGTTTTTTTTGGCAAACGTGATCCTGGGGACTTGACGAATCTTATTTTGAGTGATTATGGACAGGTGGAGCATACGATTTCTCACAATGTGCCGCAGCTCATCAGCGCTGTCGTGCTGCCCATTATGGCGCTAACCAGTCTTATATGGCTGGACTATCGAATGGCGCTGGCGATGTTTATCGCCGTTCCGCTTGGCGCGCTGTTATTGTGGCTGACGGATAGGCTTCAAGCACGGCTGAGCGAAAACCACGTGCAAGCTAAAAATGAGGCGGCCAGCCGTCTTCAGGAATATTTGACGGGCATTCGTGAAATTAAAGCTCATCATTTGGGCGGCGAACGCTTTGAGCGGCTGCGCCTTTCGTTTGACCGACTAAAACAAGCATCAATCCGGCTGGAAGCGATTATGGGACCGATGATTATGGGGGCGATGCTGCTTGCCCGATCGGGAATGACGCTAATGATTTGGACCGGCAGTTATTTGCTTGTCGGCGGCAGCTTGTCTTTGCCTGTCTTTCTGCTGTTTCTGCTCGTCGGAACGAAAATCTTTGAGCCTTTGACGATTGTGCTGATGAATTACGGAGAAATGCGTTATTCCGCCTACAGTGCCCAGCGCATTATGGATGTGCAGCAGGAGCAGACGCTGGAGGGGAGCGCAAATATTGCGGAGGCTCATCCCAGCATTATTTTTGACCAGGTGACCTTCGGGTATGAGGCGAAGACGCCTGTGCTCAGCGGCGTATCCTTTACGATTAAGCCAAAGACGATTACGGCGCTTGTTGGGGCATCGGGGAGCGGGAAAAGCACCATTACTCGTCTAATCGCGAGATTTTGGGACATTCAGGCGGGGACGATTCGCATCGGCGAGCAATCAATCCGCTCGATTGCTCCTGAAAAACTGCTGCAGCACATTTCTATCGTCTTTCAGGATGTTTATTTGTTTCAAGATACGATCGGAAACAATATTCGGATTGGAAAAATGAATGCCAGTCAAGCGGAGATTGAAGCAGCAGCAAAGCGTGCATGCTGTCATGATTTTATTTCCAGACTGCCGCAAGGCTACAACACGCCAGTTGGGGAAGGCGGATCAACGCTGTCAGGCGGTGAAAAACAGCGGATATCGATTGCACGCGCGCTACTGAAGAACGCTTCTATTATTTTACTCGATGAGGCTACCGCTTCTCTTGATCCTGAAAATGAAGCGGCTGTCCAGCTAGCAATTAATGCGCTGGTAGCGGATAAAACGGTGATATTGATCGCCCATCGCTTAAAGACGATTCAAAACGCAGATAACATTATCGTGCTCGATCAAGGGCGTTTGGTCGAGGAAGGAACACATGACCAGCTGCTGGGCGGACAAGGTATTTACTCCCGTTTATGGCATTTGCAGCAGCAGGTCGAGGGCTGGCAGGTTAAAACCTGAGCTAAGACAGCTGGCTAAAAATCTAGCTTATACATTTTGAGAGGAGAAACAACGATGAAAAAGGCAGTTGTGATGTTGGTGTTAAGTTGTATGATCATATTGGCGGGCTGTGGCAGCTAGCCAGCGAATGGGACGGGGGCGACTAGCCAGCCTGAAACGACGGCAAGCAACGAAGCGGCAAAAACAACGAAAACGGTGAAAAACCCGAATGGAGAAGAGGTTGTTATTCCGCTCAAGCCTCAGCGCATTGCTGATCTTTCTGGAGCAACCGAGGAGCTGCTGCTGCTTGGCATAGAACCTATTGCTACTGCAAATGCAGATTACGGCAATCAAAGCGAGCTGTCGCCGACCATTAAAGACCGGATGAGCAAGGATACGATTAATCTGGACTGGTATGCAGAGCCTATCAATATTGAGCTGGTCACAGCCGCAGATCCGGATTTGATTATTTTGGGAGCCACGTTTAATACGGAAATGTATGAGCAGCTTAGCCAGATTGCTCCTACCATTATTATTCCGCATGCCTATTATGAATGGAGAGAGCGGTTCAGCTTCTTGGCCGAGCTATTTAATGAAGAGGAAAAAATGAAGCAATGGATAGCCGGTTATGATGCAGCAGCAACGGAATGGAAAGAAAAGCTAGCGCCGGTCATCAAGGATGAATCCTTCGGGATGGTTGAAACGTATCCGAACAACATCGTTGTTTACTCTACTACGGGATCGGCGGAGCTTATCTACAAAGATCTAGGCTTGAAACGTACGAAGGGCATACCTGATCCCGAGGATTGGGGCGGCAAGCAAATCAGCTTGAAGGGCTTGTCCGCGATCAATCCAGATCATATGCTTTTAATGGAAAATGATGAAAATAAAATGGAGGACAGCAACGTATGGAACAATATAACAGCGGTCCAAAAAGGCAACATCTATAAAATTTCGAATGTCGATAACTATAACTATTCCTATACGGCCATAGGCCGACTGGAGCTGCTGAACCGGGTTGGCCAGCTTATTTTGGACCATCATAAGGATTCATAATTTCAGGCATAAAACAAAATGCGAAGAAGCAAAATACTCCTATAAGCAGAAATATGCACAGGAGGAGATTGCTGAAAATGAAGGCCGATGCTGTTTTTGAAGGCGGTGGCGTGAAGGGCATCGCTTTTGTAGGCGCAATTGAAGCTATGGAGGCTAAGGGCTATACGTGGAACAAGCTGGCGGGAACTTCAGCTGGAGCGATAGTCGCGGCTTTATTAGCCTGTGATTACACGAGTTCCGAAATTAAACAACTGATGCAGTCTCTAGATTACGTAAAATTACTCGGGCGTACAGGAATGAACAACTTGCCCATTTTGAACAAGACGATTCCTTTGATGGTGAAATCCGGTATTTATAGCAACCATATTTTGGAGCAGATTATGACGGAGTGGTTAAAGAGAAAGGGAATTGAAACGTTCGGAGATCTTCCCGAAGGGAAGCTGTCCATCCTTGCATCAAACATAAGCAATGGAAAAATCGTTGTGTTTCCTAATGATTTGCCCCACTATGGTTTATCAGCTGCTGCTTTTCCGATAGCGGCGGCTGTAAGAATGAGTACTACGCTTCCTTTCTTTTTTCAGCCGTACTTGTGGCAAACCGCAATTAATAAGAAGCCCTATTACATGCTTGATGGCGGCATGCTCAGTAACTATCCAATTTGGCTGTTTGATGTGCAAGGAATTCCGCGGTGGCCAACTTTTGGTTTTCGTTTATCGGAAAAACGCACTTATGCGCAATCCCAGAACATTAATGGTCCAGTGTCGATGCTCAAAGCTATATTTAAAACGATGCTGCAGGCTCATGATCAGCGGCATGTGGATGAACATTCGGAAGAGCGATCGATTTTTATACCAACCGGAACGGTAACGACGACAAAGTTTGATTTAACGCAAAACGATAGGCAATCGTTATTATTGTCAGGTCAAGTGGCGGCGGAGAAGTTTTTAGAACAATGGGATTTTGAACAGTATAAACATAAGTTTAGAGACAAAGAAAATGCTGCTGCTATGTCGCTGCAGCCAGATGACAGTCAGCGACATGGGGAAACAACGGTGTATCACTAAAAAATAAATGTAGGTAACCAGGCTGTGGCCGCTGCAGAGCATGATTCTGCGGCGGCCACAGCTTATTTTTTGAAGAAGAATAGCTAGTTGGATCGTATGGCAGGTTAGCAGAATAAACAATTAAGCTGGAATTAAGATAGAGTTTTCTCTTACATAAGATTGAACCGCTATAATGTGACTACGATAAGGGGAGTGGGACAGATGAGAAAATGGGTTAGACGGTTAGGGAAGACAGTAGCTTTTGGTTTGCTTGCTATCGTTGTGCTATTGGGAGCAGGAGCCGTATATGAACAAGCAAGCATCCGAAATGATTTGAAATCTTACACACCTAGCGGTAAGCTTTACAAGGTGCATGGGGAAAATATGCATGTATATACGGGCGGCCAAGGGGATGTAACCGTTGTGTTTGCCTCCGGCTGGGGCACCGCCAATCCCTATGTAGATTTTTCTCCACTATATGAGAGGCTCGCACCTCATGTGAAATTCGCCGTTTACGACAGATTTGGCTATGGCTATAGTGATACAACAGATAAGAAGCGTGATATCGATACGATAACGGATGAAATTCACGAATTGCTGGAGACATCTGGTCAAAAGCCGCCTTATCTGCTTGTGGCACATTCGTTGGGATCGCTGGAAACCATTCGATATGCACAGAAATACCCAGACGAAGTTCAAGGAATTGTGATGCTGGATGGCGGAAGTCCGGAATATTATTACAACGATTCTGAAAAGCCAGTAAGTAGCACCCTCAGTAAGCTCCTGATCAAAACGGGTGTGATTCGATTACTATTTCAATCCGACAGCGTTATCGAAAGCTCGCTTGCTGCTCGCAACGGATTGAAGTTTGTGTCCGATGACTTAAAGAAGATTGATCATACAGCATCGTTGCTTAAGCTTGAAAATGCCAATATAGAGGACGAGCTGCTGCGTTCACAGGCTAATGCAAAGGTCGTATTGGATGCGAAACAGCCGTTTCCTTTTCCGCTTACAATATTGACGGCTGATTATTTAGGGGCGAGCGAAGAGCTGTGGACCAAAACCCAAGCA
This sequence comes from Paenibacillus sp. Leaf72, assembly GCF_001422685.1. Lineage (NCBI taxonomy): Bacteria > Bacillati > Bacillota > Bacilli > Caryophanales > Paenibacillaceae > Paenibacillus > Paenibacillus sp. Leaf72. The sequence continues at coordinate 195,514 of NZ_LMLV01000031.1, read as the reverse complement.
GCGTTTACATCCTGGTCCTTGCAGCCGAAGCAAATCGTTGTTAAAGACACCGAGCACTACATTCATCAATACCAGCCGGAGCTTGTTGCAGAAGAAATATTGGCTTTGGCTAAGCGCTAGACAAATAAAGGAGATCGCCCTGGTTCGGGCCATCTTCTTTTTGGCATTTGTACTGTATCGCGAGCCTTCTTGTTACTCAAGCTATGCCTCAAAAATATCGTCAATTTCCTAGCATCATGATGCAGGAAGAATAGGACAATCCCCATTTAGTTGTAGTATAATGGTTACTTCAATAAGAGATGGAAAATAGGAAAAGAGGGACCGAATGCTTACAATACTGGTTGCTGACGACGATGCGAACATTCGCGAACTTGTCTGTTTATTTCTACGCAACGACGGATTCGCAACAGTTGAAGCTGCGGACGGCAAGGAAGCTCTGGACGTCTACGCTTCGACGCATGTCGATCTTGTTGTACTCGATATTATGATGCCGATTATGGATGGCTGGACGTTATGCAAGGAGCTCAGAAGAGCCAATCCTGATCTGCCGCTGCTTATGCTGACCGCACGAGGCGAAACATGGGAGAAAGTGAAGGGGTTCGAGCTAGGGACGGACGATTATTTGACGAAACCATTCGATCCGTTGGAGTTGACGGCACGGGTTAGGGCATTGCTGAAACGATACCGGATTGGCTCTACGCAGACGATCCAGTTCGGCAACGTCATTCTTGATCGGCAGTCCTATAAGGTGATGAGAGGGAGCGAGTCGCTCACTTTGCCGCTCAAGGAGTTCGAATTGCTGTATAAGCTTGCTGGAACTCCCGGGCAAGTGTATACGCGCGAGCAGTTGATCGATCAAATTTGGGGGATCAATTACGCTGGGGATGATCGAACAATAGACGTACATATTAAGCGTCTGCGCGAACGGTTCGGGACTACACCGGAATTTCGCATCGAGACGGTGCGCGGACTTGGCTACCGGCTTGAGGTTTATGAATGATCAGCTCAAGTCTTACCATCTTCAAATTTATGATGAAGCAGACTAATTCCAGTCTTACGGAATGTTAAATGGGCACAATCCTGCCACTGTAACGATGGAACAAGTAAATAAAGTGCTCAGCGGAGAAGTGATTTAAGTAAATCCGAGGGGTCATCGTCGCACTACACATAATTCGGATTGTCCAAGCCGCAGTTGCAGGAGAATTCACTCAATGTCTTAAGCTCTTGTCCCTAGCTGGGGCAAGGGCTTTTTTTAAAAGCAGGACTCTCATTTGGAAAGCATCGGTATCAATAACTCGATTTAGCCGACAAAAAATCAAAATTTTGTTGTCTAACATAAAATGAATAAAAAATATCTAAGGAAACAAAATAAGGTGGCAAAGATTTTAGGAAAGGGGACTAGCAAATTGTATATTTTGTTAGCGATTTTAGGAATAGTGGCTTGTGTTTACGGGGTGTTCGGATCAATCATGGTTTCCCGAAAGCTGCAAGTGAAAAATACGACCCTAGACAAGGATGTAAGTTTAACAACGGTCAAGCATCCGATCATCGCGAATCCAATCTTCATGATATATGTAATCGCCCCTGTGATAACGATCGTGCTTGCAATGATATGGATATTCCTGAAGGAGTCATAAGAGGAGGGCACGCGCATGGAGAAGCAAAAATATTATGTTTCAGTTCAATCCAAAACTATAATGACTAGGCAAGGAGATGCCTCATACGAATTCGAAATCGAAGCAACGTCGGAGGAATTGCAACAGTTGTTGTATTTGTTTGAAGAAATGGAAAATTTCGATAACGAAAGTTTGTTAAGAAACTCCATTCCAGGAATTCCATATCATCACGATCTCGAGAATGACGGATATGATTACTATCTCAAAGAAATATACAATACAATAGGGCATCTAGGAACGGCAGAGACAAAAGAGCATATCCAGTCAATGAATCTATAATGCCGACTTTGCTTTTTGTAAAAAAACTGTAGAACAAAGGTCGAGTATTCGAGATGGATGGCGCTTTAGTAAAGTCAGAATCAAACAAGATGTCAAAAATGTAATCGCTCGCATATCCGACGTGTGCATTGGCATTTCTCTACAGGATCAGAAGCGTATATTCGAACGTTTTTTTAAATCCGATCGTTCTCACAGTTTCAAATGGCAGGATTGGAACTTTCCTAACTGGAGCAGGGGGTGAGATACGTTCCTTGAATAAGACAAGCTCTTGTCCCAATAAAGGACAAGAGCTTGTCTTGTATTTACACTGGCTTCTCAAAGGAAAAGCTTCAGTGATTACATGATAGATTTTATGTTAAATCGACAACCACTTTAACCGTACCTTTAGCTTCAATGGCTTTAGTAAAGGCTTCCTGAATATCATCAAGCTTATAAACCTGCGTAATAAGGGTGGACAGCTCATTTTTAAAGCTTGAAAGATGCTGGACCACCTTGGAAAAATCCTCATGTGTATACCCGCTGGAGCCTTTAAGCTGTACTTCTTTGGACATGACCTGCTGCAAGCTAATCGGCACATCGGTTTTATAAACTGCAATAATTGAAATTCTGGCTTTAGGCTTCACGATTTTCATGATGGCTTCAAACAAAACGGGAGCACCCGCCGCATCTATAAATACGTCTACGTTGGGTACTTCAACACCATATACGTTCACGGTGCCAAAATGTCCAGCCAATCCCTCCTCAAGTGTCGTTTCAGCCGTATTGACGGTCAATGCCCCTAATCCAGCGGCTTTGGACAATCGCCATTCGTCAATGTCGGCCACACACACGTGCTTCATACCTTCAGCAATCAAGCTGGCAGCTGCGAGAAGACCGATAGGACCTCCACCCATAACGACAATCCGATCTTCAGGCTGCGGGTTTGCGCTGAAAGCACCATGTCGTCCGACGCTCATCGGCTCGATCAGTGAAGCTACCTCCACTGGAACACTTTTATCTATTTCATATAAGTTATAGTTAAGTTCAGCTTCTTCTATTAAGACATACTGTGAAAATCCGGAACACTCCAGCGATTTGCGCCTCCCGACTTTTTTGGCTGTAATCGGATTAATGCCTACACGCATTCCCATTTCAATCTGGGAAGAAACTTCGGACCCTATTTCCACAACATCGCCGACCATTTCATGTCCAAATTCCGAACCAAGAGTAATCCCCATATTGCCTGCACCGACTTTGACAATATTAATATCTGTACCGCATATGCCGCCACGCAGATTTCTTACGAGAACATCCTTTGGGCCTACAACAGGAATCGCTTTTTCTTCAACTCGAATGTCATTTTTGCCAGAATAGATCGCTGCCTTCATCATGTAACTTCACTCCTCATGAATGTTAATCGCTCAACCGCTTTTTCGCATCTGTTAAGTCGTAATCGGATAGACTAAATACTTACAACAGATTCCAATGATCGATTGGATGTCCTAATCATGCAATAATAATGTTTCAAAGTTGTTAAAATAATGTTTATGAGATATTAATCGTGAAAATAAGAACGATTCAGGCCTCATGTTACTTGATATCGCGGCTTAGCTTAAACAATTTTTTAACAACTATCTATTATGATGATACTAATGCGTCAGAAAGGATGTTTTTATGATCAATATACTTGTAGTGGAGGACGATACAAAGCTTAACCAAATTTTTTGCGCCTATTTGTCCAAAAATGGTTACAACGCTAAAGGTTGTCTGAACCCACGTGAAGCTTATGATTTAATGTATAACCATATCTATGATCTTCTCATTTCCGATGTTATGATGCCGGAGATCGACGGTTTTGAATTTGCAGAGACAATAAGGGGGATCAATAAGACCATTCCCATTCTTTTTGTTACTGCCCGTGATGATATATCCTCCAAACAAAAAGGTTTTTTTGCCGGCATTGACGATTACATGGTTAAACCGATTGATTTGGATGAACTGGTTCTGCGGGTGGGTGCCCTGCTTCGAAGAGCGAATATTGCCCATGAAAAAAAACTGAGGGTAGGAAGCCTGCTGATGGACGCAGACGATATGACCGCTACAGTAGATGGCAAGGAAGTACCCGTGACGGTTCGAGAATTCAACATCCTGTACAAAATGCTTTCCTATCCCAAACATACCTTTTCGCGTGCCCAGCTTATGGACGAGTTCTGGGGCATTGAAAGTCAAACCAGCCTGCGCGCTGTGGACGTATATATTGTCAAGCTTCGGGACAAGTTTTCCTGCTGTGAAGGTTTCAAAATTATGACCGTGCATGGGCTAGGCTACAAGGCAGTGCTGCAATGAATAAGAAACAGAAACCAGATGCGAGAATGAAGTCACCGCTTTTTTCATGGAAAGAATTTGTGGTCACTTATTTAGTGTTGTCTACGCTGACTGCGGGACAAGCGCTAATCTATGATGCTTATCGGCCAATAGAACACGTGCCGTGGCCATACATTTTCGGAATCTCGGGCTATTGGATTATCGTTAGTCTTATTTTTTGCCTGGTTACCGCAAGGCAGAAGTACAAATCCTTTGACAAGCCCATGCGAAAACTCAGCGAGGCGGCCAAGCAGGTATCAGAAGGAGACTTTTCGGTCTATCTCGAGCCTATACACAGAGCGGATAAGAAGAACTATGTGGATGTGATGTTCGAGGATTTCAACAAGATGGTGGAGGAACTGAACAGCATTGAAACGCTGAAAAACGACTTTATTTCCAATGTATCCCATGAAATCAAGACACCGTTGTCCGTCATTCACGGTTACGCTACGGCACTACAGCAGGATGATTTGCTGCCGGAGCTGCGAAAGGATTATACCGCTACCATTATTTCTTCTACCAATAAGCTAGCAACACTCGTCGTCAACATCCTTAAGCTGAACAAATTGGAAAATCAGGAGATTGTGCCTGTTGCCGAGCCCTACGATCTGTGCAGGCAGCTATGCGATTGCGCGCTATACTTTGAAAATGCATGGGAAGAAAAAAAGATCGCATTTATGGTCGATATAGAGGATCGTGCCATCATTCGCGCTGAAGAAAGTATGTTGGAGATCGTGTGGCATAATCTTTTCTCCAATGCTTTAAAATTCACATCTCCCGGGGGAACGATCACCCTAAAGCAAATTTCGGATGAACATGCGATCACGGTCATGGTATCAGACACAGGCTGTGGGATGGACGAGGAAACGATGAAGCATATTTTTGATAAATTTTATCAAGGCGATCCTTCCCATCATGCGGAGGGGAATGGCCTCGGTCTTGCTCTTTCGCTCCGCGTAATTGAATTGATAGGCGGTGTCATTTCGGTTAAGAGCGAACCTGGAGAGGGCACAACCTTTACAGTCCAATTAAAAGTTGAAAAGTAATCAGTGCGCAGCAGGGCAGCCTGGATTCGAACAATCGAATTCAGGCTGCTTATTTTGTTTAGCCGTATGGGAGCAGCAAGGGGTAGGGGGAAAACGCTTGTATTTGGTTAAAGTTGACAAGAGGAGAGTTCTCCGTTTAATCTTAAGAAGAGATTATGTGGAAAACTATCCACTTAATCTCAATAAAAGGAGGGGAGCAGGATAACGTAAGTCTCCATTTATATAACCCATTTTCATTAAAATAAAAGGCAGTAGCGAAAGGATGGTTTAAGATGAATTATTCCGATAATAGTGTATGTGAAAAAGCAGCGCTTAGCCTGTTTAGTAGTGACAGTCCTGAAAACCCATTTCCGATTTTCGCGCAGCTGCGTGAAACGGGAGCTGTTATTCCTATTACTGTGCCTATGGGTGGCACAGATCGCCAGCAATGGTTGGTCACGCGAATGGAAGAAGTGTCTCAGGTACTTAAGGATCATGCCCACTTCACTGTAGACCCAGAAACGATCGGTGGCAGCAACGAATTTAAAAAAGCCTTTATGGAAAACGCAGATGCATCCGCTCCAGATACCTTTTTCACCGGAAAATCCATGCTATCTGTCGATGATCCTGATCATCGGCGGTTACGCAGGCTGGTCTCCAAAGCCTTCACGCCCAAATACATGGAAAGCCTTCGACCGCGTGTGCAGAAGATTGCGGATGAATTGCTGGATAAGGTGCAAGCTCGCGGTGAGATGGACCTTGTCAAAGATTATGCCTATCCTTTACCCATTCACGTAATATCCGATATGCTTGGGGTACCTGAAGCAGACCGCTCGCAGATCCATGACTGGTCTAAAGCGATTTCACATGGTTTGGGTCTTGGTGTGCGCGCACCGGGAGTAGAGGAACATTTGCGTGCTTTCGGTGAATACACGGCGGAGCTTGTTGCTGACAAACGCAAGCATCCAGCTGATGACTTGATCAGCCAGTTAATCGCCATCGAAGAAGAGGGGGACAAGCTGAGTCAGCCAGAGTTGATCTCCATGATTACCCTATTGATCTTTGCCGGCCATGAGACGACCTCAAATCTCATTGCCACAGGAACATTGATGCTGTTAGATCATCCGGAGCAGCTGGAGAAGCTCAAAGCTGATCTTAGTCTGGCTCCGTCCGCCTTCGAAGAGCTGCTTCGTTTCAATGGACCAGCTACCATGTCGGGACCTCGCTTTGCAACGCAAGATATTGTACTTGCTGGTCAGCAGATTAAAAAGGGAGATATGCTGATCCCTTTATTGAAATCTGCAAACCGGGATGAATGCCCGTTCGCACAAGCAGAAGAACTGGATATAACTCGTACGATTAATCGCCATCTTGCTTTCGGTCATGGCATCCATTCCTGCTTGGGCGCGCCACTAGCTCGTGTAGAGGGAGACATTGCATTTCAAACGCTGCTGAGACGGATGCCCAACCTGCGGCTCAGCATTCCTCGGGAAGACATCTCCTGGCATTTCGCGCTGAGCTCACAGAGTTTAGCTGCCCTGCCAGTCGTTTTTTAGGGAAAAGACTACAAAACATGCTTCATTCAAAACAAGCCTAATTCAAACGGCAGATTGCCGTCGATGAATTAGGCTTGTTCTCATGAATGTGATGTATTAAAGAAATGTCTGGCATAGCTGCTCCAAAATCCGGTCGGGCGAGTTGCCGCGCACATTTTTTTGAAACAGATACGAATCGCTGCTGAGGGCGTTCATAAGCATATCTGTTTTGAATAAGCTGAGGGGCTGTGGTTGGTTGGTTTCTGCTATCCATTCTTCAATCAGCCCAAGAAGCAGCTTATGAAATTTGTCATAGATGGGACTTTTCGTTCTGGGGTCCGGCACATTATTAGCTGAATTCTCGACACCGGCAAGCAGCTGCGCATTTTTCTCTCTGAACTGAATAAACACAGCAAGCAGCCCACGCAATCGGTCATAAGGCGGGCGGTAGGCATTCTCCTGCAAGTATTCCTCAATATCCTCAAACAACACCGTCACGTTGTCTTTGATTAAATGCATGCACAGATCACTTTTGTTGCGGTAACGCCGGTACAGGGTTCCCGCTCCGATTTGCGCTTCGACGGCGATCTGGTTCATGCTGACCTGCTCGACGCCGTGGAGCTGAAATAACTTGTTAGCCGCATCCAGAATACGCTGGCGGTTCTCGGCGGCATCACGGCGCTCTGAACGGTAGATTGCATTTGTTTCATTCACTGTTTATCACTTCCCATCCTTCATCTGAGCCCCTATTACAAGTGGAGAATTATCCGCTTAATCCTAGTAAAAAAGAGAGGAATGTGCTGACTGAGGAAGTCTGCATTGAAACAGTAGCAGTATTTTTTCTATGAGTCAACATCTAATGCAAGGTGGAGTAAATATTTATTTGTACAAATAAGATCGAAAAAAATAAAAAGAAAATAAGAATAAAGTGAAGGGACACCTAATAGATATAAAACGGCTGCTTGATATGAAACTTTTTTCTTCTTTAACTTAAAGCAATAAGAATAAGAACACAACAAGCCGACGGATGACCTCTTGAATCTGGAGTTCATCTGTTTTTGTGAGGATGTGGAATGACTGAACTGTAAAATAGATGCAATATTTACAAATAAAACAAACCCTCTAAAGCCTTCCCATCCACGGAGGCTTCTTGTTGTGTCGCTGCAATTTGCTAATGTTTGAGAGATTGCCGGAAAGGGTCATTTTAGCGTTAAAGTAGTGTTAAAGAAGTCATCCCAGCATTAGCGCTTTCTACCATATTCAAGTAGGATATTCTATGCACATGTTTTAGCATTATCGTGATGGTCACTACATATGAGGAGTGATTGAATGCAAGCAAAAAGCTTGGTTCACCAGTTATTCGAGCAGCAGTCGGAACGTACGCCTAGTCGTGAAGCTGTTAGATTTGAGGAGAAGTCAGTAACGTACGCCGAGTTGAACCGCCGCGCGAATCGGCTAGCGTATCGCTTGCGTGCGATCGGTATCGGTCCTGACGTGCTGGCAGGCATCTGCATGGAGCGTTCGATTGAACTGGTCGTCGCGCTGTACGGCGTCCTAAAGGCAGGGGGCGCTTACGTGCCGCTGGATCCGGATTATCCGAAGGATCGGCTAGCCTACATGATTCAGGACAGCAAGGTAAGACGAATCATTACGCAGCGTCAATTTGCGGAACAGTTCGCTGGGTTCGACGGTGATGTATTGATTTTAGACGAGTCAGAGCCATTGGATGGATATGGAGATGAGGAGGGAAACCCGAATATTGCCTTGCATGAGAGCCATCTGGCTTACATGTTCTATACCTCCGGATCGACGGGAAGGCCGAAGGGGGCAATGAATACGCACGCTGCCATTCGCAATCGGGTTCTTTGGCTGCAGCACACTTTCGAAATGGAGGAAAATGATAAGCTTCTTCAGAAATCTCCATACAGCTTCGACGTATCGGTATGGGAATTTTTCTGGCCGCATATATGCGGAGCATGCCTTGTCATGGCCAAGCCCAAAGGCCACCTTGACAACGAATATATGTGGGAGGTCATCAAGCGCGAATGTATTACGTTCGTGCAATTCGTTCCGACGATGCTCCAGACGTTCTTGAGTGCGGAGCAGGCTCAGGACCTCCCCTTTCTGAAACATGTTTTCTTATGCGGGGAGCCGTTGTCTGCCGCGCTGAACGAACGGTTCTGCCGTACGATGTCCGCGCAGCTTCACAACTTGTATGGTCCGACCGAGGCAGCGGTATTCATTACCAATTGGACCAGCGATCGCAGCTTGAACCGTTCGGTCATTCCAATTGGCAAGGCTATCCCTGAGAATGCTATGTACGTATTAAACGACCGCTATGAACCGGTCGCACCTGGTGAGATTGGCGAGCTCTTCATCAGTGGCATCGGGCTCGCGCGCGGTTATTACGGCAGACCGGACCTGACGGCCGAGCGATTCGTGCCCGATCCATACAGCAAGGAACCGGGGGCACGGATGTACCATACCGGAGATCTCGGGCGCTGGCTTACGGACGGAAACCTGGAATGTCTGGGCCGCAACGACGATCAGGTGAAGGTACGGGGCTTCCGTATCGAGCTGGGCGAAATTAGCACGGTGCTTGAACAGCATCCAGGAGTCAATCAAGCTGTGACGGTTGTCTGCGAGGATCAGCCCGGAGACCAGCGCATTACCGCCTATTTCATTCCAAATGCTGAGTTCGCTCCCTCGATCAGCGAGCTGAGGAGCCATCTACAGCAGCATTTGCCAGACTATATGGTCCCTTCTTATTTCGTTGAGATGGAGGCCTTCCCACTTACCCCTAGCGGCAAGACGGACCGCAAGCTCCTGCCGAGTCCGACGCTGTCACGCCTGATGATTGGCCAGGCGTATGTTCCGCCGGAAACCTATATCCAGAAGGAGCTTGCCGTGATTTGGTCAGGTTTTTTCAGTTTCGATCAGCTCGGGCTTGACGACGATTTCATCGACTTGGGCGGCCATTCGCTCGTCGCAACTCAAATTCTTGTCCGGTGTGGACATGTTTTCGGCGTGAAGGTATCGCTGAAGGATATGCTCACACAAGGAACGACGATTCGCGCCCTCGCGTCAATTATTGAAGCCAATCTGCTTGCGGAGACTGACGATGCCGAGATCGAAGCGCTGTTGAGCGAGATGGAGCACCTGTCGGAAGAGGAAATTGAGGCGCTGCTGAAGTAACAGTCAGTAGATGATCAGGAGGAGACGATTCGTGGCAAATTTCGTTCTTAGCACGCATATGACGAACGGAGATGTACTGCCGTTTCTGCGGTTAGCGTCTGCACTTCGCCGGCGTGGACACCAGGCAACCCTGGTGACTCACGGCGTATTTGCGCCGCTGGCCGAGAAGTCCGGCATCGCTTTTCGCGGCATCGATAAACCAGAGGAATACACCGAAATCATGAAGGATCTATACATGATGGAGGATCCGCTGAACAAGCCCGACCTCTATGAAGCTTACCAACGCAAGTATTATTCGAAAGAGAAATTCCAGCAGGAGTATGACATCCTGACGGAGCTGTGCCAAGCGGAGGACTCCGTGCTGATCTGCAAGGAGCGTGACGGCTTCGTTGCCATGATCGTATCTGAGATGATGCATGTGCCAATCGTCACGGGCGTACTCGCGCCCAGCTATGTGACGCAGCTGCATATTTGGGAAGAGCTTGGACTGGACTTTGCGATATCACTTATTAACACTTTTCGCAGCGATCTTGGACTTACGCCAGTCTCAAGCTGGACATCATGGATGGGCGCCGTGAAAAAAAACATCGGTTTCTGGCATGAGAGCTTTGATGCTGCTGTGGAAGCACCAGAATGGGCGCTGAAGGTGGATACCGTCGGATTTCCGCTGGCCGATGCGATCGAATATGAGCCTTTGCCAAACGACCTGCTAGATTTTATCCGCGCCGGCGAACCGCCTCTCTTGATTACGGGCGGGACAGGGAAAATGATTAAGCCGAATTTCTACCAAGCGGCAATCGAGGGCGTCAAGCTGCTGGGGCAGCGAACCATACTTGTTACGAGGCATGAAGAATTCATTCAAGGCGAGCTGCCGGATCATATTCGCTGGTACAAGATTTTGCCGCTCGCCAGTGTATATCCGCTAATCAGCAGCGTCATCCATCACGGCGGAATCGGTACGATTACGGGAGCCATGACCGCCGCTGTGCCGCAGCTGGCGCTCGCAGCCGATACGGATCGTCCAGATAACGGAATGCGGATCAAGCATCTGGGCATAGGTGATTATTTGCCGCCGCTTCAGTGGGAGCCCGCGCTGATCGCAAATGCCATAAAAGGCATTCAGACAAGCACAGTGAAAGAGCGCTGCCGCCAGTTGGCAAGGGTTATTGCGGAGCATGATACGATGGCAGCGGCCTGCACGGCCATGGAATCGGTAATCGGCAAGCCCGACTGCGCCATTGCCTCGGATCAGCTTATTGCTGATTACGTTGCAGCGCAGCGCCAGCAGTCCTTGCGAAGCGCAGTGACCGCGCCTGATCATCGCCTGGATGAGATCAATCAGTCACTATCAGCAGGCAAGCGTTCACTGTTATCGCAGTGGCTGGTGCAGCGCCAGCTCGGAAGTCATCCCCTGCCTTTGAAGGAGGCGCACTATGAGTAAAACGATTGATCGCATCGAGCAGCTTTCGCCCGAACGACGGGCGCTCCTTGCCCTGAAAGCCAAACAGAATAAGGCAAAGGCTGCCGCAGCTTCGTCGGTAATCCCAAAGCAGCCTAGGCAAGCAGGGGCTAACAAGTTTCCTCTATCATTTCCGCAACAGCGAATTATGTTTTTCGAAGAATATATGCCGGGGACGGAGCGGTACAATTTTGCCAACGGCTACAAGCTCATCGGCAAGCTGAATGTCTCTGCCCTGCATCGCACGCTGAACGAAATGATCAAGCGTCATGAAATCATGCGCGCTGTTGTTGCTTATGAGAACGACGATTACGTGCAGATCATTCGCCCCGAGCTGACGATTGACCTCCCAATTATCGAGTTGGCCGATGAAAACAAGGTCTATGAGCTTATGGAGAAGGAAGCGACGGCACCGTATGATTTCCTGAACGGGCCGCTTGTGAAGGCAATGCTCTTCCGCTTGGATCCCGAAAAGCATGTTCTCGTCTGGATGACGCATCACTTAATCTATGATGGCTGGTCAGCCGACGTGTTCGACGAAGAGCTCGCCGCGATTTATCGTTCCTTTGCCCTGGAAGAGCCGCTTTCCCTTCCGGAGCTGCCGATTCAATACCCGGACTTTGCCGTCTGGCAGAGGCAGTGGATGACAGGATCGGAATACGAAGAACAGCTGCGCTACTGGAAAAATAAACTGATGCCAGCACCGGCGACGCTGGATCTGCCGACGGATTACCCGCGCCCCTCGATTCAAGTTGAGCGCAAAGTCGGTTTCTTCAGCCTGACGCTCGATCCATCATTCTCGCAGCGTATCCGCGAAGCGAGCAAGCAGCTCGGCTGCACGTCTTTTGTCCTGCTGCTAGCCGCTTACAAGGTACTACTCGCAAGCTACAACGGCAAGCAAGAAATCGTTGTCGGCACGCCCATGGCGAATCGAGGCAAGCAGGAAATCGAGAAGCTTGCTGGCTTCTTCGCGAATACGGTCGCGCTTCGCTCCGCGATTGATATGGGCAGCAGCTTCAGCGACTTTATCTCGGCAGTCCGCGAGACGGTGCTGGAGGCGAATGATCATCAGGATTTGCCATTTGACAGAATCGTCGAAGAGATGAATCCAGATCGTGTTATAGGCCATGCGCTATTTTTTGATACCATGTTTCTGTTCGAACGGCATGGGCAGGCGCTGAGAGAACTGCCTGACCTTGAGATTGTACCGTTCGTGGGTGATCGTACGCGAGGCGGGATGCTGGATCTGACGATGACGGTATTCGAAAATCAAAAGTTAGGCATGGAAGTTACATTGACGTATCGCCTAGATCTATTCCGCGAGTCGACAATCCAGCAAATGGCGGAGCATTACTGCATGATTTTGGAACGCGTAATAGACAATTCCGCGCTGCCGATATATGCAGTTGCAGCTCTCTCGGGCGAACAGCTGCAGAAGGTTCTGGTCGACTGGAATGCTGGCGAGTCTACCGGTACAGAGCTCCAATTGCCGCATCTTCTCGTGGAGCGTCAATCGGCTCTTACACCTATGGCCGCAGCTGTATGCTCAGAGGGGCGTACACTTACCTATCTTGAGCTGAATGAACGGGCTAACCGCTTGGCGCACCATCTGCGTGGTATGCAGGTCGGACCTAATACAACCGTCGGCCTTTACATGGAGCGCACTGTCGATATCATCGTCGGCTTGGTCGGCATCTTGAAGGCAGGTGGTGCCTATGTGCCGCTTGATCCTAAGCTGCCGGTGGAGCGCTTGCGAATGATTGCGCAGGAGGCTGAGGTATCGGTCATCGTGACCGAGGAAGCCTTCGCCGATCTGCTGCCGCAAAACGAGGAGGCAGCGTCGGCGCCCATACGCATGGTTTCGCTCGACCGGGATTGGGATAAGATAGCGCAAGAAGATGCGAATAATCCCGAAGTAATCTCAAAGCTGGACGATCTTATGTATGTGCTGTTCACGTCCGGATCAACGGGGAAACCGAAGGGCGTGGCGGTGGAGCACCGAAGTTATGCCAACTATTTGGAAGGCATTATGCAGCGTTTGGCGCTGCGGGAAGGCCTCCATTTCGCCATCGTCAGCACGCTTGCTGCCGATCTTGGAACGCCGATGATCTGGGGGGCATTCGGAACAGGAGGCACCCTGCATGTCATACCGTATGAGCGTGCTGCTGATCCCGATGCTTTCGCCGCTTATTGCGAAGCGCATCCGATCGATGTTATGAAGATCGTTCCAAGCCATATGGAGGTGCTGCTCGGCGTAGCAAATCCCAGCGTCATCATACCGCGCGAATGCTTGATTCTTGCTGGCGAAGCCTCGCATTGGGGGTCAATTGCAGACATTCGGCGCCTTCGTCCGGGCTGTCGGATTCAAAATCATTATGGTCCTACGGAGACAACCGTTTCCGTACTCACCTATGAGGTGCCAGTAGGTGGAAGCGAGCAAGATCATCTTGCAGTGCTTCCGCTTGGACGTCCGATACCGAACGCGCCGGTCTATGTGCTTAACGCTAATTTGCAGCCGGTTCCAGCTGGCGTCATCGGCGAGTTGTACATCGGCGGTAGCGCCGTGACGCGCGGCTACTACGGCAGGCCAGATCTGACGGCCGAGCGATTCGTGCCGAATCCGTTCACAGATCGACCGGGAGAACGGATGTATCGCACGGGCGACCTGGTTCGCCATTTGCCTAACGGCATGATTCAGTTTATTGGACGAATGGACCAACAGGTCAAAATCCGCGGCTATCGGATCGAGACTGGCGAGATCGAGCATGTTCTGCTGCAAATGGGAGGATTACGCGATGCGGTCGTGACTATTCGCGAAGATGAACCGGGAGACAAACGGCTGGTTGCCTATTTGGTACCGGAGCAGCGCTTGTTACCAGACGCTCAGGAGCAGGCTGTACGTGGAGCGCAGCTTGATGTAAGCGCGATTCGAAAACACATAAAAAGCATTTTGCCCGACTATATGCTGCCTTCGGCCTTTGTCGAGATCGAGCGGCTGCCGCTTAACGCGAACGGCAAGCTGGACCGTGCAATGCTGCCTGCGCCAAGCGCTGCAAATCGAGCGGGAGACAATGGCTTTGCTGCGCCGGAGACCAAGGAAGAGCATGAAATCGCCGCTGTTTGGCAGGAAGTATTGGGGCTCGAACAGATCGGCATCAACGATGAATTTTTCGACCTTGGCGGTGATTCATTCAAGGCGATTAAGGTCGTACGCAAGATGGGCAATTCCTTTAGCGTAATGGACCTCTTCCAGTATCCGACGGTGCGTGAGCTGGCCGAGCATCTCGCATCCGGCGCTACACGGAGCGACGATCTTCTGATCGAATTCAAAAAGGCATCGAATATCGGGGGCAAAGCGATTACGCTAGTCTGCGTGCCGTACGGCGGCGGCAGCGCAATTACGTTCCAGCCAATGGCGAAGGGATTGCCTCCCAACTATGCCCTGTATGCGGTCGAACTGCCCGGGCATGATTACAGTCGAACTAGCCAGTTGCTGGCCTCGCATGAGGAAACGGCGGCTCGGATTGCTCAAGAAATCAAAAGCAAGGTCAAGGGTGAGGTTTATCTCTACGGCCATTGCTTAGGTGGGGCAATGGTGCTCCGCACCGGGTTGCTGTTGCAGGAAGCAAATGTAGAGGTAAGCGGGATTTTTATGGCGGGCACCTTCCCGGGAGCAAGATTGCCATTCAAGCTGACGGAATGGTGGCATCGCTTGTTTCCGCGGGAGAAGTGGACGTCTGATAAGTTCGCACGCGACATGCTCCGCGCCTTTGGCGGCTTCGATGACGAGATCTCTCCGGAAGAGCAGAAGTTCGTTCTGCGCAACCTGCGGCATGATGCACGGGAGGCGGAGGATTATTACACGGCGCTCTACGCATTGCCGAATAAGCCGAAGCTGAAGGCACCTGTAGCTTGCATCGTGGGTGGCGCTGATCGAATGACCGAGTTCTACGAGGAGCGTTATATGGAGTGGTATGATTTCAGCGAGGATGTGCGATTGCATGTTGTTGAGCATGCCGGGCATTATTTTCACAAGCATCAATCGGACCATGCCGCGAAAATCATGTCGCAGCAGATTCGTGCATGGGAGGAAGAGCGTGAAAACGGGGAAAGCCGAACGACAATGAGCCCTATTTCTCAGACTGCTTCTGCTCCTCAGCAAGTACCAAAACTTGCGATGGAGCACAAGCAAAAGAAGAAGGATATTCAGCCGAGCGTGAAATCTTTTCTCACGGTGACGCTGTGCTTAATCATCGCTACAATTGGCACGTCACTGACCGGATTTGCGCTTGGCATCTGGGTATTTCAGCATACCGGGTCGATTTCGGATTATGCGACGATCTCGCTTTATGCGATTTTGCCCACGCTGCTGCTGCTTCCGGTGGCCGGTGCGGTTGTGGACCGCTATGATAGACGAAAGGTAATGCTGGCGGGACAAATGTTAGCGTTAGGCTCGGTAATTTTCCTCGCGACTATGCTCTATCTGGATGCGTTGTCACTATGGGCGATCTATGTGGCTGCAGGTATCGGATCAATTTCAGGCGCTTTCACGATGCCAGCTTATCAGGCAGCAACAGCGCAACTCGTGCCGAAAAGGTACTTAGGACATGCAAACGGATTAGGACAGCTTGTCATGTCCTTGAACGGGATTATGGCACCAGCGCTAGGAGGAGCTTTGGTTGTATTGATCGGTCTGCAAACCATTGTTGTTATCGATCTAGTGCTGCTGAGTTTATCTATAGTCATCCTTTCACTGATCCGATTCCCTAACCTGATGTTCAAGAAACGTGAGGAACCGATGAGCAGGGAAATCGTCGGAGGGTGGAAGTACATTATTCAAAGGAAGAGCATGGTCGCCATGGTCGTGTTTTTTATCGTTGTCAATTTTTTCATGAGCTTATATAACGTGCTGACAACGCCGTTTCTGCTGCAGTTCATGACTGCTGACAAAGTAGGCATCGTTATCGCGTTTGAGGGTGCAGGACTATTTATCGGCTCGATCCTTATGACGATATGGGGCGGGTTCGACCGCCGGGCGGACGGAATGGTCGGTTTCGTTATGCTGACCGGTTTATCGATAGCGGTTGCCGGGATCTATCCTTCGCTTGTAACGGCAGCCATCGGCTTGTTCGGCTTTGGCTTTGCGCTGGCGCTTATCAATACGCACTGGCTGGCACTCATACAGACGAAGGTAGGGCTTGAGCTGCAAGGCCGCGTATTGGCAACGAACCAAGTTATGGCCTTCAGCATGCGTCCGCTTAGCTTCCTCCTTGCAGGACCGCTTGTTGCATCTGTTTTCGTTCCGCTTGCATCGGCGCTGCCAGCTGGTACAGAAGCTGCCGGGCTGTTTGGATCGGGAGGCGGAATGGGTATCGGGCTGTTGATCACTTCGATTGGCGCCATCTTGTTCATCTGGGGATTGCTTGGCATGCGTTATCGGCAGCTGCGTCATATGGAGACAATCTTGCCGGATGCCGTGCCGGATGCCGTTATTATACGAGATAAGGATCAGTTGCAGCAAATAGCAGACCGCCAGATGGGCGTCAGAATTTAATTGTGGAATAGGGGAGGTTACTTTTGATGGAGAACGAAATACTAGAATTCAGCTACAAAGTAGTCGTCAATGGCGAAGAGCAATATGCGATATGGCCATTGCATCTGAGCAATCCAGAAGGCTGGAGCAATGCCGGCAAGAGTGGGACGAAGGAAGAATGCCTAGCTTATGTGAAGGAAGTATGGAGCGACCTGACGCCCTTAAGCCTGCGTCAAGCATGAAGTTGTTCCAGCCATCTGTGCGTTGCGCATGGATCGGCGTTCGGTCCAAGAAGAGCTTGAGCGTATTGCACGCCTGCTATTGAAGTAGTAGAGCGAAGGGTTCCCAATTACACAGCTTTGCCGGGCGTTGTTCGTAAACAGGGAGCATCATGCATTGTACAGCGAGCCTGTTAATGAGCACGTTCGGATGTTCTATTTGATTGGGATGGGCAAAAAGGTTAGGGTTAGCCATTTCGAATGGTTAACCCTTTTTAATGCAATTGTCGACTATGGATTTGGGTAACTATGATTCAATAACAATTATTATGTTAACAAAGGGATGCTAATCAGATAAATGATAGAGAACCATCTCCTAGGTTACCTATGAGATGTACGATTGATGGTGGTCATTACATGCGAATGGTCGTATATTATTAGTATGTGGATTATGAGAGAGAACATGGACCACATTACGCAATGATAAACGATTCTACATAGAAGGAAGGGGAAAAAAATGGATTTTCAACCGCTTGTTTCATTTGTTGACCGTATCACTTCCTGGCGAGTTCCATGGGCAGAGGTACTGGTGATGTATCAAAATGATACCGTTTTCCGTTACCGTAGCGGCTATGCTAACTTGGAGGAACAGACGCCAATCGGTGATAGAGCGATCTTCAATCTCTACTCCTTGACGAAAATAATGACCTGCGTGGCGGCGCTTCAACTGGTGGAGAGAGGCGATATGCTGCTAAGTGATCCGGTTTCCGACTATCTGCCGGAGTATGCCGAGATGACGGTAAGGAAAACTTTGCCGAACGGGGAAATTAGGCTTGAAAAAGCAACCCGTCTCATTACGGTACGCGATTTGTTTACGATGACTGCGGGGTTCTCCTATGATATAGGTTCTCCATCTTTTAAGGAAGCTGTGCATAACACCAACGGAACACTACCAACACGTGCTTTCGCGAAAGCGCTTGCCAAGGAACCCCTTTTGTTTGAGCCAGGCACGCATTGGAACTACAGCATGTGCCACGATGTGCTCGGGGCATTGGTGGAGGTTGTCAGCGGAAGACGCTTCGGTACGTATCTGCGAGAAGAAATCACCGGACCACTTGGCATGAACGATACAGCGTTCGATCTGAACGATGAACAGCGGACCCGACTAATTCCGCAGTATATGTACAATGACGAGCTTGAAAAAGCCGTACGTATGGATGGAAACGGGTACCGGGTTGGTAGCGAATTTGAGAGTGGTGGCGCCGGATTGTTGTCCACAGTTAGTGATTATTCACTGTTCCTGAACGCACTGACTGGGTACGGCACGAGTCCCGAAGGCGTGCGGATTCTGTCACAAGCCTCGGTGGAACTGATGCGCAAGGACCATCTGAACGAGCAGACCCGCGGCGATTATTCATGGGATCACATGAGTGGATACGGGTATGGCCTTGGTGTCCGTACTCATGTATCCCAGTCATTAAGCGGCTCACTGAGCCCGCTCGGCGAATTCGGATGGAGCGGCGCCGCCGGGTGCATGGCTATCATTGACCCGGATTCCAAGCTTACCGTTATGTATGCGCAGCACCTTCTGAACAATCAGGAGCCTTACGTTCAGCGACGCTTGCGAAATGTCGTGTACTCCTGCTTGTAATGTGGAAGCTGGAGTCTTAGCGCGGCATATCGTTTGATTCGTTTGATTCGTGTCGCGGGACAAGAGTTTGGTTACCGACCATTGTCATTCAAGACAAGACGTTCGTTGGTTTCTCTGAAAACTTGAACGAGATAAGCAAGCTCCTGCAGGGTTATGCCAATTTATTTGATGCGCATCCTCCGTTCCAGATTGATGGAAACTTCGGTGTGACATATGACAAAGCACTTCTAAGCCAGGTTTAATGACCTGTTTAGAAGTGCTTTTTGATTAGTAGCAGCCTTTCTTCAGAATTTCTTTAGAAAAATTCTTATAGGTTCCTTAGTTTTGACTGGTATTCTTCATCTATGGAATTTGAGATGAGGAGGGTCAACATGATCAGCGAGACATTCATGCATTTAATTGATCAATATGGGTATTTTATTTTCTTAGTTGCCTTTTCTCTAGGGCCTTTCGGAATCCCAATACCAAACGAAATATCAATATTAACTGGCGCTTTTCTGAGTAGTAATGGTACCTTAAATCCTTGGGTAACCTATTTAGTTATATTGCTTGGACTGTTAATAGCTGTAACCGTGTCTTATTTCATGGGAAAAGTCTTTGGGAAACATTTTAAAGAAAAAATAGAAAAAAACCGTTACTTTCAAAAAGCTCAAACCATCTTGCAGCGACACGGAAATTGGGCAATGGTCATTGGTTTTTTCCTTCCTGTGGTCAGGTATATTATGCCTATGCTTGTTGGGTTAGGTAATGTCAAATTCAGAACATTCATTCTCATTTCCTATTCGAGTGCTTTATTGTGGACAGCGACGTTTTTTGTTATCGGAAGATTTTTCATCATCCCATTATTATAAATTTGAGTCAGTTGAAAAATCGTTTATCCGAGAAGTTCAGTTTAGGCAGTATCGATTTTGTCCCCCTTAATTTCCCGCCTGCTTTCGTTTATACTTTTCGTAAAGAGCAAAAAGATAACCATGAGAAAGGGAGCAATATATAATGAACACGGTCCTTATTGTAGATGATGATTCAGAAATTCGAGATATCATACATGTTTATCTCCGCAATGAAGGGTATTTTGTTCTTGAAGCGGAAAACGGCTTAGAAGCGCTACATGTCATCCAAACAAACTTAGTCCAGTTGGTCATTTTGGATGTTATGATGCCTAAACTAGATGGCATTCACACTTGTCTCAAAATAAGGGAGTCTTATGACGTTCCCATCATTATGCTTTCGGCTAAGCAGGAAGATATTGATAAGATTACAGGGCTTACAACAGGGGCAGACGATTATATGATTAAGCCTTTTAACCCCTTGGAATTACTTGCAAGGGTCAAGGCGCAATTTCGGCGAAGTTCAATGAAAAATAAAGAAGAAATCCAAGCTGTCACTCACCTCAAGGATCTCGTCATTGATAAAGTCAAACATTCCGTATTGTTAAGAGGAAAAGAACTTTCGTTAACTCCGTTGGAGTTTGGCATTCTAGAATTGCTCGCAAGTTACCCTGGACAAGTATTCAGCTCGGAAAAAATTTACGAAAGTGTGTGGAAAGAACCGTATGGTTATTCAGATAATACTGTGATGGTCCATATTCGCAACTTGCGGGAGAAAATAGAAATAGTTCCAAGAGCACCTCAATATATTAAGACGGTATGGGGAGTTGGCTATAAAATTGACAAATAAAGTACATAAAAGAAAAAGTAAAATTCAGATCAATATTTTATTGAATTCCGTTTTTAGTTTTTTTATTTCCATTATCCTAACATCGGTTCTGCAGTACTGTGCTTATCTTGCTAGTGTAGCTGTAAGCGAAATATTAGCATACCTTACTGTTCCAATGTTTACAGGAATTTTCGTTTCTACTTTTTTTATTTTGACACGGCGAATTGTCTCAGATCTTATTACATTGGAGAAAGGGCTTCAAATTATTTCGGAAGGAGATTTAGATTACCGGGTACCTGTCGTTCGAAAAGACGAGCTCGGAAGGGTTGCGCTAAATATCAATTTAATGGCTGAACGTTTACAACAGCAGATCGCTAAAGAGAGGGAGGTTGAAAGATCTAAAATGGAATTAATCTCCGGCATTTCTCATGATTTGCGAACGCCTCTTACTAGTATTATTGGCTATATTGAATTGTTACGAAACGATTTATTTCAATCAAAAGATGAATATCGGCGATTTATTCAAAATACGTTTAATAAAGCCATTCATTTAAAGAGCATGCTCGACGATTTGTTTGAATACACTAGGCTTACTTCGAGTGAAACGCGTTTGGATCTTAAAAGAATTAATGTGTGTAAACTTCTGGAACAATTGCTTTTTGAGTTTGAACCGATCGCTCAAGAAAATGGAATAACGGTTGCAAAAAAAATCGGGAATCCTCCTATTTTCACTCTTCTTGATAGTGAGAAAATCGCCAGAGCCATTGATAATTTGCTTATGAATGCCCTTAAATACTCTTTAAAACCTGGAACTGTTAGCATTAACATAGAATCAGACGCTTCAAACGCTTTTATCGCGATAGAAAATAAAGGGAATCCACTTACACCAGAACAAGAAAACAATTTGTTTGAACGTTTTTATAAAGTTGACGAAGCTCGTAGTACAGAAGGTATTCAGACTGGAGCTGGATTAGGTCTTTCCATTGCCAGAAACATTATTGAATTGCATGGGGGAACCTTAAAACTCAATCATAAAGATGGCAACTTCAAGTTTATCTTAGGACTGCCTATAAATAATTATTCCGATAATGAACAATAAGATTTCTGAATAATTACCTCCCGACTAGAATGATAATGTTCTATGTCCCGTAAGACTCATTGTTCAAAATAGCCTAAATCTAGGAGTCAATAACAGGTAAACCTCACTTTCGAGTAAAGTGGGGCTGTTTAACGTTTTCTGAATAAACATCGCATCAATTCATCTGATGCCATGGAATCTTTACTGGGGTAATACTTTGAGGAATTACGTATGTAAAGGTCAATGCTCACGTATATGCGTTTAATGATGGTTCTGCAGCATTACATGAGCATCTAGGCTTCGTTCATGAGGGAATCCAAGGCTTACCGCTATTTTTATTATTAGGAAAGTCAATATTAGGTAGTTTCATTTTACAAGCCGCCAACTAGCGGCTTTTTTTGTTAGGGAAAGTATGTTGAATTTGCGTTTAGCTGACTTCTTATTTCTTTCGAAAAATATAAACAAATGATGGAGGGAAATTCCAGCGAACAAACTCACTTTTTTCGAGGATCAGTTGCTCGGCAAATTTCTTTTTCATTCGACGAGAGCAATGATAGGCAACTAAATATCCGCCTGGCCTGAGTGCTTTAATAATCTGATGTAGTATATTTTCCTTGATTCCATTTGAAAAATTAGAAAATGGTAATCCAGAAATAATACAGTCAAGCTGATGAACGCTTTCTTGATTCATTTTTTTTATTAAATAGGATGCATTAGAATGGAACATGGAGCCCGGGTATTTTACTTTTAGGTTCTCCCTCATTTTTTTGTCTCTTTCAAACAAAAACAACTTTGCGGAATCAGTTAGATGTGTATTAATGTGCGTTGTTATGGCACCAGTGCCTGATCCAAGCTCTGCGATTGCCTTAACTTCATTCCAAGGTATGGACTGTACAGTTTTAGCTGCAAGAAATCTTGAACTGGGAAAAATACCTCCTACTCGCTTTGGATTTTTAAGAAATCCTTGAGTGAAGTGCACTCCTTAGAATAGACCTTGGAATAAACCCTTGGTTTATCCGATTAAATTCTAAGGGGTGCACTTTTATGTAAGCAAAAAAAGGACAGAAGTTAAACATTTTCCTAAGTTACTGAAACAGAATGCCATTCTGGTGCTATCGAAAACCGTAGAACATTTAGGCGTACAAGATAAAGGTCAAATTAAGATTTGGATGAGGAAATGTAGTGAAGGCGGTCACGAAGCATTTGAAGACAAGCGAGGAGAAACTCATTAGCTGATTACTGGGCTACGTTCTTTCGGGATTCTGTAATATACATAAAGTCGGAATCATGCTAGTCAAGTCGGAATTTTAGCATTGTTTTCATAGGTTGGAGTAAGCTATAATCAAAAATTAAAATAAGCGCAAGGGGGCTAATTATGAGACCGTCTCATCGACAATGGCAGTTTTCCATTTATAAGCGGTTAATCATAGCCTTTATCATTGCCACCATTCCAATTTATATTTTGGCAGGCATCTTGTATAGCTGGGCGACGGGCATGCTTAGACAGGATATCGTAAATTCGGCTGAAACGCAGTCCGAAAACTACATTAGGGAGCTAAATGGCACGTTTAAGCGGTTTAATTCCCTGCAATACGATATGATGAACGACATGTATTTGGTTCAGCTCGTTAATGCGTATGATATTTTAGAATCGTATCGAAAAATTGAATTGATTAACTTTCTCCGCGCAAAGCTTGTCTCCATTCGGAACAGCAGTGACTTGATCTTTGACGTCCGGTTGTATTTATCATCGATACATGTGGAAATATCGGCGGTAGACGGGTATGGTGAGCTCAAGAAAAACGCGGTTCCGGCAGAAAAACTGAAAAATCCTTATAATGTGATCTCGTACAAAAACAAGCTGCTTATCGTCGCTTTTCCGCTTGATAGCTCACTCAGCGGGACACCGGAGCTTGTCGTGGAAATCGAATTGCGGGCTACTGAGTTGAAGCGGAGTCTAAAGGCTGCAGCAGAACGCGACTTTACGGGAGCAATGGTGCTTGGCCTCAGCAGCAGTTCAGACAGGATCATATCTGTCAAAAAATCAGAGCTTTCTCGATTAATGGAACAGAGTTATGCTTCTAACGTGGATGCGGAGAAACTGACGGAGGGTTCATTTTCCGACAAGGCTGAAGATTATATTTATGTGCGCTCAGTTGACAAGGAAAGCGGCATTTTTTTGGATCATTTTCTGTACAAGCCAACCATGTTTCGATCTGTCATTCCGTATATTCAATGGTTTTGGTTGTTTTTTGCTGCCACCATTATTATGGTAGGGCTCTATCTCTTCTATATTAACCGGGTCATAAACAAACCATTGGTTAAAATCGTGCGCGCGTTCAAACGAGTAGAGGAAGGGAACCTTGATCTGAATATTAGGCATCACAAGGATGATGAGTTTGGTTTTTTGTACGAACGCTTTAATGAAATGCTTGTTAATCTCCAAATATCGATTGATGAAGTGTACAACCAGCAAATCCATCGGCAGAATGCGGAGTTAAAGCAGCTGCAATCGCAAATCAATCCTCATTTTCTCTATAATTGCCTGTTCAGTATTATTCGGTTGATCAAGATGCAAAAAGAGGATGAGGCCGTGCAGTTTACAAATCAGCTCGCGAAATATTTTCAGTTTATTACACGTAATACAAGGGATACTGTCCCTTTAGAGAATGAAGCTGCACATGCTCGAAACTATGTCATGTTACAGCTAGCACGTTTCTCTGACCGGGTGACCATCGATTTTGGAGACATTCCGGAGAGGCTGAAGCCCATATCCGTACCGCGCCTGATCATACAGCCGCTTGTCGAAAATGCATTTGTACACGGACTTGAAAATGTGACAGAGGGCGGTCTTCTGCGGGTTTCTTTTGTTGAGCAGGCTGGTAAAGCGATCATTGTGGTTGAAGACAACGGGGAAGCTAGCGAGGAAGGGCTGGAGAAGCTGCAGGCATTACTATCAGAGGAGCAGGAGGCTGCGGAGGTTACGGGAACATTAAATGTGCATAGAAGATTGAGATATAGCTTTGGGCTCGGAAGTGGTTTGCAGGTAGAAAGAAGTGAGCTTGGCGGCCTAAAGGTTAAAATGATCATTGAGTGGGACGGAGAGATGGCGTATGTACCGAATGCTGATCGTAGATGATGAAAAGCTGCTGCTCGATGGCTTGTATGAATTGTTTTTGGAGTCTGAAGGGCATCGCCTTGAGCTTTATAAAGCCTCTAGCGCCATTGATGCATTGACTGTGATGTCGCAGCAAAGAATCGATATTTTGATGTCGGACATCAAAATGCCGAAAATGACTGGTTTGGAGCTGGGGGACCGAGTAAAGCAAAGTTGGCCGGAATGCAAGCTGATTTTCCTAACGGGCTTTGACGAATTTGACTATGTGCACCACGCCATAAACAATGGAGCCCAAAATTATATATTGAAATCCGAGGGAGACGAAGCGATCGTTGAGGCAGTTCGCAATACGGTGGCGGAGCTTGATGAGCAAATGGCTGTTGAAACCCTGCTCAAGCAGGCTGTGGAAACGCAGCGACAGCAGGCCGTTCATCATCGCTCCTTGATGCTTTCTGATGTGCTTGATGGACTTCAGCCTTTAGAAGAGCTATCTCAAACAACGATTGATCTGTTCGGAATCAGGCTAATGGCGAATAAGCCGCTTATTATGGTGGCTGCGCGGCTGGATCTGGCGTCGAGTGCCTTGCGGTTTTCTGAGAAAGAGCTGATGTTGACCGCGCTTCATTCGGTCTGCGTTCGGTATTTATCAGGCTATGTAAATATGATGGATGTCGTTTATAATCGGGAATATTATGTATTGTTCCTGCAGGCGCAAGAAAATACGCCCCCTCATCCCGAGGGATTGAGGACATTTTTGCAAGGCTCGCTGGAGACCATTCAAAAAACGGTGGAAAAATCAACCGGGCGTACCTTTTCTTTTGCGTACACAGATAACGCAGTCGATTGGGAAGGAGTGGCAAGGCAATTCACTACTCTGAAAGCGCTGCTCTCCCAATATTACGCGGAAAAGCAGATTATCGTTACGGACAAAAATCTGCCGTATGATGCTCAATCGAATGATGAGGAAGTACGCGGCTTCATCGATGTTTTTCACAAAAAAGCAAATGCGCTTGATCTCTATTTGGAAACAGGCAAGCGAGAGGAAGTACAGGCAATCGTTGCTGAGCTGAGCATGTATTCAAGCTGGCCTGCCATCGATGAAATCAGATATATAGAGCTGTATTCTGCAGTCGCGCTGCGTTTTTTGTCGGCTGCAAACAAATACGGCCTGGATCGCGACCCGCTAGCAGGGCCGCATGTCTCTAAGTTGCTTCATTCAGCAGCACTTCCTGAGCGAAGTGACGGCATTATTTTGCTTGAACATATGATTAATGTTTTTGAGAGCCATCATAATGCACAATCCTCCCGCTTGCGCGGCGATGTGCTCGGAGTGGTTCATACGTACATTGAGATGCATTTGGATGGCGATCTGTCCATGACGCACTTGGCGGAATTGGTTTATTTGAATCCGGATTATTTATCTCGTTTATTTAAGCAAGCCAAAGGCATAACGATTAGTGAATACATTGCCGTTCTGAAAATTCAAAGAGCCAAAGAGCTGCTTTCCGAGCCGCAATTGCTTATACAGGATATAGCCAAGTCGCTGGGCTTTACGTCAGCTGGCTATTTCAGCCGCTTCTTCAAGAAGGAAACAGGTCAAACGCCGCAGGAGTTTCGGACAAGCGGGTAAAACAGACATCAAACGGCGCAGACGAAAGGTGAAGGGAATTGGTTTATTTGAATAAAAGATTAGCCCGTGCGGTTCTAACTCTACTCATCATGTTGATTGGTTTATCGGCTTGTAGCGGAATCTCAGTGACCATAGACAAAAGTGAGGACCCAAGCGAGAATGGTCATGAAGCTGCTCCTCTCATAACTCTGACAACTGGCGTCGGAATAAGCGATGTGATTGCGTCGGAGTTTTCGGAATCGAAGTGGGAGAATAGTGTTTGGTTGCAAGCGTACCGACAGGAGCTGGGAATTAATGTGAAAGCGGCATGGTATACCAAAGGTATGGAAGCCGCCAGACAAAAAGTCAGCGTCGCGATAGCTTCGGGCAAAATACCCGATGTGATTGCCGTTAATCAAGAACAGCTGTCTGCCTTATCCAAAACAAGCTTGTTTACGGATTTAACGGATATATTCGAGCAATACGCATCGCCGCTAACGAAATCGATTATAAGCGCAGATGATCTACGGGGCTTGGAGTCAGCGACCTTTGATGGAAAGCTTATTGCGATTCCTGGGCTAAACTCAGCCATTGACGGTGCTTCTTTCCTATGGATTCGCAAAGATTGGCTGGACCGGCTCGGGTTGCAGGTGCCTAGTACGACAGAGGAGCTCTATGATGTGATTCGTGCTTTTACACTGCGGGACCCGGATGGCAATGGCAAGCAGGACACGGTGGGTCTAGCGCTCAGCAACTCTTTTTTAAATACGGGTTTGGCTGAGGCGATTGGCCTATTTAATGCGTTTGATGCGTATCCTAAAATATGGGTTGAAGGGGAGAAGGGGAAACTTGTTTATGGGAGTGTACAGGCGGAAGTAAAGCCTGCGCTTGCCTTTCTAAACAAGCTGTTCGAAGAAGGGCTGATGGAGACGGATTTTGCCGCAAAGGATTCCGGAAGAGCAGGCGAGCTTGTAGCCAGCGGGAAAGTTGGCGTTATGTTTGGCTCCATGTGGAACGGGATGTATCCGATGCAGTTGACTAAAGACAATGATGCGGATTCCGACTGGCGGGCATATCCGATCGTTTCATTGGATGAGCAGCCTGCCAATCCGCAGGTCAAGCTCAATGTAGAGAACTATTATGTCGTACGCAGCGGCTATGCTCATCCGGAAGCGCTATTGAAATTGATCAATTTCTGGACGGAGCTTAATTACGGTGATACAACCCAAGAAAGATTTGACCATTTCCTTGGACCTTTACCTGCTCCAGGGCATCATTATGCGGTGGCAAAGGTATGGAAAGTAGAGAAAAACCTCCAAGCCCATTTGAAAATTATGGAGGCATTCCAGACAGGAAATCATACCATTTTGAACGCTGAAGAAAAAGGTTATTACGATAATATTCTCAAGTACCAGGCAGGGGATAATTCCAAAGCCCAATATGAGAAAGTATTTGGCAGCACAGGCTCTTACGCGGTCATGAATGATTACAAGCAGCGAAATCTATTTAAGATGGATGAATTTTATGGAGCTTCAACAGATGCCATGAATACCCGACTTCTAACGGTGGATCAGTTGGTAGAAGAATATTACACAAAGGCAATAATGGGAGTAGAGTCCCTCGATGGGTTTCAAGCCTTCATCGCCAAGCTGAACAAAATTGGTTTGGATGACGCAACAAGAGAAGTGAATAAGTGGAAATCTGGTAAGCTATAACATGTGAGTAAGGAAGAAGCTGGAAGCGTTCTCGAGATAAGAGGCTCAGCTTCTTTTTTTTGCGTTCACAGCGATTAGGAAGTCGGTAGAGTGCAAGAAATCTCGGAATTTTGAAATCGTTTTCTTTTTGTGCGAAGTGTAAGATGAACTTGTAAGCATTTCGCGATAAACAGAGGGGGAGCAAGCATGATGAAGAAAAATAGGAATGTGTATTCTACAGCAGCAGTCGTACTTTTAAGTGTATCTCTTCTAGCAGGGTGCACGGGTAATGGCAGCAATACGGCTAATAACGGACAGGCAACAAACGGGGGCAGTAATGGGGCTGCAGTAGACAATACGCCCGTAGATCCGACAGCAAAGTTCGATCCTCCTGTTGAACTTACGGTTGGCGTGATGATTGGTGATCCAATTGCCGACGGTTTTACAGAGGAGAAATGGGAAAACAGCGAGTGGATCAAAGCCTATCGCGATGAGCTTGGCATAGAGATCAAGCCGCTATGGTATACCAAAGGTGCTGATGCCGGTAAACAGAAAATAAGCGTAGCGATTGCTTCTGGCGATATTCCGGATTTGCTGGCCGTAAGCCAAGAGCAGCTGGCAACGCTTTCCAAGACCGATATGTATGAGGATTTAACGAATATTTATGATCAATATGCTACACCGCTTACTAAGGAGATTATTACGGAGGAAGGCAATTCCGCATTGGAATCCGCAACCTTTGGCGGCAAGTTGATTGCAATTCCCGGAACAAACTCGGCCATCGACGGCGCTTCCTTCTTGTGGGCCCGTCAAGACTGGTTGGATAAGCTAGGCTTGCAGGTTCCGAAAACGACAGATGAGCTTTATAAAGTAATGAAAGCGTTTGTTGAGCAGGACCCGGACGGCAATGGCAAGAAGGACACAGTGGGCATGATGCTGAACAGAGATTTCTTGATGCCAGGCGTAGCTGAAGCACTTGGTATCTTCAACGCATTTGATGCTTATCCGAAAGCTTGGGTTCGCGGAGCTGATGGCAAGCTTGTATACGGAAGCGCACAGCCGGAAGTGAAGGACGCACTCGTTTATTTGAACAAGCTGTATAAGGAAGGATTGATTGAAAAGGATTTTGGAGCGAAGGATTCAAGCAAAGCTGCTGAACTTGCCGCTTCTGGCCGTGTTGGCATTAATATTGGGGCGATGTGGAATGGGATGTTCCCACTGCAGCAAACAATCGATAATTTTCCGAGTGCCAACTGGCTTGCACATCCGATTGTTTCCAAGGATGACCAACCTGCTAATCCGCAAATTAAGCTGAACGTGGAAAACTATTTTGTTGTACGCAAAGGGTATGAGCATCCGGAAGCTATTATGAAGCTGTTGAATTTCTGGACGGACTTGAATTACGGCGATACGACACAAGCGGAGTTCGATAAATTTATGGGACCTGAGCCTGCTCCCGGCCACCACTATGCGGTTGCAAAAGCATGGAAAGCGCAGAAGAACTTGCAGGCGCATCTTAAAATTGTTGAAGCGTTCAAAACAGGCGATGCCTCTAAGCTGAATGCAGAAGAAAAAGGCTACTATGATAATATCGAGAAGTTTAAAGCGGGTGACAATGCGAATGCTCAATTTGAAAAGGTGTTTGGCGAGACAGGCTCCTTCAAATCGATGAATGAGTACGTAGAAAACAACTTATTTAAAATGGATGAATTTTACGGCGCTTCTACAGATGCGATGAAAAACCGATTGAAAACCATTGAACAAGCAGTAGTAGAGTACTATACGAAAGTGATTATGGGCTCGGATTCGGTAGACAATTTCGAAAAATTTGTTGAGCAGCTAAATAAGCTGGGGTTGGAAGATGTGACGAAGGAAGTTAACGATTGGGACGCAGCTAAGAAATAAATGAAGGCGGAGGGGCAACTCTAGTCCCTCCTTATTTTTATTCAGATGGATGGAGTGTATGCAATTATGGAAATGAAAGGAATCCGCAAACGCCGGTTTTCCACTGGTGCTTATCATATGATGCTTTTGCCAGCGGTCATCCTTGTGCTTATTTACAGCTATGGACCAATCATGGGTATTGCCATCGCGTTTCAGGATTTTGTTCCTTCTCGCGGCTGGTTTGGTTCAGAGTGGATTGGACTCAAAAATTTCAAATATGTGTTTGGGATGCCTGACACGATGAAGGTAATCGGTAATACTTTACTGATTTCGTTTATGAAAATTATCGTAGGCATTATTTTTCCGCTGACGCTTGCCATATTGTTAAATGAAGTGAAAAATGTCTTATTCAAAAGATCGGTTCAAACGATTGTCTATATGCCTTATTTTCTATCTTGGATTATTTTATCAGGCATCCTCATTGATATTCTTTCGCCGTCAGGTGGCATTATAAATAACTTCCTTCAATTTCTGGGTATGGAGCCTATCTATTTTCTCGGTGAAGGGGGCTGGTTCCGTTTCATTATTGTAGCCTCTCATATATGGAAGGAATTAGGTTTTGATACGATTGTTTATCTTGCTGCTATATTGAGCATCGACAAGTCGTTGTATGAAGCAGCAGCCCTTGACGGGGCAGGTCATATGAAGCAAGCCTGGCATATTACACTGCCTGGCATGAGGCCAATTATCGTGCTGCTAAGCGTGCTTAGTCTCGGAAATGTTTTGAATGCCGGCTTCGATCAGGTATTTAATTTATATAGTCCGCAAGTGTATTCCAGCGGGGACATTCTGGATACTTACGTGTTTCGGATCGGGATGGAGCAAATGCAATATGGCGTAGCGACCGCTGTTGGATTATTTAAATCGGTCGTGTCGCTCATCTTTATATGTGTTTCTTATTTGCTGGCCTACAGAATTGCCAACTATCGCATCTTTTAAAGAAAGGGAGGTACTCTCACGATGATCGAACGGCGCACGCCTTCTAGAGTTTTATTTTTGTACGCGAATTATGCTTTTTTGACGCTATTTTCACTAACTTGCCTCTTCCCTATCCTTCATATGGCGGCGATGTCGCTGAGCAGCAACTCAGCAGTCACGGCTGGTTGGGTGACGATTTGGCCAGTTGGCTTTAACCTCGATTCATACAAATATATATTTGGTAATCATATCTTTCTACAGACGGTGATTGTCTCTTTTGAGCGTTTGTTTCTAGGCGTATCGATTAGCCTCATTCTTACCGTACTGGCTGCTTATCCATTATCTAAGTCAAACTTGAAATTCCGTTCGAGAACGATTTATTCCTGGTATTTTGTTATCACGATGATCTTCAATGGCGGATTAATCCCGACCTTTATGGTTGTCAAAGAGACAGGTCTTATGGATTCCATTTGGGCACTTGTTATTCCTTCAGCAGTAAATGTATTCAATATCGTGCTCATGCTCAATTTCTTCCGTACGCAGCCGATTGAGCTGGAAGAATCTGCTCAAATGGACGGAGCTGGTGTATGGCGGACGCTTTGGAGCATCTATTTGCCGATCTCGAAGCCTTCCTTGGCTACGATCGCATTGTTTACAATCATTTTTCATTGGAATTCTTGGTTTGATGGCATGATTTATATGAATTCACCTTCTAATTACCCGTTGCAAACGTATTTAAGAACGGTCATCGTCGCTAGAGATTTAACGAATATGAATGCAAGCGATCTCTCGTTAATCGCCAATATTTCAAATCGGACGGTGCTTGCAGCACAGCTATTTGTTTCCATGCTGCCAGTCCTTTGCATTTATCCTTTCCTGCAAAAATATTTTGTTAAAGGTCTTGTTCTGGGAAGCGTGAAAGGTTAGCCAATTTTGTAACGATAGAGGTGCGAGATGAAACGGGATGAATTGAAAGCATCATTCCAGAATCCGGGTATCGATTACCGATCGGTACCTTTCTGGGCTTGGAACGATGAGCTGAAGCAGGAGGAATTGGACCGTCAAATTGAGGGGTTTCATGCGCAGGGGATGGGCGGATTTATGATGCACGTCCGAGAGGGACTCGAGACGCCTTATCTCAGTGAAATGTTTATGGATCGTGTAAAAGAGTGCGTCGCCAAAGCGAAGGAGATCGGTCTTAAAGCATGGCTTTATGATGAGGATCGATATTCCTCTGGTATGGGAGGAGGGATGGTTCCACGGCTTGGCGGTGACGCAGTGCGGGCTAAGGCACTGACACTTCATATATGCCGGGATTATCGTCCAGGCGCTAACCTCCGTTTTGTTTACCGAGCCGTCATCAAGGGAAATCATCTTTACTCGCTGGTACAACTATCCATAGATGAACCAAGCGAGTATCTTGAAGCTGCTAACGAGGTTTATCTTGTATTCGAACAACGGATTGCTGCCAAAAATGACTGGTGCCATGGCGATACGTATACAGATTTGATGAATCCCGAAACGACCCGATTGTTTATTGAGGCCAATTATGAGCCTTATCGCCAAGCTGTTGGAAAAGAGTTCGGCAAGACGATTCCTGGTATTTTTACAGATGAGCCCACGGTTAAAGGTTTTTCAGAACGTTTAAATGACTTGGAGCTGACCTGGATGACTTGGAGTGAAGTGATAGAGCAATCGTTTGAACATCGAAGAGGATATCCAATCGGAAGCCTGCTTCCCTATCTTTTTTTTCAGGGAGAGGGCTCGGAGCAGATCAGACATGATTACTGGCTCACGATAACGGAAACGTTCAGCGAATCGTATACGAAGCAAATTGGCGCTTGGTGCAGAGAGCAGGGAATCCAATTCACTGGACATTTCCATTCGGAGAGCAGTCTAATCGGTTCCACTTTGAACAGTGGTGCAGTAATGCCGCATTATAGGTATTTGGACATTCCCGGTGTCGATACCTTATGCGAGCAAACGGATGAGCATCTTACGATGAAACAGGCATCCAGCGTTGCAAATCAACTTGGGAAAAAGAGAGTCATAACCGAAACGTATGGCGTAACGGGTTGGGATCTCACCTTTGAGACACGTAGATGGATTGGCGATTGGCAATTTGCGCTGGGTGTCAATGTACTGACGCATCATCTTTCCTGGTATTCGCTGCGCGGCTGCCGGAAGCGCGATTATCCGCCATCCTTTAATTATCATACGAACTGGTGGGAGCACAACCGCGGCATGGAGGATTATTATGCCAGATTAAGCGCCGTGCTGAGTGAAGGCAAGCTAACTCGTGATCTATTGGTTATTCATCCCTCTACATCGGTGTGGACGAGGCTAGGGTATGACGTGAAGATAACCGATTGGAAAAACAGTGCCGGCAACGAGCAGGAGCTTCAAAAATATGACCGTGATTTCAACCTATTCGTGAATCGGCTTGTCCAGCTTCACCATGATTATGATCTAGGCGATGAACTAATCATGAAGGAATTCGGCAAGGTGAAGGGGGACCACATCGTTGTGGGAGAGGCCATGTACAGCTATGTTGTGCTGCCTTCACTAACGAATTTATTATCCTCTACCTTGGAGTTGCTGCTTGAGTTTATGAGTCATGGTGGTAAAGTAGCTTCCTACGGTGAGCAGCCTTCGCTAATTGATGGCAAGACATCAGACAAGCTGGCTGCGCTGCTGCTGCACGAAAGATTTACGCAAGCAGCCGATTTGAAAGAACTGGAGAGGCTGCTCGATAATGAGACAAAGCGTTCTCTCCGTATTCAAGAGCATCCTGGATCGGAAGCCCCATTCTTTATTCATATGCATCGTTCACTTGAGGGGCAATCGATTGCGTTCATCGTCAATAATGATCGTGAAAGAGGCTCTGAGGTTCAAATTATACTAGAAGGCGGCAGCTACTTGCAGGAGTGGGATGCTTGGACAGGTGAGATTAAAACGATTGAAACCGAAGCGACAGAGCATGGGGTCAGCTTTCGAGCTTCATTTGGTCCTGCTGACTCGAAGCTGTTTGTATTATTTTCGAATAAGCCGGAAGATGAAGCCGGGCAGATAAAGATATTTCCAGCAGGAAAGACAGACCTTCATTTGGAGCCTATAGGCTTCCAGCGCACAGCGCCCAATGCTTTGATATTGGATCAATGCCAGTATCGTTTTGGAGAAGAGGTATGGACAGAGACGATGGAGGTTTGGAAGGCTCAGCGCCTAATTCGGGAACGTCTGGGGATGCGGCAGGTGTTTCATTCCGGTAATTTACAGCGCTATTTCTGGATTCATGAGCCGCATTCGGGGAATGGAACTCCTATTTCGCTACGGTTTACCTTTAACGTAAACGATTTGCCGAGCAGCGATGTGTTTTTTGTGTTTGAGGATGCGGAACGCTTCAGCTTTACTCTTAACGGAAAGGAAGTGCCTGCGAAAGCCGAGGGTTATTATTTGGACGTCAGCATGAAGAAGCTTAAGCTGCCTGCACTGACTGTTGGAATTAACACAATAGACATTCAAATTTCGTATCAAAATGATATGGAGCTTGAGAATGGATACCTCATCGGCGACTTTGCTGTTAATGAGCATCGAGAGCTGATAAATGAACCATTAAAACTAACGTATGGAGATTGGCGCAGCCAAGGCTATCCTTATTATTGCGGAAGCATGAATTACCTCTTCGAGATGGAACATCCGCCGGAGCATAGCACAGGATGCAGGCTCGAGATTGGCCAGTACCAGGCTGTTTTGCTGGAAGTAAAGGTGAATGAATCCGCAAGCAAAACGGTTCCTTGGCGAAGCGAAGCGTTCATAGAGCTGGATACCATACTGAAGCCAGGCTTAAATGCTATAGCCATTAAAGTCGTGGGCAGTCCTCGCAATTTGTTTGGGCCGCTCCACCTTGCTGATCCTCGGCCTAGCTGGATGGATTGGTGGTCATTTCATCCGGAGGAGGGCGAATATACGCCCGAGTACCAGGGCAAGCCTTATGGACTTATGGAACCGCCAAAATTAAAGTATGGTCTTAAGTAAATATCAGGAGAGTGAATATCATTCGGCCTATTCATTTGCAAATTAAAAACTATGACTCCCCTCTTGCGATCGATACGGATTGTCCGATATTTGCTTGGCAGCTGGAAAGCAAAGATCACGGAGAACAGCAAGCATATTATCGTATAGTGGTTGCTGAATCGGAGGAGGCCTTGTTAGCGGAAACAGAATTATGCTGGGATAGCGGCAAAGTGAGCTCCTCCGAGCAGTTGAATATACATTATGCGGGGCAGCCGCTCCAGAGCCTTACTGTTTACTATTGGAAAGTAGCCGTTTGGAATCAGGCGGGCAAGCAGGCATGGAGCGAGCAGCAGCTACTGTTGACAGGCTATTTGCATGTAACGGAATGGAAGGCAAAGTGGATCGGCAGCGGAAGAAAGCAGCCTTTCTATGCCCGTCATGAATTTCAAATATTAAATAAAGTAAAACGGGCTTATGCTGTCGTTTCAGGGTTGGGTCATTTTAAGTTGTTTATGAATGGCAGCAAAGTAGGCAACCATGAAATGGACCCTGGCTGGACGAATTATCACCAGTCCGTGCAATATGTGTGCTTTGATGTAAAGGATCATATCTGCATGGGAACCAATGTCATTGGCTTATCGGTCGGCAATGGCTTTTATGCGGGAGATGCCGGCGGAAGACATTTCTACACGATAGGAAAAGGGTATGAAGCATTCGGAGAGAACCTGATTGCCATTGGAGAATGGCATATTGAGTACGAGGATGGCTCCAAAGCGCTAATCCTTACGGAAGCAGACCGCTGGAAGGTTAGAGATAGCGCAACGATGCTTGCGAATGTGTACGGATCTGAAAATTTTGATGCAAGACGTTACCCGGTCGGCTGGTATGAGGCTCCGTTTGATGCTGCAGAATGGGAGCAGGCAGTGGTGTTGGCAGCTCCATCAGGCAGATTGGTTCGCCAAAATCAGCCACCAATAACCGTGCGAAAAATATATGACACCATTGGAATTGAGGAGCCGCTTGAACAGGTATATGTCTACGATCTTGGACAAAACATGTCCGGCATGTTTGAGATCCATGTGAGCGGACCGGCAGGCAGCAAAGTGACGATCAAGCCGGGTGAGTTGCGAAATAAAGATAATACGGTTGCAACGCCTTGGGATATTGTTACTTTTTCTGAATACATCCTTGCCGGCACGGGTGAGATCGAGGTATGGAAGCCTGACTTTTCCTGCTACGGGGCCAGATGGGTGCAAATCGAAGGCTGTACGCGTGATGGTGGAGACCCTGCCAAGCCTGTCATACACGATGTCAAAGGTTACTTTGTCACTTCTGCCGCGAAAAATGTGGGCGAGTTGGAGGCGGATGATCCGCGCATCACACAGCTTGCCAAAATTATCATTAAAGCAATCGAGAGTAATTTACAGAGCGTACATTCGGATTGTCCGACGATTGAGAAGCTGGGCTGGGTAGAGACGGCCAGTCTGATGGGACCCTCCATTATGTATGTTAAGCAGGTGGAAGAGCTCTGGCTGAAAATAATGCGCGACATGATGGAGGCTCAGACAGAGGAAGGGCTCATTCCTGATATCGCTCCTGAGTATTCCAGGTTTGAAGAGGGGTTCCGTGATTCCATCGCATGGGGAAGCGCGATCATCCTCGTGCCAGAGCTGCTGTTGCAGACATACGGGAATAAGACCGCTATAGAAGAGGCATATCCGGCTATGAAAGCTTATATGGCTTACTTGCATACCAGAGAGATTCATGGCGGATTCATTGGACATGGATTAGGCGATTGGGGCATTGCACCGCAGACAGGCGGTGATTATGTTGAAAACGTGGAAACCGCCTTCTATTACGAAGCCTTCCGTTTGATGGCAAAATATGCTTTAATGCTGGGATATAACGAGGAGCATACGTATTATGCTGCCGAGGCGGAGCGAACTAAACAGCTTTATAATGAGCGTCTGCTTAAACCAGTTCCAGGTCAAAACCGCTACGCCTATTGCAAGCTGAACGGCGAATATGATCCAGAGAACCAGGTCATGCAGGCGATGCCGCTTTATTTTAGCTTGGTTCCGGAGGAGAAGCTTGCTGATATTGAAGTCGCATTGCTTCAGGCGACAGCCAGCCATCAGCTGCGCTCGGGAGAGATTGGGCTTCGTTATTTATTTGGCGCATTAGCCAAAATAAATCGAAACGATATCGTATTCGATATGATGATGCAGCCGGAGCATCCGAGTTATATCCGGTTTGTGGAGCAGGGCGAGACGGCTTTGCCTGAATTTTGGACGGACGATTCTAGGTCACGCAATCATGATATGATGGGCCACATCTTAGAGTGGCTATATAAGCATATGCTTGGTATCTCATCGATAAAAGACGCTTATCAAGAAATTGGGATCGCGCCGATTTATTTTGATAAGGTGCGTTTTGTGCGAGGAAGCTATCATTCCGTTAGAGGTATCATCCAAGTCGATTTCTCGCATGGGCAAGATGGAGTGAGATTACAGGTAAGTCTGCCTCCTAACACCATAGGTCAAGTTAAGATTCCACTTGCTTCAGCGAATGCCAAGGTATTAGAGGCTGGGCAGGAAAGGGAGTTCGATCCTGAATGGGAGAATGGCCAGCCTTATGGGGTAATTAAAATCAGCTCTGGCAGCTATAATTTCTATTCCCCGAAAGAATAAGTAGGCTTGCTTAGAACTGAACTGATCCCTGTTTATGAGACGGAGATCAAAAAACCTTTTCGTACTAAATAGCCAAGTGAAGCTTCTATAACAAGTATAGTGTTGTAAATAGTAAAGTACCTTAGAACTGCTAAAAAGACAGATAGATTCCAGGCCTTTTTGGAAACTGTCTGTTTCTTTCTTTTTTATCGTGGCTATATATCCATCAATATTCTTTTCGTTCCAAGGATACCCTCTATCTTTACTTTTTAGCACTTAGGTAAGAATGGCGATGTAGTGCTTCTGGACGAAAATCCCTTAGAGAGTGTTCAGAACCTTCATAAGATAGACGCTGTTATACGCGCAGGTGCTTATCACAGCAAAGAAGAACTGGATTCTATTAAGAAAAATGCAATAGTGAAATAAAAAATGAGAAATAGAGAAGACGATGGAAAGTTCTACTCTGCCGGATAGTGGCACATGGATCGGCATGGTTTGGAACTTGACCTCACCTTGTTGGACAGCGTGTGCGCTAGCGGCGACTCAAAAAAAGCACTGATATAGAAAAGGTTTTTCAATCCGTTAACCTGGTTAATATATCTATTATCCTTATCATATATCGAATAGAAAAAAGGACTTTTAGATGCCAGATTGAAACGAGTCGGAGACCGCAATAGCTTTCAACGACTCATTAACCAGTCTAGGCAATTTAGCAAGTAAGAACTATAGCTCAACAGCCTCTACACCTTAAGGCTGAAGAGTGTCAGCACTGAACACGATTCTATGCGGTTACAATGGCCAGCTCAAAATCCGCAGACAAATTTTTTGAGGTCGATCGATCTGTCGAGGGACAAGAACATTGTCTCATTGAAAGTCGCTATTTTAGCGTTTTTTTTGTTTTATCGGTATAAGTTCTTGTCCCGAGCCAAGGACAAGAACTTAGTATTAACACGTTTTTCTATTAACTACCGTATTACCAAGGCAGCTCTGTGTCCATATGAAAGAACTTGCCTGTCGGTCCGTCCGAAGGTAACGTGGCAAGCATTACGCTTGTCTTACCGCCATCTTCAAGATCCATATCAGCGTATTTTCCGCCCAGTGGAGTCTTCACCCAACCAGGGTAAGCAGAATTCACTTTAATTGGTGTATCCTTCAGCTCATGTGCAAGATGGGTCGTAAAGGTATTCATTGCCGCCTTCGAGGCATCGTAAGCAAGAAGCTTGACATCATAAATTTGAGCAGCGGGATCGGAATGGAGTGTATTCGATCCAAGCGCACTGGATACATTAACAATTCTTCCGGCTGGCGCTTTGCGAATCAACGGCAGCAGTAGCTGAGTTAATTCAACCATGCTGAAGAAATTGGCATCGAAGGTTTCACGCATAACGACCGGCGAAACGGTACTTGTTTCATTAATGGGTGCAAGATCTTCAATCTCTATCTGTATCCCAGCATTATTAATCAACATATCAAGCTTACCGTACCGCTGTTCAAAAAAATTGTAGGCAACTTGAAGGTCTTCGGCTAGATTGACGTCCAATTTGATATTCTCCGCTTGGATTCCCTCCGAACGAAGTGTATCCACAGCAACCTTCCCTTTCTCCAAATCGCGTGACCCAATAACGACAGTGGCTCCAAGCTTACCTAATTGACGTGCCGTTTCCAATCCAATGCCACGATTTCCTCCAGTTATAAAAGCAACTTTGCCGTCCATGTTTATAGTCATTTTTAAATTCTCCTTTAAGATTTATTTTATACAGTCCTTTGACTTAGCCTTGATGATTTTAGGATTGGCATCATACCTAAAATTAATGCCGCTTTAGATTTAAATCGAGAACGATCGTTCTAATTATGTTAAAAAATTTATCCCAGGACTGCTAAAGTTGTATTAATAATGCTTTCCAGCTTTTCTTTGTCTTCTGTCGTTTTAATCATTACACGCAATCCCACCTAAGCATTATGCAGATAGAGGGAAAGGCTCACAGCATCATAATGTTCGGGAATTTCTCCCGTTTTCTGAACTGAACGCTCACCTGCAAATCATACAACAATTGCTCTGAAGCAAAAAAACTGCTCATGAATTTAAACTGCCACTTCTGGATCGAGCAGTGACAGTTCAACGGCTGAATTTACCGTTAAACAGCCCTTGGGTTGATTCTCTTCACAACTGACTATCATTTCAAACAACTGCTGGATAGCCTCTTTGGCAGAATTTGAGCGATGAATGCGATTCGTAATATTTGAATTCAAAGTCAAAGTATATCGGTTCAAGACATCCATAAATAACTGATGCTTGTCTACGAACGTATCATAAAAGCTTCTTCTGTGAATACCCATGCCCTGGACAAGCCCCTGTATGGAGGTTTTTTCGTAGCCTTGACGCCAGAATAAGTCCATTGCCTTGTCTAATACCACGTTGATTTCAAACTCTTTGCTTCTCGCCATGATCATTCTCACGCCCTTTTGCTGCCCCACCTCCTGTCTGCAAATTCATATTATCATATTGAGAACGATAGGTAAAGTATTGTTTTGAATTGAGCTGCAGCCCGCAGCAATGGGGTTTATGTGTACATTACGGATTGCACGGTGAAGAAAATCGTTTCCATTTTATGGTTACTTTCCCTTCTATATGGTCACTAAAATATATAGGCATTTTACTAATGAATGACTGTACTTCCTCAAAAGTAAGTCTACTATACGAAGTTTTAACAACTAGGATAGATAGTTTATTAAAATCCTTTGAGTCTTGTAGACTTTCTTTTCTATAAAGATGAAATGGAAGATGTTGACATTTGATAGTTTTCTCTATCAATTGGATTCCCTTTTTATGATTTGAATGAAATAAAATTCGGAATTCTTCTGATGATGTAGAGTAAACGTTTATAATGGCTGGGGTGAATAATAACAAAGCTACAGTATGTAAGTAAGCCTTCACGCTATTTAGAACAAAACAACCGTCTCTTGTACACTAATGTGTGGAGAGGCGGTTGTTTGTTTTTTTCTTTTCTTTTCCCCCTTTGTGGCTGTGCGAGACTGGTTAGGATTAAATTCTAGCACGAAGATTCGGCCCTGACCGCCAATGGCAAGATATAGCATCAGCTCGCAGAGTACACCAAAGCTCTCCTTCAGGTGAAAGCCAGCCTTTAACACTGTACAGATTCTATCCCTCTTTCATACGTTCGATCTGTAAAATGCTGAGTGTGAATATAATTGTGTTTGACATCGCACCCGTGTCCATAACCTCAAGAAATTCGACAACACCGGTGAAGACATGGAGGATCTCATCTCCATTGGTACCATCGGGCTGATCAAGGCCATCGAAAGCTACCGCCCGAACAAGGGGACGAAGCTGGCTACTTTTGCTGCCGTTGTATAGAGAATGAAATCTTGATGCATTTGAGATCGCTTAAAAAGACCAAAAAGGACGTATCCCTGCATGACCCTATAGGGACGGACAAGGAAGGTAACGAGATCACCCTAATCGATATTCTTGGTTCCGATGCAGATGATATTGTTAAGGAAGTCGATCTGAAGATCGAGAAGAGCAAGATTTACCGCAATCTCGACATTCTGGATGACCGGGAGAAGGAAGTTGTAGTGGGCGGTTTGGCTTGGACACCGGCGGGGAAGAGCGGACGCAGCGGGAGATTGCGAAGGAGCTGGGGATCTCGCGGAGTTATGTGTCGCGGATTGAGAAAAGAGCACTGATGAAGCTGTATCATGAGTTTTATAAGGTGAAGCGGTAAGAAATGAAATGATAATTACAAAGTAATATTTTAAAATAAAAACGTTAAAAAACGACTTGTCTGCGGATAAGTTGCTTTTGTTTTTTAGGTGAACCCCTGATGAATGCGGATTAGTATATCCAACTGCTATATCTCTACGAAAAAAAGGGATTCACGATGAAGTTGGAATTCGACGAAGCTCCAAAAAGGGTTTGGACATTCTTGGTTTTAGAGAGAGTTCTTTTGCGGTTTTTTTGAATCCAACTAGAGGTTTGGATTCAGAGACCCTGTTTGATTAAACTCCAGATGCGTTCAAACCTGTCCTGGTAGTCTGGTAAATTCCAGGATTCTTTGAAGGACGGGAGGCTAAACACCGCAAACGCGGAGAGAATCGCTTCTGCCCGTTCCAAGTGGGGATCGTGATAGTCCATTAAGCCGTCAATAATTTGGTAGGAATCCCAGAGAACGTCACGTAATACCAGTGGATTGCTGTCAACATATTGCGTATTCAAGGCGAACATTTTGGCATTCTCTTTATAGGCACGTTTTTTTGCGTTAGCAAATGCCCAAAGCCAATCGTGGAGCAATTCCTGTGGATTAGCCATATTAGTCATGTCTATTTTGATTTGTTCTGAAATCATCCGGTTGAACCAGCTCTTCGACACGGCTGCCCAGAGCTCTTGCTTATTTTTAAAGTGTTTATAAAGCGCTGCGTGGGTGATACTTAATTCATCCGCAATTTGTGAGAGGGTCACTTCGGATTTTTCCGTGCGTTCAATTAATGTCTCCGCTGTTTCAATAATGAGCTCTTGTGTGATTTTAGCCACTGTGCTGCCAACCCTTCTTTCTTCAATAAATCCCCAATAATCGTTTATACACCTGCCTGTATTTTATCATATAAAACAATGAGTAACAATTGTTGACTTTTGTAACCTCTGGCATTATGCTTATCACATAAGTTACAAAAACAAATAAATGTTACTTATTATTCAGCGCATAGGAGGCTATTAATTATGAAAGCAGCACAGATTACCAAATATTCAAAAAAATTCATAGTAGAAGTCAATGATATTCCAGTCCCGGAAATAAGTGATAACGAAGTCTTGGTCAAGGTGAAAGCAGCGGCGGTTAATCATTTGGAATTGCTCATTGGTACCGGGAGCGTGAAGCTGATCCAGGATTATGAGTTCCCGTTGGTACTGGGTAACGAGCTGACAGGTGTTATAGAAAAGGTTGGTAAGAACGTCCAGGGATTTAAAGTTGGCGATGCAATTTACTCACGCCTGCCACTACAAAAAATCGGTGCCTTTGCGGAATACGCGGCGATTCATGCGGATGCCATCGGGCACTTGCCCGCTAATCTCGATTTTGTGACCGGTGCTGCTGCGCCATTAACAGGATTGACTGCTTATCAAGGTTTGCATGAAGAATTGGCTGCCAAAGCTGGCGAAAGCGTGTTTATTCCCGGGGGTTCTGGTTCATTTGGCCAAATGGCCATTCCTATCGCCAAAAGCATGGGGCTGAGGGTCATCGTTAGTGGAAATCCGCAAGCGCGTGAACGGACAATGGCGACTGGAGCAGACCAATATATTGATTACACGACTGAGAATTATTGGGAGCAGCTTAGTAATGTAGATTATGTGATGGATACGTTGGGACCAAGCGAATTTGATCATGAACTTTCCATTATTAAAGCAGGAGGTCGCCTTCTTTCTCTGCGGACCGGACCTAACAAACGTTTCGCCGAGCATATGGGCTTGCCAGGTTGGAAACAAAAGCTCTTCACCATTGCCGGGGCTAAGTATGATCACAAAGCGAAGAAAAAGAAGATTCAATATCATTTCATTTTTGTTCGCAGTGATGGCGAACAATTAAAGAAAATTACGAAGATTATTGAAGATAACGGGATTGTACCAGCGGTGGACCCGACTGAATTCCACATTGAAGATATTAATGAGGCTCTGAAGCTTGTTGCGACTGGTCATCCTAAAGGAAAAGTCATTATCCGATTTTAAGGGGAGCACCTAATGAAAGCTGCACAAATTTCTAGATATTCCAAAACACTTGAAGTGGAAATCAACTCAGTCGATGTTC
The DNA here is from genome assembly GCF_001422685.1 of Paenibacillus sp. Leaf72. Lineage (NCBI taxonomy): Bacteria > Bacillati > Bacillota > Bacilli > Caryophanales > Paenibacillaceae > Paenibacillus > Paenibacillus sp. Leaf72. The sequence goes on along the minus strand of NZ_LMLV01000031.1, from coordinate 152,081 downwards.
CATCAATCACATCAACTCAGGTTCTGATCAAGACTAAGGCAGCCGGTGTTGATCCACACCTTGTCTTGGCGATTACAGGAAAAGTTAAGTTGTTCGATCATTACAACTTTCCATTGACTCTAGGCAACGAGTTGGCTGGAGTTGTGGTTGAAGTCGGTACCGGTGTCCAAAATTTCAAAACAGGTGATTTCGTGTACACTATGCCACCGCTAGATACAATGGGAGCGTTCGCTGAATATGTCGCAGTAGATGCATCTATTGTGGCTAAAATACCAGCTAATTATTCCTTTACAGAAGCAGCAGCCGTACCATTGTCTGCTTTGACGATCATCCAAGCACTAGATATTTTAGATGCTCAACAAGGCAGTAAATTATTTGTCTCTGGAGGTACGGGGGGCTTTGGACAGATTGCCATACCTTACGCGAAGTCACAAGGACTGTTTGTGACCGTCAGTGGTAGTGGATCAGCGCGTGATTTGGCCAATCGACTCGGTGCAGATGAGTTTATCGACTATGAAACGCAGGATTATACTCACATACTGAGAGGCTATGATTATGTTATTGATACCCGGGGCGCCAGTGAAATTAGTAAACAAATTAAAATATTAAAGCCCGGTGGTAAATTATTGTCGTTAAATGCTGGTCCCAATGCCCGTTTCGCTAAACGAAGCGCAGACTTGTCAACGGCGAAGAAGATTCTTTTCAGTTTACTGGGGTTGCCTTTTGATGGGCTAGCGAAATGGCATAATAAAAGTTATGATTTCATATACGTTCAACCAAGTGGCAAGCAATTAGCAGCTTTCACACAGTATCTTGAAAAAGCAAAATCTAAGCCGGTAATTGATTCTGAGTACCCCTTTGATCAAGTGAATGCCGCAATTACTAAAATTGCGACAGGCCATAGTCAAGGGAAAGTCATATTGAAAGTAGATGATGAAGAATGAAATTGAATAATAGAACGATACTGGTGACAGGCGGCACGTCTGGAATTGGCTCTGCTTTTGCAAAACGTTTTCATGAGATGGGAAACACAGTGATCATCACAGGGCGCTCACAAAAACGCATTGATCAAGCAGTAAAGAACAATCCTGGAATCATTGGGATGGTAGCTGATGTTAGTGATGCTAAAAGCGTTGAGCAACTTGCCAAAGAATTAGCTAAACATTATTCCAAACTGGATATTGTTTTCAATAATGCTGGTATCATAAACGAGTTTGACTTATTCGATGAAAGTATTACCTACGAGTATCTTATTTCAGAAATCAACACAAACTTGAATGGTACAATATATGTGACCAAGGCTTTGTTGCCACTATTAGCCAAACAAAGAGAGGCAATGATTGTTAACGTTACTTCACTACTTGCTAATATTACAGTAGCCAACGCACCGACTTATTCTGCAACGAAGGCTGGCATACACATGTTCAGTGATGCATTACGTGAGCAAATCCGTTACAAAGGAAAAAATATTCATGTGGTGGAGCTTTGTCCACCAGTTATTTCTGAAACCAATCTCACGGACACTTATGATGAAGGATTGATGAATAAATTGATCTCTTTCCCCTTAACAAAGCTTGTTAATGTTGGTATTAAAGGCATGTTGAGAAATAAACTACGCGTGAACGTAGGTTTTACCAAAGTTATGCGCTTTTCAATGAAGTTCGCCCCGGATTTTATCACGCATACTTGGGGTCAAATGATTCTTAAGCAAAGTAATAAGAAAAACTAATCTTATACATTTTTTACGGACTATAGTTCGTTTTCATTGCTTGTGATATTGAATGGATTAGCAATAACATTTTTATTCTTTACCGATCGTTCTCAATATGTTATATTGAATACGGGAGGAGGGAACCAGAATGGCACGTTACAAAGAATTTGAAGAAAATGTAGTACTAGATAAGGCAATGAAGCTCTTTTGGGAACAAGGCTATGAAAAGACATCAATGACGGATCTAGTTGAGCATATGGGTATCCATCGGAGAAGTTTGTATGACACCTTTGGCGACAAACATACGTTGTTTCTGAAAGCAATGGATCGATTTCGAACTAAAGTAAATAGCGAGCTTGCAGGAGTAGTTAAAGGCTCTGAGACGGCTGTTGAGGCTCTTCAATTGATTATTAGTTACATGATATATGGGAATGAAGATTCACCTTCTGGTTGTTTAATGGTGAATTCTGCCGTGGAATTAGCTATGCGCGATGTAGATGTGGATTCAAAGGCCACTGAATCATTTACACTAGCAGAGCAACTGTTCAAGGATATTATTTTGTGGGGACAGGAGAATGGAGAATTAAACCTAGATTATGATGCCTCAGTACTGGCAGAACATCTGAATGTGGTGGGTATTGGGTTGAGGGCAATGGCGAGAACTTCCATTCCTAAAGAGAACCTGCAACGTACAGCCAACATCTCTATAAAACTTTTAACTAAATAGTTATAGGTTAATTGTCCTTTATGTATCAATGTTTATAATTTTTAGAGTTTATAATTTTTAGAATGATCGTTTTAATATATTGAACCAACAAAGTTTTCTTCTTGAAGAGACCCTTCTTTTTACCAAATATAGAATGATCATTCTTGTATTATAAAACATATCCCTCCATCTAATAAGAAATTGTATCTTCGTAATGAGAAGAATCCAGAAAATGTTGTTTTGGAATTGGAATACTATACTACAAAATAAAAAGGAGTAATAAAAATGAAAATTTCTGAACAAGTCGCATTTGTCACTGGTGCCAACCGAGGTCTTGGTCGATATCTAACGCTAGAACTTCTGTCCAGAGGAGCAAAAGTTTATGCAGCAGCAAGAAATCCAGAATCTATTGATATCCCAGGTGTAATCCCCGTGAAACTGGATATTACTAATCCTCAAGAGGTGATTGAAGCTGCTAAGATCGCTCAGGATGTAACACTTCTAATAAACAATGCGGGGTCGTCAACAGGTGCTTCTTTACTTGAAGGAGATCTAGATCAAATACACTTAGAATTTAACACGCATTTCTTTGGTACTCTTTCTATGGTTCGTTCTTTTGCACCACTTATAACTAAAAATGGCGGTGGTTCGATTCTGAATATTCTTTCCTTATTGTCTTGGTACAGTTCGGGTACTGTGGGCGCTTATACGGCTGCAAAAGCTGCAGAATGGGCATTGACGAACGACCTACGTTTAAATCTCCACTCTCAAAATATTCGAGTAGCGGGGTTACATGTGGGCTATATGGAGACAGACATGACATCGGGCTTAGAAGTTCCCAAAGTTAACCCCTTGGACGTTGCAAAAGCAGCGATTGATGGTATAGAATCTGACAATTTTGAAATTATTGCGGATGATGCTAGTCGTCAAGTACAAGGTGGACTTGCCGGTGGTGTAGCTGCACTATACCCCCAACTTTCCTAAAATAAGGGGCAGTAATAATAAGGAATTTCACTTAAAAACAGAACAAAGGAGACAATAAAAATGATAATTTCTGAACAAGTCGCATTTGTTACTGGAGCAAACCGGGGATTTGGCCGCCATCTTGCCCTTGAACTTCTATCAAGAGGGGCGAAAGTGTATGCAGGTGCAAGAAACCCGGAGACTATTGATATTCCAGGTGTTACACCAGTTAAGTTGGATATTACCAACCCTCAAGAAGTTGCAGCTGCTGCTATGATCGCTCAGGATGTTACCGTGCTAATTAACAATGCAGGCTCATCAACAGGGGCGTCTTTACTAGACGGTGATTCTGAAAAAATAGGTTTGGAATTTAATACACACTTTTTCGGTACACTGTCCATGGTTCGGGAATTTGCACCGATCATAGAGAAAAACGGGGGAGGATCAATTTTGAATATTCTTTCCGGATTATCATGGTTTAGTTCGGGAACTTTAGGCGCGTATACGGCTGCAAAGGCTGCAGAGTGGGCATTAACGAATGATTTACGATTAAATTTATATCCACGCAATGTAAGAGTAGCTGGTCTACATGTTGGCTTTATGGAGACAGACATGACTGCCAACGTAGACATGCCTAAATCCAATCCTGCAGATATCGCGAAAATAGCTATTGACGGTATAGAATCTGGCAGCTTTGAAATTATCGCAGATGAAATTAGTCGTAAGCTACAAGGTGCACTTGCAGGTGGGGTATCAGCGTTATACCCACAACTTTCTAAATAAAAAACTAATTTAAACTACAGAGGAGTTGTTTGAAATGAGTAAATTGTGGACTAAAACAAAAATCGGAAAAATGGAATTGCCTCATCGTTTAGCTATGGCACCAATGACACGTAGCAGAGCAGAAGAGGACGGTACACCAGGTGAACTAAGCTCCCTTTACTATGCTCAAAGAGCATCTATGGGGTTAATCATTAGTGAAGGCACACAACCTTCTGATGATGGGCAAGGTTACTTGAATTCACCTGGTATCTATACTGAAAAGCATATAGAAGGTTGGAATAAGATTACGAATGCAGTGCATAAAGCTGATGGTTATATATTTATCCAATTAATGCATGTGGGCCGCATGTCGCATCCAGATAATACACCCCATCATCGTCAACCTGTTGCTCCATCTGCAATCGCGCCAGGTGTGGAGATGTTCACCGCTAAAGGAATGCAGGATATCCCGGTTCCGCGGGAGTTAAGTAAAGAGGATATTCAAACAACCATTGCTGATTTCCGAAAAGCAGCAGCAGCGGCTATAAAAGCAGGAGCAGATGGCGTCGAAATTCATGGAGCGAATGGTTATCTGATTAATCAGTTTCTTGGAGAGAATTCAAATACACGGACAGACGAATATGGAGGCTCTATAGAAAATCGTAGTCGCTTCGCGATCGAAGTAGCGAAAGCTATTATCGAAGAAATTGGAGCAGAAAGAACCGGCTTCCGTATTTCGCCAGGAACACCTCTTGGAGGAATACAAGATGGGGAACAAGGTCCTGAACTTTATCTCCACCTCGTAAAGGAATTAGCTCAATTGGATTTAGCTTACCTTCATGTCATGCATCTTGGAAATGAGAAGCTTCTCCAAGACATTCGCACAAACTGGACAAACGCATTATTGGTCAACAGAGCAGGGCGTGCTATTGATGATATTAGTGTAGATATTGATAGTGGCACAGCTGATCTGGTACCCGTTGGTGTATGGTCTTTGGCTAATCCAGATTTTGTGGAACGTCTCAAAGTAGGGTTCCCTTTAAATGAAGTTGATCGTAATACTTTATATGCTGGTACCGGAAGTAAGGGTTATACAGATTATCCTACGATGGATGAAGTGAAAGCTCAAAGGCAGTAACACAGCAGTAAGAACATAAATACCACATGGCGTGCCACTGTAATGGCACGCCATGTGGTATTGTAGATGTCGGGGGACAAGAACATATTCCCATTGAAAGTCACTAATTTAGCGGCTTTTTTTGTTTTATCGCAAGTTCGTGTCCCGAGCCAAGGACAAGAACTTGTACCGATTGCCGTAATGGAAAAGATTATAGTCCGATTACCGATTAGGCATATGTCTAATCGATTTTCGCCAGCTAATTCATTTAGCTGACGGTCAGGATAGCGTAACTATGGCGATTTGAAAAACTGGAACCGCAATCAATATACTCATTTTGAGCATCGGTAATTGCCAGTTTTGAGTATACTCTAAAGATTTTCTACTTTCATGTCCCGGAATAAGGTTGAATAAGTGCGTCATCTATGCCCTGCTTTTTTCGCGAGGTTAATAGAATGTGACGTAATGAGGAGAAAGGTTTTGAGATAAATTGGCCTCCTTTGAATATTTTCCCAAAATCTTGCGGATTCCCCTGTTTGTGTACTTTTTCTTCCATGAGGACTCAAACAAATAGGCCGCTTGCTTATTTTTCATAGTATCAGCGTGCATGGCCAGCAACTCTTTGAAATTATGAGGAAATGGAACAATGCGGTCTTTTTTAGTCCAGTGTGATCTTATTTTCAAAACGGGGTTCAACTGATCCGTTGCATAGAAAATTTATTTCCAATTCCTCCGACAACGGTTTTTCTTGATAAGGCTGATACCAAAAATATGCATCCGGACCGTGCAGTTGTACTTGATAAGGTCTCTCTGGCGATGATGGGATCAAAATACCCAGCGTGCCTAATACATCAGGAAACTCCTTGCGGTTCATTGATCCAACAGCTGAAACAAAAGAGTGATTCGTTAAATAATGACCGATGGCTCGCCCCCGGATTCCCGAATGAAGCAACAGACGTGGGGTTTCGAATGTGCTTTTCGATAATACGACCGTCTTTGCTTTAAGAACATAAGCTTTTTTGTCCGGAGATATAGCTTTTACACCGGTAACATACCCATTCTCTTCGAACACTTGGACCCGCCCGGGCCTTGACAGCCAAATCGTAAGGTCTGTTGTTCATCGCTTCAGCCAGAAAGGAGGTAGAACTGAAAAATACATCGGAAGGAACCTGCCCATATGCGGTTGGCTGCAGGTTGGCGGCGATCGGAGTAGTCGTGGCTGTGGGAAACCCGTTTTGATGCAGTCGATTCCGCAAAATGTCAGTGAACGAAGAACCATCGGTATATCTGTTCGTGACGCTCATGACCTGTTCGGCGATGGAATAATAAGCTTCCATTTCCTGAATTGGAATAGGCCAATATTCTAATTGATGTAGGTCCATACGGGGGCTAATTCCATTCCAGAATAACGTTTTTCCCCCAAGGGTCAAATTTCGCCTTGCTCCTGAAAATTCCGGAAGTGAACCCATTAAAGGTTTTGATACATATTGGAAATATCTTTGCACCCGTTCGCTATTCATAGAGGGAATATTGGCCGCATTCGTCGGCAGCAAAAGGTCTCCGCTTCAATGACGCCAATCCGTTTATTGCTTTTTTGCCTCTGTTCGCATAATCGCCAAATGACAGTCCCTCCTCCTGCGCCAGTACCGACGATGAGGACATCATATTCGATGTCGGCCATTTGTTCCAATGAGGTAAGGGGAAGCCAATGATTTAAATATATTGGCGGAGTCAATGGCGGTGGGCAAGAGGGAGAGTGGTACTTTGGTGTTTTCGTTGCAGGTGAGTAAGGAAGGTAGACCGGTTTACCGGTTATGTTCTGATCGGGATTTGCAATGTGCGAATTCAGGGAGATAAGATTTTCTGTTTGCACATCGTTTTTGTACGCGATTGTTCTTAAGGTTTCTCCCTCATGAGCAATCCAGATTCTCATCGTGATCTCCACCTTTTGACCAAATCTTTTTAGATATATGCAGATTGTGATGAAAAAATGTCATTCTATGCTAAATGCAGAAGCAGATCATGGAACGGAGACCTGTACATGCTTACTGCTGCAAACAGTAAGCATGATTTGCCGTTTTATCCAAGACTTCAGCCCGCATCGCGCCACGACGCCGTAAGCTTTGTTGTCAGTTCGGTTGAATTTTCGCAACGTTTCACCTTGATCATGCTGGACAAGATGATGCTCGATGCCGCTCATGATGTAGCGGCTATCTATGAACTGCTTCAGCATCAAGGCGTCAAACCATTTATTGATCTGAACAAACATGAACCATTATTTCCAACTTGGGCGAGTGACTGCTACGATCTCATGAGGAACTATAAGCATACTAAGAGAAAAAAGAGACAATCGTTAGAAAACGATTATCTCTCATCGGAATAATTGATGTTAAAAGGTTAAGTTAATGAAGTTGTTTAAACACAAGGATTTCCGAGTGTTTGAAGGCCTTTTTCTATATCTGGATAATGATGATTTGAGGGCGTGGTCACACGTTTGGTCACGCTAAACTAGGATACTCATGTTATGAGAGGCCCCGGGACGAAGGCTTAAAAAACATCATTCAACGTTTATTTCCACTCTGCAACATCGGCAATCGGCTTTCGTGTTGAAGGGCGGCCATCAGAATCTGCCTTACCGATGGATACCAGCATAACCGAAACGTAACGTTCCTTGTCCAATCCAAATATTTCAGCAATGTTCTCCTTATCATACCCACCCATGGCACAAGTGTCATAACCGTAAGAACGCGCAACCAGCATTAACTGCATAGCCACCAGTCCGCCATCGGTTAAGGCCACGTCTTTACGAAAATGATCCGGGCTATTGCTATAATGAATATTGATAGCCTCAAGGATATATTCTTTCACAGATTCAGTCATTGACCCCTGTTTTACTTCTGCATTGAAAATTTCTGGCGCACTCGCAACATGCTCTAGGTCACCAAAAATTGCAATTACAGCAGATGAAGTTACTATCTGTTGTTCATTGTATTGTTGCCCATTGAATATGGCCAAAGGCAGCAATTTGGATTTAGCCTCTTCGCTTTCAATGACCAGGAAACGCCATGACTGCAAATTATAGGACGAGGGAGCCTTGGTCGCCTTGGTTAATATATCCTTCATTTCATCGCGGCTAATCTTAACAGAAGTATCGTATTTCTTAATCGCCCTACGTTCAAAAACAATTTTGTTGAAATCGTTTATCCGATTTCCATGCTCATGTAAATTCATGCTTCTATTCTCCTTTTTTGTTGGATTTATATTCGATTGCAGGAACATCATACCGCGAGAACTAAGGGTCAACTAGTACGGTGTTTATGCTACTATAAAAACTATTACCTTAACTTAACTCACACGAAATCCGATAAAACAAATGCATTCGTTATAAGATTCTGGTACAATTTATTAAGCATAGATCATTGGAAAGGGGATGCGACTCTTGAATGACGAACTGCGGCGTAAGGAGCTTGCTGAATTTTTGAAAAACCGTCGCAACAGGACAAGACCAGAACAAGTTGGACTGAGTAACAACTCTAATTCTCATAGAAGAACTAAGGGCCTTCGCCGGGAGGAAGTGGCGGTTTTGTCCGGAATCTCAGTGTCTTGGTACACATCCCTTGAACAAGGGAGAGACGTGCGTATATCAGATAGTGTCATCGAAAGCTTGGCCCGTACTTTAAAGTTAAGTCGTGATGAAAGAGCTCATCTCTATGTCATAGCGGATCGCAAGATCCCTCTTGAATCGGTTTCAGATGCGTCATATCTGCAAATATCCACCCCTGTGCTTCAACGCATCGTTGATCAATATATACATCTGCCAGCCTACGCCATTGACGGTCAGTGGAATCTGTTAGTTTGGAATCAGACAGCCATTGAAGTATTTGGATTGCAGTCTAACAAGATGAAAAACTGTTCGGGAAATCTGATCTGGTTAATGTTCAACGACCCCGTTGTACGAGGCCGTTATGCGGACTGGGAAGACTCGGCCCGAAAGCTACTCGCAGCTTTTCGTTACACTTTTGCTCGGCGGACGGAAGATCCCTACATCATTGAAATTATTAAGAAGCTTTTGGAAGTGAACGAAGACTTCAAAACGATTTGGGAACTCCATGACGTCCAGTGTTTTCGGGATGATAACCATTTTAAAATACAGCATCCCTCTGCAGGTGAAATTAATGTTCGTTCCAACACGTTTTATGCAGGGGAATACGACGATGTTACCCTCATTTTGTATACACCTGAAGACGATATGGATGAGAAAAATTTGATAAATTTAGGAGCATTCAGGCCAATAAATTCATTGAACCCCTGATTATTTGATGATACACTGTTTGACCAGCCATTTCTTTTAGACGCAGAGAAAATTAAGTGGATGCTTCATCGAAAAGAACGATTTACATTTTCATCCCCTCATGCCATTGAGGATTCAGCCGAAATATGGAACCAGCTTAGAAAGGACACGAATCAGACCGTTGAATTTATTGAAGGCTGTAACGATGAGGAACTTTATATGCACTATGCCTTTGATCAGTGGATGGAAAGGCAGAAACCAAGAAATCCATGGGCTCGATATGCTGACGATGGAGTCATACACTGTTGGAAGAAAGCAGAAGCTGAACAACTCCTTGAGGAGTTGAAAAGTCGAATGAAAACCTGCAAATTGGAAATACACCCGGATAAAACCAGAATCGTATATTGTAGAAGTGATCGATATCAAGGAGGACATGAGTATGAAGATTTTACCTTCCTAGGATACACGTTTCGCAAACGGTATATGAGAAACAAGCAAGGGGAATTTTTCAATGGTTTTTCACCGGCAGCCAGCAAAAGTGCAGGACAAGTATTGCGAGAGCGCATACGTAACATACGTACTTGCAATAAATCGGTTTCCATAGAGGAATTAGCTAAGTTAGTGAATCCTGTAATACGTGGTTGGTTCAACTATTTCTCGAAGTTTGCTGCTGGCTCAGCCAAAAGAATCCTGACTTATGTAAACCTCACTATAGCCAGATGGACGAAGTCCAAGTACAAGTCGATGAAGGGGAGCACGCTAAAGGCAATGAGATTTTTGAAACGTATTGCAAAGTGCAACCCGAATCTCTTTTACCACTCATAGACATGTTCACAAAACCCGTATTTTATACATATGTACATAAGTAGACTCAAAGCCTTACCACGTTCGGTCCATCCGTAACGTTCTGTCGGAGGACAAGAAAAAGCGGTCAAACTTACATCCCTTTTACTCGAAGAAAAAATCTTCATTCTAAAAAAACTTTTTACTGCAAAAAATTTCATCACAAAAAATAGAACAACCGATGGAAAATCAGGAGTGGTTACCTGTATTCCATCGGTTGTAAGAGACAACTTATGAAAGAAGACGAGTTTAAACCCCTCTTCAAACTTGGCAGCTTATTTTCTGCTCGAAAATGGTTTCAATCATGGAGTGACTTAGCAAGACTTCTTATATTCAACTGATCAAGTATCGGGATCAGTCTCCACTCGAAATCGTTCTGCTGTATATTTCTTTTTTGTTTATCATTCCGTTCAAATTAAAAGATCTTATTCGTTCTCCAATTCATAATCTTTCAAAGCATCTTGACACTGCTAATCCGCACTAAAGAAACCACCAATTGACCGAAGAAGTAACATAAACCAGTTTTCTTTCTCCACTGTTCGCTCAGTGATTAAATCAACAGTTCTTAATTGTACGACGCTTTGCCCTTTGACTACGTAAGTAAATGTCGCCGTTCCAGCTTTTGTACCAGCTACTACAGGGGCAGCGAGCCCACCTGGAACTAAATTGACTGTAGCAATAGGTTGTGTAGATACATCTGATTTCGGGAGAATAAAATAAACATCATCTTTTGTTACTATCTGAACATTTTTTTCTTTCCCGCCCTTGACAGGAGATGTTTCCATCCCAGTGACTAAACTCCCAGCAGGAATTACTTGATTCATTGTAAAGTGATTGAATCCATAGTCTAATACCTTTGCCGTCTCTTCGAAGCGGCTCCCCATCGATGGAGTCCCCATGACAACACTGATTAAACGCATACCATTGCGCTCTGCAGTTCCGGTAAAGCAATAGCCTGCGCTTTTGGTATATCCTGTCTTGAGCCCATCCAAGCCCTCATAAGCATAACTCGGAATAGCTTTGTTAGTCTCTAGCATCCGGTTTGAATTGACAATTGGATCTTTATCGGACTTACGCATCTTGTAAAATGGAATGGATGTGACATCAGCATAATCTGGTTCATCTTGAATAAGGTTTTTCGCCAATGTGGCCACGTCTTTTGCTGACATCAGCGTTTCTCCCATTTCATCAGGGCGAAAGCCTTCTGGCATGTCGGCGCGGCTCAGTCCGGTAGCATTGATAAAATGGGTTTTAGTCAGTTCCATGCGTTTGGCTTCCTCATTCATAAGTGTTACAAAGTTCTGTTCTGTGCCCGATACATGCTCAGAAAGAGCAATCGCAGCATCATTCGCGGATCCCACCGCCATTGCGGTGTACAGTTCTTTTACCGTATGCTGATCTCCTTCTGCAAGAAATGCACGGGTACCTACGCTTTTAGATGCATGATCGCTGACTGTAACGATGTCATCCCAGGATAGTTCTCCTGTTCTAACTTTTTTGGCAACAATGTACTCTGTCATCATTTTGACCATACTTGCCGGCGCAAAGCCCTGATCGGCATTGATGGACAATAGAACATCTCCTGTAGTTTGTTCAATGAGAATGGCGGATTTAACATTAAGATGCAATGATTCCACAGTCGGTATGTCAGACATCCCCGATGAGTTAAGTGTTCCTTGGTTCGTGGCTGAAACTGAGAGCGGTAACACATATATTGCCAGTATACAAACGACGATTACTGTGATTAATGGTTTGAATATTCTAAAAATCAATGTTCTCTATCCTCATTTCTGATCATTGGACGTTCCAAATCGATGTGTCCCATTAAGCTTTCTTTATGTTCTCCATCAACCAATAGTTCAATAGAGCTCACCTCACCAAATTGAAAAAATGTATGTTTTAGCGCTTCAATGGCGAACTGCTCTCCACCTGAGCCAAGCAGGGCTGTCGGGGGAACATGAAGATCAAGTATAATGTTTCCATGCGACACTTCAAGCTTGTTTAAGATTATCTCATCTTTCCACATCGGTATATTGCGATATATGAAAATTATAGAACTGAATGATTTAATGTCAACCTTAATTTTTTTCTAGTCTTAAGAAATTCTTTAGAAATTACTTACCCCGTTCTTCAGGATTTGTTTTTTATGATGGATTTAAGTGAAGCAATGAAACTTGCTTTACTGTGTTTGAATGACCGTTGGAAAACGTTGGAGGGATAACCCATTATGAACGAATACCATTCGAGATTTTTTGGGAAAAGCAATCTTCATGTAAAAATTTCAATCCATGTTTGCATCAGTTTATTCCTTGCCTTCTTCCTAACATTAGGCTTCTCATATGATCTTGCGTATTGTCGCGGAAGCGGATGAACACCATAAACAAATTGGTCCCACTTTCTCTCGGTTGTAGGCCCTTTCTCCATGGACCTAAAAACAATGCCATTCGTTAGGTCTTTCAGTCATTTTCGTACATCTCTAATTTCAATACATACATGCTCGATTCGAGGTTATAAATGCCGAGTATATCAGGCGTAACCTCAAATGAATTCATGTCATCCACGATATCATTCCGTCCACCAGACGCCAAGAGAACACCCCAATTTGCATGAGACTTTCCATCCGCAGAGAAATGACTATCACTCATATCGGCGGTTAATACCGTAACACTTGCACCGGGATAACAGACAAAAACACTGTATTCCCTTGGATTACCTCCGTCATCGTTCATGCTTTCGGTTCGAACTTTGTAGACATTTGCTACCTCAAGTTTAAGTCCGCCATGGTTAAAAGTTTTAGTTTCTCCGTTTTGTGTCGGACTTGGTGTAGGACTTGGTGAATTAGAAGGTGTTTCAAGTGACGTTGAAGTCGGTGTTGAACTCGAATCAGTATTGGAGGGCATAGCTTCAGTAGGTACATTATTGTTATTGCAGCCAGCTAACAACATCAACATAGTAATTGTCATGAGTATTACCATAGCACCTAGCATTTGATTAGAGTAGTTCATACACGATCGCCTTCCTTATCAGCATAATTTCTTTCACCATTTAGACGTAAATATTTGGAAATTGTTGCGTTCCCATTAACGTGATAAAGCTGCCGATAATGCCAGCAGCTTCTTCGTAGGTGTATATGGAGCTATCGTTTTCCGTTAGAGCTTAACGCCACCGTGCCAGTATAGAACTTTATTTCATCAGACACGTACGGCGTACTAATGTTTACTGGTGTCTATATATAGTATTTTATACATATGTATACAAATCGACCGAATCCCTTGTCCCACAACTGTTTGTATAACTTTGTCTGAGGACAAGAACATTGTTCCTTAAAGATTGTTCGATCCGTTCTCCACTTGTTAAAATTGGCCCGTATCTCCCTATTATTCAACATTCAGATTTTACAGCCACTTTAAGAAAATTTACGGCATTAGTATTTCCACCTTCAAAAACCAAGGAACTAGGATATTGAAAAGAAAGTAATTTTCTATATGAAGAAGAGGCACTCTTAAACAAGCGCCTCTAGTAAGTTCTTTTTGTTTTTATTCTATCCTAAAGGATACAAAGTCGAACGAACCGTCGCCTTCATAACGAAAATACAGCGCATGTTCCCCTGGTAGAATGTGCAGCGGTGCCGAATACTCTCTCCAATTTTCAGCGGGTTGAATTTCAATATGTGCAACCTGCTCTCCTCCAACCATCGTAGATACTTTAAAAATCCCACTTGCTGTTCCACGTACCCGCACAGTAATTGCTTTTTCACTCCGGAATACAAAATATTTGTATCCTGCCCATGCACCATCTCGTATGTTGGCAATATACTGATTGCTCTCCTCTTCTCTATCCGTTCCGCTTTGAGTAAAGTAAGGATGGTTGCCGGTAGTGTCTTTTTCTTTACCGTATTCATAGGTTCCTTCAGGTCCAGATAGATTGCATGCTATGCGCGCCTCATATTCCCCTGTCCCAGTCAACGGCCCTTCATTAAGGCCGCAACTGGTCATTTCCACCTGTGGTATGCTACCGTCCGTCAGTATCTCAATCCTTTCAGCACAACCCTGCCGTGAAAAATGGTGTCCATTCGTTTGTCTATGATAAAATACGTACCATTCTCCATTGATTTGTACAATACCACCATGTGTATTTCCGGTATAGTTTAACGCTTTCCCCGCAGAATGTTTACCCACATCGCCATTGCTCACAATGGTACCTCCAAATGCATATCCGCTATCAGGCCTATCGCTGACGGCATAACATAGCTCATGACTTTTTTCAGAGGAATATATTATATAATATTTATTTCCTATTTTACGTGGGCTACTAGCTTCGTAAAATGCGTGCTCTTCGAAACTGGTCGCTTTGGCCGTACATGCACCAGGAACGGCCACAATGGGTGAGCTTTTTAGCGTGAGCATGTCCGGTTCCAGTTCTACACAATAAGCACCATCGATCAGGAGTAAACAGATGGTCCGTTCCTTCCATTCCGTTCAAATAAAAGTGATATATTCCTTTGGCCGTAAAACTAGCTCTGGCCTGGGCAAGGCCCTTCCTTACAGTGAATTCCTTGCGAATATAAGGGGCAGGTTTATATACATCAATTTGCACTTCCTTTTCCGGTTCTATCCAGAGGGCATGCCAGTCACTGGTATGCAGCAGCCCCATTTCGAAGAAAGCGTATTCACTAAATAATGACACTTCATCGTGATTGCCCCAAACCTTAACCCTCCAATAAACGCGTTGCAGCGTTTTCAACGACGGACCCGCATACAAGATGGCTTGGGACTGGTCAGACTCTATCTTGCCTGTATCCCAAAGCAAATCGTTAAAATCTTTCGTTCCGGATGCCTGAGCTCCTTTTGTTATGAGCAGCGTTCCTCCTGCATCAAAAATGTGGTGTAACAGCCTTCTCCCGAATTCGGTATTTATTTGGCTATATTTTAGATTTAATTTAAAATTGTTTCAAGAACAACCTGATGTGGTAGCCTCCCCCTCCTCGAGCCTTTCTTTCCTAACAAAAAAACGTTAACCTTAATAAGAAGATTAACGTTTTTTTAAAATTCAATTTTTCACATCGAATAAATAGCCGTCGCAGGCAAGATTCTAAGACGTAACTCTACCTTGTAAATCTTCGTTATTCAAACGATCACGAACCTCGGTTAATGCGAAGCCCAGCAAATTCTTACCTTGCCAAAACAAAGGATTATTTACGTGAGGATGGTCTTTTGAAAGTCCAATTCCCCAAATCCGATCCACTGGACTAGCTTCTACAAAAATCCGGTTTTTACTTGCCTTTATAAAATTCAAAAGTTCGGGGTTTTGTCCGAATTTGGCTAGGTTTCCTTGAAGTACGATATCATAACAACGACTTTCCCAAATGTCTGCATCAAAACCTTTAACTGCACGACCGTAACTCTTCATTTCTTTCGGGTGCTTTGCCATCATTATTGCCTCAAGCATTTCGTTGTCATAAAAAAGCCGTGCCTTTTCAGCCATCATATACTGCTCGGCGCAGCTGTATAGCTCCCCTTCCACTCTAAATGAGCTTTCCCACCACTGGCTTAAACAGCTGGCACTTATGGTGCCATCTTTCATTGATGTATGGCCCCAGAAAAATAGAAACTTTAACTTCGCTCCAGACTCATAAGCAACTTGCAATTCTTTTAGTGAATAGTACATAAAATCTCCTCACTTTAAACAAGTAATTCGAGATCGATTAACTTCATAAGCCCTGATTCAAGCCTATTGGTAATAGAGCTGCGGATTCTCTAAAAGTTAAATGTCACTGAATCACCTTTATCCATTTTAGGAATAGCGTACCACATGATAGGTTGATAGGCAAAATACGATAGACTTAAAAAAGACTGTGAAACGATTTCCGTATACCAGCCTTTTAATAATATTCGTTCTTCTTAGGCTTGATAGCGAATAAGAAGTAGAGCCACCGTTCCTGTTTCATACTCGGAAGCGCCATTCCGATGACCGTGAACCATTTCATGACTGTTTTTTCTTGCCGATGTTCTTCCGCGAACGATGTCGAGCATATCGCGAATAACGGAATGGCAAGCAAAAACCCCTCCGAATATTCTGGATGCTGGCAAGGGCTGCTAAATCCAATTTTTTCTTATCCATTATAATTTGCTCTCCATTCGATATACGTACGAATATACCTGAATTCCGCTCCTTCCCTTGTTAACCATCCCCTTGAGAATCAACGAATAACCAAATAATAAAAAATTGCGGTACATTTTCCAATTATACGCTAGCGATGTGAATAGAATAGTTTTCCTTCTATAGGGAATAAGAAGAAGAAAGGATTTTATTTTTGGAGGGAACATACGATGGCAAATATCCCAGCACTACCTACATACCCAGAGCCGTTTTGGATGAAATCGGCTGAGAGTCTTCCTTCCTACCCTAAGCTGGAGGAGAATATCGAAACCGATGTTGTCGTGGTTGGAGGGGGCATTTCAGGAATAACGACAGGATACTTGCTCGCGAAAGCAGGGTTGCGAGTCGTTCTATTGGAGGCCAGCACTCTCTTCAGTGGGACAACCGGTCATACAACTGCTAAAATAACCGCTCAGCATGACATTATCTACGATGCGCTGATTAAACAACAGGGTTATGAGAAAGCAGAACTCTATTACAAAGCCAATGCAGACGCGCTTCAATTTATTCGAGATACGGTCAATGAACATGGGATTGAATGCGGCTTCACCGAGCAGGATGCCTACGTGTATACAAATACAGATTCTTACCTGTCGAAGCTTCAAGACGAAATGGCTGCTTATGAAAGGCTCGGTATAACCGGATACTATGTTGACCATATTCCTTTGACGAACATTCCGGCAATAGCAGCCGTCGTCATGAAGAAGCAGGCACAATTCCATCCTTTGCAATATTTGAGCGCGCTTGCCGGCAAGTTCGTCGAGGCTGGTGGCCGGATCTACGAACATTCGACGGCAACAGATATTCAACAGGATCAACACCCCGTTGTCTCAACAGCTAATGGCTACCAAATCACTTGCGATCGCGTCGTCATCTGCTCCCACTTTCCCTTCTTTGACGGATATGGCTTTTTTTTCGCCAGAATGCATGCGGAGCGTTCCTATGCCCTTGCCGTAAAAAGTAAGGTTAACTATCCAGGCGGCATGTATCTTAGCGCGGAGGAGCCAAAACGTTCCATCCGCAGTGCTACGGACCTGGACGGCTCCCCGCTCTTGATTATTGGCGGTCAGAACCATAAAACGGGACAAGGTATTTGTACGATCAACCATTATGAAACGCTGCAGCGGTTTGCAGCAGAGAATTTCGGAACGGAAAGCATTTCTTATCGCTGGTCTGCGCAAGATTTAGTGACTGGAGACAAATTGCCTTATGTAGGCCGTATTACGGAGAACAATCCGAATATCTTCATCGCTTCCGGCTTCAAAAAATGGGGAATGACAACAGGCACCGCAGCTGCTCTTCTCATACGAGACCTTGTTCAGGAGCACGACAATCCGTATACCCAGCTTTTCGCGCCATCCCGTTCCCTGTCTCTCAGCACGCTGAAGAATCTCGTCGTGGACAATTTGGACGTGGCCAAACATCTAGTCAGCGGTAAAGTAGAAATGGTGCATCGAAAGCCTCATGAGCTGAATTCGGACGAAGGTGCCGTAGTCAGCGTGCATGGCCGCCGAGCAGGCGCTTACCGCGATACGGAAGGAAAACTGCATGTCGTAGATACGACTTGCACGCATATGGGCTGCGAAGTGGAGTGGAATGACGGGGAGCGAACATGGGACTGTCCTTGCCATGGATCCCGCTTCTCGATAACAGGCACAGTACTTGAAGGTCCGGCAGAAAGGCCGCTTAAGACGATTGAAGTTAGCAGTTAAATCCACCATAGACACCGATAAACCCGCTGGAGCAGATTTTACTGCCCAGCGGGTTGTTTCTCTTATCTATTTCGGACGAAAATCATGCGGCATTATTCATTAAGGAATGTTGGAACTTAAATGACTAGAACGACAACCTCGGCAGAATACAACCCGTCTGCGTAAGCCGTTAATACAATACGGCCCTTTTCTCCCGATAATCGAATAATTGTGCTGACGCAGCCTCGGTACATATGCATCCAATTTCGGTCATAGGGCTCGCTGGAGCACAGGTCTCCGTTATCCACTCGCACAATCTCAGCAGGTCCGATAACTTGGAAGGTGACCTTGGCACTTTCACGGAATACGGGCGTCCCCTCTTGGTCGATTGCCCGGACAGTTAACAAACGATGGTAACCATCCTTGGCTGGCAATTTGACTGTTTCTTCATCGAAGCTCAGTCTCACCGTAGGGCCGGCTGTTTGCAGCGTATAGCTACAGGCCTCTTGTCCGCCATTGAACCCTCTAACTTTCACGGTGCCTGGCAAATAAGGAAGGTAACCCGTAATCATGCGGCTAGGGTAAGAGGAAGGTTGCTTTACATGGTACTGCTTGCCATTAAGCTCTAGCACCACTTCCTCGCAGTTAGACGCGATCATATACGGAATGACCGTTTTGTTGAATTGCTGGAAATTCCAATGGCTTGCGTATCGCGGAGCATCCCAATGCTGCTTGACGCCCTCGTCCTGCAAGGAGTAATCCTGTAAAGCAAAATATACCATTGGCTTTTCCGACCAGTAGCTTTCGTATAGATAGGACAACGGCTTGCGTTCATTGTTCGTCCAAAATAATGAACCGGCCCAGCCTTTCGCAGGATATCCCATGGATTCACCCAAATAGTCGATGCCCGTCCAGAGCATCCCGCCGATGACGTAATCGTGCTTCTCCACGTCCATCCATGGCACCTCGTCACTGAAATTTTGCATTTGCTCGGGATGTCCCCTGAAAAATTGATACGTCTCCGTGCCCAGAATCAGCTTGTCAGGAGCAACTTTATGGATGCCGGGATACCATTGCTCCTGATAGTTGCAGCTGATGACATCGACAATTTCGGCGATCCGCCGGATTCGTTCAATCCTCTCGTCCTGATCATAAATTTCCGTATCGCTCTCCGTGTCCACGAACTGCTGAATATCCTCCACTTTGGAGAGATCGACGTTGTCCTCGTATTTGAAGTGCGGATTCATCGCGTAGGAGACAGGCCTTGTGTCGTCAAGCGTTAGAAGATGATCCTTAAGCATTCTCAAGATGCTCAGCATGGAAGCCTGTCCTTGGTTCTCCACTTCGTTGCCGACGCCCCACATGAAAATACAGGGATGATTCCTGTCTCTTCGCACCATACATTCCAAATCGCGCTGCCACTCCGTCTCAAAGTATCTCCGATAAGACCCGCCCGTCCACTTGTCGAATGGCTCCTCATAGACCAGCAGCCCCAGCTCATCGCAAAGATCCAGCAGCTCCGATGCCGGGATGTGATGAGAGACGCGTACAGCGTTGCATCCCATTTCCTTGAACTTAAGGAATCGCTCTCTCCAAATTTCTGGCGTGACAGCTATACCGAGAGATCCGGCATCTTGATGTACGCAGAAGCCTTTGATTTTTGTCACTTGACCGTTCAAATACATCCCTTTGCCTGCAACCATTTCAATTGTCCGAATGCCGATTCGCAGCTTGTAAATGTCTGAAATCTGTTTATCTTCGTGCAGAGTCAATTCCACATTGTAGAGATGCGGCTGCTCGGGACTCCACAGCTTCGGAGACGGAATATCAATCGTAATGCTGCCGTTGTCAGACTCTCCCGTATAAGATAGTCTTCCGTTTGTCATATTTGCACTCACAAAGCCAGCGACCCCGGTATGAATCTTTACCACTGCGTTGTCGCCTTCAACCTTCGAGACTACCTGTATATGCTCCGGATTCAAATGTTTTTCTTGCAAGGTCAACAGCTTGACCGTCCGGTATATACCTGCTCCCGAATACCATCTGTCCGCTGGCATAGATGTATTATCCACTTTGACCTGAATCAGATTATCGCCCGCATGGACGGCATCCGTAATATCAAGGGTGAATCTGGAATAACCATATTTCCTGCCTCCTACAGAAATGCCATTCACCCATACCGTACTGTTCTCGTATACGCCGTCAAATTGCAGCTGATAGACGTGACCTTCCTTCTTCTCCTCTAAAACTAAAGTTTTTCTGTACCAGCCGATCCCCCATCTATCCCTGAACCCCTGTGGTTCGCCCTGCTTCATATGTCTATCGATCGGAGCGGTTATCGCCCAGTCGTGGGGCAAATGAACGGGCTCAAAGTTATCGTCTGCTGGCTCGTTTTTTGTAAATTCCCAACCATTCATCAATAGTGTTTCGGCTCTGTACATTCTATTGTCATCCTTTCGCTATTTCGTTTGGCAGCGTTGTAACAAGTGATACTCTGTTATATTATTTAGTGTAATAGCCCGATAATAAGGAAACAATCTAATGATTTTACGAATAACATTAAAATATTAAGGTGATCTGATGACGAAAAGATATATTCCAGTCCTGACTGAATTAGACAGAGAATTGCCTTATTATGTTGTGCAGGCCGGACAGCATTGGCTGCAGGAGAATGTCATACGCCCCCAAGGCTATTTATATCAGTGGATTCAATGCGTTGAAGGAGAAGGGGAATTAATGGTCGAAGGCAAGGTTTATCGGGTGAAGGAAGGAATGGCTATGCTTCTATTTCAGGGAGTTCCCCATGAGTATTATGCAGTAAGCTCCTCCTGGATCGTCGACTGGATCGTCTTCGACGGCCATCAAGTGCAATCGTTCCTGAACCGCATTGCTGGCATCTCAGCATCCGGCGTATATTATGTATCCAGACCTGAAGCGCTATTGGCCAGAATAAGGAATGTCCTTGATATTGGGCAGTCGAACGCCGGATTGAAGGGTATCCAATGCTCTGGAGTGATGTACTCCCTGCTTACAGATATTGTGCAATATGCATCGGTCCTCCCCAACCATAGCGCCACCAGCCTCAATTTCAAGCTTAAGCCGTTATTCGATTACATTGAGCAGAACTTCAGCCAGCCGCTCACGCTGGAAATCTTGGCCGAGGTTATCGACGTTACGCCGCAGCATTTATGCACCGTTTTCAAAAAAACAACCGGTATACGTATTTTTCAATATATTCATTCCGTAAGGATTAAAAAAAGCAAGGAGCTTCTCCTGCAGCATTCTCAAATGCATGTGAAGGAAATTGCTTATCTAAGCGGCTTTGAAGATGCCAACTACTTCTGCTCTGTCTTCAAAAAGCTGGAACAAATTACACCGAGCCAGTACAGGAACATTCATTTTTGATTCATTGAATGGAAACAAAAAACCACGTCTTAGTAGGTACATTGTACCCCTTAAGACGTGGTGCTCCGATGATACTATTTTTACCGCTGGTCACGCCTTGAGTAATCTTAACGTCTGAAAATACTAAACCTTCCCATATTCAAAAGCTAAGACCAACTTATTACAGCTCATCTGCAATCATTTTTGCCTTTTCCGCAAGCTCCCTCATATCATCAGGCGGAACAAGCTCTGCTAAATCGTAGGACAGCGGATTACGGGAAAACTTGTTCAATTCATCCCGAAGCAGGTTTCTTTTTTCTTCGGAGGCATCAATATAAAGTTTGCGCGGCTGCCTAGCCTCATCCAAATCATGCAAATCGACATAGCCTGATTTAAGACTCTCTAACACAATGGCTGAAAGGTCGATTAGAGCACCGCAGGCAATATCAAGCTCTACCCGAAAGATGCTGTTAGCACGTTTCATATCATATCCAACATTTCCGCCGTTTTTCAAGTCTCCCTCAGAAAGCAGAATATCGAAACCCAAGTCCTTTAAGATCTGATTGAGCGTCACATCCGTTAAGTCCAATTGTTCCAAATAGTCTATTAATGCCAGCGAATCATCGGAACCGCCAATTAAATCTCCCCACCATTTGCTTATGTACATATGTTCATCTCCGCTTTCTTTTTAGGCATTCTAATTTTCCAAATAAAAAGGGATATCAAAAACCGGACTCAGTGATTTATTTATATATGAAAATACGTAAACAGCTACTTGTTGAGGACTAATAAGTTATTTAATTGAGTAATCGTTTCTTTAGAAACTTTTTTACCGTATAGGTCTTCATTTTGCTTCCAATATAGCGATGTCTTTTTCATAGAGATGGCGAACTCAGGATAAGCAAGGTTGTAATGGACCCCAATTCCAACTGTAGATATTAGGCATTGTGTGTATTTAGGGAGCTCGCCCACAATTGTGAAGAACATATCGTTATACTCAAAATAAGAAACACGCTCTTTAGCATGATCATAGCTCAACGGATAGGTAGAAATTCGGGCAGTCTTACCCTCAAAGGCGGCATACTTGTTGGCCTCTCCCCATACTCCCTCCCAGCTAAAGTTGGTCAGGCGAGAGGCTAGAAAATCGTTATAATCGGGTTCAGAGTGCTGCTCCATATCGGTGAATGCTATGCGCATTGAACCTCGGTTACGATAAAAGGCGCAGTCGATAATGATAATGCCGCCGTATAAGCCATTAGGATATTGAAAAGTAAGGCAGCTGCCATTGTGATAATCACTTTCAAATTTCGTAGGCGGCTTGACCCTCTTTTTTGCTATACTTTTGGGTACACTAATTTTGGCGATGAATGTATGTAAGTACTTTTTTCGCTGGTTAATAAATGGTACATTTGCTCCAAGCTGTTCACAGACAGTTAAGTCACTCCCACTCTCAATGATCTGAGCGACTTGCTCTAACAGCGAATCCTCTAAGGATTTCGTTTCCCAAAGGCAGTAGGACAACGCAAATAATACATTGTTTCTATCATCTGCATTATTTAAGCTATCAGTAAATTTCTCTTGTAGCTCGCTGACAATCTGAGTAACTTCACAACCCCGATTATACTGCTCATAGAAATATTCCTTGATCTCACACGAGGTGTCATTACCAAAAACCTCAGCACTCCATGTTCCCATACGCTCATCACCTCTAGAAAGTTAGATCGGCTAATGTCATTTCAATGCAACAGAGGATACTGTTGTATCTTGATATTTCCAATCAGTCTAATTCAGCTCGTGAAAATAGGTCTTTTATTAATGAGTCATCTTCACATGCTTCCTTAAAGGCGATTGCAAAACTAAGTATGGCTTCTCTATTGTCTGAATAAGCAGCGAACATATCGGCTTCAGGGTCAAATCGCACAATATCAACTAAATGAGGCATTTTTTCTTCAAGAAACACGGCTGCTAATGAACCCCAATCATAGCCATTGCCCTCAAATCCTTCATCGGCTCGTGTTTGAAAAATTTCATGCTTATATTTGCCAACACTTAAAATCATGGATATGCTTCCATTATTATGAGCTACTAGCCCAAATGGGTTTATTTTTTCATTAACTTCTAACAAACCCTCATCCTGTTCAACTTTAACGATATGGATCGTTTCATTTCCTGCTCTACTAGCGGCGTTGCGGCTCATTTCTAAAAACCTCCTGCCATGTGCATCTTCAGGGTCTAGTGCTACAGCTTGTTCAAAAGCAACTATCGCTTCCTTATACTGTTCAAGGTAATAATAAGCATAGCCTATTCGGTAATGCCAAAGAGGGTCGTTCTCGCCTTGCTTTTGCACAGATAAAAAATATTTGATCGCTTCATGATAATTATCTTGATTATTCAATGCTCTTGCCAAATGGCAAACTAAGTCGTAGTCCCTGTCTGCTTCGGGTATTTCCATAATTTTATTAATAATTTTCTCATACTGGTCCTTGTTATGCCAAAGAGTGAGCTGCTTTAATAGATCCTTATCCATCTTTGTATTCTCTCCTCTAACTTTAATTAATTGGATTTTAAGCAAGTCATTTTAATTTGGGTGAGGTTTTCTAAGTTGATTTCAATTTGTAATTCAGTATGCTCATTAATAGCGATTAGGGTTTTATCTTTAATTTCTAAGTTCTTTATAGGATTTGAATTTTCAAAAAATATTCCCCATACCAAATGATCTTCAGCATCCGTACAAGCAATAAATCCTTCATTGCCCATTTGACCATCACCGCCATATATTTTCCCATCTTGATAATCAATACTGACCCATTCATCAACGATCGTCCAATAATCATCATTATACTTTGCTATGCTTTCAATGGTTGTGTCACATAAGGGAGAGCAAAAAAATTCACTTTCTTTTGTGTTGGGGTTATATGTGCTATAACAATTTAAAATAGTTACAGTGCCATTTGGAAAGATGATGCAATTAATGCCGGGCAGTTCATGTTCTTCAAGATTCCAATGTTCCGCAATAAAAGTATTCATATTGTATCCCCAATTATTTAAAAACTCTCAATTTTTGAAAGATAAAAGTCTTCCCAATTATCTCTTGTGTTCTGTGATTGTGGATTAGCAGGAATGATAATTTTTTCCGTTGGCAAGTAAAAATAATTCTTTTGGGTATGCTTTTGCAATCCTGAAATTTTCTTTAAGTCTCTTTGAAATGCTCGATAAAAAGATTGGATCTGTTTGTTAGGATTCTTTGATATCATGCGCATTTGTATAAGTTCTCGACTTTTATAGGTTTCTCTGCCGCCTTTAACTTCAATAGAATAGGAGCTTGGTTCATCGTAAAAATATCCAAATTCGTTTATTTGGGTTATATCTTGTATAGGGTAGCAGGAAAAGAAGAAAGAGTTATATGCAGAATCATTAAAATAACTGGAGAACAATTCGTTTTTTTTACTTTCAAAAGATGAATATTGACGTTCACCCTGTGCGTTAACAAATATTTCAGCATACAGTTTAACTCCATGTCTCAGCATTACTTGATGGCTCTCAGTAAGAAAATCCATAACAGGCATTGAAATATTAAAATAGATGGATATACTATTTTCCTCCTTATCCAAAATATAAATGAATAGGGTGTTATTCAAGTTGGAAATTAACCGCCACCCTCGAATCCCTCGTCTAACCTACCAATCACGTTCTTGAATGGCTACTTCTGTATCTATTTCGATACTAAAAAAGGCTAAAATATCTTCAACAGTTTGTGCAATTGATTCTCTCGCAACGGTTTCAATTTCGCTGTCATTTTCGTCAAACTCTTCTGCAATAACATTGATTGCTTGGATTGCGAAATCAAGCTTTGCTTGAATTTCTTCGATATCTTGATTTCCTTGTTCCAAAAATTCAACAACTTTAACTAGTTCAGCTTTGACTTTATCCACAAGAAAATCAGGGAAATATGCATCAATATACATATCTTTTAAATATTCAATTGATGCACTACTTTTGTCTTGCACTCTTAGCTCCGATGGTTTCATTTTGTCTGACTTTCGTTCGACTTTACCTCGGCTCCAATCTAATAATGTTAAAGTCGATCTATCTCCTGGATCTAGCTTATCTGTAATTTCAAATTCTCTTAATGCTTCCTCATATTGTTCAAGATAATAGTAGGAGTAGCCCACACGAAAATGCCAAAGAGGGTCATCCTCACCTAGTTTTGCAATAGTCAAAAGCTGTTGAAGTGCTTCATCGTAACGTTTCAGATTATTCATAGCTCTTGCCAATAAACTGATCGTATTATAATCTCTGTCTGATTGGGGAATTTCCATAATTTTATCTACTATTTTTTCATGTTCATCTTCTTGATGCCAAATATTAAGTTGTGCGAAAGGGTCTTTTTCCATCACTCTGCCTCTTTTCGTTTGTAAGATAATAACACTTCCTCATTTATTAAGGTTCCGCCTAAATCCAATACAATGGCCTGTATGTCCGATATCTGCCTCCTCTATCAAGTAAACCGGAGTCTTAATCTTCCAATTATAACCTATGACAAGCGCAGGTCATAGGTCCACTATTGAATTAATCTGCCGATTAACTTAATCTCCACTTTTATGCAATCCTCGTAGGAGGAGGATGAGTCTCTTCTTTCATTTTTCACTTTTACTTAACGATGGGATGGGGACAATGAAGTTTTCTGGTGATATGAAAATGAAAAAAGACCATCTCGATACATGAATCGAAATGGTCATTACATTGGCTCGAGTAAGAAGCTGAAATTGTTACGTCCACAGTTACTAAGCGTTGCTTCGCATTCTGCCCCTATTGTTGAGGAAGAAATAAGTTTTCTCTATCAAAATAAATTTTAAGTTTTATAATGATGCCCATATGAATATAAACAGACATGATGGTGTCATCATGTCTGTTTATATTTTAAATTCTTTTATACGCTGAATCGCCAAAAGGCTCGGACTGTAATCCTGATTATGCAATTGCGCTTACATTTTATTTTATGAAACAGCTCATCGTTCGTTTATGACGACTGTCAGTTCAACATTGAAATGGTTGAAAAATGAGCTGAGAAAAATGATATAAATCATTTTTCCATACCGGCCAATCATGGCCTCCGCTCTCCTCGTACCAAATGTGAGGTACATTCTGCTGGGTCAAATACGCATGTGTCTGGTCGCTGACATGTTTTAGATTATCCAAAACTCCGCATGAAAGCCAAAGCAGCTTGAGTTTTGCGGTTGTTTCCTCAGGATTCGGTACTAGCCGCTCAGGTGCCTTCGTATTAGGAGCGGAAGAGAAACCGCCAATCCATGCAAAATGGTCGAGATTCCCTAACCCAATATTGAGTGATTGCCCTCCTCCCATAGATAAACCGGCAAGAGCACGATTTTCTCTTTCAATCTGAACCCAATAGTTTGATTCTATAAATGGAATGATCTCATGCAACAAATCGGATTCAAAGTCCTCGAAAGCTTGCAGCTTGTCGGGATCGAATAGGTTTCCCTCCGCTCGATCATTCGGCATTGCCCGACCGTTTGGCATGACCACGATCATAGGCGCAAGCTTGCGTGCTGCGTACAAATTATCAAGAATAACTTGCGGATTGCCGTGATGGTACCATTCCGTTTCATCCCCGCCAATACCGTGCAATAGATAGAGTACGTTATACCGTTGATTATCTGAATATCCCGGTGGGGTGTAAATCATCATTTTGCGTGAGGTGCCTACCGTCATAGAGAAATATTCAACCGTGTCTATTATCCCACGGGCTATGTTATCCCCATATTGGTCATATCCTGACGGTGCGGTATTCAATATTAAATTATATTTAGCCATGTTCATAATCTTCCTTTCCTGAATGAAAGTGCTTCACTGCCAACAGTGTATTACTTCCATTCAGCGCTAACAACCTGTTAATTCATACTTCTTTCTCATACCCCAAAGTAGAAATTGGCGGGGCATACTCCCATAATCCGACAGGTTGCCGTCGACCATTGTCTAGTAGTAAGCTCATTTTGTAAACGCATACATTTAGTTCCATTTTAAACCACGTCCCCGAAGAAAGAAGTATTGCCCTCTCCACCCTGCCTAATTACTATCATGATTTGCATAAATCAAACAAAATAAAGGAGATGTAATGAATGAGTAAGAAGAAATTTAGTTTAGGAGTCAAGATTATGCTGCTTCTCGCATTAGTGATGTCGCCGATGTTGCTAAGCGGAAAGCCGGTAGAAGCGTGGGTTGGCATGCCAATGTCCAAGCTCCATGTTAGTGGTAATCAGCTGGTGAACACCAACGGTCAGCCCGTATTGCTCAGCGGGTGGCATCAGCCTTCCGGTGCTTACTGGACATACCAGAACAGCAACTACTATCTGAATCAGAACGGCGGGAATCGGCATGCAGCTATTCTGGCATATTTGAAGGATATTACCGATACCTTTACGAGCACTTCCGCCAAATACGGCAACAACCATGGATGGTATATGAATCAGGTCCGTCTATTCATTGACCGGGAAGACATGGGAGACGTTGCAGCGGGCACCTATAACTTTGCTGGTTTGCAGGCCGTCACCCAGAACGTAATCATTCCTTACATCAACTATGCCAAGACCAAAGGTTTATATGTTACACTCGGCCTCGATTACACGTTGAATAACAACCAAGCGACAACGCCCGACAATCTTGCTAAATTCAATCAGATCTGGGGCTACCTAGCTGACCAGCCGGGCATTAAGAGCGCGGATAACGTCATGTTCGAGCTAATCAACGAGCCTGTACTATCCGATGTTAATGGTGTTTGGGGCGGACATCCTTCCCAGTCCAATTTCGTTGCGCACTGGAACTCGCTCAAAAATTTCCAAAACGCAATGATCTCCACGATCCGCAGTAAAGGAGCAGATAACGTTGTCTGGGCAGCGGGGCTCGGCTGGGATCAATACTATCAATTGTGCGCAGCATATCCACTTACGGATCCACTGAACAATGTTGGTTATTCGGTCCATTGGTATCCAGGCTATGGTGCTAATGACAATTACACGCTTTTACAGCAGCAGTGGGATACCAATATTAAGCCTTGCGCTGATAATTATCCAATCAATATTACAGAAACAACCTGGTTTAAAACACAACCCGGAGACTCCTCCTATTGGGAGCTGTTTAACGGGTCAAACGAGGGATTCGGCAAAAACACTAAAGCGATCTTCACAGCGGCAGGTAATGTGAGCATTGCTGTCCATATGAACGGATTTTTGCTGAATTCCGGCACGAGAAGCTCGTTCGCAGACCCGACAGCCGGCTTGCTGTATGATGGTAATACAGCCCGCGATGGCATGGCCCGCTTTATTTTTGAATGGTATTATGAACGCGCTCAGTTAAATCCTTGGAATGGTGTCTGGAATGGAGTGACGAATGGTGCGACGTACAAGCTTGTGAACCGTGCATCGGGCAAAATGCTCGAGGTTCCGGGCGGGCAAAATAAGAACGCCCTGCAGCTTCAACAGTCGACGGACAATAACACGACGGCGCAGCGCTGGGTCGTTACGGATCAGGGTACCTACAACAACTATTATGAGTTGCGGAGCGTGAGCTCATCTGATAATAAAGTCATGGATGTTCGTAACGGAACAAAAAACAACGGGGAAGCGATTCAGCTTATGCAGGCTCTCTCCAATACAGCACAACAGTTTCGCTTGATCAAGCTGAGTAACGGATACTGGAGCATTCTTAACGTGAACAGCAACAAAGCAGTCGAAGTGCTGGGATCCTCCACCGCAGATGGAGCGAAAATCCAACAAAATTTATACCGCGGCGATCTGAACCAGCAATGGCAGTTGGTTCAGTGAAGTTGGAAGGGCAAGTCCATTACGGACTATGCCCTTTCTTTTGCTTAGTGTGAGCTAATAGCAGGTTAAAATATTATCATTAAGTACACTTGCCTAATCTTAAGCCCCTAGTTGCCGTCGCTCACCGAAGAATAATCTGCTCCCGACTAGGACCAACAGATACCGTTGTGATTGCGACTCCGATCTCCGACTCGATGAATTCGACATAACCCCTTGCCGCCTCCGGTAAATCTTCCATTTTAGCCACCTGCGAGATATCGCACTTCCAGCCCGGAAGCCGCTTATAAATAGGTTTGGCCGAGGACAAATTCTGTGGGAAGAGGAACTCGTTCGCGACCTCCCCCTCCGTCTCATATCCTACGCATATCGGAATTTCATCCAAGTAACCTAGAACATCCAAGTTCGTAAGGGCGACGGAGGTTGCGCCTTGGATCCTGCAGCCATAACGCGTCGCGACCGCATCGAACCATCCGACCCTTCGCGGCCGGCCTGTCACCACTCCATATTCGCCGGCATCTCCCCCGCAGCTTCGAAGCTCCTCGGCCTCCTCGCCCTCCAGCTCTGCTACGAAAGGACCGGCACCGACACAGCTGGAGTAAGCCTTAGTAACCGCAACTATCTTCTCTATCGAATACGGCGGAAGCCCTGCACCGACCGAAGCATATCCGGCAAGCGTAGATGAGGAAGTGGTGAATGGATAAATGCCGTGATCCGGATCCCGCAGCGCCCCAAGCTGTCCCTCAAGCAAAATCCCTTCTCCATTTCGATATGCCTTATGCAACAACGATGTGGTGTCGCACAGGTAAGGTGCTATAGCTTCCGCCTGCTCGCTTAGCTTGGATAACCAGTCCTCCACCTTAATGGAAGACTGTCCGTAAAGATGCTCAAGCAGAATGTTCTTGCTCTCTAATAAATGCTCCAACCGTTCACGAAGATGAGCCTGGACGAACAACTCGGAAACCTGAATTCCGAGCTTCGCGTATTTATCGGCATAGAAAGGAGCAATACCGCGTTTGGTCGAACCGAAGCTGCGTGCTCCCAATCGCTTTTCTTCAAGCTCATCGAGCATCCGGTGCACTGGCAATACAATTTGAGCCCGCTCCGAAATACGTAATTGAGGACGCGGAACCCCTCTTACCGTTAAGGATTCCAATTCTTGCAGCAGCACATCGATATCTACCGCTACTCCCGGGCCGATAACGTTTACGACATCCGGATAGAAAACCCCTGAAGGAAGCATCCGCAGCGCAAATTTGCCGAAAGGGTTGATAATCGTATGCCCCGCATTGCTCCCGCCTTGGTATCTCACCACATAGGAAGAATCGGCCGCCATCACATCTGTCATTTTTCCCTTGCCCTCGTCTCCCCAATTTGCACCTACAATTGCTGTTATCGTCATATCCTTGCCCTCCGATCCTAATTTGCTTACAGAGCTAATGATAATGGAAGTAAAGTGTATTAGAATAATAGATATTAGTTATATTAGGTATAAAGAGAGGTAATGGATATGCAAGTGAATCTGGAGTGGTACCGTGTCTTTTATTGGATTGCTAGAACAGGGAGCTTATCGCGGGCCGCAGATCAGCTTCATATCACTCAACCGGCCGTCAGTCATACCATTAAACAGCTGGAGAGCACCCTTGGTGGGCAGCTGTTTTTCCGCACTCCGAAGGGTGCTACCTTGACCAAGGAAGGAGAGGTGCTTTTTCACTACCTGGAGCAGGCTTTCAATTTCGTTGACATCGGAGAGAAGGCCATTGCAGAGATGAACAACTTAAACAGCGGAGAAATCGCGATTGGGGCAAGCGACACGTTGTGCAAACACTACTTATTGCCTCATCTGGAGCAGTTCCATGCCCAGCACCCCGGAGTACGGATTCGAGTCACGAATCGGACGACTCCGGAGACGCTAGCGCTGCTAAAGGAAGGCAAAATCGACTTTGGCATCGTCAGCCTGCCCGCTTCTGACAAACAAGTTGAGTTCCGTAAGAGCACGCCGATCCAGGACAGTCTTGTCGGGGGGATCAAATTTCGGGATTTGGCGGCTGACGTCCCGCTTTCCATTGAAGCCCTCAAGCAATATCCTCTCCTGATTCTTGAATCGGGGGGCAGCACAAGACGGTACCTGGATGACTATGCCGCTTTACATGGAGTAAAGCTGGAGCCTGAATTCGAACTGGGAAGCGTGGATCTTCTCGTTCAATTCGCTCGCAGCGGATTCGGCCTTGCTTTTGTCGTTCGGAATTATATCCAAGAGGAGCTGCAGTCCGGCAAGCTCTTTGAAATACCATTGGATCCGCCGTTGCCCGAACGGCAAATCGGTATTGCAACGCTTAGAGGAGTCCCTCTGTCTTCGGCGACCCGGTCTTTTCTGGCGTTATTGCCTTGAAAGCCGTGCCAACGTCGCATCGTGCCATTGATTCAGAACATTACAATATTTCGATATACCCTTCTGTTCCATGCACGCGAATGCGTTGCCCATCTTTTATTAGTTTGGTAGCCTTTTCTACCCCAACAACTGCTGGCAAGCCATATTCACGCGCGATAACGGATCCATGGGTCATTAGTCCGCCAACTTCGGTGACTAGTCCTTTAATAGATACAAACAAAGGTGTCCAGCCAGGGTCAGTAAAGGACGTGACTAATATATCTCCATCTTCTAGAACCGCATCTTCCATCCTTAAGATGACACGTGCTCGCCCCTCAATCACTCCGGAAGAAACAGGCAAGCCTGCCAAAGCTTCGGCTGGGAGATTTTCTCGTTCGTATTTACCCGAAATCATTTCACCATCAGACGTAATAACTCGTGGTGGAGTTAGTTTTTCATATATGTTGTACTCGTCCTTTCGTTTGCTGATGATCTGGTGATCCAGTTTACTTGTGCGTACGACATCGCTAAATTCGTCAAAAGTGAGATAATATACATCTTCTTTCTCATGAATAACGCCTGCTAGTACGAGCTGCTCGGCTTCTTTCAGTAAAGCTTGCTTATATACGAAGTAGCGACTAATCATGCCGTATTTTGGATATTCACGATACCCGATGAAATTCTGGATTAGACTAATCACTCGTTTTGTCTCTTCGGCTTTTCGCTTGCCATCCGGTAATGTTTTCAATCGATCTAATAACTCTCGTTCTTTTTCTAAAGCTTCCTGTCGTCCTTGCTCAAATTTCCGTTTGCCCGCATTAGGCTCAAAGTTTTTGATGTGACCTAGAATCATCGGGACAAGTGTCATTGGTTTTTCACTCCAACGAGGTTTCGTCATATCGATTTCTCCGGCACAGCGCATTCCGTATTTATGGAGATAAGCAGAGATAGCGTCTAGGGTTTCCTGTCCACCTTTAAACGTAACGAGCTCATACAAAAAGTTATCGTCTTTTACATGCTGTAAATAATCAATGACTTCTGGAAAGGGGCGAATCACATCTGCGACATCCAATAGCGCCAGACCCATTTCCGAAGTAATATTGTTTGGAACAGATTGCGAAAGCGTATCTGCCACGTTTTTTTCACCTAACCACTCTTTCATTTTTTCATTAATCCATGCAGAAGCATCCATAGCAGTCATAAACACAGCCGAACTTTGTGGATCAAATAAAAATTTCTTTAATTGCTGGATATCTTCTAGAATAAAATCAAATAAAGCTGATCCTGTTTTCGTTTGGATGTTTTGTTTTAACTCTTCTATCGATGTTTGATTACGCTTAATCAATTCAGATACGATTGCCGGATCGTTTTCGATTTGTGCTTGAAAATCCGAAGACGCTATACCTTCATTACTTTTAATGGGACTAGGTATTTTTTCAACATCATCTGGTGACGTTTTTATAAAACCTTCTCGCGCAACGATGGTCAAAAGTGCGTCTTTGATGAGTGGCTCGGATTTTCCGAGAGCATCTATGATCATCTTTCTTCTGTCAGACGAAGCCAAAGTTTGTGTGATATCAACAAATAGTCTTCCACCAGCTTTACGCATAGGTGCACGTGTCGTTAACAGGTAAAAAGACAGTCCCAATGGTTTTATAGGGTCGGTCATCATTTGTTGGTGGCCGACAGATACATAGACGTGATTTTCTTGATCATCCGCTTCAGGGATCGGGTATAAAGTAGTGATTGGCCGGCTCTGAACAATATAAAAGGTATCATGAGCCAAGCACCATTCGATATCTTGTGGGCAGCCGAAATGTTCTTCAATCTTTCTTCCTATGCGTGCTAGTTGTAAAATTTGTTGTTCAGTAAGGGTTTGCGCCTTTTGCTGATCAGGATCGATCTGCTGTGTCTCTGTTCCGCCTTCTTTTAGTCCATAGATAGCCCATTTTTTGGTTGCAATCTTCTTATCGACGATTTCCTCTTCCTGTACTTTATAACTATCGGGAGATACCAAGCCAGATACCAATGCTTCTCCAAGTCCAAAACTGGCATCGATGGATAACAGCTTTCGGTTAGAAGTAATCGGATCAGCAGTAAATAAAATCCCTGAAGCCTGTGGGAAAACCATCCTTTGAACAATAACGGATAAATAAACTTGGCTGTGGTCAAATCCATTTTGCATACGGTAGATCACCGCGCGATCCGTAAAGAGGGAAGCCCAACATTTGCTAATATGCTGCAAGACTGCTTCTTTGCCGATAATATTTAAATAGGTATCTTGTTGGCCAGCAAAAGAGGCATGTGGTAAATCTTCAGCCGTCGCACTAGAACGCACTGCATAAGCATGTTCATCCCCAAACTGGGAGAGATAGTGAGTAACTGCTTTTACAACATTGGCAGGAATTTCTGCTTCCATAATGATCTGTCGAATCATTCGGCTGATTTCACCAATTTGATTTCGATCCTCTACTTTTAGCAACGTTAGTCGATTGAGCAAAGCATGGTACGTTTCGTTTTGTTCGATGACTTTTTGATATCCCACTGTTGTAACACAAAATCCTTCCGGTACTTGTATTCCTTCTATTTTGGATAATTGCCCTAAATTCAACCCTTTTCCGCCAACGAGCAATAGCTGCGTTTTATCCATTTCCTGAAAACCGAGAACCAAAGAACTCATTCAACATCTCTCCTAACCATTAAATTGAGAAAAAATCATTTGACACGAGTTCATCGACATAGTACAATTAAATTATAAGATGTGTTATCTATGTCAATTCAACTTTTGAGAGTCGTATTCAGATTGTATCATCGTGTCTGTTTATATGCAATATTAAAGAACCTGATCTAACTAATCAGGTCCTTTTTTGATTTCCTAATATGATTAGTTGTATCAAAATTCTTTCATTTTATTCTTCTATGACTATTAATGTATGATCATTGATTTACCAGTGAATATCTACGCCGCCTTCAACATGGATATCTTGCCCTGTAATCCATCTGCTATCTTCTGAGGCTAAAAATAAAATAACGGGGACCACATCGTCTTCTGGTATTCCAATTCTGTTGAAAGGACTAGATTTCGCCACTTCCGTCATAATGACATCATAAAGTTCTTTCGGAGAGTCATTTATTACCGTATCCGTTATCGCTATAGGACTTACATTGTTCACTCGAATATTATATTTTCCCCATTCAATAGCGATAGTACGAGTTAAAGCCCCAACAGCGCCTTTAGCTGCAGTATAAGATGCATATCGATCTAAACCTTGAACGGCTCTGCTTATAAAATTGATAATCGATCCACCATTTTCTTTCATCAAAGGGAAACAAAGCTGCATCATCGTCCATGTTGCATATAGTTGTGTTTTTAATGAATGATCTAAATCCTCAATCGTTTGCTCTAAAAAAGGCACCATATAGTTCGAAGAAGTGGCCCCATTAATTAATACATCTACATGGCCAAATTTCTCTTGAATGTTCTGCACAAATTCCTTCATCTGCTCTTGTTCTTTTAAGTTTGTTACTATTGCTAATACATCTGTGCCTTCTGCCTCACACAGCTTTGCCGTTTCCTTTAATTTCTCTTCTTGAATATCACAAATGGCTAGTTTTGCCCCTTCTTTGGCAAAGCGGATCGCATTTTGTTTTCCAAGTCCTGCAGCTGCTCCAGTAATCACAACAACTTTATCTTTAAATTTCACTTGCTACACCTCCGAATGTTATGAAAAACAGATCCTGTGTCCATATAAAATGACACCTTTACTGTAACAAACTTCGAAGCGGCAACATTACAAGCTTGATGCTTTTTTATATCAGATTTGTACGTGAACTTTTAGATGGTCCAAATTGGTGTAAATAAGAAATAGACCATACTTCGCCAAGGAGATGGTCTATTTCTTTTCTGAACTTACACGTTTATTTTTGGTTATTACGTGCTTCAGCCTTGATCATGTTTGAGATTTAGGCTTGAGACGGTACTGATGAGGTGTGATTCTCATTTCTCTCCGGAATATATCGGTAAAATGGCTTTGTGAGCTGAAGCCGAGCTTTTGTCCAATATCATTCAATGTCAACGAAGTATGTTCGAGAAGCTGCATAGCCGCGGAAATCCTCTCCTTACGGATGCGATCAGAAAGCGTTTCTCCCGTCTCTCGTTTATATGCATGGGAAAGATGGCTTCGGCTAAAGTGCAACGCCTCCGCGATTTCGCTGACAGTCAGAGAATCGTACAGATGTTCTTTAATATAATGATGACACTTCCGAACTAACGGTGAATAGCTTTTATCCTCTTGGGCAAGCGCGACATTGCCGGCATACTCAAGGAAAACTTGTTGATGCAAATCTAATAAAGCTTGTACAGATTTGGCCTGTTGCGCCTTCAGGATATAATTACGGTAAATACCTGAAGCCTCCATATCCGACATTCCTCCGTCTACGGCAGAACGCACAATTTGAGGCCATAAAAATTGAACAACCATATAAGTAAAAGATAATTGATTGCTAAAAATCAGCTTTGTATAGGTTTGAAATTCGGGGGTACTCAGCTCTCTCTCAATTTGTTTGCGACGACCGCCGCGAAGGCAATCTAATAAAAACGATAGGATGGAATTTCCTTTCAGTCTCGCATACTCATCAGAAATAACGGTTTGAAAGTCCATTGCAAGCGCCTCCTCATTAAATCACTGTATCTATTCTACCAGAGAGTTGAGGAGGTTTTCATCTTAGAGAGTGTGACCATTTAAAGAGTAAATAAATGATCAGCATCGATGAAAATCGATAGGCACCTATTTCTTACCAATCGGTCGAGATTCAATCCATGTAAGGTTATTAGTCCATAAATATTGCAAGTTTTATTTTGCGATTTTAAACCATGGGCCTGAAGCTTGAATCACGTTCCAAAGTTTTTCCGGAAGCTCAAGCTCACTCACCTGCGACGCTCTTATCGCTGTTTGGATCTCAGACTCTTGTCCCTGTTGAAGCTTTTCAACCCAGTCTGGATTCATGATTAACGCGTGGCCAATCGCAGCCAAGGATAATCCCTTATCTAATGCTGCTATAACATTATCCGGAGTTACCATAGTGCCAGCAGCCATTACAGGTATTCTGCCGTTTACATGTTCAACCATTAATTCAAGATAGTTTTTTTCATCTTGACTATCAACTGGCTTTGATGAAATGGCATTAACCAATGACGCATGCACATAATCAACGCCCTCTTCAATGAGGTGCTCAATCAAAGCATAGGTATCCTTCATTCTTAGACCGCCTTCTTCTGATTCGTCAGGAGAAATTCTGTAGCCGAGAATAAACGGTTTTGTTGCATGTTTTTTAATCATCTTGTTCATTTCTTGAACGACTGCTAAGGGGAAACGCAAGCGATTTTCCAGTGAGCCTCCCCATTGATCCTCACGCCTATTGAAGAAAGGAGAAAAGAAGTTCTGAAGTAAAAATCCATGCGCACCATGAATTTCAACGCCATCAAACCCTGCTTCAATGGCTCGTCTTGTTGTTTCTCCAAACGCGTGAATCACTTCCAATATTTCATCGTGTGTAAGTGCTCTAGGCTTAACGGAAGGCGCAAATGCTGTGGCTTCAGTCTCTACATCGCTGGAACTAACCACCTCACCATTTGGAGTCAAAACCGGTAGTGCTTTATTACCTGCGTGAAAAATTTGAAGTATAGCAGGAGCTCCCCCACTTTTCGCTGCATCCGCCAATTTACGTAAACTTGGAATAAAAGTATCATCATAAGCGGCGAATTCATTCGTAAAACCAATACCGTTCGATTGGACATGTGTACATCCTGTGATAACTAAACCTACGCCATTCACTCTTTTCTTGTAATATTTCACTTCATCATCTGAAATCGTGTAATCGTCATTACTGGCCCAAGTGGTCATAGGTGCCATAACGACGCGGTTTTTGATCGTAATGCCATTTTTGAATGTAAAAGGTTCGAACAATTGATTGTATTTTGAATTCATTTCATTTCCTCTTCTCATTTGATTTATTGAGAACTAATTATATTTAATTATTCCGACCTTTCTTTAAGTCCATGTGTCATTAATAAATCGAACATTCGTTTATTTTTAGCTGATTAATAATACTCCCATTTCTTATCAGTCGACTGCCTATATAATAAACGATCATTCGATTAAAATCAATGCTTTTTATCAGAGGGCAGCCATTCTACTGGAATGTTTCTCCCTCTGAAGGTTTTAAATTATGCTTTTAAAGCATCCCAAGTCATTTGAATTAATTCATTCAAGCTATCTTGCTTCAACTCTATTCGACCACCAAAATGTTCTTTAACATATTGCATGGACGGGCTAAACATAAACATATGAAGCAGGCCTGTATCCACTTGTTTGAAAACATGTTGACTCTTTCCTTTTTCAAGCAAGCTAAAAATCGGCTCGAACATCTCTATTCCTTCTTTTAAAGATAACTTATGAAGAAGAGGTGAGTTTGAAAATTGTTCAATAAATAAAAATTCTTCTTTATTGGTTAAAATAAAGTTTATAAACTTTTTCAACGCATGTTCGAAAGCTGCTTGTAAAGATATTGAGTCATCATAATTATAAAACACTTCTAGACTCATCTTCTTCTTAATACTCAAATACAATTTATTCAGCATGTCCTCCTTATTTTCAAAATAAACGTAAATCGTTGAAGCAGATACGCCAGCTTTTTTCGCGATCTTGGACATCGAAGTTTCAGACAAACCATGTTCATTTATCAGGTGGATCGCTGCATTAAAAATGCTCTCACTTTTATTTTCATCTTTATGTCTCATGCGCCTATAATAAACGTTCGTTCGATTAAAGTCAATTCAAAAACCTCATCTATTGAAAGGGCCCGATCTCTCACACTACCATCTTATCGGCAGCATCTTACCTCGCATGATGAAACGTACAGCCACCTTATCCCCTTCGGCAACCATCTCCTCCAACGTCCACTTTATATCAGGGAAGCCACTTCGCATCATTCCGATGATCGCGAGATAGCCAGCTGGCCCCCGCATCGGCTCGGCCTGTCCGGGGACAAAGAAGATAGCACCCGGTGCAATAAGCTCATCAGCTAGCTTCTCGCTAGCTGTATTAATAAACTCCGTAAATCTGTGCATCTGATGTTTGTTAGTTTCAAATAACATGGTGAAACTCCTTTCTAGACTTCCATTGTTTTTAAGGCTTGGGGAAAGCTTCGTTTTTCGAAACATTTATCATCGCATGAGGGAAACTTTTCTTGAAGTACTTTTCAACTCTGGCGTGGATATCCCCACGGTACCAATCCGACAGCCCATATGCTGCAAATAATTCAGGCATTCCTAGCCGCATTGAACGCTTTCCCATCGAACCGTCCCCTATATTCAGCGTATCAATCCAAATACGATCCACTATGCCGTTCAGCAATTTAGGAAAATCAGGGGTAAACGGCAATACAGGTGAAATGGATGCCTGCGCAGCTATTCCGGATTCATATATTTCTCTTAAAGCTCTTAGGCGCAATTTGATCCCAGGCGCATACGGCGAAAAAATTTGCTTAATATCCTCTCGATCTGTTTCAATCGTCATGGATACCAGGACATCACAAGTCTTCTTTAATTTAAGTATCAAATCAAGATCCCTTGTAATGAGTGGGCTTCGTGTCTGGATTTGAAGCAGATCAGGTGGCGTTTCGAGCATCGCTTCTAAAATCCGCCTTGTAAGGGCTGCCTTCCGTTCAATTGGTTGATAAGGATCAGTAGCCGAGGACATAAAGATCTTAATCGGTTTGTTTTTTTGACGCAGCTTGATCACTTCATTCTGGTAATTTTCAGCCGCATTTGTTTTGATCTCCACCCATTCTCCCCAAGGCGTATCTTTAAACTTTTGAATCGGCATTTCTCTTACGTAACAATACCTGCATGAAAATGCGCAGCCGCTATACGGGTTCAAGGAATGGGTATATCCAATATCTAAATAACCTTTGGCTTCATTTAAAATTTTCTTGGAAATTATATCTTTCATTTCAATTGGCATTTAAATTTACATCCCTCTCTATAAGATCAGGATTGAAAAACATGGAGGTATTCCGTGTAATCGTCGTCGCTGAAGACATTAAAGATGATTTTCTCAAAATGGTGGGCATGCGTATTCAACCACTCATTGACGGTCTGGACAGCTATTCTGGACGCTTCTGGCTTAGGAAACCCAAATACCCCTGTCGAGATTGAGCAAAAAGCGACCGTTTTTATATCTTCTATTTCACTGGCCAGCTCCAAACAAGCTCGGTAACAAGCAGCTAAATCTGCCTTTTGCTGCTCTATCAATTCCGTTCCTTTGGTTACAATTGGACCTACTGTGTGCAAAACAAACCTTGCAGGCAAATTATAACCTTTTGTGATTTTTGCTCCACCTGTAGCTTCTGACTCGCCTTGATAAGTCATAATTATTTTGCAGTCTTCCCTTAACTGCGGACCTGCCGCGGTGTGAATAGCATTATCGATACAAGCATGGTATGGTTGAAAACAGCCCAACATATATTGATTCGCTGCATTGACGATTGCATCTGCACCTAGCCGTGTAATGTCGCCCTGCCATAAGCTGAATCTATCAGCTTGACTAAAGCTGCACCGGGGTACCAAAGTTGAAACGCAATCTAAATGATCCACATCAACAGTCCCTTTTTCTTTTAATTCGGTTTGCAAAAGAGCGTCTAGCTTGCTTAAAAAGTCCACTGCTAATGGTGTCGGTTCCCTGACCGTGAGAAGCCCCTTTAGTAAATTGCGTTTTTCCATATAATTAGAGGGAATCATCGTTTTCCGCACCTGCTGTTGTTCTTCCAGCAGCGTTTCTAATAAATCGTTTACCATTTGCTCTTTACGACAGAAATCATTTTGCACTGGTATATAACGGTCGTTCAATTGGATGAGAGAAGCATACTCCATTAATGTTAGTTGCACCCTTTTACATCTCCCTCAACATGTGCTTTATTTCGTAACCGCTAATACAACCTCTTGCATATCTTCGGTAAATGAGACTGTTTTAGCATTTATTTCCTGCATACCCTCTGGGTGGTCTTTGTTTAGCCGAATTAAAATAGCCTTCTCATTATGATAAGTCATTGTTTCAAATGGATAACGAATGATGCCAGGTGTATTAAACCCAACTCCCAATTCCAAAAAGACGATCTTCTTTTCTTCAGCATTCAACAAAAAATTTTTGTATGACGTATCCCGATCGTGCCACTTTTCATCCTGCACAAAATACCGGTTCATTCTTAAATTAGGATCCATCTTTCCGCCGCAGATCGGACATTTAGATACGAGTTCTGCTGGAATTTGACAATTAACGGTCTGCTGAATCATATCCTTAACGATTTGTTCATTATAATAAAGTTTGTTATGGCAGCCTTTAGCACACTGTAGATAGCTGTAATTGCCTTGTATCTCAAATACGCGATCTGGC
This sequence comes from Paenibacillus sp. Leaf72, assembly GCF_001422685.1. NCBI lineage: Bacteria > Bacillati > Bacillota > Bacilli > Caryophanales > Paenibacillaceae > Paenibacillus > Paenibacillus sp. Leaf72. The sequence goes on along the minus strand of NZ_LMLV01000031.1, from coordinate 110,793 downwards.
GGAAAGCCTCCCTTTTCAAACTGGCTTTCGACGTTGGTCGTGATGACAAAATACGGCTTGTTTTGAACCAATCGAAATAAATCCTGGTAAAGCTTGGTCGCACCCGCTTCATAGCGGCTTAAACTAATGTGCTTGGCCCAGTAAGCCCATTTCTCTTCCTCTGTTGCAAACGGATAAAAGCTGGACGTGTAAAGGTCAGTGAAGCCATACTTTTCAATAAAGGGGCCAAAATGGTCGGTAAATGGTTTCCCGCTATATGCGATGCCCGCAGCTGCCGATAAACCTGCCCCTCCGCCTAATAAAATGGTATCCGCTTTGTCCAAACGCGCACGATAACTGTCCATCATTTCGATCTCTCCTCGGTTCCTTCCAGATATGGATTGCTCTTTAGAAAATCACGGATTGATCACAACAATCTTTCCGCTTGCCTGATTACTTTCCATCAACAGATGTGCCTCATGGATTTGGTCGAGCGTAAATATTTTGGCAATCGGCGCTTTGATCTTATGCTTCTCGATAAAAGCAAACAAATCTGCAAGCAAATTTTCTTTAATGAGCTCGCTTGTAAAAGCTGTAAAATAAACGCTTGTCGGTATATGAACCAACGGTTCAAAACGTTCCATCTCCCACTCATTCCCTAATATCCCTGACATGCATAAGATGCCATACTCTGACACGAGCGACAGCGAATGTTTCAATGTTGCCGTTCCTACTAGCTCCAAAATTTTATTTGCACCTTTTGGCGCAATGGCAAACAGCGTTTCGGTTAATGATTCATCATCGAGCAGTACATAATCTGCGCCAAACTGCTTTAAAAAATCTGCTTTATTTTTATCTCGGGTGGTCGATATAACAGTTGCGCCGGTGGACTTGGCGAGCTGCAAGGCGGCCAAGCCTACAGAACTGGTTCCTCCACGTATCAGCAATGTTTCCCCCTCTCTCAGCCTTAGACATTCAAATAGCGAAGCATAAGCTGTATAATACATTTCCGGGCTTGCGGCAAGCTCTACCCAGTCCAGCTCATTTTGAATAGGGTAAACTTGAGCACACGGGATAAGCGCATATTCAGCATAGCTGCCGTCAAATTCACGTCCCAGTCCTCCCATCAAAGACACAACACGCTGCCCTTTTTTATAAGAACTATCCGAAGGATCATCTATTTCCCCCGCACATTCAATTCCAATCACTCGTGGCAGTTTAACGGATGGAGAATGGCCTTGCCTTGTATACATCTCCGAACGGTTAATGCCAAATGCTTTTATTTTGACACGTACCCAGCCTGGCAGCACTTCGGGCATGGGAATTTCACACACAACCAAATCCTGAGGTGCACACGCTTTTTCTAGAACGATCGCTTTCATCGATAAAACGCTCCTTCCATACTCACTCTAAAATTTATATATTTTCTTCTCGATTTGAATCAATAAAGCATTAGCACCGATCGCCAACCCAGCGGATAATAAGCTGCCCCACAACATTTTGTTAACATTCATTGTACGAAGTCCATCGAACAAAATGCTGCCTAATCCGCCTGCGTTGATGAATGCCGCGATTGTTGCCATGCCGATCGTAGACACGACTGCAAGTCTGATTCCGGCAAAAAGTGTTTTTATGGATAACGGCAGCCTGACCTGAAACAGAACTTGTATAGGGTTCATTCCGATGCCAGCAGCTGCTTCAATAATAGACGGATCGATTTCAGTTAAACCCGCAATAAAATTGCGCAATAATAAATATTGGTTGTATATGATTAGAACGATAATGGCTGTCCCTGTTCCCAATCCAGTTACCGGAATCATAATCGCGAAAAGCGCCAGACTAGGGATGGAGTAAATGACGGAAAATCCATGAAGCAGCATTTTTGAAATGATTTTCGAAGACATGGCTGCTATCGTTAAAATCGCAGCTAGTAGAACTGAAATAATCGTAGCAGCTACTACCATTTCCAAATGTTCCAGCAGTGCCTTAACCCATTTATCAGGATGGCGTATGGCATATTCAATCAAGCCAATCCCTCCCAGAAACGTTCTTGCTCTCTCGAAGAATAAAGGAGTGACGATACGAAATCATCTGCAGGATTTTTTACAATATTGCTTGGGGTATCAAATTGACATATTCGACCTTTGTTCATGATCATGACTCTGGTTCCGAGTTTAAATGCTTCGTTGATATCATGCGTGACCAAGAGAAAGGTTTTATTTAACCCACCATGTATTCTCAAAAGCTCATCCTGCAAATTCAACCGGTTGATCGCATCGATTGCGCCAAAGGGCTCATCCAGCAGCATAATCTTGGGATCCGTCGCCAAAGCTCGAGCCAATCCGATTCTTTGCTGCTGGCCACCTGACAACTCGGACGGATAGCGATTTCTAAATTCCTGCGGCTCTAACCCAACAAGCGATAACAACTCATCTACTCTAGTATGAATTTGAGCTTTATTCCATTTCAAAAGCTTTGGCACTACCGCGATATTCTGAGCTATGGTCATGTGTGGAAATAACCCCACCTGTTGAATGATATAACCAATACGACGTCTAGCCACTACAGGATCAACTGTTGCAATATCTTCGCCAAATAGCTTTATCGTCCCCTCATTCGGTTCATAAAGACGATTTATCATTTTTAATAAGGTTGTTTTGCCAGATCCTGAAGAGCCTAAAATCGTGACAAACTCCCCCTCTTGGATCGACAAACTCACATGATCGACCACGTAATCTCCGGAATGCGAATATTTTTTACTCACCTTATTGAACTCAATTGCTGTAAGAGACATGTTCTCCTCCATGAAACCGCTTATTTAATCGATTCGTAAAAGGCTTTGGCAACGTCTTCATATTCCTCTTTATCCACATCGACTTTGGCGTTGAGCGCTGTAATGGTATTTGTATCTAATGCCGCACTTACCTTATTGATTATTTCTGCAAGGTTAGGATTAGCGGTCAATACCGTGTTCTGAATAACGGGAGCTAAATTATAAGGCGGCCATACACGCTTATCGTCTTCTAATAAGGTAAATTCATCCTTATTCACTAATTGGCCTTCCGTTATATAAGCTGGCGCAACATCCGCTTCATTATTCCGGAGCACTGTATATTTCAAGCTATTGTCATACACTTTCGATGATTTCCAATCCATTTTTCCATATACTCTTTCTAATGCCGGGATGCCATCCTCTCGTTGGTCCACTTCTCCTTGTGAGGCAAATCGAAGCTCGGCTGCATGCTTTTGCAAATCTGAAATGGTGGTTATACCAAGCTTTTTGGACACATCTGTACGAATAACAAGTCCCGCCCCGTCGCTCGCTTGGGAGTAATTGAGCCAGGTGATTTGAAATTGTTTGTTATATTCTTCCTTCACCGTCTTATAAACTTCATCAGGATCGGTAATGAGATCCATCTTTAGTACAGCCAATAAACCGGTGCCCGTATATTCAGGATACATATCAATTTCATGATTCACGAGCGAGGTATGAATCACAGAACCTGCAATGCTAGGGACTCTTTCCACTTGAAACCCGGCATCTTCCAAAGCTAAGGCGTACAGTTCTCCAACAATTAAATTTTCCGTGAAATCCTTTGTTCCAATGCGAATCGTTGCGCTGTTGCTTGGGTTTGCGCTATTGCCTCCGCACGCCGCTATCATGAGTGCCAATACCAAAAAGGTTAGGATAACAGTGAATGGCTTCATTTTCTTCCTCATTCTCATTCCCTACTTTCTAACAAATTTATATTTGAACAAAAACCTGTCCGTGAGATCAAGGGACAATCCAGCTGCAACCGCCAGCATGGCAACCGAAGTGCCGCCAACCAACAGCAAATCCATTCGATTAAGGCCTAAGCCTGTGAAAATAATTCCTCCAAGTCCGCCCGCGCCGATTTTGACAGCCAATGTGGCACTTGCAATGATTTCGATCGTTGCCGTCTTCATTCCGGCAAGAATGATGGGTGCGGCTAGAGGGAATTTGACTTTCCATAATACTTGCCGATCTGACATACCTGCTCCATAAGCTGCTTCCAATAAAAATGGAGGAACTTTCTCTAGTCCTGCAACTGTGTTCATAAGAATGGGAGGAGTCGCTAATAAAACTAATGCGACCATTGCGGGCCCCGTCCCTGTCCCCATAATCGGGATTAATAGCAGGAGAACGGCCAAACTCGGAACAATTCGCAAAGCTTGAAACAGAGCTACCATCCATCTTTCGTATTGCTTATGCTTCACACAAAGGTGTCCGCAAGTTATCCCAATTAATGCAGACAGCAGTAGTGCCCAAAAACTAAGCTCCAAATGCGATTTTACAGAGAACCAATAGTCCTTAGAGTGATTGAAAAAATAATCAGATAGTTGCATCCATAAATTGACGCCCAATGTGACTCCCCCTCTATCCTCGAAAAGTCATCGTATAATAGCTGCGACGTTTTACGGGGATGCTAAGCGCCCATATTTAACATAAAAGTGCTCATAAACCTATTCACTCAAGCATTTAGTTTTATATAAAACTAAATCATCAAAAAAAATTAGAACTCGATCTTTCGAAGAAGTTCTATGATTTGATTTTTTTCCTCAATAGCGAACTTGCTATATATTTTGTCTATTAGGGATTCAGATATTTCTTCAAAAACTTTTCTAAGATCGTATCCTTTCTCTGTAAGAGTAAGCCGATATATACGAGTATCCTTGAGATCCTTCTCTTTGCGGATGTATCCTTTCTTCACCATCTTATCAACCAAAACGGTTACCGTTGACTTGTCTCGGTCAATTAGCTTGGATAGCTCATGCATAGTAAGGCTTTCTTGCTGATACAGTCTAAACAAGATATCACCATGTGATGGCGCAATATCCTTAATATTTCTTTCTCTTAGCTCACTTTCTATAAACCGATTACCCTGACGATGGATGCGGCCAACTAAAGATAAAATGTATGTTTCATTCATGAGCTTCATTTTAGTTTTATATAAAACTTTTGTCAAGCACCGTGCTGTTGCTTAAATCAGTCAAGCTGCAGTCAAACAGCTGTCCTACCGAGTTGTTAGAATAACGCCAGAGCTTCTGTATTCAAAACAACTATCCGTTCCGGCTTATGCTGTGTGGATCGGGTAACCGAGTGCTACTTCCTCTGCTTCAAGCACGATCTCGCCAAGTGTAGGATGCGCATGGATCGTTAGCGCGATATCTTCAAGAGTTGCACCCATTTCGATAGCAAGAGCAAGCTCAGCAATCATATTAGAAGCTTCAAGACCGACGATGTGCGCACCCAATACAAGACCGGAATCCGCATCTGATACGATTTTGACGAAGCCTTCATTAGCATTAAGCGACATTGCCCGTGCGTTAATAGCGAATGGAAATTTGCCGACCTTAACGTTAAGACCTTTGTCCATGGCTTCCTTCTCACTCAAGCCTACGCTCGCGCATTCAGGATCGGAGAAGCAGACTGCTGGCACACATTTGTAGTCAATAACGCTTGGTTGACCGGAAATTGCTTCAGCTACGACACGTCCTTCGTACATGGCTTTGTGCGCAAGCGCAGGTCCAGCAATGATATCGCCAATCGCATAAATATGAGGAATGTTTGTACGGCATTGCTCATCAACTTCAACAAGGCCACGATCGGTCATTTTAACGTTTATAAGGTCAAGACCAAGCTTGTTATCGGTATTTGGACGACGTCCAACCGTTACGAGCAAGTAGTCAGCCGTTACTTTCTCTTCTTTGTCGTCAACTGTATAGGTTACAGTTACGTCTTTATCAGTTTGTTCAGCACCTTTTGCTTGTGCGCCTGTAATGATATCAACGTTCGTGCTTTTCAGTTTCTTAGCGACGATGGATGACATATCCTTGTCAAAACCCGGTAAAATAGCGTCGGAGCCTTCGATTACCGTTATTTTTGTACCGAATTTCGAATACATCTGTCCAAGCTCGATACCTATATAACCGCCGCCTATAACGACGAGGCTCTTCGGTATTTCAGGCAAGGACAAAGCGCCTTTCGACGACACGATACGGCCGCCGAAAGGGAAAGCCTTCAGCTCGATTGGGCGGGAACCTGTAGCAATGATGCAGTTACTGAAACGGTAACGCAGCGATTCCTGATCATTAAATACGCGCGCTTCATTTTCGCTAATGAACGTTACTTCGCCTTGTAAATATTGGACTTTGTTTGCTTTAAATAGAGAAGCAACGCCGCCTGTCAATTTCTTAACGACACTGTTCTTAAATTCTTGTACCTTGCTAAAATCAACCTTGGATTCGCCTACTTCGATTCCAAAAGCAGAAGCGTAGCTGTGCGATTCATATTGATGTGACGCGGAAATAAGCGCCTTCGACGGGATACAGCCTACGTTCAAGCAAACGCCACCTACGTATTCTTTATCTACAACAAGTACATTTTGTCCAAGCTGGGCAGCACGAATAGCTGCTACATAACCGCCGGGGCCTGCGCCAATGACTAGAGTGTCAATATCTTGGTAAACATCATCTACGACCATTTCTCATACTCCATAATGAATAATTCCATTTAATAATCAAGTTAGCTACTATAAATAAAAACTAGAACGTTCATTCTATATTTTCCGCAAAAATCCCTCTTACATGAAGTTGAATTTGCTATACTCATCACCTCATATTAAGCGTATAATTGGATGTTGAACGCTCATTCATCAACTATTCGTATCCGTTAGTTGAATAGCTGTGGACCAGGGGGAGACTCAAGAATTCAGAAACAAACGTTCTAATAAAATGAAAAAAATACATTACCCTCGTAATCAGAGGTGAATTCACCGTTCTGCTACCCCATAGAATAAAAAGAGTCTCATCGATTTATCCAATAATTGCTCGAAATTCCATCTCCCTGTATTATAAATACATCATATATAGAACGATTGGTAAAGAATTTTTCAATTTTTTTAACTTAAGTCAGATCAGTGACTTTTAAAATCATATTTTTACCCTTTCAACCTAAAATGCTCAGCGAAGTATGAATAATACCCGATAATTTCCCTTTATCAGTTGCTGTTTTTACCATCGTACGTAATCCTAACCAAACATTCATGAAGAAATGAGAAAGGGCTTCCGGGTCAAGATGAGCTTCAATTTCACCTGTTTGTTGACTAATAAAAATGAGATTATATAACAACTTCTCTGTTTTTGAATAGCTATCTTCAACAAGGGAAGAAACTTCTGGATCTAACAAGCCCAGTTCCACACCCGAATTAACGATGAAACACCCTTGGGGTTCTCCTTCTTTCTCTATAGAGGACTCCAAAAATTGTCGAATTAATTCCTTAACCGGTTCTTGCTTTTCAACCAATAATCTCAATTTTTTGTTTTGAATAGCTTCGTATCGTTGGAGTGCCTTTATAAATAAAGCATGCTTATCTCCAAAAGTATCATAAATGCTTCTTCTGTGAATTCCCATAAAATCGACTAATTCTTGCATCGAAGTTTTCTCGTACCCTTGCATCCAAAAGAGTTGTATAGCTTTATCTAATACTTCATTGACTTCAAATTCTTTATGTCTTGCCATTTTCATCACCTCATGCATTCATTATACATTTAAGTGAATGATCAGCAAAATTAAGGGTAAAACTTGAATAAAATCAATTTAGATTTATCAATTTTATGTTGTTGTTTCTCCCTCTTGTATAGTCATAAGAATCTTTCCTTGAGCTGTCCCTTTTGCGATTTTGGCAATAGCTTCGTTCACTTGCGAAAACGCAAATATCGAATCAATGGTTGGTTTTATGCCCGCTTCATCAATCCACTGGGCGATGTTTTTTAGTTGATTGCCATTTGGCTGAACATATAAGAAATCATAAGTTTTTCGTTGAATATGTGCCGCCATATCAAACGGCATTCCGTTTGCACCAAAAAGGACTCTCTGCATCGTTGAAAATCCGCCATGTTGAATTGCAAAACGTGTATTTGGCACAGCATTCAATGATAATAATTTTCCGCCAGGTTTTAAAATACGTAATTCTTTCCTGAACTCACTTACACCACGGGTATCAATCACGTAGTCGAAATCTTCCAGCACCTCAACATAATTTTGCTTCTGATAGTCGATGAATTGGTCAGCACCAATGGATAGCGCTAAATGCCGAGATGATTCACTACCACTGACAGCTACAAAAAGCTTTTTTGATCTCGCAAATGGAATGGCGATCTGTCCGAATCCGCCTGTTCCACCAGAAATGAACAGTTTTGCCCCCGGTTTTACGTTCAGTACATTAAGTGCCTGAACAACGGTCAGAGCCGCTAGTGGAACGGCAGCACCCTCTTCAAAAGTAAGATGTTTGGGCATTTTCGCGACAATACTTGCATCAGCCACAACATATTGTGCAAACGCACCCATTGTACCTAATGGCATCAGCGCATATACTCTATCGCCCTTTTTAAATGCTGTCACCGCTTCGCCAACCGATTCAATTTCACCTGAAAGTTCATTTCCGAGTGTCAAAGGAAAATCATATTTATCAAAAACGCGCACCTTTCCAGTGATCGCTAATATAAGATGCGGGTCAACGCCTGCCACCTTTGTTTTGATTAACACTTGATGTTTGTTTATTTTTGGAATGGGCACATCGTTGATGTGTGCTTCTAGCTTTTTTGTGTAGCCGTATATTTGGACTGCTTTCATCATCTTTTCCTTAAAAATGAATAATCACCTTCCCTTTTGGACGCCCATTTGCGACTAGTTCCAGCGCTTCATTAACGTTGCCTATTGTAAATAGTGTTGGATGAATCGGTGGAACAATATTGTTTTTTTCAATGATTTCGGTAATCTCTTTTAGCTGTGCGCCGTCAGAACGAACGAAGATAAAACGGTATTCCACATCGTGTTTTTTGGCTTTATTGTCATACTTTGCACCAGCAAGAGAAAATAGCTTTTGTTTCCACCATGGCAAGTTATTGTCTTGTGCGAAACGTTTATTGGGTCCTGTACGGAGAGAGAGCAATCTTCCGCCCGGTTTAATGATTTTTAATTCATTGTCAAATTGTTCGGGTCCCAAGGTATCAATCACGTAATCGACATTCGACAACAAGTCTACATAGTTTTCTTTTGTGTAATCCAAATATTGGTCTGCACCAATTTCCAAAGTGCGTTCGCGCGCGTGCGCGTTACCGCTGACAATGACATTTAAACCCATTGCCTTTGCAATTGGGACAGCCATTTGACCAAAGCTGCCCGATCCACCAGGAATGAAAACAGATTGACCAGATTGTGCCTCAAGTTCTTCATGTAGACCTTGATACGCTGTAAGTCCAGTCAGTGCAGCAGCAGCTGCTTCCACGTAAGATAAGTTCTTTGGCATAGGGGAAATTGCGGCAGCATCAATTGCGGCATATTCCGCAAAAGCACCAATTTTTTTGAGTGGGAGACGTGTATAGATATCGTCCCCTACGTAAAAGTTAGTTACATTTTTACCCACTCTTTCTATAACGCCTGCCAATTCATTACCAAGCGTTAACGGGAAATCATAATCTTGAATCAGTTTCACGCTACCTGTGATAACCAACATTTCAAGCGGATTGACCGCTGCAGCTTTGACCTTTACCAAAACCTCGTTGTCAGAAATTTTTGGAATTGGAATGTCATTGACTTGGGCATGGATTTTTTTTGAATACTTGGTGATCTGCGCTGCCTTCATGAGTGTGTTCATATTAATCAGCATCCTTCCGTTTAGTTACCATCATTGTGTTTCGTCACCTTATAATTTTCACTTTCTAAATACCTTAATCTAAATATCGTTTCATGAATGCTATCGCTAGCTTCAGGTGCAGATGGATCAAAACACAAAAACCAGTGCTTGACAAAAGATATGATTACGAAAATCCACCTATTTCTATTGTTGTAAGACCTACCCACGACTCCAGAATCATCTGGACTTGACCGCTGTAGCTGGTGTTCCCACAAGTTTTACATCGGCCTATAACGTCCGAATGCAGTAAAAGCCTAGCAGTACAACGCAATCCATGCATCAAGCACTGATTTTTAGGTTGATCCAAGAAACTATACAAATATAATATTCATTGACCTAAAGCATTTTTCTCACAACATGGATGACTCTCGGATACATTTATGGCGTACAATTTTTTAGTTGTACGCCATGTTTAAACTACTGTCCATATTGTCGTTTACGTTTAAATCTATTTTGTTATTGCCTCTTTTTCGTTATAAAAATAGAGAGTCACTTCCAGCTTCAAACTGTTTGTGAAACCTTGATATTTAGCATATAAGCTATACTATATTTACCCCTTCTGAGATTCTAATTCTTTCATCGTAGGATAATCCGTATACCCCTTGCTTCCACCACCATAAAATGTTGCAGGATCTGCTTCATTTAATGGAGTACCTGCTTTAAGCCGTTCCACAAAATCCGGATTAGCTAATGACCATACCCCAACAGGTGCCAGATCAGCAAGATCACTATCGATATCAACGCTGATATTTTCTAGTGTCCGTCCAGCACGATTCACTAACAACGGATTTGTCCATAAGGAACGAATGTTTTGAAGCAATTCATCATTTCCGAGGTGCATAATATGAAGGTAGGCTAAATTCAATTTTGCTAATTCTTTCGTCAGGTAACGATAAAGATCTGGTCCCTGTTCACCATCTTGAATCCCGCCAAGAGGGGTCCCTGGCGAAATACGGAAGCCTGTTTTCTCGGCCCCAATCTCGTCAACGATCGCTTTTGCTACTTCAATGGCGAAACGAGCACGATTTTCGATAGAGCCGCCATATTCATCCGTCCGCATATTCGAATTTTCTCCGATAAATTGGTTAATCAGATAACCATTTGCTCCATGAATTTCAACACCGTCAGCACCTGCTGCAATAGCTGCAGCCGCAGCTTTACGATAATCTGCAATGGTCGTTTGAATCTCTTCCTTACTCAACTCGCGTGGTACAGGGATATCCTGCATGCCTGTAGCCGTAAACGTTTCTACTCCTGGTGCAATTGCAGATGGTGCAACGGGCTGCCGATGATGTGGTGTATTGTCAGGATGCGACACACGACCGGCATGCATTAATTGGATATAAATATACCCTCCTGCTTCATGCACGGCATCGGTAACCTTTTTCCAGCCTGCAATATGCTTTTCCGTATAGATCCCAGGTGTCATTAAGTAACCTTGACCATCATCTGAAGGTTGTGCACCTTCCGTAATAAGAAGTCCCAGGGATGCACGTTGAGCATAATAAAGTGCAGCCAACTCTCCAGGTGTACCATCTTCTTGCGCTCGACTACGTGTCATTGGTGCCATCGCTAGTCGATGGGGCAATTCCATGTTACCGATTTTCGTTTTGCTCCATAATTTCTCCACTTTTATTCCTCCTATTCAAATGAGTTGCACGGATGTACAACTGGATTTAAAATTCTGAAATGACCGGATAGATTTGCCCTCTCAAATTGAAATCATAGTTCTGATCTACAATTCCTACCACTTCGTTGCTCTCATAAAGATCCACCATGAAGCCCGCCATTTGCTTGGCAGTATGATACTTAGGCATGTTGGCTTTGTAGTCAAAATCTTCAGCATCTATTGATTTTTTCACAAATTCTGTTTCCGTGATGGCTGGTGCTAAAACCTTCGCCTTTAACTTTGCACCTTTCAGTTCCAGTTCTTTGGCAAGCCCTTCAGTGAAGGAACTAACATAATATTTCGATGCAGAATAAGCAACACTGCCTACAGCAATAACATAGCCAAGTGCTGAGGATACGTTAATTAATTGAGTACCTTCTACATCAGCGTAATCTCTCACATATAGCGTTGTAAGGATGGTCAAGGATTCGATGTTAACACGCAGCATAGACTCCACTTTTTCAAGATTCTGTTCAGCAACAAAGGAGCCTTCACCAAGCCCTGCATTATTAATCCATGTCTCGATTTGATATTCCTTTAAATCGTTATACAGAGTATAGGCCTGATCAGTGACCGACAGGTCGCTTGTAACAATAACAACGTCTAAATCAGAACTTATTTCCTTAACTTTTGATTTAAGTTCTTCTAATTTGTCAAGTCTTCTAGCTACAATAATCAAGTTTTTTCCCTTAGCCGCAAACGCCAATGCTGTCTCATAACCTATTCCTGAACTTGCTCCTGTAATAACTGTGTACTTCATACGATTCTCTCCCTTTTATGAATCATTATTTTTAATATTGAAGAATGATCATTCTAATTTGGTAATAAAAGAACGGTTAGATCTAACTTGGACTAAGCATATCATTTTTAGAACGATCAGTAAAGTATTTTTTTATTAAGCGGCACGCATCTCCTGCTTGTTAAACCTGCTGTCAGCAGACGATTTAGCATTGCTTTGCATGTTTATAAAAAATCAGATCAGTGTCCCGTTCTGTTTTGTGTGGATCTAACCATACGAGTCACCCATTTGCGTGGCAGCAACCGCGGAATGAATGCCATTAATCGGTTTCGCGCCCCTGGTATGATGATGGTATCGCCGCGTATGAAGCCTCGATAACCTTCCTCGGCTACTTGACCAGCCTCCATAATAGCGCCGCTCTGGAACATTTTCGACTCCCCCATACCCGAACGAGCTACGAAGCCGGTAGATGTAAGTCCCGGACATAGCGCCGTTACAGTCACGCCCGTGCCACTTAGTTCGTTTTCAAGAGCCTCGGTGAACGATAGCACATATGCCTTCGTCGCGTAATAAATCGACATCATAGGTCCGGGGAAAAAAGACACCAATGAAGCCACGTTCATCACGCCCCCTTGGCCCCGATTGACCATATCTGGCAAGAACAGCTTTGTCATAATCGTCAGAGCCTTTATATTGATATCAATCATATTCATTTCTTGTTCCAAGTTCGTTTCCAAAAACGTCCCGTACAAACCGAAGCCGGCATTATTGACAAGATAGTCAACGACGATCCCCTTCTCCTTCAGCTCCGCGAAAATCCCCTCCGGTACGCCGGGTAACGTGACATCTTTAGCGATGACCGTCGCATAGGTGTCATATTTTTTTTTGTATTCTTTACTAAGTTCCACAAGCTTACTTTCACTACGCGCCACCAGCACCAAATCATATCCACCCTTGGCGAAACGATCCGCCAACTCTTTACCAATTCCACCTGATACTCCCGTGATAAGTACAGTTTTCCCCATCTTATAAGTTCACCTCTTTTTTAGTATTAACCATTCTTCAGCATTTAATAAGATTATTAATTTGAATGTTGCTTCTCCATATAAAAGACCTTTTATGGAGAGACTGCACGTACGAGAACGATCATTCTAGTAGTGGCAACAAACATTCATTTCATCATTCCTCTAAAAGCTGCATTGATATGCTGGCTATACGTTGAAGTTTCTCTCTGGGAATCGAGGTTCTTGCCATACTTCTTAATCCAACTCCAACATTATGCAGATATTCTGACAATGCCCCTGCATCATATTCAGAGCTGAATTCACCGTCTCGCTGCCCCCAAAAAATGATTTCCTTGAGCATTTGCTCTGCTGTTGTAAACGCCTCAGTAGACTTTTTATTAACATCGGCATCACGCGCTGCCAACTCAACCGCCGAATTCACCATTAAGCAGCCGGAAGGCCCGTTCTCTTCCCCATAGATCAAGATGTCAACAGCAAATTGGAGTGCTTCCGTTGCGGTCTTGGAGCTTTTAACTCCTCCTGCAAGAGAGGAGTTTATTTTACTTTCATAACGCTCCATCGCCTTTAGAAAGAGCGTATGCTTATCGCCAAATGTGTCATACAAGCTTCTGCGGTGGATTCCCATATGCTCAACCAAATCGGACATGGATGTTTTCTCGTAGCCCTGTTTCCAAAAAAGCTGCATCGCCTTATCCAATACCTCGATCTCATCAAACTCCTTGTTTCTTGACATGTCAATTCCCTCCTGTTAATAATTTAACATATCGAGAACGATCAGTAAAGAATGAACACATTACATACAGTTTAATCCTCATCAGTAGTACATCATCAGATATGAAGCTGTAGATCAAGTGAACCCATTTAGCAGCTTGATTTTATGTTTTAAAAATTGCTATCTTATTTTTTTTCCCCATTGATTCTACGCTTGTCTGCTCCTAACCAATCAGGAACCCAGCCTTTTTCCATCGCATCCAGAGTCACTCCTGGTGGAACAATCGCATCTATCGCATCAAGTACATCATTGCTCAATCGAACGTCACTGCCCTTTAAAGTTTCCCGGAGCTGTTCGATCGTTCTAGCCCCTATGATGGAAGCAGTTATGGAAGGATGAGATTGTGTAAAGGCCATGGCAAGATGCGGTAAAGTTAACCCTGCTTCTTCTGCAAGTATTTGAAGCTTTGCTATGGCTTCAAATTTCGTCCGATTTTCTTCCCGATTAGGGTCGACAACAGATTTTAGGCTTCCCGCAAAGGTGGCCGCTCTTGAATCGGAGGAGGACGCTTCCCCAAATTTATATTTTCCAGTTAATAGACCACCTGAAAGCGGGCTCCAAACCAAAACACCTATTCCATATTTTGCTGTGGCAGCAAGCAAATCGAATTCAATACTTCGGTTTAAAATAGAGTACGGCGATTGCTCAGAAACAAATCGTGCTACATTTTTACGCTCGCTAGTCCACTGAGCTTCTGTTACTTGCCATGCTTGAAAGTTGGACGTGCCAACGTAGCGTATCTTCCCTTCTCTGACCAGATCCGTAAGCGCATCAAGAGTTTCATCAATATCAGTGTTAACATCAGGCACGTGTAGTTGATATAAATCGATATAATCGGTTTGAAGTCTTCGCAAACTATCTTCTACAGCTCGTTTGATCCAATATTTTGAACTTCCTGATTGATTGGGCCCACTGCCCATGGGAAAACCACCTTTAGTGGCCAGAAGGATATCCTCCCTGCGGCCTTTTAGGAGTTCACCTAATATTTCTTCTGCTTGACCACTTGAGTAGACATCTGCTGTATCGATCAGATTGACTCCTGCAGCCAGAGCTTCATCCAGAATAGGTTCACATTCTTTCTTTGTGTTGTTTCCCCAAAAACCAAATGTGCCTGTACCTAATACAAAACTGCTTACTTTAAGACCTGTACTGCCTAATACGCGATATTCCATATTCACTCATTCCCTTCTATACGTGCAATAATTTATAAAACGTGCATGATACCCTTAGGAAAAGTTTCTTCCACCGCGTTTCTTTGCTCATACAAGTTGTACCAGGCTTCCGCTACTTGATCTGGATCAAAGCCTGTACCTTTCTTAATCAAAGGACTAATGGATAAATGACCAACAAATACTCCGAGAGGAAGCAAGCGTTCGTGTAAATTAAGGATATAGTTTCGCAAGCCTGACATGGCGATACCTGAACTGCCGAACATGGGGCTTGGACTCATAGCGGAGAGATCGCTTGTAAATAAAAGTGTCCCCTCTCCTCGTTCAATCATATCTGGAATGATTTGTCTTGCCGTATTAATGGCTCCGATGACCACGTTGTTAAAAATGTGAAGAACGCTCTCATCAGTGGTATCAAGAACAGGTGTCACAGGAACATTTCCGCTATGCGGACTAAACTCCACAACATCAATGGTACCGAATGTATTCTTGATTTGTTGAAAAGCCCTGGTAAGCTGCATTTTGTTTGTAACATCAGCAGCAAAACCTTGCGCTTCAATCCCCATTCTATTTAGCTCCGCAGCATAATGATCCAACTTCTCCTGCGTTCTGGAAACCATAGCTATACGGAATCCGCGTCTTCCAAAAGTCTTAGCCAATGAGAAACCAAGACCAGGTCCAGCACCAATTATCGCAATTGTTTTCAACTACTAACCTCCTCCTTGTTTATATTCCTTTAAAAATTCAAGAACGATAATTCTAAAAAAGGTTCAAATAGCTATTCCAAACAGGGATGCAACTGCGTGCTCTTTCTACTATTCACTTCTTGCCGTTGTATTTCCCTTGCTTGCATCATTAGTATAACATATCTAGAACGATCGGTAAAGAATTGATTTTTACAATGTTTTTTCATCAGAAATGCTAACAATTAACGTTTGTCTCTAAGGAGTAATTGAACAAATCTTGTCAAATAACCGATTGAGATACTTTATGACCAAATTATCAACCGTTCAAATTTAGAGACTGGCAGTAGATGCCGTTAAAAGTGAAGCCAATCAACCATCAGTTACTAAAGCTAAAGGCTGCCGATTTTGCTGGCAGCCCTGGTTGAGCATATGAAAATTTAACCTTTAGTATATTTTCCTTGTCACGCTAAGAAATTATGAATTCCACACATTACGAAAGTGGATTTCATGCCTTACATCAAGTATTTTCCCGTAATCGACTGCTCCGCATTGATGATCTGCGGAGGTGTGCCCTCGAACACCACCTGGCCGCCCTTGCTGCCTCCGTCCGGTCCCATATCGATGATCCAATCCGCTTGGCTGATCACATCGAGGTTGTGTTCAATGACGATTACCGTATTGCCGGCATCCACGAGGCGGTTCATAATCTCCAGAAGAAGACCGATATCTGACATATGCAGACCTGTCGTCGGCTCGTCCAGTACGTAGATGCTGCCCTGCTTATGCAGCTCGCTTGCCAGCTTGATGCGCTGGCATTCCCCGCCCGAGAGCGTGCTGAGCGGTTGGCCAAGTGTTATATAGTTCAGCCCCACATCGCTCATCGCCTGCAGCTTGCGTACAACGACTTTTAGCTCGAAAAAATCCAATGCCTGCTCCACAGTCATTTCCAGCACTTCTGCAATGGACTTGCCGTTCAGCTTGTACGCGAGCACCTCTTCCTTGAACCGTCTGCCTCCACATACTTCGCACGGCAGCTTTACGCTGTCGAGAAATGCAAGGTCTGTATATACAACACCGAGCCCTTGGCAGTTCTCGCAGGCCCCCTTGGAGTTGAAGCTGAACAAACCTGGGCTTACCTTGTTAGCGGAAGCAAACGCCTTGCGCACATCATCCATAATACCCGTGTAGGTCGCGGGATTCGAGCGCGTTGACACGCCTACCGCCGATTGATCGATGACGATCGCATCCAGATGCTGGCTGAGGAACACTTCATTAATCAGCGTGCTTTTGCCCGAACCGGCGACACCTGTAACTACCGTCAGTACGCCGGTTGGAATATCTACACTCACGTTTCGCAAGTTGTGCAGTATGGCATTCTTGATAGACAGCTTGCCAGATGGCTGCCTGCAATCATGCTTCAGCTGGAGCGGCCGCTTCATATGGGTACCTGTCAATGTACCTGCCTCCAGCAGACCTTGGAAGCTTCCTTCATATACGATGTTACCGCCGCGGCTGCCGGCGTGTGGCCCAACGTCGACAATATGATCTGCGAGCTTAATTACATCGGGATCATGCTCGACGACGATGACGCTATTGCCCTTGTCGCGGAGCTTTTGCAATAGCTCATTTAACTGGTGCACATCGCGGGGGTGCAAGCCAACACTCGGCTCATCAAAAATGTAAGTGACGTCCACCAGACTGCCGCTCAGATGCTTAACCATCTTTACGCGCTGCGACTCGCCACCGGACAAAGTATCCGTCTCACGGTCCAATGTCAAGTAGTCAAGTCCGATATCCACCAGATGCTGCAGCCGCTCTGTCAGCGACTTAATGACCGGCGCGGCAACAGGTTCGTCAATCTCCCGTATGACGCGGATGAGCTGTCCGACCTCCATCGAGGACAGTTCTGCAATATTGAGTCCATTGATCCTGCAATTGAGTGCAGCCTGACTAAGCCTCGCGCCGCGGCAGCTGGAGCAGGGGCCCTCGGAGATGTACGGCGCAACAGTCTGTTGTGTACGCTCGGACTTCGTCTTCACATCCTGCTTAATGTACTTGTTGGTGAACTTCTCAATGATGCCTTCCAGTGTAATGTTCATTGCCTTGCCGGCGAACTGCATTTCTACTTTTCCCGCCTTGGCGTACAGCAGCTGCTCCAGTTCCTCATCCGAATAATCGCTCAGCTTCTTGTCGGCATCGAAGAACCCCGTCTGCATGATCAAGTTCCAATCCCAGCCGTTCACCGAATAGCCCGGCAGCAAAATTGCCCCTTCATTCAACGACTTTGACATATCCACCGCCTTGCTCATGTCGACGCCCAGCCTGCGACCGAGCCCATTGCACTCCGGACACATGCCTTGCGGATCGTTAAATGAGAACATATTGGCTTGTCCAATATAAGGCTGACCCACTCGGGAGAAAAGTAGACGAAGAATGGGAGATATATCGGTAATCGTGCCCATTGTGGAATGGGAACCGCCGCCAAGCCGCTTCTGATCCACAATTACAGCCATGCTCAGATTCTCGATTCCGTCCGTATCCGGCTGTGGAACACGGGGCAGAAAATTGCGCACGAACATGCTGAAGTTCTCATTCAGCAACCGGGTGGATTCTGCGGCGATTGTATCGAAGACGATCGATGATTTGCCAGATCCGGATACCCCGGTGAAAATCGTGATCTTCCGCTTGGGAATGCGCAAGGAAACGTTCTTGAGATTGTTTTCTCTCGCTCCCGAGATTACGATATACTCCTGATTAGATTCGCTCATGCTTTACATCCTTCCGATCGTGTTAATGGGGTGGGTCCATAATTTAATGTAAAACTCATTCTTCTTCCTCATCAAATAGTTCGTTCAAGCGCAACATATTCGTACTCCAAAACTTGCTGTAGAAACCTACCCAATCTTGAATTTCTCTGAGTGGAGAGGCGTTTAGCCTAAATCGTGTTTCTCTGCCGACTTTTCGATCAAGCACTAGCCCAGCCTCTTTAAGGATTGTCAAATGCTTGGATACGGCTGTTCGCCCCATTTGAAACTTTGCCGTTAACTCATGAAGCGGTACCTCGTCTGTTTCTGCTAACAGCTGAATCAGTCGGCGTCTAGTTGGATCTGCAATCGCGTCAAACACATCCCGCATCGGGTTGTTCTCGCTCACAACACCCTCTCCTAAAAATTATTACCAAGGGACAACCGATAATTTCACAACCTTCTTAAATGATACGGCTCTTCGGATGTAGCGCCCACGAGGCGAGAATTGTTAATTCGACACCATTTAGTGTCACTTGGATAATAGGTCACCATTTGGTGTCGTGTCAACAACATTTTTTAACTCCATTTATGTTGAATGTCAGGATAATCCAGTCCCTCGAATAATGCTAAATAGTCAAGGGCAGACTTCTTTTAACTTGCTCTGCAAGATTATTAAACGGAGGCCTTCTGCATGCTAATCGGCAGTCATGTATCTATGGGTGGCAAAACGATGCTGCTAAGAGCAAGTGAAGAGGCTGCATCCTATGGTGCTAATACATTTTTGATATATACAGGAGCTCCTCAAAATAGTAAAAGAAAGCCCATAGCAGCCTACAACATTTCAGCGGGCCATGCACATATGAAGGAACAAGGCATTAGCCATATCGTTGTTCATGCCCCTTTCCTGGTCAATTTGGCTAATACGATTAACAGTAAAGTATTTGAACACAGCGTATCATTTATGTGTGACGAATTAGAACGGACAGAAGCTCTAGGCTCAGATCAGATTGTTATGCATCCGGTGAGCCATGTCGGGGCAGGAGTGGATTTGGGACTACAGATCAATCGCAAATAACTCATTACTGGACCAGCCCTGACTGCGCAAATAACTCTCAATGTAAGTGAAATTGCTATCCGAACCTCCCAATCCGTGCACGAATACGACAGGCGTGCGTGCTGTGGCCGCAGAAGCCTTCGAACTTGGCTCTATACCAAATGGAATATAAATGAATCGTTAGTCTCATTTTTTTAACATCAGAATCGGGATAAATATAGTTAATATGACGTGAAAGGAATGAAATAGATGCAAAATTTATTCTCAGATTAGGGAAATATTTATATCATTGAAATAAAAAAAGCCACCCTTCAGGTGACTTCCTCTGTCCATCCTATTAACCGCTATTCTTATCTCTTCATCTGCTAGGCTTCCACTTGCAGCCATTCGGACGCCGGGCCTGCTGTATGTTTCGGAGTGGCCGACTTGTTGCCGCCGTTCACAGGCTTCATGATTCTGGCAAGCATTTTCTGCTTAGGCTTGTTCCATGTCTGCCAATCGTCTAACAGCAGTCCGCCGGTATCTCCACTGTTCGGATTGAGGCACCAGTAGGTCCAATACAGATCATTCTGCCCGATGTAGTCGACAAGAGCATTTTGCCACTTGCCCTCCTTCGATGTTGAATCGACATTGCGGCCGCCGAACTCCCCGAGCAGTATAGGTGCGATTTTTTCCTTATGAATATAGCCCCAATTAGCATCCCATACGCCAGACAGATTCGCGGGAAATGTCCGATCTGCGAACCACGGCTGCGACGAAACGCCTGGGCCATAATCGTGCGGTGAGTAAACGAGCTGGTTAGGCACTTTCAGCCGGACTGGATATTTGCGAACCCCCAACAGATTTCCGCCCCACCAATAGG
This sequence comes from Paenibacillus sp. Leaf72, assembly GCF_001422685.1. Taxonomy (NCBI): domain Bacteria; kingdom Bacillati; phylum Bacillota; class Bacilli; order Caryophanales; family Paenibacillaceae; genus Paenibacillus; species Paenibacillus sp. Leaf72. The sequence continues at coordinate 90,372 of NZ_LMLV01000031.1, read as the reverse complement.
AGCCGCTCTGACCTTTTACATTCGCGTCTACCCCTTCCACAATGATCAGCCAGTCCGGATTGACAGCGAGAATCGCATTGCCCGCCCGCTCCGCAGCCAACCGCCAATCGCTGTCTGAATCGCCGCAGCCCCAGCATACGGAACCGTGCGGCTCATTATGCAAATCGGCGCCGATTACCGTGTCGTTGGCCAGGTAACGCTTTGCCAGCATCGTCCAATCTTTTATCCATGTTTTTTCCGGTACCGCTTGTGTATACCATCGCTCCGCTTGCTCCGAGGCCTGTGGGCGGTGACGGTCAAGAATGATTTTCATACCGCGCTTTTCCGCCTTCTGAACAAGCTTATCCAGCAGCTGGAGCGGCGTCAGACCCTTTAGGTCGGGATTTTTCACATAGTCGATCCCGCTTGGTTTTTTACCAGGAAGCAGCATTTCGTTCGTATAAGGAATACGCAGCAAATTGTAGCCTTCTTTTGCAAGCTGGTCCAGCATGCTGTCCAATGATCGCGTCCACAAGCCATGGGGTGAAAAATTGCCCGTCTCGAATCCAAACCAGTTCACCCCGTTGAAACTAGCCGGTTTGCCCTTGGCATCGACGATTTGATTGCCTGACGTGTGGTAATAACTCAAGGACGTTGCGGGCTTGCCAGCAGCAGTAGCCCCGGTGCTCGAGATAAGCACAGCCACCAGCAACAGGCACGTTCCTATCCATTTCATCCAATCCTCCCTTTCTATTATCCAGAAATAACCTTAACGCGCAGCGTGCAGCCTCGCAGGTATATCGCACCTGACATGACCCACTCTTGGAATATATCGGATAAATAGTGTAGTTGCTGCAGCTTAATTGCATTAAACCCTCTTTTTCTTAGCGGTTCTCGGAAATCCCCCTCAATATCACCCTTCTCTACTTTATGTATATGACTTCTTTTAATTGGAACTATATAAAAATTTTGCTATACTAACAGATGCTAGATTTATGCTCTATGAATTGAAATTCTACTTTTTCTACTTTTACTAGTATCCAATGAGAAGGAGGAAAACAAGTTATGTTAATAAAAAAAGCAGGAAAAACAGTTGCCGCCACCCTTCTTGCCTTATCCTTGATCGGTACTGCTCCAAATATCGGTGATGTCTACGCAGCACCTGCAATATCGGTCACGCTGGATAATGTTCTACTGCCATTTGATGCAGCACCGCGGATAGACAAAGGGGTTACTTATGTCCCCTTCCGGACGGTTGGAGAGGCTCTTGGAATCCAAATCACTTGGAACAGCAAGACGCAAACGGTCAAAGCGGCAGGCAGTCTTAAAGGGGAAATAACGGAGGTACTTCTTCAAGTGGGGAGCACTACGGCTACCGTCAACGGAAAAAAAGTGAAGCTGGCTGCAGCGCCGATTCAGCTAGAAGGCCGTGTGCTTATCCCGCTCAGTTCGTTCAGCAGCCAATTCGGTGTCGCTGTGGCCTGGAATCAAACAACACGCACGGTTTCCCTTCTATCACCACAACGCGAAATGCATTTGAGAGCCTTCTATGCCCTGCAATCTTTTCAGGAAAGAGATCTGGTTTCATCCATGAATTCTGTAGCTTTTGGGTGGAGCCGCATCGATCGCGAAGGCCAGTTTACCCTGCAAGGTGACGAGTACCGACTGCCTGCTGCGGCAGGTGACGTTACGCCTCAATCCATTTTGGCGGATGCAGCGAATCAGGACATCAAACCGTACCTTATGGTTTATGCTTTAGACGGGAACGGTGAACTAACCAAGGTTTTGAGTGACAGCAGCTTGCGCCAGAAGTCTATACAGGGCATAACGGATTCCGTTGCGGAGAACGGTTTTGGCGGGATTGTTCTTGATTTTGAGGGGTTGGGATATAAGCTGGATGCTTTGCAACAGCAGAAGCTGCTAAACGATTACGTTAAGCAGTTGAAAAATTCCTTGCCTAAGGATATCTCCTTATCTTTAGCAGTGCCACCATTGAATAGCGCCTATAAAGGCTACGATTATAAGACTCTCGCTTCCATTGCAGATGATCTTATCATTATGGCTTATCAGTTTAATCCGATTGGGACCAAATCACAGGTACCCGAACCTAATAGTCTTGTAGATGAGGCGATTCAACTGGCACTGGATGCTGGTGCGCCTAAGCAAAAGCTCCTGCTTGGCATCAGCCTAAGCAGTGAAACGCCCTCTTCCATCAAAGATAAGCTAGGTCTTGCCAAGCGTTATGATTTGAAAGGAGCGGCCTTCTGGCGTCTAGGTTTATTCCGTGCCTATAACGACCAGATGGAAAGCGCTGTGAATACTTCGGTTTTAAAAGAGTAAACTTATCAAAATGCCCTAGTTCCTAAATTTCTATTTAATCATCTGCCAATCATTGAACCGAATCTCCTGACACGCTCATTTGCAAAATTGGAATCAAATGATTCCCCAAAATGCTTGAGTGAACAAAGGAAATATCGGTTCAATTCCTTTAGGTGGAGACAGGCGTTCCATGCATCAACATAATTTAACCGAATATAGGGGCTATATGAGATTAACCGGCTTAAGCACGAGATCTTTTTGAAACGCGAGCACCTCATCCCAATCCCCATGAAAAACGGGTATCCGGTAGTACCCTACTCTTTCATAAAGCGCCGCCGCTTCAGGCTGCTTGGGACCTGTCTGCAGCTTCAGATTGCTATAGGCAAATTCTAGCGCAAGACGCTCCGCTTCAGCCATAATTGCCTGAGCAACGCCCTTCCGGCGGAAATCTGAACGTGTGTATACGCGCTTGACCTCCACTGATGTTTCATTAAGGGGCCTGATTGCCCCGCAGCCTACAGGATACCCATCCAGACGGGCAACAATAAAGGCTGATCGCGGTGCCTCCACGTCGGATAGCTGGAATCCTGCTGTCCCATCACCGCCATATAACAATCCTAGTTCTTCGCTTAGCTCCTTAATTAATTGCTCGGAATCCTTGCTTCGTACATCTTCAGCAGCAGCAACCACAATAGACGGCATATCAAAAACCCCTTTATCTCATTGGATTTATTGGTTTTAGAGTGTTTTATATAAATTATCATGAACGATCCTAAGCGTCAATTACTCCATCGATTGAATTTTTCAATAAGTATTTCTTAAAAAGCTATATTCACCTACCCAATCAAGCCCATTCATTTGAATGCAACATTTTTTTAAGTTATATCACGCAACAGATTTGCGGAAAATACGGGAACTGTTTGCGGTGCTATATCCAAATAAAAGAATTATACTAAATAAAAAAAGTTCGTCCTTGATAGCGGTTCTATATCGAATACGAAAAAACAAAATTGGAATATAACGGAACGAAATTTCCGATTCATAATTGAAAATGATTTGTATGTAATACATATTACAGGAATATCGTCTATTGGTTTTCGTCAATCTAAGGCTTTTCCTACGCATAAAAATGAGGTGTTTACTTGACAAGCAAGCTATTATTGCTGCTTTCTCCCGATTTTAGTAAACTAGGGTCAACGATCCAAGAAGAGGTTTTCAAAGATTTTTATCATTTAACTTACGGGCCAATCATGTATATGGTCAAGGATCACAGCGCGGCGGAGGATATTATTCAGGAGGTCTTTTATAAATCCATCTCCCATACGCCACAAGTTCAGGATGAAAGGCAGTTAATAGCATGGATCAGAGTTTTAGTGAAAAATAAAACGCTAAATTATTTGCGAAAACACAAAAAAATTCGTAACGAAGTAGAGCTGGAAAGTGTTTTTATTGAGACGGGTGCTATGCAGTCCCCTTATTCTGCGACGGTGGAGTGCGAGGTCGAGGCGAAGCTGCTGGAAGAGGAATTAATAACGTGCATGCTGGAAATGAAACCGGAATACCGTCTCTTAATTGAGCTTAAGTGGAAGCGACAGTTCTCTTACCGGGAAATAGCTGAACATTTAAACTCGACAGAGGATATTATCCGCCAGAAGCTGTACCGGGCTCGTAAAGCACTGAAAGACAAATGGGATAAGAAACGAGGTGCTGCTAATGGAGGACGAAGAAAATGATCCGTTATTTGAGAAGGCCTTCGAGAAGGCTATCCAGCAAATGCCGCCAGCCTTTCATTCTACCCATCACAACTCATGGCAAATAACGCAAAAAAAATTAAAAGCACTTAACCGCAGAAAGCGTCGAAATCGAGCTCTATCCTATGTCGCCCTAATAACGGCATCCATTATGATTGGATCCTTCCTGTTCGGGACTTCAGCAAAGACCAAGGCCTTTAGCCCTATATATCAATCGATCGTCGAGCTGCCTGGCCAAATGATTTCGTTCTTCTTCGGAAATCAGGATAAAAGCGATAAAGGAGCGAAGACTATCCCTCCTGAAGAACGGGATACCTCGCATGACAAAAGCAACAATGAATCATCTATTCATCCCCTTTCAGGGCAAGAGTCTCATACGATATCGGTCATGGAGGATGAGGTCAATAATAAGCTTACCTTTACACCGCCCTCCTTTCCTCAACTGCCAGAGGGCTATCAATTAAGCCGGATAGATATTTCCGTACAGCCAAACGATGCTAAGTCCAATGAAGTGCTTTATGTATTTAAAAATGAAGAAGCAAAGCTGCTTAGAGTAAATTTGCAGCAATTGGAGTCGGGCTCCGTAGTCGGCTCGCTTGCAAGTGCAGCTAGCTCCACCGTAGAGATCATTCCACTTCTGCGCGGTAAAGGTTATTTAACCAGCATGCCGAATGAAACAAAAAAGCTGGAATTCATGTTAGCTAATCTCTATATTCATATCGTTGGCAATCTCTCCAAAGCTGATTTAATCGCATTTGCTGAATCGATGAACCAAAAATAAAACAGGGGCTCCGCACAGCCGGCCCCTGTTTTATTTTTTTTATGACACAAGAATATGTTCGCTTATAACTTGGCCCTGCTCATAGTTGCCGTTTTCAATGACCCAATGGATGGTACGTACACGATAGTAGTAACCGCTATCTGCGCTCATCGTCACAGAACTGCTAAAAGTATCTTTATTCAAATCGCTTCTGTTCACGCCTGTTCCGTGGGTCACCCATTCATTCCCCGTCCATCTCTCCAAATAGAATGTAATTCCGAGGCTATCAAGGTGATAATAGCCATATGTATAACCTGAGAGCGTCACAGCTTGATTATTCACCTTAGTAATGCGGTTTGTTCCATCAAGCAAGTAAATATGACTTGGATTCATAAAACCCTTCAATGATAATGTTGAAGGTGGTGGTGCCGTAAGCGCAATGCCTTTGCTTATGGTCGGTGCCGCATAGGTGGTAGTCGAAAATAATAAACTGGCAATAATCATTATTCCCATAGCAGCTTTTGACAATCTATTTTTGAATAATAGCAATTTAAATCACCTTTCTTTTTCTAGATATAGTGAGTTTCTTCTTTATTGGCTGCTTCAATAATGCTTCGGATGCTCGCGGCCACCTTCTCCGGCTCTGACAGCAGAAACATATGTCCTCCTTCAAAGCGATGCAGCCGGACATTATAGGCCCATTTCCTCCATCCGTCAGCTTCCTCCGCGCATTTATAGTCTTCAGCACCGTAAAACACGTGCATAGGCGCCTGAAGCAGCGTGTGATCGCTATGTTCAAAGGTTTCGAGTGCCTGAAAGTCCGCCCGGAAAGAGGGCAGGAAAAAGTCGAGCATTTCCCGCTGCTTTATTAGCTCCTCGGGTATGCCGCCTATGGGAATGACGTGATCGAGAAAGGCGTCATCATCAAGATGCGCTGTTCGCTCACGCTTGCTTTGTGGCGGCTGAATAGCTGAAATAATGACCGCTTTAGCGACTATTCCTTGCTGCTCCAGCTTCTGTGCCAAACGGTATACAACCATTCCACCCATGCTGTGTCCAAACAGGACGAATGGCTGTTGAAAATACGCAGCAAGCTCCCTCGCATACAGCTCCACCAATCCCTCCAAATTTGGAATCAAGGTCATGCTGTTCGTTCCATGTCCAGGAGGTTCAACCGCGAGCAGCTGGCAATCATTTTGAACAAAATGGTGCAACGGCCAGAATGCAGCAGAATATCCTCCCGCGAATGGAAAACAGATAAGTGGAATTTTTCCAGTTCCCGTGCAAAACGTTTTGAGCAATGGATTCATTTTTTCACAGGCCTCCTTTTTAATAGAAAGCGGATGGTTTGAGCATTCAGTCTGGCGAAGCCCCCTTGCAGCATTTCCCCATGCTTTCCAAAGCCTTGATGCTCCACATATTCTCCCGTTCCCGCAGCCCTTTTCCAGGAAGAGAGCTCGGACGAAAGTGTAAATGCGGTTTCGGATTGAATCAGATGAATAGAAGTATGAACTTGCCCCTCCGCAATCCACTCTACGTAATATTTATAATAGGCCGCTGTTTTGCGAACGATTCCTTCACGAACTGCGTCTATTTGCAGCGCAATATTTTGCTTATTGGCTTCCATAAGCTCTGCAACGTCACCTTCCACTGTACGGCCCTTCAAATCACTCACGTTATTTTTCCAATAAGAATCAATCATGATTAGAACTTCTACCTGCCTGCCGCCCCGTTCCAATTGTTTGGCAACTTCGAATGCTAGAGCGCATCCAGCAGAATAACCGATTAAGATGAAGGAGCCATGCGGCTGAATGCTCTGCATTTGGCTGGCATAATGAGTGATGCGATCCTCCTCTTCAATAAAATCAAAAGCGTGAACGCGATAATTAGGCAGCTGGTCCGCAAGCTCCTTGAACACTATGCCATACCCAAGCACCGGAGGGAAAGCAAATAAATGGGGGCCACCCTTAGGGTTAAGCAGCGTCAGATGCGCTGAAGCCCTAGACACCGTTTGCCCACTTTCGACCCATTCCTGCAAATAAGCTGCAATTTCAGCAATTGTCGGCGTCTCAAACAATAATTTTATGGGGATGTCGATCTGAAATTCCTTTAGCATGATAGAACAAAGCGTCATCGCTTTCAGCGAATGACCCCCTAGAGCAAAAAAATCATCATGAATACCGACTCGTGCTACCCCGAGTACCTGACACCATACTACAGCGAGCCTGGCCTCGGTATCATTGCGAGGAGGTGCGTAGTGTTCGGATTCATTCATGAACTCCGTCATTGCAGGCAAGCTTCGCCGATCCACTTTTCCATTGGCGGTCAACGGCAGTCGATCAAGAAAAACAAAGGCTGGCGGAACCATATAGTTTGGCAACATGCTTAGCAAATAATTGCGAAGCTGATTCTTGCTTAACTCCATTTGAGGCTTCAATACAACATAAGCGCAAAGCGATGCCTCGCCCGAAGCACGACATGCAACAGACAGGAGCGCTTCTTTAACCTGCTCAAGTTTTACAATCTGTTTCTCGATCTCACCTAGCTCAATACGATGGCCGCGAATTTTCACTTGATCGTCGACGCGTCCTATAAACTCGATATTCCCATCGGGCAGCCACCTTGCCAAATCACCACTGCGGTAAATACGCTCTCCTTGTACAAACGGATTTGGAGCAAATTTCTCTGCGGTTAAAGCTGTCCGATTCAAATACCCTAGCGCCAGCCCCTCACCGCCCAGGATAAGCTCCCCGACCGCTTCAATCGGCTGAAGCTGATCCGTCTCATTTACAATATAAGCTGAAGTCTGATTAAGCGGCTTGCCAATGGGGATGGAAGCCATATCCTCCGAAAGCGCATGAACCGGATAGAAGGTCGCAAACACCGTACTTTCCGTTGGGCCATATACATGAATGATTTTATCCGGTCCCATGCTATGCAGCGCTTTGCGTACATGATTCACCGATGAGCGTTCTCCGCCGAACAGCACCTTGCGGATGCTCTTCATCCACGAATCCTCCTCATCTACGAGCAGATTGAACAGCGCCGTCGTGACGAACATGACCGTAATTTTCTCTTCTTTAATGAACTGTACAAGCTTGCCAGCATGCATAATCGTATTGCTTGGAGCAAGCACCAGTGCAGCCCCAATTAACAATGCGCCGAATAAGTCAAAGGTGAAGCCGTCAAAAGCATAATTGGACAACGACAGCACGTTGTCATTCTTAGTTATTTCAATATAGTTCGTATTAATCGCAATCCGCGAAATATTGGCATGTGTGATCAGCGCCCCCTTAGGCTGGCCAGTCGTACCAGAAGTGTACATCACATAAGCAAGCCTGTCCAAGCCTCCGGGAGTCGTCGCTAATGTGTCTATTGGCGCTTCCCCAGTGTCTAAATTGCTGGCGGCAGCTTCCTTATACAGCTCTGGATCATCGAGGTACAGAAGGGTTCCTTGATACTCTACTTTCTCGATAACGCTTGTCAACGAATACTGCGTGAGCAGCAGCTTCGCTCCGCTATCCTCCAGCATGTAGCTGATTCGCTGCTCTGGGTACGCAGGATCGATTGGGACATACGCCGCCCCAGCCTTAAGAACGGCTAAAATAGCTGCAATCATATCTGATGAGCGGTGAACGAGCAGACCAACGATAGTCCCGTCGTTAACTCCTCTGCCGCGAAGCACGTAAGCGAGCTTATTTGCACGAGCGTTCAGCTCAGCATAAGTAAATAATCCATCTGGAGCAGAAAGGGCAAGATGTTCCGGCGTATTCTCCACCTGCCATTCGAATCGCTGAGCAAGCGTCATATTGCTTGCTGCTGCCATTTCCCCGTCCCGGCCATCCAGACGGTTAAAAGCGAATAAGCGATGCGCTTCTTCCTCCGGCACAATTTCAAGCTCACCAAGCGGCTTATTGAACTCCCTCACGAGCTGGCGGATCATGTAGATGAGCTGCGCCTTCAAGCGTTTAATGAAGGAGCTTTCATACACATTGGCATTGTATGCTAGCTTCATCACCATCTCTTTGCCAGGCCCAGCGAGAAGATTAAGATCATAATTGCTTTTTTCGAAAATATGAATGTCACCCATCGTAAATCCCAGACTCTGCTCGTCACTTTGTTTGCCGGCCTCTTGAAGCGGATAATTCTCGAACACAACAATATGATCAATTAACGTCTGCTGGCCTATTCGGCTCTGGATATCATAGAGCGGCACGTATTGATGCGCTTCGGTTTGCACTGAAAGTCTCTGCATTTCCGATACTAATTGCTTGAAGGTCATATCCGGTACGATCTGGACACGGGTTGGGATTACGTTGATAAACAGGCCCACCATACTCTCCACACCGCTAATCTCAGCGGGACGACCCGATACAACTGCTCCAAACAACACATCGCTGCTGCGCTGATAACGGCTAAGCAGTATAGCCCAAACGGCTTGAATCGCCGTGCTTAACGTAACCTGCTGCTCTCTTGCCAATCTAGAGAAAGCCTCACTGTCTTCCTCTCCAAGCTTAAAATGAAGCTCGCCTGACGAATAGCCTTCCTTATGGCGTCTGCTGCGCTGCTCGGCGAAAGACTCCTGCCCTTCAAATTCAGCTAAATAGCTCGACCAAAAGACAAGCGAAGCCTCCTTATCCTGCTTGCCAAGCCAGTTGATATATTCCTTATATGGTTTCGAGACGGGCAGCTCGTATGGCTTATGATTCAGCAAGGCGCTGTATATCTGAAACAGCTCCTTTACAATAATACCAAAGCACCAGCCGTCCAGCATGATGTGGTGATAGCTCCATATCCATTCATACGTGTCCTCAGCTGTCTTAAAAACGGTCGTCCGCATTAAAATATCTTTGGACAGATCAAATACCAGCATTTTATCCTGCTGCTTGAAGGCAGCAAGCTGTCGCTGCTGCTCCTCACGCGGCTGATCACATAGATCAATTTCCTGAACGCGGAACGCTCGCTGCTTGAATACAACTTGAACCGGCCGGTTGATTTTCTCGTGCAGGAATACGGTACGAAAAATATCGTACCGATCCATCAACACGTTCATGCTTTGTTCCAGCAACTCTTTGCGAAAAGAGCCTTTCACCGAAATGGCCAGCTGTTCCATATAATAGCTCTGTCCGGGGTGCAGAAGCGTGTGAAACAGCATGCCCTCCTGCATAGGCGATAAAAAATATATATCTTGTACTTGCTCCTTCTGAAAAGTAATCCCGTTCACCTGTGCTTGGCCTCCTTCTATCCATTCCGCAGCAAGTTAAACTGCGCGCTAATTCATTCTCTTAGCCAAACTTCTCTGCCAGCATGTCAAAAATATCTCCGACCTCTTCGAGCTGCAATTCGCTCGCCGTAAAGTCGCTAGGTGTGAAATCTCTGTCTGTCTTGGCTGTACAATGCTGAATTAATACAAGCAAATGATGGTGGAAGCGATCCATCAGCTGATCTATCGTAGCTCGCAAATATTGCTTTTTATTGTAGGCGCAAGACACAACGAGGCGTTCGCCTCTTACCATACCGCTTAAGCTGAGCGCATACAGCGCTTCAGATTCCGGGCTTGTTTGCGCGCCCATATCGTATACGGATGGTGAAAGCAAGTCTGTTTGCACCTCGCTGTCGAATTGCCCCAAATAGTTGAAGCTGATTTCCGGTTTGAATGAGAAGGTGAGCCCTGCTTTATGCTCATCAGCTGCCAAATATCGCAGCAGGCCATAACCGATTCCCTTATTGGGAATATGGCGCAAATCTTCTTTCACCCGTTTTATTTGATAGGCTAAATCGTCCGTATAGCTCATGTCGAGCACAACCGGATATTGGGAGGTAAACCAGCCTACCGTTCGTGATACGTTAATAGCTACAGCTACCGGCATAATCACCTCCAGCTTGACTACTGAATCGGCTGGTTTGCCATTTTGCTGGACAACGGTTTTGTTCCCTTCCTGCTGCAATCCATTCCCTCATGCGATCTAAGCTTGAGAAAACCGCTCAAATTGGCAATACTCGTTCCGAGGTAAAACTGCTCGGTATACCAAATTCGTTTTTGCGCATGTGTTAATGGATAATAAAAACGTTTCATCAAATTACCCCCAATAACTTGTTTTGATAAATAAAAAACTGCCCGGATTTTGGACAGTCTGCTCCCATTTTCCAGCAACCTGTCAACCGTAGCATCGTCTGATGCTTTAGGCCATGGCTTTGCGTCCCTATGTTTCCATAGGTATGCCTTTATCCATTTTATGTTTGTTTTATTCCATTCCTAATCTATAAACAATCCGTTCATCAAATAGTTACGTTTTTTACATTTTTTTATATTTTCATTCGACAAAAAGTTTTTGGGAGAGGGGTCCTATTAATATGAAGAGAATGAAAGTCTATGGGAGGAGACGAAACTTGGATAGACTAGAACGAAATAATCCTGCGCAGATTTATCTTCCTTGATACGTAACGCTATGAAAATTTTAAAACAAAAAAGCCGCCATTTAGGCGGCATCAGGCTGTCGAGAAGGTCTCGACAGCCATCTTTATAAGCATTCAGTTTAACGCATCACCGCGTTTCTGTGGTATCGATTTTTCCTTTATTGTCTAAAAGGTTCGGCATATGTATTCACAAGATAATGGGCGTCCAGCCATTGATCCGCTTATTCTTTTCAAGATCATCTTTCTGGGCTATTTCTTCAGGTGTCAGCTTTATGGAAAGAGCAGCTGCAGCATCCTCAATATGCGATATTTTTGTAGCACCAACAATAGGTGAGGTTACAGGTTCTTTCTGAAGAGTTTCAGGCTTTTATCAATCTCGCTCATAATGGCCTTTCGAGAAAGTCCGGCACCGTTTGGACCTGCGTGCGCCCATTCAACTTAGTAGCCGGCACGATTTCATCCCGATTTGCATATTCCTTTAAAGCAGGTCCAATAACCGCCTCACTTGATCCGGCTGAATATACATTAGCTGTATCAAAAAAATTGATACCAAGCTCTAGTGCTTTTTTAATAACGGGACGACTGTCTGCTTCATTAATAATCCATTGATGCCCTCCTTGCACGGCTACTCCGAAGCCCATACAGCCCAGACAAATTCGGGATACTTCCAAGCCCGTATTTTCGAGTTTCACATATTCCATTTGATTGTTCCTCCATTTATTCATTATTTTTCAACAAACGTTTTACAAATAAAGTGAACAGCAGCAAGGAAATTGCAACGGACAAAGCGCTGACCGTGAATAACGCCTGATAGCTCATGTACTGGGAAACCCAGCCTAGCACGATCGCACCGAGCCCGATGCCAAGATCATTAGCGGTCGATATCGAGGCGTTGGCAACTCCGATTCGCTCTGGATGGGCCAGACGTATCGTTGCCGCTTGAAGGGCCGGCTGCGCGGAGCCAAACCCGATGCCATATAAAATCGCCGCAACAAGCACACCGACTAAGCCGGTCGACATGCTGAGCACAATCAAGGCGCCAATCGTAATGACAAGGGCTGGTACGATAACAGAAATCTCTCCGTATCGATCCGAAAGTTTTCCCGAAATGGGACGACTGAGTGCCAGTGATGCAGCAAAGGCCAGAAAGAATGCGCCGGAATTGACCTGAATCGACTTAGCGAACAGCGGAACAAATGTTGTAATGCCCCCATACGCGATAAACAGAAAAAAGACGGATGCCGCAATCGGCAAAACCGATTTTTCGAACAATTCTATTTTTCTTACGCCCGTTTTGGGCTGGAAGGGCATTTTTGCTCCTAACGTCAGGAGCAGCGCTATCGCAGAGAGGACGACGGCGATTAAAAACAAAGCGCTGTACGACTGGTTCTCTGTCACCCAGAGCCCGAACATCGGACCGACTGCCATAGCCAAGGTCATGGATGTGCTGAACCATCCCATTCCTTCGCCGCGGCGGCCCGCTGGAATCATGTCTGTAATCGCTGTCATTGAGGCGGTTGTAGAAACGGCCCAGCTCATACCATGCAAAATTCTGAGCCCCATCAGCACAACAATTCCTCCAACCCAGTTATACATATACATTGCCAGGATGAACAGAATAAGCCCCCAAATGAGAAACGGGCGCCTGCCGAATCGGTCCAGCATCCCGCCGACGATGGGGCGAAAAATAACGGCGGACAGCATAAACGCGCCCATCGCCAGCCCGACCTGCGATTCGCTGCCTCCCATCTGTGTGATGAATAGCGGCATCGTCGGATACAGCATATAAAAGGCATTAAACAAAAATAGGTTTCCTATCGTCATGAGCGTAAACGATTTCGTCCATAGACGTTCCATTGTTCTTTCCCCCCGTTTTTTACGTATAATCCCCGATGCGTTTTTCGGACATCAAAAACATTGAATTTCTACTATTCCTTGATTCATTAATGTACTCACGTCTATAATTATAAACAGACACCGAACATCTGCAATTGCTAAATGAGCTGGATTTGTTAAGTAATGAACAGTTGCATCATCATTGTCAATTATTAAAGAAAGATTGGTGATTCCCAGTTGGCTAAAGTGGATCGGAGAATACTCAAAACCCAGGAAGCGTTAAAAAAAGCGGTTATTGATTTGATGTCGGAGAAAAATTTTGATGATATTACGATCCAGGATCTTTCCGATAGGGCGAATGTGAGCCGCGGAACGATCTATCTTCATTATTTGGATAAATTTGATCTGCTGGACAAGCTTATCGAAGAACACATCAACGTCTTAAGAGAAATGTGTAAATCCGCAGCCGAATTGGAATTTACCGAAGCCACTTTGATGTGGACGGAATACTTTGAGCTTCATTATTCCTTTTTTTCCATGATGCTGGCGAGTAAAGGCGCCCCCTACTTTCGCGGCCGGTTTCTCGACTTGTTTATCGAAGAATTAACGAATGAGGTTGAGGTAACCAAAGGGAAGAATGAGAAGTTAAATGAAGATCTTCTAGTCAGGTTTATTGCCTCTGCTTACGTAGGGGTTGTGGAATGGTGGTTTACGAATGACAAGCCTGTCCCCCATCATGTCTTGGCAGAGCAACTGGGGACGTTGCTTGAGCGAAATGTGTAAGAAAAGGCCCCCATTATGCTGAGGGCCGGAGGCATCCCTTTTTACAGGCAGGCGCAGCTTCAACAAAAGTCCTCGCGTTAGCTGCATGCCTGCACTTCTTATCTAGAGTGCTGTTTGGTCGGACGATACATGTACATTCTCAGTAAAATAGCTAACAAACTAAATACCAAAAATATAATTCCTCCTAACACGATGTATCGTGTACCCATCCCTGATAAAAACAATCCTAATACGATGGGGTAAGTCACGACTGTTCTCATTGGATTTTTAGAGAGCAGCCTCCCTCCGATTAAGTTGCCCAGCAAACTGGCCAAGCCATATAAAAATAACGTCAAGCTTAACATTTTCCCCGAAATATGAGTAATGGTTTCAAGGTACTCTGCAATGTAACTGCTAACACTAGCCCCTGCTGAGCCTAAAAGTACAACAGCAGCAATAGCTAGCCAAATAATCGGTTTTTTTAATACTCTTAACTGGGCTCCGTATGAAAGTTTTTCCGTAACATGCATAGATGGTATAAATAGCCATGTTGCGATGAAGGCCACAGCATTTACGACAGCAAAAAAGACCATCGCCATTTCTATGGAAGTTTCATTAGCTATAAAATTTGTGATGGGCACACCAAGTACCATTCCTGCGGTCACGCCAAGCATCACTTTAGAAATAGCTTTTGGAGCCTCTTCCTTGCTTACGGAGCTAGCAGCTGCTGTCAAAGACAAGGAACAATAAATGGGATGGAAAAAGCCTGGAATAATACGGGCGATTAGTGCAACGGTGAAGGTTGGCGCAAATAGGGATACTATATTACAAACAACAAAAATCCCGAGGACCAGCAGCATGACTTTCTTGCGATTTATACCGGAAAATAATAATGGCATTGTGGGACCTGCGATTGAAACGGCTAGGGAAGAATACTGTGCGAAGCGGAGGTTGAATCAGCTTCCAAAGATGGGGCATGAGCTGGTTCGAATATTTTGAATGTCATTATTTGTTTTTTCAGCCATGTTGGCAAGCAAAGGAGCTCCCTTCTTTCGCAGCCGCTTCCTAGAATTTGTCATAGAGGATATTAAGCGCAGCTGGGAAATGACGGAGGGGAAAAATCGTGAAATCAATGAAGATGTAACGGTACAATTTTTTGCACCAGCTTACGTAGGAATTGTGGAATGGTGGTTTCTAAATGGAATGCCCTATCCCCCACGTGTCATGGAAGAGCAAGTAGAAAAGCTGCTGGATATGAATCTTTCATAGTTCGATTTGCCGCAGGCAGACACCCGTAATGCCTATCTTAAACGCAATAATCCCCCAGACAAAGGCTGGGGGATTATTGCTATGAATGAAAATTAAACGATGAACTATTCATACTTTCCTATCCTTGTTCTCCTTTTGAGAAAGCTTCTTTCAGTTTGTCACTCATCAGGTGCCAGGCATCTTCTGCGACGGCTAGATCACCATAATGGGTAAATCCGTGCGCTGCTCCCTCATATTGTTTATGCAGCACCTTCACACCCTTTTGTTTCAACTTTTCAGCATAGGCGCTGCCTTCTTCAGCCAACGAATCTTTCCCAGCGGTAATAACCAATGCTTCGGGCAGTCCTTGAAGGGCTTCCGCATAAACAGGCGAAGCTAGCGGACTATGGGCATCGTCTGCGGAAGCCAAATACATGGAGTTAAACATTTTTGCCATTTCCGCTGGGATCGCTTCCTCAAAGCTTGGTTTTAAAGCAGGATCCATTGCCAAATCCAATGGCGCATAATCAATAATTTGCAATACAATCGGAAGCTCGCTCCCACTCTGTTGATTTAACAAGCATACAGCGGCAGCCAGATTGCCACCTGCACTGTGTCCTCCGATCGCCATGAGCGCTGAGTTGATTGAAAATGACTCTGGATGCTCGTGAACCCACTTCGCAACGTCATAACATTCATGAACGGCAGTCGGGAACCTATGTTCAGGAGCGAGCCGATAATCGACATTAATGACGACACAGCCAGCCCGATGGGCAATCAATCGACACCAAGGATCATCCATTTCTGCCTTTCCCAAAATAAAGCCGCCCCCGTGCATATTGATGTATACAGGTAGAGAATCAGACAAAGCAGATTCCGGTGTATACACTAGGACACGGGTATCCCCAGCTCTGGTAGGGATGATGCCCTCTTGCCTTTGTACAGCAAAGCTTGCGCTTGGCTGGAGCGCAGCTCCCGTACCCACCACATTTTCGCGAAATCTTCGCACCATTTCCAGTTGTTGCTTATGATCCATTTGCTGTCCATCCATTGTTAAACACTCCATTCTATTATTTAAAATTTTATTTAGAGCTTTTCTCAATCAGGTCCTGCAGCCGAATGCTGGAGTTGTTAATATTGCCGATAAAATTGTAGATGACATCGATATTTTTCTCCTGCTCTTGTGTCGTGGTCAGTACCCCTTCGGTTGCTGCTGCATGCTTTTGAGAAATACCCGAGATATGATCAACCTGCGTCCGCACTTGAGAAAAGATTACACTCATTTGATCCGTCATGTCCAATTCCTGGGCTATGTATTGATCCATCTGTTGAAAAGTAGACCTGATGCTGTCAAAGCTTTCAAGCACTTGCTCGGTGAGCGCCTCCCCTTCTTTAGCTGCCACGCTGCCGTTGCTAGCCTTTTCAACCACAAGCTGCGTTTTGCTTTTAATATTATGAATAATCGTGTTGATTTGTGTAACCGAATTTAAGCATTCCTGAGCCAGCTTCTGAACTTCATTCGCCACGACCGCAAATCCCGCTCCCGCGTCCCCCGCCCTGGCGGCTTCAATATTAGCATTTAAAGCGAGAATGCTGGTCTGATCGGAAATTTGCTTAATGGCTAACAGGAAAGTGTTCACTTCATCCACGCTTTTGTTTAATTCCTGAACGGTAGTTAATGAATCCGATACGGCCGAGTTGATGATATTCATTTGTTTGCCCATTTGAACGATTCGCGCCGAGCTTTGGCGAACGGCCCTTCCGTTGCTGCCTGAGAGGTCGGCGAGATTGTGGGACAGCTGATTGATTTCCGACATCTTCCCATCCGCATGGTTCATCATTTCGCTTATATGAGCCATGCTTTCAGACTGATCTCGAATTCCCGCCGTCACTTCCTGTATGCTGGACGTTATCGTATTGCTCATCTTCTTTAATACGCCAATATCGTGATTACAGTTGGCAATATCGGCATTTAACGAGGAAGTGTTCTCGTGAACGACACCGACCATATTATCCCGCTCGTCCAACAGCTCCCGGGCTTCAGCTTCTTTATGCCGGCTTACATGAATGAGATCGTTTCCGCGTTTACAGACAAAATATAACGCTACAATCGTCAGTTCGATGAAACCGATCGTCATATAAAAGGTTGTATCGAATTGCTCGTGTTTGGAGTAATAAATGACAATATAGGATATATTGTACAAGCCTCCGAATCCGAATAGCAGCACTCTATTCAAATAAAGCGAAACGACACAAAGCACAACCATAATGAGCATGCCCGCACCAGCCGATTCGATATAGGCGGTTGTGCAGGTTAATATGGCAATCATCAAAGTAACCATCGTTTGAATCGGGTATTTTTTTCTAGACATTAGTACCGTCGCAACGACCAGCTCCAAAAACAGCGAGAAAACCACTTCAACTTTAACTTGGCCGCTAGCAAGAAAGAAACAGAAGGATAACAAAGCAAGCCATAAAATGCAGGCGATAATTGGGTTGACCTTTTCAGTGTTGCTTCTCAAAAAGCTGTTTTTCATTTGTCTTCTTCCCCCGGTTGATAGTGTCTGATAATTTTTATAATGATTAAACAAATGTTAAGCACAATCAAACCAATTACATAGATGGGTCCACACCCTCTTCCTCTGTCAAAGACTCCTTCTTCTTTTTGTACAGCATATAAATGCCTATGAGAAAAAACAAAGCACTGCATGCCATCCCAAACAAAGCGCTGACGCTTATGGCATAAGGTGAAGCTTGCATCGTAAGCAAAGTCGTTTGAGTGACAACAATGGATACCATTGCATCAATAAAATTAAACATCTTCAGCGTCGAAATAATGGGATTTTTGAGTTGCCGGTAAACGATATTCCCATAGATGGCTACTGCCAGCTTCGTAAAGGCGATGGTCGCTACCAGATAAACAATAAAACCGTCGAAGATAAAGACGTCTCTAGCCAGATACATGCGCAAACAGACCAGCATATAGGAGACACCTAGCAGGCAGAGAAAAAAGCCGCTGCGTTTATACACGCTGAATTCCAAGTCATACTTTTGCTCAGGAGATTCGATCTTTTTGGCCACGGCATACATGTGAAGGGCCTGTCCTTTGGCGGCGCAAAGGATCAAATAATACAAGGCATTCGTAATGAACCAGCCGGAAAGGAGATAAAGGCCAAGGACTAGCTTGCCAATGCCAATAAAAATATTAAGGACAAGTGATGCGGTGTTTACGATGGCAGTTCGATCCTGAGCATTTCTGAGATAATGAGCTAGCATCTCCTAAATTTATAGCCTCCCTTCGGATCGTCATTCCTTTACTTGGCCAGCAAGTTATTTCCTTTCTGGCACACCTCATAAATTTCGTCATATTTTTGATCAATGAACGGAGCAACTTTGTCCGTTTTTTTCTTGCGAATGCTGCTGTAGCCATAATACGGAATGATCCACCCTGTGATACCGATGAGGGCCAAAATAACCGTGAGCGGCAGCATGCCTGCAACATAGGCAAACGCCGAGCCAGCCATGAACCCCGTTCCGGCTACACCGACAACATAAGCAGTTGTAGAAGCAGCCCTCGTTATAGAACGTTCCAGTCTCTCGATATCCTTTACACAGGCTTCAAATTGTCGCTGCAAACGGGTCAGTTCAGCTTTATTGCGAATGTTGCGGTCCCGCTTATACTTCATCGTTACAGCACCGACGCTTTGGATTGGAGTCGCGGTTCCTTCCAGCATCCAGCCAAAATGGGCATAGCCATCTGCATAAAGGGATTCCTTGGCGCGCTTTACCGTTATATCCTTGTATTCATAGCCTACGAAGTTATTTTCATTTTTAATGATCTCGCTCAAAATCTCTATCACTCCTTGCATAATCGCCCTTCATTTGGTGTACCTATCGTATCGAACATTTGTTTATAAGTTGCTTATGAAATGTTTGAGAAATGTTAATACGTTAGGATTGGCATAAAAAAAGCCTGGATTCGAGGTTTTCGAATTCAGGCTGCTTGTTAGCGGTAGTTTCTCATTTTTCAACTTTTGTCACTTTGATAAGGCTGGCACAATCTCTTGAATGTCCTCGTTAAATGAAATGATAGTGCCTACTTTTTTTTCAAAATGATCTGGATCGCCTTTTTTCAATAAAACTAAAGGTTCATCCTTTACACCCAAGCCTATAAACAGCCGCTCCTTGCCGATGGATTCGAGCACGAAGTTTTTGTATAACGCTTCTAATTCATAAAACTTCTCATCCTGCACAAAACATTTGTTGATTCTGATGTTTGGAGCCATTTCGTCGCCGCAGACAGGGCATTTAGGCACAAGCTCATGAGGGATTTTGCAATCCACTGTGTTCTCGACCATATCTCTGATTAGTAATTCATTATTGTAGAGCCGGTCATGGCAGCCGACTGCACATTGCAAGTATCTGTAATTGCCATGAGTTTCAAATACTTTGTCGGGCGAAAAACCTGCAAGCTCAAATTGGCTGTCGAGCGTAGTGGTGAGAACGAAATATTGTTTGTCCTTAACCAAGCGGTATATGTCCTGGTAAAGCTTTGTCGGCCCCGTCTCAAAACGATTAAGGCGAATACGTTTTGCCCAATACCCCCATCTGTCCTCCTGTGTAGGAAACGGGTAAAAACCGGAAGAATACATATCTGTTAAATCGAATTTGCGAATAAATGGGCCGAAATTATCTGTAAATCTTTTTCCGCTGTAGGTTATACCAGCAGCAGCCGAGACGCCCGCTCCGCCGCCTAACAAAATATATTCCGCCCCTTCTATTGCCTCTTTTGCCTTCTCGATACGCAATTGATAATCGTCCATTTTCCCCATCCAATCCTTCTAAGTTCGAAAGCGGTTACAATACTAAAGCTGCTAGGTTAAAACTCGATTGCTTGCTTCCCCCTCTGCTATTCGATATTATCGCATTTGGAGTTAACTCCATGTCAAGAGCTTTTCGGAATGCCTTGACTTCCATATTTCATGGAAAAACAAGCAGTGAAAGGGTTGGCAGAAGATGAAAAGTTGTTTGTCTTTCATTAAAATAAAAAAAGTCGCCCTATTGGCGACTTTCTCTGCACAAACGACTCTACTCTATCTTAATTATCTCCAATCAGCTGCTTCAGCTTCGGAAATACCCGCAGCGCATTGTTATAAAAAACATCCTCCCAGTGAGCCTGTGGAATCAGATGCTTCACAAATCGGATATAAGCATCCAGCTGAACAAGCGGCCAATCGGTACCGAACACAAGCCGATCGTATTTTTCGGCAAACACAATGGCACGTCGGAAATGATCCGTATAGGTTTGCTCCATTAACAACCGTTCCACCTTTGCGGCATCGCCTACTATCCAGCCCGACAGATCTGCGTAGAGATTCGGATTTTTTTCCAGCAATGCGGCTGTTTCCATGACCCAAGGATCACCGAGATGACAAAGCATAAAGGTAAGCTCACGGTGCTTCAAAAAGGTTTCTTCCATCGACAGCGGATGCGAATATTTCAGTAAGCCTTTATCCGAATAAGTCAGTCCTCCATGAATGACGATGGGCAGCTGGTACGCGGAAGCGAGCCTGTACACCGGGTCATAAATTTCATCACCGACATTGTAATGGTAATATCCCGCATACAGCTTAATACCAACGACATGTTTCGAGCGCAACGATTGTTCCAGCGCTTCGAGCTGACCATCCAGATGCAGGGTTAATGGATTAATACCGACACAAGTGAATAGATTGTCAGGAAGCTGGCCGCTTAAATCAAGCAGCATGGGATTAAGGGCTGCCGAATCCGGGAAGGCCCCTTCAACCGTTTCCGTAACGCCCATCCCTACACCAGCGATAACACCAGCGTTTCTGAACTCCTCCAGCAAACCGCTTGCTGTGTAATCAATAGCGGCCAACGTTTGTGCGGTCTCTTTAAAAGCTGCAATATTGGAAAAATGGACATGTGCATCTATAATTTTCATCAAAGTATCCTTTCTTAAGTCAACTGGTCAAAACGAATGTTGAGCAAATCCTGATAAGCTTCCTCTGGGGCAAACAGATCAGAAACGATATAGAACTGGGGCTTGGCGAACTGCTGCTTCCCGTCTTGCAAAAATAGTTTTTCTGTTGCTACGGATGCCGCTACATGGGTATTCATATGAAGCTCGCTTGAATCAAGCTCTGGGTGGGCCATGAAGGTCAGCCGCTGCTTCCGCTCACGGGAACTATACTGGAAAATCCCGTTTGGGCTGCTGGCGCTATACTGAACCCTGCCAGCCTTATAGGTAATATTTTCACCATTGCTATTTTTAACATGCCCCCTGCTATCCTTAATATCGCTGCTGGCCCGATAGAAGGTCGAACTGGAAAGGGGTAGCGGATGCAAAGGCGCACCTGTATTTTGCTCCACCCGAATGACAGTTGCAAGTACAGGTACCCCTGGCAGCATTAAGAAATAGTGATGGAGCACAAGTCCTCTGAATTTTGCATGGTTGCTGATCGTCACACTCATTCGGATACCCGACCAGCTGTTTCCCAAATTATCTGTAATCGCTGCAAAGGCTGTCTCACGCGGCTCTTCCATGAAGCTCGCTGCGGACATGCCAGATACTTCTGCTGCAATGCCGCCGATCCAAGGATTCCACCAAGACTTAGGCCCTGGATGAGGAAAGGAAGAATCGAGCCATTCCACGCCGTGATGCTTTAATGAAAATAGGGCCGGGGCAAAGCTGCTGCTTGCCTGAATTTGCATAACCCCATTGCCCGCAGTAAGTACCTCGCCATATTCCGTCTGTTCCGTTTGTTGTGTTATTAGGTGATCCGATACTGGAAAAACAAGGCGACTTCTTCCTGTCCTATAGGATTCCATGTCGAGACGCATGGTTAGAATATCCGCCTCAAGGCTGGATTTCCAAGCAAGCGGCGTTACGAGTTCGGTGAGCTTCTGTTCGCTGGATATGAGGTGTTTTGCCGTATCTATGCTGTCTAGTGCAGATGAGATCTCAATTTCACCTTCCAAAAAGGCATTTTTCCGCTCCGCAATCCGGATCTCCAGCGATCCTTGCAAAAAAGGATTTCCCTGATTCACAATCGTCTCCAGCTGCTCGGTAGTCTCCAGCTCCTGTGAAGTTCCCCTGTTCAGGGCAAAAGAACGGAAATCACGCCAATTTCTCCACGTTCCTAAAGCAATGCGGATAGGCTCAGTCTGTGCCATACCTCCCGCGGGAATAACGCCCAAAGCATGCTCAATGCCATAATACCAGCCCTCTGATACGATCTCCAATTGTTCAGGCCAGGTAATTCCCCGTGACGATGCCCCGTTATGAGCAAAAATCCAGTTTTCCGTAAACCGATTTTTCTCCCAATAATCGGAATTGGAGGCGTCTGGCCCTTTGCTTAAATCCACATACCGGCCTTCATATGGAATAACGCTGTCTTCAAGGTTGAAGGTAAAACCTTCTTTCAAAAATAGGGGTTCCTCTCGAACTGCTGCCGCCTTGTTCTGTACAACATGATGACGGGTAATTATACCATTGCTGTACAATTTGACGACTAGCGTTAGCAGCAGGTTTGCGGAAGTCAAATCATAATGGGCTTCAAGCACCATAGCTTCGTCATGACGGCAAGTTACTTGAGATACACGATTTTTCTCAAATGCGCTGCTATAAGGCAACCCAAACTTAGGATAATAAAGATTTATGGTGCTATGAGTTCCCTCGTAAATGGAAAGTGTGTTGCTTGATTTGCTTAGGCGAGCGGAGTATTGTCCGTTAAAGATTACCCAATCCTGATCGGTTTCGCCTCCGAAAGCAGCATGTATTCCCGGAAACACAAGACTGACCTCCTGCTGCGATACGAGTAATTCGCCAGTGCCGACCACCTTGTGAATAGCCAGATGATGATGCCAAATGCCATAGGTCAGCAATCGAGCGTCAATGGTAATGGTCCTCCGGCCTTTAGCTGGTACCTTGATACGGACGGAGGGCTGGCTGAAGGAAAGAACCGCATCATCGGCCAGCTCGAAAGCAAACTCAGCCTCTGTCTCGTACTCATTTTCCATCGTCAAATCAAGCGCAATAGGTTTACCCGCATAAATGGGCCCAACTGGTGCTTGAAGCTTTAGCTTCGCTGGAAATTTTGGCTCAATGCCAATTTTGAAGGCAGCTGGCAAACCATTAATAAGCAGCTCGGCTTCAACAACCGGATGGGTCTGAAATAAGTTCTGATCCTCTTGAGTGGCATGGACAAAAAAGCTGCCTTCTATCCGTTCCTGTGACTCAACCACTCTGGATTCATGCAGCTCAAAGCTAATGGCAGCATTGCCGACGCTCTTGATTTCCAAAGCTAGAGCCTTCCCGCTTTTATTGACGGCTTCATATACGATCGGATAGCTAGCACCAAAAGGCAGTTTATGGTGATCAGGAATCGTTGCCTTAATGAGGTAGTCATTCGTTTCAATTAGTCTTAATCCGCGTCCTGTCCGCTCATATTCCATCCTCAGATGTAAATTGCCTTTTCTCCACTCATAAGTAAAATAATCAAAACCTTGTTCCTGACGTCCATCGGGACTGACCGCAATTTCGCGTATGCTATCCGTGTACCAGTTGATTTCTTCAAAATAAGCCTGTACAGCACCGGTCTGCAATACGGATGGAATCAAGTTCATTAGATGTGTGGTGTCATCCCGTTTCTCCCAGAAAAACCCGCTCTTCTTATAGGCAGGGACAGCTTTCGTATTGCCTGGCCATGTATAGAGGTCGAGTCTAGGCCAGCCAAGCTTCAAGGTTTCCTCAATCGCGCGCAAAATAAGTCGCTTGCCGACTTTGTGTCCATGATAATCGGGCCGGACATTTAGTAAAGGGATGTACAGGGCACCAGCATCTTCCTTGTAATGGGAGAAGCTGCAATATCCCACAACCTCCCCACCAGCTATCGCCAAAAATACATGAAGAAAGGTACTGTTATGATGTTCTTTAAGAATGCTTTCCTCCGTCTGGAGCGAGTTGTCTCCACCCCAACTCTCATTGCTTGTATTCCACATTGCGGCGATGGAGGCTGCATATCGGGGTTCATATTCGATGATAGTCATTTCTTGATTTCTATTCATAAGAGCACTCACCTCCTAAATTCGTTACACATGGCTGAAACAAATTTCGACATTATACTGACTGAACGTTCAGTATATATTGTACCATGTGCGTTTTTTCTGGTCAATTTTGCTAAATCTCTTCATCCCTGCAACGAACAAAACCGGTCTCCAAAGGATGGAAACCGGTTATCGACCTGAAAATGAAGACACTAATCCTGTCAACATTCGCTCACATATTAGCAAGCACTATTTCATCATATCAGCAATAAGTACCTTTTGCCCAAGTCGTGCACTCTCCAGCGATGCAAGCACCATGGCCATGCTGTAAATATTGTCGCTGCTGTCGGTTTCCGGCTTGCGCCCTTCATCAAGCGCTGCGAACATTTCGTCCAGACAGCCTTCGTGGAACTCATTATTCATCTGCACAAGTCCGCCATCTACACGCACATAATCGCGAATGAATTTGTCCGATTGATCGCCTGGAGCAACAACCTCGGCATAAGGTTCACCGATTCCATCCCAAATGGCTGTCCCATATTCTCCTGTAATACGCCACTGGGCTTCCCATGAGGTAATAGACCCTTCCGCACACCATGAGCCGCGATAATTAAAAACCGAGCCGTCGGACATTTCAAAAATACAGAGTGCTGCCGCATTCCCTTCATACCAGGAGCCCGGAGGATTAAATTCGTGGCAGTAGACCGATACCGGATTCGCTCCCGATAAATACCGTGCCTGGTCGAACGTATGAATCGCCATATCGAGCAGCAGCGGACTGCTCATCGCATCACGGAATCCGCCAAAGTGTGCGCCAATAAAAAAATCCGCACCGATAAAGCCGGTTCGCCCGATATGGCCCTCCGACATCAGCTTGCGCAAAGCCCGAATGCGCCCATCGTAACGGCGATTTTGCATAACGGCATGCGTACGGCCCGTACGCTGTGCCAGCTTCACAATAGACAAGCATTCTTCCATCGTTTCTGCCAAAGGCTTCTCGCCAAATACGTGACAGCCCTGCTCCAGCGCTGTAGTGCCGATCGAATAGTGGCTGGACGGGATGGTAATATCAAAAACAAGGTTCGCCCCCGTCTCCGCAAGCGCAGTCTGCAAGCTGGTAAAGGTCGGACAGCTCAATCCTTTACGCTCAGCCATCGCTTGGGCAAATTCCTGTTTTATATCGACCAGTCCGACGATTTCCGTATCCTTCCTGCCTTGTGCATAGTCCACCCATTTGTTAGCCATTCCGCCACAGCCCGCGACGACTACCTGATATTTTGCTGTCATTATGCTATTCCTCCCGCTTCTCTTCAGCTAGTATTTATACGCTTGGATTTGGAATAAAATCGCCACCGCGGCAGCGCTTCAAATAATTTAATGCGTGAACCTGACCCGTCATTTCCAGCTCGTCCTTGTACACAGGATCATGCCAGCCCTCGATGTCAATCGTGCCTTTATAGCCATTTTGACGCAAAATCGTTATAATATCGCTCCAGTTGCTGTCACCAAACCCCGGCGTCCGGTGCCACACAAATGGCTGAGGACCATGCACACCGTGCTCCTTCACAATATCCCAAGCGATTGTTGCATCTTTGCCATGAACATGGAATACTTTTCTTGCCCATTTGCGGAGCTGCGGGATCGGATCAATCAGGCTAACCATCTGGTGGCAAGGCTCCCACTCCAGGCCAATATTATCCTCTGGCACCGCGTTGAACATAAGCTCCCACGCTGCCGGGTTATGCGCGATATTCCAGTCTCCCTGCTTCCACGTGCCCCCCATATCGCAGTTTTCGAACGCGATCCGCACGCCTTTGTCCGCCGCACGCCTCGTTAGCTCCCCGAATACTTCCTTAAAACGCGGGATGGATTCATCAATCGGCTGATCCGTCAATCGGCCAGTAAATCCAGATACAATATTAGCGCCAAAAAGTGATGCATGGTCGATTAAGCGCTCCCAACTGGCTAAAGTATCCGCATTGTCGCCCGCTCCCGTAAGCGGATTGCCAAATACGCTAAGCGCCGACACCACAAACCCATGCTCATCGGATAGAGCGCTTACACGTTTGGCCAACTCCGGCAAATCGGTTTGGCCCGTCGTTTGCCAGAACGTTAAATTAAAAGATTCAAAACCATGTCCCACGATTTGCGGTATAATCCTATCGGCATTCCCGCCGCCTACCAACGTACCTATTCGCATTTGTTCACTCATCCTTGAATATCACTCCAATATTGGCTTATAGTATGCTTAGCACCTTCATTATAACGAGAGAATTACGAGATGACTCTACACAATCTTGAGCAAAAGTAGTCTAATCTTGTGGTGGTGAATTTACTATGACATATCCTAAAGAGCTGTGGGAAAATACGCGACTAGAGCATAAGGGGTATCCCATTCAATTATTTCATAACCAGGTGCTTGGAATTAAACCTGGTGACAGCATGCTGTATTTGCACTGGCATGAGCATTTCGAGATTATTCTGATGAGAGAAGGCCATGCGCTGCTGCATATCGACAGCAGACCTTATGAGATATCGCCGGAAGAGCTAGTCGTTATTCCTGGAGGCGGCCTGCATGTTGGCTATGCGCTGAGTGAAGGCGATATTCGTTACGATTGTATCGTCTTTAATGCCTCATTGTTCAATGAATGGGTTCATGATCCCGTGCATGCGCAGCTTGTTGCCCCTTACCTGGAGGGGACGCTAAGATTTCCCGTCAAACCGCTGGAGCATGAGCAGCATGCCGAAACTATCATAAAGCTTCTGGATGAACTAGTGGGAGAGTTTGACGGTAAGCAGTCAGGCTATCAACTGCTCGTCAAAGCAAAGCTGTATAGCGCGCTAACGCTGCTTGCCCGCCGTTACGACAGCCAGCCGCCAAGCAATGGCAGAGGCCCAGCCGCCTCTCACCTCGCTAACCGTGACCGCTTCAAGCAGCTGATCAAACGGTTGGAATCCGATTTTCAAACCAAAATAACGGTAGAAGCAGCGGCACGGCAGGTTAATCTGAATCCATTCCATTTCTGCAAACAGTTCAAAAAGCTGACTGGACGCACCTTCGTCGAGTATGTCAACGTTTGCCGCGTCAACGAGGCGCAGAGGCTGCTGCTGCAAACGACATCCACCATTGCTGAAATTGCAGCAGCGGTAGGCTGCGACAATCCGAATTATTTTACAAAGCTGTACAAGCAATACAAGGGTATAACCCCGTCGGAAGCACGCAAACGGCCATTATAGCGCAGCACGGCGGTTCCATAATCTGATTTATAAGTGGACTCCGCCGTGTTCGGTTTACAAATTGTGCTAAATTATGTAATGTATATATTGTGAACCTTGCATTATTTTGTTGATTAGTCGCCCTTGAGCATTCGTTTTTATCATCACTTTTGTAATGCCCATTCATTTATCAAAGGAGATGGCAAAGTTGAGTGAACGTTACTTAATTAAAAACGGCTTCGTGTTAACGATGGACAAGTCTTTAGGAGATTTCAAGAAAGCGGATATTCTAATAGAAGATTCGCTCATTGTAGCAATAAAAGAAGAGCTCGATGCAATAGATTGCGAAATTGTCGATGCAACGGATATGATCGTCATGCCCGGCTTCGTCGATACCCATCGTCATGTTTGGGAATCTTTAGTCCGAACCATAGGTACGGATTGGTCGCTGCCTACCTATTTGCAAAATATTTATTACGGAGGGCTTGGCAGCAAATTGCGGCCAGTCGATAGTTATGCGGCTAATTTGCTGGGAGCGTTGGATGCGCTGAATGCCGGTGTAACTACCCTTTTGGATTGGTCGATGATTTATTCCCCTGAGCATGCAGACGGGTTCGTTCAAGGTTTGCAAAATGCCGGAATCCGCGCCGTATTCGCATATGGAGCATCCGGCGAAACCGAATATTGGGACCGTGCTAGCCAAAAAATCGTTTCAGATGACGTGTACCGTATCAAAAAACAGCATTTTTCTTCCGACAATCAATTATTAACGATGGGATTAGCGATTAGAGGACCAGAATTCAGCCACTGGGATGCAACGGTTCAGGAAATAAGGCTTGCAAGAGAACTGGATGCGATCTGTTCCATGCATGTCGGTTTTGGCAGCTGGGGTCCAGATGACCGCTCCATTGAAAAGCTATATAAGGCTGGCCTCCTTGGTCCCGATTTGAATATGGTGCATGCGAATACAATGGGTTATGACGAGTACAAAATGCTTGCAGATTCAGGAGCGTCGATATCGATTACGCCTGAGGTGGAAATGATGATGGGGCATGGGTATCCAGCCACTGGGGTGTTTATGGAGAATGGCGGAACACCTACCCTCGGTGTAGATGTCGTGACTTCAACCAGCGGGGACATGTTTGCGCAAATGAAATTTATGCTGCAGGCGGAGCGGGCAAGAACCAATCAGAATATTTTAGCATCCAAAAACATGCCGGGCGAGTTGAGTTTAAAGGCACAGCAAGTATTAAATTTTGCAACGATTGCTGGAGCTAAAGCTTTGAAATTAGACCATAAAATCGGCAGCTTAACGCCTGGAAAAGAAGCCGATCTCATTATGGTTCGAATGACAGATTTGAATATGTTTCCCGCTTCCGATCCCGTTGGAGCTGTCGTACAATTTGCGAATCCCTCAAACGTTGATTCCGTATTTGTGTCCGGACGTCCAGTAAAACGCCACGGACAGCTGCTTCACGTCGATTTAAACCATGTGCGTAAAATCGCGGGTGAAAGTAAACAATATTTGTTTTCTGCTCTTGCAGATACCGCAAGTGGGGCCGTTTAAAGCAGCTAGATGGCTTGAGAACTTTGCGCGATCCTTCCCATAAGCTTGGAAAAGGCAGCCGTTCCTTAGGGGATGGCTGCTTTCAATTCGATGACAGCCTTAGAAAGGTTCTCACAATATACACACTTCTACATACCTATACCCCGTATAGGTATGTTAAAATCATTTTGTGAAAATAAAATACCAGATTAAAGGAGA
The DNA here is from genome assembly GCF_001422685.1 of Paenibacillus sp. Leaf72. NCBI lineage: Bacteria > Bacillati > Bacillota > Bacilli > Caryophanales > Paenibacillaceae > Paenibacillus > Paenibacillus sp. Leaf72. The sequence continues at coordinate 61,250 of NZ_LMLV01000031.1, read as the reverse complement.
GATCATCGATCATCATGAAAATCGCAATTATGCTTTTTGATGGGATCACAGCATTAGATGCAATTGGTCCTTACGATGTGTTCGCCGCTACACTGAAATGTGAAGTGAAGTTTGTCGCTAAGAGAAAAGGTTTAATCAAACTGGACTCGAATATGGGGTATTTGCATGCCGATTACAGCTTTTCTGAAGTTACCTCAGCTGATATTCTTGTTGTTCCAGGCTGTAGTCCGCCAAATTATAAAACGCCAATGAATGATGAAGAAACGTTAAATTGGATTCGCCAAATACATGAAACTACGAAATGGACTACGTCGGTTTGCAACGGCTCATTGATATTGAGTGCAGCAGGCTTGCTAAATGGAATCGTAGCCACCACTCATTGGGGCTCCTTCGATCTGCTCCAATCCCTTGGAGCCATACCTACAGATGAGAGAGTCGTTCGTCAGGGTAAAATGGTTACTGCAGCTGGTGTTTCCTCTGGTATCGATATGGCGCTCCAATTAATAGCATGGGAATTGGGAGAGGATACAGGCAAAGCCGTACAGTTGATCTTAGAATACGATCCTCAACCTCCATTTGACACAGGTTCACCAAAGAAAGCGCCCGCTGTATTGGTCGCACAAATAAAAGGGATGTTACAAGAGTTTGCAGAACGGGAGCCTAATGTGTAAATCACAAACCATTCGACAGCCTTTTTTTAAAAAAGACAAAAGAGACTCAGCCATGTTCCTGGCTGGGTCTCTTTTATCTTTAGAGGATCTTCATCGGCAAATGGGTTAACGACTGTCCTACAGCGGAAGTTGTAAGGTGATGCTCCAGGTCAAAGGATTCAACAGCTTCAATACCAGAAACCTTCTCCACAAATGCCTTCAAGGCAATGTTCAGCTCCATCCTTGCCAAAGGCGCACCTAGACAAAAGTGAGGGCCATTGCCAAAGGTTAAATGCTTTTTGTTATTGGCACGATGAATATTGAGCTCAAACGGATTTTCAAACATGCGCTCGTCCATATTCGCCGCGCTCATCCACGAGATGACAACGTCGCCTTTTTTCAAATCGACCCCTAATAGATTGTTATCCTGCTTAACCGTACGATGTCGTTTGGAGCAGTGGAATCGATAACGCAGCATTTCCTCAACAGCTTGAGGAGCCAGATTCGGATCTTTTCTTAATTGCTCATACAACGATTTTCCTTCATGCAAAAAAGAATAGAACATGCTGGAAATCGTATGGCTCGTAGTTTCTATCCCTGCTCCGAGCAAAAGCATCGATGTCCGTACCACTTCGTCTTCGGTGAATCTTTCCCCGTCTACCTCTACATTCAATAGATCCGAAATAATATCATCGCCAGGATGTGTCCGCTTATGAACGACCATAGGGTATAAAAATTGATAATATTCCTGTGCGGCTGCCTGTTTTTTCAATTCAATCTCTTCTGCGTTCTCCTCGCCGGCCGGCTGGAACAAAATGTCTACCCATCCTTTAAAAAGGGTGCTGTCCGTAAGAGGAATGCCCAGCAAATCAGCCATAACCATTGCGGGCAGCGGAGTTGCCAGTGCCTGAACGATATCAATCGTCGTATTTGGTTCAATGTCCTCTACCAGCCGCTTTGCGATGTTGTTAATGCGAGGCTCCCAGTTTTTTAAGCTGCGGGGTGTAAAAGCTGCGGATAACAAGGAGCGGCTCTTGAGATGGCGCGGAGGGTCTATGCTTGAAACATTCAGTTTATCCGGAGGCGTCCCCTCCTTGTTCTTCGCTCCAACTAAAACCGTAGTTCTAGACCCTTCGCTTGAGAAATACTCATGCTTGCTCAGTACCATCTTGACATCGTCATACCTGAAGACATTCCAAGTGTCAGTGCCTTCATGATAATATACAGGGTGTTCGGACAGCATTTTCCGATACCATTCGAGTGGAAAAAATTCTTCCGATCTTGACTGAAACCGCGAAATTTCATGAACCGCAATCACTTCTTTGTACATAAAGATGCCACCTCCAGATTAATTACATAAATTCACAAACTAGAGCATACTCATTATTCCATTTTTCAGACGCCTTGTTTAGCACTTCAATACATCACATAATAATTATACCACTCGTTCATTTTATTGGAATAATTCGTAAGAACTATTTGGGAATTCTCTGTATTTAGGCATCTATTTTATACGACTAGTTCAATTTTGTGTTTAATCCGTTTAGCTCATTTCGAATGTGGTCTGTTTTGCTCTATATACCACCAGCATTCATTGGCAATCTTTCTAGCTTCATTCTGATAGACGCTGGACTCAAATTCGATTTGAAAGGCTTTTAATACTACTTCCAACATCGATATATTGAGCTCAGCATCTATAACCAACGACAGAAGTCCTTTTGTAAGTTCTTGAGCTTTGGTGGTTGCTTCCACTTGATGAATGGAATGACTGAACGTTTGAAGCTCAGCCACTAGGCTGGCTTTATCCAGCACGATTGGTTTGGACAAGGGGTTGATCAATGCAAGGTTGTCAGAATCAATCATATGTTCATGCCTCTCTAGCATGGCTCTCAACAAAATTTCGACATAATTCAACAACTTGGGTACGAGATTTTTCCAATCCGGCTGTTCGAGGCGGAAGTTCCGCCATGTATTGGAAATTTGATGGATCATGCCTAAACAAAAAATGGCTCCTTCAAAGGTATAGGCTTTTAATTCTTCTCCATATATTTGGGTCAGCCGTCCCGATAGCCAGTCCAACTGGATTCGAGTCAGATGCTGCAAATCCAACTCCCCTGAATATAAGCCTGTCCAAAATAATTCAAGAACACGCTGCTTTTCCGGGATCGTAATCGGAACCACAAGTTGATCCACGAGCAAGTCGAAATCCGAGGCATAGCTCAAGGATTCCAGATCTTTTCGAAGTATCATATCTTCCTGTGTACGTTGTTCCAAAATCGCCAGGATACAATCGTCCTTGGAACCGAAAAATTTGTAAAAGGTGCCTTTGGATACGCCTGATTGGTCCAAAATCATTTGAATCGAAGTATTTGCTACACCATATTCCTCAAATAGCACAAGTGCTGTATCCAACAATCGTTTTTTACGTTTATTCATAAGCTCCCCCTGGATTCTTTTGCATTCAGATGTATAAAGTGATTGTATCACCCAAGTGGGGAAAGAAAACAGAGTTACAAAAGGCTCATTCGAGTCATTGGAAAACGGAGCCCCAATTACTCCCATCATACGGTTGTTCTTCTACCGTTGCTGCTGCATTATGTGAAATCTGGCTCTTTTATTGATCTTCAATAAAATGACCGCCTTTTAAATGAAATTTTTCCGGACTCACCCGAGCTGATTATTTGTGCTCCGACAACCATTTAGAAATGCTTTGAATTTCCGCTTCGGATAGTTTTGTTCCGAACTTCGGCATACCTTTTCGGCCGTCCGTGACAATCCGAGCAATCTCTTCCTGCGTTAATGTGCTGCCAACGCTTTGCAGGTTCGGACCCGCCCTGCCCTGCAAGTCCGTGCCATGACAAGTCACGCATTTTTTCATGTAGAGGGTCTCTGCATCGCTATTTTGAACCCTTTCTCCTTCAATATTGTTGTTCTTCGTGTTGAATCCAGTGGTTGATTGGCCACATGCCGACACAATCAAAGCTCCTATAATGACGCCTATCACTGCACCGTATCTGAGCCTTCTAATCATTTCACTCCTCCTCCTCATTCCGTTTCAACTGCTATCATAACGAATCATCGAATTTTTAAAATGACTACTTATAGCTATTTCAGCCTCTGAAATATGGAGGTTTCACAACATTTGATCGGTGAAAAATAAAAAGAGTCGAATCTTATCATCAGACAAGATCGGACTCTTTTATTTCCAAATAAGAATGTCTTTTTCGATTTTGATGTAAAAAAACAAGCATCAGCAAGGCAAAGACGAGTACGACTGCAAAAATACCAGACAAACATAGCCCAAGCATTAAAACAATAATAAACGCAAGGATCGTATTTTTGACTAGAGCCATACCAACAAGAAATAAAATGACACCTAAAGTGCTAGTGACCAGAAACCTGTTATAGTTGAACTTCTCGGCAATTGCTCCGGAAAAAATTCGCCCAACAACCATGGCGATCCAAAAAAAGGTAACCGAAAGCGTGGCTGCTGAAGTATCCAAATGATATTGCTGAACGAATATGGACGGCAGAAAATTAACTAAGCTGGTTTCAATGCCGACATACAAAAATACGAAGCAAATTAAAAAGGCATATTTTAAAATAGCAAATCGCTATTTGCCCGTTTGATCGAGTGCTTCAGCATGTAGGGCTGGGGTTTGCTGTGATTTAGGGCTGTCAGGCTTCTTGCTCCAAAGAATGAGGTTTATTATGGCGAACACAATAACGATAGCAAATGACCATATCCAGGAAACGTTGGCTATTAATAAGCCCGACATGACGGGCTTAAGCAAAGCTCCGAATCCAAACGCAACCTCTAGCCGACTCATCATCACAGCCCCATTATTAGATGATTCCAACAGAAACGTCCCTATAACCGTTTGAGTCATTCCAAAAGCAAAACCGTTTAATGCAGCAAGCAGCAAAATGTCCGATCTCACGTTTCTCATCCGATTCTCTGACCAGACGCTCTTTATATTCATAAATCGCTTTTTCTTTTGCTGGCAGCATAGCTCCACCATGTGTACGGATGATGAGACCAGACTCCTCCATCTTTAATAAATCTCTGCGAGCGGTATCGCGTGACACATTGAATTGCTGACAAATATCTTTAATATCGATTCGCTGATGCTGATTTAAATGCTCAATAATAGCGTTTAACCGCTCCTCTTGAAACATGCCAATCCCCCCTAAATTCCTGCTGATGAGCGTTCACTCGCAAACAACTATATAAGGCGTTTTACATCATATATTAAGTATTTTCAATCACTTATCTTCTTTTATGCATCATTTTTTCGATTAAAAAAATGGCTGCACAGGTTTGATTGCCTGTACAGCCATTGATATCACTGGTATCTCGTTATATGGCGGTATGCCGCCACCTACAATGCTTCATGATTTTCAGCTTGCTTCGTATCTCTCATTGAGAAGCCATGGTTTTAAAATGTTGAATGATATATTCACGAAAGTTTATCGCTGCAAGCGATAAGTACCGATCCTTCATCCATGCCAAATAAAAGGTTAATTGGCATGATGGTTTTTCAATTTCAATGTAGGTTAGGTCGGAATACTCTTCACGAGAGCCTGCCGGCTGGAAGGCAATCCCTAATCCTGAACGAATGAGACTGGCAATGGCTGCTGGTTCATCGCCTTCACATATCGTGCGAGGAATGAAACCCGCTTCCTTGCAACAGGCATCCATTAATTCTCTAAAGGAATATCCCTGTTTGAGGGAAATAAAATCTTCCTGGGCTACTTCATGGAGTGAAATCCGTACAGCACCTGCCAATCGATGCGTTTGCGGCACCGCAATCATGATCTTCTCCGTAATTAGCGGAACATGTTTAATATCATCACGGCTAATTAATTCGGTTGTGAGAAAAAAATCAATCTCATTGCGTTCCAGCAGCAGCATTTTATCCTGCTCTGTTGATGCCTGGGTAATTCTAAAATTAGCGTCTGGATATTGAGCTAAATAAGGAGAAAGCACGTTAGATAACCGATTTAGCGTAGTAACAGCAAGGGAAATTCTATTTTGCTCCCGATGAGCTAACGCCGTAACTTCTCTTCTTCCCTCTTCCAAGCTGGCCAAGGCGATGTTGACTCTCTTTAAATAGGCCGTGCCCTGTTCATTGAGGCGAATTTTCCTGCCTACCCGATCAAATAAAGCAACACCTAAATCATCCTCCAATCGTGATATGATCATACTGAGTGCCGGCTGGGCCATATTTAAATGATTAGCCGCTTTTGTCATATGTTCTGTGCGGGCAACGGTTTGAAAATATTTGAGATGCATCAAATCCACACTCATCCCTCCTTTCACTCATATAAAATTAATTATGATTATATAATAATTTATATATTTTTAATAATGAATATATTGATTTATACTGGGAATATTCTAATGCACTTTGGAGGTCGCCCATGGCACAGCAATTAGCTTTTCCCACTTCACGATCAACTGAAAATCCAGATAAGATGCTCCGCAAGGTTACATGGGTTGTCGCGCTTGGCGTACTTCTCAATCCGCTTAATTCATCGATGATTGCCGTTGCTCTTTTGCAGATTGGCAATGCGTTTCAGGTCAATTTGGCGACGGTCACCTGGCTGCTTTCCGGTTTTTACTTAGCCGGAGCTGTCGGTCCCTCCCTTGCAGGCAAGCTATCCGATCTGTTTGGAGCCAAAAAAATTTTCATGAGTGGACTTATACTCGTTGTAATCAGCAGCCTGCTGGCAATATGGATATCAAATTTCGGCATGCTATTGGCGCTGAGAATGATGCAAGCACTTGGCAGTGCCGTTGCTTTCCCTGCTGGCATGTCCATGCTACGCTCGACCGCAGCAAAGCACAATGAGCAGGATCATCCAGACCGGATTTCCTCGGCGTTAGCCCTTGTCTCCATTATGGCTAACGTCATGGCTGCATTCGGCCCTACACTTGGAGGCATTCTTGTCGGTTCTGTCGGTTGGCCGTCTATTTTCTGGATCAACATTCCCATTGCATTGGCTACATTATTTATTGCTCGACTATGGCTGCCCAAAGACCAAGACCGGCAAGCAGCAAGCAGCGAAGATGCCTTCCCGGCCTCCACACCAAACATTTGGTCACGTATCGATATTCCGGGAATCACTCTCTTTATGATCATGCTTACTACTCTAATGTTGTTTCTGTTGTCCTTGTCAAAAGGAATGTCATGGTGGCTTCTTGGCTGCGCAATCATATCCATGCTTGCACTTGTGATATGGGAGAAGCGGGCAGCCAATCCGTTTCTTAACTTACAGATGCTCACTTCCAACCGCCGATTGCGGTCTGTGTATTTTCAGTATATTGGAGTGAATATTGTATTCTATTCCCTATTCTTCTGTATCCCGCTATGGCTCAGTCAAGTGAAAGGCTTTGATCCGAAAACCACCGGCTTGCTAATGCTGCCATTAGCTGGACTAGGTATAATCATGACTTCCGTGGCAGTCAAGTGCAACAAGCGTTTCGGCTACCGTACAACGATTATCGCTGGCAATGGTCTTCTTGTACTCAGTACGTTGCTTCTGCTGCTTTTGGGCGATAACAGCTCTATCCTTATAATTGTTCTGATTAATGCAATGCTTGGCATTCCTAATGGGTTCAACAATATGGGGCTGCAAACTGCTTTATACGTTGTAACTCCAGCGCAAGAGACCGGAGCTGCTTCCGGCTTATATGTCACATTTCGTTCAATCGGGAGCATCTTATCCACCAGCTTGCTGGGACTTACCTTCGGCGGTGCGATTACATCAAGCGGACTGCACACCATTGGGCTTATAACAGCTGGACTTTCTGTTGTCTTGTTGGTAACCAGCTTATCCCGCAAATTGATATAAACGAGCACTGAAAAAAGCTTGTCCGAATCATCAAAAATGCCCCGGAATCCTTATGGATTTCGGGGCATTTTTCAAGTAAGTACCGCAATTTTATCCCTTTTATTGATGCGTCTTCCACATGCATTCTGTCATTTCAAGCTCGCTAAAAACAGCCTCAAAAGAAGATTGCTCCGGACTGCAGGCATATACGCCAAATTGAATTTCTGCTCCGCCTTCGAACATATGAAAGATACGCATTTGTTTATAAGTGATTCCGTCATAGGAATTTTCAATACAATAATCACTTTCACGACGGCTTAATCGGTAGTACATCGTCTTTACATTTGCCGGGATGTCCGTTGTCGCCCAATCCGAAAACCCATGGTTGGTAACGACACTTCCTAACCGTTGATATTCATCATTTTCAAATTCAATAGACGCTTTAAACCAGTTTTCGCTGTTCTGATAAAGGATAACGCCGCACTGGTCATAACGATGTTTACTGTTAAACTCCGTCTTCACAACAAATGAAAAGTAAGGCTCGACTGTTTTCAGCAATAAAGCGGGGGCGGAATCATTTTGAAAACCGTAATAGGTTCGCTGCCAAAAATCGGTTCCCGGCTCCGTTGTAATTGTAACCTTATAAGGTTCGACGGCATACTTTTTCGGTTCATTAAGCCAAAATGTATGTTGTAATTCATATTTCATTGTATAGGTCTCCTTATTCATAAAAATCGGTTTGAGACTATGCTCCTCAAAAATAGTATGACCTGAATCTACGAGGTTTGCTAGTCTCCATTATTAATTACAATTTTTCCTCGTACCTTATGAGCTTCAATCAGTATATGAGCATCAGCTATTTGAGCAAGTGGAAAAACATGCTCAATGACAGGTATGACACTCCCCTGCTCGCACCTCGTCTCCTACTTTGAAGTTCTTCACCTGCGATCCGCATTCGGTTATGATACCAGAGAAATCAGCGCCAATAATACGCGGGAAACGCCAAGGTCGATGCCTTGAGCATTTTTTGATAGGGGTATAGCCTAAGCTTTCATCTTCTCCAAACAGCTTAAAATAAAGGCTTCCTCCCGCCCCAGATTGTCCTGCAGCTTAGCGTAGATGCTGCAGGACAGCTTCTCGTCCTCTTTAAATCTGTATTTAATCACTAAATTTCGCATGGACAAGTACCGCTGCTTTAAATCCACGCTAGTGTCTAGCAATCGCTGGTCGTATAGCATATGCCCATGATCCATTAAATAGGCAAGGCGCTTTTCCATTAAAAGTTTGTGCTCATACAGCAGGTGATACGCACGCAGGTCAAATCTTCTATATTCAGCTGATGAGGTATCCATATTCTGTGGATCTGTAAGAAGCCGCTGCAGCGCTTGAAATCCGAATTCGAACGGCTGCTCCACCACCAAATCAAACGTAGGTTTGGAGTATAAATAATTTTGCATGCCAGCAGCAATTTGTTCCATATTAATATGGCATTCAAAGTCCGTGTTGCGCTTCAAAAAGCGAATTTCTGTATAGAAATCGTATTTATCGGACGCACACCAATAACCCTCCTCCAACTCCGAAAAAGGGCATTCCGCCTTTATAAACTGCTCCACAAAGTTGTCTGCGACAAGCGCCATATCCTTGTCCAAATCATATCCGTAAATTAATAGCTCATGCATATGATGACCATTTTTGTACGAATCTGTCAAGGATATATAATACCGGTCTACGAAAATATGTACATAATAGCCAAGATCTATCGACTCGATAATGACATCCTTTAATGATTTTCCCCATTTGGCAATGACTATTTCCTGAGGAAGCTGATTATAGGATAGGCCAGGACAGATTTTGAGCAGGATATGGTGATTGTCAAAAGCGAACATTTCCCATAAATAAGCATATCTGATTTGAATAAAGTTATTGAATACCCACCGCCATAACGGTTCGCTTATGATGGAAAACAAGATTCCGTATGGGGTGTACGTGCTAACTTCCGGTTCCTGAAGGTAAAGCGCTTTTCTTGACATGACCTGCCTCCATCCGCTGTGTAATGGCCCTTTCAGACTGCTGCCCTAAAAAATATGGCAGCCTGCATCGACATGGAGAACTTCACCTGTAACCCCTCTTGATAGGACGCTTAGCAAAAACATCGCCGCATCTCCTATTTCATTCTGGTCAATATTGCGCCGAAGCGGCGCCTGCTGCTCCATGGCCGTCAGCTTATCTTGAAAATCAGCAATCGCTGAAGCTGCCGATGTGAGCACCGGTCCAGCCGAGACGGCATTTACACGAATGCCATGCTTGCCTAAATCCTCAGCCAAGTAGCGCACGCTCGCTTCGAGCGCGGCCTTCGCAACGCCCATGACATTATAATTTTTCACGACACGACCAGATCCTATGTAGGTTTGCGTCACAATGGCGCCTCCCTCTTTCATTAGGCCGCGGGCCTGCTTAGCCATTGCCACTAATGAAAAGCTGCTGGCGTTTTGCGCCAGCAGGTAGCCTTCTCTCGTCGTGTCGATATATTCTCCTTGAAGTTGATCCGCATAGGCGATAGAATGCACGAGACCATGAATCGTCCCGACCTGTTCTCCAATGGTGCTGAATGCCTCTTCAATGCTCGCATCATTCAGTATATCGCATGGAACAACAGCTGCCGCCTCTATTCCGTGCTCCTGAAGCAGCTTCGTCAGTTTACGCAAAGACTTATCCTTTCGGTAAGTAAACACAAGCCTTGCTCCTTCTCGATGAAGCGATTTAGCAACTCCCCACGCTAAACTTTTCTCATTAGCAACGCCTGATACGACAATGGTACGGTCTTTCATCAGCATCAGCTCTATCTCCTCCAAGCAAGGTTATATTCCTTTATGCAGCTAGCTGTTAATGATTATTGGAGCATGGAAAGCAGGCTTTCCAGCTCCTCATAATCCAGTTCTTTAAAGATGGGCTCCGTCTGCTGGAAGGTGCATAGTGCCAGCGCATGATCATCATCTGCAAAGGTTTGCATAAAATAAGCGGCAGACGCCCCTGCTTCAAGGCTTGCCGCCACTTCACCGTCCTCCTTGATTAAGAAAGAGAAGGAGTCAAGCGGAATCGACATTCCTTTGCCTACTGCCTTGATATAGCTTTCCTTTAACGTCCACAGCTGGTAAAAATACGTGAGCTGGCGGCTTCCAGCCAAACTCATCAGCATCTCATATTCAACCGGAGCGAAGAACCGCTCTGCAATCGACAAGTCTTGCGGCTTCATGAGCTCAACATCAATTCCGACCGGGCAGTCGCCGAAGGCGCAGACTACCCAGTCTCCGGAATGTGACACATTAAACTCGCAGTCAATGGTAGCGTTATCTAGCAGCGGCTTGCCAAACTCATTTTTGCAGAAAGAAAGCTCATTATTCGACAGCTGCCACCGCTTGCAAATCGCAAGACGGGCCAAAATCTCACCCGTCAGCGATCGATAAGCGTCAATCGGCCGGCGAAAGCGGCGGACAGCTTCCCGCTTGCTTTCTGAAACGTATTTCAGCATAACGGGGTAAAGCGCCGCAGCTTTCCTCTCATCCAGCCGCAGCATATAAACCTCAATCATGGATAAACTCCTATCGGGAAATTTTTTCTGCTAGACGTGAAGGAGCAAGATAGTCGTTTAATTCATAATACATGCCCGTCTCGTCAATAATTTGATGGAACCAGCGTGTCTGCTCTTCTACCGAAACCTTCTTCGTATCCAAAATGATTTTCAGCAAATCGAGCGCTGTTCTCATTTGTTCCAAAGCTGGCTTCTCCCCTGTCTCCTCAAGACGATCCTGGATCTCCTGAATTTTGCGGTACGACTTCACAACCTTCTCCTGGTACTCCTCATTATCCCAGTTTTGGTTAAGGGTAGCTACTGCGACAGCCAGGCTTCGCGTAATAATCGTCGGGATATGCTTTCTTAGACCCGGATAAGCGGCTAAAATTTGCTCGATTTTTTTGCGATCCTCCTTCGTGCCATAGCAGAGTGCTTCAATTCCATCCACGTTCGCCTTCACCATATTGGTTAATACATTTTTAGGTCCCATTTCAACCGTAAGTGTAACGCCTTTATGTTTAAAATATTGCATCGTACGTTCCCATTGTACCGGGCTAGTTAAATGCAGCGCAAGATTTTGCGCTACTTTCTCCGAATGTGCCATCGGCTCGGCATTGCGGTTCGTAATGACCGGATATTTGAAAAAACCGTACTCCAGCCCGGACAATTTGTCCAATAATTGGTCAGCCATCGGCTGCATGAAGCTGCAGTGGAACGGTGCACTCGCAAGCAGCGGCGTTGCCAGCCCGCCATGATTCGCGAGCCTATCCTCTAGTTCCATAACCGCATCGCTTTCCCCGGAAATCGCGGTTTGATTCGGCGTATTATAGCAGGACACCCAAACCTGACGGCCCTCCTGCTCCATCGCTTTGCACTCATCCACAACCAGCTTTCGCTCAACGCCATCAATAATGGACATGGCTCCAACATCGCTTGACGCAACCTCGTCGGTCATTTTTCCCCGTTCGTGCAGCAGCTTCACCGCATCGGAAAAACGAATCGCTCCCGCGCAAGTAAACGCCGCATATTCGCCAAGGCTGTGCCCGGCAAGAAATTGCGGAACAATACCAATCTCCTGCATATAAACGCGGAAGCTGGCTACGCTTGATACGAGAATGGCAGGCTGGGCATTTTTTGCTTTGGACAGCTCTGCAAGCGAGCCTTCAAAGCAAAGCTTAGCCAAATCATAGCCAAGCACATCGTTAGCTTCCTCGAACGTTTGCTTCACGATCGTATATTGGTCATAAAGACCTTTCGACATGCCGACAAAATGAGAGCCTTGACCCGGGAACAGAAACGCCATTTTTTCCATTATTACTTCCTCCAATATCATATTAGCCGTATTTTTTCCGTAAACAGGCACGCACGACCACTTAACCTGCTATCCTGCTTCAGCTATACCCTCTAGCCGATGTTCATCGTGAACCTGTTTTGTTTATTCATCCATTCATTCAACACGGCTGATTAAGGTGAGATAGTCTGGAGCGCTTTGCAGATGGGCAGCATCATGCTCGAAAATGAGCAGTCCGTCCCTCTCCTCCACTTCCTTAAATCCAGCAAATTTATACGTAAGCAGCATCATGCGATTACGGTCAGTAGGCACGAACTCAGCGCGCAATACCGCTCCCGCATCATGCGCCATCCTGGCGATGTATTGAAGCATGACGCTGCCTACGCCTCTGGACATGACACGGCATGACATTAACAGCAGCTTCAGCGTCCAAATATTATCCTTGCATTCAAGCAGCGTTAAGCCGATCTTGCCGTACGTGCCGTATTTATCCTCCAATTCGGAAATAAACAGCTTATGGTTCGGTGAATGGCGGAATGCATCCAATTCCTCATAGGAATACGTGTAGCCCGTTGCATTCAGCTGATGAGTTCTTACCGTCAGCTCCTCCGCCCGCTTCAAATCGTCTCCCTCAACCGAGGAAACCGTAAATACCATACTTAGCGAAGCGAGAAACTCCTCCTGTGAGCCATCGAAGCTGGCTTCAACTTCATTGCGTACGATATCGCTCATGTAAAGGCTTCTGCGGTTCCGGGAGTCCTCAGTAACAAAGGTTGGATTAAATTCCGGCCTTTCAAGCAGCCCTTCTGTCTCCGCAGCATCTATGCACAGGACGTCTGGATGGTTGAAGCTGACCTCCTCCCGCTCAAACGGCTGATCATCGATAAACGCAATCGTATCCATCCCGATATTAATCGATTCGACGATCGTCTTAATCGAAGAAGATTTGCGGTTCCAGCTGATTTGAGGGTAGATGAAATAATGATCAATCCCGAGCTCTCTCAATTTCTCCGTCGCCACTTCATGCTCATTGCGGCTGGCAATGGACTGCAGGATGCCTCGCTCATCCAGCGTTTTGATGACGTTGACAATATCGCTTCGCAGCTCAACGGTTGTATCCTCCATTAAAATACCGTTCCAAATCGTATGATCCAAATCCCACACGACACATTTGATTTTACGCTTGGCCGTATCCTTCTTCTCCTCAACATTGTACGCCACAGGCATTCATCTCCTTATGAATTGGCTGTTTGAGCCATTGTCCGCCCTGCTCGGCGGCTGGTCACGAACTGCTGCTCTGCAATCAGCATTTCATGCATCTGCGACGTTCCCTCGATGATTTCATTAATTTTGGCATCGCGGAAATAGCGTTCAACCGGATAGCCGCTATGGCAGCCGTTAGCACCATGAATTTGCACCGTATCGCTGGTGATTTTGCCCAGCATAGTCGAAGCAAAATATTTGGCCGTCCACGTTTCCATAATGCTGTCGGGATCGCCGCTATCGCGTAAATATCCGACTTTATAACAAAGCATTCTAGCCGCCTTCACCTGTACGGCCATTTCTGCAATCATCTTCTGAATCAATTGATTGTCCCGGAGCGGCCGTCCAAATTGGACTCTAGTGCTTCCGTATTCTAGAGAAGCCTCCAGACAGGCCTGCGCCAAACCGACACAACCGCACGCTATAGTGTACCTGCCGTAATCGAGACAAGGCAGCGCGATATGAGTCAGTCCCATGCCGAGCTTGCCAAGCAAATTTTCTTGCGGAATTCGGCAGTCGGAAAGCACGACTTCGGCAATCATAGATCCCCTTGCACCGAGCAGGCCGGACATGGGCAATACCGATACTCCGATTCGCTCCCGCTCAACGAGGAATGCCGCTGGCTGGCCGCCCACTTTGGCGAAGATGAGAAACAGATCGGCAATTTGCGCGATCGTAATCCATTTTTTGCGGCCATTCAATACGTATTCGTCCCCGTCTAACTCGGCCGTTGTCTCAATACTCTTGGCATCGCTGCCGGCGTTTGGCTCCGTTAGGCCAAATGCTGCCAATGTGCTGCCGGTTGCAAGCTTCGGCAGCCAGTTGCTCTGCTGCTGCTCTGTTCCCCAGCGCAATATAGCAAGGGATACCATTCCGTGAACGGTCAACAAGCTTCTTGCGGACGAGCAGCCGCGACCCGCCTCTTCGTTAAGAATGCCTAGCGTGACGTTGTCCAGCTCCATACCGCCGTATTTTTTGGGCAGCATCGATCCCAGATAGCCAGCCTCTGCCATTTTCCTAAGCATATCTGGATGAATACGCTCCTCGCTGTCATTGAGATCAGCTAGCGGCGCCATCTCGCTATCAACAAACGCGCTGAACTCATTTTGCCAATTTTCCTGTTCTGGAGTCAGTTCAATTTTCATCCTTAACCTCCCGATACTTGCGAAGACTGCTGATCAACCGCTGCTTTCTCTTGAATCAGACTGACCATCCGGTTAATGGTGCGGAAGTTGTCCAAATCCATGTCACGGCTATCGATAGTAAGCGCAAATTCCTTCTCCAGAAACATAACCAGCTGCATCGCGAACAGGGAATTGACAAATCCTAATGCGAAAATATCCTCATCGTCCCCAAGCTCATGCTTGCGGAAAAACCGCGATAAAAACTTCTTGATTTTAACTTTCATTTCTTCCATTATTGGCACTCTCCTCATCCCGATTCGGGTTAATCTAGTACGAAATCCAATCATTAGCAGTCATTAACAGGCATTAGCATGCATGATTACGCATTAGTACGTATAAAACCCTTGACCGCTCTTGCGGCCATGCAGCCCCGCGTCGACCATTTTCCTAAGCAGCGGACAGCAGCGGAACTTCGAGTCCTGATAGCTTTCATAAAGGACATTCAAGGAATGCACGACCGTGTCCAGACCGATCAAGTCAGCCGTTTCGAGCGGCCCCATCGCATGTCCGTAGCATTTTTTAAAAATTTCATCGACTTCCTCCGCGGACGCCACCTGATCCTGCACGACATAAGCAGCTTCATTCATAAACAAATGGGAAATACGATTGGATACAAAGCCCGGATAGTCGTTAACGACGATCATTTCCTTGCCCATGCTGCCCATAAGCCCATCGACCGCTCGGATACATTCCTCAGAGGTATGAAAACCGCGAATGACCTCGACCGTTTTTTTGGTTGGCACCGGATTCATAAAATGAGTTCCGATGACCTGCGGCGCACGTGTGGTCACAGCGGCCAGCTTTGTAATGGAGATGCAGGACGTGTTAATCATAAAAATGCAATCTTGCTGGCAGATGCCATCAATAAGCTCGTAAATGCTGCGCTTGACGTCCCAATTTTCCGTAGCGTTCTCGATGACAAAGCTGACGTCGCTGAGATTATGATGCTCCGTCGTAAACACAATGCGGTCCATAATTTGCTCTGAAGGCTCCAAGTTTCCCGAGGAGCCGAACAGCCCACGGAATCGCAGTTGGGTGGCAATTTCCTCCCTGGCCTGTTCAAGCTTCGCTTGCTCAATGTCTACAAGTACCACCGATAAGCCTGATTGGGCGAGCGCTTGGGCAACCCCTCTTCCCATTACACCTGCTCCGATTACCCCGATTTTCACAGCGATCTTCACTTCTTTCTTCATTGGATTTTAATAGGTCTGCTCCCTAGCCAGCTAGCCGGCCAGCAAGATAGCAAGACAGCCTTCCTGCTGGCTAGCAAAATGTTGTCTAGTAAGTCGATTGGGTACCTTCCAGCTCAAACGTCTGGGGATGCATGCCCACAAGCTTTGCCGCGTATTCGCGTTCCAGCGCGAGTGCCGAATCCAGCTGCTGGTTCAGCATAACGGCAGATTTGGCGCTTAATTTGGCGGTAAACACCGCTTTTGCCACTAGAGCCCGAATTTGCTTCCAAGCTTCCAGGCTCTCTTCAACCGCGCCTTGCAGCTCCATATACCCACCGGCTAATTTCTCATAGCGATATAGGTCTACGAGCTTGGCATTTACAATTTGATTAAGCGTATCAAGCAAGCTTTCGCCATAATCTTTGATCAGTTGCCCATCCCGCAGCGCTTGTTTAACCTTCTCCAGAAAGCTGTACAGCGACTGCATGCTGCTGTCTAGAAGCTGCTGGCGATGTGCCGCGGCGGAAGCAGTCGTTTCTACTAAGCTATCTGTTTGAGGCACTACATCATCGGAATGAATAGCTGAAAATTCATAATAAACAGGTATTTCGCTTCCAAAATGGTCCATAAAGCCAAGATGCCCCTGCAGCGCATCCTCGTAGCTCACCCATCTTTTCTCATAGGTCAGCCTTTCAATATGGTCATGCTCTATGACGCCGAACATCTGCCTGCTGTCATCAAAGCCGAATACGAGCCATGAATGCGGCCAATGCTGCTTTTTGTACGTTTCAGCCCGGTTTGAGGCGTAGTAGCAGTCAATTCGTACAATAACCGGCTTATTGCTGAGGACAGCTCGCTTGAGCTCCTCGATTACGGAATGTCCGACCGTTCTCGTTTCCGTCCGAATGCCTAATCCTAGCAAAAGCTGCTCTATTGGCCTTGCCGCTGCGTAATCTACCTGAAAGTGAACCGTATCCTCATCATATCGATAGATAACCGTATCATTGGCGAGAATCGGCAGCAGGCTTTGCTGGTAGTAGGACAGAATGGGAAACAGCGAGTGATAGAAGCACTCCTTGTAAAATAAATCGTTAAACGGTTGGATCCGTTCATCATGCTTGAGCGTCAGCAATGCCGCACTAGCAAATGATTCAGATTCAAATGCCGCTCGGCTTTTTGGCGAAAAGATTGCTGCTCCTGCTCCTTCGCCATTCATCCGCCGCAGAAAGCCCCTAATCGTCGGGTAGCGGTAAATCTCCTCGCTTTCGAAGGAAAATCCCGCTTTCTCCAGCTCGACCTCCAGCTTCAACGCTTTTAGCGAATGGCCGCCGACATTAAAGAAGTCGTCGGTTACGCCAATCGTCTCTACCTCCAGCACAGCCTTCCAAATGCGGAGCAGCTTCTCCTCCTGCTCATCTGCTGGCGGCTCGCCGATGGATAGTCCGCTGACCCTTTCATAAGGGCTGGGCAGCTGCTTTCGGTCTATTTTCCCGTTTGGTGTATACGGAAGCTCCCTCAGCGGAATATAGAATGAGGGCAGCATATAATCAGGCAGCCGGGAAGCTATTGCGCTTCTTATGCCTTCCGCCAACAGAGCCGCCGTGGAAACATAGTAGGCGCAAAGAATGTGGCTTCCTTCACCATCCTCCTGTGCAATGCACACAGCCGCTTTAATCTGCTCTAGGCTTAATAGGGCAGATTCGATCTCGCCAAGCTCGACTCTAAACCCTCTAATTTTCACTTGATGATCCATGCGCCCCAGAAATTCAATATCCCCGCCGGGCAGCCTTCGTGCCAGATCGCCTGTCCGGTACATCTTCCCACCGTTTCCATAAGGACATGGTACGAATTTGTCAGCCGTCAGCTCCTCCCGCTTCCAGTAGCCCATCGCGACGCCGTCTCCGGCGATACAAAGCTCTCCAGCCACGCCTTCCGGCAGCAGACGCAGAAGCGGGTCGACAATATACATTTGCGTATTGGCGATAGGTGCCCCAAGCGTTATGCCGCTCGCATTCGTCACATCCTTGACAGAGGACCAAACCGTAGTCTCTGTTGGGCCGTACATATTGTAAATGCTTGCCCCGCCGCACCGTTCCCGAAGCTGGTGAAGCAGCTCATCGGGGAAGGCTTCCCCGCCTACCATAAGCGTCGTTATCTGCTCCAAGCCTGCTTCTGCCGAATTATCGTTCAGCAGCAGTTGAATCCGGGAAGGCGTCGCCTGCAGCAGCTCGATCCGATTGTGCGCAAGCCACCGCTGGAGCATGGCCGGATTATGCTGCTCCTCCTCGCCCGCAATAACAACAATTAGTCCCTGCGTCAGCGGCAGGAGTGTCTCCAGCACGAAAATATCGAAGCAGAGCGTCGTAACGGCAGCAATGGTTTTTCCTTCTGTGAAGGCAGGGATTCGGCCTGTAATGCCCGTTATAAAATTAACGACTGCCCTGTGCGGAACCAGCACCCCTTTCGGCAGGCCAGTAGAGCCGGACGTATAGATTAAATAAGCGGCATCCTCCGGGTCATTCACATTTGAAAGCAGAGGATCGAGCTCTCCATATACCCGATTGTCGTCGAGATTGACGGTTTCCCCCTGAAAATCAACATGGCTGATCAATCCATCCTGTGTAAGCAGGACGCCTGCGCCGCTATCGGCCAGCATATGCCTAATCCGGTCCGGCGGATAAGCCGGATCAATAGGCAAATAGGCGCCCCCAGCCTTCAACACCGCCAAAATCGCGATCATCATTTCCAAAGACCGATTCGTCATGACAGCGGCAACTCGGTGCCTTCCAATGCCCTTGCTGCGAAGCAGGCAAGCGAGCCGGTCCGAACGATCCTTAAGCTCCCCGTAAGTAAGCTCCATCCTGCCAAAACGCAGCGCGGTCCAATCCGCAGTATTCATCGCTTGGCTGTCAAACAGCTCATGTACCGTTTTATCCTTTGGATAACGTATAGCCGCCGGATTTAACCGCTCAAGCGACTCTATTTCCCCCTGTGAAAGCAAGCGTATCTGGTTCAGCGGAATATCCGTTTGCTGAATCACCTCTTCCAGAAAACCGACAAAATGATCAAACATCCGTTCCATATATCGCTGCGAATACATGGAACGTTCATAGAGCAGCTCCAGCTGCAGGCGATCGCCCTCCATAATGAAATAAAAGGTAACCGCAGCTTTCGAGTCCTGCATGTATAAAGGAGCATGCAGCGTATTCAGGGCAACGACCGTTTTGAAGGCAGGGACTGCTGCTTTGGGATTGTGCTTAAGCAGTCTGATAATAGCTTGGAAGGGAATGTGCTTGTACTTCCTTGCCTCCTGCACCGTTTGGCTAACTTGCTGTATATATTCTTTGAACGGCAATGCTTCATCGACATGCACCTGCAGGGCGATCAGCCGGTTGGGGGCAGTGTTTTCTACCGTTTGTTGTCCGGATGGCATGCCAGTGGTCACGATCCGTTCCCCCGTATATCGATGAAGCAAATAGAGTACACCTGAAAGCAAAAACGCATACAAGCCTTGCTGGGAGTACCTGCATAAGGGCAGCAGCCGTTCGGTCAATTCAGGCGGAATCGGGCCTTTGACCAAATCGACCGCTCCCGGGCGCAAGCCAGCATCCTTGAGGTCGCCCTCAAAAGCATTCGGCTCAGCGGAAGGATCAAGCTTGCTAAGCCAATACTCTCTCTCCTCCTGCCATTTGCCGCTCGTCAACAGCATATTTTCCGAATAGGAATCCATATCCATTCCCTCCCTTCTTTTCTACATGGTTGATGGGGATGGCCGCCTAAAAATTAAAGGAGATTTCCTCATCATCCTCATATAACGGCTCCTCGGTTCTACCGCTGGCCAGTTCAATGTTCTGCAGAAGGATATCGGGCTGCTTCGCGATAGCCTCAAGAATGCTCAAGTAATCCTTCAGCATTCGCTCCGCTGTCTGTCGATCATACAGCCGCATGTTGTACTCCAGCCTCAGGCGAAGCATCCCGCCCTGCTCCATAGCCTCCAGCGTCAGTTCATAATCGGTCAGATTATAAACTTCATCGATAGAATGGCCAATCGCCCTTTCATCAACAGGAACATTTTGATAAATAAACACCGTATCGAACAGCGGGTGGCGGTTTGCGCTTCGCTTTACATTCAAATGATGGATCAGCTCGTCAAGCGGGTAATCCTGATTGTCGAAAGCCTGCACTGCGCTTGCTTTTATATGTTCCAAACAGCTTAAGAAGGTCAGTTCCTTACGGGGAGCAAGCCGCATCGCCAGCATATTGATGAACATGCCGAGAATTTTGTCCATTTCCCGCTTTGGCCGTCCCGTAACCGGTGATCCGATGACCAGGTCGTCTTGCGCGGAATACTTGGACAGCAGCACGGCATAAGCGGCAAGCAGCAGCATATACATCGTCGCTCCAGATACGCTTGACTGCTGTTTCAGCTTTTCCGTCAGCTCACGGTCAACCAAGCTCATGACGATACCGCCCTCAAAAACAAAATGCTCGGGCCTTGGCTGATCTGTCGGCAGCCGCAGCACAGGGATTTCGCCCGTAAACGTCTCTTCCCAGAAAAGCTGCTGGCGCTTCATTTGCTCCGTCTGCATGAAGGAGAACTGCCATTCCACATAATCCTTGTATTGGTACGGCAGGGCCGGCGGAGATTCACCTTTGTACAGCTGAACAAGCTCCCGCATGAAAATTTCCATGGATACGCCATCTGTAATAATGTGGTGGGCATCGTAAAGCAGATAATATTTTTCCTCCTCGACCTTCACGAGGCAAAGCCGGAAAAACGGCGGTTCATTCAAATTAAACGGCTGCTTGAACCGATTAATAATGTCTTTCGCCTCAGCTTCATCTGCCTCCCAGTACCCCATCTCGAATGGGACTTGTTCCCTGATGACTTGGACAATTTCCCCATCCATGCTCGTAACAGCTGTTCGCAGCACCTCATGCCTATCAATCATGCGGCGCACAGCCAGCTCCATCCGCTCGGGCTCCACCCGGATGTTCAGCACCGAAACTCTGAACTGATTGGCGCTTGTCAGCTGCGGCTCCCGTTTAAAGCCAAGGAACATGCGTTTCTGGGCATGGGATGCTGGATAGTACGGCTTAATAGCTGCATTCTGCATAGGCGGATACTGGCTCGAGCGGATGGGGTCCCGACTGGCGGATTGCTTTTGCAGATGCTCCGCCAATTGAACGACAGTCGAATATTCGAATAGATCGCTGATCGTCACCATTTCGAACGTATGCGTCTCAATCTCGCCCTGGAGCTTCATTAATACGAGTGAATCTGCACCCATTTCAAAGAAATTGTCATAGATGTCGATCTCCTCATAGCCGAGGACAAGCTTGCAGCATAAGGCAAGCTTCTGCTCCAGCTCAGAGTAGCTGCCGGCCTCCCGGCCAAGCATGACAACGCCTTCCGCGCTGCGTTCCTTCTTCTGCACATTGCCGTCGCTTTGCTTCCGCTTGCTGTCTTTCTTCGCCGCAATCCGCTTCCGAATCGAATCGGAGCAAGATACACCGGAGCGTTCAAGCAGCATAGCACCTGCGCCATCGTAGTGGATTTGTCCTATTAGCGCTCTACTTGCACCGCTTTGCAGCAAAGAAGCGAAGCCTTCAAGCGCTAGCTCAGTCGGCAGCGTCCTGAAAATCGTATCGAATACGTGCCCGCCATCAAAGGCCATCCCAGTCTCTTTCCACGTCGTCCAGTTCACAGTAAGCGTACGCCCGCCTCTTCTTTGCCGATAAGGAGCATAAGCATCCAAATAGGCGTTGGCTGCCGCATAATCCCCTTGCCCGAAGGCACTGAATATGGTCGCGACTGACGAGAACATAATAAAGAAATCAAGTTTCTGGTCTTTCGTAAGCGCATCTAGCACCCATGTGCCATACACCTTCGGAGCGTAGATGGCATTGAACATATCATCGCCTCTGTCAGCAAGCGGCCCGTCATTCGAGACGCCCGCACCGTGCACGATGCCCCGTATTTGTCCATACTTGCTTTTCAAATCAGCAATAACCTTCTCCATAGCGCTATAGTCGGCTGCATCGGCACTGATGCATTCTACCGTCGCACCAAGCCTCTCCAGCTCCTTCACTATGCGAAGCCGCTTTCTAAGCTTGTCTGAAGCCTCGCTGCCTTCTAAAACAGCTTGCCATTCCGAGCTCGGCGGCAGCGGAGTGCGGCTAATCAAAGCCAAATTGACCTTGCTCTGAGCTGCAAACCACTTTGCCACTTCCAGCCCAATGCCGCCTAAGCCGCCTGTAATCAGGTATATCCCTTGCTCCTGCAATTCCAAGCGGCGGCTGGTTTCTAACTGAACGTCTCGCAGCTCAGCAAATATTTCGGTATATCTGTCACCGTTTCGAAGCGCGACACCATACACGTCATTGGCCTGAAGCTCTCCGATTATCTGTCCGAGCGGAACCGATTCCTCTATATCCATATATTTGCATGACACATTTGAGAGCTCCTTGGCCATAACCTTGCCCATGCCGTAAACAGGAGCATGATCGGGTATAAGCAGCTTCTCTGCGCCGGTAGCTTCTACAGCATTTCTAGTGAGGATATGCAGCGCAAGCGGCTGCTGAATTTCCGCCTGCACCAGCGCTTTTGTCAAATAAAACAGACTGTAGGCACCGCTTGCCTGCCGCCGCTTAAGCGTCTCCAGCGAATCGCTGACGTCATGTGCGTCCAGCGCCAATAGATGAATGATTTGGCCAAACGGCACATCCTTCAATGCTTGCATAAGCTGAAGATAGCTTGCCTTGGAACCGTCTATCTGGTAGCCTTCGTTAGAATTTGCTGTGCAGCCAAAGGGCCCATCATCCTCTGCAAGCTTCACCTCGATAACGAGCCTGCCGCTTTCCCGCAAGGATGCAGCAATGGTCTGTCCGACTCCCGCCCGATCCATAAATACGACGGCTGCTCCGTCAATGCCGGATGGTTCGGGGCTTCTGCTGCACTTGCGCCACTGCATGGCGTAGTGCAGCGTAGCTTCAGCACCATCCTTGTCGTCCCGCTGCGGCATATTAAGATCAAGCCAGCAGCGCTGCTTCTCAAAGGCGTAGGTTGGCGCATACGTTTTGCAGCGGCCTTCGCCTTGATACAGCTCCTCCCAATTGACATCCGCGCCGCGGACATACAGGCTGCCAATGTCATGAAGCAGCTGCTTGTCCTTTTTTCCGGTGCCGATAAATTGCCGGACCTTCTCGGAAGCGGTGCGGGTCAGCTCCGCATGCTCCGGCTTTTTAATTTCATTTTCACCCAGTACCTGCTTATTGCCGGAGACGACCTTATGCCTGCCGAAGCGGATATCATCGTGAATGGTTTCATCAAGAGAATGGTCTGCTAACAGAGCGACTTTGCGCATTAGGTCGGCGGCATCCTCGAAAATGATGGCAATGCGGTGCGCATAATGCCCCCTCCCGGTGTTAGCCGTATAGCATAAATCCCGCAGCGGGATTTGTGCTTCCCGGTTTAAGTACTGCTCGTAGCCAGATATGATTCCAAGCAGCGGCGCGATGCTTTTTGCCGATATCGCAAGGATATGAGGCAGCCCGGCGTATACATCGTCTGCGTGCTCCGACTGCTGCGGTGGAGCATACTCCTCCAGAACGATATGGCAATTGGTCCCACTCAGGCCGAAGGCGCTGATGCCCGCTCTGCGTGGATGCTCCCCAGCCTCCCACTCCCGCAATTGGGTGTTGACATAGACTGGCGAATCGCTAAAGCCAATCGTTGCATTAGGGCGGTTGAAATGGGCCGTAGCCGGTATTTTGCGATGCTTTAACGACATAGCGGCTTTGATAACACCGGCAATGCCGGCACATTCGTACAAGTGGCCCACGTTCGTCTTAACGGTGCTGACTGCGCAAAATTGCTTGCGGTTCGTATGCTTTCGGAACGCCCTGTACAACCCTTCTATTTCGAGCGGATCGCCAAGCCTTGTTGCTGTTCCATGCACCTCAATGTAAGACAACGTCTCTGGATCAATGCCTGCGTCCTGCCACGCCTTAAGCAGCACCTCAGCCTGGGCAGCCGAATTGGGAGCGGTTATACCGATGGAAGTGCCGTCCTGGTTAATGGCACTCCCTTTTATAACAGCATATATCCGGTCCCCATCCTTTACGGCCTGGCTAAGCGGTTTTAGCAAAACAGCAGCACTGCCCTCTCCCCAGCCAGCACCCTCGGCCTCTGCGTCAAACGTTCGCGTTCGTCCGTCCACCGCTTCAACTCCCAGCTTCAGGCCTGAGTTGTCGATCGGCAGAAGATTAAGCCTGATGCCGCCTGCAATCGCCATTTTGCAATCGCCGTTATGAATAGCTTTGCTGGCTAGATGAATCGCAACCGACGAGGAGGAGCAGGCTGTATCCAAAATGAGCGTCGGCCCCTTCAAATCAAGCATGTAGGAAATTCTCGTCGGAAGCATGGCGGCAATGTTGCCTGTTAATGCCGTTGCTGCTGATTCCGGCTCGGTTTCCAGTATCATGGAATGATAGCTCGAGCTGCTGGAATAGCCGACGTATACGCCTGTATGGCTTCCAACAAGCTTATTCCCGCCATAGCCAGCGTCCTCAATCGCTTCCCAGGCCGTTTGCAAAAAGATGCGCTGGGAAGGATCCATCAGAGCGGCCTCATTGGGCGTAATGCGGAAAAAGCTGTAGTCGAAGGAAGCTATATCGTGCATGTACGCGCCCGGCGAATATTTTAATTCCCAGCCCATTTCATCCAGCATATTGGTCAGGTAGCCGTCAATGTCAGCACTTCTCTCTTTCGGAAAAGCTCCTACTAAATCAACGCCGGAGGCGATTTGCCGCCAGAACTCCTCTGAGGAGTCAGTGCCCGCAATATGGGAGGCCATCCCGATAATGGCGATGTCCTCCTTGCGGCTCTCCTCTTGCACTGCCTGCGCCTGCCTAAGCAGCGTGACCATGCGGATGGCATCTTCTTTTTCGATTTTTCCTTCGGTAGCTCTCTTGAGAATATAGTGGTAAAGCTTATCCATAGCCTTTTACCCTCCGGGCGTCCAAAGTTGCTGCGCCAATTACTTTTTCCTTGTATCGCTGCTGTTCTGGCCGGTTTTCGTCAGCTGGTCAATCGCTTGTTCAATGGATAGTGTGCCATTGCCCAGTTCCTCCATTAGCCGCTTCGTATCTTCCTCCAGGCTTGCTCCTGCACTTACCTGCTGCAATACTTGCGACATCTCGCGGTCGTACGCAAGATGTTCCAGAGCTTCTGTGCCTGCTGCATCCTGCTCCTCTTCATCCTCCCGCATATACTGCTGCAGCTTGCTGACGGAAGTGTATTCAAACAAATCCAGCAATCTGACCTTGCCCGGATAATGCTTTTCCAGAGAAGCGTGAACTCTGCCAAGCAAAATCGAGTCGCCGCCAAGCTCGAAGAAATTATCGTCCATGTCGATTTCATTAAAGCCAAGAACCTGGCAATAGATTTCCGCCAGCTTCGTTTCCAGATCGGTGTAATCGCCGTCTTTTCCAGTAAGCTTGATTTCGCCCTCGAAGCGTCTTTGCGAAGCCAGCTGCCTTGCCTCCCACCGTTTCTGGGACCCCGTTATGGCAGCATCAATCGGCGAATCCAGCAGCTGCGGAACGAGACCAAGCTCCCACAGCAGATCCGAGCCGTAGTTGAGCTCCCCAATTAAAACGTTCGATACGCTCCGGTTCAAAGCTTCGTCCAAACCGCGCATAGCCACTGCTGTAGGAAGTGCCTTGAAGGCGCCGTCTGCATTGACGCCGAACTCCACCGCCATACCGGTTTCCTTCCACGCAACCCAGTTGATGGACAGCGCTTTTTGCTGGTTCAACGTTTTGTATTTTGCAAATGCATCCAAAAACGTATTAGCTGCACAGTAATCCCCTTGCCCCGGCACTGCGAAACGCGAGCTCATGGAGGAGAACATGAGGAAGAAATCAGGCCGATCCTGCTCGGTCAGCTTGTCGAGAATCCACGTTCCGAACACCTTCGGATGGACGACCTCGTTGAACACCTGCTCTTCCTTCAAATAAAGGAAGCCATCACCGCCAACACCGGCGCCATGGACAATGCCATTAATGCGTCCATAACGTGCGCGTAGCCCGCCGACCAACTCTTCCATTTGCTGCATATTAGCGATATCGAGACTGTAGCATTCGACATGTGCACCCATTGCTTCAATCTCACGTACCGCTTTTATTCTCTGGATAGCCTTGCGGTCGGTTCTGCTGTTGCGGTCGATCATATCATCCCATGTTGCCTTGTCTGGCAAAGGCGTACGGTTAATGAGCGCAATATTGACTTTCTTTCTCGCCGCCAAATATTTGGCTGTCTCAATGCCCATGCCGCCTGTCCCGCCTGTAATGAGATAGATCCCTTCTTCCTTGACCTCGATCGGCTGCTCATTTGCCTCTTGCACGCGGTATTCCTTGAAAATTTCGGCATAGCGCTCATTGTCGCGAAAAGCGACCATATAATACGACGGTGCTGCCCCTATTTCGCGTATAATCGTATCCAAACTCGTTGCTTCATCGATATCAATAGCGCGGCACAGCATGCTCGGCAGCTCTTGCCTTGCGGATTTTCCGAGTGCCAGGAGCGGTGCATTCCACGGATTGACCCGGGTTTCACGTCCGCTTACAACATCGACATAATCAGAAATGATAACCGTATCGGTTACAGCGCTTAATCCTACTTGGGCTACCGCTTTGGACAAATAAAACAGGCTGTAGACGCCTCTATACTGCGTTTCATTAAAGCTGTTCCAGTCAACCGCCATGCCTTCCGGCACGATGCTGAACAGATGGATGATTTTGCTCCACGTTGTGCCCTTGTTATCTTTCAGCAGCAACACATAATCGTCCACTGTACCGCTTACGTGATAGCTGCCGTCATCGAGCTTGGCATATTGCTTTCGCAAATAAACTTGAACGGTCTTGGTTCCTCTCCGGTTCCACTCAGCAGCAAGCGATTGTCCCAAGCCCTTCTCATCCATAAAGATAAGAACTGGTCCGGCCTGGCTTGTCTGCTCTGCCATCAGCTGCTCCTGTCTTACCCACTGCCCCCCGTAATACAAGCCGCCAGCCGTTACTTCTGTCACGGCCTGCTCATATTCGGGAATCTCAACCCAGCAGCGCTCTCTTTCGAACGGATAGGTTGGGAGGCTGATTCGATGCAGCTCTTCACCGAAGTAGAAAGGTTCCCAATCGGTTTCCACCCCTTGTACGTAAAGCTCGCAAATGTTCGGCAGGCTGCTGGCATCAGTGCGTTCCCCATCTACATAACCGTCAACCAATTGTCCGAACTGCTTCGTCATGCTTATTCGCTGGCTTTCTGTAATTTCGCCGTCGGATTTTTTCGCTTTCGTTTCCGAGACGATTTTATGGAAGCCGTAGAACAACCAAGGCTGTTGTACGTTTTCGAAACCGTATTCGTCCACTTCCGCAAGCTTCCGGTTGAAATCCTCCGCGTCGTTTACGATAAGAACCAGCCTGTGTGCGTAGTGGCCGCGTCCCGTGTTTGCGGTATAGCAGGCGTTGCGGAAGGCAGCCGCTGAACCGTCGCCAAAACGCTGCGATTTGTATTGGCTGACGAGGCGCCGAAGAGCGGTATCCGTCAGTGCGGAGAGCGTGAACAGCTGCGGACGTTGACTAAGCTCCTCTTCGCCTTGCAGATGCGAGGTTTCAGCGCCCAAATACTCTTCCATAACGACATGGCAGTTCGTTCCACTCATGCCAAAGCCGCTTACACCGCATCTTCGCGGATGGCCTTCCGGCTCCCACAATTTGCGGGTTGCATTGACATACACAGGCGAGTTCATAAAGTCGATTTTTCGGTTCGGACGGTTAAAATACAGATTTGGCGGCAGCTCTTTGTTTTTCAGCGTCAAAACCGCTTTAATGACGCCCGCGATGCCCGCAGCCTCTGATAAATGCGTTAAATTCGTTTTTGAAGATCCGACCGCGCAAAATTGTTTCTTCTGGGTATACCGTTTAAAAGCGCGCTGGATACCCTGAATTTCGATCGGGTCTCCCAACTGGGTGCCCGTTCCGTGCGTTTCAATGTACGTAACCGTTTCAGGATCAATCGCGGCATCTTCCCATGCCTGAATAATAACTTCCTCCTGAGCAGCCGGGTTCGGCGCAGTCAAGCCAGCGGAGCTTCCATCTTGGTTCGATGCGCTTCCCTTGATGACAGCGTAAATATTATCCCTGTCCTGTATCGCCTTCTGCAGCGGCTTGAGCAGTATCGCCCCAACCCCTTCGCCTGTTCCCGTCCCTTCGGAGAGCTCATCAAACGCCCTTGTTTTGCCGTCTGTCGACTCCATGCCGATGCCTCTTGGCGAGCCCTTGCGGAAAATAGGCATCATGTTCAGCCGTACCCCGCCGGCAATCGCCATTTCGCAGTCGCCCATGCGTATTGATTTGCAAGCCAAATGCACGGAGGTCAAGGAGGAAGAACAAGCCGTATCAACAACGACGCTCGGGCCCTTCAAATCGAACAGATATGAAACTCTGCCTGTCGCTACCGAAGCCGTATTGCCAACTAGCGAAGCGCCTTCCGACTGCGGCTCGACCTCGCTAATAATGCGGTGGAAATAGACCATATTGGACGCAAATCCGAGGTAAACCCCCGTTTTCGTGCCATAAATCTTTTTGCCTCCGTAGCCGGCATCTTCGATGGCATGCCATGCTGTCTGCAAAAATAAGCGATGGTTCGGATCGGTCGTGCTCGCTTCCTTCGGAGACATTCGGAAAAAGCGATAGTCGAACTTGTCGATTTCGTCCAAATAACTGCCCATCTCGTAATCGACCGCATTGAGCGGCCAACCTTTGAAGGCAACGTATTTTTCCATATCCTTTCTTCTAACATCCGGATAGCCGCTGCCGTTATCAACGCCAGCCTGCAGCGCTCCCCAAAATTCCTCGTTCGTGCTCGCCTTCGGGAACTGGAATGACATGCCGATTACTGCAATATCGCTGTCCGTTGACAAAGCTTCACGCGCAGCGATCGTCTGCTGAGGCATGCTGCTCTCCGTATCCTGCTCTACGATATATTCCGCCAGCTTGGAAATCGTCGAATGCTCGAACATGTCCGCAACCGATAACAAGCCGGTGTAGCGTTTATCCAGCTCCGCATGGATGCGCATCAGCAATATGGAGTCGGCTCCAAGCTCAAAGAAATTGTCGTTAATGTCGATCTCGGCATAGCCGAGCGCATTTTGGCAAACCGCAGCAATCGTTTTTTCGGTTTCGTTGTAGGCTGCCCCGTCACGGCCAGTCAGTTGTACTTCACCGCTCTTTGCCGCTCCCTTCGGCTTCGCAGCCTTATTGGAAGTGGAGCCAGCGCTGGCAAGCTGCTGCTTATGATAGTCGAGTCTGCGCTGCAGCGGCTCTGACAGCCTGACCGTAGCTTTTTCCAGCAATAAAATGCCCAGCCGGTCATAGTTGAAGCTGCCGATTAACGCTCGGCGGCTTTGCTTGTTCAGCAATGCGGTAAACCCTTCAATGCCGCTGGCCGTTGGCAGCGTCTGGAAGATGGTGCTCACCGCCACTCCGCTATTTTTCGCCATGCCGGTTTCCTTCCACGTCGTCCAGTTAATCGTCAGCGTCTTCTTGCCCTGCTTGCTCCGATAATGAGTGAATGAGTCCATATAAGCGTTAGCTGCCACATAATCGCTTTGGGTCGAACCGTAATATATGGTAGCGACGGATGAGAACATGGCGAAGAAATCAAGCTGATCATCCTCCGTACATTTGTTCAGAAGCCACGTTCCGTTTACTTTAGGCAGCAGTACGTCGCGTATAACGTTTGCCTGCTTGTCCTTCAGCAGCTGGTCGATAGCCACGCCCGCGCTGTGAACGATACCGTCAATTTTTCCATACACGCTGCGAACATCCGAAAGCATTGCTCTAAGCTCCGGCTCATCAGAAATGTTTGCCTGATACAGCTTGACCTGTGCTCCAGCTGCTTCCAACTCGCGAATGGCGTTAATTTTGCTGATTAAAAGCAGATCCGTCCCGGTCTGGACAATCGCATCCCAGCGTTCCCGCTCAGGCATCGCCGACCGGTTCACGAGGATCAGATTAATGGAAGAGGCACTTGCAGCTAGCGACTTTGCCACCTCAAGACCGATTCCTCCTGTTCCTCCCGTTATGATGTAAACGCCCTGCTCCTTAATCGTTACAGGCTCATCCGCGATGCGATCGAGCTCCATTTGGGCAAATTGCTCCACGTAACGGCCATTTGCGCGGAAAGCGACCCCATATGGCGATGATCCTGCGCCATACATAATCTCCTCATTAAGCTGCACCGCATCCGTATCCTGATCCATATCAATGCTTCGGACATTGAACGGCGGATGCTCCTTCGTCACAACCTTGCCGAAGCCAATCGCGGTTGCGTGTTCCGGGCGAATGAGCGTTTCAACACCGCTCACCTCTTGGGCATTGTCTGTTAGAAGAACAACGTCAAGCGGCTGCTTTCCGTTCGTATGAAGCCAAGCCTTATATAGATAGAAAAGACTGTATAAGCCGTGTTTTTGGCTCTCATCCAGCTGCTCTACGCGGTCGATTGGAGCGATAGTATCCAAACTGAGCATATGGACGATTTGCGTGAGCGTTTCGGCACCAATATTTTCAAAAAGTCTAATATAATCGTCCTGCGTGTTGCGAATTGTATAAGAACCGGAATGGTGCTGGATGTATTCCTCGCCTAGCGAGACATTAATAATAGCCCTTTGCTCCCGCGCACATGCTGCCTCCAAGCCTTCAGCGATTTGCTTATGGCTATCGCTTCTTCCGCCAAGGAGCAGGACAGCGCCAGCCAAATCTGCTCCGGTTTGGGACGAACGCTCCTCTGGCGTCCATACCGGCGCGAAGTAGAAGCCATCCTCCTGTGCTTCTGCTGACGTCTCCAGCTCGGGAAACTCCAGCCAGCATCGCGAATTTTGCAGGGCATAGGTCGGCAGGCTGACGCGCTGCCTCCGTTCTCCTTCATAGAGCCCGCTCCAGCTCACATCGCCGCCGCTTGCATAAGCGGAGCAAAGCAAATGCAGCGTATGCTCATCGGATTTTCCAGACGCAATCCAGCTCTCTAAATGCTGGTCTGCCTCGCTGCCAAGTCGGCGCTTCTCCTGCTCATCGATTTCGCCTAGTTTCGGCGTTGCGTTGGCACGTGCTACCCGGTGAACTCCATAGCAGGCCCAAGGGGCCGTGAAAGACTCCAGATCGGCTTCCAGGCAAGCACGGATTTTAACCTGCAAATCGTCCAAATCAGCAGCCATTAGCGCCAGGCGGTAAGCATACGTACTGCGGCCCGTATTGGCCGTGTAGCATATATCGGAAAGCGAAGAGTTCCCTCCACTTTGCTGCAAATATTCATTGTAAAGCTGCAGCATCTCCCGCAGCGCTTTACTGCTTCTCGCCGAAAGCGTAAACACCTCTGGCCCCGCAGATGCAAGCTCTGTAGCCACTTGCTCCGGCGCTTCCTCCAACACGAGATGGCAGTTGGTGCCGCTCATGCCAAAACCGCTCACTCCGCCCCTTCTTGGGTGCCCGTCCGTTTCCCAATCACGAAGCTTCGTATTGACATACAAAGGAGAATCCGTGAAAGCGATTGAAGAATGGGGCTTTTGAAAATAAATCGTTGGCGGCAGCTTTTTATATTTCAGCGACAGCGCCATTTTGACAATGCTCGCGATGCCTGCCGCCTCGCTTAAATGTCCGATATTCGTCTTGACAGAGCTGATTGCGCAAAACTGTTTCTTGTTCGTATATTTTTTAAAGGCGCCTTCAATGCCCCTAATTTCAATCGGATCACCGAGAATCGTGCCAGTTCCATGTGCTTCAATATAGTCAAGCGTCTCCGGGTCGATGTTCGCCTCCTCCCACGCCTGCTGGATGACCGAGGTTTGCGATGCCGGATTCGGCACAGTAATGCCTGCGGTCTGGCCGTCATGATTGGCTGCATTGCCTTTAATGACGGCATAAATATGATCGCCGTCTTTAAGCGCCTTCTTCAAAGGCTTGAGCAGCAACGCTCCTGCCCCTTCGCCGACGCCGGAGCCGTCGGCCGTATCGTCGAACGCCCGGGTTCTCCAATCGCCCGACTCAATGCCAATGCGAATGTTCTCGTCATCGACTGGAATAATATTCAGCTTAATTCCGCCAGCGATAGCCTGGTCGCATTGTCCTTGCTTAATCGCTTGGCAAGCAAGCTCTATGGCTACTAAAGCAGACGAGCAGGCTGTATCTACAACAAGCGCAGGCCCTTTCAAATTTAACAAATAGGAAATGCGGGTTGCCGCCATCGCCTGCATATTGCCCACCGTTGCAATCGGTATCAGCGTCGGGTCGATATCCATAATCATTTTGCAATACAGATCCTTCGGGCTTTGCGTATAGCCGAGATAAACGCCGGTTTTGCTGCCTGTCAGTTTATCGCCACCGTAGCCGGCATCCTCAATCGCCTTCCACGCCTGCTCCAGAAAAATACGCTGATGCGGGTCGGTCAAGCTCGCTTCCCTTGGCGACATGCGGAAAAACTCATAGTCAAAGCCGTCAATATCCTCCAAATAGCCATATTCGGGATAAATGATTTTATCTTTGTCAAGCTGCTTAAATTTGATATAATCGTCGGTGTCATTTCTCCGGTTTTGCGGAATTTGCTTGACGGTGTCGATCCCATTTTCAATATTGCTCCAGTATTCATGGATATCACGGGCTCCTGGAAGTCTCGCAGACATGCCGATAATGGCGATGTCATCCTCTACCTTCGCTCCACCCTGCTTCAGCATGGCAATCATCTCGACAGCCGTTTCCTTGTCGATGTTGCCGCTTGTCGTCTGATTCACGATAAATGTAAAAATATTGTTCTGCACGATTTTCCCCTTTTCCTACAGATCTTCAATCACGTGAATGGCTTCTTCCAGACTCATATTGCCCTCTGCAAGCTTCCCGAATATGTCTCTTGCTTCCTGGCGAACGTCCTTGGCTGCAGCAACCAGCTGCTGCTCCTGCTCCTCTTTGTTAATATGCTGCGCTAGCCGCTGGACGGAAGGAAACTCAAACATGTCGGTAATCGTCACCTTGCCCGGATACTCCGTGTCAATCAATTTATGAATTCTCATCAGCAGCAGCGAGTCCCCGCCGAGCTCGAACAAAGTATCATGAATGTCAATTTCCGGATAGCCAAGAATGGTGCTGAAAATGTTGGCTACCTCCTGCTCGACCGCATTATAGCCATCTCCCTGCTTGCCCCGAAGCGCGGCTTTCGAAGGTTTTGTGCTGTTGTTCACAGGGCTGCTGCCTTTCGGTAAAATAATGAGTCTGCCTTGGTCGAGCATGGCGGCATCATAATTTCCATTGGAGATGATTTTATGCCCTTCCTGCTCGGTATTTCCGTTCAACAACCCGCTGACCCGATCATTCAGCTCTTCGGTTAAGTGAAATGGAAACGCCAAAAGCAAGGACAAATATTCCGGACTTTCGTTCATTTCTCCGATGAGCACCCTCGTCATATTCCGCTGCAGCGCCGTATCCATGCTTTCAATCGCTTGCACGGTAGGCAGCGCCTTATAGAAGGAATCGACGTTGATGCCGAAGCGGACG
This sequence comes from Paenibacillus sp. Leaf72, assembly GCF_001422685.1. NCBI lineage: Bacteria > Bacillati > Bacillota > Bacilli > Caryophanales > Paenibacillaceae > Paenibacillus > Paenibacillus sp. Leaf72. Next base: position 27,681 of record NZ_LMLV01000031.1, on the reverse strand, counting down.
GACATGCCCGCCTCCTTCCAGGAAACCCAGTTTAACGCCAGCGCATGGCGCTCCTGCTTTCTCCTGTAGGCAGCAAATGCGTCCAAATAAGCGTTTCCAGACACGTAGTCGCCTTGTCCAGCCTCTCCAACCATCGAAACGCCAGAGGAGTGCATAATGAAAAAGTCGAGCTGGTCTTGCCGGGTAAGCCTGTCCAATATCCAGGTTCCCGCCACTTTCGGCTCCAGCACGTTTTTGAAAATGTTTAAATCCTTCTTGAACAAATAACCCGCACCAGCTATGCCAGCGCCATGAATGACGCCATTTATTCGTCCAAACTTCTCTCTCAGCCCGCCGATTAGCGCCGCCATTACTGCATAGTCCGCTATGTCCGCACTATGAAGCGTAATACGGCCGCCCATCGCTTCAATTTCTTGAAGCTTTTGTATTTTACGAATCGTATCCTCGTCCTCGCCGCCTGCAACAACGGCTGCCCACTCCTCCTTCGGAGGAAGCTGGGAACGGTTCACAAGGGCCACATTTACATTCGCCTTGGAAGCCAAATACTTGGCGTTTTCAAGCCCAATGCCTCCGGTGCCACCTGTTATGAGGTATACGCCAGTATCGTGAATGGCTGTTTCAGCTTCTTCAAGCTTGAGCGGATCAATCGGGCCGTACTCCTCCGTATGCCGGCAGCCTTCTCGATAAGCCACGTGATATTGCTTCGTAAAATGCTCCAATTCCAGCCATATGGCATCCACTGGCGTGGAATCATCAACATCAATCGCTTTGCATACGATTTGCGCAAACTCCTGTGGAATAACCTTCCCTAACCCAACGAGCGTTGCCCATTCTGGGCTTAATTCAGCTTCCCGCCCCGTTGCGGCATGCAGCAGCTTCGTAAACAGCAGCATATGCCGTTTGGACCTCGGGTCATGCCTCATGATGGACCTTGTTAAATAGAGCAGACTGTATATCCCGTACTGCTGGGTTTGCTCCAGCTCTTCCAGCGTTTCGGGAGCAGCACTTTTGGAAAGTCCGCTCATATGCAAAATATGGGTAACGGGACGCCCAACCAAGTCAACCATGAGCTTGTCATAATCGTCCTCACGGCTCGCAAGCGTATAGCGGCAATCGTCATGCCGCTTGAAGCGATGCCCAAGGGAAGCAACGATGACATTCCGCCCTTGTGCCCGCAGCTTGTCGATCATCGACTGCACGAATGGGGAACGGGCTTCGTCCTCGATAAGGAGCACATCGGCCATTGGTGAGTGGTCCGCGTCCTCTGACAGCGCTTCTGCTCTCCAATTAAACCCGTAGAATAGACCACGCTCTGCTTCTTCCGCTAAGGCTTGTACTGGCTGCTGCAGCGGCGCATCCATCCAGCATCTGCTCCGCTCGAAAGGGTAAGCAGGAAGCGAGGTCTTGGAGGGCTTCACTTCTCCAGCTAGCATTTCCCAATCCACATCTGCGCCTTTGACATACAGCTGTGCTACTTGCTCGATTAAGCTGCTGGACGCATCCGGCTCAGCCCAGTATGCAGCTATCAACACCGCCGCTTCTGCGCTTAACCGTTCTTGCTCCTTTGCAGGCAGATCGTTTGCTTCAAGCGCTTCCTTCGCGGAATCGATGAGCCGGTGAACCCCGTAATATACTGCGCCTTCGGCTTCATCAAGACGAGCGCTGACCAGCTTGTCCCGCAAATCCGCTACGCTTGTCGGAAGCAGCGCTAACCGATGCGAGTAATGGCCTCTGCCCGAATTCGCGGTATAGCAAACTTCCTCTAAATTCAGCTGGCTATTATGCGCCAAAAATTCCGAGTAAAGATGAATTAATTCAAGCAGTACCTGTTCTGACTTGGCAGATAACGTAAACAGATGAGGTGCCCCCGATTCCTGTACAGAAGCTGCTTGAGCTGGAGCCTCCTCCAACACGACATGGCAATTCGTTCCACTAATGCCGAAGGCGCTTACACCGCATCTGCGCGGCGCTACATCCGTTTCCCAAGCACGCAGCTTTGCGCTTACATACACCGGCGAGTCTTCAAACGGTATTGACCGGTTCGGATGATTAAAATGAATCGAAGGCGGCAGCTGCTTCGTCCGCAAAGCCATCACAGCTTTTATGACGCTTACGATGCCAGCAGCCTCGCTTAAATGACCGATATTCGTTTTCACGGAGCTGACCGCGCAAAACTGCTTTTTGCTCGTATGCTTGCGGAAAGCCGAATGTATACCTTGAATTTCAATCGGATCACCCAAATTGGTGCCCGTGCCGTGAGTCTCAATGTAAGCAATCGTTTCAGGGTCAATTCCAGCATTTTCCCACGCCTGCAAAATAACGTCCGTCTGCGCTTGCGGGTTTGGCGCGGTAAGTCCTGCGGACCTGCCATCCTGATTGGTGGCGCTCCCTTTAATGACCGCATAGATGACATCCTTATCTCTTAAGGCATCTTTCAGCGGCTTGAGAACGATTGCGCCAATGCCTTCCCCTACCCCAGAACCGTTCGAATGGTTGTCGAACGTTCTTGACACCCCGTCGGTCGATTCTATGCCCGTTTGCATATAATCTTTGCTGAGCGGCACCGTATTAATGTTGATGCCGCCGGCAATGGCCATTTCGCAAGTGCGGCTGCGCAGCGCCTGGCAGGCCGAATCTATTGCGACAAGCGATGAGGAGCAAGCTGTATCAATGACCATGCTAGTCCCCTTCAAATCGAGCAAATAAGAAATTCTGCCCGAGATGACGGCGTTCAAGTTTCCAACCAAACCTATCGAAAGAGCAGTCGGATCAATGTCCTCAATCATTTTGGCGTACATGTCCCTATAATTGCTGGCATATCCGACAAACACGCCTGTCTTCGAGCCCTCCAGCCTGCTTCCTCCGTAGCCCGCATCCTCAACGGCCTGCCAGCTTGTTTCCAGAAACATTCTCTGGCACGGGTCCATCAAGCTTGCTTCACGTGGGGAAAGCTTAAAAAACTTATAATCAAATTTATCGATTTCTGGCAAATAAGCGCTTTTGTTATAACGGATTTCCTCCTCGGGCACCCCCTTGAATCGAAGGTAGCGGCTAATATCGCCGCTGCGCGTATCTGGAAAGCCGGTAATGCAATCAACACCGCTCTCGACCACGTCCCAAAATTCCTCTATCGTACTCGCAGACGGGAGTTTGGCAGCCATGCCGATAATGGCGATATCACCCGCATCCGTTACGGCTTCTGTTTCCAGCAGCTTAATTAAATCAATGGCTACCTGCCTGTCTATCTTTTTGTCCTGAACACCCTGTACCAAATATTTGTACGCCTTATCCATATTCTCACCTCTCTTTGGAGCCAAGCTTGGAGAGCACCTGTTCAAGATCGAGATCCCCATTATCAAGCTCGTCAAACATCCGGTTTAATTCGTCATCCTGCAGTGCCGTCCGATTGCTTACTGGAGCAGCTGCTGCGACCACCCCTGCTTGTCGCCGTTCGATATGCTTAGCCAGCTTATGAACCGTCGGATACTCAAACATATCAGTAATGACAACCTCCTCGGTGTAAAGCTGTGAAAGCTTCTGATAAATCTGCCGAATCATTAGCGAGTCAGCACCCATTTCGAAAAAGCTTTCGTGGATGTCGATCTCGGAAAATCCGAGCACCCCTTTGCAAGTTTGAGCGACCTGCCGCTCGGTCTCGCTGAACGCATCATGCTCGCTTCCAATCAGCTTAACCGCTGCGTATCCGGCAGATTTGGATGATCTTTCCGGCGTTTGCGCCAAACGTTCGTTCAACGCATCCAGGCTTGCCGTAATGTCATCTGACAATTGAATTGCATAATTATGCAGCCATAACGCCATTCTGCTCTCCAAATTCAGCTCCCCGATCAGTACGTTGCTTTGTCGTGTTTGCCATACAGCATCCAGCAGCTCCATCGCACGGGCAGCCTGTATCGTCTTGAAAATGGTATCCGCCTGAAAATTGTGATCGGAAGCCATCCCCTTGCCTTGCCATGTCGTCCAATTGATCGTCAATCTTCTTCTTCCATCGCTTGATGGCGCCATACTATAGGCATCGAGGTAGGCGTTTGCCGCAAGATAGTCGCTTTGATAGCCAGTCTCGAACATCGTTGCAATAGAGGAATACATAAGGAAAAAATCAAGTTGATCTTGCAAAGTCAGCTGATCCAGCAGCCATGTGCCGTAGATTTTGGCACGAATGACTTGCTCAAATGTATCCAAGCTTTTCTCCATTATGGACTCGGTGCGGGCAATTCCTGCGCCGTGTACAATTCCTTTGATTTCCCCATGCGTTAGCCGGATGTGTTCCAGCATGGCTGCGGTTTCATCGTATTGGGATACATCACATCGGTACAAAATCACTTCTGAGCCGCCAGCTTCGATCTCCCGAATGCTCGCGATTTTCTCACATAGCTTACGATCCTCATTGTTCAGCAATATGCTATCCCATGTCGGCCGATCAGGCAGTTCAGAACGATTGATTAACACCAGTTTTATGCGGCCTTTGCGGCTTAGCCATTTTGCCGTTTCAAGGCCAATTCCGCCTGTACCGCCCGTTATCAAATAGACGCCTCCGGCTTGAACGGTTAGCTCTTCGCTGCTGGACTCATTCAGGCTGCTGCATGGCTCAAACAACTCGACATAGCGAATGCCGTTTCGAAAAGCTACAAGTCTGGCGTCTGAATTTATCGATAATTCAGATAAAATCTCCTCCAGCTGCACCTCTCCGTCCATGTCGATACTGCGGCAGCGTATATTCGCATGCTCTTTGGAAAGGGCTTTGGCTAGCCCAAGCAGCGGTGCATTTTCCGGTCGGAGCTGACGTTCTTCCCCCGTAATGCGGCAGGCATTTTCAGTCAGTACAATGACTTCCGTATCGTGCTCGAAGCCGCAGGCTGCCCATGCCTTCATCAGCAGGAACAAGCTCATAGCGCCTCTTTGCTGGCTTGCTTTCAGCTCATCTATGCTGGAAATGACGCTCCCCGCCAGGCTGCCGCAATGAATGATTTGAGCAATGCCTTGCTCCGCTTCCTCCTGCAATAGCTGACTATAACGGTCCAGCCATTTTGCTTCAATCTCACCCATCTCTTCTGTAGCGGACAAATCAGGAATCTCCGCTAACAGCACCTGCCTGCCCTGGTCTCTTAACGCGCTGGCCAAACGGTCAGCAAAGCCTTCGCTGTCCTTGACGATCACCGTCACACCAGCAGCAGGCTCTGCCGCAGAAACGGCTAACCGCGCCTGCTGTTTCCAGCTCATCGTAAAGGCGGCTGGCCGTTTTTTCATATCTTCAGCAGAAGCGTCAGCGGAAGCTGCCTTGAGCACAGCTTGCTTCGCAAACTTAGGAAATTCCGCCCAGCATTTCGTCCTCTCAAACGGATAAACTGGCAGTTGAACTTTGGCGTGGGTCTGTTCCGCATAGAGCTGTTCCCACGGGATATCTGCACCCTGTACATAAAGCTCGCATAGCTGCTGTAACGCTTCGGTATGGTCCAGTGCTGGCGCATTTTCCAATGCCAAGACGGCTTGTTCTCCTTCTCGACTGAGCTCGCTTTTTCTCGCCTCTGTAATGTCGCCTGGGTTCCGAATGCTGCGCTCGTCGCTTACCGCCCGGTATTCGCCGTAATAAACACCCTCCTTCGGAAGCGAGCTAAAGGTTTCCTGCTCGGCCAAAAGCTTCAGCTTTCTAGACAGGTCAGCCGCATCAGCGACGATCAGGGCGAGGCGGTGGGAATAATGTCCTCTTCCCGTATTCGCCGTATAGCAAATATCAGCAAGTGACCCGACGTTGCCATCCACAAAGCGACCGGCATACTGCCCTGCCAACCTTATAAGCGATCCTCTGCTAGCTGCGGACAAGGTCAATAATTGAACCGAAGCTTTCGGCTCATCTGCCTCTTCCGGTGCAGCGGCTTCCGGTCTGTACTCCTCAATAATCATGTGGCAGTTCGTGCCGCTTAGGCCAAAGGAGCTGATCGCGCCTCTCATCGGCTGCTCATCATTTTCCCATTTTCTTGATTGGGCGTTGATGAACAGAGGTGAATCCTGCAGATCGATTTTAGGATTCGGCGTTTGGAAGTACAGGGTCGGCGGTATTTCGCGATGCTTGAGCGCCATGACAGCTTTTATAATGGATGCCATTCCAGCCCCTTCATTCAGATGGCCGATGTTTGATTTAACCGAACCGATTGCACAAAACTGCTTTTTGTCCGTATAAGTCTCGATTGCCTGCTTCAGCCCGCTGAATTCGATTGGATCGCCAAGCGCAGTCCCTGTGCCATGCGCTTCGAAAAAGGCAATCGACTCCGGATGAATGCCCGCCTTCTCCCACGCCCGCGTAATAACGTCCGTCTGTGCAGCTGGATTTGGCGCGGTTATGCCCATCGATGCGCCGTCCTGATTGATGGCGCTCCCTTTAATAACGGCATGGATATGGTCACCATCTGCCTTGGCTTTGCTGAGCGGCTTGAGAATAATGGCCGCTGTCCCTTCGCCGCTGCCTGAGCCATCGGCGTAGGCGTCGAAGGCGCGTGTTTTTCCATCCGTAGATTCAATGCCGATTTTGTTATGCTCATGGTCGAGCGGAATGAGAAACAGCTTGACACCGCCAACTATCGCCATGTCGCAGTCGCCGCCCCGGATCGCATTGCTCGCCAGATGAACAGCAACTAAGGAGGAGGAGCAGGCGGTATCCACGACCATGGTTGGCCCCTTCAAATCCAGCAAATGGGAAATGCGGCTTGGAAGCATCGCTGATACGTTGCCGACAATGGCTTCCGACATCATGACGGGGTCCACATCGGTGAGCATCTTCTGATACGAATCGCGAATAATGTTGGCAAATCCGACATAAATGCCGGTTCGGCTGCCACGCAGCTTATCTCCCCCATACCCCGCATCCTCAATGGCATGCCAGGCCTTCTGCATAAACACCCTCTGGCACGGGTCCGTCAAATTAGCTTCCTTAGGCGATATTCGGAAAAATCGGTAATCAAACTCGTCGATACCTTCCACATAAGCGCAGTCCATATAGCCGGGATGTCCATCTGGAGCTTGCCCTATAGCTGCCAGATAATCGTCTGCGTATGAGCGCCGCTCTTGCGGGATAGGCCCCGTGCAATCTACGGCATTGCTGATGTTCGTCCAATATTGGTCAACCGTATCCGCTCCTGGAAACAGCGCGGACATTCCGATTATCGCGATATCATCATCATGCGCGGCAGGAACATCTGCAGCAGAGGTATTGCGCTTGACTACTTTGTTCACTGCTTTGTTATCTTCCTTAGTCAAAAATGACGCCAGCTTGGCTATTGAAGCGTATGCAAACAAATCAGCTATTGAGGTTTGTCCCGTGTACCGCTGATCTACAAGCTTATGCAGCCGGTGCAGCTGCACGGAATCTCCACCAAGTTCAAAGAAAGTATCGTTGATGCTCAGCTCCTCGTATCCGAGTACTTCGCGGTACAAGCCCGCCAGCGTCTGCTCCACTTCGGAGTAGGAGCCGTTTTTGCTGCCTAACAGCTTCACCTTCACTTCCTGCATGGGCAGCGGCTTGCTTTGAACAGCCTGCTCACTGCTGCTGTCACTAAACATGATAGCTCGCAGCTTTTCTGGCAAATGGAATACATCTTTGCTGAACAGTTCCAAACCGCTCGGGTTAGACGTGTTCACTTCCCCAATTAATACACGGGTGATAGCCTTGCTGATGACTTTATCGAAGCCTTGGAGCGCTAACGTTGCGGGCAGCGTTTTGAAAATGCTGTCGATCGTTTCACTCGTTCCTTCTCCCATTCGCGCCCCATCCCATACGACCCAGTTGATGGAAAGAGCGGGCTTGCCGAGCTTTCTTCTATAATCAGCAAAAGCATCAAGATAGCAGTTTGCAGCTGTATAATCGCCTTGACCCATTTCGCCAACAAGCGCCACGCCTGACGAAAATAATACAAAGAAGTCGAGGTCATCCTGCTCCGTTACTTTATCTAAAACCCAGGTGCCCATCACTTTCGGGTTCAGCACTTCCTCGAATACGGCTGTGTCCTTGCGGATGAGAAAGCCTCTGCCCGCTACGCCCGCCGCATGAATGACGCCGTTTATTTTTCCATAGGTTTGCCGCAGCCTCTCCATGGTGGCGCTCATTTCATCCAAGGAGGTGACGTTAAGCGAGATGCACTCCACCTGTGCTCCAGTGGCAGCTATTTCATGCAGCTTCTTAATGGTGTCATGCAGCCGTGATCCGCCATCCTGCTCCAAATACGTGGGCCAGTACTCCTGCTTCGGCAGCGGGGAGCGGTTTAACAGCGCCACATTTATTTTTCCTTTGGACGCCAAATGCTTGGCCGTAAGCAGTCCGAGGTTGCCGGCGCCGCCTGTAATGACGTAAACGCCTTCCTCCTTAATGGAAACGGGATCATCAGGCAATTGCTCAACATCGGTCTCTTCCATTATTTCTGCAAAACGCTTGCCATCCCGATAGGCGATTTGATAAGTCGTTTTGTTGCGGCCCAGCTCCGAAATAACATCGCGGGCAGTTGTCAAGGCATCCATATCTATCGCTTTGCAAGTAATATGCGGGTATTCAATGCCAATGACTTTACCCAAGCCGAATAGTGGCGAGTTTTCTGGCTTCAAGCACGTTTCCTCACCGGTAACCCGGTTTACATAGTCGGCTGCGATAATGATTTCATGATTATGCCCAACGCCGGCATTCAGGAGTGCTTTAGTCAAGTGGAACAAGCTGTACACACCTAAGCTTTGTCTTTCACTTAGCTGCTCCGCCGACATCATCCCATCTGGTCCGTTGCAGCAAAGCAGATGCAGTATTTTCGTAAACTTCACATGTTTAAGTGCTTCCGTCAGTTTGTCGTAATCTTCCTCGTTCTCGCTGATCATGTAGGATTGCGGGCTAACCACCTGATAGTGTGTCCCCCGTTTAACCTGTATGCAATGAACGCCTTCCTCCTCTAGCTGCTGGGTAAGCTGCTGCCATTCGCCCAAAATAATGACCGTTTCTCCCCGCATAGCGCGGGTAAGTTGATCCGCCGCCTCCTCCATCCACTTCATCGTGTAATAGAGTGCGTTTGCGCGTTCAGCAGGCGCACGTTCGGGGATTTGCAGCCAGCTGCGCTTCCGCTCAAACGGGTAAACGGGTATATGCGCCCTTTTCGCCCGGCTTCCCCTGTACATCGCGGACCATCCAATGGCTGCCCCAGCCGTATACAGCTCAGCGATTTGATGAAGCAGCTCTGGAAGCTCAAGTTCGGCAGCGGTTTTCAACTGTTTGACAAGCTGCTCGGCTAGCTGTACGAAAGGAGTATGATCACCTGCCGGCTTCGCTGTGCCGTAAGAGAACCAGGAAGCATCCAATCCGGATAAATGCTGCTGCTGTGCGATTAGCTGCTTTAGCTTCCCTTTCAGATCCGCAATATTTGAAGCGACAATAGCTAAACGAATCGGATGGTGATCGCGTCCTGCTGCCAGCGTATAGCTAATATCCTTAAGGCTGGCCCGATGTTCCCCATCAAAATATTCGTCCATATGCAGAAGCAGCGTATGCAGCGCTTCCCCGCTTTTTGCCGATAGCGGAATGATATAAGGCTGCTCTGGCGCGCCAGCCACCTGATCAGCGTTCGCGGGCTGAGCGATATATTCTTCCAGCACGACATGGCAATTGGTACCGGACAAGCCGAATGAGCTGACACCGCAGCGCCTTGGCGCCTCTCCTTGAGCCCATGGCTTCTGCGACGTGTTTATGTATACTGGCGAATCAATAAACGGAATTTGTTTATTCGGCGTCTTAAAGTGAATGCTTGGCGGAAGCAGCTGGTGCTTTAGCGCCAGCGCGGCTTTAATGAGCCCCGCAATTCCTGCACAATCATACAGATGGCCGATATTCGTCTTCACGGACCCGATGGCGCAAAACTGTTTTTTGTCCGTATATTTTGCGAATGCTTTGCTTATTCCTTCGATCTCAATCGGGTCACCCAGCTTTGTCCCCGTACCGTGTGTTTCGATATAGGCAAGCGTTGCTGGATCAATGCCCGCTTCCTTCCAAGCCTTATTTAGAACGGCTGTTTGAGCGGACGGATTTGGAGCCGTAATTCCCATGGAAGCGCCATCCTGATTCACCGCGCTGCCCTTAATGACACAATAGATGGAATCGCCGTCCCGCTTAGCTTTGCTAAGGGGCTTAAGCAGAACAACGGCTGCGCCTTCCCCCATTCCCGATCCGTCGGCTCCGTCGTCAAAGGCGCGGGTTTCATCGTCCGTAGACTCGATACCCAGCTTCGCATGATTTTTGTTTTGCGGAAGCAGGTTAATGCGGACTGCGCCAGCAAGCGCCATTTCACAGTCTCCCTTGCGAAGCGCCTGGCAAGCCAGATCGACAGCAATAAGCGAGGAGGAGCACGCTGTGTCCACGGTCATGCTTGGCCCTTTAAGGTTAAGCAAATAGGAAATCCGGCTCGGAATGATGGAAGACAAATTTCCCGGCATCGCTGCCGATATCAGAGAGGGAACAACGGCTTCAATCATCTCCCGGTATACATAGCTTTCAACGTCTCCGATATGTCCGGCATACACCCCGATATTGCTGCCTGCCAGCTGCTGCGGCCCATATCCTGCATCTTCGAACACATTCCATGCTGCTTCCAGAAACACACGCTGGCGAGGATTCATCAATAGCGCTTCTTTGGGCGGAATGTTGAAGAAAGAATAGTCAAATGCGTCGATATCCTCGAGATAGGCGCCGTTGGAGTAGGGTATTTCCGATTTACCCGAAAATCGGACAAACCGATCAGCATCCTCCCGGCGCTTTTCCGGAAATTTCGTTACGCAGCTTACCCCATTTTTAATATTTTGCCAGAACGCCTCTGTATTGCGAGCATTTGGAAAACGCGTATAAATGCCGATGATGGCAATGTCATGGTTGCTCACTTCCTTTATAGCTGCCGTTGGCAGTTCGTCCTGGCTTCTTAGACGCAATTGCGTCAAATCCGGCGATTTCGTCTTCAACTTCATCCCCCTGTTCTTCAGCGGTTCGCTAGACCGAAACCTTATCGCTATTTTCCACGATGTCAGCGAGCAACAGCATGTATTGGGTAAAAAGCTCCTTTATTTTGTGCTCCTTCAGTTTTCGCGAGTTAAAGCCGCACAGCACCTCAACTTGCTCATCGTATTCTGCAAGCTCGATCACAAGATCAAACACTTCGAGCCATTGGCCTTGGGTGGATGAGCCATCAGCATGAATAACGAAGAGCGGCAAAATCCGAAGCTCCTCACTTTGCTGAATGCGATCCAAATCCTTAGCGGCATAGACGGATTCATCGCCGTCCCCATTGTCATCACCATTGCCGTTGCGGGCTTCCAGCTTCGTTGCAGCGAGCTCAATCAGCCTCTCAAAGGAATCCACCTCTGCAAAATCGATAGTCAGCGAGCGGAACTGATTTTCATCAGCCGCCACTTGAACATGAATAGTTTCCTCACCGGATGCCAGCTTTAGCAAATAGAGAAAACCGGACAACAGGATATGCTTGAGGTCCGTCCTTGCCTCATCGGCTATGGCTTGAAGCACCCTGCATGTTTCGTTATCCAGTTCAGCCTCAAAGGCTGAAACGACCTGGCTGCCCTCTTTGTTAAAGTAGGCTTCATCCATACTGACGGATGGCAGGCTTAGACTGCCGCCGCGGTCGATGAACGCGGTCAGCTTAGCAATCGTCGGATATTTGTACAGGTCAGGAACGGATACGCTGCAGCCATGCCATTTTTCCAGCTCATCGGAAAGCTGGGTGAGAATCAGCGAATTGCCTCCGCTCTCATTAAAATGGTCGTGAATACCGAGCTCCCGCCCGAGCAAGTCCTGGCAGAGCCTCAGCAGCATCTGCTCTGTATTTTCGAAGGCAGCCTGCTTGCTCTTGATGCTCTCCATATCATGAATGATGAAATCGAACTGCCCGCTTGCATATTGCTCGCCCAGCTTATAGCGCTGGATTTTTCCACTCGTTGTTTTAGGTATCGATTTCACAGGGATAACATGGTCGATAAATAGGCCCATCTTCCGGTGAATATGCTGCTTAACTCGGCTCGCAAGCTCGCAGAACGCCTCCAGATTTTTACCTCTGTAGAGTAGGAACAGGCACGCTTCCTCCGTATCCTTAGTCGTTCCACCCGTTCCACAGGCTGCCACATTCCAGAGCTCGACCCCGTCAACTTCCTCTGCTACTCTCTCAATGTCGTGGGAGAAAACATTTTGCCCGTTGACGAACAATATGTCCTTTGCCCTTCCGACAACGATTAGCCGCCCATTCTGCATAAATCCAATATCCGCTGTATTCAGCCACTCGTCTGCCTGCCTTTCAGCAGCTTCTGGTTCGTTGTAATACCCTCTGGTGACGCTCGGCCCTTTAATGAAAATGTAACCGACTGTGGACATCGGAAGCGGGCTGCCCTGCTCATCAGCAATCATGATTTCACAGCTTTCAATCGGACCGCCTACGTCCACATAAAGCAGGCTGCCCGGTTCACCTCGCTTAAGCAAACGAACGGTCTCTCCAATCCGGAGAAATCTCCGGTCTACAGCCACATACTTGAACGGCTCATTTTGCGGGGTAAAGCACACGCCAACCGTTCCCTCTGCAAGCCCGTATGCCGGCCTCATGGCCGTCTGCGGGAGATTATATTTGGCCAGCTGCTCCATAAAACGCTCGCTAATTTCCGTTGAAATGGGCTCGGCGCCGTTGCAGAGGCAGGAAAGGCCAGATAAATCCCAGCCGTAGTCATGCTCTTGATCATAAAAGGCCAAAAAATATTTATAGCCGAAATTAGGGCTGTACAGCCGATTAACGCGGTGCTTATTCGCCTTCTCTATCCAGAGCAGCGGGTTAAGAATAAACAGCTTCGTCCGCATAATAAACTGCGAGGATTGTGTATAGGCATGCAATAGATGCATCGCAATTAATCCCATGTCATGTGTAAGCGGCATCCAGCTTAAAACCCGTTCTCCAGCATCTATATGCCATATTTTCTGCATGGCAGCGACGTTGGCCATTACGTTGCTATGGGTCAGCACAACGCCCTTCGGGTCTCCCGTCGATCCAGAAGAGAACTGTATAAAGGCGATATCATCCGGCTCAGCCTCCATCAGATCTGCACTGCTCTCTCCTTTTAAGGATGCTATGTCTATAAATCTACCTTTTATGGCGTCCACGCTAGGAGCAAATTTTTGGCTTTCCTCTGCGAATGAAGTCATACCCTTCATCGTCGCTTCACTGCCCATAAAATGCGGGTTGCTTAATTTGCCCCACACCTTACAAACCTTCAGCTTCGTTTCGTCATTGGTCGCTACGGTTACCGGGACGGCGATAATCCGCCCCAGTATGCAAGCCCAGAAAACTTCAAGAAACAGCCGATTATCCTGTATTTGCAATAACAGCTCGTGTCCCGCTTGTACCCCGTAATGACGCAAATCATGAAGGAGACATAATGAACGCTCGTACAGCTGGCGGTAGGAGACAAACTCCTCCTCGTCTGCCTCGTTGATAAATGTGATTCCCCGGTCAACCATTTCACGGTTTGCTGCGAAAATATGATGCATGAGCCGGTGCTTGTCCATAACCGCTGGCTCACCCCCATTCGTTTTATAGGTTCAGCGCAAGGCTTTATGCTCTCGCTTCATGCACACTGCTAAGCAATGTGCGATTAATATGTTGAATGACCGTATCAAAGCTGTCATTAATATAAAAATGTCCGCCCATAAATTTATGAATTGAAAATTCACCCGTCGTGTGCTTGCCCCATTCAGCAAAATCCCGCTTATTGACATCCCAGTCTTTCACGCCTGTCATCGCATCAATAGCTGTGGACAACGGCTCTCTGCTGCTGTCATAAACATAGGACTCCATTGCATAAAAATCGGCTCGCAATATCGGAATAAAAGCATCCGCAAGCAGCGGGTTTTCAAACAGCTCCGGAGATGTTCCTCCAAGCTCCAGCAGACGCTCTTTCAGCTGCTCATCTGGCGTGCTTGGATTGACCAAATCCGGTCTCTGAATATGAGGAGCCCATCTGCCTGATACGAATATCATCGCAGGGTCATGGCGTTGCTGCTCCCTCAGCTTATGCGATAATTCAAAGGCCAGCATGCTTCCCATGCTGTGGCCAAAAAAAGCATAAGGCCCATCGTCAATAATGCTGTCGATTTGCTTATACACGTCTTCAATCGCCTCATCAAAGGTGTTGTACAAAGGATCTCTTGGCCGGGCGCCCCTGCCTGCAAGCTTCACAGGCACGAAATCGATTTGGTCAGAAATATGTTTTTTCCACTTGTAATAGTACATAGATGAGGCACCGGCAAAAGGAAAGGCAAGCAGCTTCAGCTTCTTCATCCTGCTGCCTTACAGCTTAGCCGAGAGGGCTGCTACGCGCTCGGATGGTCTAAGATGAACGAGACGGAGCGACCAAAGCTCAATAAAATGCTCTGCTATTTCCGGTTTCGTCAGCGTGGTGCCGCCCAGCTCATCGGCAAGCTCGTCCAGCGATTTTTGACCGTCTGAATGCTCGAGCATAAGGAATATTTCCTCCGGTATCGCTTTTTTGTACTTATCGCCAAAATGAAGTCGGACTTCATGAAGCGTGCGTTTCGTCCCGTCAGCGGAATAGCCGATCGATTTTTTTAATTCGGAATTGACCAGCCTCGTCGGTACCATATGCAAATAATCGGCCTTATCTACTTCCTTCTTGTCTACCATATAATCGCCGATAGCCAAGTAGTGGATATTCGTCGTCAGGAAGCTTGCGATGGCATCCTCCTCCGAGTCTACGATTGGCTCTACATTGTTATTGAACGACGTGTTCAGCAAAATCGGCACCCCGGTCAGCTTGCGGAATTCATTAATGAGCTCCCAATACCGTTCATTCGTTTCCTTGGAAACGGTTTGAATGCGTGCCGTGCCATCCACATGGGTAACCGCTCCAAGCAGCGGCTGCTTATCCTCTTTCGTCATCAGTACGAAATTCATATATGAATAAGGCGCTTTCGTCTGCGGCATCTCGTAGTAGTCGCCCACATGCTCTTCTAAAATAGATGGCGCAAACGGCCGATATCCCTCACGCTTTTTCACCATCTCGTTAATAATGCTCTTGTTCTCCGCTGGCCTTGGATCAGCAAGAATGCTGCGGTTTCCTAGCGCGCGCGGACCAAATTCGGCACGACCTTGAACCCAGCCGAAGACGGCCCCTTCCGCTATTCGCTTGGCTGTCTCTTCAGCGATATTGTCCACCTTGCGGAAGCTGACGAAACGTTCCCACCGTTTTAAAATGTGCTCCAAGCCCTCATTGCCTTGAATTTCGCTTCCCCAATAGAGATGCTTCAGCTTCTCCAGCGGCTTGTCAGGCGCAAATTTATTGGATACGAACAAGGCGCCGCCCAGCGCATTGCCCGCATCATGTGCAGCAGGCTGTACAAAAACCTCTTCGAAAAGCCCAGCATATAATACTTTTCCATTCATCGAACAGTTATGCGCTACACCGCCTGCCATGGCAAGCTTCGTATGTCCGGTTGCCTGCTGATAATGCGTCAGCATATGCATGACAATCGTTTCGAGCGCCTCCTGCAGGGAGGCGGCCAAATCCATATGCTCCTGAGTGATTGGCCCTCCCTTCTTTCTTGGCGTCATAAAATCGAAAAGCGCAGTAGACCAGGCCAAATTGATTTTGAACTTGCCTTCGGGAAGCAGGACATACGCTTTTCTGAGCATCCGTCTGAATTTGCTTGGATCGCCATACGGCGCGAGTCCCATTACTTTATATTCATCGTGCTGGTGATAGCCCAGCATGCGGATAACCGAAATATAGAAGGAGCCTAAGCTGTTGGCATTGGTGATGCGGTCAAGGATTTTGAAGCTCGTACCTTCGGAGCTTATAATATAGCCGGCATAGCCCTCCTGCGATTCTCCATCAATCGTAACCGTTAGACTTCGATCAAAGCCTGACATGAAATGTGCGCTGGCTGCATGGCAGATGTGGTGGTCAACAAAAACGATATTATTCGAATCGTATTTCGTTCCGTCAATCTGGTAAAAGAAATCTACCAGCAGCTCTCTCGTATTTTTATGCAGAGAATCACGATAGAAAAAATCATCCCGCACAAGCAGGTCGGTTTCCTGCTCTCTCGTCGTAATGACTACTTTGTCAATATCCGCAAACGTAATGCCTAGCCGCTTCAAGCATAAATAGATCGTCTGCAGCGGCGCCTTGCCGGTATGCTTCACTCGATTCAGCCTTTCTTCCTCTGAGGCGGCAATCACCACCCCGTCTTTAATAAGAACAGCAGCCGAGTCGTGTGCAATTCCGCCGTTTCCAAACACCTTCAAATCCTCATGCGGCAATTCTATGCCGCCATTAAGACCTAATACGAGCATATTCATCCTCCTACCTATTCACTTTACTTGGTTTGCCTTCCCCGCTTTTTAATGCAGCCTTTAAACGGTAGCCAGAGCAACGGTTTCAAATGGCCGTAAATGAATCAGCCGCAAAGACCATAATTCGATCACTTCGTCTACGATATCCTCTTCCGACTTCCCGCCGCATCCAGCAAGCTCAATCAGCTCTGCCAGCGTCTTCTCCCCGTCAGATTGCTCTAGCAGATCGTACATCTCTTCCGATAAAGCTGTCTTATATTTATCCCCAAAGTGGAGGCGTATTTCGTAAGCGGTTTCCTTGTTTCCTTCTGCTGTATAGCCGACCGACTGCTTCAGTTCTGAGCTGAATGGACGCTTTGGCACAAACTTCAAAAACTCTTCCTTGCCGACCGTTTTTTTATCGATGACGTAGTCTCCGATAATCAATGTGTTAATGTTGGTTGTCAGGAAGCTGACAATCGCATCCTCTTCCGAATCGACAATCGGTTCCGCATTGTTGTTAAACGATGTATTCAGCAGCACCGGCACACCCGTCAGCTTGCGGAATTCATCAATTAAGTGCCAGTACTTCTCGTTCGTTTCACGAGATACCGTTTGGATGCGCGCCGTGCCGTCAACGTGAGTAACCGCGCCAAGTAGCTCCTGCTTGTCCTCCCTCGTCTTGAGCACGAAATTCATGTAGGAGTAGGGGGCTTTCGTCTGTGGCAGCACATAATAATCGTCTGCATACTCTTCCAATATGGAAGGGGCAAACGGCCGGTAGCCCTCCCGTTTTTTCACCATTGCATTAATAATGCTTTTGTTTTCCGCTGGACGCGGATCAGCCAAGATGCTCCGGTTGCCTAGCGCCCGGGGGCCAAACTCCGAGCGTCCCTGCACCCAACCGATAACCGCTCCCTCCGCAATAAGCTTAGCCGCAACTTCGACAACACGATCCACTTTGCGATATGTAATGAATCGCTCCCACTGCTGCAAAATTTCGAGAACGCTGTCATTGCTCTGAATGGCGCTTCCCCAGTAGAGATGCCGCAGCGTTTCTGTCTGTGTGCTAGGAGCCAGCTTGCGGGACTGCAACAGTGCTCCTCCCAGCGCATTGCCCGCATCATGGGCGGCAGGCTGTACAAACACCTCGTCGAATAAGCCAGAGTACAAAATTTTCCCATTTAACGTACAGTTGTGCGCTACGCCGCCAGCCATGCACAGCTTCTTGCGCCCAGTCGCCTGCTGATAATGGACAAGCATATGCATGACGACGTTTTCGAGCGCTTCCTGTAGAGCAGCCGCGATGTCCTTGTGCTCCTGTGTAAACAACTCCCCCTTCATCCGCGGGCTTGACATTGAATCCATAAGCACATAATAGAAGCTTCTATTAAGCTGGAATTTTCCTTCAGGAAGCAAAGTGAAGGCTTTCTTGAACAGCCTTCTGAATTTGGAAGGATCTCCATATGGAGCGAGTCCCATTACTTTATATTCATCATGAGTCTTATAGCCGAGAAATTCGATAATCTGCGTATAAAAAGAACCTAAGCTGTCATCGTTGGAAATATGGCCGAGCGGTTTGAGCGAATCTCCATCAGCATCAAGCACAATTCCAGCATTTCCTTCCAATGAAGCACCATCTATTGTAACGATGAGCGCTTCTTCAAACCCAGACATATAATAGGCGCTTGCAGCATGGCAGTAGTGGTGATTTTCAAACACCACATTCTCTTTTTTAAAATCCGTATCAAAAAATTGCTTTAGTCGCTCGACCACCCACGCCTGCGGATCGCTGTAAGGAAATTGCCGATACTCATGTCGGTGGGTTGTCATCTCGTATTTAAACTGGGTTTCCGAGTAGAAATAGACGATTTTGTCCACATCGTCCAAACGTATTCCACCCAGCTCCAGACAACGGCGAATTGATAAAATAGGCATCTTCCCTGTGTGCTTAATCCGATTCAGACGCTCTTCCTCATAGGCGGCAACAACTTGCCCATTTTCAATTAATACGGCTGAAGCATCATGAACCTCTGAATTCAATATGGTCGTTATAAACCCGTCCTCATGAGGGAAATCGATCCCCCCGCTAATGCCAAGTATCCTCATTATTTCACCTTCCTTATTTCTTCAACATTTTGTGAGCGGCCACGTTGGCGCCAGCTCCTAGCACTCAAGCTTCTTGCTGAAGTTCCTGTGGAATCCACTCCTGGGTTCGCTTCTGCGTGTGATGCAGGCGGCTGTATGCGCCTCCAGCTGCCAGGAGCTCGTCATGCTTGCCCTGCTCCATAATCCTTCCACGGTCAACGACTACAATCGTGTCCGCTTGCTCAATGGTGGACAGCCGGTGGGCGATGGCAATCGTCGTTTTCCCTTCCATCAGCCGCTCGATTCCTTGCTGGACCGCTAGCTCTGAATCGCTGTCCAGTGCCGATGTTGCCTCGTCAAGCAGCAAAATAGGGGCATTTTTCAATATGGCTCGGGCAATGGCTATTCGCTGCTTTTGACCACCGGACAGCCTCACGCCTCTTTCACCAACCACAGTGTTGTAGCCATCTGCCTGTTCCGTAATAAAATCATGGGCAAATGCTGCACGCGCTGCCTCTATAACCTCGTCAGTCGTGGCGTCCATTTTTCCGTAGCGGATATTTTGCTCAATCGTTCCTTCGAACAGATACGGGTCCTGGGAAACGTAGGCCATCTTATTCCTAAGCTCCTCAAGCGAATAATCTGCAAAGCTTTTGCCCGCAATTTGAATATCGCCTTCCGAGAACGGATAAAAGCCGAGCAGCAGCTTCATTATGGTGCTTTTGCCGCCCCCGCTGGGCCCTACAAGCGCGACAAGCTGTCCTTTGTCCACCTGAAGATTCAAGCGGTTTAGCACATTTTCGTCTTTGTGGTAGGCAAACGATACGTTTTTGAAATTCAGCATATTGTCTTCGTTTGAGCTTGCGACAGCAGCTTCCTTCGAGACAGCTGCGTATCGCCCAGGTTCTTCTGCCACATCCAGCAGGTCAAATACCCGGTCAGCCCCCGCCAGCGAGGATTGCAAATTGGCCCAGAAAACACCTAAATTGCGGAAGAGATTCGTTACGTTCTCCAGCAGTAAAATAACCCCCAGCAAGCTGCCGATTGTCAGCTGGCCGTTAATCAGCATAAAGGCTCCAATAATAAAGGCACCGCCATTATTGATCCAAAGCAGAAAATAATTGGTGCTTGTTAAATAGGCGCTTTTTTTCGCTCGCATTAAAAACAAGTCGGCAAGCCGAGTCGTCGTCTCCTTGTACTTGCGATTCATCCCATCGACCATCTGAAACGTTCTGCTCACCTGCGTGCCAGCAACGAGATTCGTTAACCGCTCAAGCTGAACACCGGACTGCTCCTGAATTTCGGTGCTGATCGTTCTAAACGGCTTTGCGTATCTTGCATTCACATACGTAGACAGCAGTCCTAAAAAAATCATGGCAACAGCGAATCTCCAGTCCAGATAAAACATAATAACGGCTGATATTGTCCCGGTAGCCATTAAGGAAAGAAGCGTAAGTGCTTCTCCAGAGAAGGCATTTTCCATTGTCTGCAAATCATTTGTAATTCTGGACAGGCTGTCACCGCTATGGCTGTTCTCGTAATAAGTAACAGGAAGCTTCTCCATATGATGAAAGACGCGAAGCCGCATGCTGTTCATGATCGTCTTGACCGTTTTACCGTACCAATATTGGAAAAGTGGCGTTAGGATGCACATAGCAACGACGATGAGCATGAACTGGATGCTAAGCGTCATAACCGCATCCATATTCTTCTCCGTTATCGCATCGAGAAAAGTAGAGACCAGCATGGCTGTAATAATCGATACGCTTGAGCTCATGAGACCGAAACCCAGAAAACTGAGAATAAAAGATAGTTTACGCCGACCAAGCAATCGGGCAAGTCTCGCGATTTGTTGTTTATTGCTTTTTTCCAAGCAACTACGCCCCCTCTTGACCAAGCCCGTACGGCTGGTCTCCACGATTGCTTGCCTGATTGTTGTATAGACGATAATAAGTGCCGTTTTTGGCAAGCAGCTCTTCATGTGTGCCGCTTTCTTCAATTCGCCCCTCGTTCAGTACAAAAATGTGGTCTGCATTCATGACCGTAGACAAGCGATGTGCGACGACCAAAACCGTTTTGTTTCGCATAATCCGGTTAATGGATTGTTGAACAAGCTGTTCAGATTCGGAATCAAGTGCCGAAGTCGCCTCATCCAGCAGCAAAATGGGAGCATCCTTTAATATGGCCCTGGCAATCGCTATCCGCTGCTTTTGTCCGCCTGATAGCTTTACTCCCCGTTCACCGACAAGCGTATCGTACCCTTGTGGAAGTACCCGTATAAATTCATGGATATTAGCAAGCTTAGCTGCGCTTTCTACGTCTTCCATGCTGTAGCCGTCATCCGTGCACGCAATATTTTCAGCGATGGAGCCTGGAAAAAGGAATGTATCCTGCGAAACATGTGAAATGAGCGCCCTTGCGGATGATAGCTTCCAATCAGTGAGCGGCTCGTTGTACAGCTTGATTTGTCCACCCTTATAATCATAAAAGCCGGTGATAAGTTTAAAGATGGTCGATTTGCCTGAACCGCTTGGCCCAACTAGGGCGACCGTTTTACCTTGCGGCAATGTAAAGCTGACCTCGTCAAGCACCTTCGAATGTTCGTCATAGGAAAAAGTAACCTGTTCAAATTCAAGCGCAGGAGCTGACGACGAGAGGTTTTCCGGCTGCTTGCCATCCATCCGTTCTGTTTCAGCATCGAGCAATTCAAACAGATGATCGACAACGCCAGCTGTTATTTTGAATCGGCTAATCTGATTTGGAATTTCTCCCATCCCGGACACGAGATAATTGATGAACTGCACAAACGCGATTAAAGCGCCTATTAAAAGCTGTCCTTGGCTAACCAAATATCCACCGAACAGAAAGAACACAACCAGCGGAGCCGTTCGGACAAATACACTGAGTGCCCCAATAGCAGCAACGCGTTTCTCGATTTTCAAAAAATGTTCAAGCAGCTTGTCAAGCAGCAGCTGGCACTTTTGATACACAACCTGTACCAGATTGTAAGACTTGATCATATAGATCCCGCCAATTGTATCTTGAACAACTGTGCTCATCTGAGCCATGCTTTGCTGCACATCTGCCGCATATTGATTTAACGGGCGGCTGATTTTTTCACTCAAAAAGGTCATAAACAGCAACATGCCGAAGCAAAACAGCGTAAGCTGCCAATTCATATAAAACATAGCCGCTATACAGGCAACGACCCTGACAATATGAAAAATAAGAGCGGCAAAATCATTGTAAATATATCCTTCAATTTGATTGATGCTGTTCGTCATTCTGGAGCTAAAGTCACCCGAGTGGCGAGCTTCCATATACGAAATAGGGAGTTTATTAATATGCTCGCTAACTTTATTTTTCAAATCTCGGGTTACAAAGGCGCTGTAGCGTCCCGATGAATAAACGCTGAAAAAATTCACAATGATGCCTGTCACTATAAAAAGGAGGATTAATTTTACAGCCTGCATCACACCATCCATATCACCCGTCTGGGTGGACGAAAATAAAAGGTTAATAATGTAGATGAGCAAAATATCATTTGCCGCTATGATGATCGTGCTTATCAGCTTGAGCGCTATCCAAAACCGATAGGGCTTAAGAAAAACAAACAACCGGCGCATCGAGACGAAAGCAGAGTTACGACTTGCTATTTGCATAATTGCCCTCCACTATAGGGTAATATCGCCGCACAGAGCCCCGCGAGCGGAGAAAATTAATGATCTTGCCCTTCTACTAGCTTTTGTACGCCGTCCTTAAAGTGGCCCAAGGTAGCAAAATGGTCGATAATTAAAATTTCATTTTCAAACTCGACATCAAATTCATTTTCCAATGCGACGATTAATTTAACAAAGGAAATCGAGTTTAGGCCCACTGTTTCTAAATCTGATTGCAATACACTCTCATCAATAGTCAACAGCTCAATATTTTTTTGCAAAATTTCATTAAACCTCGCATTAAAATCCGCTACTTTTACTTCTCCACTCATCATTTAACCTCCCTAAAATCGTTCATTTTCACTTACAAGGCTGCCTTAAATCATTCCTCCATCGACAATAATCGTCTGTCCATATATGTAGCTTGCATCGTCAGAAGCTAGAAATAAGGCTACCTTTGCAATTTCATCAGCCTCGCCTAACCGGCCGCAGGCAATTTTATCGACAAAATGACGGCGCACGCGATCGGGAACTTTCCCGAGCATATCCGTAACGATGTATCCTGGTGCAATGGCGTTCACACGGATGTTTTTTCCAGAAACTTCTCTTGATAGTGATCGAGTCAAGCCAATAAGGCCCGCCTTGGACGCGCTATAATTCGTCTGACTTGAGGCACCCGCCAATGCGGAAACGGAGGAAATATTCACGATGACTCCGCGCCTCTTGCTGATCATCGAAGGCAGCACTGCTTTGCAGCAATTGTAGGCTCCCTTCAAATTTGTATTAATGACCTTATCCCAAGAGGCTTCCTCCATCAGCATCAGAAAACCATCTTCCGTTACGCCGGCATTGTTGACCAGCACATCAATTTTCCCAAACTCCTGAACAGCCTCCTCGATTACAGCAAGCGTATTCATATGATCGGACACGTCTAGCTCAAACGCCTTCGCCTTGCCCCCATTTTCCTGCAAGGAAGCTTCCAGCTCCGCAGCTTCGTCCTCACTGCTTTTATAGGTAAAGAGAACGGTAGCCCCTTCGCTAGCAAAAGCTTGTACGATGGCGTATCCGATTCCTCTTGCTCCTCCGGTAATAAAGACGACTTTATCGGCAAATTTCAATGGCTCACCTCCGGACCGTTCCAAGGATGACGCTGTGCAAGCATCCGTTGACATCATATCCATTTACTAATAAATATTCGTAATCGCCTAAACGTGGCTCATGATGGACGATATCCAGCTCTAAAGCGGCATCCGGCTCGGTGCAGCCTGCGGTTAAAGGCATGCTCCCTTTGGCAATGGCAAGAGCCCCTGCTGCAACATTCAGCATAAACGAGGCGCCAAGCGTTTCACCCGTTGCTCCCTTAATCGAAGAAACCGGTATGGAAGCGGCACGCTGCCCAAAAACTTCATGAATGGCTTTGGCTTCTGCCCTGTCAGTATAACGTCCGCCTCCGGCAGCCAGCAAAATGCCATCAATAACGCTCGGAGAAATCGAGGCATGCTTGAGCGCCATATCCATCACACGAGCGAATTGCTTAAAATCTGCATCGGCACGGTCTTTACCTAGGTATCCGCTGCCGATTAAACTTGCATATCCAATAACCTCGCACACGATGCGTTCTGGACTGCGAACCAAGACGCTCTCGGTCTCAAGCAGCAATGCAGCGGCACCCTCGGTCATTCTCGTACCGCTTCTATTCCCGTCCAGAGGCTGGCACAAATAGTTTTCATCCTTAGTTGTATAATCCTGCTGTTGAAAGGAGTCAAGCAGCTCTTGGCAATATTCCTCTACTCCGCCGCATAATATCGCATCCGCCTTGCCGCTTTTGAGCAGATCAGAGGCATAGGCAATCGCATTGCTGCCCGTTAACACGGTGCTCGCGCCCTTTAGCTTTAAACTCAAGCAAACATGTCCGATTCCCGAGTTGTATACCGTACTAGCGAATACGGTCGGACTAACCATATCGACGCCACCTGACAAAATTTGATTGCTGAGGGCCAGGTTAGATACCAATGGACCGTATCCCGTTGTAAAAACAGTACCAATTCGGTTATGATCCAGTTGCTCCTGCTCGATCAAAGCTTCATCCAGCACTTGTTTCGAAGCGCTCATGGTCAACCGGGAAAACCGATCCATCCGTCTAGCGACCCGGTTTTCAATATTTTGTGGAATATCCACGGGCAGCTTAAGCTCATCCGGCCTGATTCCCGCCTGTGCGTTTATGCCTTCCCAATATTCATCTGCACCGGACCCTGCACAGCTTATCGCTCCTACAGCCGTAACAAATATTTTATGCATATGGATTCTCCCAAATTTATGAAATTATGCTCCAAGCAGCTAAACACCGCTTGTTTTAATCGGAATAGCTTAAGGTCAGCATCCCGGAGGCGACAACTTTATCTCCGACTGAAGCCGTACATTTGATCTGGTGAAAGGTATGGAAAGACTCGACTAACTCTGCTTCTACCGCAAATGTATCGCCTGGCACAACTGGCTGTAGAAACTTGATTTGGTTAACTGCACTTAAATAAAATTTGTGGGCTGCCCCGCTCTCCCCGTTGTAAAAAATAAATCCGCCGACCTGCGCCATCGTCTCAATCATGAGAACGCCTGGATAAATAGGTTCATCCGGGAAATGTCCAACTGTCCAAGGCTCGTTATAGCTTATGTTTTTGTAGCCTTTGGAGCGCTTCATATAAAGGGCCTCGGTAATTCGGTCTACCATCACAAACGGGTAGCGATGAGGCAAGCCTTTTGCAATATCAATGGTTTCCATCCATGACAGCTCCCAGCATGTGGTGTGTATAAGGAAAATTCAAGCCGATAGATGCTTAGACCTTTCCAACAACTATACTTGCAGAATGGCCGAAGAAAGCGTATGAGTTGGACATCGCATATTGGATCGACCGTTCCTCATAGTTCCCTTTAACAATCTGGAGTTCCTGAAAAGGTTCAGGCTGCTCCTTCAGAAATGCAGTTGGAGGCACAATGCCGCGATCTATAGCGAGCAAGGTTGCCGCCAGCTCAACGCTTCCCGCAGCTCCCAAACAATGTCCGGTAACCGCCTTCGTTGAAGATATCATAACCTGGGACTGCTTCTCCTCGGTTCCAAAAACTTTGGACAGCGCTCGCATTTCCATTAAGTCATTCAGCTCCGTCGCTGTTCCATGGGCATTAACATAATCAATGTCACCTGGCTCTAAACCGGCATCCTCCAGAGCCATCAGCATCGTCCGCACAGCCCCTTCCCCTTCGGGATCGGGACTTGTAATATGATAGGCATCATTGCTTAAGCCGTATCCCAGCAGCTCGCCGTAAATATGGGCTCCTCTTGCCTTCGCTCCATCAAGCGTTTCCAAAATAAAGACCGCCGCTCCTTCTCCCAGTGACATGCCATCCCTGTTCTTATCAAACGGCACACAGCCACCCAGGCTCATGGACTGGAGACTGTGAAACCCGGCAATATAGTTGTCCGATAAGGGCTCTGCCCCAACAACGACCATTAAATCCGCTATTCCGTTGCGAATGGCGTCAAGAGCTATTCCTGCTCCCGCAGTTCCAGCGGCGCAGGCCGACATCGTTGTGTAGGCTTGGCCCCTTATATCTATATACGAAACAATATGTGAGAGCAAAGATGGAATTTCGATCAGTCCATCGGGATCATTCCACTTCTGCTCCCGGTTATTTTGAATGTATCTCATCGTTTTAATATGGCCGGGCACAGATTCTGAAAGGGACAAGCCCGCTCTAGTTTCCAGCTTGCTGATGTCCTCCTTCGTCAGCCCGCTGTCTGCCAAAGCTTCATCAAGTGCGGCATACGTCATTTGAACGGCCCGCTCATCCTCTTCCATCTCTCGATACAGCTCGTCAACGCTGCCAGCGACCTCGCCACTAACGCCAAGCTTTTTCAGCTTTTCATGAGCCCGAAGCCCGCTGGCACCATTCACAATCGACTGGAAGAAGGCTTCTCTGTTAGAGCCGCCTGGCGCAATGATGCCAATTCCGGTTACTACGGCTTGCGGTCTGCTCATCGATTAATCCCCGATCGTGCTGCGGATAATATTCGCTATGGAACGAACGCTTTTGAAAACGGACATATCGCTGCTTTGCGGCTTAACGCCAAAAAGCTCCTTCA
This sequence comes from Paenibacillus sp. Leaf72, assembly GCF_001422685.1. Classification (NCBI taxonomy): domain Bacteria; kingdom Bacillati; phylum Bacillota; class Bacilli; order Caryophanales; family Paenibacillaceae; genus Paenibacillus; species Paenibacillus sp. Leaf72. The sequence goes on along the minus strand of NZ_LMLV01000031.1, from coordinate 1,429 downwards.
GTCCAACCGCAAGCTCCAAAGCATCAACGGAATCCAGGTCTAGCCCTTCTCCCTGTTCATTAACATCAAAAAGCGGATCATCATCGTTGATTTCTTCCGGGGAGATATCCAGTCCAAACTTAGTAACAATCATGTTTTTAATTTGATTTTCAATCGATAGCTGTACGTTTTCCATTGTTTCAGCTCCTTTATTGGATAAAAGATTGCATGTCATTCCAGAGGCAGCATAAATAGCCGTCAAAATATAAAGCGCTTTCATTGTCTAGGGATAGACATTGCTCGGCACTCACTCCTCAAATGGAAATGACATAGGCAGTGCAGCTTAAAACAGCAGGCTTCAATAGTACAAACTCATCTGGATGAATGTGCGTTAGAAAGGAAAACAATAGGTGTGGGTGGGTTGAGAGAAGATCATTCATAGTTGAATGTGTCGCTAAAGGAGTGGACGACTATATCTCTTGAGGAATGCTGCTTAACGAAGATGCGGTCGTCGATGCAACCAATAGCGCCGTTAATAAAGTTATACCATAATTCTATGTTTTTTTACAATATTTATTTTTATGTACATATTTAGATTTAAGTTACAAATCATGTAACTTTTATTTGTCGCTGATGCTGTCATCACGTTCTAATTTTGGCGAATAAATGCCGATGTTTAAATGAAATCGCTCTAAAAATTGCTGATACTAGTCGTTCCGCACTTAATAAGCGTGCAAAAATTTTGAAACCCATTTCATTTTACAAGAGATACTATCGGACCTTGGAGTGATATGCTTAGCTGCGTGAAGGCAAAAAGACGCTCTAGAGGGGGCGGAATATGCCTAGGGGCATGCCCACTTACGGTGGAAAAAACGGAACTATTCCCAATATACCACAAACACCATCCACATAATACCATAAAAATACGTCATTAAATCACCCAAAAATTGGACATTTCAAGCGAGTTTCAGGGGTTACTCCCTGCACAATGATAGACTTGGTGGACACAGCAGCCGCTATTCCTACCAAATCACGGGTTTGGCACATTCTACGGACTCAGGAGCCGCTAATGCGCTGCCAAAAGCCATTTTGACTAGATTATAGGGCAATAGCGGCTTTCCTGCTCTTCTGTCAATAGAGTGGACACGCCCATTATGCTATTTTTTCGTAATAAAGCTGTTCGAAACGCAAGGGTGACATATAACCAATTGTGCTGTTTGNTGCTCTTCTGTCAATAGAGTGGACACGCCCATTATGCTATTTTTTCGTAATAAAGCTGTTCGAAACGCAAGGGTGACATATAACCAATTGTGCTGTTTGAGCGTTTGCGGTTATAAAAGAATTCCAGATACCGATACAACTGCTCATAGGCTTCTTGCTTGGTCTTAAATTTGGGATTACAGTAAATCAATTCACGTTTTAGGATACTGTGAAAGGCTTCAATACAAGC
>NZ_LMLV01000030.1:0-509501 GCF_001422685.1 Paenibacillus sp. Leaf72 | reverse complement strand
CGCTCGACTTGCATGTATTAGGCACGCCGCCAGCGTTCGTCCTGAGCCAGGATCAAACTCTCCATTTAGGATGTCTTTTCTTTCGATCAAGATCGAAGGGGAAAGAGCATTTGGTTTGACTTGCTCATTACTTTTTTTGTATCGCTTTACATTAACTAAGTTAATGTGGCAGTTTCACTCGTTGTTCAGTTTTCAAAGAACAATTTCTCTTGCTGTGTTTCTCTGTCCGAACCGTTTATCTCTCGGCCGGAATTAGAATATACCATGGGTTCCTATGTTATTGCAAGTGTTTTTTGAAAAAAGATTTTAATCTTATAACATTTGTTCAAATATATCTTTGTGAAGCCTACCTTGCACTTATAAAATCAGGACACAATGTCTTGTTTAATTCTTAAACTGACATCATAACCACTCCATACAAATTTGATTTAGAAAAATCTAATGAATCTGCTAATGCTTTTAATTTAACCAAATCAACTGCTTAATCCTATTGCCCGCAAATTGAAAGACGTGCTGCTTCCAGTAAATTAGCTTTGTATAGACTTGTATATAAATAGAGAAGAGGGCAGCAAGGGCCCCCTTCTACTCCAAATGCTATTTTACATTTTATAATTCAACACAATGAATGAAATATCCAGAAGGTCAACTGTATTATCGCGGTTAATGTCAGTGCTGCTCGCTTTTACATTTTGCCAGCCGCTTCCTTTAGATTTGCCGAAATACTTCGCTGCAAGCTGCAAATCTGCTAAATCTATTTCCCCATTTCCATTTACATCACCCGCCTCCAGAGGGCCCACATTATATGTCATATCACCGTTAACCTGAGTAGTGGCCTCAACCGCTATATGTCCAGGAACAACAACGCGTATTTTATACTTTCCTTTAGGAACGTGCAGCGTGTAGCCTCCATTAGCTTGCACCTCGGAGATGGCTGCAACAGAGCCATTCGTGTCAATAGCTTCTACTACAACTTTATGAACGCCATCTGAGCCATTGTACCAAATGCTGCTGTAATCTACAGCGCTGCCGAAAGCTTCAGCGGCTATCTTGCCAGAAAGGGTATGCTTCTGCTCTCCTGGCGCGCTCGTTACTATTACAGTAGTATTTGTCACAGTTTCATAGACAAACGCTTCTGAATAGCTGTTTAATGCTCTCAAATTGGACAGTTCAAAATCAAATGCACCTACCGTACCGCTTGAAAAATGGAACTTCGCAAAGGTACCTGCACCACTGTATCCGTTAATATCGCCTGCCAATGATACTACATAGTCGGTTCGCGCATGTCCATTTCCGAGGTCAATGGTTTTCTCACTCGTTATAAGCGCTGTGCCCGCATTTTCCTGATCCTGATAATTCGTCAGTGTAACACTTGGTTCAACTGTTCCTTTAAGCAACTCGCTGTCATACGTCAAGCTGAATTGAGCTGCATATAAATCGTTGACCTGTGCAAAATCTATGGAAACGTCAAAAGCTTCCCCCGTTACCACATTTGATTTAGAAGCAACAGCAGATATCTCAGGTGAAGGCACCTCTTCCTCTTCTTGATATTCCACATAATATTTCGGGTATTCAAAGCCATTCAACGCGGCATCGTAGATAACAATTTCAAATCCATTCGTTCCGTATTGAATAGGTACCTCAATGCTGAATTGCCCATCATCAGTAAAGATTCCAGAATACCTCGCATCGCGAGAATAAGGAATGGCTACTACAGTAATGCCAGAATAATCGCCCAATATATCAACCAACAAATCGCTAATCACTCTTCCACGTATAGTACCTAGACCATTTGCTACTGTTATAGCTGGATTATTCAATTCGGAAACAGGCTCACTCCAATCAATAATACATTCCGCAAGCTGATTCATCAGCAAGTCTGTCTCTTCCAAACCTATCCGTGGAATAATGACATAGTGGCCTTGACCTAATTCAATGTAATCCGAACCCTTCGTTACCATCCCTGAGAATGTTACTCTATAGCTGCCTGGGCTCGTTCCGTTTGCCTCCTCCATAATTTTGCCTTTCCATGTATAGGTACTACCTTCAACTGTGTACACATCTAGTGAAAAATAAGACAAGGCCGTATTTATTTTATAAGTGACGTCAGCATAATCTTTATTAAAATCCCAATTAGGCGAAAATATATAGGGTGTAAGGTTTAGATCCGAAACCGGATCTAGCTGCAAGGAAGCATTTTGCTTTTCACTGAGATCCATTTGCTTAGAGCTGGATGATAATGTTGCTCGTTCCTTATTAGCTGTGGGTAGCAAGCTTCCTGTCGTCTCTGCCTTTGCTCCCATCACCTCTGCGGGAAACAGGAGCGAAATACTAAACACAAGTACCAGTAATAGGGATAACTGTTTGTTTTTAACTGCTTTACGGTAAAACGATTGCTGCATGAAACCCCTCCTAAAGCGATATCGTAGGACTAAATAGATGAACTGCCCCTATAGCCCCCTTTAAAACCCTACTCCAGACTAAATCATGTATATATTAGGCTGTTCGTCCTTTATTCATAAAAGAAAAACCCGGCATCTTCTATGAAGATTCGGGTTTTTCTGCATTTTCGGCTTATGCAAAATATTAAGCTGCTCGCTTTTTAGCCTTTTGCTTTTTTTACACTTTTCTTAGAAGCTTTCGCTTTCAACATGTAGCTGTGGCCACGGCTTCCGCGACTACTACGACTACCTCGACTTCCACGGCTGCGGCGGCTTTTGTGACAGGAATCTTTAGTCGCATCTACGTCGGAATACTTGTATTCGTACAAATGTTTTTCACATGGAACGCAATGATAGCGGTTTACGACGTTGATTTGATGCACAACCTCAACGATTTGCGGATGAAAGACGTCGTTTACTACCGTTACAGGCGGAACAAATACCCGGACAGTTGGACAAAACGGATCGCAAGACATTCAAGGCATCTCCTTTTCTCATGGTCTACTATAATATCCGAGAATGGGTCAGGCCTTGCTTGTGTTAAAGCCTTGCGAGACAACTATCCCTACTAGCGGTTATCTATTTTTTCCGGGTATAAGTCATGGTTCATCAGGCGGTTTTCCGCCATTTGCTCGTATTTTGTGCCCGGCTTCCCATAATTGCAATAAGGGTCGATAGAAATGCCGCCGCGCGGCGTGAACTTGCCCCAGACCTCAATATAGCGGGGGTCCATCAGCTTGATCAGATCGTTCATAATAATGTTCACACAGTCCTCGTGGAAATCTCCGTGATTGCGGAAGCTGAATAAGTACAGCTTGAGCGACTTGCTTTCTACCATTAACACATCGGGAACATAGGAAATATATATCGTGGCAAAATCCGGCTGACCCGTCATCGGGCAAAGGCTCGTAAACTCCGGGCAGTTAAACTTCACAAAATAATCTCGGTACGGATGCTTGTTGTCAAAGGTCTCCAAAATGTCAGGGGAATATTCGAACGTATAATTCGTTCCCTGATTGCCAAGCAGGCTAATCCCCTGCAGCTCTTCTTCTTTTCTTCCACTCATTCGTTGTTCGCTCCTTCTCTTATCCCTCATTGCAAACCTTCTATTTATAAACCCATCTATCTATGCACAGTGAACAAGCGTAAACGCCTGTCGCCATCCTCTGGCGGCAAAGCTTTCGTTTCGCGTAGAAATATAGAGAATGGATGGAAAGACCATATCCTTTCCTATATTTAAATAAAGCTTTACTCCGCTTGGCTAAACGCCGCGTTTGTTGCCCCACACCCAGGCGTGCAGCTGCGGCAGCACCCTCACCTGATTCATATCGCTGCGCACCATCACGCGCTCAATCAGCCATTCATACCGCTCCACGAGCTTGTCGCGCAGCTTGCCATTGTCGCCTTCGGCAAGGTCATCATTGCCCGCTTGGACGAAAAAAAGCACTCCCGGATACCGCGCGTGGACACTTGCGGCATACGCCAAATCAGCGTCGTCAAATACGACGACCTTCAGGCTAAAGCTGCGTGCCGCCTCCGACAGCCGGCTTACGATCTGGTCCAGCATGTCCCAGTTGGTGACCATGCCGGAGCTGGGCGGCTTGGGCGACAACGTCAGCTCGTCAATGTCGAGCAGCCAGTCCTGCCACTTGCTGCCCTGCGTTTCCAGCGCAACCTGAATGCCTGCGGCATGCAGCCCCTGCACCAGTTCGCCCGCATGGCGAAGCAGCGCCGGATTGCCGCCGGACAGCGTCACATGCGAGAACGCTTCTCCGCCGACGGCGTGCAGCTCCGACATGACTTCCGCTGCGGTGAGCATGCGGATCTCATCCTTGCCTGTGCCGTCCCAAGTAAAGGCAGAATCGCACCAAGCGCAGCTGTAGTCACAGCCGGCTGTGCGGACAAACATCGTTTTTTGCCCGATAACCATGCCTTCCCCTTGCACAGTCGGCCCGAAAATTTCCATAACCGGGATACGCGCTTCGGCCTGCTTAAGCATCGGGAGCAGCAGCCTTATCTTGAATTTGTGTAGCCGCTAGCGGCTGCTCCGTCTTTTTGGGGCGGTAAATGACGTAGCTTGTTGGGGTTTCGCGCAAAAACACTTGAACACAGCGCGGCTTGTTCGCCAGCTGATCCAAATGATTTTGCGTAATTTCATAGATGGTGCGCGCAACGACTTCCGTTGTCGGAAAATACTCCGCGCTTTGCGCATGGAAATGCTCGTTGTCATCATTTAAATACGTATGGTCAAAGCGGTCATGAATAAGCCGCTTAATGAGAGCAAAATTAACAAGAAAGCCGGAAGCATCCAGCTCATCGCCAGCGATCGTCACATTGGCGAAATACGTATGCCCATGAATTTGAGCACATTTGCCCGCCTCGGCGCTAGGAATGCTGTGCGCGGCGGCAAAATGCATGTCTTTGTTCAGCTCATAGCTGAAGGGATGTGTTGCAGAAGGGTAAATTTGCTGAATCACTCGGCCATCTCCTCCTTGCGGGAAGACAAATATTGCCGGAGGCCCTGCGATCTGAGCTTGCATGCCGGGCATTCGCCGCAGCCATCTGCGATGATGCCATTGTAGCAGGTCAGCGTCTTGTTTCTGACGAAATCAAAGGCGCCCAGCTCATCGGCTAGCTGCCACGTTTGCGCTTTATTCAGCCACATTAGAGGGGTCTCAATGACGAACGGGTAGTCCATCGCGAGATTAAGCGTCACATTCGTTGATTTAATAAAGATGTCGCGGCAATCGGGATAGCCGCTGAAATCCGTCTCACATACGCCGGTTACGACCGTATGTGCGCCAATCTGCTTGGCAAGTATCGCTGCGAACGATAGAAACAGCAAATTACGGCCATCTACGAATGTCGTCGGCAGGCCGCCTTCTGTTTGTTCAATGGCAATATCGTCCCTCGTCAGCGCATTTGGCGCCAGCTGATTAAGCAGTGACATATCCAGCACATGATGCTTGACGCCAAGCTCCTCTGCAATTTGTGCAGCAGAGTCTAGCTCCAGCTTGTGGCGCTGTCCATAATTGAACGTCACAGCCTCCACAACGTCATAACGCTTAAGCGCCCAAAATAAACAGGTCGTGCTGTCCTGCCCTCCGCTAAATACGACGACGGCTTTTTTCGCCGCTTGTCCGCCTGATGCTGTTTGATTTTGTGTCACTTCTTGTGCTGCTTGCATTTCTTGTGTTGCTGTCATCTTTCATTCTCCTCTCTTCAATGCCGGCTAGAGCCGGAGCATGCAGAGAGATCCTTCGAACATTTTGCCCATAAAACAAGGTGAAACGGCTGAAAGCCATCCTCTGGCGGCAAAGCTGCCGTTTCGCGATGAAATATAAGAGTGTATAAAGGTGAAACTTATACCTTCTTATATTTTAAAAAACGGAATTCATCTTGCCATTCCATTTTCCTTAGTTTTTTATAGAGGGAGTTCGCGAACCTCTCCTGTCGTGATGCGCCGTGTTCGGCGTTCACTCCAGACTTTATATTTTGATACCTCTCGTACTATAGCACAGCTTCGGGCCGCTGAACAAGGGAAGACATTGGACTACAACAAGGAAAACGAGGCTTTTTGTCGAATATATGGGAGACTTGAAATACTTTACCTTCATCATCCAATATAATGCGTGCAACAGGAGGAAGATACGTCAATGGCTTTTAAATTAAATAATGTAAAAGAAAACAAAAACGTCTTCATTCAAGATCAAATGGGCGGATTCAGCATTTTGGAATACAAAGAGGATCTCAGCTCCACGAATGCGATGGAAGCACAAGCGAACTATTTTATGAATCAAAGCAATATGCGCAAAAAACAGCTGATGATTGAGCTCAGCAACAATGAAATTATGATGAGCGCCGGTGCTATGCAGTATATGATCGGAAATATTGAAATGAATTCCGGCATTAAAGGCGTTGGTGGACTAATGCGAAATTTAGTCGCTGGCGCAGTAACCGGCACGTCCGCCGTCAAACCGGTATACAAAGGGACGGGCACGATTATGCTGGAGCCGACCTATCGCTATTTGTGGCTCATTGACGTGGACAACGACCATATCGTCATCGAGGACGGTCTATTTTTAGCCTGCCACTCGACCCTCGAACTAAGCGTAAGCGCACGCAAGACGCTCTCCTCGGCTGCGCTTGGCGGCGAAGGGCTGTTTAATTTAAGCGTTAGAGGAAAAGGCGTGCTCGCTATAGAAGCGCCGATCCCTTCAGAAGAAGCGGTTGTCGTCGAGCTGCAAAATGATGTGCTTAAGGTAGACGGCAACTTTGCTTTGATGTGGTCGAGCTCCCTTGATTTCACTGTAGAAAAATCAGGAAAATCACTTCTAGGCTCCGCTGCTTCGGGGGAAGGTCTCGTTAACGTATACAGAGGAACGGGTCTGGTATGGCTAGCTCCGCTTACCGACTACAAACCGCTGCCTCAAGCAGGAGCACGACGTTAATCCGATATACACGCAAAAAAGACCGCTCTCCCCTCATAAGGGAGCGCGGTCTTTCGTATGAACGCCTATTAAGAACGCCTATTAGCGGGCAGGCAAGTTCAACTGCCACGATACGCCATATTTATCCTCCAGCCAGCCGAACAACGTGCTGACCGGCGATGGCGACAATGGCATTAATACTTTGCCTTCCTCCGCCAGCTTCGCGAAAACCTCGTTGATTTCCGCCTCGCTGTCGCAATTTACGAATAAGGAAAGCGCGGGAGTAAAGGCATGGGGATGCGAATCGCTGAGCTGATTGTCAATGCACATCACCTGCTGGCCTTTTATCGAGAAAATAGCGTGCAGCACCTTAGGCTTAGCGCCAGGCTCGCTTTGCGGATAATACTTTGCGCTTACAATGTCAGCATCCTCGAACGTGGAAACATATAGCTTCATCGCCTCGTCAGCTTGTCCCGAAAACATCAAAAAGGCAAATACCTTCTGTTCCATTTCTCCTTCACTCCCTCTCCATTTATGCGCTTGCCAGTTTCACTGCTGCGTTCAAAGCAGCAGCGATTTCCCGTTCGATTGCTTCCGCTACAACGTTCGTATGCGGATCATATTCTTGGGCCAAATCTGCATCGGCATAGCCGTCCAAAGTTAGAATCGCCCCAGCGCGTGCCCCGCGCAGCGTGGCAATAATGTAGAGTGCGGCAATTTCCATCTCGACCGCAAGCGCGCCAGCCTGCTTGTACTGCTTATGCGGAATGTCCACCACACCTGTAAAGAAAGCATCCAGCGTGACGGTAATCCCTTTTTTCACGATGCCGCCTTCCGCCACAGCTGCCGCATAAAGGGCGCTGCTTACTTCATGATCGGCAACCGCTGGAAACCCATCCGGCACCAGCTGCCGCGTCAAGCCGTCTGCGCGAACCGCAGCCGTGCTGACAACTAGGCTGCCGGCCGGATAATCGGCCGAATAAGAGCCCGCTGTCCCGACGCGGATCAGCGTCGTAACACCGCCCTTGATCAGCTCCTCAAAGCATACCGCCGCTCCCGGCGAGCCTACACCATGGCTGACTACCGCAAGGCGCACTCCTTTGTAGGTTCCGACGAAGCTGCGGTATTCGCGGCTGAATGCCAGCTCGCGCTTTTCTTCCAAATGCCTTGCAATCGTCTCCGAGCGTTTCGGATCGCCGCAAACGATAGCAATAGCGGGCAAATCTTCTGTATTCACTTGTAAAATCGGCAGCAGCAAGCTAATCCCACTCCTTTTTATGCCATTCATCTTCAGGCAAGTCTATATCTTCTCCCGAGAAACGCTGCTCCTCGAACGGATCAGCGTAATTGTGGAAGCCGTTGCGCTCCCAGAAGCCTGGGCGGTCTTCCGTCATAAATTCAAAGCCGCGAATCCATTTCGCGCTTTTCCAGAAATACAAATGCGGCACCAAGAGGCGCAGCGGCCAGCCATGCTTCGGCGTCAGCTGCTCGCCATCATAGCTATGAGCGAGCAGCACATCCTCCCGCAATAAATCTTCAAGCGGCAAGTTCGTCTCATAATCCTGATCGGCATAAATCATCACATATTTGGCTTCCGGCAACACGCGAAGCAGCGGCAGCAAATCCTTGAATTTGACGCCTTTCCACTCCGTATCCAGCTTCGACCAGCGGGTCACGCAATGAATATCGTTTACTTGCGTCGTTTGCGGCATCGCCATCAGCTGCTCATAGGAAAACACCATTTCCTTCTCTACGGCACCGCTAATTGTCAGCGTCCATTCCGCCATATTATACTCAGGCACTTCATTCTCATGCAAAATCGGAAAACGATCCGTCAGCGCTTGTCCAGGCGGAACCCGGTGGGCGATTTCTGCGGCCACTTCAATATGCCGAACCGGCGCTTTTTTCAAACGTTCAGCTTTACTGATCATGCTCACTTAAACCTCCTTCAATTATGCGGCTTGCAGCAAGGAACCTAGCGCGAGCTTTCGTTCGCCTTGCGCGCTTCCGCCAAATAGCTTTTATCCTTGAAGAAAAACATTGCTATTATCGTTACCACATATGGCAGCATCATCGTAAAATGGACCGGCAGCGCATAGCCCTGCAGCCGGGTGCTGAGCGCATCCATAAAGCCAAACAACAAGCTTGCTCCCGCAACGCCAAGCGGATTAGACTGACCGAGCATCGTCGCAACTAACGCGATAAAGCCGCGGCCAGCCGTCATGCCTTCGGTAAACATCGTAACTTGACCAAGCGACAGCTGCGCTCCGGCAAGCCCGCATAAAACGCCGCACATCAGCACAGCTCCATATTGGATATGCGTCACCTTGATGCCGAGGCTTCTTGCGGCAACCGGATTTTGTCCCGCGGCAAGCAAGCGGAAGCCGGATACGGTTTTAAATAAATAATACTGCAAACAAGCGACGAGAACGATCGATAAATAGACGAGCGGCGAATGGCCGGATACGACATCCCCGACCCAAGGAATATCCTTGATCAGCGGAATATCCCACTTGGGCAGGCCGACCATGCTTTTATCGTAATAAGCGCCTTTGACATCAAAAATCGCCCGCAAGGAAAACGTCGTCAGCCCCAGCGCGAGAAAGTTAAGCGAAATCCCGACGACAATGACGTTCGCCTTCAAATGAATGGCCATATAAGCAAGCAATAAGGAGAACACGAGCACGCAGACGATAGCGAACAATACTGCAAGCCACACGTTGCCCGTCAAATGGTTGCCGACAATCGCCGAGAAGGCGCCAATAAGAATGAGCCCTTCCAAACCGACGTTAAACAGGCCGACCCGCGCGCATAACGCACCGCCGAGCGCTGCAAGCAAAATCGGCGTAATCATGCGGAGTGTCGAAGCGAACAGGGAAACATCAAACAGCTGATCCACCTTAAGCCCCCGCCTTCTTCTTTTTCTTAAAGAACGAATAAGTAAACTTTGCGGAAATAAACAAAATAAGTACGGCCTGAATAATGCTTGATACTTCCAGCGGCACATCGGTATTGCGCTCGACGCCCATGCCGCCAGTTTGCAGCGCAGCCAGCAATATGGCAGCGAGCGCCGTGCCTAGCGGATTCGATCCGGCTAGCAGCGTCGCCATAATACCTGACCAGGCATACCCCGGAGAGGTAAGTGCGCCATCCAAATAACGGTATTGCGTGCCCAGCACCTCTCCGGCTCCGGCAAGACCAGCAAAACCGCCGCTGACGAACATGCTGTACAGCATCAGCCTTCCGCGATTAACGCCGCCATAGCTTGCGAATAACGGATTTCCGCCCATCATGCGAATTTCATAGCCTTTAACCATATAGCGCATAAACCAGGCAAGCGCTATAGCCCCAATGAGCGCAAACAAAAACCCTGCATGCAGGCTCATCCCTTGAAACAGCTTTGGCAGCCACACGCTTTTATCTACCATAACCGTCTGCGCCATTGCTGCGGAGCCGGATCTGTCCATCAATGGGTAGGAAACGACATAGCCGGCAAATAAGGACGCTATATAATTGAGCAATAAGGTCGTAATCAATAAGTTCATGCGAAACCGGGCATCCAGCCATCCGGCAAAAGCGGACCATAGCCCGCCAGCAATGACGCCGGCCAGCAGCGCTGCGACAAGCTTAAGCCAAGCTGGCCCCGGCAAATAAATCGCGGTCACTGCGGCGCTTAGCGCGCCGAGTACCATTTGTCCTTCGGAGCCCATATTGAAAAAGCCTGCGCGGAAGGCGAGCGCCACTCCAAGCCCTATCAACATAATAGGTGTAGCGCGGCTTAATGTATTGGTGAAAAAATAAAAACTGCCGAAAGCGCCCTTCCACATCTCGGCATATGTCTCGGTTATAGAACCGCCAACAATCGCGATAGCGATGGCGCCCGCTCCGAGACCGACAACGATGGCGAGAAGCGGCTGCATTAACGCCCCCAGTATTCCTTTAAGCTTGTCCACCCGTTTATCCTCCCGCCATTAACAGACTAATTTCTTCTTCCGTAGCCGTTAAGCCCGGCAATTCGCCGACGATTCGGCCTTCATTCATAACGAGCACGCGGTCGGACAGCTTTAGTATTTCCGTCAGCTCAGATGACACGAGCAAAATCGCCCCGCCAGCAGCCCGCCGCTTCAACAGCTCGCCATGAATAATTTCCATCGCGCCGATATCGACGCCACGGGTAGGCTCCGCCGCAATTAAAAATGGTGTTTCCTGGGCAAGCTCGCGAGCCACAATCAGCTTCTGCAAATTGCCTCCCGATAAATACTGCGCCTTCGTATGAATCGAGCCTGTCTTGATGCCAAAACGCTCGACCCAGCCGCTTACGAGCTGGCGAATCGCCGCGCCGCGCAATACGCCTCCGCGCTGATAGCGGCTGGCGTGGCCCATAAGGCCATTTTCCAGCACCGTCGCATCCTTCGCCACGCCCCATTGATAGCGGTCCTCTGGTATATGAGCAAGCCCTTGCTCACGAATACTGCGTACAGACTCGCCCGTAACATCTTTGCCCCGCAGCAGAGTTTTGCCAGAATCGACAGGGGCAAGTCCTGAAATCGCCTGCAGCAGCTCCGATTGCCCATTGCCAGAAATACCGGCGATGCCCACAATTTCTCCAGCGTGAACGCTGAGGCTCACTTGATCAAGCTTCGGCTTCCCATGCTCGTCTTTTATCGTTAGCTGCACCGCTTCCAGCACCTTCTCGCCACTAGCCGGGGCTTCCTTCTGCAAATCCAGCAGCTCGCGGCCAACCATCATCCGGGACAGCTCTTCAATGCTCGTATCCGCAACATTGACCGTACCGCTAAGCTTGCCGTCACGCAGCACCGTAATGCGGTCAGCTACATCCATAATTTCCTGCAGCTTATGGCTGATCAGAATGAAGCTTTTGCCTTGTGCCGCCAGCCGCTTGATCGCAACCAGCAGCTCCTTGACCTCAAGAGGAGTCAGCACTGCCGTCGGCTCATCCAAAATAATGATTTCTGCTCCCTGATGCAGCACCTTCAATATTTCTACACGCTGCTGCAAGCCTAGCGAGCAATCCTCTACCTTTTTCCACGGATCAACCGGCATGCCATAAGAAGCGCCCAATTGCTCTGTTATCAGTGCCGCTTGCTTGCGGTCAAAGCGTGCTGCCTTGGCAGGCTCGCGGCCAATGACGATATTTTCAGAAATAGTGAACGTCGGAAAGAGCATAAAATGCTGATGCACCATTCCGATTTTACTGCTAATGGCATCCGATGGACTATGAAACGCCACCTGCTTGCCATCTACAACGATGCTGCCAGAAGTCGGCGTCTCCATGCCGTACAAAATACGCATCAATGTCGTTTTTCCAGCGCCATTTTCTCCGACTAGCGCATGAATTTCCCCTTTACGCAGCGAAAAATCCACTTCGCTATTGGCCTTTAGCGCTCCGTAGGATTTTGTAATCTTATTCATTTGCAGCAGCATGCGGGCAGCTCTCCTCTCACAATAAACCAAGGTGAAACGGCCGAAAGCCGTCTTTTGACGGCGCGCGGCGTTTCAGTCCGAGAAATATAGAGAAAGTATGGCGAAATCATATACTTTCCTATATTTCAAAAACAAGCAAACCGGCTGCCCGCTGGCAGCCGGTGCATCTTCTTATTTCGCCGCTGGAAGCTCTACGACGATTTTGCCTGAAATAATATCATCGGCAATGGCTTTCACTTTTGTAATCGTGTCTTCGCCAACAAATGGGCTTAGCGCTGATTTGCTGTCTTGTGTTACGAATGTAAGACCTACACCTTTTTCCTTCAAGCCGTAGTCAGTCGCTGTAAAGTCGAATTGGTCGTTTGCGAATGCTTTTACCGTTTCATAAGCTACTGCATCTGTACCTTTCAATTGGGAAAGGACGATATGCTCAGGATCAAGCTCCGTACGGTCGATATCTTGACCGGAAGCGTACAGGCCTTTTTCCTTCGCTGCTTCAAATACGCCAAGATCGCCAACAGCCGACATGCCCGCTACGAAATCTGCGCCTTGGGAATATTGCAGCAGCGCAAGCTCCTTGCCTTTTGCCGAATCGTTGAAATTACCTACATAGTTAACCAAGAATTTTGCATCTGGGTTTGTGCTGTTAAGTCCTTGCTCAAAACCATATGTGTATTTCTTAAGCAGTGGTGTATCCATTGCCACTACTGCGCCAACTACATTCGTTTTAGTGGAGAGGCCAGCAGCTGCGCCTAGCAAGTAAGCAGCTTCCTGCTCACGGAATACGACGCTGCGTACGTTCGGCTGATCCACGACTGTATCGATAATCGCGAATGGCTTGTCCGGATTTTCTGGAGCTACTTTATTAAGGGCATCCTCCGCTTGGAAAGTTGCTGTAATAATCAGATCGTAATTGTCAGCTACCGCTGCGCGCAGGTTTTGCTCGAATGCTGCAGGGTCTGTCGACTCAATCGTTTTCACTTCTACATTAAATTCTTCACCGGCTCTTTTGAAGCCTTCATCCATTGATGCGAAAAACGGGTTAACGCCGATTTGCTCAGGAAGCACGAGCGCTACGCGTTTTTGCTTTGCATTTTCAGGAGAAGCTGTTGCTGTTCCAGCATTTGTAGCCGTGCCCGTATTCGTACCGGTGCTGCTGTTGTTTGTTCCATTCGAGCCGCAAGCCGCCAGTAAAACGACAACCATCAATATTGAAAATGTTAACGCCAGTGTCTTTTTCATCTGTGTACGTTTCTCTCCCTTAAAATAACTAGTATTTTTCTCTTTATCCTAGTAAGCTTATCGGATTTTGTCAATAGCGAATTTTCGACAAAACTCTTGTTTATTCTACATGATTTTCATGAAAGTTAGTTATAAAAATACGATGTTGACACAAAATTGTAACAATGCTAGTATAATCGTACTATTCCGAGTCATTTAATATGATTTGGAAAATATTATCCAATACCGGAGGGAATTTATGAGTACAAAATATCCTGCACTAACCAGATCCTTATTGTCCGCTTCTCTGGCCCTATCCATTGCTTTATCATCCGCTGTTCCTATTTATGCAGCTGCTTCTACTACAACAGCAACAAGCACAGCAACTACTGCTGCTTCATCAGAAGCCAAGCTGTTCCTTAAAGAAAAGTTTGGCATAGCTTTCACCACCAGCACGATTACAAAAGGACAGTTCATTAAAGCGGTAGCTGATGCGCTTAAGCTGGAGCAGCCGGAAGAGCTTCCTGCCTTCACCGATTTGGCTGAGACCAGCCCTTATTATGCTGCAGCAGCTGCCCTACATAAACAAGGCATTCTTACTTCAACAACCGTAAACGCTGAGCAAAAATTGACAGCAGCTTCCGCTTTGTATATCGCGGTTAAAGCAGCGGGATTGCAGGAGCTTGCCCATACATACCCGCAAGCGAAAATAACAGCTGGTCTGAAGAAGCTGAACATTCCGGCTTCCTCACTAGGAACAGCAGCATCGCAGGAGCTTGCCGCAGCCGTAGATACGGGCTTGCTGCCAGCCTCCCAGTACAATGCGATCAAAGGCAAAGGGCTGACGCCGCAGCTTGCCGAAACGCTAATCGTGCAAATTCTTTCCTTTAAAGGGGAATACAAGCACTTCATCGGAAACATCAACGATAGCACGATTTACGCCCAATTGAATGATGCTTTCAAAACGTCCAATATTATTCAAGCACCAGAGCTGCAAACGATTGTAGATACGGCGCTCAAAAATAATTTGGTAACGGGCTACAACTTGAAGGATGCGCGTTTTGACGCCAACTTCACGCCATCGCTATCCCTTACTTATGGACACAGCGACCTCAAGCATGTCATCCAGCTTATCGGTCTGCTGCGCAGCGAAGGCATTGACGCCAAAGTTCAGCTTGAGCCAAAAACATCCGCCTACGTCTTCATGAAGGAATGGGGCGAGCCGCCAACAAAGGACACTGAAAACTATAAAGTGGTTCAAATCGAGAATGGCAATTATATTACGTATGCGAAGGAATTCGATATCGCCTTTGAATTCAACAATGCAGCGGATAAAGCCCGCTTCCAGCCTATTATTTTGCAATATGCGAAAAAAGACAAAGCCGATCAGCCGGGCCTGATTTATGGCTCATGGTTCCAGCCTCTTTACTATTCTTCAACCAAGCTTGATGAATACGAGGTCATTACGAACAATAAAATTACGGGCACCGGCTATTATTATGCCCAGTCCTTCTCGCTGAATGATCAGTCGAAAAATATCGTAGAGGGCTTCCGCAAGCTCGATCCAGCTGTCAACATTAAATCCTATACGTTCTGGGTAGACAAGCCATTCCATAACTACTTGAATGGCGAAGGTCTATAAGCATAAGGCCAATCTTCTAGTGATAAAAAGGGATTCCTTCGTGAAAACGAAGCGAATCCCTTTTTTTGATGTGAACGCTGTTGAAAATGATCTGCAAGCAGGCGACAGCCCAGCCTTTCTGCGGGTTTTAAGCGTCGCTGCTGTCCTCGCGCTTGCGCTCCAAATTTTCACTCATTCTCGTGAACATGCTCACCGTAATGTCCATATCCTCCAGCGAAAACCCTTCATACAGCCTGAGCATGAGATCTTCGCGGACGCGCATAATGCCATCAACCAACTGCCGTCCTTCATCCGTTATGGTGAGCAGCACAATACGGCGGTCCTCTTCGCTGCGTTCACGGTCAATATAGCCAAAATTAATTAAACGATCGGCGATACCCGTGACCGCACCGCTCGTAATTTGCAGCAATTCCGCCATAACTGACGCTTTCTGCGGCCCATGCTCGGACAAAAGCAAAACCATCTTTGCATCCGTCATGCCCAGCCCTTTCACATTAAAACGATTCCACTCCGCATGGATTAGCCGTCTGAGCTGGCGAAAAGCCTCATCCATCTCGCGCATTTTTTTTATTCTTGTTTCCGAATTTTCCTGTTTCATCTATATCCCTCACGATACTGGATTTCTTCACGGCCTAATGAAAAATTTTTTTCTAGCCATATGAAAACCACGATAATTATACTTTTCCTACTACTATAGCTTGTTTTTCCTTGATAGCCAAGCCAGAAGCCGTTTAAAGCATATAAGTCCATCAACATTACTAGCCAATGCTTGTCCTCTGTGTTAAACTCAAAGGTATCGACTTTTCATACAGGAGGGAATTTTAATGGCACCTAAGAAGATGCGTTCAGACATGATAAAAAAAGGATTTGACCGTGCACCCCACCGCAGTTTGCTGCGTGCAGCGGGAGTAGCGGAGGAAGATTTCGACAAGCCCTTTATTGCTGTTTGTAATTCCTATATTGATATTGTACCTGGTCACGTTCATTTGCAGGAATTCGGCAAGCTGGTTAAACAAGCGATTCGCGATGCTGGCGGCGTTCCTTTTGAATTCAACACGATTGGCGTTGATGATGGAATCGCTATGGGACACATCGGCATGCGCTACTCGCTGGCGAGCCGCGAAATTATTGCCGACTCCGTAGAAACCGTTGTAAATGCGCACTGGTTCGACGGCATGGTCTGCATTCCAAACTGCGACAAAATTACACCGGGCATGATGATGGGCGCGCTTCGCGTCAACATCCCGACGCTGTTCGTCAGCGGCGGACCGATGAAAGCAGGTAAAACATCCGACGGCCGCTCGATCTCGCTCTCCAGCGTTTTTGAAGGCGTTGGCGCTTACCAAGCAGGCATCATCGATGATAAGGGCTTGCTGGAGCTTGAACAGTTCGGCTGTCCGACTTGCGGCTCATGCTCAGGCATGTTCACAGCCAACTCGATGAACTGTCTTGCTGAAGGCCTTGGCCTCGCGCTTCCAGGCAACGGCACGATTCTTGCCGTAGCACCTGAGCGCAGGGAATTTGTTAAGCAATCGGCTACTCAACTGATGAAGCTGATTGAGCTTGGCATCAAGCCTCGCGATATCGTAACGAAAGATACGATCGATAATGCTTTTGCCCTTGATATGGCAATGGGCGGTTCCACAAATACCGTTCTTCATACGCTGGCACTTGCACATGAAGCAGGCATTGACTACCCAATCGAGCGCATCAATGAAATCGCAGAGCGTGTGCCGCATTTGGCTAAAATCGCTCCGGCTTCCGATTACCACATCGAAGATGTGCATCTTGCTGGCGGCGTTAGTGCTGTACTAAATGAAATGTTCAAAAAAGAAGGCACTCTGCATGGCGATTGCATCACTGTAACGGGCAAGACGCTGCGCGAAAACGTAGAGGGCTGTGAAATTCAAAATACCGACGTTATTCGAACCATTGATAATCCGCATAGTGAGCGTGGCGGACTTGCTGTATTGTTCGGCAACCTTGCTCCAGGCGGCGCAATCATCAAAGTCGGCGCGATCGACAAATCGGTTAACGGCTATCATAAAGGTCCTGCTATTTGCTTTGATTCCCAGGATGAAGCTCTTGCTGGCATCGCTAACGGCAAAGTTAAAGAAGGACATGTTGTCATCATTCGTTATGAAGGACCTAAAGGCGGCCCTGGCATGCCAGAAATGCTCGCTCCTACTTCGCAAATCGCTGGCATGGGCCTTGGCGCTAAAGTCGGTCTCGTAACCGATGGCCGCTTCTCCGGCGCATCCCGCGGCATCAGTATCGGCCACGTTTCACCGGAAGCGGCTGAAGGCGGACCAATCGCTTTCGTACAAGACGGCGATATCGTTGAGCTGGATATGAACAACCGTGGCATGAACGTATTGATCAGCGACGAGGAGTTCGAGAAACGCCGTGCTGCATGGCCGGGCTTCGAACCAAAAATCAAACGCGGTTATCTCGCGCGTTATTCCCACCTCGTTACAAACGCCAGCCGTGGCGGCGTAATGAAAATGTAGTTAAAAGCAAGCAGCGCTTCGGCGCTGCTTTTCTTTTTCCCCTTATATAAATGAATAACGAAAAAGCACGCTTATCCGCATTAACTGCGAACGAGCATGCTTTTTTTGTATGGTCACGCCGATTTGCCGCTTAAAATGAGCTACTCTAGCTGGCCAGCTTGCAATTAGGAGCTCGACGTCTCGCTTTGGCTCAAAACTCCTGCAAGCACCATCGAGCCTCTAGGCTCTACCCCGTTCGCATCCGGCTCCTGCGTAATAGCAATTTGATCATATTCATCCGGATTAAAGGTAAAATAAAGCGCCCCTACCCCTTCATTCGGCAGAAACGTTCCCGCATTAACCGGCTTGCCATCTTTAAGCAGCCAAACCTGGAATGCTTCATCGCCTTGAAGCTTAGGCAGCTGCTCGACCTGAATGATCAAATGCATCCCTTTGCTGTCGACGCTAATCGTCGCCCGCCCCTCGGCTACAATGCCTGCTTCCGCCGGCTTAAGCGAAACGACACCGTTCACCTGTGAAGCAGCAGCTGGACTTTCCGCCGCCGCAATCTGCTGCTGCAGCTGCTCCAGTTGGCTCGATAAATCAGCCGTTTCATTTCTTAGGTGGTTAACCTGCTGCAATAAAAAGCCCGAAAGAATAACAAACGAAGCCGCGACACCGGTCATAACACGAACAATCCAACGTTTTCGCAATTGTGCCTGTGTTTCCGCTGTATGCTGCTGCGTTTGACCGAGCGACGGTTCATTCTCCGCGACGACTGCCGTTGCCCGCGAAGGGGTAGGGTCTGTCGCTGGCTCAGATTGCAGCACAGCAGCCAGAATACGCTGCTTCATACCGGCTGGGGGTTCTACCGAATCAACTGCAAGGGGCAGACGAGTGATTATAGGCTGCAACTCTTCCAACGTCCTCCTGCATTGCTGGCAATGCGACAAATGATGTTCAAATTGCTGTGCTGCTTTTGCATCGAGGCCACCAATTGCATACATCTCCACGTCATCACAAAGTGAATCATTAGGTTTAATCATTGCCGCACTCCCTCCTTCCATGTATGTTCAAACCGTTTGCGAAGCTGGCGTAGCGCCAGCCTGACTCTGCTTTTAACGGTACCAAGCGGAATTTGATGCTTGTCCGCTACCTCTTGCTGCGTATAGCCCATATAATAGATCCATTCAACAACCTGTTTCTGGTCATCATTCAGCTGTCCAATGGCTTCTTTCATTTTTTCCCCTAGCATGCGGTCCTCAACGACCTGTTCCGTTATAAGCGGATCGACGGTTCGCTCCAGGATCATCTCTCCCTGAACCTGCTGTGGGCGTCTTTCTTGCTTTCTAATCCAATCGATTGCAAGGTTGCGCGCGATTGCAAAAATCCAGGTGCTGATCTTTCCGGATGCCTCCTCGGCTTCAACCCGTGAAGCCGCATTCCATATCCGCACAAACAGCTCTTGCACCACTTCCTCCGACGCCATAGCATCCTTCAACATGCGATAAACGAATGAATAGACGGGACGTTCATAACGATCGTACAACTGCTCAAGCGCGGATGCATCTTGCCTTGCAATCTGTTGAATTAAATATTCATCAGATGTCGGTTCCCCCCATGCTGGGATAGCCTCCTCTATAATTAAGTGGTCGTTACTATACCTACCAACGCAGTCCACCAAACGCACCTTTTTCTCTATTTGAAAACTCCGGCTGCCTGTAAACAGACGCCGGAGCTCAATTATATGGCAGAGGTGCTGCCATCCACAGAAACAGAATCCACTGCTGCAGTTTGCGTCTTATGCAAGTTCGCCTCTTGCCCGGAGCTGACGCGCAGCAGTGCTGCATGCATATTTTGATAAGCTTGCATTTTGCTCATTGGCATGAGCAGCAAACAAGGATCAAGCGCTTTTCTGCGCTGTTTGCTTTTCTTATTTCGTTGTTTCTTCGTCAACACGCGCATGAGCAGCCGCAAATAAATTCGGGTCGTGCGAGCAAATAGACCGTTAGGCAAAGGGAACACCTCAAAGCCAAACCGATCGGCTCCCTGATGAATCATCGTAATGCCATACAGCGCCTTCGCCTCCACTGCCGCTGGATCATGCGCTAATTGGCTGGCAAGCATAGGCAATGCAGCTTCGACTTCTCGCAGCATCCGAATTCCAGCGGCAAGTGGCGTTGCCGCTTCTGCGGCAATGCCAGACAGCTTGCGGTTGTCAAAATGCAGCTCCACAACGCGGTCTCCCTTGTTTAAACGCTGGCCATCTGCAAGCTCAATCGGTTGACCGCTGTAAGCAATCGTACGATAATAGAACGCCGGTGGTGAATCCTCCCCTACCTGCTTAAGCTGAAACAGGAAATGGAATACTCGCTCATACTGCAGCCACAGCGTTATAAGTGATTTTTTCCACCAAGACAGCTGGCGCTCCTTCGCCCGTTCTGTCAGCTTAATCATTTCTTCAATCGCAACAAAACGAAAACCTTGCTTGCGGCCTTCCTGCAAATAAGCTTCAAGGGCGACCAGCATATGAGCAGGAGCCTCGTGATGGGCTCCAGGCGTTTGCCCGCAATCATGGAGCAGCAGCACTTCGCCAGGGCGGAGCTTCTTTAGCATTTTTCGCTTAAGCCGCTCAGCGCCCAGCCTCTTGTTCCAATCGCCGAACATCGACGACCATAATACAATTTGCAAATGTCCAATGCCAGCAAAATCAAACACATTGATAATGCCCCAAGGAGGCCGATAATAATTGGAACGGCTCCCCGTTGCCTCTCGTATTATTTCGCATGTACGCTCGATCTGACGCTTGACGGACCTTGGCCGCATAAACCAATTTGTTCGATGAACATAATTGTGTATGCCAAGCGTATGACCTTCCTCATGTATTTTGCGTAACAGCTCCGGGTGCGCTTCGCCATGTGCGCCAACGATGAAAAAAGTCGCTTTCGCATCATAGCGAGCCAGCAACTCGAGCAGCTTTGGCGTATAGACAGCATCCGGGCCATCGTCAAAGGTAAGGGCAATTTCCTTCTTTACCAGGCCTTTCTTAAAAACCCGAAATCCGAAAGTACGACTGATAAAAGCAGGGAGGAAAGCGTAGAACGAGAAAAAATAAAGAGTCCAGACAACCAAGTTCTCCATATATGTTTCCCCACCGTTATTAAAATTTTTGCTGCATGGAATCGGCGATAATCCAACAACGATAACTTTAATTGTATCATAAGGCATCAAAAAATAGGCAGCAAAATTAAAATTATAGTACAATCAAAGCGAGATATACGAAATTGGAAAAGAGAGGTTTTCAGTTATGCTACCGTTTTATAAAAAATATTGGCGAACCGCATTCGACATTGCACTAATCGCACTAACGGTTTATTTAATTATGCTTGCCTTTAGTCATTTTTATCGATTGGCTACACCTATCATTTTCTCCTTTGTTATTTTTATGTGCATTGAGCCGCTGGCACGCAGGCTGAACAAGATCGGCATTAAGAAATCCATCGCTTCAGGCATATCGATTTTATTGTTTTCCATTCTTATTCTTTCCGCCTTCTCCGGGCTCGGTTACATTATTTCGAAGCAGGGCTCCGAGTTTCTGGACAAGCTGCCGGAATATGAGACCATTCTCAAGGAACAGGTGGAGCTTCGCACTTCACAGGTGCAAAATAAAATTCAGGCCCTCCCGCCTGAGCTCGTCACGCAAATTACGGAATACATCCAGGGTGCTGCCGAATATGTGCCGAATTTGGTCAAAACGCTGTTTGCCGGAACCGTTGGCTACGTCTCCTCATTTTCCAGCTTTATGTTTAACTTTCTGGTCGGTATTATATTAGCTTATTTCCTTAGTATTGAAATTAATGACTGGAAAAAAACAGCGGCGGATAAAACGCCAAAAACGTTTAAGAAAGCCTTTTTCTTTTTGCGTGAAAATGTATTGAAAGGCATTACCGGCTATCTGAAGGCACAAACCAAGATGATTACGATTACGTTTTTCGTCATCTTCATCGCCCTGCTGCTGCTCGGTGTCAAAAATGCCCTTGTCGTCGCCGTCATCTCCGCTATTTTTGATGTGCTGCCGCTGCTTGGCGTAGGTACAATCTTCATTCCTTGGGTTATTTATTTGTTTATTGTGGGGCACACCTCGCTTGCGGTATGGCTGTCCGTATTGTATCTCGTCGTCGTACTGGCGAGACAGCTGTTGGAGCCAAAAATTACCGGAGATACGCTCGGCGTATCTGCATTTACGATGCTGGCGTTTATGATTATTTCGCTCAAGCTGTTCGGCATTGCTGGTGTCATCTTATCGCCCGTGCTCATTATTTTGCTCAAAACCTTATATGACCAAGGCTTCTTCCATCGCTGGATCAGAGCGCCGCAAGGCGAATTCGACAACCAGGTGCCGCCTCCAGATGCTGGAGGCCCAGGCAGCCCGCCAGTTCCTCCAAGCGTTTAAATTCGCTTTACCGCTTCGCTATAATATCCATGACGCCGCGAAACAGCTTCGTCGCCTGATTGCTTGTACCAGGACTTCGGTTCTCAGCAAGCACGGCGACGGCGTATCGCGGCGTATTTGTCGGTCCGTAGCCGATGAACCACTGGTGGACGCGCTCCTTCCCGCTGAGCAGCGTCTGTGCCGTACCGGACTTCCCGGCAACGGGCCATAGACCGTCGCGAATAGAGCGGCCCGTTCCACGCTCAGTGACCGCCTTCATCCCTTCCAGCAGCATGCCTGCGGTTCTCGGATGTATCGGCGTCCCTGCCTGCTTGGCCTGCAGGGGCTTCAGCTCCACCATCAGCTGCCCGTTCGCATAACGGATTTCACTCACGATTCGCGGCTCCAGCCGCTGACCGCCATGCAAAATCGTCACGACCAAATTCGCCGCCTGCAGCGGCGTCATCCTGACATCCCGTTGGCCGATACCGCTTTGAGCCATAATGCCCCCGTCTACGTCAAGGGTAGGCTTGTCCTGCAATTGCTGCCAAATGCTCGCAGCAAATAACTGTCCGCCTTCCTCCTCGCCAAGCAGCCGCAAACGCCCGGCAAACGGGCCAAATGCTGATTCGGCATGCCAGCCAGCCGGTGCACCAATGCCAAGCGCCGCCGCGGTCTGATACAGCTCATAGCCGCTCAGCCGCTCAGCAAGCGTTGCAAACACGATGTTGCAGGACTGGGCTAATCCTTCCTCAAGCGTCAAGCTTCCGTGGCCGTCTTGCTTCCAGCACGTTAAACCATATTTTCCATACTTCCCGCTGCATGTGAACACTTCTTTTTCGTCGACAACACCAGCCTCAAGCGCCGCCGCTTCCGTTACGAGCTTAAAAATCGAACCCGGAGCAACCGCTTGGAGCGCATGATTCGACCAATCGGTTGCCTCATTGCGATCCAGCTGCTGCGGGTTCATCTGCGGCCGAGATACCATGCTGACGATATCTGCATTTTGCGCATCCAGCACGACGATCGCTCCTGCTTTCAAGCCATTTGCATCCGCATAAAGCTCAAGCTGCTGCTGGAGCTTTAAATCCAGCGTCGTCTTTACCTTCAGTGGATAATATTCGCTATCCGGCTGAAAAACCCGCAGACCCAGCCCCTGCAGCGGATGGTGCTTTCCATCGAGAAAAAAAGATACCGACGTGGGTCCGTTGCCTCTGAGCAGCGTATCCAGCGATTTTTCAAGTCCAGCCCCACCGATTTCATCTGTCAGCTTGCGCTTGCCTGACGCCAGATCCGCCCCATAGGCCTGCTCCAGCCATTCCGGGTGCTGGCTTATAAAGCCAATAGCTTGTCTGGCATTAAACTGCGGCAAATACCGATTGTGATAAGGGAGCACCTTGGCTCCATTAATATGGAGCTGCGAAAGTCCAGCCAGTTGGCTCGCGGACAAGCTCAAAGGCGCTTTCTGTCCGTCCTCCCGCCAAAAATCGGCACCCTTCAGCGTATCCCATTTTTCCACTAATTGTTCGTAGGACACATGTAATAGCTTCGCCAGTTTGCGCAGCTCTGCCGCATCTCCCCGTGCCTTGCTCTCCACTGGAAACAGCGCCAATACAGAATAGCTTTCCCCTGTAATGGCGCTTCCATAACGATCAATAAAATCGCCGCGTCCTGAATCGAGCACCAAATTTCGCTGCCGCTGAATGGCTGCCTTATGCTTCCAGTCGGTATGCTTGCCAATTGTCTGTACAGCGGGCTGCGCCAAGCTTGGCACCAATTGCAGCGTCGCCAGCCGGATCAAATAACCTGCCATTATAACCGTTAAAAATATTGCTACAATTGCTGCACGTCGCCTGACCATTACCGCAGCCCCCTTTTCCTTTCAGTATGGCCTTAATGCCAACGCATAATCAGCATCTCCCATTCCTTAAGCCCTTCTGCCCCTGCTCCAGCTGCCAAAAAAATAGTTCAGTTTCATTTAAGGTAGCCCAAGTATGATAGCCATCAAGAACTTACAAGAAGAGGTGATGCTTCTATTATGAAGACGCACAAGAAGGCAACCAAAAAGAAGAAACGGATATGGCTGATTGCAACGATCGTAACGCTCTTAGGCCTTGGCTCATTGACATATGGTCTCGCAGACCGTTATTTGATCAAGCACGTTGAAGTCGTCGTAACAGACAATACAGCCGCATCCACCAGCTCAAACGAAACGGCCGCAACTACTGATGTTCAAGCCACTTCAGATGACTGGAATTACACCAGTGACGATATCCAAATCAAAATCAACCAAGTGCAGACCGGCTCTGGCTCAGACCTGATTACGTATTATGTCGCAGATGTCACCGTTAAAGCTGCCAGCAGTCTGCGCTCCGCATTCGCCGATAACAGCTTTGGAACGAATATTGTGGAGGATACATCGGTCATCGCTTCCAGCAATCATGCTATTTTTGCAATCAACGGCGATTATTATGGCTTCCGTGACGACGGAGTTATTATTCGCAACGGCACCGTATATCGCGATGAACCGGTGCGGGATGCGCTGGCACTGCTGGATGACGGAACGATCCAAACCTATGACGAAACAGAAACTTCTTCCTCTGACCTGCTTGCAGAAGGTGTCATCAATACGCTGTCATTCGGGCCGATCCTGATTCAAGATGGCAAAATCACTAGTGATTTCAGCAATGTTAAAATCGATACCAATTTTGGCAACCGCTCCATTCAAAATGCGAATCCAAGAACTGCGATCGGCATGATTGCCCCGAACCATTATGTGTTTGTCGTGGTAGACGGGCGGAAGGAAGGATACAGCCGCGGAATGACACTGACCGAGCTTGCTGACGTCATGGCGGGTCTTGGAGCTACAGAAGCGTACAACTTAGATGGCGGCGGTTCATCGACGATGTATTTTATGGGCAGAGTTGTCAATAATCCGCTTGGCAAAAACCAGGAGCGTGGCGTCAGCGACATCCTTTACATTGGAGAGGAGTAATCATTATGACTATATTAATTCCGTCCTACGAGCCTGATCATAGGCTGCTTGATTTGATCCAGCAGCTGCATGCGTTCCAGCTTGAGCCCATCGTCATTGTCGATGACGGGAGCGGGCCCAGCTACCGCGAAATTTTCGAAGCGGCTGAAGCGTCCGGCTGTACCGTTATAACCCACGAGGTCAACCTCGGGAAAGGACGCGCCTTGAAAACAGGGTTCGGCTATATCCAAGAAGCCGGTTTGCCGGGCCATGTCGTCTGTGCGGATAGTGATGGGCAGCATTTGCCCCATGACATTAAGCGGATTTTCGAAAAGCTGCTCAGCCAGACAACGCCAGGCATTGTGCTGGGCAGCCGTCGTTTCAGTGGAACCATTCCACTGCGCAGCCGCTTTGGCAACTCGGTCACTCGGTCAGTCTTCTCCCTCACTACGGGCACTAAAATTTATGATACGCAAACCGGCTTGCGCGGCTTTTCACTTGCAATGCTGGACTGGCTATGCCAGATTCCCGGCGAACGGTTTGAATATGAAATGAACATGCTGCTGACCGCCCATCGGGATGGATATAAAATTACCGAGGAATTTATCGACACCGTATATTTGGATCATAATAAATCCTCCCATTTTCGTCCGCTGATCGACTCTTTCCGCATTTATTTGCCGATTATAATGTTCAGCACGTCATCCCTGCTGTCGGCGCTGCTAGACTTCACGCTATTATTTCTTATTCAAAGTATTAGCCACAATCTATTCTTATCTGTCGTTGCAGCAAGATTATGCAGCTCCATCTTCAACTATACAATGAACCGAAAGTACGTGTTCACGGGCGGCAAAGTATCCAAGCTTCATCAGTCGCTGCCTAAATATTTTTCGCTGGTCATCCTTGTGCTGCTCTTAAATTATGGCTTGCTATATTTTTATAATGAAACGCTGATTATTCCCCTTGTTATCGCCAAACTGCTGACCGAGGCCTCTATTTTCCTTTTCAGTTATTGGGCCCAGCGCAAATATGTGTATTAGGGTGAAAACGGGCTTCCCTGCATGAAAAGCTTGGCTTCCGATCGCCATTACTCCTCGCATTTCTTCAAATAAGCCTCTATATGTAGAAATGCAAGGGCAAAAACGTACGCTGACGCTTCTCCAGCACAACCTTTTCATTCCGTTTCGCTTTTTTACCATGGTTCAAGGTGAAACGG
The DNA here is from genome assembly GCF_001422685.1 of Paenibacillus sp. Leaf72. NCBI lineage: Bacteria > Bacillati > Bacillota > Bacilli > Caryophanales > Paenibacillaceae > Paenibacillus > Paenibacillus sp. Leaf72. Next base: position 483,214 of record NZ_LMLV01000030.1, on the reverse strand, counting down.
CTGCCGCCGTCCTTTGACAGTGCGGCGCGTTTCATTCCGAGAAATATAAGCTTATTTATACGTGTGAAACTTATAAATTCTTATATTTTAAAAAAAGCCGTTTGAACGGGAAAGCACCCCGTTCAAACGGCTTAATATACAGCTTGCTATTCGATTTTGAATTTCGCGAGCGAATCTTTCAGCTCGCGCGATACGCTGCCCAGCTCTTCCGACAAGCTGACGAGACCGTCACTAATGCTAAGCTGCTCGCTGCTGAGGGAAGCTACCTCTTCCGATGTCGCCGAAGACTGCTCTGCTACTGCGCTGACATTCGTCATCGCCTCGGACAATACCTCCTGCGACTTGTCCAGCTCCCCGATGGAGTCCGTTACTGAATCCAGCTTGTGTACAAACTGCACCATCTGTTCCTGTACACCTACGAAAATATCTGTCGCTTGCTTCACAGAAACGATTTGCTCCTGGAATAAAGGATAGGCATCCGACAATACGCTAACCGTATTGTCAATTTCCTCTTGGATTTTTTCCGTGATTTGTCCTACGACATCAATCGATTGACGGGATTGATCAGCCAGCTTGCGGATTTCATCAGCTACAACCATAAAGCCTTTGCCCGCTGCACCTGCCCGCGCCGCTTCAATCGCCGCATTCAAGGACAAAATATTTGTTTGCTTCGTCAAATTGTTCAATACATCCAAAATTTTAACGATAGAGCCTGTGCTGTCTTTAAGGCTGTCTACCTTCTCCACCATAGAGCGGGTCATTTGCTCGGTCTGTCCAGTCTTATGGCTCAGCTCGCCCATGTAGGCCGCTCCGCGCTCACTCGCCTTCTCTACCTCACCAGCTGCACGCACAATTTCCGCATTCGCCTGCTTCACCGTTTCCATCTGCGTCGAAATATTGCCGCTCAAATCGCTGCCGCGCTCTGCCTCAACAGCAAGGCTTGAAGCGCCATTTGCGATTTCTTCGGTTGCGACTGATATTTCCCGTGAAGAGATCGCGGTCTTCCGTGATACATCCGTCAGCTCGCCTGCCGTATGCAGCACAGTATCCGCAGATTGCGTAGCCTGCTTCGCCAAATTGGTAATTTGCGTCATCATATCGTTGAAGCTGTCACTCAGCTCGCCGATTTCATCGGAACGTTTGCGAATAGCAGAACGAACCGTCAAATTGCCCCGCTGCCCCTCGTTCATCAAATTGCGCAAGTTCGTTAGTGGCTGTGCAATCGTTTTAATTACGAGGAAGCCAATCGCAATCGCAAGGAATACAGCTACAATTGCAGTAATAATGGTCATATTGCGAATGACTTTTGCATCCTCTACCAACGTATCTACCGGAATGAGGCCCAGCAGCTTCCAATCAACGGAATCAAATGTTTTATAGACTGTCAGCATGGATTCGCCATCGCTAGTATTCAGTTTTTTCGAGCCTTCTATTGCAGCGTCGCCTTCCGTTGGAAGAGCTACTGGAGCCGGCTGACCAATGAGTTCATTATTAGGAGCCGCAATATAGTTATTTTGACCATCTACAATTGAAAGCTCGCTGCCAGGTCCCAAGGATACTTCTTTGAATCTTTCCTGAATACTTGCCAAATTAATTTCAATCAGCAGCATATAGGAAACTTCATTAAGCGTGCTATCCTTCAAAAGACGGCTGATGCCAACCGTTGGCGCTCCGTTCGCACCGCCAAAGCCTTTCGGCTGAGTCGCAATCCATAGCGCCTTGCCGTTCGATTCCTGCACCTTGCCGAACCATTCTTCCTTCTTCATCGCATCGGAAGCAACAGAAGATGCATTTCCTGCTGTTACGACTGGCAGCTTGTCATCCAACGGCAGCAAATAGAGTGCCTTAATGCTAGCATTTCCAAGCACGTAATCCTGCATTTTGTTCGACAGCTCTCGGCTTGCTTCAAACCGGGTATAATCGTCCTCGCCATCACGCATTTTACCAATCAACGTATGTAAGTCTTTGTTAATCAAAATTTGCATCGTCATTTCTTCATAGTTGTCCAAAATAATGTTCAAGTTCGTCGTTACCTGGCTGACGGTCTGAAAGCTAGCCCCGGAAACTTTGCGCTCGACAATCGTTTTCGTTTGGGAATATGCAATTAGTCCTACTGCCAGAACGCAGGCTACGATGCTGGCAAATATAATTAAAAACAGCTTCGTACCTACCGATTTATTAACCTGGTTCAGCTTCATTTCCTTGGACAGCGATAAAAGCTGCTTGGATGAGCTTTTCCCGTATTTGCCTGTCTTAGAGATGATTTTTTTCATAATCGGTTTAGAGCCGCTCCAAAATCCAGAAAGGGCTTTCATAGATTTTCCTGATTCTGCTTTTTCCCTCGTAATTTTCTTCGACTGAGTTTTGTCCTCATTTTTTTTCAATGATGACACCGCCTTTTTTATTTGTTACGGACTAGGTCTCTAGAAGCGTTCAATATGTTGTCAATGAATCCTTGTGCTCTCTTTTCTTATGTAGCCCCTAATTCTATATATCGGTTTTCATCTCACAAATAATTAATAAATAATAAAAAAAACACTATTTTCAAAAATCGAAAACAGTGTCCTGGTCCTAGTTATTTTTTTATCATTAGTTTACGCAGCATATCCATCGGTTCAACAGGTGCCAGCGTCTTGATGTGGATGCGCTGAAGCGGGTGTCTTGCGGCATCCAGCTCCTGCCCCTTGTCATCGGTCATCTGCGTAATCGTCTGTTTGAAGAAGCGTCCGCCGGGTCCTACAAACTCAACTTCCTGTCCCAGTTTGAAGTGATTCCGCTGCTCTACAACCGCAACTCCAGTCTCTTCGTTGTATTCCAGAACAACCCCTGCAAAATCATAAGGAGCTGGCTTATCTTCCGGCTCATAAATATGATCCTCTGCACCCGGTGTATCGAGAAAAAATCCTGTGTTAAGCGGACGATTCGCCGCTTTGAAAATTTCATCCAGCCATTCCTGCTTCAGCACGAAATTTTCCGGGTCCTCAAAATAGGAGTCAATCGCTTGACGATACACATTCACAACCGTAGCAACATAGTGAATGCTCTTCATGCGACCTTCAATCTTGAAGCTGTCTACGCCAACATCAATCAGCTCCGGCAAATATTCTATCATGCACAGGTCTTTAGAACCCATTGTGAATTGATCTTCGCCTTCGGAATACATTGGCACATCATCAACGAACAAATCGTATTTCCAGCGGCATGACTGCGAGCAGCCCCCACGGTTGGAGTCCCGATCGGTAAAGTGATTGCTCAGTACACATCGGCCGGAAAAGGAAGAACACATCGCGCCATGAATAAAAGCTTCAATTTCGATATCGACATGCTTTTTAATTTCTGCGATTTCTTCAAAGCTCGTTTCTCTGGCAAGAACGACGCGCGGCAGTCCTTCTTCCTTCCAAAACTGTACCGCCTGCCAGTTGAGCGTGGATTGCTGAGTGCTCAGATGCGCTTCCAGCTTAGGGGCTACTCGCGCAGCCGTCTCAATAATAATCGGATCAGCTACAATGATCGCTGAAATGCCGACTTCCTCCAGATTGCGCAAATATTGTTCAAGCCCGCCGATATCCTCATTATGCGCGTAAATATTCGTAGCAACGAACACCTTTGCGCCATAGCGATTGGCAAACTCAACGCCTTCCCGCATTTCCTCAAAGCTGAAATTACCTGCGTTGGAACGAAGGCCGTATTTTTGTCCGCCAATGTATACAGCGTCAGCGCCATAATGAATGGCGAATTTCAGCTTTTCCAAATTGCCTGCCGGGGCAAGCAGCTCAGGACGATCGAGCCTATGGCGCTTCCCCTGATAGCGGGTTTTCACCGGGCTCGTTGCCCCTGAATATGTTGTTTCTGCGACTGTCATAGCAGCTGCACCTCCTGCTCAATTCCTCAATACACCTGTTCTTTATAAAAGAAACCAAAGCTCAGCTCACGCTGCGGATCTTGCGCTTCTTTAATCGGATCCAGCCACTCATCCTCAAAACGGTAGCCTTCCGGATCAGCCATATAAGCATCAATAACGTCGCGATATGCCCGAACTACGATTTCGTTATATTCCACCGACTTGAGCAGCCCTTCAATCTTCAAGCTCTCCACGCCGATTTCCATCAGCTCATGCAAGTTTTCCAGCATGCAAATATCATCCGAGCTCAAAATATGCGTGCCATTGGCATCCTCATATATAGGGAAACGCTCGTCTTTACGCTCGGCTTCCATCACGTAAAGCCCCTGCTCCTTGCTGGCGCTGCCAAGCTTGCCGGAGTCATCCTGATGATCCAAATAGCTGTTCACGAGCGAGCGCTTGGAATGATAAATATTCGTCAAGCCATGAACCTGCACCTCGATTGGCATTGTCGAGTTTTCTTTGATTTCAATAACCTGCTCCATATTCAGCTCACGGGCTAGCACAAACCGCGTAGCGCCGCGCTTTCTCCAATATTCAGCAGTCGCATAGTTCGTTGACGTCATCTCGGCATTCCAATGCAGCGGCATGTTAGGAGCAGCAGTCCGCGCAGCCATCAATACAGCGGGGTCACCGAACATAATGCCGTTTACTCCGGCTTCGGCCAGTGCCTGCAAATAGCCAGGCAACGATTCAACGACATGATTGTGAATCAAATTATTGACAGATACATAAATGTTAACTCCATGAGGCGCCGCCAGCTTCACCGCTTGCTTGATCATTTCCAGATCAAATTGTCCAGCAAGGCGCATGCCGTAACGTGCTTCTCCAATCAGGAAAGCATCAGCTCCGGCAGCAATCAGACGCTCCAGCTCCTCTAAGGATGAAGCTGTCGTTAATAATTCAGGCTTTACCGCCATGTTCCTTACACTCCTTACTTAGACTGCGCAGTCTTGTTGCTGTTGGCAATATTATTGTTATGCTCGCTAAAGGTTTTAGCAAACAGATGCTGTCCGGTTCCATCTTTCTTGGTTACATAGAAAAAATATTCCGTTTCCTGCGGATAAAGCGCCGCTTTAATCGAGCTAAGGCTTGGGGCCGCAATCGGTCCCGGCGGGAGCCCATCTACCAAATAGGTGTTATAAGGGCTGTCAACTTTGAGATCCTTATTATATAAGCGTTCCTTCGGCTTATCGAGTGCGTATTGCACCGTTGCATCTATTTGAAGCTTCATTGGCTTGTTCAGGCGATTATAAATAACGCTCGCAACGATTGGACGCTCCTCGTCAACGACCACCTCGCGCTCGACCAGAGATGCAATCGTAAGCAGCTGATGAATCGTCAGCTTGCGTTTCTCCAGCTGAATCGTCCAATCATTCGGAAGCTGGTCAAGCTTGACATCAAGCTCGGAAATCATACGGTTCAATATTTCCTGCTCCGTGCTGCCCTTCTTCATTTCGTACGTTTCTGGAAACAAATAACCTTCCAGCCGGTGGTGCAGCTTGGCGTCAGCTGAAATTTCATTGACCGCCTCCGCATTCGTCCACGTTTGCTGCTTATCGGCCAGCTCCAAAAATTTATCCTTGTCGATCAGCTTCTCTTCCGCCAGCTTATCGGCAATTTGCAGCACCGTAAGCCCCTCTGGAATCGTAAACCGGATCGTCTCCTGCTTGACGGTGCTGCCGCTGTTCAGCATAGCGATGACATCTGCCTTATCCATGCCGGGATTCATCGAATAGGTGCCTGCTTGGAATTTGCCGCCTTCTTTCTCCAGCTTCAAATAATACTTAAAGATTAGGGCATTTTTAATAATCCCTTCCTCCTGAAGCACATCGGAAATTTGGCTCGCTGAGGCGTTGTTCGGAATGACAATCTGCTTGGCCTCTGCCGTCTTAGTTGGCTCTAATTGAAGCCACAAATAAATAAATGCGCCGCCCACCACTGTAGTGATAACGCCTAAAATGCTTAAAAATACGTAAAAAGCGATACGAACCTTGCTAGGCCTAGATGACTGCCTCTTTGCGTTGTCCAACCTGCTTTCCTCCTAATTCCCCAATACGTCGAGAAAAAGAGCGGTGTGCACCGCTCCTTTTCTCGATGTATACGTATAATAAAGCTTGCTTAAGGTCGCTCATCGCCAGCGAATAACAAATCGTCATAAGCTTCAGACGCCAGTTCCCATTCTTCATCATCCTCAATCGTTTCCAGCTCCGGCTCTTGGCCAGCTTCGCCAATGACGCGGAAAAGCTCCACTTCATCCTCGCCCTTCATCGCTTCCGACTGAAGCGCTGCATAAACGTAGGAGCCGAGCTTAAACTCGGCCTTGATGACGAAGGTTTCCATAACGCCGCCGCCCGCGAGCAGCTCGATTTGAGGACCGAAGGCTTCCCGCAGCCGCTCAAGCGGCTGCGGGATCAGTACCTCGCCTTGATCCATTAATTTTCTTCCTCCAATTCGCCGAGAAGCGTATTAAACGTCTCCTCCACGATGTTCCATTCTTCTTCATCTTCAATCGTGTACAGCTTAAGATCGTCGCCATCTTCCTCATAGCGGAAGGCGTAGACCTCATCTTCCTCTTCGCTCTCACCAACGAGCGGAACGACCATCATATATTTCTGATCAGAGCCATCCACTTCAAACTTCATGATGACTTCGAATTCTTCTTCATTGCCGTCTTCATCCGGAATATAAATAATTTCCGGCTCTTCGAACTGCATATCATCCTTTGTCATCTTAACCCTCACCTTTTCGTTTTGTGCATTGCGCCAAAATAGCTTTCGCTCCTGTTAACGCAAGCCCTTAGAATCGAGATAATTTTGTAAAATGAGCGTTGCCGCCATTTTGTCCACTACCAGCTTTCGCTTCTTACGGCTGACATCCGCTTCTATGAGAGTACGCTCTGCGGCTACAGTAGTCAACCGTTCGTCCCAAAGGTGAACAGGCAAGTGTAGTTTCTGTCGAAGCTGCTCTGCGAATTCAATACTAATTTCGCCTCGCGGACCGATGGTGTTATTCATGTTTTTCGGTAGTCCCAAGACGATTTCACTAACCTCATACTGCTGCGCCAATTCGGCAAGCCGATCCAATTCGCCATTGTCACGGCGCTTCTTCACGACCTCGAGCCCTTGCGCAGTCCAGCCAAAAGGATCGCTTACCGCAACACCAATGTTGCGATCGCCGTAATCGAGTCCCATTGTTCTCATTGCTTGTCCGGCTCCTGACTATTATGTTTTCTTATTGTTCAAATAAAACCGGACAAGCTCTTCAATGAGTTCATCGCGTTCCTTCTTGCGAATCAGGCTCCTGGCGTTGTTGTGCCGCGGAATATACGCGGGATCACCGGAGAGCAAATAGCCTACAATCTGATTAATCGGATTGTACTCTTTCTCCAGAAGTGCCTCATGCACAGACAGCAAAATGTCCTGTGAGGAGGTTTCCAAACTTTCCGGCAACACATCAAACTTCATCGTTTTGTCCATGGAACTCATCGCCAGCACCTCGCTTTCCAACTACATTTCAATGAGATTACTATCGATACACATTCCTATCATATCACATTTGCTTGGGCGAGAACCAGTTCTTCCGCAAGTTTCAGTGCTTCTTCCAATTTGGAAGCGTCCTTGCCGCCAGCCTGCGCCATATCAGGACGGCCACCGCCGCTGCCGCCGCACACTGCTGCTGCTTCTTTAATAATTTTGCCAGCGTGAAGACCCTTCTTCACCAAATCAGCCGATACCGACGCTACGAGGCTGACTTTATCCTCTTGAACAGCGCCAAGAATAATGACGGCGGAAGGCAGCTTCAGCTTCAGCTCATCAGAAATGCCGCGCAGCGCGTCCATTGATGGCGCATTTACTTGAGCGCTAAGCACAGTAATTTCGCCAATCTGCTTCGCTTGCTGCTCCAGCGAGCCTGCTTCGATCCGGCTCAGCTTAGCTTGCAGCGATTCGTTCTCGCGGCCAAGCTCCTTCACCTGCGCATGCAGCGCTTCGATACGCTTAGGCACATCCCCATTGCTCGATTTCAGCAATGCTGCTGCTTGCCCCAGCAAATCAAGCTGGCTTTCCGTATAGCTGTAAGCGTGACGGCCTGTAACAGCTTCAATCCGGCGCACGCCGGAACCAATGCCGCTTTCGCTGATCAGCTTGAACACGCCGATTTGCGAAGTGCTGGCTACGTGACAGCCGCCGCAAAGCTCAAGGCTGTAGTCGCCGACTTGCACGACGCGGACGACATCGCCGTATTTTTCACCAAACAAGGCCATTGCGCCCATTTCCTTCGCTTCTGCAAGCGACTTGTTCGTAATGGTCACATCGGTGCTGTTCCAAATTTGTTCATTTACACGGCGCTCGATTTCAACAAGCTCCTCATCGGTAATGCTGCCAAAATGGGAGAAGTCAAAGCGCAGACGCTCCGCTTCCACAAGGGAACCCGCCTGGTTGACATGAGTGCCCAACACTTCCTTGAGCGCTTTATGCAGCAAATGGGTTGCCGTGTGGTTTTTAATGACGTCCTCACGAACCGCTTTCGCTACAGCCGCCTGCACTTTCTCGCCAGTCTTAACGGTTCCCGATACCACGAGCGCATGATGCACGCTTTGGCCATGCGGCGCTTTCGTCACGTCTTTCACTTGCAGCGAGAAGCTTTGGCCCGAAATAATGCCGCGGTCGCCAATTTGTCCGCCGCTCTCCGCATAGAACGGGGTACGGTCCAGCAGCACAAACACTTCGCTACCTTCGCCTGCGCTGTCAATCAGCGCGTCCTCTTGCACGATCGCCGTAATCGTCGATTCAATTACCAATTCATTATAGCCAACAAATTCGCTTTTAACCGTGAATTCGCCGAGTGCGCCGCCTTGAATCTTCATGCCGCCCGTGTCCTGGCGAGCTGCCCGCGCGCGTTCACGCTGCGCTTCCATAGCTGCGTCGAAGCCTGCACGGTCAACGGTCAAGCCATTTTCCGCTGCAAAATCCTCCGTCAGGTCAAACGGGAAGCCATACGTATCATACAGGCGGAATGCATCCTCGCCGCCGATTTCCTTGCCGCCTGCTGCGCGCGCCGTGTCGACAAGCGTCGTGAGCAATGCCAGACCGTCGGATAGCGTTTCGTGGAAACGTTCTTCCTCTGTACGAATAACCTTCTCAATAAATTCGCGTTTGGATACAACCTCGTCGTAGTACACGCCCATCACTTCCCCGACAGTAGCGGTCAGCTCATGCAGGAATGGACGGTCGATGCCGATCGTTTTTCCGTAACGAACCGCTCTGCGAAGCAAACGGCGAATAATATAGCCGCGTCCTTCATTAGAAGGCATAACGCCGTCGCCAACAGCGAAAGCAACCGTACGAATGTGGTCAGCGATTACTTTCAGCGCCACATCATGCTCATCGTTCACATGATATTTTACGCCAGCAAGCTCGCATGTACGCTCAATAATAGGCATGAACAGGTCGGTATCAAAGTTCGAATCGACATCCTGCAAAATCGAAGCGAAACGCTCCAGGCCCGCGCCTGTATCGATGTTTTTGTTTGGAAGCGGCGTATAGCTGCCATCCTTGTTATGGTTGAATTGCGAGAATACGAGGTTCCATACTTCCAGGAAACGCTCGTTTTCGCCGCCCGGCCAGCATTCTGGATCGTTCAAATCACCGTATTTGTCGCCGCGGTCATAGAAAATTTCCGTACATGGTCCGCATGGGCCTTCGCCGATATCCCAGAAGTTTTCATCCAGCTTGTAGATGCGCTCCTCTGGCAGGCCGATTTTTTTGTTCCAGAACGCGTATGCTTCCTCATCCTCTGGGTAAACCGTAACCGACAGGCGTTCTGGATCGAAGCCGATCCACTCCTTGCCCGTTAGAAACTCCCATGCCCACGTAATCGCTTCTTCCTTGAAATAATCGCCGATGGAGAAATTGCCGAGCATTTCAAAAAAAGTATGGTGGCGGCGCGTTTTGCCGACATTTTCAATATCGTTGGTACGAATGCATTTCTGCGAATTCGTAATCCGCGGGTTTTCCGGAATGACCCGTCCGTCAAAATAAGCTTTCAGCGGCGCCATGCCTGCGTTAATCCATAGCAGCGATGGATCGTTGTGCGGCACGAGCGATGCGCTCGGCTCGATCGTATGTCCTTTGCTTTCAAAAAAAGCGAGCCATTTTGCCCGAATTTCACTAGCCTTCATAGTTGATACGCCTCCAATAAGTTTCATTAATTTGCCCCTGCATTTTGCGGCCAAACCTGCTTTAAAACATCAAAAAGTCCCTGTCAGTTATGACAGGGACGAAAACTCGCGGTACCACCCTGGTTATCGCCGGCATAAGCCTTGCCCTATTTCTAGCGGCACAGCCTTGCAGCAGCAATCTCCTCGTATGGACGATAACGGGTCCTCCCGGTGAAGTTCATTCACACTCCGAAAGCAGCTTTCAGCCATCCTTCGCCATAAAAGCTCTTGCAGCCAACGCCGATTAACGGCGAAGAAGCTTCATCTCTGATTGGCGGTCTATAGCTTACTTCTTTTTCATCAACGATTTCCATTTAAAATATAAGAATTTATAAGTTTTGCACTTATACATAGGCTTATATTTCTCCGACAAAGCTCTTCGCTCGTCCCAGAAGGACGACGAAGTCATTTTTGCTTTAAATATAAGAATTTATAAGTTTCACTTTTATAAATGGGCTTATATTTCATCGCGAAACGGAAGCTCTGCCTCCAAAGGACGGCGAAAGCCGTTTACGCTTGAGTTGTACTAAAAATGAGTATATCGGCAGCAAGGCCTGCTGTCAAATAATCTTTCGCCGCACATAATAAGCAAACATATGCTGGACGATGACCTTAAGCGCTGCGAAAATCGGAACGGCGAGAATCATCCCCGCAACGCCCGCGACCTCTCCTCCGACCAGCAGGGCGAAAATAATCGCCAGCGGATGCATATGCAGCGTCCTCCCCACCACCTGTGGGGAAATGATATTGCCCTCTAAAATTTGGCACAGCGTATTGATTACGGCGACGAGAATCATCATTTTGACCGATATGGTCGAGGCCATCAGAATTGCCGGAATCGCCCCCAGAAACGGGCCCAAGTAGGGAATAATGTTCGTAATGGCGACAATGCCGGCAAGCAGCAGCGCATATTCCATTCCAATGATCGTGTAGCCGATATAGGCGAGCACGCCGACGATCAGGCAGACCAGAAACTGCCCGCGTATGTAGCTGCCGAGCGCCGAGTCGATATCCTTCATCAGCCGAACGGTGTTTTGGCGATGCGATTTGGGTACATATGTAATGATCGTCCGCTCAAACACCTCAAAATCCTTCAAAATGTAAAACGCCAGAAACGGCACAATAAAGGCAATAAACACCGTATTCAGCACCGACCCAATATTGTTGATAAAATGGATCAGCGTTTCCGACAGCTTCCGCTCCATATGGAGCAGCGACTGGTTCATGCCATCGCGCAGGCTGTCCGGCAAAAACGACGTATTGTTAATGTCGGTCACCAGATTTTGCGCCTTAATCGTCAGGTCCGGCACCCGCTCGTTGAGCTCCTGCACCTGCATCGCAAGCATTGGAATGACATTGACAAGCAAGACGGTCAGCGCTGTGAAAAATACCGTATAGATGAGCAGCACCGCCATCGTTCGCGGAACTTTACGTTCATGCAGCATCGTCACTACCGGGTTCAGCACGTATGAAATAATCATGGCAACGATAAATGGCGCAAGTATCGCCTTGAGGAAAAAATAAATATTCATAAACATCGGCTTGACCAATATGAGCAAATACAGCGCCAGCAAGCCTAGAATTACATAGACCAACCACACAAACAGACGGCTTTTTGTGAACCGTTCCACTTTCCCTCACCCCCGCTCGCTTACCAAGGTGAAACGGCTGTCGCCGTCCTTTGACGGCGGCTGCGCGTTTCAGTCCGAGAAATATAAGTCCATTTATAAGTGTGAAGCTTATAAATTCTTATATTTCAAAAAAGGCCCCTAGGCCAATCTGCTACAGTATATGTACAAGCGGGGAAAATCATCCATGGTCATTGTAGAATCTCACTTGGAAGCGGGGAGCAAGCTAAATAGAGGTCGTTTTTTCATCATACAAAATTTTCTTATCATTGACATATTGGGCTTTGAGCAGGGACAGGCCTGAGCACTTTTCCATTGACAAAAATGTTTCCCAGGCGCAATATTGTTTCATATCACAAACAAATGAGACAGCTCCAACATCTGAGTGTTAACGAAAGAAGGGTTTTTATGAGCACACAGTCCGATCAACTGGATAAAAAGTCTGGCTGGCTCCGCGCGAGTGGAAGTGTCAGCCTTGAAGAAGTGAATTCCTCTATTCATATACCGAAAAATGCAAGCGACTTTCGCAAATTTCTCGCCTTCGCTGGCCCCGGCATGCTGGTCGCCGTCGGATATATTGACCCCGGCAACTGGGCAACGTCCATTGCGGGCGGCGCACGGTTCGGCTATACGCTGCTTGCCGTTATTCTTATCGCTAATTTAATTGCGATTTTGCTGCAAAACCTGTCGGCAAGGCTCGGCATCGTGACCGGCCGCGATCTTGCCCAAGCGACCCGCGACTCCGTCGGCATCAAGGGCGCTGTCATCCTATGGCTGCTCGCCGAGCTTGCCATTATCGCGACCGATCTGGCCGAGGTTATCGGCTCCGCCATCGCGCTGAATTTGCTCTTCGGCCTGCCCTTAATCGGCGGCATTCTCATTACGACGCTAGATGTTTTTTTGCTGCTGCTCTTGCAGAAGAAAGGCTTCAGGCTTATTGAATCGCTCATCATTGTACTGATGGCTACGATATTCGGGGTATTTGTGTTCGAGGTCATTATTTCGCGGCCGGATATATCAGCGGTGCTTTCCGGGTATGTACCTAAGTTTGAAATCGTGAGCAGCCCAGCTATGCTTTTCGTATCCCTTGGCATCCTTGGCGCAACGGTTATGCCGCATAATCTGTATTTGCATTCCTCCATCATTCAGACGAGAAAATATGAACGGACGGAAACGGGGCGCCGGGAGGCGATTAAATATTCCCAATGGGATTCCGGCGTTTCGCTTACGATTGCTTTTCTGATTAATTCCAGCATTTTGATTTTAGGGGCCGCAGCCTTTTATGGAACTGGCCTCAATGTAACAGAAATCGAAGGCGCCTATCAGCTGCTTAGCCCAACGCTTGGCGTCAGCATTGCCAGCACCTTATTTGCCGTTGCCTTGCTCGCTTCAGGCCAAAGCTCAACGATTACGGGAACTTTAACGGGGCAAATCGTGATGGAGGGTTTTATTAAATTTACGATCCCCTCTTGGCTGCGCCGTATTGTGACACGTTTGCTAGCTGTCATTCCAGCCCTCATCGTCACTTGGCTGTTCGGCACGCGCGGAACGGGAGAGCTGCTGCTGTGGAGCCAGGTCGTTCTCAGCTTGCAGCTTCCCTTCGCCATTATTCCGCTCGTGCTGTTCACAAGCAGCCGCACCAAAATGGGCGTGTTCGCCAACAAGCCTTGGGTCAAAGTGCTGGCCTGGCTATGCGTCGGCGTTATTACAGCGCTAAACCTGTTCCTTGTGCTTTATTTATTCGCCACTGGGCATGAGCTAGGGTAATAAGCGGCTCAACCCAGCGGCCTTCCTTTATTCTGGCTCCACGCGATTAGCCGATATCCAGTCTAGTGCTTCCTTTGCTGCGGAAGCCTCTACCGGGGTATCCGGCTTTTTTTGTGCTTGCTCCAGTCTTTCAAGAACAGAGTCATCCACTAAAGCCGGACTAATAATCGACAACGCCCATGCTGCCCAGAAGCTCGGCTTCTCTTGATTTTGCTTATCTGTCCAGATCTGCTGGAGCGGTTTAACGCTTTCGCTCCCTATTCGAACCAAGGTCAATGCGGCGGCCATACGCAGCTTCTCATTGTCTTCATCAAGCAGCGCCGCAACCTGTTCAGCCGCAGCTCCAGACAGCGGGCCCAGCTCGCCGAGCACAATAACCAGCATCGTGCGCACAGGATCTTTTGCAGCCCGCAGCTGCACAAGCAGCTCGGGCACGATTTTTCCGCCTTCGTTTTTCAGCGCCTGAATCGCTGCAAGCGCATCTAGCGGATTTTCGCTTGCGAGCTTCGCTATTTGTGCCTGCACCTCATTTATTTCGGCCACTTTAACACCTCCTCGCCCTTCCAATTTCATTAAAAAAGAGAACAGTCAAATGACTGTTCCCTTCTAATTGTATGTCAGTATGCAACCATGCATAACACTAGGTTGCATGGATTTGTGGCATTTCATCTTCAAAAAACAGATCATCAAGTGAACTAAGCGTCCCGTCTTCCTCCACTTGGTACACGGACATCTTCTCTCCGTTGACGGTCAGTTCAATGAAGCAGCCCCAGCAATAAAATTGATGGGAACCTATTTTTCCTATATCTTTCGAATTGCAGTTGGGACATCTCATCATCTTTCATTTCTCCCTATTCTCCGAATTGGAAGCTGCGACAGGCTCCAATTCTGCTTCACTGACAGCAGGAACGATAATCGCGTCTTCCCCGAGCAGCACGGCATCTGAATCCTCGGGAGCTCTGAGCCACTTGCGCCCTTCCATCAGATCCGATATAAAACCGTCCGTAAGCTCAAAGCCTACTATTGGTGTACCCATAAATGGATGAAAATAAACGTCCGATACTTGTCCAAGCATCACGCCGTGTATGGTCACCATAGGCATACCCTTGAGCTGTACTTTACTGGTGCAAAACGTTCTGCCCAGCTGCTCAAGCTTTGTTTTCTGCACAGCTGCTTCGTCGGAAATAATAATCGCGTCTACGCCGCATGTCAGCACCGCATTCCAGCTCACCGTCTTGACGACATTAGCGAACCAGCCGCTGCTTTCGAGCACGAGACCTGTAACGTTCCAGTGGGAGTCAAAAATCGCATCCTTGATCGTACCTTCGCGCTTGCCGGAATGAATGACCAGCACGGGCAGACCGATCAATTGCTGTAGTTTAATCACGGCCGGGGAAGCCTCCTAGGCGTTATTACGGATGCGCTGCACAATCGTTGCAACTTTTTGCGCTGCGGCACCCAGTTCCTCCTTAGTATTCCCCAATCCGAAGCTGAATCTTACGGCGGAAGCCAGCCTTTCCTCCGGCAGCTTCATCGCCCGCAAAACGTGGGAACGCTCCAGCGCCCCTGATGTGCAGGCCGATCCGCTTGCCGCTGCAATGCCTGCCATATCGAGATTCATCAGCATCGTCTCGGTATCGACACCGATAAAGCTGATGTTGACGATATGCGGAAGCATCTGCTCCGCCGCGCCATTGATGACGATATTTATATCCACATTTTTCCTAAGCAGCTCTACCCATTCCATACGAAGCTCGTTTAGAAAATGTTGCTTGTTTTGCGCTTCGTTCACACAAATTTCAACAGCTTTAGCGAAACCGGCAATGCCGGCGACATTTTCAGTACCCGCACGGCGCTTGCGCTCTTGTGATCCGCCCTGCGAGGTCGCCTCAAATGGGGTGCCGGCAGCGATATATAACGCGCCAACCCCTTGCGGGCCATTGATTTTGTGGGCGGAAAAGCTCATCAAATCGACCGGCAGCTCATTCAGCTCATAATGGGAAGTCCCCAAAGCTTGCACAGCATCGACATGAAAAATAACGCCTCGCTCATGTGCCAGGCGCCCGATGTCTTCAATCGGCTGCAAACTTCCTACCTCATTATTGCCGTGCATAATGCTAATAAGCGCCGTATTTGGCTTTATAGCCGCAGCCACATCAGCAAGCGATACTTGTCCATGCTCGTCAACGGGCAGCAGCGTCAGCTCGAAGCCTTCGCGCTCAAGCGCTTCGCAGGGATGCAGCACCGCATGATGCTCAGCTTCTGATGTAATGATGTGGTTTTTGCCTTGCAGCGCCAGCGCGCGGACAACACCTTTAATCGCCATATTGTTGCTCTCCGTGCCGCCGGACGTAAATACTAGCTCAGCAGGCTTGCAGCAGATAGCGGCAGCGATCTGGTCGCGAGAGCGGTTAATATGCTGCCGCGCCGCGCGTCCGAAGGCATGCATGCTCGATGCATTGCCTCCCGGACCCTGCATCACTTCCAGCATCGCGCGCGCGACATCTGGATGCATTGGCGTCGTTGCGGCATGATCGAAATAGTGCATAGCTTGTCTAGCTCCTTCTATTTAAATGTAGAACATGTAGCTGTCTGCTTTGCCTGGATCCTGGAAGCTGACCATGTCCTTAAGCGTAGTCGAGTCTAGTACGGAGGCGATGCTGTCGCGAATACGCAGCCACAGATCACGCTTCGCCGGGTCATCCTCTTCGGTGAAATCGACTGGGGAAATCGGGCCTTCCAGTACGCGAATGACATCTCCAGCTGTAATATGCTCAGGCTCCTTGGACAAAATGTAGCCGCCATAGGCGCCGCGAATGCTTTTCACAAGTCCGGCGTTGCGAAGCGGGGCAACGAGCTGCTCCAAATAATGCTCGGACAAGCTATTGCGTTCCGCTATGCTTTTCAAAGAGATCGGTCCTTCGCCAAATTTTCCTGCAAGCTCCATCATTATCGTGAGGCCGTAACGGCCTTTGGTTGATATTTTCATAAAAGGGCACCTCGTTTTCATTAGTTGTGTTGCCTTAAGCAGCCATGACCGAGTTTAAATCATGGTATTCCCATATAGCTTATATGTTAGCATATAGTACAAGGAACATGCGAGAAAAGCTTGTCATTCTTCGTAAAAAAGTTTTTTGTGCAGCGATAAATGTATGCTACAATGAGAGATACTCGTTTTAGAGTTTGAATACAAGGCGGTGTAAGCAAATGGCAAAATCCAAACAAGAAACTAGAGTCGTTGTCGGCATGTCCGGTGGCGTAGACTCTTCTGTAACCGCACTGCTGCTGAAGCAGGAAGGTTATGATGTTGTCGGCATTTTCATGAAAAACTGGGATGATACCGATGAATTTGGTCACTGCACAGCAGAGGAAGACGCGGAAGACGTTCGCCGCGTATGCGACCAGATCGGCATTCCGTATTATACGGTTAATTTTGAGAAGCAATATTTCGATAAAGTATTCACTTATTTTCTCGATGAATACAAGCGCGGCCGTACGCCGAATCCCGACGTCATGTGCAACCGGGAAATCAAGTTCGGCGATTTTCTCAAAAAAGCAAATGAGCTGGGCGCCGACTACTTGGCGACAGGCCATTACGCGCGCGTAGAACGTACGCCGGATGGCGAGACGAAGCTGCTGCGCGGCGTGGACAGCAACAAGGACCAAACTTATTTCCTCAGCGCGCTGAACCAGAAGCAGCTCGCGAAGGCAATGTTCCCGATTGGGCATCTCCCGAAGCCAGAGGTAAGACGGCTTGCTGAAGAGGCAGGCTTGTACACCGCGAAGAAAAAAGACAGCACGGGCGTCTGCTTCATCGGCGAGCGCAACTTCAAAGAATTTCTGAGCGGCTATTTGCCAGCGCAGAAAGGCGACATGGTCGACATTCGCAGCGGTGAAGTCAAAGGCAAGCATGACGGCCTGATGTATTATACGCTTGGACAGCGCCAAGGCCTTGGCATTGGCGGCTCCGGCAATGGCGAGCCATGGTTTGTAGCGGACAAAGATCTTGAGCGCAACATTTTGTATGTGGTGCAAGGGGAGAAGCATCCGAGCATGTATTCGACTGGGCTAATTGCCAGCGGCATGAACTGGATTGCGCCAGAGCAGCCGGAAGGTCCTTTTCGCTGCACAGCCAAGTTCCGCTATCGCCAAGCAGACCAAGGCGTTACCGTGACACCTGGCGCTGACGGAACGGCACATATTGCGTTTGACCAGCCGCAAAAGGCAATTACGCCTGGCCAAGCCGTCGTACTCTATGATGGCGATGTTTGCCTAGCAGGCGGAACCATCGATATCGTAGAGAAGATTGAAGTCGACGAAGCGGCATTCCTCGCCGCTCGTTAAGTATTTCCAGCTTGCATGGCTAGATGCTAGGTGCATATGACATAACAACATTAGCACGACGCAATAAACTCAGATTAAGACAATAAGCTACGGCAAGGAACCTTTCCACCGATGGGCATCGCCCGGAGGAGGAGGTTCCTTTTTTTATACGTGCAGCGCCCTTAGGTTCCAGTTCCTGTCCCCTTTCCTTTGCCATCAACGTTTCCATTGCCACCCTTTACCCCCTCATTTTCCTTGTCTGAAGGGGAAGCAGCGAGCCGGCTCACGCGAATACGGGAAATGCGGTAATGATCCGTCTCCTCGATGACGAGCTCGAAATGGTCGGCTACTTTTACACGGTTGCCTTTGCGGGGCAGGTTTTCCAACTGGGAATACATCCAGCCGCCAATCGTATCAAAGTTGTCAAAGCTAATATTCGTCCCGAGGCAGCTGTTTACCTCCTCAATTTGCATCATTCCGCTAATCGAGTGGCTCCCTTCGCCAAGCGGCTCAATCATCGCCCGCTCCTCGTCAAACTCATCCTGAATTTCACCGACGATTTCCTCCATAATGTCTTCCAGCGTCACGATGCCTGAAGTCCCGCCATATTCATCTATTAAAATCGCAATTTGCGATTTGCTCTCCTGCATTTGGCCCAGCAGCTCCCGAATGAATATCGACTCCGGCACCGTCATAATCGGGCGTAAAATCTGACGGATGTCGGTCAGCGTATGCTGCGCATCCTTCCATAAATCTTTAATATGGACAAAGCCGATAATATCGTCCTTGTCGCTTTCACAGACGGGATACCGCGTATGCATTTCGGCAAGCGCCATCTGTTTATTTTCTTCAAGCGATAGCTGGGCATACAAGCAGATGACCTCCCGGCGGGGAATCATAATTTCTCTCGCATGCGTTTCTGTAAATTTGAAAATATTATCAACAAGCAGCAGCTCCGTATGATGAATGAGTCCGCAACGCTTGCTTTCCTTGAGCAGCAGCCGAATGTCCTGACTGGAGTACGCATGGACGGAGCCGACTCCCATCCGGACATCGCCATCCTTAACTAGCCAACTGGACAATACGTCCAGCAGCCGCGCCATCGGATACACCATTTTATGAAAATAAAATAAAGGTGCGGCTGCAGCCGCAACGACCTGCTCTGCGCGAAGTCCTGCCAGCGCCTTCGGAACGAGTCCGCCGCAGACGCTGTGCAGCACAGCAGCCAGCAGCAAAGCGGCTGCTACAGCGCCCGCTTCCACTACGGCTGGAGCGATTGGGACTCGCCCATTCACTCCAGCAAGCCATGAACCAAAGAGCAGGCGGAATGCAGGAATACCCAGCCAGCCCATTCCAAGCGATGCGACGGTTAGGCCAAGCTGGCAGGCATTTAAATAAATACGAGGCTCGCGCAGCATGGCGGCAGAAACAGCAGCTCTTCTTGATAAACGGCGCCCGGCATGCAGCTTGTGCAGCTGATCGGAACGTAAACGCAGCATAGCTGCCTCCGCCGCGGCGAAAAAACCGTTAGCCAGCAATAACCCTGCAAACAGCACAACCTGAATCGTTTCACCCAATGCGGCTTCGCCTGCCCTGCCCCAGAAAATACTCCGGTGACGGTAGGCGCACCCCCTCGTCCATCTCTCGCCGTTTTCAGTGACGGTAATTATGTGTATTCGTCGTAGTCCGTACATTATTCAGCATAGACCTAGCGTTTTTTTGCAAAAGTTCATAAAGTCGCCTATAATTTGCGGCAAGGTAGGCCGTATGTCACCCCCCTATATCTGATATAATGCTAACAGCTTGCTACAACATATTAAGCTTTGGCTTACAAGGAGGAACAACATGAAACGAATCATTCTAATTATGCTGGCTGTTATTTGGCTAATTCCGGGTGCAGCTTTCGCCCATTCCAAAATCGAGCAATCTACACCTGCCGTAGACGAAACGGTAACCGCGTCACCTGCTCAAATTTCCCTCTCGTTTAATACCGACATTGAGAAGCTGAGCACATTCAAGCTTTTGAACGCGGCTGGCGAGCAAATCGTCACCGATGAAGTCGTTGTAGATGGAAAAACGATGAGCGGTGCCGTTCCAACGGCGCTGGAGAACGGGATATACACGGTAAAATGGGCGATTATTGGCGCTGACAGCCATGCGATTGAGGGCGACTACAGCTTTACTGTCAATGCGCCGGAAGCTGTTTCAAGCGAGCAGCCTGCATCGGCATCCCCTTCACCTGAAAGCTCGTCAACGCCTGATGCAGCGGCAACTGAGTCACCTGCCCTTGAAACGGCAAGTCCTGCGGCAAGCGCTGTGCCAGCAACAGACGCCGCCACCCAAACGGAGGGAAAAGCTAGCAGCTCCACAACGAGCGTTATCATCATTGTCGTCGTCATTCTTCTCATTGCCGTGATCGCTGCCGCTGCGAGAAGACGTAAAAAATGATTTATTTGAGCGAGACGCTTCTATATGTATGCTTTGCGTTGTTAATGGGCGCATTTACTTTGCGTCTCGTGCCGGAGGGCAAGCGTCCGCAGGTTATTGTCCCTGATCGCTTGCTGCTTGCCTGCGCGCTCGCTATTCCTGTGCTTTCGTTTGTCCCGCTTGATCAAACGGCACGCACTTTCGCAGCAGATTTTGAACTCAGCTATGGGCAAATGATGAAAAGCCTGCTGCTTGATGCCGTAGCGGGCAAAGCCTTAATCTGGACGCTGCTTAGCTCCCTCGGCCTATCGGTCCTGCTCGGAATGAAGTCCTTCCGGCAGGACCGCCATATGCCGAAGGTTGGGCTGTTCATAACGTTGCTGCTTGCCGTATGGCTCGGTTATGCCAGCCACGCCTCATCGCTGTATGGGCTGAAAGGGATCGTCATTCACAGCGCCCATTTTATAGCCGTCACGATTTGGCTCGGCATTGTCATTACGATAAGCTTGTTTTCGAAAGATGAAAGCCATTGGGAGCCGTTTTTATCCTGGTTCTCAACGCTCGCCTTCGGCTGTTTTTTCGTAGCCATTTCAGCGGGCATTGCATTAATGACCTTTACGACGCCCGAATACGTAAACGCCTGGATGCTGCCGTATGGGCAGATGTTGTTAATCAAGCACCTATTGCTGCTGCCGCTGCTGCTGCTCGCGTATTCGAACGGCTTTGGCTACAAAAACAAGCTTAAGCATAACGCCGCTTTCCGCCCGCTCCCTTGGATTAAGGCAGAAAGCATCGTCGCATTGCTGATTTTTATCGCCACAAGCGTGCTAGGCCAACAGGCTCCGCCGCATGAGGTGAAGGAAACGCTGCAAACAACAGCACCTTCTTCTCTGTTCACAACGATTTATAAAGGCAGCTTTAGCCCTGATATTACGCTTCATTTTTCACTTGGGCTAGATAGCTGGCTGCTGCTTGCATCAGCTGTTGTGATGATTGTCGGTTTTTTCCGGATGTACCGCAGCGAACAGCTGATGCCTGCTTTTGCGATGGGGCTGCTGGCTGCTGCCTTTGGCTACGGCGCACTCATGTTTGCCATTGCCTGAAGCAATGGATTGGAGAAGCACTTATCATTTTTATAGCAAAAAAAGCAAGGACGCTGGCGGCATTAGCCTAGGCTTCCTTGCTTTTTTATTGCATTCATTATTGTTCCCGAATCATAAGATTCGTCAAGCTGCCGAGCTTTTCAATTTCGATTGTAACGCGGTCCCCTGCCTTGAGGAAGCTTTGCTTGTCCTCCGGATAACCGAGCATGACGCCTTCAGGCGTACCCGTCAAGATGACATCGCCCGGCAACAGCGTCATATGGCGCGAAACATAGCTGACGATTTCCTTGCAGCTGAAAATCATATCGCTCGTGTTCGAATGCTGGCGCACCTCGCCGTTTACGATACATTTCATGTCCAGCTCATTTGGATTTCCGACCTCGTCCGCTGTTACGAGATAAGGGCCGAGCGGCGCAAATTTGTCGCACGTTTTGCCCAGCAGCCACTGGCCTGTCCGCATTTGCAAATCGCGAGCCGACAAATCATTGGCAGCGCAGTAGCCGAATACGTAGCTGAGCGCTTCCTCCTCCGTCACATGCTTCGCTTCTTTGCCAATGACAATCGCTAGCTCCGCCTCATAATCCACCTTCTCGGAGGCAATAGGAAGCGGCACTGCTTCTCCATGGGCAGCGAGCGTATTGTTGAATTTGCTGAACAAAATCGGCACCTCGGGAATGGCCGCATTGGACTCCTCCGCATGCTTGCGGTAATTGAGGCCGATGCAAAGGATTTTGCCAGGGCTTGTCACAGCAGGGGCAAACGTCAGCTCCGCTTCATCGAGAAATACCGGGCCAAGCTCCGCTGCGCGGCTTATCGCTTCGCCTTCCAGACGGTAAAGGGCTTCAACGGCCTCCGCCCCGCCTTCAATGACCTGATGAATATTTTGAGGTACGGATGCACTGCCTTTACAAGCTACGCTGGCTGCCGCCACATCGAGAATGCCTTGCTCCGTCTTTACTCCCAAACGCTCTGCACCTTGCTCCGAAAATGTTAACAGCTTCATAGGTTTTTACAACTCCTTAGTTTGGTGTTATTTTGCGATATCCGGATCGGCGGCCCAGAAAAAGGTATTCGCCGTTTCGTCTTGGTCGCACCCGCGTAAAGTGTAGACCTCATTGGCTGGCATTAGAAGGTTGCCATTCTGTCCCTCAAGCGGCTATTTCTTCCCCTTCGGACGTTTCCGCAGCTCTTGGTTTTGCCGGATTTTATCCTCCATGCCCTGCTCGGTTGCCTGATAAAAGCTCATTTCCCGCAGCTTGTCCGGCAAATATTGCTGCTGCACATAATGCCCCGGATAATCATGCGGGTACTTGTAGCCTTCGTGGCCAAGCTGCGCCGAGCCTTTATAATGGGTATCGCGCAAATGCAGCGGCACCTCGGCTGCGCCAAGCCCCTCCATCATCGTCATCGCCTTGCCGATGGCCAGCGCCGTCGCATTTGATTTTGGGCTTTCTACCGCGAACAAAATCGCTTGCGACACATTGTATTTCGCCTCCGGCCAGCCGATTTTGTGATAGGCGTCCATCGCCGTTACCGCCTGCACCATCGCTTGCGGATTCGCAAGTCCAATGTCTTCGCTGCAGGCGACGATCAGCCGGCGGATAAACGTCATCGGGTCCATGCCAAGCTTCTCCACCGCGTACAAAAACCAGAACAGCGCCGCATCGCTGGAGCCGCGAACGCTTTTATGAAACGCAGACAGCACATCGTATTGCGTCGATTGATCGGCTTTGACCGCGCGATTGCGAATCGATTCCTGCGCAACCTCCAGCGTAATATGTACCGAGCCATCCGGCTCAGAAGGCGTCGTCACCGCGGCCAGCTCCAGCGCGTTCAAGGCGCGGCGAATGTCGCCGCCTGCCATATTCGCAATATGCGCCAGCGCCTCCTCGTCGCAGTGCAGCTCCATGAAGCCCAGCCCGCGTCCCTTATCGGCCAGCGCCCGCTTCATCGATTCCAGCGCATGCTGCGGGCCGAGCGGCTCCAATTGAAACAGCGTCGAGCGCGACAGAAGCGCCCCATTTACATGATGGAACGGATTTTCCGTCGTCGCGCCAATAAAAATAATGATCCCCTGCTCAACCGCTGGCAGCAGCGCATCTTGTCTTGCCGTGTTGAAGCGATGCACCTCATCGAGGAACAAAATGGTTTTTTTTCCATACATCGTCTTGCTTAAACGGGCTTGCTCAATAACTTCACGTACATCCTTCACCGAAGCGTCAACGGCGTTCAGCTTGACGAACTCGCCCGCTGTCCGCTTGGAAATAATGTTGGCCAGCGTCGTCTTGCCGCAGCCCGGCGGGCCATACAGCAAAATGGACGATACCTGATCCCCTTCAATCGCCCGGCGCAGCAGCTTGTCCTCTCCAATGATATGCTCTTGCCCAATATATTCATCCAGCGTCTGCGGCCGCATCCGGTCGGCTAGCAGCCTCGCCCGCGGCGTCTCCGCTTCCTGATAAGAAAATAAATCCATATGCTCACAACCTTCTTCCCTATTCCTATCGATCATAGCATATTCGCTTTTTATTGCGCCAGTTGGTTCCTTTAATGAGAGTATGGCCCCTTGCATATGCAAGCTTCAATTATAGCCAGTCGCGGACAACCCGAACAAGCTGGGGTTTCACATTGGATTAATCGGCTATAATCTTATCGCCTTTGCTATTCGGCTGAGAAATGACGAGAAATTCAATTTCAGCATTGCTCTGATTGGACATTCGATGCGGAATATGAGGGGAAACCTCCATTCCCTCTTGCCCATTTATAATGACAACTTTATCGCCTATTTCCATAGTAGCTGTACCTGATAAAACGAAGAAAAATTGCCGAGCAGTTTGATGATAATGCTTTACTTCCGAAGTATTTGCCGGCATTCGTTCATGAATAATGCTTAAATCTTGGTTTTTAACTAAATGCCAGCCATCACAACGGTCTCCCCAACTATAATGCTCAGCTGTATTTTTGCTTACTTTCATTGTATATCTCCTGTCATAAAATGCTTTTGATCTTTGCCGCTCGAAAAAAGCTGGCTTCTCTGAATATATGAATTATAATACGAATTAAAGAATAAAAATTCAATTTTATGTATGAATATATTCTGTCCCTGCACAGCTACTGGAAAATAGATAGGATTGGTTGTTCCTATAGCTTATATCTTGTTTTTCTATAAAAAAAGACGCACACAGCGGTCCGCTGCGTACGTCTTTGCTAGTGCATTTGTGCTAGTGCATGTGTGCTAGTGCATGTATGCAAACGTAAGCGCGCCAGCTTTAAAAAAGCCAGTGCCAACAGATTCCCGCTACTTCCGAACATTTCACTCTGCCACCTCTCTTGAATATGGGCCTACGTACCGAAAAGCAGCTTCAATCGCTTCGTTTCAGGGGTTTGATCCCTGCACAATGATAGACTTGGTGGACACAGCAGCCGCTATTTCAACCGGATCACGGGTTTCGGCATAGTCTGCGGACCCAGGAGCCGCTAATGTAGTGCCAATAGTCATTTGGACGGGATAATGAGGGCAATAGCGGCTTTCCTGTCCGCGTACGGTCTGAAATCGGAGCAAAAGCCAGATTAGCGGAATCTGTGTCCTTCAAAAAAAGGAAGGAGTATCCATTTATTTTAGATGAATATGATACACATTCCCCTGCTCAGCCTGAAAATAATAATGCAGTGGCGTTTTCTCCTCCACCACCAGCGCCATTTCTTTCCCGTGCGGCTCTATCCGCAGCGCTGTACCTGCATACAGCACACATGGGCCGCTGCGGTGGGCAAGCAGCTCTGCCGCTTGCAGCTTGCCATCACGCCAGGCGATGGCGACCTCGAAGCCGCCGCGGGCGCGGAGGCCGCTGACGCTGCCAGTTGGCCAAGCGTCCGGCAGTGCTGGCAGCAACTGCAGCCTGCCCGCATGCGACTGCACGAGCAGTTCGGCCATTCCAGCTGTTACGCCAAAGTTGCCGTCAATCTGAAAGGGCGGATGCGCATCGAACAAATTCGCATACACGCCGCCCCGCTCAAAATCCATCACCCCATCATCCG
The DNA here is from genome assembly GCF_001422685.1 of Paenibacillus sp. Leaf72. Classification (NCBI taxonomy): domain Bacteria; kingdom Bacillati; phylum Bacillota; class Bacilli; order Caryophanales; family Paenibacillaceae; genus Paenibacillus; species Paenibacillus sp. Leaf72. The sequence continues at coordinate 457,810 of NZ_LMLV01000030.1, read as the reverse complement.
GGATAAGCGTAAGCATCCGCTTAATTAACGCATACGCCCGATTGCCATCTCCGAACCTTGCCCATAGATTGACCTTCCAGCCGAGGCTCCAGCCTGTTCCCCCGTCGCCCCGCCGATCCAAGGCGATGCGGGCGGCTTCATAAAGCTTCGGCGTATTTTCCGCTGACCAGCCATCACCCGGATAGACCGCATATAGATGCGATACGTGACGATGGAAACGATCCTCGTCCTCGTAGTCTTGGGACCACTCTTGCAGTTGGCCATGCTTGCCAATGCCTGCCGGCAGCAGCTTAGGCAGAGCAGCTTCCAATTGCTGCAAAAAGAGCCGTTCCTCTTCGGATTGAAATTCCGAGTCCAGATCCGGTTCCCATTCCCGTTTCCGTTCCTGTTCCTGTTCCTGCTCCTGCTCCTGCTCCTGCTCCAGTCCCTGCTTCGATTCAAAGCAGCTTGCCCTTTCGACTGCCGCAGAAGCACAAATTTGCTCATGGGCCGCCAAACAATGCTCAAACAGCTCGCGAATGAGGCTCATATCCATCGTTGAAGCAACACTCAGCGCTGGCGTTCGTCCGTCCTCCAGCCGGAAGCGGTGCTCAGGCGAGGTGGAGGGGGAAGTGACGAGCATGCCCTGCTCGTTTTCGACCAGCCAATCCAAATAAAACTGGGCCGCGCCTTTCATAACCGGATAAGCTCGCTGCGCTAAGTAGTCAATATCCCCGCCAAAGCGATAATGCTCCCATAAATGCTGGCACAGCCAAGCGGCACTCATCGGCCAATTGGCCCATAACGGATTGCCATGCCCGTAATCGCCTGGAGGCGCGGATTGCCGCCAAATATCCGAATTATGATGGGCGGTCCAGCCCCGGGAGCCATAATTAACCGCTGCAGTTGCCTGCCCCGTTACGGACAAATCGGCAATAAAGGCAAGCAGCGGCTCATGGCATTCGGCCAAATGGCACAGCTCCGCAGGCCAATAATTCATTTGCGTATTAATATTGAGCGTATAATTGCTGCTCCAGATCGGCCGGGCATCCTGATTCCATATGCCTTGCAAATTCGTCGGCTGCGTGCCTGATCTGGAGCTCGCGATCATTAAATAACGTCCGTAATGAAACAGCAGCTCTACGAGATGGGGGTCAGTTGCGCTATATGCGGCGATTCTTTGATCCGTCGGAAAGTGTTCGGGCAAGCTGGAGCCTTCTAGCTGAAAAGCAACTCTGCCAAATAACGCTCGGTGATCGTCACCATGCGCACGAAGCAGCGTTTCGAATGGCTTCTCCACAGCCGCTGTCAAATAGGTGCCCGCCGTCAGCTCAGCATCTTTGCCCTCTGTCCCTGGGCAGCGGTCATAGCCATTAAAGCTCGTTGCGGCTGAGACATACAGCGTCGCCGTTGTCGCCCCTTCCACATGAAGCCCATCCGCATCCGCCGACCACGAGCCCCCAGCGGCTCTAATGCCTAGGAGCGCCGCAAAACGCATAGCCTTCGTCGTATCCGGCTGCCCGTATCTAATCGGCTCATCCGTCTCATAATAATTCGGATAAACCTGCTCCGGACAATAACCGGTAAGCAGCAAACCGTCACGTACAGGAGCGGTGCGGCTGCGCAGCGGACTGCTGAGACTTGCCTTGAAGCTCAGCTTCCCGGGCTCGCTTGCGGTCAGGTGGATGACGATTACCTGATCGGGATGCGAAGCGAATACTTCCCGTGTATAAACAACCTTGCCAATTCGATATATCGTTCTCGCGATGCCGTTTGCCATATCCAGCTCGCGCCTATATTCTTCCGTCAATTGCCCGTGATAAAAGCGGAGCTGAACATCGCCTAGCGGCATATAGCTTTGCGTATAAGGCCCCATCGTCGAAGCTTTGCTTATTCGCTCAGCCTCCTCGTAATCGCCCTCTTTAATGCAGCGGCGCATGTCCGCCCAAGCCCCCAACGCTAACGGATTATTCCAATCCTGCGGACTTCCCGACCAAAGCGTATCCTCATTCAGCTGAATGCGCTCCGCATCAACGCCGCCAAAAACCATCCCGCCAAGCCGCCCGTTTCCGACGGGAAGCGCCTCCGTCCAAATGCTTGCCGGCTTGTCATACGTCAGCTTCATGCTGCTCCCCTCCCCATCCGGCCCCAATATGAAGCCTGAAAGCTTGCTAAACAATACCGAATTCATCCTTTATATCCTGAATGCGTACAAGCTGGCCGCCGCCGCTTGCGCTGCGTTCCATTGCTGCCATCAGGGCAAGCGTGTGTATCGCCTCTGAAGCGTCTGGAAGCGGAAGCTCGCCGCTGTCTAAACAATCCGCAAAATATTCAATATAGTTTTGGTACTCGCCTGCATGATGGCTTTTGCCTTCAAAGCGGAAGTAGTAGTCATGCTTGTCTTCAAACGAATAAGAGGCTGTGCCTTGCTCAGAAAAATGCGTATGGTAGCTTAAGTTCGGATATTCCGCACGCGAAATGCCATTCGTGCCGCGCAGCACGCAGCTTATAGATGGCTCGACCGCCTGCCCTAGAGTCGGCATTGTATAATTGCCGGAAATTTGCGCCATTCGTCCCTGCCCATCCCGCAGCAGAAAACGCATCGAGTCCCAAGTATCGACGGTGCCGTTGCCGCTTTCGCCGCTAGCATCTATGCTGCGGCCGAAGCCCACAACCTCCGTTACGCCGGGCAAATACCAGCGAACGAGGTCAACAGCGTGGATCATAAAACCGTACATCCAGCTAAAGCCTTTTTGACGGCTCCAATCTTTTTCAAGAAACCAGCGTCCGTCGGTTATATATTGCGCCTCCACCATTTGGAGTGCGCCATGCCGCTCCTGCTCGTAATCGCTGCGCTGATGAAGCATCGGCTCGAAAAATCGCGAGCTTTGCCCTACAAATAAACGCTTGTCTGTCCCTTTCATGATGGCCAGCAGCTCCTGCGCGCCCTCCAAGGAAGGCAGCAGCGGCTTCGTGCAGATGACATGCTTGCCCGCCTCCAGTGCTTGGCCGATATGCGTCAAATGCAGCTGGTCTGGCGTATATATCGCAATGACGTCAATTAAGGGGTTTTCCAATAAATCGCTATATTTGGTTGTCCAGCCATGAAAGCCGAATTCCTCCGCCCGCTGCTGGCAAAGCTCCTCATTTAAATCACATACCGCCACCAGCTCATACCGCTCGCTCGCCAGCGCCGCCGACATAATGCTGCGTCCTTCCCCAAGCCCAATTACACCTAACCGATAACGCTGTTTAGTCATCTCATTCACGCATCCTTTGCTTTTTGTAAAATGGTAAAAGGCTGCTGATGGCGTGTACGCTGCAGCTCCCGCTTCTTCTCAAGTATAGCGAAGCGCCTTGCAGCTTACTTGTCTGGACAAGGACGTTTATTTGCGATTTTGTTCAAAAATCGGCCTGCCGCCTCCCTTTAGCCTGAGCCAACCCTTCTGCCCCACGCTTTATGAACAAGATTGCAAACCAGCCTGCCTTTTTAGCAAAGAAAGCGTTTCCTCCGCCATGTTAAAATGGAGCCAGCAAAAAATCCGACATCCAAGTAAAGGAGAATTGGGCTCATGAAATTCGGCATGCAAGGAACGGTCATCGGCTGGCAGGACCCTTGGGCGCAGACGGCTTCAGAGCTTTATATGCGCACGGGAACAGGACAAATCTATCCTTCACAGGACCCTCCACCAGGAAGGCAGGCTTTTATGGAGCAGCTTAAGCAGCTGCAGGCCGATTTTTACGTGCATCATGTGTTTCCCGGCCTTGAGGGCCAGCAGGAGCTGCTCGCTGACATGCTTGCCTATGGAATGGAGCTTTGCCTCGGCAATGAATATGGCAACATTAACGGCCCGTGGGAAGAGGGAACGAACCGCTACGACATTCCAGACGACCAAATCCGGCTGGCAGCGGCAAGCGGACTGCTCATTGGGCTGCTCTACGATGAGCCTGAGCATTTGCAGATCAATGCGGCGCAGTATCGCAAGGATGGCTGGTTTCCGCATTGGAGCAGCCCAGCAGGGGAGCAGGAAAAAGTCGCTGCTTTGCGGGAAGCCTTGACCGCTGCGGTTGCGAAGCGCGATGCCCATGTCCGCTCTATTGTGAGCAAGGTACAAGTGCCAAGCCCCTCACCTGGCACTTCTAATGTGCCGCTCATTTCCGAGCAGGTATTTCCCGTGCTGTTCCACGCCCAGGCGCGGGGAGGGATGGCCCTTTGCCCCAAAATAATGAAGGAGTCGTTCCAATCGCTCCAACTCGCCACGGCGCTAGGTGCAGCCAAACAATACCATCGCCCGTTGTGGCTGTGCGCCGATTTATGGGGACCAGATGCCGGCGAATGGCCGATCCGCACGCCGGGCTTTCCTGGCCATTCGCCGGAGGAGTTTGCTTCCGCTCTCCAAATGGGCTATTTAATGAGTCCTACCCATTTATTTGTTGAAAATGTTGATGCGCTGATGCGATTCGACGGACACAGCTTTCAGCAAACTGCGTTTGGAGACGTCTGGCAGCAGTTCAGGCAGGAATTTGTCCCTGCCCACCCGCTGTCCTACAGCCACATGGATGCCAGTGCCGACATTGCCTTCATTCACTCCGACGACAGCAACTATGGCCAAAATGAGCGACCCTTCGGCAGCTTGGCTGCTGCCATGCCGCAGGAAAGCCAGAGCATTTTTCACGTATGGCATTTGCTCAGCCACCGCACCATTCCGGCACATGGCAGCTGTATGCACATTCCCAGCTATACATTCCCGCGCCATCGCTTGAAGGCTGCTATCGCTGAAGAACAATTCCCGCTATGGGAGGGAGCGCAGCTTCCACCAGCCGCAACCGCAACCGCTGCAAACAGGGATGGAACCGCTGCGGTTCATCCATTATTTTTCCCGCTGAACAATGTGCTCGTTTACGATGAATTCGCGGCCGAGCCGCAGCTTGCCGGCGCCAAGCTCATTATTGCGGCCGGAAGCTCGCTGTCATCCGGCACGCTTCGCGCCATGAGGCGGCGCGCCGAGCTCGCAGGCGCGGTCGTCCTTGTCGCGTTGTGGCTGCTGCCCGAAGCGTGGAAGCAGCGCTGCACCTTCCCCGGCGGCGGCGCTTGGCTGCCGACGGCTGACTTTCTCAGCGACGAAACGGCGGAGCTCGCCCGCCCGTTTCTCGGACGGCCCGATTGCTGGGTTCAGCGCTTCGGGAATAAGGAGGTTCATTTTCACAAAGGGGATCACGGCGGATTTACACTGGATTTCGAGCTTAATGGGTAGCGCAAAGAAGCTTGAAAGCATGCTGTGAATGGGATTTGCTATTGAGAAGCGGGGCTGTTTTGACTATAATAAACGGTAATTCAATGAAAAGGAGGTCGGTATGGATGGCAATTAGAGATTGCCGGATTGGCACAGCCCACTGCAGAGCTGGTTTTGGAAGCGATACTTTGCATGGGCGCACTCATAACGGATACGTTATCGCCTAGCCACGCTTATGTCGTTTCTAATACTTGGCTTTGCACCTTATTTACTGCATGATCAAAACAAATAAGGGGCTGAACCTAAATGAGTAAACCATTTATTAGAAACCATCAATATAATGTGATTAAAAAACAAGCCGGCATTTTGCAGCATGCGCTTGGCACAGTTGCCGACCGTAAAATTTTGGAGTCCGTTAAATATACGACCGAATCTAAAATTATGGAAATGTTCCCGGACGCAGCCGCCGAGCAGAAGCAAATGCTTGAAGCCGTCTCGACGCTGCGGACGAAAGAGGATTTTGCCAAGTATTTGCGGGAATTGGAAGGCTATTTAACGGAGTTTCCGACCATTATGGCCAAGCAAATCCAGAAGCTTTTTCCGAAAAATAAAAAGCTCAAGCTGCCCGATCTAGCCGCTATCGACTATCGCTATGTCACTTATTTAAGCTGGATCGATATCGCGAGCAACAAGCTGTTTATCGTTTATCCGGTAAATGGTCAGTTCGTCGGCGTCGAAGGACGCTACAACCCGACGAACAAGAAAAACTATTGCTTTGTGTGCAATCGGTTTGAGGAGCTTGCTTTATTTTCAGCCATAACGAAAAAAAGGCCTGCAGGCGCATCCCCCGACTACTACAAAGCTGTTGGTAACTACATGTGCGCCAAAAGCCATGACTGCAACAACAATATTACCGATACGACCGCACTTGAAAAATTTATTGAGGCGGTAGTTGGGTAAATAGCGGAATGGTGCTGCGCTGTTTGACATGAACACAGCAGACAGTGTCCGGCCATGTAACGGCTTCAAAGCGCGTACCGATACTCAATCGGTACGCGCTTTTTGTATGAAAGCGGAATTGCAAGGGCCGCTGACGGTGAATACCTATGCAGGCATCCTGTCAGCGGCCGATGTGATTATTTTAAAAACAGTTCAATGACCGGAACGGTGACGTTCGGTTTTTTCACTGGCAGCTCCAATGTAAGCGTATCGGCAGCCCGCCCTTCGTTAAAGGCGCCCGCCTCCATCGTCATTTCCTGCTCGCCCTGGACCATCCGGATTTCCGAAGCATCATGGAGCAGCTGGGCATAGGCGATTTTGCCCGAGAAGCCGTATAGGTGCAAATGCTTGAACGGCCAGCTGAAAATATGCAAATACAGCCGATTCGTCGATGGGTTATACGTAAAACGGCAATCCTGCGGACAAGCATATTCCTCCGGCGCTGCCGTACAGCCATAGATGGAACGGTTGTGCCGCCGCATCCAGGCGCCAATTCCTTTCAAGCGCTCCACCGCGCGTTCATCGAATTCGCCTCGCCCTGTCGGCCCGACATTCAGCAGCAAATTGCCGCCTTTGCTTACCGTATCAATCATCATTTGCACGAGCATATCAATGCTTTTCCACGATTCCTCGTCGCGGTAATAGCCCCATGAGCCGCTGAACGTATGGCATGCTTCCCAGACGACACGCTGCCCGTTCACTTTAATCCACTCCCGCGGCTGATATTGCTCCGGCGTCGTAATATCTCCCGCTATTTGCAGGCGGTCATTGAGCATAATATTCGGCTGCAGCTCACGAATCATGCGGACTAGCCGCTCGCTTTGCCATGCCTCCTTGCCTTTGCCCTCAAAGTCCGCTTCGGCGGCAATGGAGAAGTCGTAGAACAGCACATCGATGTTGCCATATTCGCTTAGCAGCTCCTTCGTCTGGCCGAACAGAAACTCAACATATTGGGCAAAATCCCGCTCCTTGCTTTGCGCCAGAAACGCCTCATTATAGCGCAGCGGATGCTTCACATCGACCGTATAATGCGGATGATGCCAGTCGAGCAGCGAATAATACAAGCCCGTGCGAATATCACGCTCGCGAAAAGCGTCCAGCATCGGCCGCAGCAAATCCCGCTTGGCCGGACTATTCACCGCATTATAGGCCGTCAGCTTCGAGTCCCACAGGCAGAAGCCTTCATGATGCTTGGCGGTGACGACCATATATTTCATGCCCGCTTCCGCAGCAAGCTCAGCCCATAGCTCCGGATCATATAAATCCGGATCAAAATGCTTGAAATATTTTTCATATTGCTCATTGCTGAGAAACTCTCTGGACCGCATCCACTCATGCCTCGCGCCAAGCGAATACAGCCCCCAGTGGATGTACATGCCGAAGCGGTCATGGGAGAACCACTTTGCGCGCTGTGCGCTGTCAAGCTCTGTTTGTGAAGGCACACCCCCGCTTGCTCGTATTCCTTCTATGTTCTCCGTTCCCTTCGCCATCTTCTTACGCTCCTCCCTTAGCCGCTTATATGCCTTGTTCGCAAGCCCTGCTTGCTGTTTCTTCTTTTATCTAGCCGCTACATCGCCTGCTTCGCCACTCTGCGGAATTCCCGCGGCGAAACCTCGCTATATTGCTTGAAATGCTTGTTGAAATAATGAATGGAATTGTAGCCGCACTCAAAGGCAATGTCCGTAATCGACTTGCTCGTCGTCTTCAGCAGATGCATCGCAATTTGCAGGCGCAGTCGATGAATAAATTGATTAGGCGTGACGCCAACCGCTTGCTTGAAATGAGTATAAAAATACGTTTTCCCCCGGCCATACAATTCAATTAAATCCCGGACATCAATGTCCTCGGTAATGTGGCGCAAAATATGCTCCACTGCCGACACGACGCCTTCGTCCACCTCTGCCTGCTCGCCTTCCCCAGTCGAGCAGGCAACCGCATAGCGAAACACATGAACCAAAATATCGATAAACCGCATCAATTGCGCGGCCTCCCAGCCCGGCTCCTTCCTCACCTGCTCCTCATAGGCGGCCTTGGCAGCAGCCTGAATGCCCTTGGCATAGGCAGAACTGGCCGGAATAAGCGGACAAGCCCCCTCGGTATAGAACGGGTACAGCAGGCGATAGCCATTTGGAATCATTCGGACGATGGATGGCGAGAACAGCACCATAATCCATTCAATCGGCTTGTCTGCCTCCTGCGCCAAATTATAGTGCGGGGCATAGGGCCGAAACAGAAACACGTCCCCGGCATCACCCGTGTATTCCCGATCCAAAAGCTGAAAGCGGGACTTGTTATGCAGCAGCACATTTATTTCGAGAAAATCATGCATATGCAGCTCATGCTCTACGACACTATCGATGCGGTGCTCGATTTTCAGCTCCCTTTCCAGCTTCAGATCATGGAAAAACATAGCTCCCCCTCCTTCAGCCTCTCTTAGCCTGCTTGCCTTTTCAATCTGTCAACCGAGCCATGGCACAGCCTATATCAGCCTTTTACCGAGCCGGAGGTCATGCCGGAAATGATATATTTTTGACCGAGCAAATAGATGATGATGACCGGCAAAGTTGTCAGCACAATATCAGCGGAAACGAGGTTCCAATTCACCGAAAAACGACCGAAGAAATTATAAACGGCAAGCGTCATCGGCCACATATTCGAGTCATTCAAATAATAGAGCGGCAGTACAAAATCATTCCACGCGCCCATAAAATTCAAGATGCCGACCGTAACAATAACGGGCGTCAGCAGCGGAGCTACGATGGAGTAAAACAGGCGCAGCGGCGAGCAGCCATCAACAATGCCCGCTTCATCCAGCTCTCTTGGCACCGAGCCAACGAAGCCATAAATAAGAAAAACGCTGAAGGGAATCGACATGACGGCAAGCAAAATGACCATGCCAAGCTGCGTATTAATCAAATGGGTGAACTGCATCACCTTCGTCAATGTCACAAAATTAATCGGCATCGCAATGCCCAAAATAACGAAGAAATACATAAACCGGTTCAACCGCGACTGATTGCGGGCAAAAATATAAGCGGCAATTGCAGCGAGCGCGATGCCCAGCACCGTTGAACCGACCGCATACAGCAGGCTGTTCAAAAAAGATTGCAGCAGCTTGCCCTGCTCCACTACGATGGCGTAATTGCTCCAATGCAGCGCCTTCGGCAGCGCAATGCTCATGGAGCTTGCCCCCATCTGATCTTTCAGCGAATTGACAATGATTAAATACAGCGGTAAAAAAGTAACCAGGCTGAGCAGCCAAGCGATGCCGTTGCGCGCCAGCTTTTGAATGAACTTCGGGGTCATTGGTCACGCCCCTCCTCTCTGGCCATCAAGCGGATGACAAAATAACCGACAATCGTCATGAATAGAAAGAGCAGCGAGGACAGCGCGGTGCCAACCCCATAACGGCCCATCGAAAATTCTTTGAAAATCGCTGTATAAAGCACATCTGTTGCATAGCCCGGCCCGCCGTTCGTCAAAACGTAAACCGCCTCGAATACTTTCAGGCCATGCAGCAAGTTCAGCACTGTCGTCACGACAAGCGCCGGCATGAGCAGCGGAAGTGTCACATACTTGAATTTATGCCAGCTGTTCGCCCCGTCGATTTCAGCTGCTTCATAATAGCTTCGCGATATCGACTGCAAGCCCGCCAGCAAAATAATCATAATGTAGCCAGCGCCCTTCCACGTATCAACGCCAATAATCGATTTGAACGCCCAATTGGCGTCAACGAGCCATTTTTGCGCCATAAAATCCAGCCCCAGCCATCTGAGCGCTTCATTCAGCAGCCCCGTCGCCGGATTCAAAATCGACTTAAAGATCAGGCCGACGACGAGCATCGGCACGATCGATGGCATAAAAATCATGACCCGATGAAAGCCTTTAAGCTTGATGCCTTCATTCAGGATAAGGGCGAACAGCAGGCCAATAGCCGTTTTTAAAATAACGGTCGATGCGGTAAAATTCAACGTATTGATAATGTAGCTGACATAATTTTCACCGGACGAAAACAGCGTCTTGAAATTGTCCAATCCGATGAAAGTAATCGTATCCGAATAGCTGTTCCAATCCGTCAGCGAATAATAGAAGCCCATCAGCCCTGGTACGACGAAAAAGATAAAATAAACGCCGACTGTGCCCACAGCAAAGTAAAACGGATAAATTTTATTTCTCATGCAGCATTCATCCCCACTCACTCGTTTGTCGTCTATAGCGGTGGCAGCCGCCTCCTATTTAGCCCATGCCGGATCTTTCGCCACAACCGCCATATCGGCACGGCGCTTGTCGATGCTTTTCAGCACATCCTCCGGCTGTATCGCGTTGCCCAGCATCGCAACCAAATCTTTGCCCATATCCATCCACTGCGGGTTGACATAGTTCACGTAATCCTGAATATCCGTACCTTTTTTCGTATACGTCGCCATCAGCTTCTTCTGCTCTTCATTATATTTGTCTTTCAGCCCTGGGAAGTTCAAATTGGAAATCGTCGAATCATTGTCAAGCATGTACTGCAAGTTATCCGGCTGCGCCAAATATGCGAGGTACTGCTTCGCTTCTTCAATATGCTTCGAACCGGAATAAATAAATTTGCTTGGGCCGCCTGGATTAATGTAATAAATTTGATTGTCCGCGAGCGGAATGACAAAATAACCGAATTGATCCGCTTTGACAGTAGGGTCTGCCTTCTCGATATCGTTGACGATGCTTTGGGCCGCAAGGGTCATTGCATATTTGCCGCTCGCCATCTTCACAGCCGAATCCGCCCCTGTATCGGAAAAAGCGTTGTCGCCCATAAAACCAAGGTCATACATTTCCTTAAACTGTGTAAGAGCCAGCTTCATCGTCGGATCGTCCACAAACTTCTTCTTATTCGCATTCAAATCATCGTATAAGCCCGGCGTTACTTCATCGTAGCGCGGTCCCGGCTCGGCGAACCACAGGACATGATGCCAGCCATCGGCAATCGGCTCATACAGCGGTGTAATGCCGGCATCCAGCAGCTTCTGGGACAGCGCCTTGAACTCCTCGTATGTTTTTGGAATGGAAAGGCCATGCGCTTCAAAAATCTTTTTATTGTACGCAATAACGAAGCTGCTTCCCGTATCCCAAATCGTCTGGGCGTAAACTTTGCCGTTCAGCGTCAACTGCTCAATGCTGAGCGGGTCCTCGCGCTTCACCCATTCTTCCCCGCTCAAATCAACGGCATTTTTCTCGACGTTATAGTTGAGGCTGATTTCGCTTTTGCCGCTTTGCCCGCCAAACAGGTCGGTCGCCTCGCCAGCGTTCAGCTTTGTTTTGAGCACATTGAAATATTGATCGGAAGGAACAATTTGATAATCGATTCGAATGCCGGTCTCGGCTTCAAATTTTTTGGCGAGCTGCATTTCCGCATCCTTTATCCAGCCTTGGCTGGCCAAGTAGGTAAGCGTAATATTTTGCTTCGTCCCTCCCGTATTGCCTGTGCCGCTGTTCGCGCTGCCTGCCGGGGATGATGCATTTCCGCCAGAACCCGAATTGCCGCCCCCACAGCCCGCAACTATAATCGCAACCAAAGCAATAACCGTTAACAGCCACATCGATTTTTTCATCATATCGCTCCCCTTTAATGTTGAATGCTCAGCTGTATGCGTTTTCATTTCCTGCTTCCCCATTATAGATTTCCGATTTTTGATGTGCCATGGATAAAACAGGGGCGTTTTATGCACTTATTTTACCACTCGCCAAATAATTATGAAGCGCTTACAAAAAGTCTTTGACAAAATGCCCGCCTAGCAGCAAAATGAAAGCAACAACGGTGCGCGTGAACGGCTGGAGGTAGTGATGCTTACTAAATTCAAAACGATTCAAGCTGTTCTGTTCTCCACCTACTCTCTTATTATTTTCATCGTGTTTACCGTGCTAGTCGTATGGCTTTGCCTTTGGTCCTCTGATCTGCTCAAGCAAAATGCAACCGATTCGCTTGCCAGCATGGGCCGCTCGATGCAAGAGCATATCGATTCGGAAATTCAAAAAATGAATGATGTTTCGCTCAATGTCATGTACTCCAATTTGGTCAAAAATCATTTCAAGCGTTACACCTCAGAGCTGCCCGATCAAACACAGACGGGAGATGGTAGTGATACGGATACCGATAGGGAGAGCAATAAACAAAAGTTAGGCCTTTCCGGCGGCATGGGCAGCGGATCGTTTCCGAGCGTCTCTAAAAGCCAATCAGTTGAAAATGCCAAGGCGCTGGCTGAAATTTTGACTGCGGCTATTGGCCCTTCGCGCCCGGTGGAGCAGCTGTATTTGTATGATTTTAAAAACAAAATGTATGGCAATGGCTTTGACAATGGCGAACGCACCTACAATCCGGCGACCAAGCCTTGGTTTAAAGCGGTTGTAGCGATGCAAAATGGCAAAATCATTTCGCTGCCCGTACCCGATGAGGAAATGTCCCGTTATATTTCATCTAGCGACATGCAATATTCAGTCTCGCTGTTCCGCCAGTTTTATGACAATTACAATGATCCAACCGGCATTGTTGAAGTGAAGCAATATTACAATCGAATTTTCAGCAGCATCCTTGCTTTTACGGGGGAAAATCCTTACGGTGCGCAGGTACTCGTATACAATGACAATGGCGATATCATTTATCCCCTGCAGGCGGATAAGCAGCACTACGCGGCTTACACCAGCTTGACGGCAGGCAAAACCAATTCGCAGACGCAGGGCAAGGGCAGTTATTTGTCCTTCGTTAATCCCAATACGGGGGCAAAGGAGCTATTGTCGCTGCACCGCTCGGAGCTGACTGGCTGGAATACGCTCATTATCGTGTCCGAGAGCAAGCTGCTCGTCCCTGTATTCGCTTTCGCCAAGCAGACTGTCCTCGTCGCCTTTGTCATTTTGTTGTTTGCGATCATGCTTTCCTATGCGGCATCCAAACGGATTACGTATCCGATCTTGAAAATCCACCGTTCGATCCGCGGCATGCGGCTGGAGGATCTAGGAACCGGCAGAGTAGCCGCCCAGACGCTCGGCAGCGGGCTCAATGAACTGGACCAGCTGCATGTTTCCTTTGTGCGCATGAGCTCGCGGCTGAAGGAATCGATGGACGATTTGCTGCTGTCCCAGTCGCAGGAAATGCAGGCGAAGCTCGTTGCGCTGCAATCCCAGATGAACCCCCATTTCCTGTATAACACGCTCGCGACCATTCATGCGATGGCCGAAGAAAATATGAATGAGCAAATTGTTGCTATGACTGAAAACATGTCCGATTTTCTGCGCTATTTCTCCACAGATGCAGCCATTGTGAGCTTGCAGGATGAGCTGCTGCATACAGGCAAGTTTCTGGATATTAACCAAATTCGCTTCGGCCAGAAGCTTCACTATGAAATGGAGGTGGACGAGCGCATGCGGGAGCTGCGCATCCCTAAGCTGGTCGTGCAGCCGCTTGTTGAAAATGCGCTGAAGTTCGGGACGCAGCATGAGCCGCCATGGCAAATTCGCATTTCCGGCAAAATCGAAGGCGAGGATTGGCACCTGGAGGTGGCAGATAACGGCCCTGGCTTTTCGGAAGAAAGCTTGGCGCATTTATTTGCGCGTATTTGCGAGGTTGATGAGACGCATGTCGTACCCGTGCTCAAGCTGGGCGGCATGGGGCTGCTGAACATTTATATTCGAATGAAGCTCACATATGGAGATGCAGCTGTATTTCAGATTCACAATCGCCCCGAAGGCGGGGCGGCTATTAGAATCGGCGGCAAACTATAGCTAGGCAAAGGGAGGCATTCGCTTATGGCTCAAGCAAACGTCATTAAAGTCGTTGTTGCCGAAGACGAGGATATCATCCGAGGTACGCTGGTGCGCAAGCTCGAAGGTCTGGATGAGGCTATTCAAATTGTCGGCTCCGCCCAAGATGGCAAAGAGGCGCTCGAGCTTGTGAACCGGGAGCAGCCGGATTTGCTCATTACCGACATTCGGATGCCTGTCATGGATGGCATTGAGCTCATTCAGTCTATCCACTGCTATTATCCGCGCATGCGCAAAATCATTACGAGCGGCTTCGCTGATTTTGAATACGCACGGCAAGCGATTCAGTACAATGTCATTGAATATTTGCTGAAGCCGATTGCGACCACTGAGCTTTCGCGGGTATACAATCGCGTAAAGACGCTAATTGAGGCGGAACGGACTGATTTTAAAACCCAGATGAAAAGCCTTCAGCCAAGCGGAGCGGATACGGAGGAATTGGTGCAAATGGTGCAAAGCTTTATGCGCGAGCATTATAGCGAAGATCTCAGCCTGGAGCAAATTGCCCGCAGCTTCAATTTTACGGCGTCCTACTTGAGCAAAATTTTTATTAAGCATACGGAGGAGCCCCCTTCCCGCTACTTGATGTCGCTGCGCATCAACGAAGCGAAATATTTGCTTCGCAATCACTCCCATCTCTCCGTCAAGGAGGTCGGTGAGCAGGTCGGCTATAGCGACCAATTTTATTTCAGCCGCATCTTCAAGCAGATGACGGGCTTTACACCGAAGGAGTTTCAGAAATAAGGATCCAAACAAAAAAACCAGAGCCAATAATATGCCTAGGCATATCCGCTCTGGTTTTTTTTTGGGCTGTAAGCCGCGACTATTTATACGGTAATATCTGCCTTCGCCAGCAGATCCTGCACGACGACGCTGACCATGATCAGCCCCGCTACAGGAGGAACAAAGGCGTTGCTCGCTGGCGGCTGCTGGGCTTTGCGAATTTCCGGCGCGTTCTCGGGCACGATGCGCTGCGTCACATCTTGTCGCGGCTTCTTCGGCGTCTCCGAGGAAAATACGACCTTCACGCCTTTATTAATGCCTTCCTTGCGCAGCTTCTGGCGCACAACGCGGGCAATCGGATCGGTGTGGGTTTTGGAAATATCGACAACTTCAAATTTCGTCGGGTCCATTTTGTTAGCGGCGCCCATGCTCGAAATAATCGGGATTTTGCGCTCCAGGCACTGCTTAATCAAATGGATTTTGTACGAAATGGTATCGGAAGCGTCAATAACATAATCAATCGGGTATTCAAAAAATTTCTCATACGTCTCTTCTGTATAAAACATGCGGAGAGATACCGCGTCGCATTCCGGGTTAATGAGCTTAATGCGGTCGCGCATCAAGTCGGCCTTCGGCTCGCCAACGGTCGTCGTAAGCGCATGAATTTGGCGATTGACGTTCGTAATATCGACAACATCTTTATCGACCAAAATAATACGGCCAATGCCTGTACGGGCCAGCGCCTCTGCAGCAATGCCGCCGACGCCACCGATGCCGAGCACCGCTACCGTACTTCCTTTCATCAGCTCAAGGCCTTCCGGCCCAATTGCCAGCTCCGTGCGTGAAAATTGGTGCAGCATCTAAAATCGCCGTCCCTTCCGTTATCTATTCCAAGCAACTACATAGGAAGGCGGGCTGTTTCGTCCGCCCGCTCCATTAAGCTTGAGGTGCTTCTGGTGCTGCTCCTGCTGGGGCAGGCTGTTTCGCAGGCTTAGGCACTGTACGGATATGAAGCTGCTCCAATTGGGACAGCTCAACTTCGGACGGCGCATTGCACAGCAGATCGGTTGCGTTCGCTGTTTTCGGGAATGCAATCGTTTCACGCAGGTTTGTGCGGCCAGCCAGCAGCATGATGAGACGGTCGAAGCCGAACGCGATTCCGCCATGCGGAGGCGTACCGTATTCGAAAGCATCCAGCAGGTATCCGAAGTTCTCTTGCGCTGTTTCTAGAGATAAGCCGAGTGCAGCAAACATTTTCTCCTGTACTTCACGCTTGTAAATACGCATCGAGCCGCCGCCTACTTCATAACCGTTCAAGACGATATCATAAGCTTGAGCGCGGATTTTGCCTGGATCTGTATCAAACAGGTGCAGGTCATCCTCATGCGGACGTGTGAACGGATGATGCTCGGCTACATAACGCTGTGCATCCTCATCCCAGCCAAGCAGCGGGAAGTCTACGACCCATACGAATTTAAATTTAGTGTCGTCGATCAGACCAAGCTCGCGGCCCACTTTCAGGCGCAGGTTGCCCATGACATCAACAACGACTTTTTTCTTGTCAGCAGAAAATGTGAGCAAGTCGCCATCTTCTACTTGCAAACGCTCAGTCAGCGCCGCGATTTCCTCTGGTTTGAGGAACTTCACGATTGGACCGCGCCATTCGCCATCCTTCACCGTAATCCAAGCCAAGCCTTTACCGCCATAACGAGCAGCGAACGGCTGCAAATCGTCAAGCTCTTTACGGCTCCAGCCGCCACAGCCTTTGGCATTGAACGCCTTCACGACGCCGCCGGATGCTGCTACGCTTGCGAATACCTTCACTTCGCTTGTCGCGACAATATCGGTAATATCTTGAATTTCCATGCCGAAGCGCAGGTCAGGCTTATCGGAGCCATATTTGTTGATGGCATCTTCATACGTAATGCGCTGGAACGGAAGCGCAAGCTCCACGCCTACCGTCTCGCGGAACAATCTTGCAGCAAGCTGCTCCATCATGCCCAGCAATTGATCCTGCGACAGGAAGGACGTTTCGATATCGACTTGTGTGAACTCAGGCTGACGGTCTGCGCGAAGATCCTCATCGCGGAAGCAGCGAGCGATTTGATAATAGCGCTCAATGCCGCCGACCATTAGCAATTGCTTGAAAATTTGCGGCGATTGCGGCAGGGCAAAAAATTCGCCTTCATGCACGCGGCTCGGCACCAAATAATCGCGCGCGCCTTCTGGTGAGCTCTTAGTCAAAATTGGCGTTTCAACGTCAATAAAGCCTTCTCCATCAAGGAAGTCGCGGAAAATTTTCGCTGCTTTCGAACGGAGCAGCAATGTTTTTTGCATTTCCGGACGACGCAGGTCGAGGTAACGGTATTTCAAACGCAGCGACTCGTCAACTTCGACGCCGTCTTCGATTGGGAATGGCGGTGTTTTTGCCGCGTTCATAATTTCGATTTTTTCAACGCGCACTTCGATTTCGCCTGTTTCCAGGTTCGCGTTAACGGTTTCTGGATCACGCTCAACGACTGTTCCTTGAACAGCAAGCACGAACTCGTTGCGGGCACGGTCAGCAATCGCCAGCGCATCGCCGGAAAAATCAGGGTTAAATACTGTTTGAACGATACCTGTACGGTCGCGAAGATCAATAAACAATACGCCACCTAGGTCACGACGACGCTGTACCCAGCCGTTCAAAATGACCGTTTGTCCAATATCGCTTTTTGTTAATTTTCCACATGGATGTGTTTTCAACATAATGGTTATGCTCCTTTTATTTAAAAGATTTAGTGAACGAAGGAGCTGCGAGGAAATTAGCGGTCCTTTATTTCGTCGCAGTCTCTAAGCTTGAATCGCTGCTGCCAGCTCGCTGATGGCTACGGTGCGCTGCTCGCCGCTTTCCATATTTTTCAGCGCAATTTCGCCGCGCTCCAGCTCGTCATCGCCAAGAATGGCAGTAAAACGTGCTTTGAAGCGGTCCGCAGACTTCATCTGTGCCTTCATCTTGCGGTCCGTGTAGTCACGGTCAGCACGCAAGCCTGCTGCACGCAGCTCGTGTACGATCTTCGTCGCCTCACGCTCTGCTGCCTCGCCAAGGCTGATGACGTAAACGTCGACCTGGCTCGCTTCCTTAATGCCTTCCGTCTTCTGATGCTCAAGCAGCAAAATCGTCCGCTCCAGGCCAAGGCCAAGCCCAACGCCCGGCTGATCCGGTCCGCCAATTTCAGCAACGAGCCCATTGTAGCGCCCGCCGCCGCCAATCGTATCGATGGCACCGATGCCCTCCGCTTTATATTCAAAGGCGGTATGTGTGTAATAATCCAGTCCGCGCACCAGCTTCGAATTGACTTCGAACGGAATATTCATCGCCGTCAAATACGCTTTAACCTTTTCAAAATGCGTTGTGCATTCTTCATCCAGACTGTCCAAAATCGACGGAGCGCCTTCAAAATGCTTCTGGTCGACTTTGCAGTCCAGCACACGCAGCGGGTTGCGGTCCATCCGCGATTGGCAATCTTTGCACAGCAGCTCGCGCTTCGGTTCAAGGAAAGCAAGCAGCCGCTCGCGGAAGGCAAGCCTTACTTCCGGCGTTCCGACAGAATTGATTTCGACGCGCACCCCTTTAAGGCCAACCTCGGTATAAAACGTATAGCCCAAAGCGATAACCTCAGCATCAAGTGCCGGATTAACCGAGCCCATCGCCTCTACGCCGAATTGGTGAAACTGGCGGTAACGCCCGGCTTGCTGGCGCTCATAGCGGAACATAGGGCCGATGTAATACAGCTTCGTCAGATCAGGCTCGCCATACAGTTTATTTTCAACGAAGGCCCGAACGACCCCGGCTGTGCCCTCTGGACGAAGCGTCACGCTGCGATTGCCGCGATCCGTGAACGTATACATCTCTTTCTCCACGACGTCCGTCGTTTCGCCTACGCCGCGCTGGAACAGCTCGGTCGCTTCGAAGATCGGCGTGCGAATTTCGCGAAAATTAAAGCGGCGGCAAATTTCGCGTGCCTTCTGCTCTACGAACTGCCAGCTGTCGATTGAGCTTGGCAGCATATCCTGCGTGCCTGGTAATTTTTGAAATGCCATGTCATTTTCCTCCTAACCTGCTGCTAAAAAACGATGAGAACAAGCAAAATGGTGCGCGCCGTGCAATGACGGCAGGGTTCATTTTGCGGTGAAATATAAGCCAGTGGTAAGTATGAGACTTATAACGTCTTATATTTAAAGCAAAAAACTCCCGCCCCTGAACAGCAAATATTGCTGTCAGGGACGAGAGTATAGCTCCCGTGGTACCACCCACATTCCGAGGCAGCTGCCAGAAGGCAGAAGCTCGCTTGAAGACGGTTAACGCCCGTCACCCGCAGTACGGCTACTGAAACAATCGCTTGCCTAGAGCTTAAGCCCCAGCAGGCTAACGTTCACCGTCTGTTCTCCGGAAAGTCTGTTCATCCCGCCATTATAAGAATGCTTGCAGCCTAAGGCATTCCTCTCTGCATATATGCGCATGGATTACTTTGTTCCATCATGAAATCATTATAGTGAATGGTGCTGATGCTTCATTTTACTTGGGCGTGGTCAGAAAGTCAAGATGCGATTCAGCTCTAATCAGCCCGATTGTATAGGAACAGCGGCAAGACCGCCAGAAGGCAGAAAAAAACCTGCAATCACATTGCAGGTCCAAAAGTAAATTATATTTTAAAAAAGGGGGTCGAGGTCTATTATAGGCTTGCGATGTTAAAATAGCGTTATCGTTTGATTACAGTAACATTACAGTTTAGAAAGCGTTTTATTTCCGGCTATTTCGACCTTATTCCCGCTTTTCCGTCAGCATATGCGAGCCGCTGTTTCCACGCTGCGCTTTATTAAGTGTCCTTTAAGTCGCTTCGCTTGCCAGCAGCAGACGGAAATCCTGCCCATTCCTCTGCCGCTTCCATGTCTTCCTCCAGCTGTGACAGCCTTATCGCTTCATGCCGATCGGCATGGAGCAGCTTGCGGCTAATCCGCTCCAGCCCTTGCTCCTTGCGGGATTGATGCATGTGTTCATTCGCCTCCGGTACAAAATAAACAGGCCTCCGGCCGCGGCCAATCGCTGCCGAATGCGCTAAGCGCGCCCATTCTCTCCCCTATTGTATCCAGAAGGCATCTGACCTAATCTTCATCTTGACGCTATTGCTTGCTCTCCAATCGAGCGAAAATAAGCATTAAACCTTTCCCCTCTCATTTTTTGAAAATACATCCATAAATTGAAACATATCCTGTTTTTCGATCGTCATTATGCTACAAGCTTGAGTGATTTGCAGCAAAAAATCAAAAAAAGGGAGAAATTAAATATGCGAAAAAAATCGTTATTAACCGCCATACCCTTCATGCTACTGGCTCTTCTTTTTACGTCATCTGCGTTCGCTTATACGTTTACCGGGCACAAATGGCCCAAATCCGCCAATAATCCTTACAACGTTTATGTGAAATACGCAACTACAAATACAGCTTATAAAGCTGCGTTTGATTCAGCAGCTGCTGATTGGAATAGTGCCCAAAGCAAAATTAAATTTAATCTTTCGGCGCTCAATACTTCAACCTTAAGCAAGGTTGGCACCCAAAATGTCGATGATCCTTCGATGTTTGGCGTATGCATCACTTATGTGAGTCCGGGTACAACTTCAACTAGTTACTTTACCGCCGATATCAATATAGGAAATCCGGCTGTAGCCAATCAATCCAATACGAGAAGAAGCGCTGCAGGACATGAATTAGGCCATGCGCTCGGTCTCGGTCATACGTCACTCCTTGTAAAGGCTATTATGAACTCAAGCAGAGATCGCGAGACCATCTACACACCTCAAACCGATGATAAAAACGGCCTAAATGCGCTTTACCCACTATAAATTAAGGGAGGGTTTAAAATGACCGTAAAATTCAATTTCAGGATGCTCCTAATTGCAGGGCTATGCTTAGCACTTGTGGCTGGGGTGCTGCTATTTACAGCGAAGGAGAAGTATTCGCCCGGCACGTTTCATGTAAATTACTCTCCCGATTATGCCGTAAGCGGGGATGTTGCAGGGTTAGTTCATAATTCCGATTACGTGGTATTCGGCCACTACGAGAAGTTTATAGAAACTTGGGACATGGGGGAAAATCATCTTAGCGAAGTATATTCGTTTGTAGTGGATGAATCGTTGCTGGGCGATGCCAAGGGCACGATTAATGTCTCCATTCCGCATACCGTCTTGTTAAAACATACGTTAAACGATGTGGACTATGAAGCCACTCTCAATTTGCCCAACTACAGCAAACCTGATTTTGATAAAACGTATGTGCTGTTTTTGAAAAAAGCACAGACGAAAGATGTATTCGGCCCGTCTTCCGTACCTTTTCAAGTAGAAGTGGATTCTGCTGGCAACGTTGCATTGAAAGTGAATACAGAAAACAAAGAACTGGCTTTAACGACTAAACAGAGTGGCACAATTCATTTTCAGACTGAGCAGATCGAACTAGCCCATATCGATAAAATAACCGGTTTAACTAAAGAAGGATTATTTGCAGAAATTAAAGCACAAGTCGCCGCGAGGGCGGAAAGCAAGTAGAGGTCGGTGTTGCATAGAAGCCCTTCACTTACTCGTTATTGCGAGTGTGCGGGGCTTATTTTAGTTGACATGTAGAATAAATATAGCGTAATCTAAACACAGATTAAAACATCGATTTAAACAATGTTTGAATTTTGATTTTAATTTTTATTTTATGGAGGAGACCATGACAAAAGAGAAAATTTTCGAAATCGCTATAGCACTTATCAAGTCGGAGGGCATCAAAGGAATTACTACGCGCAAAATAGCCGATCTAGCGGGCACCAATGTCGCGTCTGTCAATTATCATTTTGGTTCAAAGGACAAATTAATCAATGAAGTATTAAGAAGGCATCTTGAGTCATTTCATGTTACTTTCAATCTGTTGGATGATACGGAGGCTCCTCCGCTTGAACGACTAAAAAATTTTTTGCTGGCGTATTCGTCATTATTGCTGGCACACCCAGAACTAGCTAAAAGCCTCCTTTCCCAAGAGCAGCTATTTGAATCACACAATCAATTTATGGAGTTCATGAAAAGCCAGGGTATTGAGAAGCTAATCCGTACTGTAAGCGAGATCGTTGGACTATCCGACCAGGAGAGAATTATGCCCATCATTATTCAAATGTTTGCGGCAATTTTCTTCCCGACCGTCATAAAAAGCAATGCTAATCCAACGTTAACCGCAGCTATGTTAAAGACAGAGCAGTCCATCGAGCAGCAAGTTGATTTATTTTTGGAGCTTTACTTTTACAAATTTAGAGGAAAGGAATCATGAAGTTTTTCAGAAGACATTGGTATAACGTCGGGTTAGTTATCGCGCTTGCTTCGATTGTTTATTTGATTTTTGCTTGGAACGACATGGGAATTTTACAAAAAGTATTATTCATGAATTTTATCGTTATTTTGCTCCATCAATTTGAGGAATATGGTTGGCCTGGCGGTGAACCCGCAATTCTGAACATGGTATTAAAATCCAGCCCTATGCCCAGCCATTATCCTCTTAATCAAAATACGGCAATGGTTACAAATGTACTCGTAAGCTACGTATTCTATTTGCTGCCCATCTTTTTTCCTGAGACGATTTGGCTTGGTTTGCCACCGATTTTATTTGGTTTAGCGCAGTTTGTTGTCCATGGAATCGTGATTCCTAAGAAGCTAGGTCAATTTTACAATCCTGGAATGGCTGCGGCTGTGTTGGGGCATATTCCTTTGGCTTTTTATTATCTCTATCATATCCACTCAACTGGTGTTGTTACAGCAAGGGACTGGCTCTTTGCAATTCTTTACTTGGCCCTGTTCATAGTAGTCATCATGAGCAAAATGACCTTTACATGGCTTGCCGACAAAGCATCTCCTTACCCTTTCGATAATGAGGAAATGAAAAAATTCAATGTTGAAGAAAAGCTTGCCCGTCTTAAAAAATAAACCAGCAATGGCCCATTTCATAGCTAATTTGAAGGACGTAAAAAAGCAGCCGAATATGTTGGCTGCCTTTTTTTTGTCTAGGAACTGACTGGATAAGTTTCTTATATGTACGCCATACCAAGTGAAATTCGGCTGGCGGTTCTATGGATCTATTCCTTGCTGTTCAAAATCAAGGTAAAAGGACCCCAATTGACGAGCGACACGTCCATCATAGCGCCAAAACGCCCCGTCTCCACTTGCAGCCCGTGCTGCTGGCGAAGATAGGCATTAAACTGCTCGTAGAGCGGCTCCGCTTGCTCTGGGCGGGCAGCAGCCATAAAGTTCGGTCTCCGGCCTTTGCGGCTGTCTCCATACAGCGTAAACTGCGATACCGACAAAATAGCGCCACCCTTATCGACGATGGATAAATTCATTTTTCCGGCCTCATCCTCAAAAATGCGCAGGCCCGCGATTTTATCGGCCATCCATTTGATGTCGGCTTCCGTATCTTCATGGGTAATCCCAACGAGCAGTACATATCCAAAGTTGATTGCCCCTGTTACTTCTCCTTCGACGGTCACGCTCGCCTGCTTGCTTCTCTGAATAA
This sequence comes from Paenibacillus sp. Leaf72, assembly GCF_001422685.1. Lineage (NCBI taxonomy): Bacteria > Bacillati > Bacillota > Bacilli > Caryophanales > Paenibacillaceae > Paenibacillus > Paenibacillus sp. Leaf72. The sequence continues at coordinate 434,507 of NZ_LMLV01000030.1, read as the reverse complement.
CAACCTTCATGCTTTCCATCCTCTCTCTAAAAAAGAAGAAGGCGGCAAAATACGCCGCCATCTCTATGCTAATGCTTCCGACTATGCTATTGCTTCCCACTTAGTTTATCGAGCGTAATAAATGTTTTCCCGTTTAACTGCCCTATTAAGATTTAATCAGGGCAGGGGGTTCATGACTTTGTATTTTTAGCTTGTTGCCTACTGGCAAATAGCTAAACTTGCTTTTAAAACCTTTTCGGGGAAAAGGAGGGGGGAGTGGAGTGAAAGGTTTGGGATTGAGGAGCGGAGCGTTCGCTTTTGCTCCTGAATTTCTACCGTGCAACGGTAAATTCGATGAAATTCAGGAGCAATGGCGACCGAAACCCAAACCTTTCACGCAGCGTCCCCCCGCCCTTCCCCACCAAGGCTTTTACAGCAAACTCAGTTATTCATAATCCTTTGGACGGAATAAATATCCTGTACCCGTTTAATCTTCTCCACCACAGAAGAGAGATGCTCAACGTTCTTAATCAGCACAGTCATATGAATCATGACCATTTTATTTTTCACGGAACGACCGGTCACTGCAGAAATATTCGTCTTGCTGCCAGATACGACCTGCAGCACTTCATTGAGCAGACCATTGCGGTCATGGCCGGTAATTTCAATATCGACGCTGTAATTGGCCTCGACCGATTCTTCCCACTCCACCTCTATGACGCGATCAGCTTCCTCACCGTCCATGCCGAACGGAATGTTCTGGCAATCCATTCGATGCACCGAGACGCCGCGGCCACGCGTAATGTAGCCAATGATAGCATCGCCTGGCACCGGATTGCAGCAGCGGGCGAAGCGAACGAGCAAATTGTCGATGCCTCGTACCGTTACGCCATGGTGTTGGCGATTTTTACGGCTGCCTCCCGATTTCGCATCTTTATCCGTACCGAGCTCAATCGTATTGTTTTTCTCGGCTTCCTTGCGCAGCTTCTCCGTTAGACGGGTACAAATCTGCGCAGCGGTCACGCCGCCAAAGTTAACGCCGGACAGCATATCCTCCACATCGTTAAAGGAGAACTTCGACGCAACCTCCTGCAGCTTGTCCTCGGTCAGCCAAGCCGAAGGCTCCAGACCAAGGCGCTTGAGCTCACGCTCGACAGCCTCGCGGCCCTTCGCCACATTTTCCTCGCGCTGCTCCTTCTTGAACCACTGCCTGATTTTGCTGCGGGCATGCGACGATTGTGCAATTTTCACCCAATCCTGGCTCGGTCCGTATGAATGCTTAGAGGTGAGAATTTCAATAATATCACCGGTTTTGAGCTTATGGTCAAGCGGCACAATACGGCCGTTCACCTTGGCGCCAATCGTGCGATTGCCAACCTCCGTGTGAATGCGGTAAGCAAAATCCAGCGGTACAGAGCCGGCTGGCAGCTCAATGACTTCACCGCTCGGCGTAAATACAAAGACGAGATCCGAGAAGAAATCCATTTTCAGCGATTCCATAAACTCCGATGCGTCGCGAGCGTCATTTTGCAGCTCCAATATTTCGCGGAACCAAGACATTTTATCTTCAAAGTTGCGGTTTGGCACGACCGTGCCTTCCTTGTACGCCCAATGCGCCGCAATCCCGTATTCTGAAGTACGATGCATATCCCATGTCCGAATTTGCACTTCGGTCGGCTCGCCATTGGGCCCTACAACCGTCGTATGCAGCGACTGGTACATATTCGCCTTCGGCATCGCGATATAATCCTTGAACCGTCCTGGCATCGGCTTCCACAGCGTGTGGATAATGCCGAGCGTCGCATAACAATCCTTAATGTTCTCAACGATGATCCGAATCGCCATCAGATCATAAATTTCATTAAACTGCTTGTTGCGGTCGGTCATCTTTTTGTAAATGCTGTACAAATGCTTCGGGCGCCCGGAAATATCGCCTTCAATGCCCATCTCGCCAAGCTTCTCTTCAATGCGGTCAATGACATCGGCAATAAACTGCTCGCGCTCCGCCCGTTTTTTCTTCATCAAGTTGGCGATGCGATAATATTGCTGCGGATTCAAATACCGAAGCGCAATATCCTCCATCTCCCACTTAATCGCGGAAATACCGAGCCGATGCGCAATGGGGCAAAAAATTTCCAGCGTCTCATACGCGATGCGCCGCTGCGCCTCCTCCGACTGGAATTTCAGCGTCCGCATATTATGCAGGCGATCGGCGAGCTTAATCAAAATAACGCGGATATCCTGCGCCATCGCCACAAACATTTTCCGATAATTTTCGTTTTGCTGTTCTTCCTTGGAACGAAAACGGATTTTCTCCAGCTTCGTCAGTCCGTCAACCAGCATTGCGCAGGTTTCGCCGAATTTCGCCCGTACCGTCTCCAAATCGACTGTCGTATCTTCAACCACATCATGCAGCAAAGCTGTAATAATGGACAGCACATCCATCTGCATATCCACCAATATATCTGCTACAGCAATCGGATGTAAAATGTAAGGTTCGCCTGATTTCCGCACTTGTCCATGATGAGCCTGATCTGCAAAATGATAGGCTTCCCTTATGCGTAATAAGTCCTGTTCCTTCATATAGGCCGATGCCTTTTCAATTAACTGCTCTATGCCCATGAACATCCCTTTCCGAAATGAGCCCTGCTTCGGCTCCCCTTCGCGCATTTTCCGAGTTTTCTAATATTATGCCTGTAAGCATAGCATGACGTCAACTATGCTGTCGATTGAAGTGTCGATTTAAGTCATGGAAATATTAATATTGTATCCGGTAAAATGGGACTTTATAGGGCGAAAGCCAACCAGCAGCAGCTGGTTGGCTTAAACGTTCAAACGATTTTATTTCATCCTTCAAATAATGGCTAGTAAGTAATGAGAGAAACGACGTCCATATCGCCAAGCTTCTCGCGGCCTGTCAAATAAGACAATTCGATAAGAAAGGCCGAACCAACAATTTCCCCGCCAAGCTGGCGAATTAAATTAATGGAAGTTGCGATTGTGCCGCCTGTTGCAAGCAGATCATCGGCAATCAGTACGCGCTGCCCCGGCTGAATGGCGTCCTTGTGCATAGCGAGCACATCTTTGCCATACTCCAGGTCATAGCTTGCTTCAATCGTTTCGCCTGGCAGCTTGCCGCTTTTGCGAATAGGCGCAAAGCCTACGCCGAGTGCAAGGGCAAGCGGAGCGCCAATAACGAAGCCTCGCGCTTCTGGTCCTGCAACGACATCGATTTTCAAATGCTCAACCGCTTTGCGCATTTCTTCAATGGCAGCTCGGTAAGCCGGGCCATCCTTCAGCAAAGTAGTAATGTCCTTGAAGCGAATGCCTGGCTGTGGGAAATCGGGAATGACCCGAATGTAATCTTTAAAATTAATTTGTGACTCGCTCATTAATTATTCGTCCCTTCTGTCTGTCGCCATTCTGGTGTTGTCAAACCAATATTGTAGCTGCAACCAATGGAGATTGCAATTGTTCGGCTTTACTTTTTGCCTCCTGATAGGCAGTGGCTGTACTTAACTCCCGCTTCTCCGGCGCTTCTGCAACGATCGCCAAACCATCCTCGATGCGGATAAACGAAAGCTCGGTAAATACGCGCAGCATAACCTCGGTCATTTCCTGCGGCCAGCCGCTCATCTCCGCCAGGCGCTTCGCAAGCCCTTCAAGCGGTGCCTGCTTCATTTTACGCAGCAGTTGATACACTTGACCGAAATGCTCACGCTCAGGAAACTTTGCATACGCGCCTCCGCTGAACAGGTCATGAATATGCAGCTGCGGCTTGCGCTGGCCGTTCCATTCATTGATGGACAGCTCGCCTACCAGATCGACAGGACTGCTCGCCAGCAGCCGGTCGGCAATAGCTCCCATGCTGAAGCCTACCGCTTCCAGTACAGCTTGCCCGCTTTTCACGGTCAGCTTAAGATGCTTCGCTTCCTTGCCCATCGTTCGCTTGTCTGCAAGAGCTGCTCCCTGAAAGAGCAGGCGCGGCGACGGATTGCCCGCACCAAACGGCTCCAGCTGCGCTAGCTCATTGATCGTTTGCAAATTAGCTTCTTCAACCTTGCACTGCAGGTCGATGCCTGTTTTTGGAATCCAATCCTGCTCGCTGAGCCATTCCAAAGCAAGCTCGCCAAGCTTACGTTCAAACTCAGCCAGCTGGTCACGATGCAGGCTCATGCCTGCCGCCGCTTGGTGGCCGCCGTAATGGTCCAACAGCTCATCGCAGGCGGTAAGTGCTGCATGCAGGTCGTAGCCGTCAATGGAGCGCGCAGAGCCCTTGCACATGCCGCTCTCCCCATCAATACCGAGAATAATTACAGGCTTGTAATGGCGCTCAAGCAGCTTGGATGCCACAATGCCAATAACGCCAACATTCCAGCCTTCTCCCGCCAGTACAATAACCGCCGGTTCCGCCTCGCCCGCATCCGCAGCCTGCGCTCGCTTCTGCGCCCACTGCTCCTCCGCTTCCTTGACGATGCCTTCCACGATGCGCTGCCGCTCGCGGTTGAGCATATCGAGCGAAGTTGCTGCCAATATAGCCTCGTCGTAGTTGTCGCTTATGAGCAGCTCTACAGCGCGCCGCGCATGATCGAGCCTGCCAGCCGCATTAATGCGCGGTGCCATGCCGAAAGCAACTGTCGTGGAAGTAACTGACGGCAGCTCGATGCCCGTCGACTCAGCCAGCGCTAGAAATCCGGTATTCGTCGTCTGGCGAAGCCGTTCCAGCCCGCTTTTGACTAAAATCCGATTTTCGCCAGTTAAAGGCATTAAATCCGCAATCGTTCCGAGACAGACAATGTCTGTCAGCTCCATAGGCGGGCGTTCCAGCAGCGCTTGCGCCAGCTTGAATGCGACACCAACGCCTGCCAGCCCTTCAAAAGGATAAGTGCAATCATGCCGCTTCGGATTAACTACGGCGCAGGCATCCGGAATACGTGCTGGCGGTTCGTGATGGTCGGTGACAACGACATCAAGCCCAAGCTCCTTGGCGTAGGCAATTTCATCATAGGCGCTGATGCCGGTGTCAACCGTTACGATTAAGCGGATACCCTCGGCGGCCGCCTTTTCCAGCGCCGCCTTGTTTAATCCATAACCTTCTAGAGCACGATGAGGAATATAATAATCAAAATGAAGGCCAAGCTCGCGAAACACATGTACGAGCAGCGAGGTGCTGGATACGCCGTCGGCATCATAATCGCCATAAATACGTATCTTTTCGCCAGCTGAGGCCGCCTCCCGAATACGGGCGACAGCCTCCCTCATATCTTTCAGCAAATACGGGTCATGCAAATGCTCAGAGCCGCCTCTTAAAAACTGCTCCGCCTGTGCGATCTCCTTGTAGCCGCGCTGCACCAAAAGCTTGGCGGCAAGCGGTGACAGGCTAAGAGCTGTCGAAAGCTCTTTCGCCGCCGCGTCTGCCTGCTCATCCCAAGGTGCAAGATTCCAACGTGTTTTTGCTTGAATCACGCCGACTTCAACTCCTTTCTGCCGCGCTGCGCTATTGAAGCAGCGTAGGCATATGTTCCTGATTCGGATCGTGATTGGATTTATAAGGATAACCTGGGTCATAAGGCTCGACATGAATCGTTGCGTCCGTTAGGTGGGTAAAGCGTGTCAACAGCAGTCGTTTCACCCTTTTCGCCACTTCATGCCCTTCAAGCACAGTCACGCGCGGATTAACGCTAATAACCGCCTCCGCAACGACGTAATGGCCCCGCTCGCGAGCATGCAGAGACTGTACGGTGACGACGCCTTCCACCCGTTGAACGAGCTGCATAAGCTCCTCGGTATTTTCGCTGTATACTTCTGCGGCAGCTTCCTCTCTATGAGGGGAAGGCACAATAATGCGATAGCCGCCGTTCATGACGATAACCGATATGACGATAGCAGCTGCCGAATCAAAATAATAAAGCACCGGAAGCGAAATCAGCTTGCCCAGCCACGCGGCTCCTGCACCAATGAACACAGCAAGTGTCGCATACAAGCTGCTGCCATGCTCCCGCTGTTTCCAGACGAGCTCCTTCACGAGCAGGCAGCCAGCCAGAACGACAAGCGCACTCCAATGAGGCGGCTTGCTAATGCCCTCTGCAATGTCCCGAACAGCCGAAATGCCAATTTCCAAGCCAATAAGGAGCAAGGCTGCCGCTAAAACGACATTCATGACGGTTTCTGTCTTCCGTGTTTCCTTATGCTTTCCAGCAGCAGCGCTGCTGGAAGGGGCTTCGCTGCCACTTTCATTACGCTGCGAAACGACCTTTTCCGCAAAAATAGCCGCCGCCTCAGCTGCCGATCGGCAACCATCCGCAAGCAATGCTTTGCTGCCGGACAGCCAGCCTGCTGCCCCTTTCAACAACGCCAACGCCGCATTACCCCAAATTCCTGACCAGCTGGCCGGCTCTGCTTTTGTATATCGTTGGTTCATTGTCATGACTGCCTCCTTCTACGCTGTTAGACCGCAGTCTTGGCAGGCTGCTTTGCTTTAGGCTTTTGTTTGCTTTTAAGAAGAAGCCAGAGCGGGCTCGCAATACAGATCGACGAGTATGCGCCGCTTGTCAGACCGATAATTTTCGCCAAGGCGAACAGCTTGATCGACTCGCTTCCGAAAAGGAATAAACAAACCGCGATAACGAGTACGGCCAGTACCGTATAAATGTTACGCGCCATCGTCTGCCAAAGGCTCTGATTGACCATATCTGCGAGCTGATCACGCGTTTTCAGCTTGCCAAAACGAAGATTTTCACGAATTCGGTCGAAAATAACGATTTTATCATTAATCGAATAACCGATTGTCGTCAATACTGCGGCAATAAACGGCAGATCGACTTCCAGACGGAAAATCGAAAATACAGCGACTACGACAAAAGCATCATACAAAATCGCAATGTTCGCCGCTAAAGCAAAGCGCCATTCAAAACGGATCATGACATAAATCATAATCGCAATACTTGCAATAATAACGGCATAAATCGTCTTGAAGCCAAGCTCACGCGCCATATCCGGGGATACTACGTTGACCTCTGCCGATACTTGATCGCCAAATTTTGCTTTAAACGCATTTTGAATTTCCGTGACCTTCGTTTGCTCCAATACTTCTTCAAAACGAGCTGAAACGCGATCGCCGTTCGTGCCGCCAACAGTCGGTGTAACGTTCGTAACGCCAGCTGTTGCCAAAACTTCCTTCGCTTCCGCTTGGGTCAAAGCTTTGCCGACTGCGATATCCATATTCGTACCCGCTTTAAAATCGACGCCATAGTTCAGGTTGAACAGGAACAGCGAGATAACCCCTAAAACCGTCAAAATAATAGAAGCCATGAAAAACTTTTTGCTATGCTTGATAAAGTCAAAATGCACTGTTGTTTTAAAGTTCACGGATGTCCGCCTCCTTCACGCCGAAATAGCTAGGTTTAGTAAACAGGTTGCTGCGAATCAGCAAATGTATCAGTAGGCGTGAGAAGAAAATGTTTGTAACGATACTGACCAAAATACTCAAAATCATCGTCAGTGCAAAGCCTCTGATCGCACCGTTTCCGATGTAATAAAGCACGCCGCAGGAAATCATGTTCGTAATGTTCGCATCCATAATCGTACGGAACGAGTTTTTGGAGCCTGCTTTAAGGGAGGAAAGCAAGCTTTTGCCGCTGCGGATTTCCTCTTTGATCCGTTCGTACATAATGATATTCGCGTCGACCGCCATCCCAATCCCGAGTACAAATGCGGCAATACCCGGCAGCGTTAACGTGACATTCAGCATCTCGAATACGAGTACCAGCATCCATGTAAATGTAATGACCGTAATACCCGCTACAACGCCCGGTATACGGAACAAAATAATCAGGAACACCAAAATAATCGCCGAGCCGATAACGCCGGCGCGAACGGTATCTTCAAGCGACTGCTGTCCAAGCTTTGCGCCAACGCTTTGCGTGTATTTCTCTGTCAGCTTAAGCGGCAATGCGCCCAAATTAATCGTATCTTTCAAATCATTCGCTTCATCAAGCGTGAAATTGCCGCTAATTTGCGCGCTTCCGCCGCTGATTGGCTGGTTGACGTTCGGATTCGACAGCATTTCATCGTCGAGATAAATCGCAAGCGTCTTGCCCGTCAGTCTTGTCGTAACATCCTCAAACTTCTTCGCATCTTTCAGCTTAATCGAAACGACCGGATTGTTCAGTGAATCATATTCGACCGTAGCTGCATTTTGCACAAAATCATCACCTTGAAGCTCAACCGTGCCATCTGGTGCTCTAAAGGTCAGATTAACCGGCTTCTTGATAATGTTTCTTACCTCATCCTCATTCGTAACGCCTGCAAGCTTGACGCGAATGCGGTTTGTTCCTTCTGTCGTTATCTCCGGCTCGGAAATACCCAGCTTGTCCGCCCGAGCCTCGAGGCTTTTCGCCGTATCCTTCAGCAAAGTAGGCGTTACTTTATCGCCAGCTGCAAGCGGTTCTGCTTCATAAAGCACCTCGAATCCGCCCTTCAAATCAAGGCCTAGCCGAATGCCGTTTACCAGCGATGGGCTCGTCCAAGCGATCACGCCAAACATGATGACAACGATCCCAAGGAAGGCAAATAATCTTTTCCCGTTCATATTTCCTAAGTCCCCCTTATGATCTCAATATTCCTATTATACTTGCGAGCAATTTTTGAGTCAAAAAAAAGAAACCCTTCCCTTAGAAATGGGTTCCCCGGTAGGCGCTAATCGTCAAAAAGTTCATAAAGCTCGTCACCTTCAGCGATAAAATGTCGTTGACCAGCTTGTGCAGCTCCGGCTGCCCGCTCTTTTTATATCCAGCGCTTACGCATGCCCAAATGTCTTTCCCATTCGCATGTTCATAGCCAATAAGCTGAAACTCCTCTGCCTTGCTGTTGCACAGCTGCTCAATTACCTGAACCAGGTCCTGTTCCTCCATAGCCGCGCCTCCCGTGCTTTTTTGCCTTGACTGCTACTATTCGCTGTCCATAGCACATATTCCTGCACATAAAGCGATGTTCATTATCCAATCATGATTCGGACATGCCGTGCATAACTATGATACTGCAACAATACGGCTAATGGAATGAGGGGCGAGTATGACCAAGCAAACGTTTATAAAAGGGGCCATGATTTTACTTGCAGCAGGCGTCATCAATCGAATTCTCGGCTTCGTCCCGCGCATTGCGCTGCCGCGCATTATAGGCGCCGAAGGCGTGGGGCTGTATCAGCTGAGCTATCCGTTTTTGGCGGTTATGCTGACAATAATTACCGGCGGCATTCCGCTCGCCGTTGCCAAATGGATTGCCGAAGCCCAGTCAAACGGAGATGAGGGGCGGGTCCGCCATATTTTCCGCAGTGCTCTGCTGCTTACGATTTTTCTTGCCATCACGCTGACCAGCCTGCTGCTGCTGTTCTCGCCTTGGATTACTGCGCATTTGCTGCCGGACAAGCGTGTGCAGCGCACATTTCTGTTCATGACGCCGATGCTGCTGATCGTCGGCGTCTCATCTGTATTTCGCGGCTACTTCCAGGGCAAGCAAAATATGATTCCCTCCGCCGCTTCCCAAATTGTGGAGACGGTGCTGCGAATTATTTTCTCGCTTAGCTTCGCGATGCTTCTCATGCCCAAAGGGCTGGAATGGGCAGCGGCTGGCGCCATGCTTGGCGTCGTGGTCGGTGAAATCGGCGGCCTAGCCGTCCTGCTGTGGAAATATGCGAGGGAAAAAAGGACTCCCGCTCTGCTGTCTGAGGCAAGCATGCCATCAACAGCTGCTGATAAGGGACCCATTATGGGCAAGCTGCTTAGCCTGTCCATACCGGTTACAGCCAGCCGCCTTGTCGGCTCGCTCTCCTATTTGCTCGAATCTATTTTCACCGCTCGCAGTCTTGCTACGGCAGGCATTGCTACAGGCATTGCTACGGCACAGTACGGGGCGCTGCAAGGAATGGTCATCCCGCTCATCCTGCTGCCAACCGCATTGACCTATTCCCTCGCCTCCTCGCTAATTCCGTCGCTTTCTGAAGCAGCGTCACGCGGCGATATGGCTACGATCCATAAGCGCTTGCACCAATCGATGAGGCTGGCCCTTGTCGCCGGAGCGCCTTTCGTCGTCATTCTCGGCCTATTCGCCGAGCCGATCTGCCGGATGCTGTACAACCACAGCGAGATTGCACCGATGCTGCAGCTGCTTGCTCCTGTCGGCCTTTTTATTTATTTGCAGGCTCCCCTGCAAGCAACTCTTCAGGCGCTCGATAAACCGGGCAAAGCGCTTATGAACACGTTTATTGGGGCTGCTATTAAGCTGGTCTTCATTATATATCTCGCCTCCAAGCCCGAATTTGGCATATATGGCGCTTTAATTGCGATTAATTTGAATATCGTGCTAGTCACTGCGCTGCATGGCATTAGCGTTCTCAAGCTGATCGGCTTCCGGATGAAGCTGCGCGATTTTATGAAGGTCATCTCTGCTATGGTTGTTATGGGGGCCGCAGCACGCTTCGTTATGAATCGGGAGCCCGTAGCTGCGGAATGGGTGAATTTGCTTGTGGCCTGTGCTTGCGGCGCAATTGTATATTTGGCGCTCATGGTTTGGACGAACATTATTGACCGGCATGACCTCACCCGCTTGCCCAAAATCGGCCATTGGTTTTCACGAACCTAGACCATCGCCTGCGATAATGTCTTCATATATTCGTATCGTTAAAAAAAAGCCGCGAGCAGTTTGGGACATCCTTGCTCCCAATCTACTTTCGCGGCTTTTTCGTTTTATCCAAAAACAGCTTGCCTTTATGGTCTATTGTACAAAGGAATACTTCCTTAAAGTCGGTTACCCCTTCATCCTGAAGGACATTTTTCAACCAAAAACGGGTTTTCTCCAGCTTCTCCAAATTTTCATCCTGTACTTTGCCATCCATAATGAGCGGAATAGGCAAAATCTCAAAACGATATTTGGGCGGAATGACCTTAGCATTTTGCTGCATAGACAGCTTGCCCGCCAAATCCGAATTATGCTCAGCCCTACTGCCTTCTTCCGCCTGCTGCTGCAGCTCGTGTCCGCCCCTGCTCCGTTGTTCCTCCACATTCAAACGCTCTTCCGCTATCTCTTCCGGGGACCCTTCTGTACTTTTAGGAATGACCGACAGCTTGCCGCTCGTTTCCAAAATCGCAAATTCCACATCCGAGATTCTTGTAATTTGATTTTCTCTAAGCTGGAGCATAAAATCATCCAGATTATAGCGCTGCTTGCGCATGACATCGCGATTCAGCTTGCCCTTCGCCATAATAACGCTTGGCTTCCCGTCAAATAGCTGCCGCAGCTTGCGATTTTTCAGCGCCACAAAAGCCATTCCCACCTGCACCAGCATTAAAATAACCATCGGCACAATGCCTTCCCACATCGTTCGATCCAAATCCTCTATAACGATCACAGCTATTTCCGCAATCATAACCGAGATAACGAGGTCAAAAACCGACAGCTTGCCGATTTCCCGTTTTCCCATAAACCGCATGATGAGAAATACGATGAAATAAATCAATACGGTACGCAGCACAAGGGTCAGAAATTCCAAGTGGTCCCGCCTCCTTCATCGCTCGCGCCTGCTGCATGTTGGCCTGAGCGGTCTGTACACGTATTCTCACCTGCCGCCATCTCCCTCATACGAAACGGCCAGGCACGAATTTATGGTAAAGGCGGGAAAACATAAAATTACGGGATCAGAATAAAATACACATAAGCCGTAGAGACGAGCAGCGACATAAGCGCAATTGGCGCACCTACTTTAAGAAAGGCTCTAAAATGAAAGCTTTTGCCTTCCCGCAAAGCAAGGCCTGCGGCAATTACGTTTGCGGAAGCGCCAATGAGCGTGCCGTTGCTGCCGAGATTTGCGCCAAGCGACAGCGACCACCACAGCGGCTCCATTTGACCCGCGCTCAGTCCCAGCTCAGCACCCATCGCTTGAATAACGGGAACCATTGCCGTTACAAACGGCACATTATCCATCGTGGCGGAGGCTACACCGGAAATCCACAATAGCAGCAATGACGCTATATCAACATTACCGGAAGTCATTTGCAGCACAACCAAAGCGATTTGGTTGGTCCAATTCGTTGCCGAAAGTCCCGCTACCATAATAAATAAGCCGATAAAAAATAATATCGTACCCCAATCCACCATGCGGAAGGCAATTTCTGCTTCCTTGCGCTTCAAACCTATGACCATGAGCAGTGCCGCACTGCCAAGCGCGATAGCCGCCGGCTCAATGCCTAATGCCGAATGGAGCGTAAAGGCAATAATGGTTAGCAAAAAAACGACGACCGATTTGATCATCAGCGGGCGATTTTTAATGTAGGAGCTGGCGGAAAGCTTCATCAGCTCGCTTGCTTCCTTGCTTTTATGCGTAGGCTTAAAATGCTTGCGGTACACGAACAAAAACAAGCCTATCGTAACGATTAATATAAACAACGATACAGGTCCTAAATGGATGATAAAAGCATTAAACGTCAACTGCTTGTTCGCAGAGCCAATAATCATATTAACCGGATCACCGATTAAAGTAGCAGCACCACCGATGTTGGAAGCAGCAATTTCTGCAAAAATAAAAGGGTAAGGATTCAGCTTCAGCAATTTTGTAATCGACATTGTTACCGGAATGACGAGCAGCATAATCGTTACATTGTCCAGAAAAGCTGAGCTAATGCCGGTTAAGGCAATGAGCAGTATAAAGATTTTCCACGAGCTTCCTTTGACCCACTGGGCCAGCTTGATCGCTATGTATGGGATGACACCTGCCCGGTTCAAAATGCCGACAAGCAGCATCATGCCGATGAGCAGCATAATGACCCGCCAGCCGACCGCCTCCGTAAATGCATAACGCAAGTCCAATATGCCCAGCACCAATATGAGAAATGCGCCTGCAAGCGCCGCCACTGCCCGATTGATTTTATCCGTAATGACAAAGGCATAGGTTACCAAAAAAATAACTGCTACCGCGATAACCTGCCAAGCCGCCGGATTGTAAAGCATTCCTGCTGCCTTGGTTTCCATCTCGCTTCACCCTTTCTTATCCCTCACATTATACGTAATTGGATAGAATTTCGTCCACCCTTCCGCTTGCCTGTACTATTCCGCAGAGCCTGGCCATATGGTTTAAGTAAAAGGAATTTAAAGGAGGAAAACGATGAATCCCATTAAACATGTTCCGCGGCCTCCCCAGATCGCTTCCCCTATGCTGGCGGGTCTCCTGTATGCCATCATTTGGCTTGCTTTAGGCGCATTGCTGCTCTCGCTTTTGCTGCATTTTGGAAATATGAAGGAAAGCAGCCTGCCGACTTTCGCAACATGTATTCATGGCGTATCCGCTTTTGCGGGCGGATTAACGTCCGGCAAGCGATCCGGCATGAAAGGCTGGTATCAGGGCGGATTGCTTGGCCTGCTCTATGGTTTGACCATATTGTTAATTGGCTTTCTGGCTGCCGATGCCGGATTTTCTCTGCATACCGCCATTGTCCTTGGCATTACTTTGCTGCTTGGCGCTTTTGGGGGCGTTATTGGCGTCAATCTTAAAAAGTAATTCGGCAGCCGGCATCATTTTCAGACGGCATAGGAGCGCTAACGGGGAAAAATAGAAGCAGCTTAGCCTAAAGAAGGCTTCTACATACTCATATAAAAAAGCCTGCGTCTTGAAGGATTAACCTTCAAGGCGCAGGCTTTTTGGAGCTATCCTACTAATCTTTCGAAATCGTAGGCGCACTGCTAACGACCGAGCTAATTGCGCTGCGTTCAAACGTCAGCTTAACCGTATCATTGACGCGAAGTACGACTGTGTCATCCGTCAATTCCGTGATTGTACCGTGCATACCGCCGATTGTTGAAATTTTATCGCCTTTTTTCAATTGCGACAACAGCGCTGTACGCTGCTTTTGTTTCTTCTGTTGCGGACGAATAAGCAAGAAATAGAACACGGCAAACATAAGTAGTATCGGCCATGCCATGCCCCAAATGCTATTCGCTGGTGCTCCAGCTGCATCTGCTAACCATAGTGACATTGAAATCCCCCCTTTCTAAAATCCCTTATCGTTATCCCGCAACCCATAGCTGTCAAAAAACTCATCGCGAAAATCAAGGAGCCGATCTTCGGTAATCGCCTGACGCACATCCCTCATGAGTTGAAGCAGGAAATGTAGATTATGATAAGTCGTCAATCTCATACCGAATGTTTCATCGGCCTTCATCAAGTGGCGAATATACGCGCGTGAATAATTCGTGCATGTGTAGCAAGAGCATTTCGGATCAAGTGGACCAAAATCCTCTGCATACTTGGCATTGCGAATAACGAGTCTTCCCTCGCTTGTCATCGTTGTTCCGTTGCGCGCAATTCTCGTAGGAAGCACACAGTCGAACATATCGATGCCGCGAATGGAGCCTTCCAGCAGCGCATCGGGCGAACCAACTCCCATTAAATACCTTGGCTTGCCGGTTGGAAGCAGCGGTACCGTATACTCAAGTGCTTGATACATCAAGTGTTTCGGCTCACCGACACTTAGTCCTCCAATAGCATACCCCGGGAAATCCATGGAAGTCAAATCTTTCGCGCTCTGGATGCGCAGGTCCTCGTACATGCCTCCTTGGACGATCGCAAACAGCCCTTGATCATGAGGACGCGCATGGGATTCGAGGCAGCGCTCCGCCCAGCGCGTCGTGCGCTCAAGCGACTGTTTCACATAAGCATGCTCAGCTGGGTATGGCGGGCATTCGTCAAATGCCATCATAATGTCCGAGCCGAGCGCATTTTGAATTTCCATCGCCTTCTCCGGCGACAAAAACATCTTGTCCCCATTCAGATGAGAGCGGAACTGGACGCCTTCTTCCGTAATTTTACGCATTTCGCTCAAGCTGAACACTTGAAAACCGCCGCTGTCAGTCAAAATCGGACGGTCCCAGTTCATAAACTTATGCAATCCGCCTGCGCGCCCAATCAATTCATGTCCGGGGCGAAGAAACAGATGGTACGTATTGCTCAAAATAATATGGGCATCCATCGTTTTCAGCTCTTCCGGGCTCATCGTCTTTACCGTCGCCTGGGTTCCCACCGGCATAAAAGCCGGCGTCTCAATAACGCCATGGGGCGTATGGACGCGGCCGAGCCGCGCTCCAGACTGCTTGCACACTTTTAACAATTCATAGGTTACAGCCACAATTCACGCTTCCTGTCTTCTTTAATTTTGTTGCTTCATTATTAATAAATAAACATCGCATCGCCGAAGCTAAAAAAGCGGTATTCCTCACGAATCGCTTCTGCATAAGCGCCCATAACCGCATCGCGCCCAGCAAGCGCGCTGACGAGCATAACCAGCGTCGACTTGGGCAAATGGAAATTGGTTAGCAGTGCATTAACGAGCTTGAAGGAGTAGCCCGGAAAAATAAAAATATCAGTCCAGCCGCTGCATGCCTGAATCGCTTCCTTCTCAAAGCGCGCCGCAACGGTTTCCAGCGTCCTTGCAGAGGTTGTCCCTACAGCAACGATGCGTGCGCCCTCGGCCTTCGCCTGATTCAGCAGCGCTGCGGTCTCCTCGCTAAGCTCGTAATATTCCGAATGCATCACATGCTCTTCCACTACGTCTACCGACATCGGCCGAAACGTTCCGAGCCCTACATGCAGCGTCACATAAGCAATGCGCACACCTTTATCCGCAAGCCGCTGCAAAAAGTCTGCTGTAAAATGCAGTCCAGCCGTCGGGGCTGCCGCCGAGCCATCATGCTTGGCATAAACGGTTTGATAGCGCTCACGCTCCTCCAGACGTTCCCGAATGTAAGGCGGAAGCGGCATTTCGCCAAGCCGCTCCAGCAGCTCCTGAAAAATGCCCGTATAGGCAAACCGAATCGTACGGCCGCCCATATCGCCTTCCTCTTCAACAAAAGCACGAAGCAGGGGCTGGCCGCTGCCGTCGTCGCCAAACCATACCTCTGCGCCGATCTTCATGCGTTTGGCCGGCTTCGCGAGCGCCTCCCAGCGGTCACCTTCCAGCTGCTTGAGCAGCAGCAGCTCAATCTTCGCCCCCGTATCCGCCTTCGCGCCAATTAAACGTGCAGGCAGTACCCTGGTGTCATTAAGCACCAGCACATCTCCGGCATGCAAATGCTGCGCCAGATCGGTGAAGTTTTCATGGTTCACCGCGCCATTGCTGCGGTCCAGCGTTAAAAGCCTCGATGAAGTCCGCTGCTGCAGCGGCGTCTGGGCAATTAAACGCTCTGGCAGTTCAAAATCAAACATTTCTACGTTCATCTGTCAGTCATCATTCCTTAGCGATAGTTACATCATTATAATAGTATTTCAGAATATAAGAGTAGTCATACCCTTGCTCGGCAAGGCCAAGCGCCCCATACTGGGACAGACCGATGCCATGACCGAAGCCTGTACCGATGAAACGGAAGCTCGGCGTCTTCGTCGCTTCACGAACCTTGCCTTTGCTGCCCATAATATACAGCTTGGCCTCCATCTGCTTTACTTCGCCGCCTGCCCCAATCGTATAGATCGCACTTGTACTCTCAGGCTTTGCTGTCGTTTTCTTATTCGCTCCAAGTACGTTCACGCGTGCTGTCTCGTCAATTTGGAACAAGGTGCTCGGCAGGCTTCCAAGCGCCGTCCGCAGCATATCCGGATATTTGACCTCCAGCTTTTTGCCGTTCGCCAGCATTTCCGTAGCGCGACCCGACTGTCCTGTCTTGCTCACTTGGAGCGAAGTAATTGGACCGGCTATCGTGGTGACGCTCTTGAGTGAAGCGACCAGCTCCTCTGAGCTGAAAGGGCCTCGTACCCAAGACATCGGACCCGATTGCACTGATTTTTCCAAGACGACTACCTTTGCACCCGCATTGACTTGGCCAACCAACGGAACATCATCCTGGATGAGCGGTATTTTCCGCACCTTTACGCCGTCCGTATTCACCTTCATCAGCTTAATTCCTGCGGCATTCGTTTCGCTTCTCTCCGTGAGCAAATCTTCGCGAATATAGCCGGTTAAGCCGCTTGGAAGCACAACGCGGTACCAGCTGTACAGCCCTTTTTCCGCCGAGCTGTCCGTCGGGCTTTTGACACTCGTCAAATAAGGAACGGCATTGCCCCATACTTCCTTGGCATCCGCTGTAGCCCCGCCGCCATTGGAGGAATAAAGCGCCTCAATCAGCTTGCCTTTATACAGCACGACCTCGCCTTGCGTCGCGTCTACCGCTTGAATCGTGGATTGCTTCTCCGTGCTTGTTCCCGCATAGGCTTGGCTGCTCACACTATCGACCACATGGGCGATTTGAAAGCCCGTGCCTTGATAGAGCGCATACGTTCTAGCGGCAACCGCCTGAGCCTTCAAAGCCTCCTGCGGCCAAGTTGCAACCATTTCCGAACCTACAACCGAATACAAATACTGCTCAAACGGAAGTTCATTTACGACTGCAAGCTTGCCATTAAAATCACTGAACTCAAACGCACCGCGATACGTGCGGCTGTAGCGCTCCGTCAGCTTGATTGTTTCTTTGCCTGCCGGCTCGACCCATACTTTGGCGCTCGTAACGGGGAACGTATACATCGTAAGCGGACTTCCCGACTTGCCTGTGAGCGTATGGTCGTTCTTCAGCAGCAGATAAGGCGATTTGGCGTCAGCCTGCAGCAGGCTGACGCCAGATGCTCCAGACGCTACCTTGATGAGGTCTAGATCAGCACTGCTGGCAGCAGCACCTACCATAACCGAATAACGCAGTCCGCTGGCTGGCTTGCGCACAGCGATATACGTATCAATTCCCGCTGCCTCAAATGATGACGATGCCTTAACAGCCTCAGCTTTAGAAGCATAGCCTGTGCTTTCCAGATGAAGCGGCCCTTGCAGCTCCGGCTGCGAACCGCCGGACAGCTTCGTTAACTCGCTGTCTGACTTCCATTTGCTTAGCGCAGTTTTTGCTTCTTCAACGGTTTTGTAGGTACCTTCTGTTACTTGATATACCGTCTTGCTTTTCTTCGTTAAGGAAGTAATAAAACCGCTGCCCTTCGCCGTCTGCACTCTTTTATAAGCGCTAAGCGCCGTCTCGAAGCTGGTCGTTTCCAGCACCTTGACCTTATAATCGTCCTTGGCAAAGCGGGCCTGTACATTGCCTGCCTCCCGCAGCCATTCCTCCGCGCCGGACGGCTGCTTCATTCCAATGGACAAGCCGCCTGCCGAGCTGAGTGTTGCTGCGGCTGTATTCACCGAATATTTCCCCGGAAATTGCAAAAATATAGCGACTCTTATCGAATCAAGCTGAGGTACGGCTCCTTGAGAAGGCTGTACATGCCACATCGAAATGAGCATTAGCCCAGCTAAAGTTAGAAGCGACAGCCGTCTGATCGAAAAGCGGGCGTTCATCTCACCTTCCCCCTTCTGGGTGATTATTGTTCTGCATTGGCGGCTTCCATTCGCAGCCATCCACCGAGCAGCTTTGCTCTGTTCTGCCAAACCATTCGTAACGTCGGCCCGCAATGATGCGATAAATAGCATCTGCTATTCGCCGCATGCCTGGGATCCGGTACAACAGGGCGAGCGCTCCCAGCCCTTTAACCGTGCGCAGCACGCGTATAACGCCGTCTGCTCCGGCATATAACATGCCATTGCTGTCCGCAACATGCATTTTCTCATAAAGCTGCTGCGTGCTCACCTGCTGAATGCCAGGAACGCTCACCGTTCCCGGCTGTTCCAATTGCTGAATTTGCACAAATTGCAAATGGGCCCGCGACGGAAGCTCCTTGAGCCTTGCAACCGTTGCAATGCATAGATTGCATTCGCCATCATAGACGATAAACAGCTTTTCTGCTGAATGCTTCCCCGCGCCAGCCATTCTAATTTCTCTCCGGGTATGGAATGCCTATATGGCGATACGCCTGCTCGGTCGCCATACGTCCGCGTGGCGTACGCTGGAGAAAGCCAATCTGCATTAAATATGGCTCATATACATCTTCTATCGTCTGGCTTTCCTCGCCAATTGTAGCCGCGATTGTATCCAGGCCTACTGGACGCCCGGCAAATGTCGTCATCATTGCATGCAGCATTTTATGGTCGATGCTGTCCAGTCCCATCGGATCAACCTGCAGAAGCTCCAGCGCCGAGCTTGCTATTTCGTCTGTTATAATGCCATCGCCACGCACCTGGGCAAAATCCCTTACCCGCTTGAGCAGGCGGTTGGCAATTCGCGGTGTTCCACGGGAGCGCAGCGCAATTTCCTGAGATGCTTCGCCTACGATGGAAATATCGAAAATTTCCGCCGAGCGCGAAATAATATAAGCAAGCTCATCAACCGTATAAAACTCCAGCCTGCTGATGACGCCGAAGCGGTCCCGCAGCGGAGCGGAAAGCAGCCCCGCCCTTGTCGTTGCGCCAATTAATGTAAAAGGCGGCAAATCAAGCCGTACGGATCTTGCGCTTGGCCCTTTGCCGATCATAATGTCGAGCGCATAATCCTCCATTGCCGGATAAAGCACTTCTTCTACTGTACGGTGCAGCCTATGGATTTCATCGATAAACAGCACGTCGCCCTCCTGCAAATTCGTCAGCAGGGCAGCGAGATCGCCTGGGCGCTCAATAGCTGGTCCCGATGTCGTACGCAGGTTTACGCCAAGCTCATTGGCGATTATGTTCGACAGCGTTGTTTTTCCAAGTCCGGGCGGCCCGTAAAGCAATACATGATCGAGCGCTTCCTTGCGAAGCTTTGCCGCGTCTATGTATACTTTTAAATTTTCCTTCGCCTTCGATTGACCGATATATTCAGCCAAATAACGAGGACGCAGACTTAGCTCCACCGCCTGATCATCCATCATAAGGTTGGCGGAAATAATTCTTTCGTCCATCCGTGCTCAGCTCCTTTTCGTCAACCTTTAAACAGCTGCTGCAAAGCGCGCTTCATGAGGGAATCAACCGTCTCCTCTGGAATCACCGTCTGCTGCAAGCCATGCCATGCCCGGTCAAGCTCCGCAGCTGTATAACCAAGCGCTGCGAGTGCCTCACGCGCTTCTTCCCAAGCGGTGCCTGCTCCCTGCCCGCTTCCGCTTTGGAATAAATCAGGCTCCAGGTAAGCGCCCGCCGCCGACAGCACTGCCGCATCGCTTGCGATGCCTGCAAGCTTGTCCTTCAAATCCAAAATCATCCGCTGCGCCGTCTTCTTGCCAATGCCCGGCAGCTTCGTAAGAAACGTAATGTTTTCCTGCTGAATGGCAGCAATAACGGTTTCTGGCTTGCCTCCTGCGAGTATGCCCAGCGCCACGCGCGGCCCAATGCCCGATACTTCCAGCAGCTTGCGGAACAGCGTCTGTTCCTCGCGCGTTGCAAACCCGTACAGCAAAATCGCATCCTCGCGAACGGAATGATGAATATATAGGGTTGCAGGCTCTTCCCTTTTCGCTAACGCATAGGGATTCGGCGTAAACACCCGGTAACCGACATCTCGTACATCCAGCACCACATACTCCAGCTCAACATGGGACACTATACCTCGTAAAAAATCAATCATGATCGTCCCGCCTCATTAATTTTTTGGACTAAAACTGCCGAATGGGCATGGCAAATGGCCACTGCCAGCGCATCCGCCACATCATCGGGCTTCGGAATGGCCGATAAATTCAGGAACATCTTGACCATCTCCTGCACTTGGCGCTTTTCCGCCTTGCCGTAGCCTACAACAGCCTGCTTAACTTGCAGCGGCGTATATTCCGCAACCGGAAGCCCGCGCTGCGCCGCCGCCAAAATAATAACCCCCCGCGCCTGACCAACCGCAAACGCCGTTGATACGTTCCGGTTGAAGAACAGCTTCTCCACCGCAACCGAATCGGGCTTGTACTTATCCATTAGGGCAACAGCCGAATCATAAATTTGAATGAGCCGCTCCTCGGGCGGCGTATGCGCCTCCGTCTGAATACAGCCATACTGAACGGGCTTAAGCTTATGACCCTGTTTATCAATGAAACCAAAACCCGCTATCGCAATACCGGGATCTATGCCTAGAACGCGCAAACCGCCAACTCCTTATTCCTGCCGTTTATTTCTCCTATTATACCAAAAGACAGAAAGGATGAGAACATGCGTTTGAGGAAAGTGTCGAGGAGCAGCCGATTTTCTTTACACCATCATTCATTATACAACAAGAAGAGGACGTCCTCTATAAGAACGTCCTCCGGGCTGCTATTTTCATCTAATAAGCGGATCGTTTAGCCGGTTTGCCATGTCCCAGCTCATAGTCGCTAAAGGTAGACAGGACGCTGTTAAACTCTTCGATGTCATTGATTTTAATGCCGTGGGTCAGCTGCTCTACTTTGTCGCGGGGCAAGCTGCTTTCCAAATACCCAATATCCAGTTGAAAAAAAGTTCTTAGCACCTTCTCCTGCTGGGGGGCCCCCTCAAACAGCGATAAATTCCCCTGCCTGTCCACGCCCATATACGCTTCATTCTGGCAATGCTTCGAAAACTCATCCACCGTCTGCTCAACCAGCACCCGGCTCGTTTTTTTATCGAAGCTTGCATGCCATTCGCCATTCGCCTCGAGCAGCCGGATCAGCTGGAGAGAAGTCATGCGCCCAAGCGGCCTGCTCTCCTCGCCGCATAGATAGTAGCGGCGCAGCATGACGCTGACTGGCTCCTGCTGCTCCCGCAGCTCGCGCAGCAGCTCAGAAGAGGGGCCGCTGGCGGCTCCTGCACTAGATGCTGCTCCTACGCCTACGGGATTAGCGCCAGACGCTGAATCGGCAAAATTGGCGACGGCGCTTGCCAGGTTGATGGCCGCAGCCGCCTTCGCAGGATGCCAGACAGTACCCGCTAGCGTGACGGCGAGCAAGGCGATACTGCCTAGCGTCCAAAGCGGACGGCGGCGAAGCTTTCTTTTTAGCTGCTTCCATAAGCTCATTAGCATCATGTTTGAACCCCTTTGTGCCTTTTTATTGCATAGGGTTCCACTGAGTTTCCAATATTATGCGCGTAAGAGAAACACCGAAGGAGGGCTAGCTTTTTACAAGCTCATAGGGCAGTTCCTTCTCCGCGTTTTCAACTGAGCTTTCGTCCACGTGCTCCTCTAGCGTCGCAAATAAAGCATGGGTGTACGGATGCTTAAGCTTGCCTTCCTCCCATTCACTAAACGTTTCCACGATTTCGCCCTGGTACATGACCGCGATCCGGTCGCACAGCTGACGGGCAAGCGCCAAATCATGCGTAATGAACAAGTAGGCCAGCTCTTGCTGCCGCTGAATTTGCTGGAGCATCGACACGATAGAAGTCTGCGATAAAGGATCGAGACTGGCTAACGACTCGTCGAAAATAATCACTTCCGGGCGCACCGCCAGCGCTCTCGCAATGCATACGCGCTGCTTCTGCCCTCCGCTAAGCTGATGCGGCAGCTTGCCTAGAAAGCTCTCGTCCAGGCCAACGGCGCGCATGAGCTGTTTGCTTAAGTCCCGAATTTCCAGCGGATGCTTAGCTCCAAAATTGCGCATTGGCTCTGCCAGCACCTCTTTAACAAGCATCCGGGGATGCAAGGAGGATGCAGAGTCCTGAAGGACAAGCTGTACGCTTTTGTATACCTGCAAATCCTTCATATGATGTCCATGAATAGACTGTCCGCCGAGCAAAATTTGCCCGGAGCTTAGCGTTTCCAGCTTCATAATGAGCCTTGCTAATGTGCTTTTCCCGCTGCCGCTTTCCCCAACAAGCCCAAGCGTTTCTCCGCGA
This sequence comes from Paenibacillus sp. Leaf72, assembly GCF_001422685.1. Lineage (NCBI taxonomy): Bacteria > Bacillati > Bacillota > Bacilli > Caryophanales > Paenibacillaceae > Paenibacillus > Paenibacillus sp. Leaf72. Next base: position 411,825 of record NZ_LMLV01000030.1, on the reverse strand, counting down.
TGCAGCGCGAGATCAACCTGCTTCACAGCTTGAACGGCCGTGCTGCTGTCCTTCGCCTTAAGCCCTCTTCGCTTTCTCAGCAGCCGCAGCGGAAACGCCTTGGTCACTTGACGCAATTCCAACACAATCATCATAGGACGCTTCCTTTCGCTTGGACTGAAGCCATCCCGCCCGGCTGCATCGTGATGACACGATCCGCGAATTTGCGGACGCTTTGCTCGTCATGCGAAATGAGCAGCACCGTCAAGCCGAAATCCGCCTGCAGCTGCTTCAGCAAAGCTAACACTCGGTCGCGATTGAGTGCATCCAGCGCCGTCGTCGGCTCATCGGCAATAAACAATGCCGGCTCCGTGCTCAGCATCATTGCAAGCAGCACCCTTTGCCGCATGCCTCCGCTCAGTTCAAAAGGGTATGCGTCCAAAATCGCTGCCGGGTCCGCAAAGCCAATCCGTTCCAGCATCGTGCCCAAATACGCTTCCATTTCTTTGCGCGAACGCTTCGCTTGCAGCTTCAACGTCTCGACCATTTGCCTGCGCACCGTGCGGATCGGATCTAGGCCGCTCAGCGAATGCTGAATAAGAAGGGCGATTTCCTCACGGCGAAGCTTCTGCAAGCGACGCTCATCATAACGGGAAATATCATCCTCCTTATAAAAAATATGCCCGCCTGTCAGGCGCAGCCCGGTTTCCAGCAGCCCGACAAGCGCATGGGCAGTCATGCTTTTGCCGCAGCCGCTCGGCCCTACAAGCGCAGCCATTTCACCGGCATGAAGCTCCAAGGATACATTTTGGATGATAGGCAGCCATTTTCCAGCTTGCTGCCGGGAAATTTCTATATTTTGAACGCAGAGCAGCGGGGTATCGTTAAGGTTGGCGCTGTTGTTAATGTTGGTAGTGTTCGCCGCCATCTTACACCTCCTTCGGAACGTCAGCGTTCTGCTCTTTAAACCGGTCGCCAATTAATTGGCACGATAATACGAAGCTTACGATGGCAAGCCCCGGAAAAATCATGACATGCGGCGCCAGCTGAAAATAACGTGTAGCATCATGCAGCATGACGCCCCATTCAGGAGTAGGCGGCTGAACGCCCAGCCCGAGGAAGGATAGCCCGGCGATGAGCAGCACGATTTTTCCAATGTCAAGCGTACTGAACACAGCGATCGGCGCTGCAATCTGCGGCAAAATATAACGGCGCATAATCCGCAGATGCGAATTGCCGGACATGCGGGCTGTTATTAAATAATCCTCCTTGCTCACCTTAAGCACGAGCCCGCGAATGAGCCGGACATAATTGGCCCACCTCACGATGACAATCGCGATGATCATATTCGCAAACCCGGGTCCGAGTATGCCCACAATGGCAATTGTCAGTACAAAATCAGGAAAAGCGAGCGTGCCATCCATCAGCCGCATAAAAAAATGATCGGTGCGCCCGCCAAAATAGCCTGTTAACAGCCCAATCGGCAAGCTAATGCATAAGCTCAATCCCAAAATGACAAAAGCAATCGTAACCGTCGTCCGAATCCCATATAAAATGCGCGATAAAATGCAGCGCCCCAAATGATCGGTGCCAAAAGGATATTCGCCGCTCGGCGCCAGAAGCCGATTCGGTAGATTCACCTGAAGCGGATTATGAGGCGCGAGCCACGGGGCCAGCAAGCCCAGCAGCACAATACTTGCAAACAGGCCGATGCCAAGCAGCAAGCTTGTATTCTTTTTTTGAAAAAGGGTCCGCATAAAAAAGAGTTCCTCCTAGCTTGCCCGCAGCCGCGGGTCCAAGCGCACATAAAAAACTTCCACCGCCAAATGGATTGCGACAAACAAGAAGGAGGTGAATACGACATAACCTTGAATGACCGGATAATCCCGCGCCGTTATCGCTTCAATAATATATTTGCCTACACCGGGCCAGGAAAAGATCGTCTCAACGATCACATTGCCTCCCAGCATAAAAGCAAAGCTTGTCCCCAGCATCGATAAGATCGGCAAAAAGGCATGCTTGAACACTTGAAAAATGAATATTCTTCCTTTGGATAAGCCTCTCGCACGCGATGCTTTGACGAAGTTCTGGTTGTTCATCTCCAGCATATTCGTCCGCAAAACCCGGGCATAGACCGCGCCAAGCCCTAGGCCAAGCGTAACCGCCGGCATGAGGAGATGAGCAAAGCCCCCGCGTCCCATGGAAGGCAGCCAGCCTAGCCGGACCGAGAAAAAATAAATCAATAAAAAACCGAGCCAAAAGGAGGGGATCGAGGCGCCCAGCAGCGCAAGGATTCGGCCTATCCGGTCCAGCAGCCCTGTTGAAAAGATTGCGGTCACCATGCCTATAAGGCACGTTGCCAGCAGCATGACCAATGCGCCAGCAGAAGCAAGCTCCAGTGTGGCGGGCAGCCTTTTGAGCAGTTCCCCGGCAACCGGCTCCTTGGACATATAAGATGTCCCCCACTGCCATGTAAATACATCGCCTAGCCAGCCTATATATTGACTCCACAAGGAATCCGTCAGTCCCATTTCCTCCCGGAGCGCGTCAATCGCCTCCTGCGAGGCCGGGATATTATGCGTGGTCAGCAAAATTCTCGCCGGATCGCCTGGAGATACCCGCATTAATATGAAGGTAAGCGTCGCTACGCAAAAAATGACGAGCAGCATTTGCGCGACGCGTTCTAGCCAAAAACGAAGCATACTTAAGTTCACCCTTTACTTAAGGGATATCGACTTCAGCCGTCACATAATAATATTCGATCGGATGCGGTATGAAGCCCGTTACCCCTTTTTTCACGCCAAATACATTGTCAGGATGTACGATAAACGACTGCGGCAAATCAGCATTAATAATATCTTGGGCCTGTATCGCAAGCGCATAACGCGCATCGGTATCCGCCGTATCGTTAAGCTTATCGATTACCGTCTCAAGCGGCTTCGATTCATAATGGCTGACATTCGATTCGCTAGCAGCTTGATAGAAAATGTTCAAGAAATATTGCGGATCGCCCGTCTGCGCCGTCAGCATGCTGTACATCGCAAGGTCCCAATCGGACTTCGCAAGCTCAGCGTCAATATTTTCAACCTTGCGTATTTTCACGGTAATTCCTTCATTAAGCAGTTGATTTTGAATAACCTCTGCCATAACCGACAGCTCTGGGCGGTGCGGGAACGTAAGGAGCGTCGCCTCGAACGGCTTGCCTTCCTTCTCCCACATGCCTTCCGCATTTTTCTGCCAGCCGCCAGCGGTCAGCAATTGCTCCGTCGTTTCCCCTGCTGCTTGCTCCGCCACTTTGCCGAATGGCAAAATTTCCGGGAACGGGCTTTTCGCTTTCGTGCCGTAACCACGCATAACCGATTCAATAATCGCCTCGCGCGGAATCGCTTGATCTACAACCTCGCGGTTCGATTTTTCTTTAAACAAAGCAGAATTCATATTAAATAATACCATATGTGTACGAACCGATGGGGCAGACAGCACTTCCAGCTTGCTGTCCTTCTCTACCAGCTCAATGCTGTCAATCGGAATGTCCGTTGCGACATCTACTTCACCAGCTTGCAGCGCCATCAGACGCGTGTTGCCATCGGTTACAAACTTCATCGTCACTTCTGAAAGCTTTGCGGGTTCCCCCCAATAGCCATCATAACGCTCAACAACAAGCGATACGTCTTTCGTAAATTGCTTGATTTTGAAAGCTCCCGTCATGGCCGGGTAGCTGCCCGCTTCCTTCATGCTGTCAACATCAAGAATAATCGTGCTTGGATCAGCCAAGCTGGAAATGATCGCCGAGTTCGGCTGTGTCGTAATCATTTTCAGCTCGTCAGGCGCAAGCACTTCAATATCTTTAACCAGAAGCAAATCCTTCGCCAAATGGCTGTTCGCAATGGAACGCAGCAGCGATGCTTTTACGCTTTCAGCATCCATTTTTTTGCCGTTGTGGAACGTTACGCCCGTTTCCAGCTTGAACGTCCACGTATTAGCATCCTCCTGCTTCCATTCCTTCGCGAGCCAAGCGGATGGCTGCAGCTGCTCATTCAATTTAATCAGCGTTTCCCCTGCGCCCGAGCGCATAACATCCCAGCTATCGTCGCCATGCGGATCAACGCCTGCAGGGTTCCAAGTGTACGCCATTGTTAGTGTTTTTTTAGCGGCAGCAGCGTTGTTTCCCGAGGCAGCATCCGTGCCCTGCTCTGCGTTTTGGCCAGCATTCGTGCTGCATCCTGCAAGGACCAGCATCAAGCAAACGATCATCATTCCAAGTGACAAGCTAAGCGGCTTCTTCGTGTGGTTCATTTTTCTTTTGTCTCCCCTTCTAGTAAGCGTAAACGGCCGAAAGCCGTCCTGTGGCGGCAAAGCTACCGTTTCGCGTAGAAATATAGAGAAAGGATAGAAAAATCATATCTTTTCTCTATATTTAAAAAAAGCATCCCCGACCCTTAAAAAGCAGTCAGAAATGCTTTTATGTTAAATAACTAAACCTTATCTGCGTCTGCTCGCCATGAAGCAACAAATAATCGTTAGACATTTTGCAATAAATGGGCATAACCAACCACCTCCCTAAGCACCGTAGGTCAAACAGTGATGTTAAAACAGGCAGGTCTCCTGACTTGGGGCCTCCCTCTCTTCCCTTCCCAGCTAGGGTAAGCATCTGCTATTCGTCTTGCGACGAAAAGAAGCTCATCAGCCAGTGGCTTATTTGTGAGGGGAGCGCAGCCTGTGTAAGCTGCTGCCCTTTACAGTGGCGGGTCCGTGTCGGCCTTTAACCGAACTTCCCTTTTAAGCGAACGAAGACGTATAAGTTCCAGCCAACATTTCGCACCTATTTTCATTCAAGTATGAAGTTTTGCAGGCTCATAAGCCCGTCCTGTCCGTAATCCATTCTTAATCATAGGGAGGAAGCGGGAATCTGTCAATGGCTTTAATTCGAAAATGAAAGTGTTTTCAACATAAAACTTTCATATTTTTTCCAGTAATGTTATATTGAAATTACTTCACGCATGATGAGCTTATTTATTAAATTAATCCAATAGATAACCTAATCAAATAGAAAAGGAATGATCACAGTGACGGTGAAAATCCTTCCAGTTGAAGAAAAGCAAATTATTGATTCATATTGGTTTTACAGTGATTTTTATTCTATTATCTCGCGTGTGGACTCGAAAAAATTATGGTTTATGAATAATTATATTAATTTATTCGATATTCCTGATCCAAACCAATTATATACCTTTTTCTTCAACGGTTATTATAGAGATAAAATGGTTGAGTTTTATGACTGCCCATTTATTGATTTTCAGCGGATAGCGCTAGATAGGCAAAGCTCAACGATTTTAAATAACGACCTGTTTGATTTTATAAAAGCATCGATTGATGGCGGCTATTATGTAATCGTTATGATCGACCGTTTTCATATTAAAGAGTATGAAATTTCGGCAAGATCCCCACATGAAGTCATGATAAATGGGTATGATGATGCAAATAAAAAGCTGTACTTTTGTGACAATAATGCCAACGGAAAATATTCAACGAATATCACCTGTGATTACGAAGCTTTTCATAGAGCATTTCATATATTAGAAATCGATGCCCATGATTTTAAAGACCATCTTTATTTATTGAAGCCGCTCGAAAATACCGATTATACTTTTTCTCTAACATATGTGAAAAATACGATGAATGCCTACCTCTTGTCTAAGGCACATACGGATGAACATTATAACCAAGCTTTAGGCACACCCGGGCTAACCTTCGGTATTAATGTTTACGACAAGGCCTCCGAGTATTTAAAATATTTGGCTCAAGAAGAGGTAGTATTTGATATTAGATCGTTCCACCTGCTTTACGACCATAAGAAATGCATGACCATGCGATTAAACTACATGATTAATAACCATCATTTGATTGATGATAATCAAATTTTAAGCAGATGGAGAAAGCTGGAGGCTACTGCGCAGGCTGTAAGAAATTCCATCTTAAAATATTGGCTTACTCGAAGCTCGGATACGTTGTACAAGCAAATGGAGCAGCTGCAAAAATTGAAGGAGACGGAAAAGATTTTGCTGCAGGAGATTGTAGATCAGTTGAAGGATGGTTAGATTTATTAACAAATCAGAGAGCACCTCTTCTCCGTTATGAAGAAAAGGTGCTTTGCTATTAACTTATTAATTTAAAAACTAGCGGCTAATCCAAGGGCTGCTGTTTTGCTTGCTCGTTCTAGAACGAGGGGCAACGGTGCGAATTACCGCTTTTTTATTGGATTTGCGCTGCGCATTGTTTTTGCCGTTTTTCACATTGATTGTCGTTGTTTCTTTTACTTGCTCATCCTCTTCGCGCTTATCCTTGCAGCCGCAATTGCATGGCTTTTGTGACTCAACTCCTGCGGTTTGCATAGGATAATATCCGTAAGGCGGGAACGGAGGAAATGCTGAGACGGGATAGCCGTTGCAGTTGTTGCCGATTGGCGACACCATTCCGCCATAACCGTAGCCTTGTGTGTTTGCTGGCGATACGGCTCCACCATAGCCGTAGCCTTGCGTTTCTGCCGGCGATACCATTCCGCCATAGCCTTGCGTGCTTGCTGGCGATACGGCTCCACCATAGCCGTAGCCTTGCGTTTCTGCTGGCGATACGGCTCCACCATAGCCGTAGCCTTGCGTTTCTGCTGGCGATACGGCTCCACCATAGCCGTAGCCTTGTGTTTCTGCCGGCGATACGGCTCCACCATAGCCGTAGCCTTGTGTTTCTGCCGGCGATACGGCTCCACCATAGCCGTAGCCTTGCGTCTCTGCTGGCGATACCATTCCGCCATAGCCGTAGCCTTGCGTCTCTGCCGGCGATACCATTCCGCCATAGCCTTGCGTGCTTGCTGGCGATACGGCTCCACCATAGCCGTAGCCTTGCGTCTCTGCTGGCGATACCATTCCGCCATAGCCGTAGCCTTGCGTCTCTGCCGGCGATACCATTCCGCCATAGCCGTAGCCTTGCGTCTCTGCCGGCGATACCATTCCGCCATAGCCGTAGCCTTGCGTCTCTGCTGGCGATACCATTCCGCCATAGCCGTAGCCACTGCTCATACCGCCTATCGGATACATCCCAGGAGGACACGGATTATAGCCTCCTCCTTGGCTCACAGGGCTGACCATAGTTGGCTGCTGCCAATGACCGTAACCGCCTGTTTGTGCAGGTGATACCGTTGTAGGCATGCTGTAGCCTCCGTATTGCGGCAAAGAAGGAGCCGTTGCAGCGGGCGATACAACTGTTGTCGGGTAAGTCGATGAAGCTTCTACCGCAGGTGTACCGTATTGCATAAACAAGTCAACGCTTTGCTGATGATGGGAATAAACCGGGTACGTCTTTTTCTCCACTGGCTTCTCAATCGGCAGCGGTTTTGGCTGCGGTACAGGTTTTGCCTCCGGTAGCGTAGGTGTCACAATAGGAGCAGTTGGTGTCTTCGTTATTGGCGCAGTTGGCGTCTTCGGAATCGGAGCGGTTGGCGTTTTTTCGGTTACTGGCGCAGTTGGCGTTTTGCCAGGAATTTGCCCTGTTGGCGTTTTGCCAGGAATTTGCCCTGTCGGCTTTTTACCGCCAACCCATTGCTGCACGCCTTGCATGACCGACAGCGGATGAAGAGCATGATGTCCTGTATGACCGCCTGTTCCCGCTGCCGTCGTCCCCATTCCTGCTGCCGTTCCCGTTCCTGTAGACGGTGTAGTCGTCATATGGCCCGCTTTAGGCACATTGACGATTTCGCCCGTCATGAGCACATTGGGATTTTTAAGTTGAGGATTCGCTTTGATCATATCGGCGAGTGGAACTCCCCATGCTTTGGACAGCTTCCACAGCGTATCCCCCTGCTTCACCACGTATTGGTGCATAATGTCCATTCCACCCGTTTCATGGGAAGAAGACGGGATTTTAATTTTCATCCCCACCTCAATGACGTCTGGATTCGTAATGGAAGGATTAAGCTTCAAAATCTCCTCAACCGTAACATGGTGCTTCTGACCGATTAAGTAGAGGGAATCGCCTTTCTTCACTACATAAATTTTCACTTGCCGACAACCTCCTGTCACGTTCTTTAAATAACTAGCATGATTGCTGCCGTGCATGCATGCTTGCTATCAATCTTTATATTCTATGCAGCACATGGGCAGGTGTCCCCAACTTTGAAAAAAAAATAGCGAGCCGCAGCCAGCTTACCAGAAGCTGTGCGTCTCGCTATTAGCAAAATACAATACCATCGGCCTAATCCTGCCGTTTAAACTAACCTTACAATCAGTATGACATGTGTTAATTTGCCGCATATCCATTAGTTACCCATTCGACTGCTGAAGCTGCTCGTACGTAAAGCTTGGATAACAACCAAGCACGCGCACCTGACAACCGATCGCTTCAATTTCAGCAATCGCTGCCGGCAGCAGCACCGTATCAAGCGACATCTCAATGTCGATATAAAAATAAGAATTGCCCAGCTTCTTCTTCGTCGGACGCGATTCAATCCGCGACAGATTGATGCGGCGCCATGCGAACGCTGACAACACCTGATGCAGCGCACCTGGATAGTCATCCGGCAAATTCACCAAAATACTCGTCTTCTTGAAATCAGAATGCCGCGCGGTATAAGGCTGCTCGCCAACGAGCAAAAACCGCGTATAGTTGTTGCTGTGGTCGGTAATGCTCGCCTGCAAAATATCCAGCTCATTGTTCGCCGCCGCTCTTGAAGTACCTATTGCCAGCCAGCCTGCTCCCGGGTTGTCGCGTACGATACGCACCGCTTCAGACGTACTGCCGACATGCTCCGTCTCAGCATGAGGGATTTCGCTTCTAAGAAACTGCAAGCACTGCGCCATAGCAACGGGATGGCTGATTACTTTTTTCACACGGGAATAATCTACGGTGCCATACTCATTCGTCAGCTCCGAACGCCGGCCGATTAAATTTTGTATCGAAGGATATACCCATTCGGCCTGAATCGGCAAGTCCACTTCATGAACCATCCAGTCCATATGCAGGCTAACCGAGCCTTCAATGGTGTTCTCGATCGGGATAATGCTATAGCCGCTTTCCCCTTTAACCGTCGATAGGAACACATCGGCAATGAGCCGATGATGCTTCCACACTACTTCTTCTCCTGCAAAAAGCTGCCGTGCCGCTTCATCTGATACAGAGCCTGCCGGCAGCAAAGCAACTGATTTTGTCGTACTCATACGGCCTCTCCTCTAATCCGCTCAAGCAAACCTAGCGATTTTGTGCCAGCCTTTGCCTGCTCTATAGTCACGCTCGGTCCTTCCGCACATGGCTTCAGCCATAGCGTCTGGGCCTCAATTCCTTCCTGCTTCAACGTCTCCAGCAGAAAATGCTCCAGCTCCTGCTTGCGAGGGCTGTCCGACTCTACAAAAGCGATCAACGTCGGGCCTGCGCCGCTTAAAGCGGCCCCCAGCGCGCCATAATCGGCTGCTTTGTCCAAAATCTCAGCCATGCCGGGAATAAGCGCTGCCCGGTAGGGCTGATGCAGGCAATCCCGCATCGCATGGCGAATGAGCCCAAGCTCGCCGCTGGCAAGAGCCGCAACGAGCAGCGAGCTGCGGCTCACGTTAAAGACCGCATCCTGCATGCTGATTTGTTTCGGCAGCGCATGGCGCGCCTTCTCCGTAGACAGCTGGAAGGAAGGAATCGCAACGAGCGCCTCCAGCTTCTCATGCGGCTCCAGACGAACATAATCTGCCCGCTCTCCATCCCGCCAAGCGGATACGACAATGCCGCCGAACAGCGACGCGCCTACATTGTCCGGATGGCCCTCCAGCGCTGTTGCCATCTGAAACAGCTTATCATCCGACAGCGGACTGCCGATTAACGCATTGGCGGCAACCAGCGCACCAACGATAGCTGAAGCGCTGCTGCCAAGTCCGCGTGTAAGCGGAATATTGCTGTACATCGCAATGTCCAGTTCTGGTACTTGTACGCCCGCTTCCTTGAATACAAGCTGCGCCACTTTATAAATCAAGTTTGACTTATCCTCAGGGATACCTGTCATTTCGTCTCCGTACAAGCGAAAAACCGTATGCTCAGCAACCGACATTTCAACCCAAGCATACAGGGAAAGCGCCATGCCCAGCGTATCGAAGCCTGGACCCAAATTAGCAGTGCTCGCAGGCACCTTTACGATTACTCGACGGTTATTCATAACGTTATAAAGCTCCTTCGATTGCTAGTGTTGGCTTAACCTTCAACGCGATACACGCTTTTCACCTTGCGGATAACATCCAGCTCTTCAAAGGTTTGCAATACCTTCTGCATCGCTGCTTTATTCGCATCATGCGTAATGACGATAATTTCCGCCTCTGGATTGACAGGATTCGGCTGTTGCAGAACCGATTCCAAGCTTACCTCAAAGTCTGCAAATACTTGAGTAATGCGCGCTAGCACGCCTGCGCGATCTGCTACATGGAGAAGCAGGAAATATTTTGAGGAGATTTGCTCATCGGTTTTGAGCTTCTTCTCCTTATAGGTCATAATATTTTGCTTGCCGTTAACGCCAAGCTTCAAGTTTTTCACAACGGCAACGAGATCGGCAACAATCGAGGTAGCCGTAGGCATGCCGCCAGCGCCCGGACCATAAAACATCGTTTCTCCAACCGCTTCGCCATGAACATATACGGCGTTGAATACGCCATTGACTGACGCGATAGGATGCGAATGCTTAACCATCGTTGGCTGTACGCTAATGCTGAATTCGTCATCTTGACGCTCTGCGATGCCAAGCAGCTTAAGCTCATAGCCCAGGCGCTTCGCATATTGGATGTCTTCACGGCTGACCGATGAAATCCCTTGAACGGATACATCATCCAAGGCCACATTGGCACGGAAGCCAAGCGTCGCCAAAATCGTCATTTTGCGCGCAGCATCCAGTCCCTCAACGTCAGAGGTCGGATCGGACTCCGCATAGCCGAGCGCTTGGGCTTCCTTAAGCACATCGGAGTACGAAGCGCCTTCCTGGCTCATCTTCGTCAAAATATAGTTCGTCGTGCCGTTAACGATACCCATAATTTTAGTTATCCGGTCGGAGGAGAAGCCTTCGATTAAAGTGCGGATAATCGGAATGCCGCCAGCTACGCTCGCTTCATAAAGCACATCGCAGCCGTGCTCCTGAGCAACAGCCAGTATTTCCGTTCCATGCAGCGCCATCAAATCTTTATTGGCAGTCACTACATGCTTGCCGCGCGATAAAGCTTCAATAATATATTGCTTCGTCTGTTCAATTCCACCCATTACTTCGACGATCACATCAATGTCCGGATTGTGGATAATTTCCCAAGGGTCCTCTGTCAGCTTGGACGGGTCGATCGAAATGTCGCGCGCTTTGCTTTTGTTGCTGACCAGCACCTTCGCAATTTCAATTGCCGAACCGGTCTGGCTTTGCAGATCCTCCTGATGTCCTTCCACGATGCGGACGACACCTGTTCCTACTGTTCCAAGCCCTAACAAACCTACTTTAATTGGTTTCATATGATTCCCTCCATTTATCCTTCAATAATATAACGTTCTATTTCATCAGCCTTGCCCGATTACGGCGGCTTTACGTACGCCCTGCTGGCTGCGAATAACATCCATTAAAGAGTCCAAATCCCCGCTGAGCTGGGAAACGTCAACTGAAATGACCACATGGGCAAGTCCTTGCAGGGGAATGCTTTGGTTCATAGTCAGCACATTGCCTTCATGCGTCGCCACGAGCGACAGCACCTTTGACAGCACGCCCGAACGATGCTCCAGCTCCATAGAAATCGTCACCAGCCGCTCACGGTTAATCTGATGCATCGCATAAACGCCATCCTTATACTTATAAAAAGCGCTCCTGCTCAGGTTCGCCTTCTCGGCTGCCTCATGCACCGTTGCCGCTTCGCCTCTGGCAAGCATTTCCTTTACCTGCAATGTCTTGAGAATGGCTTCCGGCAGCATATCCTCCCGTACAGCAAAATACCGCTGCGTCACTTCCGTCCCCCCTAAAAAGACATTTGTTCTTCTATAAAGGACATTATAGCGGAATCATAAGGCTGGGGCAATAGGTTTAAATGATAATCCGCTTTTAAACGGGAATAGTATTCAAAAAAAAAACGTTCCCTGCAAAGGCAAGCTTCGCAGGGAACGGATTCAATTACATATAACGGGCCGTTATCACGGCAAAGCGTCTGGCTCGCATGCAGCGCGGTCTACTGCTCTGTCCAACTTACAGTCAGCTCGGAAACTCCTTCTTCTGAAGCTAGTTTACCGCCGATGATTGAAATAAATTCGGAGCCGGAAATCGTTCCTTGAATAATAATATTTTTATCATCGATCGTCTGGGCGCCGTCCTCCAGCCCTTTTTCATTTACATAATCTTTATAGGATTGGCCTAGCTTGGCGAAGTCTTCCTTCGTCTTGAAAACAAGCAAAACCGATTTTTTGCCGTTATCGATATTTTCAGTCGAATTTGTAATAACCGCATCAGCGGGAATCGGGAAATCGGCAGGCAAATAATCGGGTCTTGCACTTGCAGACGATTCTCCGTCACCCTTTGTTTCTGTCTTTCCCTCATCTGAAGGAGCTGGTGATGCAGCAGCATCGCTTGGCGTCGCTTCCGCTCCAGGGCTTGCGCTTTCCGCTGTATTTCCTGGCGCTACGCTCGCTGTTTCCTGTGGAGCTGTATTGGTTCCACCAGCAGCATTATTGCCGCAGGCGCTTACGACACCCGCTATAATAACAACAGACAATAAAGAAAACCATCTATTTTTTTTCATGTTTTAACATCCTCTCATTTCATATGAAAATCTTCATGACAGCAGCAGCTTCCTGTTTAAAATAAGCATGACAATAAAATCGTTAAGCTCATTAATGGCGAGCAAAAGCAATATTACCACATAAAGCAGGAGACGGCCAGCATTCACCATTTCCAAATATATCAATGACGCGGTTTCAGCCAGTCCTCGTAGCTGAGGCTCAACGCAGTCAATTTTCCGACCAGGTCACCGTAATTTGTGAAACGCCGGCTTCTGAAAGTGTCGTACCCAACAGCCAAATGGAATCTGTTTTATCGATTGAGCCCTCAATCATAAGCTTCGAATCTGCAAACGTCACACTGCCGTCTTCCAGCTTTTTATCTATCGCATAAGCTTGATAAAGGTCAGCTAGCTCATCCATCGACTTTTTCGTCGTAAAATTGAACAATATCACTTTTTTGCCCTCATTTACCGATTTCGAGGAAGTCATGAAAACAGCATCAGCGGGAATCGGAAAATCGCTTGGCAAATCAGCCGGTCTCGCAATAGCCGAAGACGGTTCACTGCTCGCTGGCAGCTCGTCTGCCTCCGGCTCCGAAAGCGCTTCTTGTGGAACGGCTGCTGCCATCTCGGGCCATGTCTGGTCCACTGAAGCTGGGGCACTGCTCCCTCCATCCCCCGCCTCCTCGCTGCAAGCTCCAAGCCATACGGAAATACTCACCATTGTAATTAAGGAGAGTACTTTGCTTCTTTTCATTACGTTTAACATCCCTTCAACTGCTATTTTCCTTGGCATCGCAGCTTCTGCTGCCTAAGCCATGCATTCTACTGATTCAGCATACCTCCTAACACTTTTCTCTACTTGCATATGCCTTATTTACGCCGAATCAATATGTTGCTCTGTATAGCTATTACACCTTTTTGAGCAGGTTGTAACAGCTTTAGCGCTATTTTCTGAAAATACAGCTATTGAGCACATAAAAAAAGACGGCTTGCGCCGTCTCCTTGTGCCAATATTCGATTAAGCCATATAGTCGCTGCCTTCGAAAAATTCAAAGGTGAAATCGCCGATTTGCACCGTGTCGCCATCTTTGGCGCCATGCTTGCGCAGCGCTGCATCCACACCCATTTTCCGCATAATTTGGGCAAAACGCATGACTGAGTCATACGAAGTGACCTTCATACGCTTCAAATATTTCTCGATGCTTTCGCTCTCGACAACGTACAGCTCGTTCTCCTTGCGAATCGTATAGCTGGATTCCTCGCGTTTCTCGAACGTAAACACCTTGCGCTCGGTAACATCCTTCACTTCTTCGATTTCCAAATCATCTGGAACCGACTCCAGCGTATCCATCGCCTTGTACAACAGCTCCTGAACACCCTGCTTCGTCAAAGAAGACATCGGCACAATGAGGTATTCCTTCTCGCCGCGCACTTCCTCCAGCTGCTGCTTGAACTTCTCCAAATGCTCTGCCGCTTCCGGCATATCCATCTTGTTAGCCGCAATAATTTGCGGACGGTCGGCCAGCTTCTCATTGTAGAGCACCAGCTCTTCATTGATTTGCAGCCAATCCTCAAACGGATCGCGCCCCTCAGAGCCGGACATATCCAGCACGTGGATGATTACGCGAGTACGCTCGACATGGCGTAAAAACTCATGCCCCAGACCTACGCCCTCATGCGCGCCTTCGATTAATCCCGGTAAATCCGCCATTACGAAGCTGCGGTCATCGCCAACGTCTACAACCCCTAAATTCGGCGTTAGCGTTGTAAAATGATACGCGCCGATTTTCGGCTTGGCCCCGGATACGACCGACAGCAAGGTGGACTTGCCTACGCTTGGGAATCCGACCAGACCTACGTCTGCCATTACCTTAAGCTCAAGCACAATCCAGCGTTCTTGGCCTTCTTCACCCGTCTCGGCAATATCCGGAGCCGGGTTGTTAATCGTTGCAAACCTTGTATTGCCGCGTCCGCCACGTCCGCCCTTTGCTACAATAATTTCCTGGCCATGGCGTGTCATGTCGGCAATGATTTCCTGCGAGTCATCGTCAATAATGATCGTGCCGGGAGGAATGCGTACGATCATATCATCCGCACCTGCACCATGCATGCTCTTCACTTTGCCGCGCTCGCCGCGCTCGCCTTTAAAATGCTTCTGATAGCGGAAATCCATCAGCGTGCGCAAGCCTTCATCTACGCGGAAAATAATATTTCCGCCTTTACCGCCATCGCCACCGGCAGGTCCGCCCTCCGGTACGTATTTCTCACGACGATAGGAGACGATGCCGTCGCCGCCGTTGCCACCTTTTACAAATATTTTCGCTTTATCGACAAACATGTTGTGCCCCCGTTCAAGCGCGCTTTTCCGCCTTAAGCCGTATTTCCTCTTGCGGATGTTCAATATCGACCGCCTGCAGAGTCGCGCCTTTCAACTGCTGTTTTATTTGATCCTTCAATTGTTGCTCGTCAATTAGCTCGCCTTCCAGATCGAAAGCAACGTGGAGCTGCTGCCCGTCCCAATCCAGTGCCAGCGTAAGTACGGCGACTTCGCCAAAACCAGGCTTAACCGCCAGACGATAGCCATTCATTATGCCAATTAATGCTTCGGAGATTTCGGTGCTGGCAAGCGGCAGCTCAACTAAATTCAAATCCTGCTCAATGTCCACCTTCAGCTCAAGCGAGCTTGTCAGTGTACGAAAGCTCTGGATGTAGCTGACGAGCGCTGGCTCCCCAAGCTTTGAAATTTGGCTCTCCGTAAGCATCTTTGCCCTTATTTTCTCCACATATTCCACCGTTTTATCCGGTTTCTGCATCCGTGTGTAGCCATATAGCACTTGCAGGTCGTTCATCCAGTCATGCCGATGATGGTTAAGCGTCCTCATCCCCGCGGCCTGCAGGCTGTGTATCGTAAGCGCGAGCTGCTTCGCGTGCTCACGCCGCTCCGAGCGAATCCAGATGGCTGCAGCAGCCGCAAACCAAAGCATGAAAAGCACAAGCAGCCAGACTGACGAAGGCCATACAAGCATAGCCACAGCCGGTAGCACAATAGAAAAAGCCGCGATGTGCTTTGCCGATTTAATGCGATCCATTCATTGATCCCACTTTCTCCCGCATGTTTCCCAGCTAATTCAGTATAACATGTCGCTGCATTAGCCGATAGGTCTTTAAGCAGCAAATGCCCCGGCCTACACACGAGGCCGGGGCATTTGCTGCTATTATGCTTCTACTGCTGCGGCTACTGGAGCCAGGTCCACTGGATACACGCTCACTTTTTTGCGATCGCGTCCCCAACGCTCAAACTTTACAACGCCTTCGACTTTCGCATAAAGCGTATCGTCTTTGCCGATGCCTACGTTAGTTCCTGGGTGAATTTTTGTTCCGCGTTGGCGGAACAAGATGCTTCCAGCAGATACGGTTTGACCGTCAGCACGTTTAGCGCCAAGACGCTTCGATTGACTGTCACGTCCGTTCTTTGTGGAACCTACACCTTTCTTCGAAGCGAAAAGCTGAAGATTCAGTTTCAACATGAGATTTCCCTCCCTCATTCAAGAGATTGTTGTTTAATCACAACATATTTTCCGTAGGACTCTGCAATCGTATTAAGCATCACGATCATCGACTCCAGCAGCAGCTGCACCTTAAGAGCGGTTTCCTGATCAGCTAAAACCGGAATATCCGATGATAGCCATCCATTGTCCATTGCATAAGGAAGCTTCACATTTGCCAGAGCTTCAATCGAATTGACCGTACCGACTGATACAGCCGATACGCCAGCGCAGACAATGTCTTTGCCGAGCTTCGCATACTTCGCATGACCTTTAATCTTAAACGATGTAATCCGCTTGTCAGCATTTCGTACAATCGTAACCGTGATCATAATAATCCTCTTACGCTTGGATTTTGCCGATCGTTACTTTTGTGTACGGTTGACGATGACCTTGCTTACGACGGTAGTTCTTTTTGGCTTTGTATTTGTAAACGATGATCTTTTGGCCTCTGCCTTGTTTTTCAACAGTAGCAGAAACAGTAGCGCCGGAAATAACTGGAGTACCAGTTACAAGACCGTCAGCACCGGATACAGCCAACACGCGATCAAACGTTACGCTTTCGCCTGCATTGGCGTTCAGTTTTTCGATGAAAAGCACATCGCCTTCCTGAACTTTGTATTGCTTGCCGCCAGTTTCGATAATTGCGAACATTGTGAGTGCACCTCCTTATTGTCGAAGACTCGCCTAATCCAGGTGAATGGCAGCATGGGCTGCTATTGCTTGTACCCGATCGGAGCGGTATCTGCAAGTCCGCTGTATATAACAATCAGACATACTTGAACATTTTAGCATACAAAATAGAATCAAGCAACCTCCTTTCTCCGCAAATGTCTAGCAATAAAACGATTTCTCCCGCTTCATTGTCCCAATAATTTTAATTTTGTATAATGAGGCCAGTCTTATCGAACGCTTTTTATGCAAAAGCATCTGTCTGAGGCGAGCACGCAATGACAGGCAGACGGCTCATCGTTCATGCTACCATTTAAAAGCAAAGGAAGGTTTTGCGGCATGGATGCCATACTTCGAATGAAAGATGCGCTCGACCTCATGGAGCAAAAAATGGAGGAGCGCCTCGACATCGCCGAAATCGCCAAAGCCGCCTATGTATCGCCATTCCATTTTCAGCGGATGTTCCACATGCTGACGGGAATGACGGTAGCGGAATATATTCGCAGGCGCAAGCTAACACTCGCGGCACAGGAGCTGACGTCAAGCGCCATTAAAGTCGTAGATGTTGCTTTAAAATACGGCTATGATTCCCCAGAATCATTTTCCAAGGCGTTTCGCCGCATTCATGGCATTTCGCCGTCGGAAGCGAGAGCACTAGGCGTTTCATTGAAAGCCTTTCCCCGCATTTCATTCCAGCTATCATTGAAAGGAGACAAGGACATGGATTATCGGATCGTGGAAAAAGAAGCTTTTCAAATTGTCGGCTTGTCCTATGAAGTAAGCTGTAAGAACGGACAAAATTTCATCGACATCCCTAAACTATGGGAGGCATTCAACCATAGCGACGCGCCCGCCGAGCTGTACTCCAAAGGAGACGGGGCTATTATCGGTGTCTGCCTGGACGGCCAGCCCGATAAAGAAACCTTTACCTATATGATTGCCACTAAAGTGACGCCTGATGAAGCTGATTCTGAAAAGAAATATACTGCCCGCACCGTTCCTGCGGCTACATGGGCCATATTCACTTCGACCGGTCCTCTGCCGGATTCGCTTCAAAACGTATTCCGCCGGATATTCCAGGAATGGTTTCCCGCAACTGGCTATGAGCATTCTGGAGGCCCGGAGCTGGAGGTTTATTTCGAAGGCGATACTTGCGCTGAGGACTACCACTGCGAAGTGTGGATTCCGATTATGAAAAAATGATCCGCTCACAATGATGCGAATCACTAGTCACCGCGCGAACTAGTCATTGCGCGTTATACTTGCAGGTGAACAACCAAATTAGCTTCAGCCTGCTGAAATCAACAAAAGCGACCACTGGAGGGGAGGCCCTTCAGTGGTCGCTTTCTTCATTTGCACATACCATCTTCATAATGTTATTTCATGCTTAAGCCTGCGACTTCCTGCCGCTTCCTCCGCAGCACGGGCAGCGCTCTGTCAGCTGGCCCGCCGCACCCTCCCGCGCCTTTTTGCGGGTCACTTCCATAAGCCCTAGCCTTGTCCAGCCAACGACCGAGCATTTTGTCCGGTCCCGCCTCGCCCATTCATTCAGGCGCGCCATAATCCGCTCACGGTTTGATTCATTTTCCATATCGATAAAATCAATAATAATGATGCCGCCCACATCACGAAGCCGCAGCAGCCGGGCAATCTCATCAGCCGCCTCTAAATTCGTGCGGAAAACCGTATCTTCTAAATTCGTAGCACCTGTAAATTTGCCCGTATTCACATCAATAACAGTTAAAGCTTCCGTCTCTCCCCATATGAGAGAGCCGCCGCTTGCGAGCCGAATATTCGGCTGGAATGCTTCATGGACCTGCCTAGTGACGTCAAAAGCGTCAAAAAGCGCAAGCGAGGCATTCTTGTCATACAGCTTGAGCCGTTTCTCGAGCTGGGGTGTCATTTCCCTCAGCAGCGCAGCTGCTTCCTGCAGACGGGATGCATCATCAATCCATACCTCTTCCACTTCCATATCCAGCGTATCGCGGACAATTCGCCGCAGCAGCCCGGCTTCCATATGAAGGCCCATTGGTGCTTTGGCTACCTCTGCCTGGGTTATTATACGTTCCCAGTTAGCGCGAAGCTGGGCAACATCAGCGGCAAGCGACTGCTCGGTTTCTCCCGAGGCCGCTGTCCTAAGGATGATGCCTTCCTCGCCTTGCAGCAGCTGTTCGCCAACATTGCGCAGTCTGGCACGCTCGCTGTCGGCAGCAATTTTTCTCGAAACGCCTACATATCCAGCCTGCGGCATGAGTACCAGCCAGCGCCCCGGCAATGTAAAATGGGTCGTCACCCTGGCCCCCTTGCCGCCAAGCGGCTCCTTCATCACCTGTACAATAAGCTCTTGACCTGGCCGAACGAGCTCTTCAATCGAGGGTTTCGTTTCTGGCTGCTTTTCCAAATTGGGATGCAATAAATCATCTATATAAAGAAAAGCATTTTTGCCAAGGCCAATATCTACGAATGCCGCCTGCATGCCAGGCAATACGTTAATAACACGCCCTTTGTAGACATTGCCTACGAGGCCGCTTTTCTCCGACCGTTCCATAAAAAATTCCATGAGCCGGCCATCCTGCAAAACAGCTGTTTGAAGCATTTCTCCGTCACTGTGCATCAACATTTGCTTCATCTCTCAAACATCACCCGCCAGCTCTCACGTTTTCTTTTATATTAACACAAGTCGCGGCGACAGTTCCTTATCTGTTTTTGGATTCCTTAAGGCAGCAGCTCAATAACAGGCCGGTTCGGGTTGCGCTCAAGCAAATAACGGTCCACAATACGCTGCTCCGGAGCCACCCTGGCTATGCTGGAGCCGCGCTCCATTATATAAAACAGGTGATACCGCTCGCGCCACAGCAAACGAACGGCATAAACCGCAGAGTGCCTGCCATCCACCACGATAGGGCTGGCAAGCACGCCTTGCGCCATTTTACGGATGGCTACCTGGTCGCGATGCATGAGAAAGCGAAGGAATAAATACGGGATGCTCCGATTATAGGTCCAGTTCGTCATAAACAGAAACGTTCCAATGACGAGCAGATTCATTTGAATACCGCCGCCGGGACGCAGCAGCCCCAGCAGTGAAACGCTGATCATCAAGCTGCTGAGCACAAGGCTGATGCGTGCCGTCCAGCGCATGACGCTGTAAAAGCTCAAGCTATAGCTAAGGGCAGCCTGCAGCAGCTTCCCGCCATCAAGCGGATAAATCGGCAATAAATTGAATAAGCCAATCATCATATTGGCATTAACGACATAGGCCGACCATTCGGAATCCCACAGCCCCAACTGGCCGAAACCCCAGGCAGCTAGTCCCATCCATACATTTTGCAGCGGTCCGGCTATCGCTACGAGTGCATCCTCTCCTGCTGGCAGGCTGCCCGCATCCTCCACTTCAGCCACACCGCCGAAAGGCAGCAGCTTAACTTCACGAATATGCCAGCCGAAATAACGCGCTACCAGCACATGACCAGCTTCATGGACAATAACGATTGAAAACAAGGTAAACAGCTCGACAAAATAACCTGTTAATACCGAGGCCGCCATTACCAGCACAAACAACGGATGCACCGACCAGCGAATGCCCCTCCATTTAACCAAGCGGGATCACGCTTACCGGATCAATATAGCGGTCGTTTTGCTTAATTGCAAAATAAAGCAGGCTCGGCTCCTCGCCGCTTGCTCTGCGCAGGCTCCCGACCTGGTCGCCCGCTTCCACCCAATCATTCACGCCAACCGATGCATATCCTAGCTTGCCATATACGCTGACTCGTTCATCCGCATGCTGAACTACGACGGTTACTCCATCATCCGATGGCTCCGAGACTACAAGCACTCTGCCCGTTTCCACCGCATTTACCGCTTCCTCCGATGACCCTGCAAGCTCAACACCATTCAGCAGCTCGGCAAATGTACGTACGATAGCACCGCCCTCAAGCGGAGCAACGATAGGCAGCTTGACAGTCCCTTCGGCAGCCGTTGCCTCCTTCTGCTCCTCTTGAAAAATCGGAATAAACGTCGGCGCTCCTGCAAACGTTTCTTTATACCATTTGGCCGCACTTGCAAAATCCAGCTCATCATGAAGCGCCTGTGCCACATATGTTCGGCTCTCCAATGCCCACTCCTCATCGGTCTGGTATAAGCCCCATATGCCGGCGAACAATACAGCAGCCGCAATCATTTTCCAGCGCAGCTCACGAAAAAATGGATGTGGTCGTCCCCCTTTTGGCGGTTCCGCATACGGCGGTTCTCCCGGCTCATTTCTGTATCGATAATCGATACGGCTCGTCCGGCTTCGCTGATCATCCTGTATCTGCGTCCAGCCATCCCAAGGATTTGGGCTCTCTTTCCACAATTTCTCCGGATCCCTCTCCTCCTCATCCAACACGGGATAGGACGGCGGCACAGCCGGCACACTGTATTCCACTCTTGAAAGCCGCTCTTGCATGAATCCATCCCGAACGGGCTGCTCCATCAATCGTCTAATTTTCTCTTCTCGGCGCTTACGCACCGCTTCCTTCGTATCCATCATCCGTTCCTCCCCCTCTCGCTTGTCAGAGAGCTTGTTTCCTTCTACATCCTTATGAGGAAACACGGACAAGTATGCAAATCCAGCAGGCAAAAAGAAAAAGAACGCCGCCTTCTCTTCACAGAGAATGGCAGCGCCCTTCCAAGCAGCAGCTTATGTGGTTATTCAGCCAGCTCATACACTTCCTGATGGGCCTTTATACTGAATACGATACCAATACAAATCATATTCAGCAGCAGTGAAGTGCCGCCGTAACTGATGAATGGCAGCGTGATGCCGGTAATCGGCATTAGGCCGATCATCATGCCGATGTTTTGGAAAATCTGGAATACGAACATCGACGCGATGCCTATCGTCATATAGGATGCCCGTAAATCATGACATTTGAAGGCGATTATTATAATTCGATAAATGAGCAGGAAATACAGCAGCAATAATACAGCTGCCCCCTGAAACCCAAACTCCTCGCCGATGACAGCAAAAATGGAATCCGAATACGGGTAAGGAATGAACTTCCCATTTTTCATCTCGCCCTGAAGATAGCCATCCCCCGTAAGCCCGCCGGAGCCTATTGCAATTTTAGCATTTTGGGATTGATAGCTTGCATCAGCAGATGCTTCCTCAGGATGCATAAACGTATTAATCCGATTATACCAGTGCGTTAATTCTTTTTCTTTCAAATAAGTATATATTTCCGTATTGAACATATTAAACAGCGTCATGAACAAGATCAAACCGCCGACAACGACAGCAAGCCCTACAAGAACATGCTTATATTTAACATTTCCAATCCAAAGCATTCCGAGCACAATAACCAAATAAATAATCGCATTTCCTAAATCGGGCTGCATCATTACAAGCGCAAACGGCAATAGGGAAAAGGCTGCTATCGGTAATAAATCTTGAGAAAAGCCTAATCTATCGCCTTTTCTTCTTCCCATAATGTAGGCAATACCGATAATCAAAAAGATTTTCATGATCTCTGCCGGTTGAAAGGAAAAACTGCCGAGCTTAAACCAGCCTTTCGCTCCATTGATGACAGAGCCGAAGAAATATACCATTATGAGCAATGTAACACCAAATCCGTACAATATATGCCAGGTTTTCAGTAAAATACGATAATCAAACAATGCGGCAAAAATAGCAATAAAAAAGCCTACTGCATAAAATATCATCATTTTATTTTCTGAACCAGCATAATTCGTATCATGAAAAGTTGCACTATGGATAACAAACAAACTAATAACCATCAGACAAACCAGGATTGCAATAATACCCCAGTCAATTTTTTTGAATTTATTTAGCACAAGGCAATCATCCTATTCCCAAAAACTTGCGGAACCGTTTGAAGGCGCCTGCCTTCTCGTCTAGCAGCATGAGCGGAACCATATCACCCAAAATGCGGCGGGCAATGTTGCGGTAAGCAATCGCCGCGCGCGAGGAAGGGTCCATTACGGTTGGCTCCCCCGTATTTGCGGATTTAATAACCTTCTCATCGTCCGGCACGATACCGAGCAAATCAACGGCAAGCACCTGACAAATTTCATCAATATCGAGCATTTCGCCGCTCTTCACCATGTTCTGGCGAATGCGGTTAATGATGATTTTGGCGGCAATGCCTTCTTTTTCAAGCAGACCAATTACCCGGTCTGCATCGCGAACGGCAGCATTTTCTGGTGTTGTAATGACAATAGCGCGATCCGCACCAGCAATCGCATTACGGAAGCCCTGTTCAATTCCGGCTGGGCAATCAATAATGACATAGTCAAATTCCTTCTTTAGCTCCAGCACCATGTCTTTGACCTGTTCGGGCGATACATCATTTTTGTCCTTCGTTTGGGCAGCTGGCAGCATGTACAGCTCGTCAAAGCGCTTGTCCTTGATCAGCGCTTGATTCAAGCGGCAGCGGCCTTCTGCCACATCGATAAGATCATAAATAATGCGGTTTTCCAGTCCCATAACCACATCCAAATTACGCAGTCCGATGTCGGTGTCAACCATACATACCTTCTTGCCAAGCAGAGCCAGTGCCGTTCCCAGATTAGCGGACGTAGTCGTCTTGCCAACGCCGCCTTTTCCAGATGTGACAACAATCGCTTCTCCCATAAGTTACACCCCTCTTAACATAATCGGATTATTGCGTAAACGGTATAATTGCGAAATTTTATCCATTTGCATCGTTCCCTCATTCAAAAAAGCAAATTCCATCGCCGGATCGCCCGACATCCATTCCTCCGGTGGCCTGCTAATGATATCTGCTATGCGCAATTGCGTCGGCCGCATCAGCGATGCCGCAATAATAACGTCCGTTCGGCCGTTCACACCCGCATGAGCAACGCCGCGCAGCGCGCCCATCACATAAATATCGCCGGTGCTTATAATCGTTCCTCCCGGGTTTACATCCCCCGTCAGCAGCAAATCGCCTTCACGCTCCATCGTTTGGCCCGATCGAATAATTCCGCTAATGAGCTGAATGCCCGGCGGCGGCGGCGGCAAGCTGCCTTCCGCGGACTCCGATTCCACCGATTGTACAATCAGATTGCCCTGCGCGCGAATGACCGATCGAATCCGTTCTTTATCCTCATCGCCGAGCTGCCTAGTTCCCAGCTTGACATGGACGTGTACGAGCGGGCCGGTGAGCAGCTGCTGATGGGTTTTCTCGAGCTTGTAGTGCAGCTCATCAAGTAATAAATCAAGCTCACAACTATCGTCGAGAAGGAACACGAGACCTTCCTTGACGCCTTTAATCATAATATGCTGCTTTTCGGCCACGATTGTCCCTCCCCAACGTATTGCATTCTTTTCGAAACAATCGAATTCCTGCTTTTTCCGCCAATTTATTCCTCATCCTGGTCCTGATTAAGCTTCGCATCCTGCTCATACAGCTTTCGAACAGGCACATAAATAATCAAGGCAAAGGCAAGCTGCAAAAATAAGCTAGGCAAAATATGATCCAGCAGCGCGTATGCATACGACTCCTCCGTCAACCGGAAAAGCGAATAAATGAAATAAACGGCTGAATCGTATGCGATGCATGCAAAGCCAATGACGGACAGGCAAGTGAGCAGCGTGCTGCGGCGGCGATCGAACAGCAGTCCGGCAAAATACCCAATCAGCCCCATCATAAACGTATGAACGCCGAGCAAATGACCGTAATAGACGATATCCTGAATAAGTCCGATACCTAAACCAAACAGCAATGCGCGATGGCGACCGCTATACAGAGCAGCATATAAGATAAAGACAAAACTGAAATGCGGGATAATTTTACTCGAATAATCCGCCGGAATGATCCAGGGCATAACGCTGCCTTCTATAATAAAAAGCAGAAACAACAGCAGGATAAGCCGATTTGTGCTCATCATACTCATTTGCCCGCATCCTCCGATGCAGTGACCTCGACGACAAACACCTCTTTAAGCTGGTTCAAATTAGCTGCCATCTCAATAGAAGCCGTATATGTCAAGCCAAAGTTGCCTTCTTCCTTCGTCTCTACTGTTCCAATTACAAGACCACGCGGATAAACGCTGTCGCTCCCTGAAGTAACAACCAGGTCACCCACAATCATTTTGTCGTTCTCGGCGATTCTCGTCATAATTAACCGCTGCGTCTCATCATCATAGCTGGTAACCATGCCGAAAGAGTCGCTTTTGCCGAGAATAGTCGCCGCAATCGCATTGGAAGTCGGCGACTTGTCATCCAGCTCCGTAATCGGCATGACGGTTGCCGTATTCGGCCTTACTTGGCTGATGATACCGATAATGCCGTCAATTGTCGTAACCGCCATATTCTGCTTAATGCCACTCAGCGAGCCTAGATTGATTTCCAGCGTCTTGCTGTACGGATTATTGTCAATAGCAATGACATGGGCAATCCGGTAGTTGTAATTGTTAATTTTTTTCTGCTGCTCGGTAAAATTCAGCTCTTTCTGCAAACGCTCATTTTCTTCCTGCAAAAAGTTATAGCCGATTTTGTCGCGGGCATAAGCCGCTGCTGTCAGTCTAAGGTACTCATTCTCCTCATAAATCGACCGGAGTTTGCCAATATCCTCAAAGAAACCCGCTATTGAAGCAGCGGGCACATAAAACCATTGCTGAACGAATCCGACTGAATCTCCGATAAACTTCTCCGGCATACTCAGCTCCTTACGGTCACTTAGCGAGAAGCCGATGACCACAATGAACAGAATAAACCCGAACATAAGCATAAACATGCGCTTATTTCTAAACAGCTTAAACAGCTCGATCACCTGCCTGTTCTAATCACATTTTCATTTTTGCCTAATGGACGGAAAGCTCTCCTAGCGTCTCGAACGACCGCCTGAGCCGCCTCTGCTCTTGAACAAATGAATATGGTCAAGCGAACGGCCGGTACCTATAGCTACGCAGTCAAGCGGGTTGTCCGCAACAATGACCGGCATGCCTGTCTCGCGCTGCAGCAGCTTGTCCAGATTGCGAAGCAGCGCTCCGCCGCCCGTCAGTACAATGCCGCGATCCATAATATCCGCAGATAGCTCTGGCGGGCATTTTTCAAGTGTAATTTTAACAGCATCTACGATAGCTGTCACCGTATCCGCAAGCGCTTCGCTTACTTCATCCGATGTTATCGCAAGCGTCTTAGGCAGGCCGGATACGAGATCACGACCTCTAATTTCCACCGATTCCGGCGGATCAAGCGGCATTGCTGTACCCAGATCCATCTTAAGCTGCTCCGCCGTACGCTCCCCAATCATCAAATTGTAAAAGCGTTTAATATATTGGATAATCGACTCATCCATTTCATCCCCAGCGACGCGAATCGAACGGCTTGTTACAATGCCGCCAAGCGAGATTACTGCAACCTCTGTCGTTCCGCCTCCAATATCAACGACCATGCTGCCCGTCGGTTCCCAAACTGGCAGATCAGCGCCAATCGCTGCAGCGAACGGCTCTTCAATCGTATAGGCTTCGCGGGCGCCTGCTTGCTTCGCAGCATCTTCAACAGCACGCTTCTCAACTGCAGTAATGCCAGACGGCACGCAAATCATGACGTTCGGATGGCGCGGAAACAAAGATTTCTGCTTTTGCGCTGAACGGATAAAATATTTAATCATCGTTGCTGTCGTTTCAAAGTCGGCAATTACGCCATCTTTCATTGGACGTACTGCGCGAATATTGCCCGGCGTTCTGCCGATCATTTTTTTCGCTTGCTCGCCAACTGCTTCTATCGTTTTCGTATCGGTACGCAGGGCTACCACAGACGGCTCCCTCACGACAATTCCTTTTCCTTTTACGTATACAAGAGTATTAGCTGTTCCCAAGTCAATGCCAAGATCTTTCGATAAACCACCAAACATGTTAGTGCTCCCTTCTGAAATGCCACAATCCTTCTTATTATATTACATGTAGCCTTGTTCCTTCAAACTAATAAACCTTCCATCACCAATCACCAAATGATCCAGCACTTCAATGCCTACTAGCTCGCCAGCAGAGACGAGCCGCTTCGTCAGCGCAATGTCTTCAGCACTGGGCGTAGGATCGCCGCTCGGATGGTTATGCACGCAAATGAGCGAGGCGCTGCTGCATTTAATAGCCGCACGAAATACTTCTCGCGGATGAACGAGCGACGCATTCAGCGTCCCCATCGATAGCGTCTCTTGGGCGATAATGTGATTTTTCGTATTTAGAAAAAGACAGACGAAATGCTCCTTTTTCAAATGACGAAGCTCATCCATGACATAATTCGCCGCATCCTCTGGCCTCCGCACCGTAACAACGTCGCCATTGCCTGTACGAGACACTCTGCGTCCGAGCTCAAGTCCTGCGCGCAATTGAATCGCTTTCGCCGGGCCAATGCCGCGAATCGCTGTCAGCTCTTCCAGACTCATATCCATTAAGTTGCGCAAATTGCCACATTCCTTCATGATATTACCCGCAAGATGGACAACTGATTCCTTTTTTGTACCCGTTCGCAAAAGAATGGCCAATAATTCCGTGTGACTGAGCGCTTCGGCCCCATATTTAATTAATCGCTCTCTTGGACGTTCTTCCTGTGGGACATCACGAATAAATTGGCGCTGCGACTCCATGCCCATCCCTGCTTTCGTAAGTTAGCTTGAAGTACGTGGATCAAAATACATATATGCGATACGCCGCCAGCATATCTGACAGCAGTGACAACGGCAACCCGACAACGTTGAAATAACAGCCCTCGATCCGCTCAACAAGCGTAGCCCCATAACCTTGAATACCATAAGAACCGGCTTTGTCATGCGGCTCTCCAGTAGCTATATACCGATTAATCTGGTCTTCCTTAAGGGGCCTCATATGCACCTTCGTCATGCGATGAGCCGAGGATTGTTCACCATTATGCGTTAAAACACAAGCTACACCTGTATATACTTCATGAGCTCTGCCTTGTAGGCTGCTCAACATCGCAAAAGCATCTGCCTCATCTGCTGGCTTGCCCAGCACATGGCCATCCACAACGACAATCGTGTCCGCGCCAACGACGATAGAGGGTTCCGTATTCCCCTGCATCCGCAAAAGCTCAGCCGTTGCCCGCGCCTTGCGCAAGGAAAGCTGTTCTACAATTTGCTCGGGGCTCCAATCGGAGGGCACACTTTCGTCCGCTTCCGAGGACAAAATATAAACCGGCAAGGAAAGGTCAAGAGAGGCGACCAGTTCCTTCCGGCGCGGAGACGACGATGCCAGCACGAACTGGCTGATCGGATTCATAGGTATAGCGCTCCTTCGTTTAAACTTACAGTTTGCGATAAAGCCATATAGCCACTATAACACCAATAATACTGAATAAGCTAATTTGGAAGTTAATCGTCATTGTAAAGCTCAGTACATACAAATCAACGGCAGGAGACCACGAAGCCTCAATCGCTTTGGTCAAGAAAGTTATTCCCGGTATCGACTCCAGCCAGCGTGCCACCAAGGCCCCCGCAAGCAGACCGAGCACTAGGAAAAGCAATAACATCCAGCCGTTTTTCTTCATTGTTCAACGCCTCTCGCCAAGTAATGACAACTGCTCTCTATTATACCTTAGTATGATTTCCGTTTACAATGCGCGTATAGTCTCAAACCACGATTTTTGTGTCAGGATCGCTTCCATTAGAGCTCGCTGCACCGACCACAAGTGCGCCTGAGAAGGATTTTTATCATATTCCGTAAGCGACGAAGCCGCTGTATTTACCGCTTGAACAACCGCACCCATCGACGCTTTACCCGCCTCGTCTTGAATCCCAGACTCCATCGCCTTTATGCTGAGCGTCCATTTTTGATGCTCCGTCCGCCAAGCCTTCGCCGCATTTTCGCCAAGCGGCGCAAGAACCGGCTGCTCCAGTTGGGCCAGCGCCAAATCATCCAGCATGCTTATCAAGGCATTCGTCTGCTCAAAAAAACTGCTTGCAGCTGCCGCCTTCCCCGTAAAAGGAAACTGCTCTGGTGCCTGAACAATAAGCTCTTTCACATATACCTCGGTACCAGGCAGCATTTTGCTCAGCGCAATTGCCCTGCTGCGATCGCCCGCCATCCCCGCATATACCCGAAAGTCGTCTGCTGTTGTCGCAGCAGCAGAAGCAAGTCCCCTGCTAGCCAGCTCCTCCATTGCGGCATCTCTGCCCTCTGAGTTGCTAAATACGCCATATTGCAGCAAATGGTAGGCCTGTGGCTGAATGGCCAGTTCCACCGTTTCAAGCGGCGCAGCTGAGCTTCCGCTATTTCCCGCACCTGCTCCCGTGCCCAAGCCATTTCCCGCATTTTGCGATGCTGGATTCCCGCTGACCGCGCTCGACTGCCCGCCCGCTGGATTAGAAGAGCTAAGCGAGGAGGAATCCAAAAATAAAGACAACAGCAAATAACCGAATAAGGCTCCCGTTGCCAGCGCCCCTGCTACCGATAAAAAAACATTGATCCAAGATGGCGAATGTCCAAGCCTGCGTATCGAGCGAACCGGACGGTTGCCTAAATCAAGCTCAGGCGAATGCCGCTGGCCGTCATCAGCCCATCCATAGCGGGTATTTTCTGGCCCATGCTCCATTGCATCGCTATTGCGTTTAGAACCGCCGAGAGAAGGCACCTGCTGTTGAAGGTCATTAAATACTCCCTTCTCCTCCACTCTTTGCTGCTCTTCAGAAACGAAAGCAGGCGGCTCATTGTCTGCGACATGTCTGGATGTTTTCGATGCTATGGACGAATCGGCAGGCGAATAGGTACGATTAACAGTCACTGTATTAGATTCGTCAGGCAAGTGATGATCCGACTCGCGAATCAACTGCTCCAGCTGATCCATCTCCTCATCGACCTGGGTGCTCCATGGACTGAACTGCGCATCTGAATAAGAGGCTGTATTTTTATATAAGGGGATGACTCTCGCAAAATCTCCCTGCTTCGAAGCACTAGGCTGCGCAGCAGCAGCTGGAACTTCCACAGCTGGCTCCGCTGCGGCCATCTGCTTGTTTTCGGAGCGCGAAGCTTGTCCGGCTTGGTCGAAACGGTACGTAATGCGGTTTTTTGAGTTCATGTCATTCTCTCCTTGTCTCATTCTTCTATTCCTACTCTATGAGACAATTAAGAGATTTATGATTATGAACAAACGGATACGTAAATAACATTCGCAGCTTACCTCAAGTTTCGTACAGTCGACAACCTTTTTTGCTATAAAAATCTAAGGGAATTGTATCCAGCCCCTCAATGCTGCGCTAGCTCATTGGAAAACTTTATTTAAATGGCGTCAAAGACATTGCCATCGTTTGGGTGCAGCTCCTTCTTATTACGCAACAAAAAACGCTGGAAAACGATTTTCACGTTTTCCAGCGTTTAATGGAGCTGCCTCATGCAGTGGATACCTGCTTTATTTACGGCCTGCCTTTAACCATTTAGCCAAAGCATCCGCTGTTTTCCAAATATCGCCGGCTCCCATCGTGATGACCAGATCGCCAGCCGAAGCAGCTGTCTTCAAATACTCCAGCACTTCTTCCTTTGTTGCAATAAAAGTCGTATTCGCATTGCTGTTCGTCTTAATAAGCTCAACCAGCTTCTGCGAGTTGACGCCCTCAATTTGCTGCTCGCCAGCTGGCGAATAAATGTCGGTAATGATGACCTCGTCCGCTTCCGGAAACGCCCGGCTGAACTGGTCGAGAAGGAAATAGGTACGCGTGTAGCGCTGCGGCTGGAACACAGCTACAATCCGTTTGCCCGTCGCTTTGGCAGCACTGATCGTCGCGCTGATCTCGGTTGGATGATGGGCATAGTCGTCAATAACGAGAATGTCCTCTACTTCGCCGAGCACTTGGAAACGACGCTTGGCCCCAATGAATTCACGAATAGCGCCCGCAATTTGTGCAAATGGCAGCCCTGCTTCCAGACAGGTAATAATAGTAGCCATCGCATTATATACATTATGTTTACCTGGTACAGACAGTTCAACCTCGCCCAAGAGCTTCCCTAGATGGGTTAATTGGAACGATACTTTACGGTCACCCAGTACGACTTGCTCCGCTTTGTATTGGGCCTCGCCATCAATGCCGTAAGTAACGAGCTGAGATGGATCGAGCGATTGACTTGCATACAGCTTGCTAATGATCTCGTCAATATTGTCATCGTCAGCACATACGATAGCTTTGCCATCCGGCTTTACCTGCGACAGAAATTGAACGTAGGCATCTTTCAGCTTGCCAAAATCACCGTCATAATTTTCCAGATGATCCGGCTCAATATTGGTTACAATCGCAATCGACGGATGGTAATGCAGGAAAGAGCCATCGCTCTCATCTGCCTCCGCTACTACGTATTCGCCGCTTCCGGCTTTTGCATTCGTACCCACGTTTACGATCTCGCCGCCAATAATGTAGGTTGGATCCGTTCCGCAGTTTTCCATCACAAGGGCAATCATCGACGAGGTCGTCGTCTTGCCATGAGCGCCTGCAACGGCAACGCCTTTGCCTTCATTCATCAGCTGGGCAAGCATTTGGGAGCGATGCAGCACCGGAATATTTAGCGCCTCCGCTGCGCACCGCTCTACATTGTCTTTGGTCAGTGCTGTGGAGTAAACAACAAGCTCCGCACCTTTAATATTTTCCGGTTCATGACCGATATAGATTTTTGCGCCTTTCGCCACCAGCTTCTCTGTGAGTTCCTGACGAGCGACATCAGAACCAGTTACCGTATAGCCCTTCTCCAGCATGACGCGGGCGATAGCACTCATCCCGTAACCGCCTATTCCGATGAAATGAACATGTTTTGCTGTATTCAAAGACGGTTCACCAACCTTTTTCAGAATCCGAGTTGTACAATAAGCGGGCGCGAACGTCCGCTATTAAATAAAGCGTTCCGGTCACAACCCCAAGGTCTGTTTCCCCGGTCAAATGCTGCAGCTGCTGAAGCGCCGCTTTCCAGTCAGGCTCTACAATCAGCTCAAAAGCCTCTTTCCCCTGCACAGAACGTATGAGATCAGCCAGCGCCTGCGCATCTTTTTTGTTGCGAAAATCAGGCTCGGTCACAATTAGCGTATCTACTATTGGCAGTATATGCTTCATAACCTCACGATGATTCTTATTATCCAGCATACCCATCATTAGGATTAAACGATCATAGCGATAGGTTGTTTTTAGCGCAGCAGCAAGCGTCTCCGCCCCTTCAGGATTATGCGCTCCATCAATGAGAATACGCGGGGAATGCGACACCATTTCCAGACGTCCAGGCCATGCCGCAAGGCGCAGCCCCTCCTCCAGCGCATCATCCTCCACGATAAGCGCCGCATATTGGCGAAGCACCTCAAGCGCCATCACTGCAACCGCTGCATTCGTGCGCTGATGGGCGCCGTTCAGCGTGATCGTGAGCGGATGGATAGGGCGGAAAAGCCCATCGAAACGGAACGTTTGCTCATCCTCGCGAACCGAAAGCGCCGTCTCGCTGAACTGCTCGCCTAACAAATACAGCGAGCTTTTGCTGTCAATCGCCTTTTGCCGAATAACTTCGATCACTTCTGGCTGCGTAACCGCACTCACGACAGGAACGCCAGGCTTAATAATGCCCGCCTTTTCCGCCGCTACCTTCTCCAGCGTATCGCCAAGGCGATCCATATGGTCATGCCCGACATTGGTAATGATGGAGAGAACGGGCGTCACAATATTTGTAACGTCCATTCGTCCGCCGAGCCCCGTTTCCCATACGACATAATCGGGATACGTTACCTTCGCGAAATACAAGATGGCCAGCGCCGTAGACACCTCGAACATCGTCGGAGAGCCCTGCTCGGTTGCCGCAATTTCCTCAACGACAGGCTTTAGCATATTCGACAGTTCAAGCAGTGTCTGCTCTTCAATATCAGCGTTATTATATTGAAAACGATTCGTAAACTTCGTAATGTATGGCGATGTAAACGTACCTACATCATAACCGCATTTAATAAGCGTGCTCGTCAAAAAAGCACAGGTAGAGCCTTTGCCGTTCGTTCCAGCCACATGGATAAATTTCAGTCTGCGATGTGGATTACCCAGCCGCTCCATTAAGAGCAGGACTCGCTCAAGACCAGGTCTTATCCCGAAAGGAATAAGACCATTTATCCAATCTACTGCTTCCTGGTACGACTGCAGCCCGCCGCTTTCCGGCTGGCCCGAGAGCTGATTCGTCATCGTAGAAACGCCTTCTTTCTTCCCGGTGTCTATCCGCGTAAATCCGCGATTCTAGCTTGAACCTTATCGCGTTTGTCCGCATAATCCTTCATTTTGGAGCGTTCCTCTTCGATGACCTTCGCAGGCGCCTTCGCTACAAAGCCCTCATTGCCGAGCTTCTTCTCAATGCGGGTTACTTCGCCGTTCAGCGTCGCAAGCTCTTTCTCAAGGCGGGCAATTTCCTGCGAAATATCAATCAGCCCTGCTAGCGGGAAGTACAGCTCCGCGCCCGTAACAATACTGCTCATCGCCTTATCCGGAGCTGCTAACGCAAGACCTGCCTCCAGCTTCGAGGTTCCGCAGAACCGGCGGACAAATTCATCATTGCGGGTCAAAATGATCGCCTCGGCCTCGCTCGTCGGCTTAATCATCAGTTCGATTTTTTTGCTCATCGGCACGTTTACTTCCGCGCGAACGTTACGCACCGAACGGATAATATCCATCAGCAGCTCCATTTCCTTCACCGCTTCAGGCGCTTCCAGCGCAGCATCGTATTCCGGCCATGCTGCAAGTGTAATCGTCTCGCCTTCATGCGGCAGATGCTGCCAAATTTCCTCACTGATGTAAGGCATAAACGGATGAATCAGACGCTGCGTGCGATCAAGCACATAAGCGAGTACCGATTTAGTCGCTTGTTTCGCTTCTTCATCGCTGCCATAAAGGTTAAGCTTCGCAAACTCGATGTACCAGTCGCATAGGTCATCCCAAATGAAGTTGTACAACTGGCGGCCCGTTTCTCCGAACTCGTAGTTGTCCATCAAGCGGGTTACTTCGCGAACGGTTTCGTTAAGACGGTGCAAAATCCAGCGATCCGCCGTACCCAGCTTGCCGGTAATATTAATGTCGCTTGCGGTGAAGCCTTCCAAATTCATCAGTGCAAAGCGCGACGCATTCCAAATTTTATTGGCAAAGTTGCGCGACTGCTCCACCTTTTCAAAGCGGAAGCGCAAATCCTGCCCCGGTGTACTGCCTGTCGATAGCATATAACGCATCGCATCTGCGCCGTACTGTTCAATGACTTCGAGCGGATCGACGCCGTTGCCAAGCGACTTGGACATTTTATTGCCGTTCGCATCGCGTACAAGACCATGAATCAGCACGTCCTTAAACGGCTTTTGATCTGTGAACTCCAGTGCAGTAAATATCATTCGAGATACCCAGAAAAAGATAATGTCATAGCCCGTCACCAAAACATTCGTCGGATAGAAGCGTTTTAAGTCCTCGGTTTGCTCTGGCCAGCCAAGCGTCGAGAATGGCCATAGACCCGAGCTGAACCATGTATCCAAAACATCCTCGTCCTGGCGCAGCTCCGTGCTGCCACAAGAAGAACAGCTCGTTACATCTTCGTCGGAAACATGCATTTCACCGCAAGCGTCGCAATACCAAGCAGGGATACGGTGTCCCCACCACAGCTGGCGGGAAATACACCAGTCATGTACATTTTCAATCCATTGCAAATAAATTTTCTCAAAACGGTCTGGAACGAAGTTTACGCCTTCGCCGGATTTTTGCGCATTAATCGCCTGCTCCGCGAGCGGCTTCATTTCAACGAACCATTGCGTGGACAAATACGGCTCAACGACCGCACCGCTGCGCTCGCTGTGGCCAACCTGATGCACGTGATCCTCGATTTGAACGCACACGCCCTGCTCCTGCAAATCCTTCACGAGCTGCTTGCGGCAGTCGAAACGGTCCAGTCCCGCATAAGGGCCAGCTTCCGCATTCATCTTGCCGGACTCGTCCATAACGATAATTTGCGGCAAATCATGACGAAGGCCAACCTCGAAGTCATTCGGATCATGGGCAGGCGTAATTTTTACAGCGCCGGAGCCAAATTCCTTGTCAACGTATTCGTCGCCAATAATCGGAATCTCGCGTCCAATGACCGGCAATACGATCATTTGACCAATGAGGTGCTGGTATCGCTCATCTTCAGGATGAACGGCAACCGCGCTATCGCCCAGCATCGTTTCCGGACGCGTTGTCGCAACCGTAATATGCCCTGAGCCGTCCTTCAAAGGATATTGCAAATGATACAAATGACCGTTCAGCTCTTTATGCTCAACCTCAATATCGGACAAAGCCGTTCTAGCAGCCGGATCCCAGTTGATGATTTTTTTGCCGCGGTAAATGAGGCCCTTCTTGTAAAGCTGTACAAACACCTCGCGCACAGCCTTCGACAGCCCCTCATCAAGCGTGAATCGTTCGCGCGAATAATCAAGCGACAGCCCCATTTTTGCCCATTGGCCGCGAATCGTTCCCGCATATTGCTCCTTCCAATCCCAGACCTGCTCCAAAAAAGCCTCGCGTCCCAGATCGTAGCGGGATTGTCCTTGCTCGCGGAGCTTCTGCTCCACTTTCGTCTGTGTCGCAATGCCTGCGTGGTCCGTTCCTGGCAGCCACAAAGCATCAAAGCCCTGCATCCGCTTAAAGCGGATGAGAATATCCTGCAAAGTGAAATCGAGCGCATGCCCAATGTGCAAAATTCCCGTTACATTCGGCGGGGGAATAACGATCGTATAGGTCTTGGCTTCCGGGCGCTTGCCCGCTTCAAAAAATTTTCCATCCATCCAGAAGTCATACCACTTCAGTTCAGCAGCTTTCGGGTCGTAGGTCGTCGGCATCGCCGGCGTCGTTTGATTTTCAGACATAAGCTCCATCCTCCACATATCGCATAATGGCATCATTACTTTAATTTTGAATACAAAAAAACCTTCCGCCCTTATAGCAAAGGACGAAAGGTTAGCTTCCGTGGTACCACCTTTGTTCCGCGCGTCTTGCAGCTGCACGGCACTCAAACAGATAACGGCTGTGGCCGGCTTGAATTAACGAATAACAATCCGCTTGATTCAAGCAACTCCAGGGCGACTTGTACGAGTAAAATCCTGCGGAACTCTCAGCACTAACGGCTCCGCTCTCTGAAGGCTTGGCTGCGTACTCTTCCCCTTCAACGTCGTTCGTTGACTTTAAGACATATTTATTTAATAATACCCTCTTTGTGAAAAAAAGTCAAACAACAAGGCACATTCAAGCTCTTTTATACTTGCTGGGCACATAAAAAAGAGCTTTGACTGTTATTTCACAGGTCAAAGCTCCTTTTATTTAACAGCCTGCTGCTACGGAATATAAAGCAGCTGCCCTTCCGATACCGCCGACTCATTCAAGCCGTTGTACAGCAAAATCTCACGCGGGTTCAAGCTGTAGCGCACTGCAATGGACTCCAGCGTCTCGTCGCGCTGCACGATGCATACCCGGATTTTACGGAATTCATGCTCATCGGATTGCTTCAAAAATAAATTGCGCCACTCGATTTCATCGCCTGCCGGCTGCTGAGCCTTCGTCTGCTCAAGCGCATAATCCGCCGCCTCCTGCTCAGCCTGCCGCGCTAATTGCTCGCGCTTGCTCGTTTGCAGCAGCGTCACAAGCCCGACGCCTGATGCAGGAGCTCCAGTTGCTTCCGGCGCCTTGCTGCCAAAGGCAATGCGCATCTCCTGCTTCTCCGGCTCCGCTTGCTGCTCCGCACCAGCTTCCTCCGCCTCCTGCCATTCGTTCAAACGCTCCAGCTCGCTATCCTGCCACGGGGATGTGTCGTAGCTGCTTTGCTCTGCCCCCGCCGGAATGTAAGTTTCCTCTGCCTGCTGCGGTTGTCCCCCTGGGCTCCAGCCAAAGTCCTCCGCCTGTTGATAGGCAGAAGCTCCCTGCTGCCTTTCCTGCGCAATGCCATGACCAAGCCCAGTTACGGCTGGCTGCTGTGCAAAAGCAGGCGGTGGATTGAAATTAGCGTTAAAGTTCGGCTGTGCCCCGGAATGATCCTGCCCCTGAAACCACTCTGCTGCTGACCAGCCTGCGTCACGCGGCGAAGGCGAGATCGTAACGCCAGCCTTCGGCCCTTCTGCTTCCTCGCTTTCATCAGCCGCTTCATACGTCCGCTCATTATATGCATTACTAGCATTGTAAGCCTCAATCTCGGATTCAGACTCAGCGAACTGTTGAGCCCCAATAAACACTTGAGCCTCATTATACTCTTGTGCCTCATTATACCCTTGTGCCTCATTATACTCTTGTGCCTCATTATAACCTTGATTCTGTTCCTGCTCCCCCCTGAAAGGCAATTGTCCTTCCTGTCCAGCAAAATAGGGTTCAGCTTGCAGCCCATAAGCGGCCTGGTCCGCCACCTGCGCCTCGTCAGCAGCAAATGGTTCGCCGCCGCTACGCTGAAGCTCCTCATCGTACGAAGCCTGGCTCGTATCTACGCGATCATGGACGACGGTGAATGGCTCCTCGCGCCACGCTTCCTCCACTTCCTGCTGCGGCTCCACAAGAATGCCGCGCAGCGACAACACACCGGTAATGTTAAGCGTTCGCGAGGAAAGCAAATCCACGTCAAAATTATCAATTTCCACCGTCACATCGTCCAGCCGTGAAATCCGGTTCATCGGCATCGTAATTTCGACGGGAATGAAATGCTCCAATGCCTGAAGCGGAGCGGCTTCGTTCGTACTGCGATATACCCCGCTTAGTAGCAGCTGGCCTTTCAAAACCGCATGGTCCCCCTGCTCAACAACCTGAATGCGAGGCACAAGCTCAATTTCTTCCAGTTCATCGATATCGGCAACTTCATCCGACAGATGCACGCGTTCATACACGTCAAAGCGCAAGCCTTTCGTTTGATCCGTCACGCTCAAGTCCTCCCTCCCTATACTGACCCATTTCGTCGCAGTCTCTTAGACAATGCTTGGGCTAAAAATGCTACTCTCACTAATTATCTATATGGGCAAAGGGGGGAGAGCATGACTATCTTTTGCAGAGGCTATAATTTAGCTCGCAATTCGGGAAGCCAAGCGGGCTCTGGCGCCGCAACTTCCACAGGCGAATCTGTCCACGGGTGGGCAAAAATAAGGCGTTCGCCATGCAGCGCCTGCGTCTTCAGCAGCTGCACAGAGCCGCCATAAAGCGAATCCCCAATCAGGGGATGGCCCAAGTGGCTCATATGGACGCGTATTTGATGCGTACGTCCCGTCTCCAGCTGCAAACGGACCAGCGTCGCTCCAGCATACATCTCGGCCGTTTCATAATGGGTAACAGCGGCATCGCCGCCCTGGGTCACACGCCGTCTGGAGCGATGATGGCGGTCCTTGCCAATCGGAGCGTCAACGGTTCCCGCAGGCGGACGCAGCCGTCCTTGAACAAACGCCATATAGCGGCGGTCGATCGCCTTGCGGCGCATCGCTTCGTCCAGCTTCCACTGGGCGAAATCATTTTTGGAATAAAGCACGGGGCCCGATGTATCATCATCGAGACGATGGATATGACGGACAGGCAGCGGATCTCCTTGCAGCAGCATATGACGAGCCGCCGCTTCATCCAGCGTTCCCGCCTGATTGGCACCTGTGCCATGCACAGGCATCCCTGCCTCCTTATAAAGCACGAGGCAAAAATCATCCTCGAAAAGAACGGTTGGAACGGGATTGCCTTGCGACAGCCTCGCTTGACGATACAAGGGATCGCTAAGCGGGTCCGCAGCGGGAAAGGCGAGCAAGCCCAGACGCTGCCCATCAAAGCGGATGCCGCCAACGGAGAACAGCCGATTGATCCATTTTTCTGGAAAAAGAGAACGGGCCAGCAGCCACTGCCGCACTTGATGCGGATGACTGCCGGCCTCTAATGTTCCGGTGCGTTCTCCAGGTTGCCCGTCATAATTTGGTGCAGACCATGAGCCTTCTGACAGCTGCTGCCAATCGAGCTCAAGCCACTCCCCCGCCCGCTTATAGTGAAGCATTGGCATGGAATGAAACCTCCTATTTTCGAATGCAATCGCCTAAATTGCTGCTTGCTAGAACTACAACCTGCTCAAAGCAGCCCTGTTTGCAGCAATCGTTGCATCAATATCTTCATCGGTATGGACAGCTGACACAAACATGCCTTCGAACTGCGATGGAGCGACGCTCACGCCAAGCTCCAGCATAGCGGCAAAATACACCTTGAAGCGCTCTAAATCCGCTGTTTTGGCTGTATCGTAATTAATGACATGCGTTTCGGTGAAAAACGGGCAAACCATCGAGCCGACACGGTTGATCGTGGAAGCAATGCCAGCCGCCTGCGCATTCGCTTCAAAGCCGCGCTGCAATCGGACCGCTTGGCGCTCCAGCAGCTCATACGTTTCCGGTGTCAGCAGCTTGAGCGTCGTATAACCAGCAGCCATCGCCAGCGGGTTGCCTGACAGCGTGCCCGCCTGATAAATCGGACCGCTCGGCGCCATAAGCTCCATCAGATCGCGTCTGCCGCCGTATGCGCCGACAGGCAGTCCGCCCCCAATCACCTTGCCGAAGCAAGTGATATCCGGCTTAATGCCATACAGACCTTGCGCACTGCTGTAGTGGACACGAAAGCCCGTCATCACTTCATCAAAAATAAGCAGGCTGCTGTATTGCTCCGTAATGTCGCGCAGTCCTTGCAGAAAGCCCGGAAGCGGCGGGACAACGCCCATGTTTCCGGCAATCGGCTCGACGATGACACAGGCAATTTCCTCGCCGTACTTTTCAAATACGAGCTTGATCGACTCGATATCATTGTAAGGCACCGTAATCGTCTGGGAGGCAATGCTTTCCGGAACGCCGGGACTGTCCGGCAAGCCAAGCGTCGCCACACCGGAACCCGCTTTAATGAGCAGGCTGTCGGCATGTCCGTGGTATGAGCCTTCAAACTTGACGATTTTGCTGCGCTTCGTAAACCCGCGAGCGAGACGCAAGGCGCTCATTGTCGCTTCCGTGCCGGAGTTGACCATCCGGACCACATCTACCGAAGGCACACGCTCGCACACAAGCTCCGCCATCAGCGTCTCCAGTTCCGTTGGCGCCCCAAAGCTGGTGCCTTTTTCCGCGGTACGCTTGATCGCTTCAACGACCTCTGGATGCGCATGGCCCATAATGAGCGGTCCCCATGAAGCAACATAATCGATGTAGCTGTTGCCGTCGATATCAAATACGCGGCTGCCTTGGCCGCGCTCCATATAAACAGGATTCAATCCTACGGATTTAAAAGCGCGAACCGGACTGTTCACGCCGCCCGGAATCACTTGCTTGGCCCGCGCAAATGCCTCGCGTGAGCGAATATCGCTTCTGCCTGAAGATGAATGACTCATCAACTATTCAGCCCCTTTCAACCAACGTGCAGCATCCTTCGCATGGTACGTAATCAAAATGTCCGCGCCCGCGCGCTTCATTCCGGTCAGCGTCTCCAATACGACAGCGCGCTCGTCAATCCAGCCATTTGCCGCTGCCGCTTTTACCATTGCATATTCGCCGCTCACATTGTACGCCGCCACTGGCAGATCAAAATGCTCCTTCAGCAGGCGAATAACGTCCATATACGCAAGCGCTGGCTTAACCATCAGCATATCCGCTCCTTCAACGACGTCGGACTCCGCTTCCCGCAGCGCTTCGCGCGCATTGGCAGGGTCCATCTGATACGTCTTGCGGTCGCCGAATTGCGGTGTTGAATGTGCCGCTTCGCGGAACGGGCCATAAAAAGCTGAAGCATATTTGACCGAGTAGGACAAAATCGGAATATGAGTAAAGCCCGCTTCATCCAAACCTTCGCGAATAGCGCCAACGAAGCCGTCCATCATGTTGGACGGAGCGATCATATCCGCGCCTGCCTCAGCTTGTGAAACCGCTGTGCGAACGAGCTGTACCAGCGAAGCATCGTTATCGACCTCTGCATTGCCTGTACGCTCATGCACATGGATAAGGCCGCAATGACCATGATCAGTAAATTGGCATAGGCAAGTATCTGCTACAACGAGCAGCTCAGGCGCCCAGCCCTTTACAGCACGAATAGCCTCTTGCACAATACCGTCAGGAGCAAATGCGGAAGTGCCTTCGCTATCCTTCGCAGCAGGAACGCCAAACAGCATGACGGATGGAATGCCTAGAGCAACAACTTCCCTGATCTCCTCTTCCAAGCGGTCTAATGAAAAATGATAAACGCCCGGCATCGATGTGATTTCTTCCTTCACGTTCGTGCCCACCGTCACAAAAATCGGATAAATAAAATCATTAGCAGAAAGCGCCGTTTCCCTCACCATACTGCGAAGAGCGGCGGATTGCCGCAATCTCCGATGTCTTACGACAGGAAATGCCATCTTCCATTCCTCCTCCAACTGTTTTGTGAAGCTTGTGTCGCGCCAATTACAGCTTGTGCCCTTGCCTCAACTTATAAATGCTTATATTAAAATAATAATGCCTTATCCCCGTTCCGCGCTGCGGAACTTAATCATCGCATCGATAAGCGATGGTATCGTCGCCTGCTCGGCCTCTGCGGCTACACGCAAGCCTGCTTCCTTCATCGTAGCTGACGTCAGCGGCCCTATGCTGATCGCCGGAATGTCCAATATCGCCTGTACAGGATCGCTAATGCCGCTGCGGCGCAGCTTCTCCAGCAGATTCGTTACGGTCGAGGAACTGGTGAACGTAATCATATGAATCTGCTTCTCGTCGATCCATTCCAGCACCTGATCATCCTGCGTATCGGCAAGTACCGTCTCGTACACGTCGATTTCCGTTGGCAGCAGCCCCTTGGCCGCCAATTCGCGCGGCAGCACCTCGCGTGCCAAATCACCGCGCGGCAGCAGTACCCGCTCGCCAGCTTGCAGCTCTCCTGCAAGCTGCTCCAGCAGCCCTTCTGCCTGAAACTTGGCCGGCAGCAGCTCGGCAGTCAGCCCGCGATTTTCCAGCGCTTCGGCTGTTCTCGGGCCAACGGCCGCGATTCTAGCCTTATGGAAGCGCCGAATATCGATTCCGAAACGCCGCAGCCAACGATAGAAATAGTCCACGCCGTTTACGCTCGTGAACATCAGCCAGCTATATTGCTCCGCTTCCGAAAGCGCAGCGCGCAGCGTAGCGACCGCTGCGGCCTCCTCAGGCTCGCGGATATCAATGACAGGGTATTCGCATGGCTCACCGCCCAGCTCATCTACCAGGTCAGCCAGCTCGCTTGCCTGTGCTCTCGCTCTCGTCACCAGTACGCGCGTACCGAACAGCGGCTTGCTTTCGTACCACTGCAATTGCTCGCGCTGCAGCACGACATCGCCAACGACAATGACAGCCGGCGGCTGAAAATTCGCCTCGCGCACAATTTGCTCGATCGTAGCAAGCGTGCCGACAACCGTCTGCTGCTCGACCCTCGTTCCCCAGCGCACCAGTGCAACTGGCGTTGTGTCAGGCTTGCCATGCTTCATGAGCTGATCGGCAATATAACCAATCTTGGCTACGCCCATCAGAAAAATAAGCGTTCCTGTCGCATTCGTTACTTTGTCCCAATAAATCGAGCGATCCAGCTTATCGGGGCTTTCGTGTCCCGTTATGATCGAAAGGGAGGATGCAAAATCACGATGCGTAACCGGAATGCCAGCATAAGCAGGCACAGCGATCGCCGAAGTAATGCCCGGCACGATTTCAAAACCTATGCCGTTTTCCTTAAGCAGTCCCGCTTCCTCGCCTACGCGGCCAAAAATCGTCGGATCGCCGCCCTTAAGCCGCGTCACCACCTTGCCTTGCAAAGCAAGGTCCACAAGCAGCTGGTTAATTTCCTCCTGCTTCATCGTGTGGCGATCGGGAAGCTTGCCTACGTATACTTTCTCGGCACCCGGCTTCATATGCGCAAGCAGCCTTGGGCTTGCCAAGCGGTCATAGACGACAACATCGCTTTTCTTCAAATATTCCAAGCCGCGCAGCGTAATCAGCTTGGCGTCACCCGGACCCGCCCCAACCAAATAAACGATACCTTTCCCCATCACTACGATCCCCCGATTTCCGCTAAAATGCGGTCCGCTCCTCTTGCTATGAGCGCTGCGGCCACTTCCTTGCCCAGCA
Source organism: Paenibacillus sp. Leaf72 (assembly GCF_001422685.1). NCBI lineage: Bacteria > Bacillati > Bacillota > Bacilli > Caryophanales > Paenibacillaceae > Paenibacillus > Paenibacillus sp. Leaf72. The sequence goes on along the minus strand of NZ_LMLV01000030.1, from coordinate 368,812 downwards.
CCTCTGGATCGCTGCCTGTCTTGATTTCCTTCAGCAGCACTGCTCCATCCGCCGATCCTACAATTCCCGTCAGCTCCAGCTCAGCGCCTTCCAGCGTGCCGTCTGCCCCTTTATGCACAACCGCATGGGCGCCAATCGGAATTTGGCAGCCGCCATTGAGCGCGCCGAGAAAGCTCCGCTCGGCCCGAACCGCATAAGCGGTTTCGCTGTCATTAAATAAATCAAGCAGCTCACGAATCTGCCCGTCATTCCCCCGGCATTCAATGCCAAGCGCGCCTTGCCCAACAGCTGGCACAGACACCTTTTCCGGCAAAAAGGCAGATATGCGGTTTCCCCAGCCCATTCTGCTAAGCCCGGCTGCAGCTAGAACGATCGCATCGAAGCCTTCCGTTTCCAGCTTGCGAATCCGGGAATCAATGTTGCCTCTAATGGATTCCACGACTAGGTCAGGGCGCAAGTTTTTGAGCTGAGAGGAACGGCGCAGACTGCTCGTCCCAACCTTTGCGCCTTGCGGCAAATCAGCGAGACTTTCGCCCTGCTTCATAATGAGGCAATCCCGCGGATCCACGCGTTTCGGAATCGCACCATTCATTAATCCCTCAGGCAGCTCGTACGGCATATCCTTCATGCTGTGAACCGCCATATCGATTTCGCCATCCAGCAGCGCTTGCTCGATTTCCTTGACGAATAATCCTTTACCGCCAACCTTCGATAAGGTCACATCAAGAATTTGATCGCCTTTTGTGACGATTTTTCGAATTTCAAACGAATAGTCAAAGCCATGCTGCTCGCTGATTCGTTTCAGCTCGTCAATCACTTGTCCCGTTTGCGTAAGCGCGAGTGCGCTTTGGCGGGTTCCGACAATAATGGTACGCTTATCCTTATTGTTTGCTGCCATTTATGTATTCCTCCTGTCAGTTGCTGCGATGAGCCGCTCAATCCATACGTCTATATCGCCGTCTTCCTCGCTTTGTCTTGGAGCTTCGCACGCCGCAAGCTTCAGTACTTCGCTGCGCAGCCTGCGGTCGCCAATGGTGAGCTTCACCCGTTCACGAAGCTCTTTCAGCCTAGCTGTGCTGCCGATATATTCCGGACCATACTGCCGCGCCAGCTCCTCCCGAATACGTGAGGACAATGCCGGGCTAGCCCCGGATGCCGACACGGCAACGACCAGCTCGCCGCGCCGCACAACCGACGGATTAATAAAAGTTCCAGCCGAGGCCTCATCTGCCCGATTAACCCAAATGCCCGCCTGCTCGCCATCCAGCGCTATTTGGCAATTCAGCTCCGCCTGATCAGTAGCGGCAAACAGCAGCCGCGCCGCCTTCGCGTCCCCGCTCGCATAAGCTCTTGCTTTTGTCTCGATGTGGCCGCCACGTGCAAGCTCCTCCAGCTGAGGAGTGAAATCAAGCGCAATGACCGTCACCTGATCGGCTCCCGCTTCAAGCAGTCCTAGCACCTTGCGCTCGGCAATCGGGCCGCCGCCGACCACGATGCAGCGGCACCCCTGAAGCTTTAGCATGACCGGATAGTAGCCGTTCATAAACCTCACCTAACTTCTAATGAAAATTAGATACGTAGCTTGCCAGCAAATTGAGAACTAGAAAGCTGAACGCCACAATATGCAGCTTTGCAAGCTGTGTGCTCGTGCGATTAAGCAACGACCGATTTACAACAAAAATAATATATACAATTAGAGCGAGGAAAGAAGTAATAACTTTCCAATCCAGCAGCAGCATCGAACGCCCCTCAATGAGCAGCAGCGTCACTGCAAGCGACAGCGACAAAGCAAGCAGCGGAACGCCGATAATGACAGCGCGATCAGAATATCGCTCAATTTTATCAAGGCTGGGGAGCCTTCTTACATATTTGGACCAGCGTTTCTCCTTCAGCTCCCGATGCAGGAAAATGTACATCCCGGCGAAAAGAACGCCTATCGTCAGCGACACATAGGAAACAAGCACGAGGCTAATATGCACAATCAGCAGCTCTCTTGCTGTTGTGGAAATCGCGAACATCGCCTCATTGCCCGGCTTGCTGTAAAGATTAAGCGCCAGCACGGAAAATCCAATGACGTTTACGAGAAATACAATAAACTCTATTTTGAAAAAACGGCTGATTACAAGCGATATAGAGACCAAGAGCCAGCAAAAACCCAGCCAATATTCAAAGGTTGATATCGTCGCCACTTCAAAATGCGACACAATTCGCGAAATGAGAAACAACGTCTGTAATATCCATACAAAAATAAGTAGCCCTGTACCCATCCGTTTCGCTCTCCGGCTTGCGTCCATAAAATCGGAGAAATAAAACAGAAGGCTCAGGGCGTATACATAAAGTATCGCGTCATACAACCAGTTTAGCGTTGCCATAAATGCCTCCACATCGCCGCCCTATGCGTCTGTCAAGAGCGTGCTTCTACCGAAGGGCAGAAGCCAATGCTGCCGTAGCTGCAGGTGATTGCACATTTTTCATTTTTGCTGCAGCCGCCTCGGCAGCTTCCGCTTTAAGCTCAGCTTGCTGCGACTTGTCCAATTGCTCTTCCAGTGCAAAAAGCTTTACAAACATGTCCATCGCTTCTTCAGCACGTCTTTCTCCGGCCATTTCCTTAATCCGCAAAATAGGGTCCTGCATCATTTGATTGACAATGCTCTTCGTCAGCTTTCTGATTACTTTAAGCTCATGCTCGTCCAGATCCGGGAGCTTGTTCGTCAAGCTGTTGAACGTCTCCTCATGAATCTCTGCCGCTTTCGTCTGAAGCGCCCGAATAAGCGGCACGACTCCCAGCGTTTTGTACCATTGCTCAAACAGATCCATTTCCTGAGCGATCATCGTTTCGATTTTGGCGGCTTCCTTGCGGCGCTGTTCCAAGTTACTTTCCACAATGCCCTCCAAGTCGTCGATGTCATACAAAAAGACGTTGTCCACCGCAGCAATCGTTGGATCAAGATCCCTAGGAACCGCGATATCAATCATGAACAGCGGCTTTGATCTCCGGCGCTGCATGGCGCTTGCGACAACCTGACGCGTAAGCACGAAGTTGTCAGCTCCCGTCGAGCTAATGACAATATCAGCTTCATGCAGCCTATTCGCCGCTTCGTCCATCGAGCAAGCTATTCCGTTAAACTTGTCCGCTAATTGAACGGCACGTTCATACGTCCGGTTCACGACGATAACCCGGTCAGCCCCATTCGCATACAGATGCTTCGCTGTCAGCTCGCCGGTCTCGCCAGCCCCAATCAGCATGACCGTCTTTTTGGAAAATTGGCCGAATATACGCTTGCCAAGTTCAACGGCAGCATAGCTGACCGATACGGCAGATTCGCCAATCGTCGTCTCCGAATGCGCACGCTTCGCCATCGTAATCGCCTGCTTAAACAGCGTATTGAAAAGCGTTCCCGTCGTTCTTTGCTGCTGGGCTAGTGCGAAAGCATCCTTCACTTGTCCGAGAATTTGCGTCTCGCCGATAATCATGGAATCCAAACCGCTTGCAACGCGGAATAGATGCTCAATCGCCTTCTCATCCTCGTACATATATAAATGATTCGTAAATTCTTTCCTTGGCAGGTTGAACCACTGCTCCATAAAGCTGCGGATATAATGCCCGCACAAATGATGCCTGTCCACCACCGCATACAATTCTGTCCGATTGCAGGTCGCTACAATGACACATTCCATAATGCTGTCTGTATTCATAAGCTGTTTGACAGCTTCTGGCAGCTCTTTTTCCGAAAACGCAAAACGTTCTCTCACTTCTACTGGAGCTGTACGGTAGTTAAGACCTACTGTAATAATGTGCATATGTGTCACCTGCCTCCCTTATCAAATTGCCACGTCTCATTCTTTCTACGCCATTATAGCACAGTTCGACATTCATACTTCCTTCATTTATGAATAAAGTTTGAACCACAAATCCATTATTCCCTAATCATACAAAGAAATAACCATGGAAGCTTCCATGGTTATTTCTGTATCATACATGTGAGAGCTTTAAACGAGCTCGATTTGTTTCATTTTCGGTTCTTCAACTTGCAATTCGCCCATACCGCGTATCAGCTTCTTTGCATGAGTTGTTGTTGGCTTCAGCACAGCAATCATATAATCGATAGCCACCTGTGGATCCACGGTTTCACCGCAAGTATAACAATCAAGCGCGGCGAATCCTCTCTCAGGATACGTGTGAATAGAGAGGTGACTCTCTGACAGCAACACGAGTACGGTTGCTCCTTGAGGCTCAAATTGTTTGGATTGCACCGACATTACAGTAGCGCCACAGCTTTCAGCAGCCTCCACCATTTGGGCTTGCAAAAATTCAGCGTTGTTCAGTAGATCGAAATCTACTCCCCAAGTATCAACAGCAACGTGTCTTCCGAAAGTTGAGTATTCCATCTTCCGGTTCCCCCTTCCTAGGAATAAAATGTTTAAAAATTTCATCCGCTAGGACCTACGTCATTCACTTCCCGAGGGAATAATCTCTCGCAACATAACCATGTCCTGAGTGAATCCTGGTTCCTATTATTGTGTTAAACGATGTTTTCAACGAGATTAAAAATAACATCTATCCGTCAGAATTGCAACCTTTTTTTTCAGCCGGCCATATTATTTTTTGCATCCTGCGGACTGAATACGGAAATATGGTCGACCTTTCCGGTTGCTTTCGGGATAATGAATTTGAGCTGGTATTGATCATTCACCTTGTACACATAAATCTGATCGTCGCCATTCGTCGCTGTTTCATCGGCTTTGCCCAGTGACTTCTCAATATCAACGTAAGACAACTGCTGCAAATTGGCCGCGTAGGAACGCATATCGAACACCTTCATGCCTTTGTTGAAGCCGATCGTAACGCCCCGTTTTGTATAGGCTGCGTAAATCCCTTTTCCCGCAGCCTCCGTGCTGTCAGCCTTACCCCAATCCTGCTCAATCTCGTCGAACAGCGCAATATGCGCTGCGTATTTCACCTCGGGAATTTTACCTTCCTTCGCCAAATCAACAAGCTGGCCTATGCTGGGTGTTTCGCTCGCTTGCCCTGCATGTGCCGTCTGACCTGCTTGTCCAGCATCAGACGAGCTTGCCGGCGCTGTTTCCTGACCGTTAGCGGATGTTTCCTGGCTATCTGATGTTTGTCCAGCCTGTTGCTGGCCATCAGGCGTGCTGCTTTGAACGGCAGAGGTAGCAGTCGGTGCAGTATTCCCCGCTCCGCTGCAAGCAGCCAGCAGCAGCATAGAAGCGACTGCCGCCATACAGGCAAACGATTTGAATGCCGTTGTTTTTATCATGCTGTATACCTCCAGATTCACGTGAAGCTCCTGCTTCTTTTACTCGTAAAAGATTGTCCTTCGTTATTATGGACTGCTTCTATCCGCTAAATGTTGCAGTATGCAATCAAAACCAAAAATTACCACTTCATAGTTCTGCCTCAAGCAGCCCTTCCTGAAAATAAAAAAAAGAAACCGCAGCAGCGATTCCTATAAGCTTATGTTTACTGTCTGCAAGCCATGGCATCATTACGCCTCAAGCACAAACAGCTTCTGCGTATGCGAGGCCAAACGCTCATCAATTGCGGCGATTTCCGTCTGATTTTTCGTCTGATTCCGAAGATCAAGCAGCTCGTTAATGGCATTATTCACCATCGAAATCTCGCGTTCAATCAAACGGCTGCGGAATACCCGCTCCAGTTGCCCGATCGTATCCTTGTATTCGAACACAACACGTGCGCCGCTCTTCGTTGTTTCAACGATTTTACGAACGGCTCCCTGTATATAGTGGTAGGTCATTGTATAATGGCTGTAAATGCGATTAACAACGGCGTCCCCATGGAAAGCTGAAACAGCTTTGCGCATAGCATTGGTTAGCTTCTGGTGAACAAGGCGGCAGGTGAGCACACAAACGTAACGGTCTTGTTGACGCTCAAAGATCAGTCTGATCTCTTCCCTCCCTGCTACGTCTTCGAGAACCAGCTCCTGATTGCCGTTATCGAGCACCATCACTTGTAGGTGAAGCTGCTGATCATCAAAAAAACGGACAAATTGGGTCATCTCTTCATTCGTTAACTGCAGTTTGGCATTTACATACTCTGTGGCTAGCCGCTGAGCCATAAAAATCTCCTCAATTCTTTAAACTTGCAATTGGATGCTACAATCAATTCTATTCTTCTATACCCGCTTTGCGTAAATTTGAAACGAATCCGTCGTCCAATGACCATTCGCCCTTTCACGCTTGCTTACCTATATTATACGTGATTGCATCCATTTATTCCTGCCGCTCAGTGCCGAAATTCTCGCATATTTCAGAAAAAACGGGAAAATTATGCGAGGAGACCCACATATCTTCCTGTATTCTCTTTCTTATGTGAAAAGTTGCCGCACTTGCTCCCTTATGTGGATATCGTCTCCGTAATAACGCTCCATAATTCATCGCGGCCTTGGCCGGTCTCCGAGGAATAGAGCACCACTTTATCACGAGGGTCTGCTTGCAGCGTCGTCTTGATCATTTTAATATGCTTGTCCCATTTGCCTTTAGGAATTTTGTCCGCTTTCGTTGCAACAATGCAGGTCGGAATATTGTAATGCTTGAGCCAATTGTACATAAGCTGGTCATCCTTCGACGGCTCATGGCGAATATCGATGATAAGCAGTTGCAGCTTAAGCTCCTTGCGATCGCGAATGTATCTTTCAATCATTTGACCAAAAGCTTCGCGCTGGGTTTTGGAAACTTTGGCATAGCCATAACCGGGAAAATCGACAAAATAGATGCTGTCATTGACGCGGTAATAGTTAAGCTGCTGGGTTTTACCAGGCTGCGAGCTTGTTCTTGCCAAGTTTTTACGCATAATCATTTTATTAATTAATGAGGACTTCCCGACATTCGAACGCCCTGCCAGAGCAATCTCTGGCAAGGCATCCTCCGGGTATTGGTGCGGCTGAACCGCGCTTATAATAAAATCTGCTTGTGTAATCTTCATAATATAGGTGTTCCTGCTTTCTCTTCTGTGTTGGCCGGAAGCAGCGCATGCAGGAGGACTTCATCAATATGCCCAACCGGGACAAACGTTATCTCGCTCCGCACACTGTCTGGAATGTCGCGCAGATCGCGTTCATTATCCTTCGGCAGCAATATTTTCTTAATGCCTGCGCGGTGGGCGGCAAGCGATTTCTCCTTGAGTCCGCCGATTGGCAGTACGCGTCCGCGAAGCGTGATTTCCCCTGTCATCGCGACCTCTTTGGACACATAACGTCCAGTCAAAGCCGATATGAGCGCAGTGGCTATCGTGATGCCTGCAGACGGTCCATCCTTCGGAATCGCACCTTCCGGAATATGAATATGAATATCGTTTTTCTCATGGAACTGCGGGTCAATGCCAAGCTCCAGCGCCTTCGAACGCGTATAGCTGAACGCAGCCTGCGCCGATTCCTTCATGACATCTCCGAGCTGCCCCGTGAGTGTCAGCTTTCCGCTGCCCGGCATAACGGTCACCTCAATAACGAGCGTATCGCCGCCAACCTCCGTCCAGGCCAGGCCTGTAACGGCACCGATCTGATTTTCAGCCTCAGCCATGCCGTAGCGGAACTTCGCAGGTCCAAGCCACTCCTTAAGCAGCTCCAGATCAACGTTGAGCGGCTTCACCTCAGCAGGCTGCTCTGTCTCTGATTGCGGCTCAGACTGCAAGGCAGCCTCTTGCTGCTTCTCTAGACGTCCAGATAGGGATGCAGCTTCTCCGCCCTCGCCAAATGCCGCTTCCAGCACATTCAGAGCAGGCTCATCTTGCTCAGCAGCTTCCTCTGCCTTGATCGGAACCGTGCCCGATGCGACAATTTGCTTCGCTGCCTTGCGGCAAATCGCAGCCATTTGCTGCTCCAAATTCCGCACGCCGGATTCGCGCGTGTAATCGCGAATAAGCTGAAGCAACGTTTCCTCGCTCACATGCAGCTGCTCATCAGTAAGGCCATGCTCCCGCTTCTGCTTCGGCAGCAAATAACGCTCAGCGATTTTCAGCTTCTCAAGCTCGGTATATCCGGGAATGTATAGCACTTCCATCCGGTCCAGAAGGGGACGCGGAATGTTATGCATGGCATTCGCCGTCGTTACGAACATGACGCTCGACAAGTCGAATGGAACCTCAACAAAATGATCGCTAAACGTATTATTTTGCTCCGGATCCAGCACCTCAAGCAATGCAGAGGCCGGATCACCGCGGAAATCCATTGCCATCTTGTCGATTTCATCGAGCAGAAATACCGGGTTGCTTGAACCGGCCGTCTTCATGCCTTGAATAATGCGCCCTGGCATAGCACCCACGTATGTACGGCGATGCCCGCGAATTTCTGCCTCGTCCCGCACCCCGCCAAGCGATATGCGAACGAATTTGCGCCCGAGCGACTTCGCAATGGACCGAGCGAGCGACGTTTTACCAACGCCTGGAGGGCCGACTAGACACAGAATCGGTCCTTTAAGCTTTTTCACAAGCTGCTGGACCGCAAGGTATTCCAGTACCCGCTCCTTCGGCTTTTCAAGCCCGTAATGATCCTGATTGAGAATGTCTTCCGCCTTGGATAGACTGAGATCATCTTCAGTCTCCTTGTTCCATGGCAACGATAAAAGCCAATCGATATAATTGCGTATAACGCCGCCTTCAGCCGAGGTGGTCGGCATTTTTTCCAGACGGTCAATTTCTTTCTCAATCTTTTCTTTCACTTGGTCAGGAACGCCTGCCTGCTCCAGCTGGCTGCGCAGCTCCTCAACCTCGCCGGCGCGTCCTTCCTTCTCGCCAAGCTCCTTCTGGATCGCTTTCATCTGCTCACGCAAATAATATTCCTTCTGCGTTTTCTCCATCTGCTTCTTGACGCGCTGGCTGATTTTGCGCTCCAGCTCCAGCACTTCCCGCTCATTGTTCAAAATATCGAGCAGACGCTCAAGCCGCTGACGGACATCGATCGTCTCCAAAATATCCTGCTTGTCTTTAATCTTGAGCGACAGATGGCTCGTAATGACATCGGCCAGACGCCCTGGATCATCGATATCCGAGACCGCAGCATGCGTCTCTGGCGTAATTTTTTTGGACAAGGAAGTATAATGCTCGAATTGGCTGAGCACCGAGCGCATGAGCGCATCAACCTCAGGGTCGGTTGTTTCCTCTTCCGGGAATTCCTTAACCATAACCTCATAAAATTCTTCTGTCGGCAAATAATCCATAATTTCCGCGCGCAGGACGCCTTCCACCAGCACGCGGATCGTTCCGTTAGGCAGCTTAAGCATCTGCCGTACCTTCGCAATCGTACCGACTCTGTAAATATCTTCCTCGGTCGGCTCCTCTATGTTCACTTCCGATTGCGAGCAAAGCAATATCATATGATCGTCAACCATCGCGCGCTCTAGCGCGCGAACCGATTTATCCCTACCCACATCAAGGTGTAGCACCATGCTGGGATATACCAGTAGCCCCCTGAGCGGAAGCAAGGGCAGCCGACGGTTTTTCGTTTTTCCGGGTCCCACACCAGCACCTCCAAAAGTTCAAGTCTCCCTTATTTTATCATTCTGCGGAATCAGCCTGCAAATAGGGAACAGCCGCCCCCATATACCGTTCGTTTGGAACGTGGTTTTCCACTTCGTTTACGATCGTATTTCCTAGAGGGAACACCAGATTAAATACTTCATCTACACGTTCCACAGGAATGACCTTCAAACCTTTCAGATCAGCAAAAATGGCCTGCCAGTTTTCACGCGGAATAATGACCGTATCTGCCCCTGCCTGAAAAGCAGCCTCAACCTTCGCCAGCACGCCGCCTACAGGCTTGACGTCGCCATGGATGCCAACTTCCCCGGTCATCGCCAGCTTGTTGTCGATGGTCTCGTTTTTGATCGCTGAAGCAATTGCCGTTGCCATTGCAACCCCAGCAGACGGGCCATCAATCGGCGTTCCGCCAGGGAAGTTGATATGCAAGTCATAATCCTGCGGATTGAGACCATACCGGCGCAGCATCGTCAGAACGTTTTCGACAGAGCCTTTCGCCATGCTTTTGCGGCGCAGCGTACGCGAGCCTCCGCCAAGCTCTTCCTCCTCGACCACTCCAGTAATCGTATATTGCCCTTTGCCGCTGGCAGCTGGAATAGCACTGACCTCCACTTCGAGCAGCATGCCCATATTCGGGCCATAGACGGCAAGACCGTTGACAACGCCCACTTGCGGCGCCTCCGGCACCTTGCGCTCTGGACGCGGCGGAATTTGGCTGCTGTTCACAACCCATTCTACATCGGCTGCTGTAATGCGATCTCGTTTCTCGGACAAAGCAACGCCTGCGGCCAGCTGAATGACGTTTACCGCTTCACGGCCATTTGTCGCATAGCGCTGCACGACCTCTACTGCTTCAGGGCATGGGGAAAATCCAATTTTCCGAATCGCATTTTCGGCAATGGAGGAAATTTCACCAGCAAGCAGCGGACGAAAGAAAATTTCCATGCAGCGCGAGCGAATCGCGGGCGGCAGCTCCTGCGGCGAACGTGTCGTTGCACCGACAAGACGGAAATCGGCAGGCAGGCCATTTTGAAAAATATCATGGATATACGAAGGAATGTTAACGTCCTCGGAATTATAATAGGCGCTCTCCAAATACACTTTGCGATCCTCGAGCACTTTTAACAGCTTATTCATTTGGACGGGATGCAATTCCCCGATTTCGTCAATGAACAAAATACCGCCATGCGCCTTCGTTACAGCGCCAGCCTTCGGCTGCGGGATACCTGCAACGCCCATCGCCCCTGCGCCTTGATAAATCGGATCGTGAACGGAACCAATCAAAGGATCCGCAATGCCCCGCTCATCAAATCTCGCAGTAGTTGCATCGATTTCCGTAAACTTCGCTTCAGGCAAAAACGGCGAGGATGCATTTTTCTTCGCTTCCTCCAGCACAACGCGAGCAGCCGCTGTTTTCCCGACGCCCGGCGGTCCATAAATAATGACATGCTGCGGATTTGCGCTGCACAGCGCGGCTTTGAGCGCGCGCAGGCCATCCAGTTGGCCAACGATATCCTGCATCGCTTGCGGCCTTGTCTTCTCGGCAAGCGGCTTCGTCAGCGAGATGGAACGCAGCTTGCGCAGCTTATCCATTTCCTTGCGGGACTCACGGTCAACCGCAGACCGATTCGTTTTTTGATTGCGCAGCAAATTCCAGAAATACAAACCGATAACCACTGCAAAAAACACTTGAATCAACATCAAAATAATACTTAAATTCATTCGTTACCCGCTCCTCTCAAAGGCACACTCCGGCAATAAAGTTCATAACTGGTAGTATTGCCTCATCAGGAGAAAAATAACCATCTATATAAGCGTAAACGGCGTTGCCTTCCGTTGGCGGCAACGCCCGTTTTGCTCAGATATAGAAGCGGATTCAAGGTGAAACGGCTATCGCCGTCCTTTGGCGGCACGGCGAGATTCATTCCGAGATATAGAGAAGGTATCGCGCAATGCTATACTTTCCTATATTTTCAAAAAAACCGTGCCGTCGTTCACATGAACAACAGCACGGCCATGTTTATAAGGCAGGCGTATGATGCTTGCGGCCAGGAATTTCTCCTGTTTCTTCAAAAGCGTGAACGATAATATCAATTTCCTTCTTCAGCTCGTTAAGCAGCTCAGCTTCCGGAACTTTGCGAACCAGCTCTCCGTAACGGAACAGCATCCCTTCGCCTCTAGCTCCTGCAATCCCGATATCTGCTTCACGTGCTTCACCAGGACCATTGACGGCACAGCCAAGCACCGACACCTTGATCGGCACCTTGATTTTCGAAATATATTCCTCGACCTCATTGGCGATCGTGAACAAGTCAATATCAAGCCGTCCGCAAGTTGGACAGGAGACGAGCGTTGCCGCATTCGTAATAAGTCCAAATGTTTTCAGCAGCTCGCGAGCTACCTTTACTTCTTCCACTGGGTCAGCACTTAGACTAATACGCAGCGTATTGCCGATGCCAAGCGTCAGCAGCGCGCCAATACCGGCAGCACTTTTGATCGTGCCCGTATGCAGCGTGCCTGCTTCCGTAATGCCAAGGTGAAGCGGGTAACGAATCTTCTCCGCGGCCATCTTGTAAGCAGCAATAGCCATCGGTACGTCAGAAGCTTTGAGCGACACAATAATATCGTGGAAATCCAGCTCCTCCAAAATACCAATGTGGAACAAAGCGCTCTCCACCATTGCTTCAGGCGTCGGATAGCCGTATTTCTCCAGCAAATGATTTTCTAGGGAGCCCGCATTTACACCGATGCGAATCGGAATGCCTTTTTCCTTGCAAGCTTTCACGACCGCTTCAACACGCTCGCGGCGGCCGATATTGCCGGGATTGATTCTAACCTTGTCAATGCCGTTTTCAATTGCAGCAAGCGCGAGCCTATAATCAAAATGGATATCGGCAACAAGAGGAATATGAATCCGCTTCTTTATTTCCTTAATCGCTTCCGCCGCTTCCTTATTGTTGACGGTCACGCGAACGACCTGACAGCCCGCTTCCTCGAGCCGAAGTATTTCCGCAACAGTTGCCTCTACGTCTGCCGTTTTGGTCGTGCACATACTTTGAATGATGACTTCGTCGCTGCCGCCAATCGTCAAGTTGCCGACTTTGACAGGCACCGTATCTTTACGTGTGTACATACAGTGATCTCTCCCATGAACGTCAAAGTCCACCCTCTTGATGCGAGCTATGAAGCCGCCCAGCGGGTGGAACAGTGACGGTGATGAATATTATTTAGGCGCTTTCTTCCTTCTTCTTGCCCTTCTTCGCAGTCAGCTCAGGCATAATTTTGTCCCGAACAGCCTGCTCCGTAACGAGGCAAGTGTTGACATCATCGCGCGATGGAATTTCATACATCACATCAAGCATAATGCCCTCAATAATGGCACGAAGGCCGCGGGCACCCGTATTGCGCTTGATTGCTTCCTTAGCGATCGCTTCCAAAGCGCCTTCTTCGAAGTCCAATTTTACATTGTCCATCTCCAGCAGCTTCTGGTATTGCTTAACGAGCGCATTTTTAGGTTCGGACAAAATCCGTACCAAAGCCGGCTCATCAAGCGGCTCCAAAGTCGAGATAACAGGCAGACGGCCGACAAACTCGGGGATAAGACCGAATTTGAGCAAATCTTCCGGCAGTACCATCGACAAGTATTCGCCTGCTTTCAAATCCTTCTGTACTTCGCCAGTAGAATTGAAGCCGATCACTTTTTTGCCGATACGACGTTTGATTAGCTGCTCCAGCCCATCGAAGGCACCGCCGCAAATAAACAAAATGTTCGTCGTATCAATTTGGATGAACTCTTGATGTGGATGCTTGCGTCCACCTTGTGGCGGTACAGAGGCTACCGTGCCTTCAAGAATTTTCAGCAGGGCTTGCTGAACGCCTTCACCCGATACATCGCGTGTAATTGAAGGGTTCTCGGATTTACGAGCAACCTTATCAATTTCATCGATATAAATAATGCCGCGCTCCGCTTTCTCAACGTCATAGTCTGCCGCCTGAATAAGCTTGAGCAAAATGTTCTCAACGTCCTCGCCCACATAACCCGCTTCAGTAAGCGAGGTTGCATCAGCAATTGCGAATGGAACGTTCAAAATTTTAGCCATTGTCTGCGCCAGCAGCGTTTTACCCGAGCCTGTAGGGCCAACGAGCAAAATGTTACTCTTTTGCAGTTCAACGTCTTCGATTTTGCTTTGAGAATTTACGCGCTTGTAGTGGTTGTAAACAGCAACTGCAAGCGACTTCTTAGCAAATTCCTGTCCGATCACATAGGAATCAAGAATACCGCGAATATCTTGCGGCTTCGGAATGTCTTTCAGGTCCAGCTCTTCTTCATGACCTAGCTCTTCCTCTACAATCTCCGTGCAGAGCTCGATACATTCATCGCATATATAGACGCCGGGACCGGCAACCAATTTACGCACTTGCTCCTGCGATTTGCCGCAGAATGAGCATTTCAACTGGCCCTTCTCATCGTTGAATTTAAACATGGAATCACCCCTTCATCAAAATCTTATATCGGCGTGGTAATAACCTTGTCGATCAAGCCGTATTCCAACGCTTCCTGCGCACTAAGAAAATAATCGCGATCTGTATCGCGGTCGATTTTATCATAGGGCTGACCGGTACGCTCCACATAAATATTATTCAGCTTATGCTTCGTTTTAAGAATCCAGTCGGCATGAATTTTAATATCCGTAGCCTGACCTCTTACGCCGCCAAGCGGCTGATGAATCATAACTTCGCTGTTAGGCAGCGCAAAACGCTTGCCCTTGGCTCCCGCTGTCAGCAGAAGGGAACCCATGCTCGCAGCCATACCTACACAAATCGTAGACACGTCCGGCTTAATATATTGCATCGTATCAAAAATGCCCATGCCAGCCGTTACAGAACCGCCAGGGGAATTGATGTACAGATGGATGTCTTTCTCAGGATCGTCGGCCGTTAGAAAAAGCAGCTGTGCAATGATGGAGTTTGCAACATCGTCATCAATCGCACTTCCGAGAAAAATAATTCTGTCCTTGAGCAAACGCGAGTAAATATCGTAAGACCTCTCCCCGCGATTCGTTTGTTCGACTACGATAGGTACCAGATTCATCCGACCAACCTCTTTTCGTTTATGGCTTAATTTCCAACTTTATTGTAACACGCCAAAAGCTCACTGTCATTTTTCACTACTACCTTATGCGAACGGCGATGCTTGATATGTACGGAGAACTGCCCCGCGCTTGGTTGTACCATTATGTAGTTTGAAAATAAGGCACGTGGGTAGACGTGCCTTATTCTCAGGTTAATGCTTATATTTAGTTGATTGATTAAGCTTCCTGAGCCGCTTCAACGATCTTGCTATTGTCATTCAGGAACTTGATTGTTTTGCGAAGTTGAACATCTTGCTTCAGGCTGTCGATGTTGCCGTTCTTCGTGAAAAGTTCACGAAGCTCTTCAACTGGACGGTTGTAAGAAGTCGACAGCGTTTCAAGCTCAGCTGTCAAATCCTCGTCTGTAATCTCGATGTTTTCTGCTTTAGCAATCGCTTCAAGAACCAGGTTGTTGCGAACGCGTTTAGCTGCATCGCCTGCCATTTGCTCACGAAGCACAGACTCGTCTTGGCCAGAGAACTGGTAGTACAGGTCCAGCGTCATGCCTTGCATGCGAAGACGGTTTTCGAAATCGCGAAGCATGAAATCCACTTCCGTATCAACCATTGGCTGTGGAATTTCCACTTGCGCAGCTTCGCTTGCTTTTTCAACGAGTTGAACTTCAAGCAATTGCTCTGCATCTTTAGCTTTCTTTTCTTTCAGCTTGCCAGCAAGATCTTGCTTGTACTCTTCAAGCGTATCAAATTCGCTGACATCTTTAGCGAACTCATCGTCAAGAGCAGGCAGGCTTTTGCGTTTGATTTCGTGCAGCTTCACTTTGAAAATCGCTTGCTTACCAGCAAGGTTCTCAGCGTGGTACGCTTCCGGGAAAGTCACTTCAACATCTTTGAAGTCGCCGATTTGCATGCCAACGACTTGATCTTCAAAGCCTGGAATGAACGAATTCGAGCCTAGCTCAAGCGAATAGCCTTCGCTTTTGCCGCCTTCGAACTGCTCGCCATCTACATAACCATCAAAATCAATGACAGTTGTATCGCCGTTCTCAGCTGGACCTTCTTCAAGAACAGTCAGCTCAGCATGACGTTGCTGCAGGCGCTCCAGTTCAGCAGCGATTTCTTCTTCGCTAACTTCTGTGCTTGCAGCTGTAACTTCAAGGCCTTTGTACTCGCCAAGCTCAACTTCTGGCTTAACGATAACTTTAGCTTTGAATTTGAACGTTTGGCCTTTGCCAAATTGTTCAACATCGATTTCAGGACGGTCAACCGGCTGAAGATCGTTTTCTTCGATTGCGTTTGTGTAAGCTTCAGGCAGCAAAATGTCGATTGCATCCTGATAAAGGCTCTCTACGCCAAAGCGCGATTCGAACATGCCCCGTGGAACTTTACCTTTACGGAATCCAGGAACGTTAACCTTTTGAACGACTTTCTTAAACGCCTCATCCAGTGCTACTGCTACTTTCTCAGCACCAACCTCAACATCGATGGATACGATGTTCTTGTCTATTTTTTCCCAAGTTGCTTTCATTTTATGCTTTCCCCTCCAAAAATACGCATACATCCGTAGATTTCACGTTTCATAAACCATTCTATTATAATAGTATTGAGCTTTTTTATCAAGGCTCGGGATCTTCATCCCCTGGCTGCGGTACAACGGCTACCTGACGAAGCGTCCGGCAAGCCTGTTCGTAACGGAATCTAAGTGCTTCTGTAATGCCGTATGTATCTCGAATATCATCATCATTGACGGTGCCATATACGGTAATTAACAAAGTCTGGTGCAGCGCTCCTGCGTAGCAATCCACCGTCTCCTCATCATCCCGCAGCATCCAAGTGTAAGCGGTCGTGCCGTATAAAAATTGCAAGCTATCTTTCCACAACTCTCTTGCAAAATGTGGAAGCGATGGATCATCCGCCTCCGTAATGCTTTCCACGCGCTCCAAAATGCGATTGACAGGCTGCGGGAAATCATCCATTGCAAGCGGCGTTGCCTCAATCTCAAGCTCTACTTGCTCGCCTAGCCTGTCCATAACGAGCCGTCCGGTCGCTCCTCGCTTGCGCAAGCATTGCAGCGCCTTGAACTGCACGATAGGATGAACGTCTGACGCCGTAGTGAGCCACTGTGAAATGATGTCATCCACCTCGGTTGCCCGAATGAATACCGCCCGCTCCAGCGCCAAAATCTGCTGATCAATCATCGGGTGATGCTTCATAATGTAGAGCACCTGTTTCACATAGCCTTCATCCTGCTCAGCAGGATTGAGCAGATCTTCACGTATCGCTTGCTCATCCGCTTCCTGCTCTGCTGGATTCATCGCGTCCTCTTCACCTGGCACGCGATATTCCGGAAAAGCCATGTCTAGCCAGGAAAGCAAGCTTTCCCATTCCTCATAGTGGCGCTCGTCCTCACCTTTGCAGGAAAGCAGGAACTGCAGCAGCCGCTTGGCTTCACCGTATTGCTCGGCTTCAAGCATCCGGGTCAATTGAATTTGATACTGATCCAACATTCGCGGGAACAAATACACGTTTTTTCCTGTGCCTTCATTATGCGAGTCATTGGGAGTTGTAATGGTACCACCACCTTGTCGGTCAAACTCCAGCTTCGTCTGTCCATTGCTTGCGATAGATTATACCATGGAAGCGAGCAATATAAAAATATACGTTTATCCGGCAGCATAATTTCAAAAAAAGCTTGCCCTGCTCATTGAAAATGTGTATATTAATTCATGTGGCTTTTTTACCCAACTGATTTCAAACAGAAACATGAAATTGCCTATTGCGTAAATGCAGGCCGCCATGCTATACTCATTCTTACGTGTCCCAGTAGCTCAGCTGGATAGAGCAACGCCCTTCTAAGGCGTCGGTCGGGAGTTCGAATCTCTCCTGGGACGTTCCCTAAACAAATAAGAATCATTTTAATAAATCAGAAAATCCCCGCAAACGTTGGTATATCAGCGTTTGCGGGGATTTTTGCATTACGAATATTTTTCGAAAATAGTTAGTTAACTTACTAACTTCAAACCTACTGCAGATCCGAGTACCATGGCTATGAACAAAATCTTAAGATATTTCTTGGTTCACCGTAAAATATCATACCCAGAATAGCGCCTCCGGATGCTCCTATTCCAGTCCATACGGCATATAACTTATTGATCATGAGGACTCCGAACATTTCAAATATACCGGCTAAAATAAGAAATACCCAATCCAAGTGTTAGGCCACCTCCTTGTTTTTCTTTTTGCTTAACATTTTCAGCCCAATGACACCCAATAACAGAACTCCAATGAACACCATCTTTGAAATTTCAATCGGATAACCAAACAAAATAATTTCCGCGAATACAGTACCCGCTGTATCTAAACCAACAAAAACAGCATAAACAGTTCCCACAGGAAGTGAGCGAGCAGCTATTATCATCAATGTAAAACTTACAATGATGGCGATCACTGTAGCTCCCCATTCTAGAATCCCGCTTGCATGTTTCAAGCCAATGACCCATCCCACCTCAAATAACGCAGCAATAATGACAGACACCCACGTTTTATTCATTACTATCACCCCCTTTTATAGAATTAGGAGGCATGTAGCATTTACCACATATGGCAAAAAAATAAAAAAGCCTGGGGAACAAACTGTTTTTCAACAGTTTATCTCCCAGGCTTTTATCCCTCCGTGACACAACCTTTAGGCTGTGCGTTTTCTCTCGGACCTGCCGATATATAAATATCGCGGAACCCTAGAAAACTTTTATTATTTAATTTTCATTTAATTATACACATTGTTTTTGAATTTTCAATCCCAAGGGAATGAAAATTATTAGTTTACCGCTTGCAGTTAGATGACGTCCATTAAATCTGGATGGTTATAAGATCATCATCTCCATAAGGGTCTAACGTGTAGGACATTTCCCCCTCATTATAATCCACGATTGCAAGCATAAAATTGTGGAATACGCGGTAGCCCGATCCTTCCCGTTCAATAGAATCAGCTGGGTAACCGCTAGGGTAGCTTTTGGAATAGGTGTCAAAATACAAACCGATTAACGAACTTTCGACATCTAGGTTATCATACAGGTCTTCAGCAATATATTGGACAATATACGGTATAGACGTATCATCCTTATTCTGAAGCTTCATCAAACTCGAATAGGAAGCTGTATCGGTCATAGCCCCGCCAATTAAAATATTTTGTTTATCCTTGGAAAGAGTAGTGAACCATTCAAATTCCAGTTCCAACCCTTCGAAGGTAAAATAGCTGTACTCCTCATTTAAATAATCCTCCACTGCTTCCGCTTTTGCAGCTAGCGACGTTCCGGATGCTGTTTGGCCTGGTGCTGCCGCAGTATAAGATTTAGATTGCTGAGGCTTCTTCAAAAATGTGCTTACATCAGTAGATGGAATTGCTAAATTAATGGCCGCAGAGCTTTCTACAAGCGCAGTTGTAATGCCCACCAGCTCGCCTCTCAAATTAAATAAAGCCCCGCCGCTGCTGCCATGATCGATAGGCGTAGAAATTTGAATATAATTTTGACCGTCGACCGTTCTGCTCTTCGAACTAACCACGCCGGAAGTAAGAGAATTAGTAAAGCCTAGCGGCGATCCGATCGCCACGACCGATTCGCCCAGTTTCAGCTTGGAGGAATCACCAATCGTAACGGTTGGCAAGTTCAAATTAGACGAATCTATTTTGATCAAAGCCAGATCTCTATCCTTATCAGCATTCAAAACAGTGCTGGATACATATTTTACTTCATCACTTGTATAAATGACCGCTTTATGAGCACCTTCGATAACATGATAATTCGTTATAATTTCGCCTTTTGCACCGACAATTACGCCGCTGCCGCTTGCGATTGCTTGATTATTTTGATCGAATACCTCAATATACACAACCCGGTCGGACAGCTCGCCTATTTGCTCAATCGTCATATCCCCCGTTTTCGCAGGATCGGTTGGGGTTGGGGTAGGTGCCGGCGTAGTGGTCGGAGCAGGCGTTTCCGTCGTTGGCGCCGTTGCATTTCCAGCATTCAAATATATTTTTTTGCTTTTCACTTCAATGCCATAGCCTAACGTTTCACTTACAAAACGAAGCGGCACATACGTTACACCCGATATCGCCTTAGGTGCCACATTTAATTTAAAGGATGCCCCATTTGAATAAGCTATCGGATTATTGATCGTTAAAATAATTTCTGTGCTATCTTTTTTGGCATTGATCGTTTTGGTTTTGCCATTGTAGCTAATCGTTGCCCCTAAAGCTTCAAATAAATTGCGGAAGGGCACTAGTGTCGTGCCTTCACTAACAAATGGAGAATTGCTGAATGTCAGCTCTGTACCATCCAAATATACTTTCCATTTCCCTTCTGCTGCATAACTTGTTGTAGCACTTGGAATAAATAACGAAATCATAAGGATAAAAAATACTATTTTCTTCACTTCAAACATCCCTTCAGTTTATATGCTTCCTGCTTATTGAAGTATATTACAACATAGCTATGTAAGTAAAAGATTAATTTTTAAAATAAAAATATTTTTACGAAATTATAGCATTCATTATCCACACGGAAAAAGAAAAGACACCACTTCTTCCCCAATTAACAGGAGAAATGGCGTCTTTAATTCCTAATCATTCAATTATAGCAACGATTTACTACTGTCTTTCAACGGTAAAGCCATCTTTCTCAAGCACCGTCACGATACCGTCAGGGCCCAACATATGCAATGCTCCTACTACTACAAAATAGGTCGATTTATCAGTGCCGTTCAAAAACCCTTTTACTTGATCCGTCATGCCTTTATTGCGGTCTTTAATCAAAGCATTGTAATATTCAGGCTCTTTGGCAACTTCTTCTGTCATTGAAACGAGTACATCATCGCTGCCACTTACCCACATATCCGTTAAAGCATCAATGCCTGTAGGCTCCGAAGGTGCTTGCTGGCTTACTGCATCTAAAGCTTCAACCAGCTGCTTCTCCTGCAATGCATCAGAAAAACGATCAAACATCGACAACTGGCCTTCTGCTGTCTCAAGGGAAATGACAGGGACATTCGCTTTATTCGCTTTTTCTGTAAAATAAAGATCTATGCCATTGCTAGTCTCATAGCCAGTACCCTGCATTTGCAGCGCAGTAATAGATTGTGTTACTGCCCAAGGCTTATAAGGATCAAATGCATTTTCTGGTAATTTATTAGCCTTCAACAAGGCAACGATTTTCGCATACGTTTCAGCCGAGACATGATCCTTCAGCGTCGTGCCATCCGAGTAAGTACCCAGTTTGTTTGCATAAGTTTGCAATGCAGTTGCATCCAGCTTAGTCAAGTCTACTTCTACCGCGAGATGCTGTGCGGTTTTGAATGCCTCTTCAATTTCCGGGCGAAGCGGATACATGCTGTCTTTCGCCACGTGAATCGAACCAAGCAAGTAAACCGTATTGCCGTTCTTTTCTACTTTCCACAGGAAGCCTTTGCTGCCTTCGGCATTGACCTTAACTGTGAAAGTAATCGTGCGAAGCGCTTTGCTCCAGTCTACTTGATAGCCAGCTGCCTCACCGATGAAACGAAGCGGAATGTACGTTACATTTTTAATTGTTTTTGGAGCCACTTCAAGCTGTTTTTTCTCGCCGTTGACCGTAGCCGTTTTGTTGCCAATTTGCAGCGACAGGTCTACGCCCTCTTTGGTAGCGGTTACCGTTTGCGTGCTTTTATTCCACACGACCTTCGCATCAAGCTCTTCCAAAATCGGACGCATTGGCACGAGCGTGCTGCCCTTCTCAATAACAGGCTCGAAATTGTCAAATTTGACTTCGCTGCCATTAATAACGACGCTTATTGGCTTCTCAGCCGCATGTACAGGAGTAAACAGGGAAAAAGCTACAAATAATGACATGATTAAAGCACTAATTTTTTTCATTTGGACTCCTTATAAAACCGTATTAGTAGAGAAGAATGCTGCTTGCCCGTTGTAAAAGCCTAAAAGCCCCCTTTCACACTTTTACATTCCATCCCTCTTGGTAAGTTTACCCTCTTCACCCACAGGTTTCAATACCCGCCGCCGCTGCGTTTTTCAATTAAATCCATATTTAAAGCCTATGGTTTTCTTGAAAAATAAAAAGCGAATGCTTACCGCATTGTACACGCCTTAACCATTCGCTTTTTGGCGAATCCGTAAGACGAAGCAGTAAAGCATTCGCTATTAGGTTATTAATATTTTCGCATACTGCCTTTGGCTGGCTAGCTAACGTCAAAATAGCTTATCTTTGATTGCCGCGACGTTTGCCAGTCGGATTATTTTGCGCATCATGCTTAGGATTTTTATCGACGACCTGCTCGGCAAACTTTGGGTTTACGTCAAATTTCAAGCTTTTATCCTTAGGTGATTGACTCATCTTCTGCTCCCCCTCCCATTGTCGCCTCATGAAGCGGCAGTCCCATCTGCTCGATATGACGTTTCGTTGATTCTGTGCCATACTCATGCAGAAGCTGATAAATTTGGACAATTAAAGAATCGTAGCCGTAGTTCATTTCTTCATCACTAGCTGGGCTGAACGGCGTTTTGGCAAAATGGAAAGTCTGCAATTCATCCATGCTCGAAAGCTCCTCAAATAGCTCCTGCAAGCGGATAAACTCCCGTTCGTTCGCCATAATCTCCAGCTCGTAGGCTGCTGCGCCTTGATCCTCAAGAATTTGCCCAGCCTGGACGGATACATAATATTTTCGGCGGGTTTGATCCAATCCATCGCCTTGTCTCATTTGCAAGCTGACACTCCCTTCCGAATTTATGCCGCAAACACAGCTGCTTGCCGCGCCGCCATCCCTAGCTTCCCCAGATGGACAGACATTTTATGCCTTTTTTCAGCATATGACTATTATTATCGCGACTGGAGTCCTGCAGAAGAGAGGGATGAGGGCAATGTGTGGAATAACCGGCTGGATTGATTGGACGCGCGATCTAACCCAAGACAGCAGCACTTTGGAAAAAATGACAAAAACATTGGAGCTTCGCGGGCCTGACGCCTCAGGCACTTGGATATCAGCGCATTGTGCGCTTGGACACCGGCGGCTTAGTGTCATCGATCCGGAAAATGGCGCCCAGCCAATGATTCGGCGCACTGAAGACGATGATCTATTTGTCATCGTCTATAATGGCGAATTATACAACGCAGGTGAGCTGCGCAAGGAATTGGAGGCTGCTGGAAGCAAATTTACAACGACCTGCGATACAGAGGTGCTGCTCCTTGCTTTTATGCATTGGGGCAAAGCTTGCGTCGAACGGTTTAATGGCATATTCGCCTTCGCAATATGGAATGTGGAAGAGCAGGAGCTTTTTTTGGCTCGCGACAGACTTGGCGTCAAGCCCTTGTTCATTAGTCAAGCCAGCGGGCTGTTTTTATTCGGCTCAGAACCAAAGGCCATTTTAGCACATCCTGACGTGCTGCCGGAGGTCGGTGCAGAAGGGCTTGCTGAACTGTTTATACTTGGTCCTGCACGAACGCCAGGCCATGGCGTCTATAAGCATATTACCGAGTTGCTGCCAGCCGAGTGCATGACCGTGTCACAGGCGGGCATCCGCAAAGCGAAATATTGGAGCCTTGAAAGCTCCCCACATACGGAAAACGTTCAAGAAACGGCCGAGCATGTCCGCGACCTGCTCCGTGATACGACCGAGCGCCAGCTCGTATCGGATGTACCGGTGTGCACACTGCTGTCTGGCGGGCTGGATTCCAGCGCCTTGACGACGCTTGCCGTGCAATATTACGAGCAGACCGGGCAAGGGAACGTTCATACGTTTTCGGTCGATTATGCGGATAATGCCAAGCATTTTAAAGCTCATGCGTTTCAGCCAAACAGCGACGCCCCTTGGATCGAGCGTATGACCACCTACCTCGATACCGTCCATCATTCGGTGCAGTTTGATACGCCGGAGCTGGTAGCCGCTTTGCGGGATGCCACCTTCGCCCGTGACCTGCCAGGCATGGCGGACGTCGATGCTTCGCTGCTTTTGTTTTGCCGTGAAATCAAAAAAGAAGCGACCGTCGCCATTTCTGGCGAGGCGGCCGATGAAATTTTTGGCGGCTATCCATGGTTCCACCGCGAGGATGCGCTGAACGCGTCCACCTTCCCATGGTCGCTCGCCTCAGATATGCGCTCCAGCCTGCTCGCCCCGGATGTAGAAAAATGGATTAAACCGCTCGATTATATCGGCGACCGCTACGCCCAAGCGGTAGCAGAGGTGCCCCATCTGGACGGCGAAAGCGAGGCTGTACGCAAAATGCGGCAAATGTCTTACCTCAACATTACCCGCTTTATGCCAACGCTGCTGGACCGGAAGGACCGGATGAGCATGGCTGCCGGACTGGAAGTCCGGGTGCCATTTTGCGACCATCGCCTCGTGCAGTATGTATGGAATATTCCCTGGGATATTAAAACATCGGGGGACCGCGAAAAAGGTATCTTACGCAAGGCGCTCCGCGGCGTATTGCCAGATGATGTGCTGACTCGCAAAAAAAGTCCGTATCCGAAGACGCATAATCCGAATTATTTGGCGGCAGTCAAAGGGCTGCTGTTTGACCTATTAAACGACTCCTCCTCCCCATTGCTCCCGCTCATTGATGTCAAAAAAGTGCGCGAGCTCGCCGAGTCTGCTGACGCCAGCTCCAATATCCCCTGGTTCGGCCAATTAATGTCTGGCCCCCAGCTGTTTGCTTATTTGTATCAAATGAATCTGTGGCTGAAGGAGTACAGCATTCGTATTAAATGATGCTACCGTTGTCGAATGGCTGGTTTATTGTATAATTAGAGCAGCGAATGTTACAAAATGTGGAACCATTGTTGGCTGCATCCTTTCATTCGTGAATTCAAGCTGGAGGATTAATTCATGGGCGTATCGGCCGCAATGATCGTGAAAAACGGAGAAAGATCAATAGAACGTGCAATAAACAGCATTATGGAGGCAGTAGATGAAATTATAGTCGTTGATACGGGTTCAACAGACGAAACTCTTCCCATTCTCAATCGGCTGGCTGGGGAACATGAAAAAGTACAGCTGCACCATTTTACGTGGATAAATGATTTTTCGGCGGCCCGAAACTACTCGCTTTCTCTCGTCACGCATAAATGGACATTCGTTGTAGATGATGATGATGTACTGCCGCTTGATCAAATTCATAAACTAAGACAATATACTTCTGAAATGGATCAGCAGGGACGCGAGGTCGGCATGTACGTCCGTTATAATAATACTGTAGATGGTGTCGTTAATACCGTTCATGAAAAAGCATATTTACGACTATTTCCAAGCAGATTGCGCTATAAAGATATGATTCATGAAATTGTTGATACACAGGGCATGGAGCTGCTGCAATCTAAATTTAAAAGTAGATCAAGGAAATGCCCGCCTCTGGATGCAGCTTGGAAGGGAAATGAAATCGTTTGACCCCGCCAAGGCGCTTCATTTTTTAAATCGCGCAGAGTCGCTTACAACAAATGAAGGCCTGCTGAAATGGATACGTGAAAGCAAGAACGGTCTATAAAAAAAGGAAGCGACACGCCGCGCAGCGTGCTCGCTTCCTTTTTAGTTATGAGTAGCCCTATATGTGCCACTTAGACCAGCTTCGGCAAAAGCTCCTTAAGCGCATGGCCGCGATGGCTGATCTGCTGCTTCTCTTCCTTGGACAGCTGCGCCATGCCGCGATTAAGCGTTGGCAGCCAAAACAATGGATCGTAGCCGAAGCCGCCATCGCCGCGCGGCTTGTCCATAATAAAGCCGTCAACGGTTCCTTCGGCTTCCATAAACTCGCCCGTCGCTGGATCATACAGCGCCAGCACGCATACAAACTGCGCACGGCTCAGCAGCTTCGTGCCATCCTCCAGTGCCTCCGCCGCTTCAGGCAACGCCAAGCGGTTCAGCTCCGCAAGCAGCTTCGCATTATTCGAGCTGTCCGTAGCTCCTTCGCCAGAATATCTGGCCGAATATACGCCCGGAGCACCGGCAAGCGCTGCTACGCTCAAGCCGGAATCATCGGCGAGCACCGGCACCTGAAAGGCATCGCCCGCCGCCTTCGCTTTAATTCGCGCATTTGCCGAGAATGTATCGCCATCCTCCACAATATCCGCAAACTCTGGGTATGCGTTCAGGCTGACTACACGCTTGCCAAGCTTCGCGAAAGCGTGGGCAAATTCCTTGACCTTGCCCTCATTTTTCGTAGCAATCAGAATGATCTCGCTGCTTAGCTCCATTATTTCTCTGCTCCTCGTCCGATCAGACCTGCTGCTTCCCCAAGCACCTCGCGCTGCTTTGCAATCAGCTCAGCAATGCCGCCCTCCGCCAGTTCCAGAAGCTCATTCAGCTCCTTGCGGGAAAATGGCGCGTCCTCGCCTGTACCTTGAAGCTCCACAAATTGGCCGCTCCCTGTCATTACGACGTTCATGTCCACCTTGGCCTTGGAGTCCTCGTCATAGGCAAGGTCCAGCATCGGCTGATCTTGAATAACGCCCACGCTCACCGAAGCCAAATAATCCGTAATCGGATATTTCGTAAAGGTGACGTTCGTCGACAGCTTGTTCACTGCCAGACAAAGCGCGAGAAAAGCGCCAGTGATCGAGGTCGTGCGCGTACCTCCATCCGCTTGAATGACATCGCAATCGAGCGTAATCGTTCTTTCTCCAAGCGCCTGCAAATCTACGACAGACCGCAAAGCTCTGCCAATGAGACGTTGGATTTCCATCGTACGGCCCGTCAGCTTGCCCTTAGCCGCCTCCCGATGATTGCGCGAATGGGTTGCTCTGGGCAGCATCGAATATTCCGCTGTAATCCAGCCTTTGCCCTGATTTTTCATAAAAGGAGGCACACGCTCCTCCACGCTTGCTGTACAAATGACCTTTGTTTCTCCGACCTCAATTAGGACGGATCCTTCCGCATATTTATTTACGCCCGCCGTAATTGTAACCGGTCGCAGCTCATTGGTTTGACGTCCATCTGTTCTCATCGTAATGCAGCCTCCTAGCCTATGTTTCAACACAATACTACCCATTTTACCAAAGTAAAACTAGAAAAGCATCCGTAACCGCAAAAAGAGAGCGCCCATGCGCCCTCTCCCTGCCTCGAAGCCATCACGTTTGGCTCCATGCCTTGCTTAAATTTTACTTTTATGACTTCATCGCATTCACATGATGCGGTCTGCCGACTGGCTCGTTGTAAGAAGTATTTTGATCATCTACAACGTTCGCTTCACCGTTCAACCGGATTTGAACTTTCGCTGCTCCTGTATTTTCCGTCACAGATAAGACGACGGCCTGCAGCATTTCAGCAGGAGCATTTTGACCGCTCTCATAGGCGGTATCTTGAAGATCTACCGTTACGGTATCATTCTTCTGCTCAATACTTGTAACCTGAACATCATTGGTCATCACGCCATTCAGCTGCTTGCGGTTAAGCGGGCCGGCAATCAGCTCCTCCACCGCTGCCTTCACCGTCGACTCAGGCCTTGCGATCAGCCTTGTAACGGGAACATAATATTGCTCTTCATTGGATGTTTGGGAGGAGAAATACAGCGTAACTGGTGTTGAGTAAGCCGAGCTGACGCCATCCGCTGTTTCCAGGTTGATGCCGACTGAGCGAGTAAGCGGACGGTCCAGGGGGAAACCATCTACCGGCATTTCGCTCAGCTTGCTGCCCTCGTACCATAGCTCCACCTTTTCAATTCCGGTCATCGCCGTCAGCGTCCACGTAATGGCTTCAACGATTTCCCGCTCTTTCGTTGCCGTATAATCTGCAAAAGGAGCGGAAAACTCTACTGTAGCCATCTTCAACTGCGGATCAACATGGTAGGATTTAATTTGAGTACCTTGTGGAATCACAGCCTGAAAATCTTCCGGAAGCTGGCTCGCATAAGCGCCGCCATCGACCATCATTTCCAGCGCCTTCTGCCCGGCAGCTTCTTTGCCGCCAAGCGTCGTAAGCAGCGAGATTGGTGCAAGGTATCCATTTTTGTCCTCTAAGTATACGGTCAACTGCGTTTCTTCTCCCTGTGGATTTACGCTGCTTGTCTGTCCTGTATTCGTACCGTCAATGACGTTGGTTGATTCCGTCTGAGGCGGGTCAATCTCCTTGCTTGTCTCCGTTGAGAACAGCCCGCACCCTGCGGTCAGCAGAGGCACAACCATAACACCGCTTATCGCGGCAAGGCGAATCCATTTCGTTTGAACCATTTTGTTTTTTCCTCCTCTAGTGATTTTTGCCGCATGCGGCTTTGTACAACTCTCATTTTGTAGTAATATGTATACGAGCCCTTCCCCGTTTTAGACCAGTTTTGTCCACAAAATTACATCCAATAAGGGGGACACCAAGATGACAACACCACAACCATACAGCTTGAACAGCCGCAAGGTTGCCGAAGCGACGGAGGAGTGGCTTGTAAAGCGCGGCATTACGAAGATCGCCGTGGCCCAGCTCGTGCATTTTTTGCAAAAGGATTATTTCCCAGAGCTAACAATCGATGAATGCATCGTAAATGTTGACGCTGTTTTATCCAAGCGCGAGGTGCAAAATGCAGTGCTCACCGGCATCCAGCTCGACATGCTCGCCGAAGAAGGCAAGCTGCTGCCGCCGCTTCAGGAAATGATTAAAAACGATGAAGGGCTGTACGGCTGCGATGAAATTCTCGCCTTGTCCATCGTCAATGTATATGGAAGCATCGGCTTCACAAACTTCGGCTATATTGACAAGCTGAAGCCCGGCATTTTGAAAAAGCTTAACGATAAATCGAGCGGCGATGTACACACCTTCCTCGATGATATTATCGGTGCTATTGCAGCCTCAGCTGCAAGCCGCATTGCTCATCGAAAGCAAGCGGAGCGTGAAGGAGCAACTAATCCCCCGCTCGATTAAAAGTCGGATAGATAACGAACAGGCGCCGCGTCTTGCTAAAGATGCGGCGCCTGTTTGATGTCTAAACAAATGCTTTGTGCTTTGTGCTTTGTGCTTTGTGCTTTGTGCTTTGTGCTTTGTGCTTTTTGATTTCTCGTTTGGCCATGCAAATTAGACACTATAATTTTTGCTTTATGCTGTTATCCCCTTAGCTCAGAAACCAGGTTTTCATTTGCAATTCCCCTTTTCTGAGATAAGGGGATAACTCCCCAAAGCGAACAAAAGACAATATTTATTTCCCCTTCACGCTCAGCCATTCCTCACGCTTTCATTGCCCGGAATAGGCAATAATCATTCCTACCGCAAGCTACACCTCGCGCCGCTAAACAGCGTTCATTTGTAATCGCTTACATGATCAAAAGAGAACCTTTCCGCCTCTTTTCAGCTGAAAACGAGATTTTACAAAAAGCATGCCTGGGGACTATGATCATTGCACCTGCCTCAAACCGAGTCGCCTGCGGAGAGATCAAGTAGCTTTTTTTTCCATGGTGAAAAAACTTATAACAGGAGATAGTAGCAATAACGTGCTCTGCAAAAATGCTTTTCACTCTTACAACTAACTGCTGGCGGTGACCTGAAATGATGACTTTTTTAAAACGGCTTGTAATCGGACGGCCGCTCAAATCCAATGAATTGGGCGACCAGAAGCTGATCAAGCTGAAAGCGCTGGCCATTCTTTCGTCGGATGCTCTATCCTCCGTTGCCTATGGACCGGAACAAATTTTGATTGTATTAATAACGGTAAGTGCTGCTGCATTCTGGTATTCAGTACCAATTGCTGCTTTCGTGCTCATTTTGCTGCTGGCGCTTATTCTGTCTTATCGGCAAATTATTTTCGCCTATCCGCACGGCGGGGGCGCATATGTCGTATCCAAAGAAAATCTCGGCATTTTCCCCGGATTAATTTCAGGCGGCTCCTTGCTAGTGGACTACATATTGACGGTAGCGGTCAGCGTCTCCGCGGGAACCGACGCCATTACGTCGGCTTTTCCCAGCCTCCATGAGCATAATGTGTTGATTGCTGTTATTTTCGTCATTTTAATTACGATATTGAATTTGCGTGGCGTGACCGAGTCGGCATCCATTCTCGCCTACCCGGTGTATTTGTTCGTTCTTGCGCTGTTTATTTTAATCGGAGCAGGTATTTACAATATTGCAACCGGCCATGTGCCGCCTGAGCTGCATACGCCGATTGGGACGCCAGTTGCAGGCATCAGCTTGTTCCTGCTGCTGCGCGCCTTTGCTTCTGGCAGCTCCGCGCTCACAGGGGTAGAAGCCATTTCCAATGCGATTCCAAACTTTCGCGACCCGGCTCCCCGAAATGCTGCGAAGACGCTCTCATCAATGGGCATTTTGCTGGCTATTCTCTTCTCTGGCATTGTGTTCCTTGCCTATTATTACGGCATTAAACCGGCGGTAGAAGTAACCGTCGTTTCCCAAATTGCTGAGCATACGTTTGGTCGGCATTTTATGTATTTCTTCATTCAGGGCACTACGGCGCTGATTTTGATTTTGGCAGCAAATACAGGCTATTCGGCTTTTCCGCTGCTCGCGGTGAATTTGGCTAAAGACAAGTTTATTCCGCGGATGTTTACGGTCAGGGGCGACCGCCTTGGCTATTCCAATGGCATTATCAGCCTTGGCGTGCTATCCATCCTTTTGATTATTGCTTTTGGCGGTCAGACCGAGCATTTGATTCCGCTTTATGCGGTCGGGGTATTCATTCCATTTACCTTGTCCCAGACGGGGATGATTGTGAAATGGGTCCGCCAGAAGCCGAAGGGCTGGGTCGTGAAGCTGCTTATAAACTCGGCAGGGGCGCTCATCAGCTTGATCGTCACAATGATGTTCTTTTTGACGAAGTTCGCGCAAGTATGGCCTGTGCTCGTGTTTCTGCCGATTATTATTTATGTGTTTCACCGGATTAAAAAGCATTACAACGCCGTCGGCGAACAGCTGCGGCTCACCACGTGCGAGCCTGCGATGCCCATCGAAGGCAATGTGCTGATTTTGCCTGTGGCCGGAATGACACATGTTGTTGATAATTCCATTGCCTATGCCAAGTCATTGTCCGTGAATCAAATTATTGCGGTGTATGTGCCATTTGAGCGAGAGGAAGGCGAGGCGTTCGAGGAAAAATGGAAGGATTGGCAGCCGGACGTGCGATTAGTCGTATTGCATTCGCCTTATCGTTCGGTCATGCAGCCGCTGCTGAAATTTATTGATACGGTGGAGCGCAAGGCCAGCCAGTCCAGCTACCGAGTGACGGTGATTATTCCGCAATTTATCCCGAAACGCGGCTGGCATAATATTTTGCACAACCAGACGAGCTTTATGATTCGCGCCCTGCTGCTCCACCGCAAAAACGTCGTAGTTACGACCGTTCCCTATCATCTCAAAAAATAAATAACGCCCGCACGCTCCGTTCGCGATATCCGGCCCGACTGCTCCAGCTCATACAAATGGGCGAGCGTCTCGGCCATTGCAAAACGGTGCTGATGCGGGCTTTGTTGTGCCCGTGCACCGAAAGATCGTCCACACACCTCAAAGCCTGTGAGCGGCTCCTGCAGCATCATCAGCATTTGCTCCAGCCGCTGCACATGATGCTGCTTAATTTCTGCGATTCGGCTGGCAAATGTCGTGAACGAATCATAATGCCCTGGAAAAGCGCGCTTAACCTCATATTCGCTTAAGCGATCCAGGCTTGCCAGAAAATCGCCAAGCGGATTCATCTCCTCGCCAGGAACGACGCTAATATTGGGAGTTATGCGCGGCAGCACCTGATCGCCGCATATCATCCATTGTTTATTGGCTTCATAGAAGCAGAGCTGGCCATAGGCATGTCCTGGCGCATCAAGCAGCTCCCACTGTGAACCGCCAAGCTCAAACGTCTCGCCAGCCTCTATATACATGATTTGATCTTGCTGGGGCTGCGGCGAAACTTTTTCCTGGAAACTGCTTAAGTTGCTGCTAATTTCATCAATGTAGTGCTGCGGCATGCCATGCAGAGCAAATAATTCAGCAAGCTCTTCTGACATCGTGCTGCCCTCTCCCCATAAGTACCTAACATAGCGATGGGCACGCCGGGACATCAAGACCGGTGCGCCGCTTAGCTCGGCAAAATAACCCGCGAGACCGTAATGATCGGGATGCTGATGCGTAAGGACGATGCGCGAAATTTGCTCTGGCGCAATCGAATGGTCCGCAAATACCGCTTCCCAGACCGCAAGCGTCTCCTCCGTTCGGAGACCAGGATCGATAAGCGTATATCCTCCCGCAGGCTCAGTAAATACGTAGCTGTTTACCGTTTTTAAGGCAAAGGGCAGCGGAAGCTTTACTTGCAGCAGCCCGTGCTCCCATTGCACCGCTTGAGCCGCCATTACGCATTAGCCCTTCCAAGCATAATAAGGCGCGGCGAGTTCAGCTCATCATAGGCTGAGCCATCGACGTTGCCAAATGTTTTCTCCAGCACAAGGCCTGCCTCGGCGAACGCCTGCTCAAACCATGTGAGCGAATACAGGCGAACCTGCTCATCATAATGGCGATTGTCTGCCTCATCGCTGCTTACGGCAATTTCTATATGCTTTTTGACCCAGCCATCTTCAATTTTACGCTGCTCGCGAATGACCCAGCCGGACTCTGCATCCTTGCGCTCCGATGCCGGAACGAGATTACGCTCTACATAAGCCGGATTCAGAAAATCAATTAGAAATGGCGCACCTGGCTTCAGCATGCGGCGAATTTCCCGCAGCACCTGCACGTTCTCTTTTTCATCTGCAAAATAGCCAAACGACGTAAATAAATTAACCGTTCCCTCGAACGCCCCCGATTCGAAAGGGAGCTGGCGCATGTCGCCCTGCACCCAGGTTACGCGCTGCAACGCATCATGCTTCCTCGCTTCGTTAAGCAGCGGTTCCGACAAATCCATCCCCGTCACTTCATAGCCGCAGTCTGCCAGTGCCAGCGCATGGCGTCCCATACCGCAGCCGATGTCCAGCACCTTTGCCGTAGCCGGAAGCTGGAGCCACTGCGCCATCAGCTGTACCTCCTTGTAGGCGTTATCCCAATCCCGATGCTTATAAACAACCATATAATCGCTTCCAAAACTCTGCTCAAACCAGTTGGACATATGTATTCTCCTCTACCCTTGCAATTCACTTCTCATCCCTTCATTGTACTGCACTTTATGCTACTTAGGCAAAAGGATGCCCTGTAATGATTCACTCCAATGGGTATAATTACAGGTCGCTTGGCGCACCTTAAGCCCGTGAGCGACAAGCTGGAAGCTCACTTTGCCCATTTTGCTGCTAAGGAGGAAGCTCTATGATCGACCACATCCGCCTGCTGTTTGCCCAATCGGTTGATTTAAAGGTGCAACAGCTCAAAAATGACGATTTAATTATCGAAATTGCCTATATCTCCTCTTTATGCGACGAGCAAATGATCAGCAATTATGTGCTAGTACCTTTTATGAAGGAAGAGGTGCCTTACGATAAACAGCTGCGTACGATTAGCGACTATCTAGTCGTTGATGATCCAGCTACGTGGACCGATTTGCTGCTGAAAGGCAATATTTTAATAGAAGCTCAAGGCATCGTTTACTCGCTTTACACAGCGAAAATTATTAGTAATGAAAGTACCCAAACCCAAGTAGAAAGTGCAATTCAAGGACCGCAGCTTGCGTTGAACGAAGATTTGAAAAAATCGCTTAACCTCATCCGCAGCATGTACCACTCTCCTGAGCTGTGTGTAGAGGAACACACCGTTGGGTCGCTGTCGAAGACGGAAATTATTGTGCTGTTCGATCAGCGCCGCGTCGATCCGACTGTATTGAATCAGTTGAGGCAAAGACTGACGAAAGCGCAAACCGAGATGCTGCAGGCCGCAGGCGAGCTGGAAACGATTTTAACCGGAAAGCAGTGGCATCTGTTCCCTACTGTCCTGATTACCGAGCGCCCGGATCGCATTACGACGGCTATCTCCAATGGTAAAATCGCCATTCTCATAAAAGGAAATATGTTCGCTCTAGTGCTGCCTGTCACCTTTTTTGACTTTATGCATGCGGTCGAGGATAACTACGAAGCCTTTTGGATGACCCGCACGCTTATCTTACTGCGCTATGTTGCGGTTGTATTGACCATTACGCTGCCTGCCCTCTATGTATCCATTATCTCTTACAATCCAGAGCTCTTTCGGGTACAGCTGGCACTCTCCATCGCCGGAAGCCGCTCGGCTGTACCCTACCCGTCCTTTATTGAGGTAATGGTTATGCTATTTATGATCGAAGCGCTAATTGAGGCTAGTATTCGGCTGCCCCGCTACATTGGCTCAACGGCTACAACCGTCGGCGGTCTTATTTTGGGACAAGCAGCCCAGCAGGCCGGTCTCGTCAGCAGCATTATGATTATTGTGACATCCGTCGTCGCCATTTCCAATTTTGTCGTTCCGGTCAATTCCTTGTCATTTGCTATCCGCTTTTTGAAATATCCACTCATTGTGATGGCTATCTTTTTCGGCATTACCGGAGTTACCGTCGGCTCATTCATGTACGTGGTCTATTTATGCAATTTGCGAAGCTTCGGCAAGCCTTATTTCCGCATGTTTGCAGGCACAAAATCACAGTCAGGGGACATTGGGCAGGTAAAGGTGGAATGACACGCTACTTCTTTTACAACTTTTTTCTGACCAGCTTCGTCAACTTGATGCTGTATGTGCCGCATATTCTAATCGAACACCGTTACAGTGGCGCCGTCTCCTCGATGCTGATTTCCGGGGCCACCGGAACTTTGCTCACCTATGCCTATACTGCTGCGCTAGCGCATTTTCCCGGCATGGGGCTGCCTGAAATTTTACGGGCCTATTGGCCGCGGTGGCTCGTCTCGCCCATTATGGTTTATGTAGCGATTATTTGCTTCGTATCGTCTACTATTGTCGTGGCCGCCTTTGCGATCATGATCAACCGCTTTTTCAATCCGGAGCTGAATCCGCTGGTCATTTTATGCCTGCTTGTTATTGCCTGCGGCTATGCGGCCTCACGCTCGACGTTATCCGTACAGCATATTATCGAGGTTGGGCTGCTGCTCAATGCGCCGATTATTTTTTTCGTGCTGTTCAAAATGGTGAGAAGCCCGCAGTTAAATTGGGATGCCATTCATACTGTCGCCAATTTTGTGATGGTGCGCCCAGAGCTTGGCTCTATTGCCGCCGGGGTATTTGTATTCACCGGATTTTTCAATCTGTCGATATTTAATCGTCTACTGCCGCCGAATTTCAGCTATACGTATCGCTGGCTCGTACCGATATTTGGCATGATTATTTTGAGCATTTCCTTCTTCGTGCCTATCGGATTCCATGGTACTGAAGCGGTAGATGAATACCTTTATGTATGGAGCATGACTGCTGACTCGATTACACTGCAATACGGTTTTATCGAACGGGTATTGTTTCTGTTCCTGATTGTGTATCTAAATCTATCGCTCATTTATACGATGAGCTGCTGGCATCAAGCGATGGAATTTATTAAAAGCTGCTTCCCCAAGCTGAAAATGGCAACCGACTTCGAGGAAACGCCCGTTATCAACTATATGATTTGCGGCGTGTTTGCTGTAGCTGCCGTAATTTATTTGTTTTTCAGCGATGAACGCTTAGAGTTTATGTTTACGCGCTATTGGCTGACGGCGATGCTGTTTTCTTATATAGCCATCGTGATTTCCGTGTTCATGCTTAGCCGAAAGGAGCGTAAATCCGCATGAAGATGCGCTCGTTAAAGCTCACGCTGCTAGCTTTGTGCATGCTGTTGGCCTGTACAGCATTAAGCGGCTGCGGCTTTAAAGATATTGACAAACGTTATTTTATCGTGGCGATGGGTATCGATTACAGTGGCAAAAAACAAAATCCTTTTCTCATTACGCTGCGCCTGGCCATTGCCTCACCGAAAATCGAGCCCGGCGCTGGCAAAGCGCAAGTAGAAACAATTGAAGCCGCAAGCATCGCCGAAGGTGTGCGTATGCTGAAAGCCCATGTGGACAAGGAATTGGACTTTGGCCATTGCAAAATTTTTCTCATCGGTGAGCGCGTTGCTTATAAGGATTATTCCCCTGTGCTGGATTGGATGAAAAGACGGCGGGATATACAAAGTATTGCGAATTTGGCGATTGGCAAGCCGGATGCCCGGACGATTTTGAAAATTAATCCCCAGGCGGAGCGCTATCCGGGAAATGCGCTGTTTCTAAGCTTCAGTGCAGATGGAACGGACAATCCCTATACGTATGTAGAAAATCTTTCGGATCTGACGAGGCGCGTCATGGAAAAAGGTTTGGACCCCATCATGCCGATTATTCGCAACGAAGGCAACAGCGGCTATGTTATTAACCACACGGCGCTGCTGGATAAAACGAAAATCAAGCTCGTCCTAAAGCCGGAAGAATCACAGCTATTTAACCAGTTGGCTCAAAACTACGAGAAGTCTTCGATTCAAGGAAGTTTCTCAAACAATCGGATTGTGGGAGCCATCAGCAAAATTAAAAGCCATTATCACTTTAGCGAGCATAATGGCAAGCTTCAATTAAACATGGACGTTCGCATAAAAGTGCTTATGGAGGAAGCACCTCCACATTTGTTTGACCAGGGCTGGGGACAGGTGGAGCAAAAGCTAAGCCAAGATTACTCCAAATTGACGGATAAGCTGCTGATAAAAATACAGCAGGCTGGCGTCGATCCTTTCGGCTTTGGCCTGCATTACCGGGCGACTCATGCTGGCGAAGCAGCCTGGCAGCAATGGCAAAATATTTACCCGACGCTGCAATTCGCCGTCAATGCCCGAATCAAAATCGAAGGGACCGGCCTGATTAAATAGGCTGCGGTCCCTTCGTTTGTTATGTAGGCTATGTCATGATTAGTCGGCTTTCGAAGCAAGCCGATCCGTCTGGCGAAGCTGCTCAATTGTGCGGACGCCAATGCCGAACATCGCCGCCTTTAATTCAAACTCAATTCGCTCAAACTGCTGGGTAAGCTGGCGAATTGACAGGTCGGTTGTCCCATGCACCGCTTGCGGCAATAAGACACGCCCAAAGCCAGCGAGATTCGCTCCAAGCGCAATCGCTTTAGCCGCATCAACACCATGCCTTAATCCGCCGCTCGCTATAACGCTCATATGCGGCAATGTGCTGCGAATCGCGCTAACGCTTTCCGCTGTCGGAATGCCCCAATCGGCGAATGCCTCCGCAGCTTGCCGGCGCAATCCTTCACCCGCCCGGTAT
The DNA here is from genome assembly GCF_001422685.1 of Paenibacillus sp. Leaf72. Lineage (NCBI taxonomy): Bacteria > Bacillati > Bacillota > Bacilli > Caryophanales > Paenibacillaceae > Paenibacillus > Paenibacillus sp. Leaf72. The sequence continues at coordinate 332,030 of NZ_LMLV01000030.1, read as the reverse complement.
TTCTCGACCTGGCTCCAGGATGTGCCCCCCGCTCCAGCGGCATCAATAAAGGAAATGCCTGCATTCGCAAGCATTGCGGCGGTACCCGCATCAATGCCCCAGCCTACTTCCTTCACACCGACTGGCACAGGGAGGGCGCGGCATACTTGCTCAATTCGCGTCAGCAAGCCGCGAAAGTCCGTGTTGCCTTCCGGCTGAAAAACCTCCTGCATGCTGTTGACGTGAAGCACGAGGGCATTCGCCTCTGCTATGTCAACTGCACGCAAGCAATCATCGGTACCGAAGCCGTAATTCAGCTGTACCGCTCCGAGATTGGCGATGATCGGTACCGAAGGCGCCTCCATTCTGATATGAAAGGAGGCGGCCAAGTCCTCACGCTCAATAGCGGCCCGCATGGAGCCCAGACCAATCGCCCAGCCTCGTGCCTCGGCAGCCTCTGCCAGGCGGCGGTTAATAGCCCCAGCCTCCGAGGTGCCTCCGGTCATAGAGCTGACGAGCAGCGGCGCTTTCATCGGCGAATTGAACCACTCCGTCTTAAGTTCAATTTCCTCAAATGACAGCTCAGGCAGCGCATTATGACGGAACCGCAGTCGATCAAGCCCTGTATCGATATGCTGGCCGTTCACTTCCTCCTGCAAGCAAATGCGGATATGCTCATTTTTGCGTTTCGCGGTTTTCGCCGCTTCCTCCGCCTCCGTACGCTGCGTTGTCGTCATTGCCTTTACCTCCTGCAAATATTCTATCCGTCCATCATAACATACGCTGTGAGTACATGTTAAATTGATTGTAAAAATCATTAATTTGAACTTTACAATCAAAATTATTGTTAAAAAGATATTTTTAGTTTAAAATAAAATCATAACCTGAAGGAGGCGCTTCATGATGCAAATCATTCACTTTAACGACTGGGAACTGCTTGACGCTTATGCGGCTCAAACCATTATTAATAAAATCCAAGAGAAGCCAAATGCGGTGCTAGGGCTCGCTACAGGCTCGACACCTCTAGGCATCTATGCCAAAATAATAGAAGCATATCGCAGCAAGGAAGTCTCGTTCGCCCAGACGACTACCGTCAATTTGGACGAATATGTAGGCCTGCCTGCCGAGCATGAACAAAGCTATGCTTATTATATGAAGCAGCAGTTATTTTCCCATATTGATATTGCAGACGATCATTATCATTTGCCTAATGGGCTGGCTGAAAATTTGAAAGCCGAATGCGACCGTTACGACCAGCTGCTGGAGCAAAATCCAATCGATATTCAGCTGCTTGGGCTTGGACATAACGGACATATCGGCTTTAATGAGCCTGATGCGTTGCTATCCGCGGGTACCCATGCCGTCCAACTGAAGGCGGCAACGCTGGAAGCAAATGCCCGGTTTTTCTCATCGGCCGCAGAAGTTCCGAAGATGGCGCTGACGATGGGTGTCGGCTCCATCCTGAAAGCACACACCATTATACTCGTGGTTCGCGGCGCAGATAAAGCGGAGATCGTAGAGCAAGCGTTGACCGGCCCTATTACAACTGATGTGCCAGCTTCGCTGCTCCAGACTCATCCCCGGGTTATCGTGCTTCTCGACCGCGAAGCCGGAAGGAAGCTGAAGTAATATGAAAAACTCGCCCTTCTCATGGGTGATTCATCACGTCCATATCGTCTTGGAAGACCGGATCATTGCTGGCAGTGCTGTTATTAAAAATGGCCTCATTTACCGCCTGCTGGAAAATGCTGCTGTTCTTAGTGCTGAAGAACAGGCGCTGCCCGCTATAGATGGAGCCGGCGGCTATTTATTGCCAGGCTTTATCGACGTCCATGTGCATGGCGGCTTTGGCGCCGACTTTATGGATGCCAGCCGCAGCAGCTACGACACGATTACCCGTTTCCACGCCTCCCAGGGCACAACGGGTATGCTGGCGACGACGATGACCGCTTCTAAAGAAGCGATCGAGTCGGTTCTGCATGCCGCAGCGGATTACAGAAGCGGCGACATGCCCTATGCCGCACTGCTTGGTGTCCATCTGGAAGGACCGTTTCTGAATGAAAAATGGATCGGTGCGCAAAATCCCGCTTACCTCTCGCCTCCTCGGCAGGACTGGCTGGAGGCATGGACTGCAGAGTTTCCCGATTTGATTCAAATTTTGACACTTGCGCCTGAACGGGAAGGCTCACTTCCGCTCATTGCCTGGCTTGCTGAAAATAATATCGTCGCCGCTTGCGGCCATACCGATGCCTCCTTCGCGGATATCGAAGCCGCAGCAGACGCTGGAATGTCCCACGCCGTCCATACGTATAATGCGATGCGTCCGCTGCATCACCGCGAGCCGGGAACCGTCGGCGCTGTTCTCAGCGATCCGCGGATATATGCCGAGCTCATAGCCGATGGCCATCATGTCCATCCGGGAGCGATCCGGCTGCTTGCAGCTGCCAAACCGGCAGACAAGCTTATTCTCATTACCGATGCCATGTCGGCAGCGGGCATGCCCGACGGGAATTACTCGCTTGGCGGCTTGGCCGTCGAGATGAAAGATCAGGTTGCCCGCCTGCAAGGCAGCGGCAGTCTCGCAGGCAGCAGTCTGACGATGCTGCGTGCCTTCCGGTACATGCTGGCCAACACTGCGCTGTCTGTCGCCGAAGTCAGCCGCTGCGCCAGCGGTAATGCGGCTAAGCAGCTCGGTATCTACGAGCAGACGGGCTCTATCGCATGCGGCAAGCAAGCAGATGTCATTTTGACGGATGCTGATTTCTCCGCAGTGAGCCATACTTGGGTAGGCGGCAAGCTTGTGTTCGATGCTTCCCGGAATTAAACTATCTTCTCTATTAATAAAGCCGTCCTTGCCTAACAGCAGGGGCGGCTTTATTCGTATGGAATATCCAGCATAAACTTCGCTTTAATTAAGCTTATTTCCGGCAGATGAATCCAATTGCAGCTCACAGCTAGCCTCTTTAACCTATTTCGGATAAAATTGGATAAGTCATTCCGCTTAAAGAAAGGAGAAGCTATGCGCTTATTCCACTCATTCCAATCGATACGTTCTTTTTCTGCTCAAACGCTCACTTTTATAGGAGGCTTATTTTTCGTTGTCGTTTTCGCTGCTTCCTTTATGAATACAGCGCAGCTGCTCCAAAGTCCCTTGCTTGCCGCTAGCGGTGTTTTCCTTACGCTCATCCTTATATTTGCCGCCTCCTGGTTGCTTGGACGCCAAATATCGGCTAAAAGCTATTTGCTCGCACTTATAGCGATCAGCCTGCTGTCCCGGCTCGGCTGGATTATTTGGATCGATACACCTCCCGATTCCGATTTCCTGTTTATGTATAATGCTGCCAAGCTAGCGGCAGCAGGCGATTTTTCATTTAATCAGGATGAATATTTTCTCAGCTGGGTGTACCAGTTTGGCTTTACGATGTATGAAGCAGGTATGATCAAGCTATTTGGCGGAGCAGCGCTGTTCATGCTTAAGCTAGTTAATGTGCTGTTCAGTGCAGCGACCGTGCTGCTCGTTTATTACGCTGCCCTAGAGCTGTTTAACGAGCATACGGCGCGAATTGCGGGGCTGCTGTATGCGCTCTATATTCCCAATATCATCATGTGCTCGGTACTGACGAATCAGCATTGGTCGACATTCTTTTTCACATTCGGCTGCCTGCTCATCATTAGTAAACGCTTCGAAAACAAATATGGCTGGCTTCTAATCGGCCTCGCCTTCGGACTTGCGAACTTGATGAGACCGCTAAGCCTCGTGTATTTAGCTGGCTTTGCTGCCTTTCAACTGCTATTTCGCTTGTTCAAAGCTAAATCGGGCGATTACAGGCCTGCCGGGCTATCGATTGGAAAATCCACTACATTATTGCTTGCCCGTGCCGCCGGCGTGTTTATTATTTTTTATATGGTGCAAGCTTTAGCCAGCTATGCACTCGTGCAAAGCGAAGCCTCGCAATACCCGTTATCTAACCGGGAGCCTTATTGGAAATTCGTCGTAGGATTAAATGCGGAAACAGATGGCAGATGGTCGCTTGAGGATGGCAAGTACGTGCTGCAATTTAAGCTTGGCGAGGAGCGTGACGCAGCAGAGCTGGCATTGATCAAGGAGCGTCTCGCCGATCCGGCCGCAGTCGCCTCACTGTTTGCGCGCAAGCTCGCTATTTTTTGGGGCGAAGAGGATTCGGCGGTTATGTGGAGCTTGAAGGATATGAATCAGGAACAGCTTGCTGCCGTCCTAAAAATAGCGGAGCGCTTCCTCTTCACTGCCATGAGCGCAGCAGGAGTCTATTCGCTGTACAGCTTATGGCGCAGCCGGTTTGCCGAGCAGCATAAGGCCGGCCACATGCTTTTTCTGATTTTACTGCTGGGCTATGCGTTCGTGCAGCTTTGGATTGAAATACAAGCAAGATATCGGCTCGATCTGCTTCCATGCTTTATTTTATTGCAGAGCTACGGTATCTATATGATGCAAATGAAACGAATAGCGCTGCGAAAAATAAAGGCCGACTCCCTGAATTAAAGGCAGCCGACCTTTAAATATTGAGCAGCAGCAGTGGAAGTTGCCATTGTCCGTGTACTTATCGGCACGATTCCGCTGCTTTATATTTAATTAATGAATGATCATTCATTAAACTTAAAAAAAATTTATCGTTTTATCGCTTTATCGCGTCCCAACTCATTTTAATCGCGCTATCCAGCTTTTCAGGCGTAAACTCAAAATCACCTTTAAACTGCTCTTTAACCAGCTCGGCTACCGGCAAAATGGAATACGTAATGAGCATATGATTATCTACATCCTTGAACAGCTGCTGCTGCTTGCCGCTCTCAAAAAACTCAAATATAGGCATATACAGCGCTGCGCTTTCTTCCAAGCACCAATTTTGCAGCAGTGGCGAGTTCGAGATTTGTTCCATAAACAAAAAATAAGATTTGTGCTCCTGTACAAATTGGATAAAATTGCGAATGTACAGATTAAAGCGCTGCTCGATCGGTGCCGAATGGTCTACCCCATTAAACAGCTTATCGCTCATTATTTTTTTCGCTTTTAAATACGTCTTGCCGAGCATATCCTCCTTATTCTCAAAATAAATGTAAATCGTAGCCGCAGACACATTCGCCCGCTTGGCGATTTTAGAAATGGACGTTTCCGAAATGCCAATTTCGTTAATCAACTGAATCGTAGCTTCAAAAATTAATTCTATTTTATTTTCATCTCTTAGTCTCATGCGTCAATAATAAACGATCGTTTATTTATTGTCAATACTAAACGACAGCTGGCAGATTGCCCCCCCATTTTATGCGACAAAGGCTAGGAATGTAAAAAACAGGCAGCAGGAGCCACTTTCCATGCTCCTGCTGCCTTACCATTGCTAACTATTCGTTTCTGCTACGTAAACGTCAATATTGAGCTGCTGTGCCGCCAGCTTAAGCTCGCCTTCAATCGGCTGATCGGTAATGAAAGCTTGCAGCGCTGCAAGCGGCGAAATCGAGAACAGTGACATTTTGCCAACCTTCGTCTGATCGAACACCGCATACGTCTCAACGGATCGCCTAATCAGCGCTTTGGCAATTTGCGCTTCCTGTTCCGAATACGTCGTAATGCCCCCGCCTGCCGATACACCATCAACGCCAATGAACATTTTGCCAATATTCAAATGATCGACCATGCCTTCTCCCAGCGGCCCGCAAAGCTCAAAGCTGTTGTGGCGCATAATGCCGCCCGTGACAACGACTTGAATCGGGCTCCCCGCCAGCTCCATCGCAATATTCACTGCATTCGTCACGACGGTAATGCCGCTTCTGAGTTTAAGCTGCTTGGCAATCAAATAATTGGTCGTGCCGCCGGACAGGCCGATGACATCGCCCTCCTGAATAAGCGATACCGCCTTCGCGGCAATTCTTTCTTTTTCCAGGTACGAAATATCCTGCTTTTCCGAAAAGCCCATATCACGAACGACGCTGAGCCCATCATACATCGCCCCGCCAATCGTGCGAATAATCGGATAGCTGGCTTCCATTTGCTCTAAGTCTCTTCTTGCGGTCGCTTCCGAACAATCGAATTGCTCCACAATCTCGGAAATCGTAACGCGCCCCTGCTGCTTAAGCAGCTGCAGAATCGCCTCGCGGCGGCGCTGTCCTTTAGACGACGGAACATTCGCTTCAGCCATAATTAACGCTCCACCCATGCTTTATCGCTCATTCGCTGCTCGACAACGCTCCATTCTGGAAGCGCCTCCCAATCTCCACGCATTTGAACGACGAGTGAGCCATTGATGCTCGCAAGCTTTACAGCTTCGACAGGCGTCATTCCCTTCATAATCCCTGCCAAAAAGCCAGCGCAAAAACCATCGCCCGCTCCGACCGTATCAATAACCTTGTCCGCCTTATAGAAAGGAACAGCCGTTTCCTCGCTGCCATCCAGCACGATCGTCGCATCATCTTTGCCTTTAATGATCTTCACCGCATCCAGTTCAAGCAGCTTTTGCTTTACAACATCATAGCTATCTGTGTTGTAAAGCAGCATCAGCTCATCCCAGCCCGGCAAAAAGTAATCCGCATCAGCCGCAAAGGGCAGCAGCACCTCCCGCGCTTCTTCGATCGACCAAAGCTTCAGCCGCAAATTGGGATCAAAGCTTACTTTGACGCCAGCATCCTTTGCAATGTCGATGGCTCTGCGCACCGTCCGGCGGCAATTCTCGCTAAGCGCCGCTGTAATTCCCGTTACATGCAGCAGCTTCGATCCTTGAATGTACGCCTCATCAAGATGCTCTGGCTCCATCCGGCTTGCAGCAGAATGCTTGCGGTAATAATGCACGGCCATGCGGCCTGCTACCGTCTCGCGGAACATCATGCCCGTTGGCGCTTCTTCGCTCAGCCTGACGCGGGATACATCTACCCCTTCCCCGCGAAGCGTTTTCAATATAATCCGCCCGAAAGGATCATTACCAAGAGCGCCGAACCAGCCTACCGAGCTTCCTAAGCGTGAAAGGCCAATGGCGACATTGCTTTCCGCCCCGCCGAAGCCCTGCTCCAGTGTAGTCGCCCGTTCAATCGCCTTATGCTCCTGCGGCATAAATAGCGCCATCGATTCTCCGAATGTAATGATGTCTGGTGATGCTTGTCCCACATTCTCCGCCCCCTGCAACGTTGATTTGAGTTCGCTTTCCTTCCATAATCAAACAAACACGGTGTTCACTTGCCGACTTGCTATACTGTAGCAAAAATCGGGAAACGCATAAAATAAATAACAACCAGGTACAGCACCAGCACGATTAGGCTCATGACGCGAGCTTTGCCGATATGTGCGGAAGCGCTTTGACCTTCACGAATAGAAGAAACGATGCGCTTCAGCGGCTTCGTAATAATACCGCCCAATGCGGCAATCCCCAAAAACAAAACCGTTACAATAATCATCCAGATTACGGCATAATCGCCTTTCGACATCATGTAGCCGCCTGTCAGCAGTTGGACAATGAGAAAATATTGTGCGACCCGGTTTGCCGACAGCAGGCCATCAGCCAACCCTTCCTGCCCTACTCCTGCAAGCTTCGATGCCCGGCCAATCATAATCGGCAGCACGATATAAAAACCCATCCCTACAGCGCCCAATAAATGCAGCAAAACCATTACGTTATACATTCAGCTTTCCTCCTAAAAAAATTTGCGGGGCAGCAAGCGCTAGGCAAGCATCGGCTTTATTCTCGCATGGCAAAGCTTGCGCTTAAATGCGCAAGCTTTATTGTTGCGATGCGATGAGTGCCCGCCAGCGCTGCATTAGCACCGTTTTTCTACTAAACACAGTATACTAAATGAACCTAGCAAATACAAAGAACTTCCATAAACCCATTAACTTACTCCGTTAAAAAACTAGCCTTCGCTCAATCCTCTGCCTTCAGGCCGTATTTAAAAATAACGGCATGGATCGCAAAATAATCGACATCGTCCGGCAGCGCATCTTTAATCGGACGCAGCTTCTCGGGACCCAGCTCCATAATGGCTGCTACAATTTCCTCTTCGCGATGGGCGGGAATAATTCGGCTAAAGTCCAGCTCATAGCCCTCCTCCGCACAGCGGATAATATGCCCTTCCACCGTTACCCGGCTGAGGCCGCGCTCTGCGGAAATGTCCTGCGGCGATTTGCCTTCATTAAACAGCTCTAAAGACAGCACATGGCTAGGCGTTTCATCATTCCCTGCCCTGCTGGAAGACTCTGCGGAAGCCGTCCTTGACTGCCCAACAGCAGATGCCTGCCCGGAGCCAAAGGAAGCTGCCCCTCCTGCTGCACCGCCAGCTGCCTCGTTAGGCTTGCCTGCATGCTCGCCAATAATAGCCAGCACCTCGGCACCATATTTCCGCGCCTTGGCTGCACCAATCCCTTTCGTTTGCAGCAGCTCATCTTCCGTGAGTGGTCTGGCATCAGCCAGTTCCTTGAGCGTTGCATCAAAAAACAGCATAAACGGCGGCACATTTTCGCGGGCTGCCGTCTCTTTGCGCCACTGCTTGAGCGCATCGAACAGCGGCGAAGCCATTCCGCCCTGCCCCGAATCCCTGCGTTTTACCGTTGTCCGCAAACGCTGCATGACCGTCTCCTTGCCTTCCAGAACAGGCAAAGCATTCGTCGTGAGCGAGACGGTCGGATATTGCCCATCGCTCATCCGCAAGTAGCCCTCGGCTACAAGCCAATATAGCCAATCGGTAATTTCCTTCTCTGGCCAGCTGCTGAACAGCCCATATGTAGTGAGCTCATCCAGCCTGAACTCCAGCAGCCGTTTGTCGCGTGAGCCTTTAAGAACTTTAGCTGCCATCGTCACGCCAAACCGGCCGCGCATTCTGCCAACGCAGGAAAGGGCCTTCTGCGCTTCTGACGTTCGATCAACCAGCTCGCTTTTATCGAGGCAGTTGCCGCATTTTCCGCACGGCTCTACATTTTTCTCGCCAAAATAATCGACGATAAACTGCTGCAGGCAGCGATGCGTCCGGCTGTAGTTCATCATCGTATTCAGCTTGGACAGCTGAATCGACTTCCGTTCTGTATCGCCGACGCCCTGCTCGATAAGAAACCGCTGCACCTGCACATCCTGAGGCTCGAACAGCAAAATGCATTCGCTTTCCTCGCCGTCGCGTCCCGCCCGGCCCGCTTCCTGATAATACGACTCAACGTCGCCGGGCATTTGCCAGTGCAGCACATAACGCACGTTAGGCTTGTCAATGCCCATGCCAAACGCATTCGTGGCGACCATTACGCGCAGTTCATCGAAACGGAAGCGCTCCTGAGTCGTCGCTCGCTCCTCGTCGGACAAGCCGCCATGATATTTGCCTGCGGCAATCCCTTTGCGTACAAGCTGATCATGCACGGACTCGGCTTCTTTGCGCGTAGCCGTATAAATAATGCCCGACTGCTCTTCGCGCTCGGTTATAAACTTCTGCAAAAATTTCTTTTTGTCCGCCCCGCTAATGACCGACAACGATAAATTCGGCCTAGCAAAGCCGCTCACAAAAATATTCGGATCATGCATGCCCAGCATAGCCGATACATCCCGCGCCACCTCGTCCGTTGCCGTTGCGGTAAAGCCTGCAACTAGCGGACGGTTAGCGAGCTGTCCAATCCAGCCTGCCAGCTGGCGATAGCTTGGGCGGAAATCATGCCCCCACTGCGAGACACAGTGGGCCTCATCAATGGCGATCATCGGAATTTCCATCTGCTCGCTAAGTGAGCTGAACATTGGCGCATCAAGCCGCTCTGGCGCCACATACAGCAGCTTGTAATCGCCTCTGAACGCGCTTCGCAGCACTTCCCGGTATTCTACAGCTCCAAGCGAGCTGTTCAAAAAAGCCGCTGGAATGCCGAGCCTGTTCAGCGCATCGACCTGATCCTTCATAAGCGATATAAGCGGAGAAACAACAAGCGTCGTTCCATTCAGCAGCAAGGACGGTATTTGGTAACAGACGGACTTGCCTCCGCCAGTTGGGAGAATGGCAAGCGTATCCCGGCCTTCCAGTATTCCTTGAATAATGGCTTCCTGTCCAGGTCGAAACGAGTCATAGCCGTACACCCGTTTCAGCTCGGCTCTAGCTTGCTCCAGCATGCTTCTTTCCCTCCCTTTGCACATTAAGCATCCTAAAAAATAGACCCATTACAAATATAAGCCCATTATAAGGGGGAACCTTACAACTTCTTATATTTCAAACGGAAAAACCCTGCCAGCAAAGTGTCAGGGTCCTCCCGTACTAAATCTTTTATAAAAGCCAGCTTGCTTTAGCTAAGTCCATTAAGCAGTTACGATTTGGATAACATTTCGAACCGATTGCGCTGATTGATCAAGCGCAGCCTTTTCTTCTGCCGTCAAATCAAGCTCCAGCACTTTCTCAATGCCATCGCCGCCAATAACCGCGGGTACGCCCATGAACAGATCGTCATAGCCATATTCGCCTTCAAGGTAAGCGATAACTGGAATAATGCGTTTTTTGTCCTTCAAGATCGCTTCCGTCATTTGCACAAGCGCTGCAGCTGGCGCATAATATGCGCTGCCGTTGCCGAGCAAATTAACGATTTCGCCGCCGCCAACACGAGCGCGCTGTACAATCGCTTCAATGCGCTCAGCAGAGATCAGCTTATCGATAGGAATACCGCCAGCGTTGGAATACCGAACAAGTGGAACCATATCATCGCCATGACCGCCAAGCACGAACCCGCGAACATCTTCCACGGAAACGTTAAGCTCTTGCGCAATAAATGTGCAGTAACGAGCAGTGTCAAGAACGCCGGATTGGCCGATAACGCGATTTTTAGGGAAACCAAGCGCTTGGTAAGCAACGTAAGTCATAGCGTCAACCGGGTTGCTAAGAATAATGACATAAGCGTTAGGGCTTGTTGCCTTTACGTTCTCACAAACGGATTTCACGATACCCGCGTTGGTGTTAACAAGATCGTCACGGCTCATGCCGGGTTTACGGGCAATGCCTGCAGTAATTATAACGACATCGGAATCCTTCGTATCTGCATAGTCAGACGTCCCGATAATGTTAACATCAAGGCCTTGTACTGGTGTCGATTCAAGCATGTCAAGCGCTTTGCCCTTTGTCGGGTTTTCCAATTGTGGAATATCGACGAGCACAACGTCGCCTAGCTCTTTTTGTGCTGCCATCAGGGCAGTTGTAGCGCCTGTGAAGCCTGCTCCAACAACAGTAATTTTTCTGCGTTTGATTGCCATTGTCTCATTACCTCCAGCCATTGTTGGTTCTAGAAGTTGTTAATAACCTCGTCAGCGAACTCGGAGCATTTCACTTCTTTAGCGCCATCCATCAAGCGGGCAAAGTCATAAGTTACTGTTTTGTTGTTGATCGATGCTTCCAGACCTTTGTAGATCAGGTCAGCCGCTTCCTGCCAGCCAAGGTGCTCAAGCAGCATTACGCCGGAGAGAATAACCGAGCCTGGGTTAACAACGTCTTTATCTGCATATTTAGGAGCTGTACCATGCGTAGCTTCAAAAATAGCATGTCCAGTCAAGTAGTTGATGTTTGCTCCTGGAGCGATACCGATACCGCCAACTTGCGCTGCAAGTGCATCGGACAGGTAGTCGCCGTTCAGGTTCAGCGTTGCGATTACGTCAAAGTCAGTCGGACGAGTCAGAACTTGCTGCAAAGCGATGTCCGCAATAGCGTCCTTCACGATCAGCTTGCCTGCTGCTTCCGCAGCTGCTTGTGCTGCATTTGCAGCTTCTGTGCCTTCTGCTTCTTTAATTCGGTCATATTGACCCCAAGTGAAGGTTTGCTCTGCAAATTCTGTTTCAGCTACTTCGTAGCCCCAGTTTTTGAAAGCTCCTTCTGTAAATTTCATGATGTTGCCTTTGTGTACCAGTGTAAGCGACTTGCGGCCATGCTTAAGCGCATATTCAATTGCTGCGCGGGCAAGGCGCTGCGAACCTTCTTTGGAAACCGGCTTGATGCCGATACCGGAAGTTTCAGGGAAACGGATTTTGTTAACGCCCATTTCAGTTTGCAGGAAGTTGATCACTTTTTTCACTTCTGCGGAACCTTCTTGGTACTCGATACCTGCATAAATGTCCTCTGTGTTTTCACGGAAAATAACCATGTCAACCAGCTCAGGGCGTTTTACAGGGGAAGGAACGCCGTCGAAGTAACGAACAGGACGCAGACATACGTACAGGTCAAGCTCTTGGCGAAGCGCTACGTTCAGGGAACGGATGCCGCCGCCGATTGGCGTAGTCAAAGGACCTTTGATTGCTACGATATATTCACGAATCGCTGTCAGCGTATCAGCTGGCAGCCACTCGCCGTATTCATTGAATGCTTTCTCGCCGGCAAAAACTTCGTACCAAGCGATCTTTTTGTCGCCGCCGTAAGCTTTCGCTACAGCTGCGTCAAGCACGCGTTTCGAAGCGCGCCAGATGTCGCGGCCTGTGCCGTCGCCTTCGATGAAAGGAATGATTGGATTGCTAGGAACGTTCAGCACACCGTTGTCGATAGTGATTTTGTCGCCTTCAGTAGGTAATGCGAATTTTTCGAATTGAGCCATTGTTTATAATTCCTCCTTTAATTTGTGTAACGGTACTAAAAGCAGCGCTTAGCGCTCGTCGATTGGAATATATTTCGCGTTGACTGGACCGATATAGTCGGCGCGAGGACGAATCAAGCGATTGTTCTCGTATTGCTCAAGAATATGAGCACTCCAGCCGGAAACGCGGCTAATCGCAAAAATTGGCGTAAATAGATCACGAGCAATGCCTAGTGTCGTATAGACGGAAGCAGAGTAGAAATCTACATTTGGCTTAAGGCCTTTTTGACCGGTAACGAGCTCTTCGATCTTGATCGACATTTCATAAAGCTCCAAATTTCCAGTCAGCTTGCCGAGCTCTTGCGACATCTTTTGCAGATGCTTGGCGCGTGGATCGCCGTTTTTGTAAACGCGGTGACCGAAGCCCATAATCTTCTGCTTGTTCGCAAGCGCATTGTTGATATATGGCTCAACATTGGCAAAGGAGCCGATTTCCTCCAGCATAACCATTACCGCTTCATTAGCGCCGCCATGCAGCGGGCCTTTGAGCGCGCCGATTGCCGAGGTAACACCGGAATAAATGTCAGATAAAGTCGCTACCGTTACACGTGCCGCAAATGTAGATGCGTTAAGCTCATGGTCAGCATGCAGCACAAGTGCCTGATCAAGCGCTTTCACTGCAACCTCTTCAGGATCTTTGCCCGTAAGCATGTACAGGAAATTATGGGCGATGGATACGCCTTTCTTCGGAGCAATTGGATCTTTGCCTTCACGAATGCGAGCGAACGCTGCTACAACGGCTGGCAATTGCGCCTGCAACTTAATCGCTTTCAGCTGATTAGCTTCAGCAGTCATTTCATTAGCCGACTCATCATATAGAGCAAGGCTTGAAATGGCTGTACGAAGTGCCGCCATCGAATTCGTGTCCTTCGGGTACAGCTTAATTTGCTGGATAACGCCTTCAGGAATTGCTGTGTATGCATCTAACTGCTCTTGCAGTTTTGCTAGCTCGGAACGATTAGGCAGTTTGCCATACCATAACAAATAGGCAACCTCTTCAAATGTCGCATTTTCTGCCAAATCATCAATATCTATACCGCGGTATGTCAACACTCCGTCAATAATCGAGCTGATTGACGAAGAAGCGGCGACAATTCCTTCCAGACCTTTAGTTGCTGTCATCGTTCTCTCTCCTTTAGCTTGGAAATTTCACATCGCAAAATATCATTCGAATCCATGTCGTCCGTATAATCATAAATGATTTTGACAACAAAGTGAACAAAAGCACATATAAAAATGCTTTATCAGTAAGAAAGAAAATTGTGATGGGGTTGCTGGCATGTGAAATAACCTCACCTTTCGACACCCTGACAGATCTGGTACCTGCTTATGTAGTTAGATGTAAACGCCTGTCTTCTATCTTAACAGAAAAACAGGCAGAGTACTAACCGATCACGATACAAGCTTTAATAATCGTTTGTAAATAGACGAAACGACCGCTCCCCGGCAAAATACCGGGAAACAGCCGCTGCTTCATTTTTGCTGTTATTGATTGATGCCGAAATGACAAGGGCCTGCTGCGCAGCAAGTTTTCTTCCCTATAATAGGCTAAAGAAACAAATGGCTTGAAGGTTAATGATTTAACTCTCCAAACGATGAGCCTTGGTACTGTGGCTGCTGATAAGCAAAGGATTGGTTCGCATTTGAACTGGAAATTTGATTGCAAATGCTAGAAATTTGCTGCATTTGCTGCATCGCCTTTTGGTGACCTTGCAATGAGGTTTGGATAATATGGGCCGCTTGATGCTCACGCTGAGCAATTTGCTCCAACTGGGCGGCATTCGCTTGTTCTTGCTTCAACAATTGCTGATACATGCCTGATGCTTGCTGTGTTTGCTGCATCAGCTGCTGTAGAAGATGCTCGCATTGTGAAAGCTGTTGGCTAATATTCGTTTGTGAAAACTGATTCATTCGTAAAACCTCCAGATTGTTTAATAAACTGCCTCCTTTAATATGTCTTACACATCCATTTTTATTCTTGATTCGACAAATCTCGAATATCGTGATTCGCAACCCTAGAAGCTTGCTTTGAATGTCGCCTTACGCATCTTAGGACATTCTTCATCTGCTATGTTAAAATAAATTATTGCAAAAAATCGGAGGTTCGCTATGAATGAACATCGCATTGGTATTATAGATATAGGCTCCAACTCGGTGAGGCTCGTTGTTTATGAGCGAACAGCACACGGAGCACACCGCGTCATTGATGGGAGCAAACGCCCGGCGCGTCTAAGTGAACGAATTGACGATCAGGGCAATCTATCAGCTGAGGCAATGAGCGAGCTGCTCGGCACACTCAGCCATTTCCGCTTAATTTGCGCCCATAACCGAACTGGAGAAATCCGCGCAGTGGCAACAGCGGCAATTCGCAACGCTTCGAACCGCGCGGTTATTTTGGAAGCGATAAAAGCCGAAACCGGCCTTGATATAGAACTGCTTAGCGGCGAGCAAGAGGCAGCCTTTGGCTTCCTTGGGATGATTAATGCGATGGACCTGGAGGATGGTCTATTAGTTGATATTGGCGGCGGCAGCACGGAGGTATCGCTGTTTCGCGGACGCAAGCTGCAGCACTCCGTCTCCTTTCCTTTTGGCTGCGTGAGCCTGAATCGGCGTTTCGCATCCAAAGGCATGCTCAGCGACGAGGCTTTGCGCGCGCTGGACAATGCAGCGCTTGAAGCCTTCAAGTCCGTTCCATGGCTCGCCAAAGCGCAGGGACTGCCCATGATTGGCGTCGGGGGCACCGCCAGAGCGCTGGGCAAAATCCATCAAGCGGCGACGAACTACCCTTTTCATCAAACACATAATTATGCGATACCCGGAGGGGACGCCGAAATGGTGTTTGATCAGCTGCGGGCCCTGCCGCTGGACAAGCGCAGCAAGTTTCCCGGCCTGTCCAAAGATCGGGTAGACGTTATTGTGCCCGGCTTAGCCGTGCTGCGCCAGCTTTACAAGCTGACTAAAGCTTCGGGCTATATCATTTGTGGTGCCGGATTGCGCGACGGCATTTTTCATGATACACGATTTTCGCAAGAGTCTACTCATCAGGATGTGCTGGGCTTCAGCCTGCATAACATCAGCATGCTTCATCCCGCTGCACCGATGCAGCATGTATCGCAGGTAAACCGGCTTGCTTTGCAGCTGTACGATGAGCTGAGGGAACTGCACCAAATGCCATCGCGAGCGCGGATTTTGCTTGATGCCGCTTCCAGCCTGTTTCGAATTGGCGCTTCCATTGACTACTACGACTACGCCAAGCATACGTTTTATTTAATCGTCAACTCGCATCTGAATGGATTGTCCCATAAGGAAATTTTGATTACGGCTTCGATCGCATCTTATAAAAGCAAAAGTCGGGCACGGCAGCAGCTCCGTCCCTACAAAGAGATGCTTGTCGAATCCGACTATGAGTTAATCTGCAGGCTGGGCACACTACTGCAGCTCGCCTCAGCGCTTGACCGCAGCGAGACACAGGCGCTAAGCAGGCTGGCCGTCTCTCTTACGCCTGAGCAGCTTAAGCTGCATGCCGTACGTCCTAGCAGCTCGCTGACCGTTGAGCGTCTGGAGGTAGGCGAGCTCGCTCCCGAGTTTTCCAAGCTGTGGAAGCTGACTCCTGTGCTCGAACTGCCTGATTATATTCAGGCATAGAAATCGTTGCTTTCCTTAAATATTTTCATAAAAAATAACGCGGTGAAAAAGGAATGGAGCATTCCTTTCTCACCGCGTTTTTCTTTTTTATACTTGTACTTTCCAGCCTGGGATATGTCTAGCCTCGAATTGACTGCGGAACGGTTTATTTTCATTTTCAACATGAACATAAGTGCCGTTTGACTGCAGTTTCCTAGCTTTGACATTGTCATTCAAATTCAAGTTCAGCATGTTGATGAGCGTCTGACGCAAATGCGCGTCGTACACTGGACACATCAGCTCCACCCGCTTCATCAGGTTGCGCGTCATCCAGTCGGCACTGGATAAATAAACTTCCTCTTCCCCGCCATTGTGGAAATACATGACTCTTGCATGCTCCAAATAACGGTCCACAATGCTGATTACCTGAATGTTCTCGCTTCGGCCAGCAACACCAGGACGCAAGCAGCATACGCCGCGGACAATCAAATCGATTTTCACGCCTGCCTGCGAAGCCTCGTACAGCTTATCGACCATCTCTTGATTGGAGAGCGAGTTCATCTTCGCAATGACACGGCCCTTCTTCCCAGCCGCCACATGGGCGATTTCCCGGTCAATAAGGCGGAACAGCTTCTGCTTGAGATCCGTTGGAGCTACGCCAAAAGCTTTCCAGTCATATGGATCGGAATAGCCCGTCACCTCATTGAACAGCGCCGATGCATCGCCGCCGATTGTCGGATGAGATGTAAACAGACCGATATCAGTATACAGCGTCGCTGTGCTGTCATTGTAATTTCCTGTGCCCACATGCACATAACGGCGCAGCGTGTCCTGCTCCCGGCGCACGACGAGCAATATTTTCGCATGGGTTTTCAATCCAATCAGACCGTAGACGACATGGCAGCCCGCTTTCTCCAGCTGGCGCGCCCAAGCAATATTGCGCTCCTCATCGAATCGCGCCTTCAGCTCGACAACAACGGTCACCTGCTTGCCAGATTCGGCTGCTTCAGCCAGCGCTTGAACGAGCGCTGACTTGCCGCTGACCCGATACATCGTCATTTTAATCGCAAGCACATCCGGATCGGTGGCCGCCTGAAGCACAAAATCATTAACCGCATCAAACGATTCATACGGATGGTACATGAGAACGTCCCGCTGGCGAATCACTTCAAACATGTCGTCAGTGTCGTCAAATTCCATCGGATAGACCGGCTCCATTTTGTCATAACGCAAATGGTCATAGCCTGGTATAGCCTGAGCGAACTTCATCATAAAGCTTAAATCGAGCGGTCCATCAATTTCGATCAGGTTATCCTCGATTTCCAGCTCATCCTTGAGAATATCCAGCGCATCCGGATGCATGCCGCGAGCAACCTCAAGCCGTACGGAGATACCCCAACGGCGTTTGCGCAGCTCCTTCTCAATTTCCTCCAGCAAATCCTCGGCATCTTCATTGAGCGTAAAATCAGCATTGCGCGTCAAACGAAACGCATGCACCGCATAAGCTCCATAGCCATTGAAAAGGGTATCGATAAATTGCTCAATCAGATCCTCCAGCAGCACATATTCGCGCTTCTTGCTATTCGGGCGTTCAGGCAGCGGGACAAATCTTGCTAAAATCGATGGTACCTGCACCATCGCGAATAGCGGGTCTTCATCAGGTGCGGCTTCCGGGTGGCGCAATAAAACAGCTAAATATAATTCCTTCGTATGTACAAGTGGAAAAGGCCTGCTCTGATCGACCGCCATCGGTGTCAGGACAGGAAATACAATTTCATGAAAATACTCCGATACGGCCTTGGACTGCGTCATATTCAGCTCGCTCATTGAACGGATGGCAATGCCTTCCCGTCCCAAGCCGCGCAGCACGTCCCGATAAGATTTATATTGATCATGCACCATTTGATTCGTGCGTTTAATTAATCGTTTCCATAAGCCCGCGGGCGTATAGCCTGTAAAATCAATTTTAGAATAGCCTGCTTTAATTTGCTCTTGAATGCCCGCTACACGCACACTCATAAATTCATCTAAATTACTGGATACAATGGCTAGAAACTTGGCCCGCTCAAGCAGCGGATTGTTTACATCCTGCGCCTCTTGAAGCACTCGGCAGTTAAATTCGGCCCAACTTAAATCTCTGTTAACATAGTGGGACAAATGTTTTGTCATTTTGTGCGCCTCCCTCATATATGCCCCTATTATGCGCTACAACTATTCGTGTCGTATTATTAATTTGTAAAGCTAATGTAAACATCTTAGAACTTGCGTATGGAAAAAGATCCTCCGCGTATCCGTTTCTCCAGCCAGTGCAGCATGATCTGCTGATAAAAAGAACGGGTAAACGGCAGCAGAAAGGTCAGACCGATGATATCGCTGAAAAAGCCGGGAATAAGCAGCAGCAAACCGCCAGCCAGCACACATAGACCCTCCAGCAGCTTGCGTCCGGGTATTTGGCCCTGCTGCAGCTGAAGCTGCGCTTCTGCCCACACTCTGCGTCCCTCCGCCAGCGTCAAATAAGCCCCGACCATACTGAACAAAACGATGAGCCCAAACGTCTTCCACCCGCCAAGCCAGCTGCCCACTTGCACGATGCCCCAAAACTCAATCAAAGGCAATATAATCAATGCTGCGATGAGCCATTTTTTCATTATAAATTCCTCCCGTCCAGTTTATGCTGGCAGCAGCCGTCACCATTCAGCTTGTTATCTGCCTCATTAAATCATACAGCGCGGGGAGCCCTTTGTCCAAACGCATAGGTCGCCACTCCTTATTTACCCACACATGCTTGGTTCCTCCCGTAACGAGCCGCTCCCCCGGAAGGCTTTCCTGCTGCTCGTAAAAAGCGGGCTTAAACGACGCCTCATCTACTTTGCGAATTTCCGATTCAAAGGATAAACGCACGGAAGTGAAATCTGAAATGCGCGTGCAAATAAGCAGTGTGTCGTCATAACGCGCCGGCAATGCATAATGGCAATGCAAATCGATGACAGGCAGCAGCATGCCGCTTTGTTCAATAGATTTGTAGTCAAAGCCTGCTGATCGTATCAGCTCGGTGCGCCCAATTTCAAACCAGTTCAAATAGTTCGTGTGAAACACGACCCCCATTTGATCCGTTTCCTGATAACGGACGCGCAGCGGATGCGCGAACCATCCAGACAACGGGCTGCTCATCATGTAAACCTCCCTTTAAGTTCAACAAAAGCGACGGTGAAATCACCATCGCTTGTTGTTGCTCTGTCTATACGAGCAAAGAATATGCAGTTAAGGTGAAACGGCCGAAAGCCGTCCTCTGGCGGCGCGCGGCGTTTCAGTCCGAGAAATATAGAGAAAGTATGACGAAATCATATACTTTCCTATATTTTTGAAAATTATACAGACTTGGATTGGCCGGAGTAAATAACGCCTGTTTCGCCGTAAAGCGTAACTTCCATGCCATCTTCCAAAATAGTTGTAGCATTAGAAATGCCCAGAATAACTGGAATTCCGAGGTTGATGCCGCAAACAGCCGCATGGCTAGTAATGCCGCCTTGCTCCGTTACGACAGCAGCCGCTTTCTCGAATGCAGGCATATATTCTTTATCGGTCGATACGGTTACCAGAATCGAACCTTGTTTTGTTTTTGCAATAGCTTCTTCAGGCGTGCGGGCAACGACTACTGTACCAGTAGCTGTTTGGCTGCCGATGCCTTGTCCATTTGCCAGAAGCTCGCCAATGTGGTGAATTTTGATTAGGTTTGTTGTTCCAGAGCGGCCTACTGGCACACCAGCCGTAATAACGATTGTATCGCCAAGAGCAAGCAAACCAGTGCTGAGTGCGCCGGTTACTGCATTTTCGAACAAACCGTCTGTGGAATCAACGAGTGCGCCTTTAACCGGAATAACGCCCCATACAAGTGCCAGGCGACGCATAACCGTCTCTTCTGTTGTTACCGCAATGATTGGCGCTTTCGGACGGTATTTGGATACCATACGGGAAGTGAAGCCGCTTTGCGTCGAAGTAACGATCGCTTTCGCTTTCAGGTCAAATGCGGAATTAGCTACCGCTTGGGAGATTGCTTCCGTTACGCTTGTTTGCTGTGCATTCGCTTGTTTCGTGAAAATTTCACGGTATTCAAGAGCCGATTCTGCACGCTCAGCGATACGAGCCATCGTTTGTACCGATTCAACTGGATATTTACCAGCAGCTGTTTCGCCGGAAAGCATGATCGCATCTGTACCGTCGAAAATCGCGTTCGCAACGTCGCTCGCCTCAGCACGAGTCGGACGCGGGTTGCGCTGCATCGAATCCAGCATTTGTGTTGCTGTAATAACGGGCTTGCCAGCGCGATTACATTTTTGAATCATCGATTTTTGTACGAGCGGTACTTCTTCTGCTGGAATTTCAACGCCAAGGTCGCCGCGGGCAACCATCAGGCCGTCGGAAACTTCCAAAATTTCATCAAGGTTGTCTACACCTTGCTGGTTCTCAATTTTAGAAATAATTTGAATATGACCCGCATTGTGGCGCTCCAGAAGCTCGCGAATTTCCAAAACATCGCTTGCTTTACGCACGAAGGAAGCCGCGATGAAATCTACGCCTTGCTCAATGCCGAAGACGATGTCGTTCGCGTCTTTCTCAGTAATACCAGGAAGCGAGATGTTTACGCCTGGTACGTTAACGCCCTTCTTGCTTTTAATTTGACCGCTGTTGACGATGCGGCAAATGATTTCTGTTCCTTGCACCTCTTCAACCGTCAAGCCAATTAGGCCGTCATCGATCAAAATGGTCGAACCAACCGAAACGTCGTTAGGCAGATCCGTATAAGTAATCGGAATACGCGTTACGTCGCCAAGAATTTCTTCTGTTGTCAAAGCGATTTTCTCGCCTTGCACCAGTTCAATTGGCTCTTCTTTCAATTTGCCCAGACGAATTTCCGGGCCTTTCGTATCAAGGAGAATGGCAGTTGTTTTGCCGAGTTCGATATTTGCTTGACGAATATTCTTGATGCGGTTACCGTGCTCTTCAAAATCGCCGTGGGAGAAGTTCAGACGAGCGACGTTCATGCCCGCTTGAATAAGCTTCTTCGTGTTTTCAAGTGATTCGCTGGATGGTCCGATTGTACATACAATCTTTGTTTTACGCATGTTTAGTTTTCCTCCGTTATATTGCCTGCTTGAATGGTAGGCCTTGCTAGTTAATATTCTTTTAAAAATATAAGAATTTATAAGTTGTTCACATATAAATAGGCTTATATTTCTCGGACTGAAACGCGCTGTGCCGCCATAGGACGGCGAAAGCCGTTTCACCTTGACCACAACTTAAATTACACGATTACGAGCAGCTTGTACAGTATAAAATATTTGTAAACTATACCTGCGCCGATTCCGGCTGCGCTGCTTTCTCAGTGCTTGGTTCTCCGCCTACTGCTGCTGCCTCGGAAGGCTCGTCTGCCAGCTCAGCGGTTTGCTGCTCTTCTGCCAGCGCCTGCTGGGCAATCTGGAACTTGCCGATTTTGCGGAATTTGCAGTAGCGGTCCTCTTTCAGCTCTTCCGGCGTCATGGCGCGCAGCTCCTGCAAATGGCTCCACAGCTTGGTCTTCAAGTGCTCTGCTGTAAAAGCAAGATCACGATGCGCACCGCCCTGCGGCTCCTCTACAATGTCCTCGATGACTTCAAACGCGAGTAAATCTTTGGCTGTAATCTTCATCGCTTCCGCCGCCTGATCAGCTTTCGATGCATCCTTCCAGAGAATCGAAGCTGCTCCATTCGGCGAAATCGCAGAATAGATCGCATTTTCCAGCATCAGCACCCGGTTGCCTACGCCAAGCGCAAGTGCACCGCCGCTGCCGCCTTCGCCAATAACGACGCATATGATCGGCACGCCGAAACCAGCCATCTCCCGCAAATTACGGGCAATTGCTTCCGATTGGCCCCGTTCCTCAGCAGTATTGCCAGGATAAGCGCCTTTCGTATCAATAAAAGTAATAATGGGACGATTAAATTTATTAGCTTGCTGCATGAAGCGCAGCGCCTTGCGGAAACCTTCCGGGTGGGGACTTCCGAAGAAGCGGGCGATGTTGTCGCGCGTATCCTTGCCGCGTTGGTGTCCGACAACCGTTACCGGTACGCCGTTCAGCTTGGCAAGTCCGCCTACGATAGCCAAATCATCGGCAAACAGGCGGTCGCCATGCAGCTCGATGAAATCGGTAAACACCGCCTGAATGAAATCCAGCGTCGTCGGACGCTGATGGTGGCGCGCTACATGCATTTTTTGCGCAGGGGTCAGCTCCTGGTACATTTCCTGTTCCAGCTGCTTGCAGCGCTCCTCAAGACGGGCAATTTCCTCGGAAAAATCCATGCCATTGCCCGCCGCGAGCGTTTCCAGCGTCTTTATCTTTTCCCTTAAATCACTGAGCGGTTTCTCGAACGGAAGCTCACCCGCCATTAGACAATCCCTCCCCTGCGGTATGCATATCAAGCAGTTTGGTCAGCATTTGCTTCATGTCGTTACGGTGTACAACCATATCAAGCTGGCCATGCTGCAAATTGAATTCCGCCGTCTGGAAGTTGTCCGGCAGCTTCTGACGAATCGTCTGCTCGATTACAATGCGGCCTGCAAAGCCTACTAATGCGCCAGGCTCGGCCAAATTGTAGTCGCCAAGACTTGCGAAGCTCGCCGAGACGCCACCCATCGTTGGATCGGTGAATACCGAGATAAACAAGCCGCCCGCTTCATGAAGCTTGGAGAGCGCTGCGCTTGTTTTCGCCATTTGCATAAGGCTCAGAATACTTTCCTGCATGCGTGCGCCACCCGATGTGGAAAAAATAATAAGCGGCAGGCGCTTGTCAAGCGCCGCTTCTACAGCCCGCGTTATCTTTTCACCTACGACCGAGCCCATGCTGCCGCTGAAAAAGTCAAAGCTCATGACAGCGACAACGACAGGAAGACCGCCGATAGTTCCTTCGCCGGTAACAACTGCTTCACGCAAATTCGGATTTTTAGCCAGTTGCTGCTCCAGCTTGCTTGCATAACCAGGGAAACCAAGCGGATCTTCCGATACAAGGTCCGTATCGTATTCCGTCAGCTGTCCTTCATCAAGCGTCATGGCAATGCGCTCCCAAGCCGAAAGGCGGAAGTGATAGCCACAGGAGGAGCAGACCTTCAGATTCTTCTCCAGCTCTTTGCTGTATTGAATCGTTCCGCACCGCGTACACTTATTCATCAGTCCTTCTGGAATGTCGCGTTTAGGGCGCTCCGAAGGTACTGTCGCGTATTTCTTCTTCGTAAACAAGTCCTTAATTTGCACGTATGACACCTCTCAAGGCGCAATCGAATAAGGGAATCCGTTACAGCTGAAACAAGGAGTTAAACACTTCTTGAACTTCCTCCAGCTCACCCGACGGCACCAATATTTCAAATTGCTGTTTAGACAGATTGACTGGACGGATCTTCACGAGAAATCCTTCTTCCGTAAGCCGTTTCTTGATATTCTCTGCGATTTTTGCTGTTGGCGCGATATAAATGACCGTCCACATTATGGTACCTCCTGAAAACTTTGCTACGGGCAAAGTTTACATCTTAAACATAGCTAAGTCCCGTTAACAGGTCATATGATCTTATAATAGTATCATAATCATGGGGAATCGGGCAAATGGTATTGCTGCGCTTTCGGGTCCTGATGTGCAATTCTTGCCGATGCGGCCGCCGCAAGTCCCGCAACGAGATCATCAAGGAACACATGAATATGCCGCCCTTTTATATTAAGCTGATTAATAATGCCAGGCTTCACTTTATCCAAATAACCAAAACTCGTCAAGCCGATCATCCCGTACACGTTCGTAATGCCAAGCGCCAGCGTCTCATCCACCCCATACAGCGACTCATCATTTTCCATAATCGCCTGCAGCGGTTCAGGCAATAGCTTGCGCTCCGCCAGCTCGTCTAAAGCGATGCCCGTATAAAGCACATACTGCACCTCGCGCTTGCCCAGTACAGCCCGAACGCTGTCCTCGCATTCCTTCATGCATAAGCTCGCATTGTAAGGACGCTGCAGCGTATACACAATCTCAGCAATATCATCGACCTTCACTCCGCGCTTGCCCAGCCACGCTTCAATCTTGGATGTCGAAGCCATGTCCATCCCTCCCATGCTTGTACGCTGTTATGCAGCGTAAGCAGCGGCAATGCGGCTTTCGGGGCCCTAATAACGATGCTGCCTTTCGCGGAAGCTGTATCCCCATAGCCCGCAAGCAACAGCTGACCTCCCGCATTTCTCCGCTTGTATCCCTAAATGTATGCGGATAAAGAAAGATATGTGCATCATTTTGAATTCGCTTGCGCAAGAGGTCGCAGGGTGAAAACTTAGAAAGCGGAGAGGACGAAATAAGAGAAGAAAGCCCGAAATGCGAGGAAAAGAGGTTAACGAAGTAAAAGAAATAAGAGAAGTAAGAGAAATGGGCAGCAATGGCTTGAAAATAGGGCTGGCCTTCGCTGTAGACAGCTAAGGCCAGCCCTATGAGAGATCGCTTTGCCATGTTTAAGCTTCGCGATTATTAAATAAAATCAAACGTTCTAACCTTTGCAGGAGTCCTGTCTACCTAGCTATGAACTCCAGTAATTTATGCTTGCGCCGTATGCTGCTTGCTCCTATTTGACGACGACAGCCCCTTCGCCGAACAGCTGCTCAATCTCGCCGAACAACTCCGGCGACGGCTTGACGCGGTAGCTGTCGCTAAGGGCGATCAGCTTCTGTTCACGCTCGTAGAACAGAACGGTGTCCAACTGGCCGGGGTGCTCGGCCAGCAGCTGCTTGAGCCGCTCCAGCGCGGCAAGCTGCTCGCGCGCGGCTGCGAGCTTGATGTAAACCCGCTGGCGCTTACGCCCAGCGGGTTCCTGCCGCGGTGCCCGCGGAGGCAGCTGCTGCGCTTCGCCCGCAGCAGCAGCGCCGGGCCCGCGGCCCGCCGGGGCGGCTGGCGCTGCCGCCCCACCCTTGCCCTGCCCGGACGGCTTCGCCTGCCCGGGACCGGGCCACGCGCCTCTCGCGGCGCGGGCTTGCGCTTGCCGTTGCAAGCGCTGCGCCTGCTCTGCGAGCGGCGCCCCTGCCGCAGCAGCTCCGCCTGCGAGCGGCACAACATCCTCCAGGATGAGCTTAAACTCCTCATCCTGATGCTGCACGGTCGCCTGCACAATGGCGAGGCCGCCCTTTTCCAGCTTATCCGCGCAGCGTTTCCACACTGCCGGGAACACAACGGCTTCAACGCGGAGGATGCGATCCTCCAGCTCCAGAAACCCCATCGCATTGCCCTTCTTGTTCGTGAACGGCTTCAGCGACACAATATGCACCGCCGCTACCGCCGGCGCGCCTTCCGCGCTATCCGCCAGCTCAAACAGACGGTCGAGCCCGAGCGGCGCAAGCTGCTCCTCCACTGCATCGAGCGGATGCCCTGACAAATACATGCCGAGCAGCTCGCGTTCAAACTCCAGCTGCTCAGCTGTTGAGAACGGCCTGATGTCCGGCAGCTCCACATCCCAGTTCTGCACCTCATCGAAACCAAACAGCTCGATCTGCAGCTCGGCGCGCTCCTTGCGCCATTTCACCGCCGCTTCGACCGTCTCCTCCAGGGCACCGAGCAATTGCGCCCGGTGCCCAGGCAGCGAGTCTAAGGCGCCAGCCTGGATGAGCGACTCCAGCACGCGCTTGTTCACGACGCGCAAATCGACGCGGCGGCACAGGTCGAGCAAGCTTTCAAACGGCTTGTCCGCCCGTTCCTTGCGCAGCGCTTCAATCGCCTGCGTACCGACATTTTTCACCGTCGCCAGCCCAAAGCGCACGGCCCCTTCAATCGGCGTGAACGTCACGCCGCTCTCGTTGACATCGGGCGGCAGCACCTGAATGCCCATTCGGCGGCATTCATCGACGTATTCCGCCGTTTTCCGCTGGTTGCCGTTCACGGATGCCAGCATCGAAGCCATAAAGGGAACCGGATAATGCGCCTTCAGCCATGCCGTCTGAAAAGCCAGTACGCCATAAGCAGCCGCATGCGCCCGCGGGAATCCATAGTCTGCAAAACGCACGATCATATCGTAAACGAGATTCGCCTCGTCCTCTCTGTAGCCCTGCGTCACACTGCCCTTCACAAAATGCTCCCGCTGCTCATCCAGCACCTCGCGCTTTTTCTTCGAAACGGCACGGCGCAGCAAATCCGCTTCGCCCAGCGAGAAGCCGGCCATGCTGGAGGCAATCTGCATAATTTGCTCTTGGTACACGATAATGCCATACGTATCGGATAGAATCGGCTCAAGGGACGGATGAGGGTATTCCACCTGCACCTCGCCATGCTTGCCTTGAATATATTTCGGAATAAATTCCATCGGACCAGGGCGATACAAAGCAAGAACCGATACGATATCCTCGAACTCCGACGCCCTCAAATCCCGCAATACGCGGCGCACACCGGAAGACTCCAATTGAAAAATGCCCGTCGTCTCGCCGCGGCCGAGCATCGCATACGTTTCTGGGTCATTGTCGGGAATCGTGCGAAAATCAATCGTCTCGCCATACTGCTCCTTCACCCAATTCAGCGTTCGCTCCAAAATCGAAAGGGTACGCAGTCCCAGAAAGTCCATCTTGAGCAGCCCAATCGCTTCCAGATGCTCCATCGAATATTGGGTTAAAACAGCCCCTTCGCCGCCCGCTTGCAGCGGCACATACTCCGTCAGCGGCTCGCTGGCAATAACAACACCAGCTGCATGCGTAGAGGCATGGCGCGGCATACCCTCTACCTTAAGCGCCATATCCAGCATCGCCGCCGTCTTCGGCAGGCGCTCCGCCGCCTCGCGCAGCCCTTCAGTCGTCCGCAGCGCCTCGGCAAGCGTAATGCCGAGCTGGCGCGGAATGAGCTTCGCCGCGCGATCCACCTCGGCAAGCGGCACATTCATCGCGCGTCCGACGTCGCGGACCGCTGCTTTCGCCGCCATGGTGCCGAACGTAATAATTTGAGCAACATGCCCTTCGCCGTATTTTTGGGCGACATAGGCAATGACTTCATCCCGGCGCTCATCATTAAAGTCGATATCAATATCGGGCATTGATATGCGCTCCGGATTCAGAAACCGCTCAAAGAGCAGCTTGTATTTCAGCGGATCTACATCGGTGATCCGCAGTGTATAAGCAACTAGAGAGCCGGCTGAAGAGCCCCGTCCCGGGCCTGTACGAATGCCCTGCTCATGGGCAAAACGGATAAAATCCCAGACGATTAGAAAATAATCGCTAAAGCCCATTTTTTCAATAACAGACAGCTCATAGGCTAGCCGCTGCTCTGCCTGCTGGCGGAAGTCCGGCTCCTGCATCCACTCCGGCAGCTGGCTGTATCTTGCAAGCAGTCCTTCGCTGCATAGCTGCTGCAAATACCCTGCTGAGCTTGCTCCCTCTGGCACGGGATGAAATACCGGAAGCGGCGCCCGTCCAAAAGCCAGCTCAAGCGTGCATTTATCCGCGATGGCTGCCGTATTTGCAATAGCCTGCGGCACATGGCGGAATAGGGCCTCCATCTCCTCCCCGCTCTTTAAATACATTTGGTCCGTCTGCATTTTCATACGGTCCTCATCATCGACGGATTTGCCTGTCCCAATGCAAATGAGTACATCCTGCATTTCTGCGTCAGCCGCAGTAATATAATGGACATCGTTCGTAACCGCCAGCTGAATGCCGGTTTCCTGCGCCAGCTCAATCATCGCTAAATTCACTTTTTTCTGCTCCAGCAAATGATGATCCTGAAGCTCCAAATAAAAATCATCGCCGAAAATGTCTCGGTACCGCTGTGCCGCCTTGCGCGCTTCATCGGGCCTGTCATGCAGCAAATGCTGCGAAACTTCGCCTCCAAGGCAGGCACTCAGGCAGACGATGCCTTCCGCATGCTTAGCCAGCATTTCCGGATCGACGCGCGGACGATAATGAAAGCCTTCCAAATGGGCAATCGAGCTCAGCTTCATGAGATTGCGATAGCCTGTTTCATTTTTGGCAAGCAAAATTAAATGATAGATCGGGTTTTCTTTGCGCGAGCCCTTCTCAAACCGCGAGCTTGCGGTCATATACATCTCACAGCCTACAATCGGCTTAATACCATGCTGCTGGCAGGCACGGATGAACGGAATGGCTCCATACATGACGCCATGGTCCGTAAGCGCCAGCGCCTGCATTCCCAGCTCGGCAGCGCGGGCTGTCAAATCGCGAATCCGTGCCGCGCCATCAAGCAAGCTATATTCACTATGAACGTGCAAATGCACGAATGGCGACTCTTTAGCGGTCATTGCGCCTCGCCCCCTCAGGTGTTCCATCTCTATTTGTCTATTTTATCATAATCGCCAAGGCACCGCCCATACAATGATAATAGGAGCCGGACGGGCTCCACTTGGCGAAGAGAGCTGGTGAGCGAAGTGAATTATTTTTTGATGAAGGCAGGGCTCGATTTCTTTATTGCCTTTGGCGTCGTATTAGGCGGCTCAATGCTCGCTGGCATTGGATCGGTTTTTCTGCTGATGCCCCCCACCTCCATGATGGTCAATACAGCGGCAAATTTAAAAATATGGGCTATAGTAGCCGCAGTAGGCGGCTCCATTGATCCGATGCGCGTCATAGAAAGCAATATTATGGAGGGGCATCTGTCCCCAGCGGCACAGCAGGTTGGCTATATTATCGCTGCTTTTCTCGGGGCTCATATGGGCACGGAGCTTGTGAGGCTCATTTGCAAAGGGACGGGCTAAGCGATGCGGCTGCCACCGTTTGACAAATATATTAAAGGGCTGCAAATGTTCGGCATGCTCCTGCTCGGCATGGTTGTCGGCGCGGTCGTTTACAACTCCCTCTACCAAGCACAATTTGAGGCGCTTGTCAGTCTCAAAAGCGAGCTCGAAATTCAATTGGAGCAATATGAGCAGGACATTGGCAATCTTAAAGAGTTCAAGCATCAGCACACGGTTATCAAGAGCATTTTGCCGAGAATTGAGCTGGAAGCCGGGCAAAACGCAGGTCGTCCGCAGCTCGACAAAATGACAGAGGCTGAGCTGATTCGGCGAATCAAAGCCGATCTGTCCGTTTTTATCGGGCAAAGCATTTACGAGATTGATTCCAATGCGCAGTTTGCAAGAAAGCTGCTGAGCAAGAGAGTTTACAACGGGGTACTGGAGAAGGATTACGAGGTCGAGGTCAAAACGATGCTTGTCGTCGATAATGTGCTGCAGCTGTGGGTTAAAGTCCGCCTGCATGATCGCGGACCGAGTTAGCGTAAAGACACCCGCTGCGCTGCTTCTGTTTATGTCCCTATTCATGCTACAATAGCAGCAGAAATGCGGAATATCGCACAATCATTCCGCTCGCAAAGGAGCTGCTTTAGAACGAATGGACTCACTGCTGCAATATTTATTCGCACCCGTCATCTTCCTCACCCTGCTGCTGACCGTTATTTTCAGCTACAGATCCCGTAGAGCCGCTGATGGTGCAAAGCGTATGCTGTACGGGGCCAGAATGAATATAAGCATGGGCGTCATGCTCATATTTATTGCCGGCGTTCAGCTGTTTTTGTCCAATGAATCCACTGTGCGCATCGTCATTGGGGCGCTGTTCATGGTCATTGGCCTATTCAATCTTTTCGCAGGACTGCGCAATCTTAGTATGCTGCGCACGACGCGACGCTAAAAAAAGGCAACGGCGAACGCAGCGCTTTTACAGCTTAGCTCCGTTCACTCCGCTTGCCTTTTTTTCAGAGCGACCGCCCTGGTTGCTTTATGTTTAAGGATCAATCATTTGGGCTGACATCATCGCTTTCGCTGCCAGCCCGCCCCGATCCCTCACTTCAATTTCCAGCTTCGTTGATTTGCGGCTCATCTCCATCGCCCGCGGTATAATCGTTATTTCACTGTCCATTTCTACTGGCTTCACAAAATAAGTCGTCATGCTTTCGAGCAAATAATCGCGTTTCCCCGTCTCGCGAATCATTCTCCTGCCAGCCTGCGTCATAAGCGTAACGAGCACGCCTTCCGATATCATGCCAAGCGAGCCTGACATTTGCGGCGTTACGACCCCTTTATAAACAAACTCGCCAGCCGCATCTTCACTAGCCATAAATCTTGACCACATTAAATCATCGAACGTTTCGCCCGATTCGGGCTGTTTGCCCGCAAACCGCAGCGCATCAATCACCTGCTGGCGGCTAATGACACCAAGCAGCTTGCGATGCCGATCAACGATAGGCAGCAAATCAATCCCTTCCGCCGCCATCGTATGAGCAGCGGATGTAACGGTAATATTCGGTGCTGCCGTAATCGGATGGCGGGTCATCAGCTTATCGACAGTCTGCTCATCCAGTGCGCCGGAGGCATCCTTTGCCGTCATCATGCCAATGACTTTGCCGCGGTCATCCACCACGGGAAAACGAGAATAACCTGTTCTGCGCCGCAGTTCCTTGAAGCTGCCTGCCGTATCTCCGGGATGCAGCACATCGGCTGGTCTGCTGAACGTAACCAAATCTTCAATCAACATCACTTTTCGCTTAATGAGACGGTCGTACATAGCGCGGTTGATCATGGACGCAACGGTAAACGTATCATATCGCGAAGAGAGAATAGGCAGCCCCTTCTCATCCGCAAGCGCTTTAACCTCTTCGCTCGTCTCGAAGCCGCCTGTAATGAGCACACCTGCTCCTTGCTCCAGCGCCCGCTTATGCGCACCGATCCGGTTACCGACAATAAGCAGGCTGTCTTCATCGATATAACGCAGCATAGCATCGAGCTCCATCGCGCCGATAACGAACTTATGCAGCGTTTTTTCAAGGCCAGATGCGCCACCAAACAGCTGGCCTTCTACAATTTCCGCTACTTCGCCAAACGTAAGCTGGTCGAGCGCCTCTTTTCTTTTACGGTCGATGCGCACCGTCCCAATTCGTTCCTTTGTGCTGACGAGTCCGGTTGCTTCCGCTTCTTTAATGGCTTTATAGGCTGTTCCTTCACTGACTCCCAACGTTTTTGCAATCACTCTGACCGAGATTTTCGTTCCGATCTTCAGCTCTTGAATATGTGCAAGAATCAGCTCATGCTTGGTGCTGGTCTCTGAACCGGAACCGACTTTAGACACACCTGTACCTCCCTTTGGCTTTCAACACTGCTGGCTAACTATTAATGTTCTCATTATACCAATCCACCATAACGGCGGCGACCTTAAGTTTCGCGTCTATTTCCTTGCCCTGCTTGTCCACAAAACGATATTTATCGAACACAGGCTGCAATACGCCTTTGCTTAAAGCTGTACTCATGCCTTCAATAATAAAAGCTTGCCAATCGTAAACAATCGGTACCGAATAACGTAATTGATAAGCAGGCACATCCGTCATCTTAACCGATTGCTGCGGAATTTCCTCGTAAATGGTGGAAAATAAAATCGTGGCCTTCTCGCTATAAGGGCGCGATGCGACTTCCGATTCCAAGCTGATACGATATTCAACCAGTTGTGAATGAGGCTCAACCCGGCAGCGCAAAATACCATGCGCGAGCAGAAGTTTCTCTTTTTTATGAAAAATCGTATAGCTTAAACGCACGTGGAATCGCACTTGACGATAATGCAGCTGAACTTTGCGGAAAAACTCAAATTCTTCTACCATCTCCCAATCTCCTTGTAAAAAGAACCTTTTAAGTAAAAAGAAGTTTAATAAGGACCATTTTACATAATTATAATAAAGTCAGGTATTTCCGTCAATGACTTTAGTCATTATATTTAATAGGTTCTATAGAACGTTGTTGGTTGGCATCTAAAGCTCTATCTTTAGGCTGAGGTGAACAATTTGAGTAAATTTGCCCGATACATAGGAGATAACATCCGCACACTGCGCAAAATGAGAGGCCTTAGCCAGGAGCAGCTGGCGCTCAGAGCGGACATTAATGCTTCGTATATGGGGCAAGTCGAGCGAGGAGAGAAAAGTCCTACCGTCGATGTTCTCGGCAAAATTGCCGCAGCGCTCGACTCTCCGCTGGAACAGCTTGTTCATTTGGATGCTTCGCAGCAGACAAGCCCAGAAGACAATAGTTACGCCGACAAAATCGCCCATCAATTACATGGACTAACCGTCAAAGAACAAGAAGCGGTTTACAAATTCGTAAAGCAGCTCGTCCAGTTCAAAGAATTGGATTAATGTTTGAAAAACAAATAAGGCTCAGCGATCATCGCTGGGCCTTATTTGTTTTTGTTTCGCTTTTGCTAGCTAGCCCCGCGCGCGCCGCCCGGCAACAACCTGCTGCAGCTTGCGCTCCAGCGCCCGGCTTTTGGCACGTTTAATGCGCTGCATCTGCTGCCGCCTCGCTTCGCCTTGCATCAGCGCATCGATTTGCGCCGCCACAATGACAAGCGAGAACACCAGCCAGACGATGCCAAATAAGCTTGTCCCGCTCCAAGGAGCGCCCAAATCCAGTCTGGGCACCCCGTAGACTAGCATCGCTACCGCAGCTAGCAAATATAATACATGACGGCTCCTGCCTTTTCTCATATCCCTCAGCTCCTCTGGTAGCACTTCCTCACATTATATGAAGCAAGGACGAGGGTTATGACCGCCGGCGTTAATCAACGATGGATTTTAGCACATCGGACATAATGCGGTTTATGTCCTCAAAAACGATGGAGAAGCGGCGCTCAGCCTCCATCAAGCCGCTGACGAGCGGATTTAGCGAAATGACCTCATACAGCTTGTTCAGCGTATCCATATCGACCGCGGAAGGCTCCTCGCCCGCCATCATTTTCTGCTGAAGCTCGTTTTGGCGCTCGCGAAAATCATCAAGCATCCGTTTTGCATCTGGATCAGCATCTGCAGCCTGCTTTGCCTCTTTGAGCAAACGCGCTTCCTCGCTGTCCTTTAACGCTTTGGCCAGTTCATACGTTTTGTCGTAAACATTCATGGCTTTTCCCCTCCATTATTTGCGTGAACAGCTGTTAGTATCTAATCACCAAGGGATAGATGTCCTCATATGATGAATTAATTCGTGCAAAACACCCAGCGGCTGTTACCCGCTTGCCGGAATCCTCCTGCTTGGAAGGAGATTTACGATGCTCAAATCGAAAGTAGCCGTCCAGGTTATCAGCTCAGGCATGCTCGCCGAGGATACGCTCATGCTGGGCGAAGCCTATATGAAACAGTGGAAGATCCCTCAGGGCCAGCCTGTAGCGATGACCTTCGGCTCACTTAAGCAACATGTCAAAGTATTGCCCGTCACACGTTATGACGGTATTCGAATTAGCCAAAGTCTAGCACGCAAGATGGGCATTTCGAATGGAGCTGCCTTAAGAATCAACTATAAATCCGGATCAGCGACGCTTTCACTTGGCCCGCTTATCGGTATTCTGATCAGCAGGGATTATCCAGGGACGCCAGATAAGCCGTTTGGCTCGATCACCATGTTCTGCAAGGAGTTGGTTGACGGCTGCGCTGCACAGGGCGGGCATGTATGTTTTTTCACCCCCGGCCAACTATCTGGCGGGCAGCAAACCGTGGAAGGATGGATCTATGCGGGCGGCTGGCAAAGAGCGTCGCTTCCCATTCCAAATGTCATTAACAATCGACTAACTTCCCGAAAACTAGAGAACAAACCCAGCGTACAACATTTTTTCAAAGAAGTAAAATCCAGGTTTCAGACAACTGTTTTCAATGAAAAGTTCCTCGATAAAACGGAAGTTTTCGAAGCGCTCAAGAAGGACGAATCCGCCCTTCGCTATTTGCCAGAGTCTTATTCACTGCGCAGCTTTGCCACCTTTAAAGCCATGTGCAGCAAACACGCCAACATCTTTTTGAAGCCTGTCACAGGAAGTCTTGGCAAAGGGATCATTCGAGTATCAAAGACTGAAACGGGCGGCTATCAGGCCCAATTTACGACAACGACAGGCTCGCGCAAGCAGCTTTATCCAAACCAGCTCAAAGTCTATTCCGCCATCTCTGCAAAAATGAAAACCGTCCGCTACCAGGTGCAGCAAGGCCTCCAGCTGATTGAAATCCAGAAGCGGCCCGTCGACTTCCGGGCGCTCGTACAGAAAAATGTCAGCGGAAAATGGAAAATCACTTCGATTGTAGCCCGAACAGCTGGCGGACAGCATTTTGTTTCCAACCTCGCGCGGGGCGGCACATTAAGCACGGTTAGCGAGGCCATTTCTAAATCCAACTTGACGAGCGGCCGAGCGGATACTTCGAGCAGACTGCAGCATGCAGCGCTCCTCATTGCCAAAGGAATTGAGACGCATATTCCCGCCCACTTCGGTGAGCTCGGCATCGATCTGGCTATTGATACGAGCGGCAGGGTATGGCTGCTGGAGGTCAACTCCAAGCCTTCCAAAAATGACAATACGCCGCTGAATGACAACAAAATTCGTCCCTCAGTTCGCATGGTTATTCAATATTCCCGTTTTTTATCGGGCTTCTAGCGGAGGCGCCTATGACAGCAGAAGGCATGACGATCGGATTATATGTTGCTTCCATTGAGATGCATGCCACGCAGGAGGAGCCGCGGCTTCCAGAGCCCGCCTTTTACAAGCAGCTTGCGGAAACCGCTAGAAGGAAAAAAATTGATTTTTACGTCTTTTCTCCCTGCGAATTTAATGAAGTTAACGGTCAGCTCCAGGGCTATCGCTATCTGAATCAAAGATGGGAGAAGGGCCTCTGCAAGCTGCCCGATATTATTTACGATCGGCGCTTCTGCAAAAACACGGAAGAGCAGCTTGCTTGTCGCAGCGCCCTGCAAGCTATTGCAGCGTGCAAGCCGCATATCATTTTGAACGGCAGCCTCCCGTCCAAATGGGAGGTTTACGAAGCGCTGGCGAGCAATGAGCGTATCGAGCCGCTTCTGCCTACTACCCAGCGTTATAGCCATGGCGCTATGCTGCGCAGCCGTCTTTCAGCTCCAGGCGCAGGGCTGTTTCTCAAGCCCGCTTCAGGCATGCAGGGCAAAGGCGCCTTGCTGCTCAGGCGGCATACCGAAGGGTATTGGACCGTTTCAGGACGCAGCAAAAGCAATTTACCTTTTCAGAAGCAGCTCCTTAGCTTGAAAGAGCTGGAGCAATGGCTAGCCCAGTTTATCGGAAATGCCAGCTACATTATTCAGCCGTATTTGCAGCTACAGCTAAAAACAGGCGAACCTTTCGATATAAGGGCTTTGGTACAGAAAGATGCGCATGGACGCTGGCAAGTAACGGGCCTTGCAGCCCGCTGCGGACAGAGCGGCTCGATCACCTCCAACCTCCACGGAGGAGGCGGGGTCAGATCTGCGAAGGAACTGCTTATAGCGGAATACGGTGAAGCCATAAATGATCTTTTATTGAAGCAAATTCACAAAATAAGCCTGTATGCAGCCGAGCAGCTTGAACAGCGCTTCGGCAGACTAGCTGAGCTTGGACTTGATTTTGGCATTGAGCAGGGCAGACGATTATGGCTTCTGGAAGCGAACTCCAGACCAGGAAGATCGGCGTTTAGGCGACTTGGCCTTGAGAGATGGGCTGCACAATCTCTTGAGCGGCCAATAGGCTATGCCCAAATGCTGGCCCGCCGTCTCCATACGCCGTTAATTACTCCATCACCCGTATTAGACCGTTCTCGGTATGACAACGTTCAGGAGGTTCTTCCATGAGTTTGACAACTTGCAACGTACACTTTTCCCAACAAACCGATCGAGTCGTCTATCTGTCCAGTCCGCTTCTTAAAGAACTGAAGCTGTCAGGCAAAAAAACGATGCTCCTCAAGCTAGGCAGAGAAGTCATTACAGCTGCCATCCGCCCAGTCAAGCGCCAAGGCAACCATCTGTATTTATCGGCGGGTGTCCGCCAGTCTATCAAAGTACCGAAGACTGGCAATATTTATTTGCTTCAATCCGAAAATAATGAAATCCAGCTGGGGCCCTTGGTCGGTATCTTAAGCGATATTGGATCCCCTTCCTCCGATAGTGCGCCATTTGGCGCAAGAACCGGCTTCATTAAGCAAGTCATCCGGTCGGGAGAGCGCAAAGCATATTTGTTTGGCTTTACGCCAAACGACATCAACTGGCAGCAGGAAACCGTCAATGGCTACTTTTTGACCGCCCAAGGCAACTGGTATCGCAAAACGGTTCCGCTTCCTGACGTTGTCTACAATCGGCTTCCCAGCCGCAAAGCGGAAACCTCGACCATGATCAACTCGCTGCGCGAGCGGTTTGTAAGGAAGAAAATCCCGTTTTTCAATTGGAGCTTCTTCAATAAATCGGATGTCTACAAGCTGCTCGATAAAGACCCAGAGGCCCTGCAGCATTTACCTGAATCGGTGTCAGGCCCTACGCCGGAGAAAATCAAGGAGATGCTGGAAGAGCATCATTTCTTATATTTCAAGCCTACAGCCGGAAGCCTTGGCATTGGCATTTATCGCTTGACCTATCACCCTAAGCGGGGCTATTTCGCAAGGTACCGCAAAGGGAATCAAAATGTGCTGCTGCGCTTTACTAACTTCCAGAGCATGATCCGCATGCTGCATGCGCGCCACGGCAGCTCGTTAAATAACTATGTCGTCCAACAGGGAATACGGCTCGCCGAAATTGACGGCTGTCCGCTTGATTTCCGTTTTCATATGCATAAAAACGGCCAGAACGAATGGGTGCCCGCAGGAATTGGCGCAAAAAAAGCCGGGCGGGGCAGCGTCACTACCCACGTCAAAAACGGCGGCTCCCTCATGACGCCGCAGCAGGCGCTAAGCCGGACCTTCGGCAGCGAGGCTGCCGATGTGCTCGACAAAGCGAAGCAGGTAGCCATCAACCTTTCGGAAGCCATTGAACGCAACTATCCGCACCGTCTTGGCGAGCTGGGGCTTGATATCGGTATCGATAAAAATAGCGAGATATGG
This sequence comes from Paenibacillus sp. Leaf72, assembly GCF_001422685.1. Taxonomy (NCBI): domain Bacteria; kingdom Bacillati; phylum Bacillota; class Bacilli; order Caryophanales; family Paenibacillaceae; genus Paenibacillus; species Paenibacillus sp. Leaf72. The sequence goes on along the minus strand of NZ_LMLV01000030.1, from coordinate 294,989 downwards.
ATGTTTGAAGCTAATGCCAAACCTGGCCGTTCTATTTTCAAGCATCCTTCCTTAAAATCGGAAGGTCGCGCCTCACTGGATTATATCATTGAACATTGCCTGTACCTCAGCAAGTTCCAAGGGGGTGACAGCTGATGGAGCAGCTGGTTAAAGAACAGGAATCAACAGCGGAGATCCGGGCCGGAAGGCCCGTACTCGCTATTTTGACTATAGAGGATGATATTCAACTTTTTCGCGGCAACCGCAGCAATTTTGCTGATTTAATCCGTGTCGGCCGGCAGCAGGGCTTTATCGTTTACGTGCTCACTGCCAAAAATCTATTTTTAAGCCGGACCAGTCTGAAGGGCTTCATTTTTGACGAACAGCAGGAAATATGGCAGCAGCGCCTGCTCCCTTTTCCGGACATTATTTATAATCGTATCCCTCAACGGGAGGATGAGCTGCTGCCAGCCGTCAAAAACAAAATCAATGCCTGCATTAAAGATCCCAGAGTGACATTATTCAACCCCTTTTTTTTCAACAAGTGGCATTTATTCGAATGGCTTCGCCAATCCAAAACGACTAAGCCTTACATCCCTTTGACTCGCAAGTTAATGTCTCTCAACGGGCTGGGCAAAATGATGCAAAAACATTCCTTTTTATATTTGAAGCCAGAGAGCGGCAAAGCAGGCAAAGGCATTATGACGATTACCCTTAAAGCCGAGAAGCAGCTGCCCTATCGTTTAAAAATCCAGGAAGAGCGCAAAAGTGCTACCTATAATTGCGCCACGATAACGAAGCTGTGGAGCCGCATCCAAAAGCAAAGCTCAGGCGAGGCCTATATCGCTCAGCAGGGTATCCAGCTTGCTTCCTTCAATGACCGCCGCTTCGACCTCCGTGCCCTTGTCCAGAAGAACGGGGACGGCAGATGGGAAATGACAGGAATCGGCGCAAGGGTCGCCGGCTCCTCGAGCATTACGACTCATGTACCTCGCGGCGGAATGATTGAAGATCCGGAGAAACTGCTCATTAGTTCTTTTAATGCAGAGCAGGCGCGTAGAATACTTCTGAAAGCTAAACGTACCGCCTTGCTGATAGCGAGGCAGATCGAGCGCGGCTCTGGGCAAACGCTTGGCGAGATGTCGATGGACCTTGGAATAGACAGCTTGGGCAGCGTTTGGTTTTTCGAGGCCAATTCCAAGCCAATGAAATTCGACGAACCTCATATCCGTCAAAAATCGCTTGAGCGCATTTTTCAATACGGCTTATATTTAACAAATAAAAAAGCTGGCAAGGCAGGAGGCGTGTAATGATGGAAGTGCAGCTGCTCACTCCGAAACAATGGAACTGCTATCGCAATCGACTGGCTGATTTTGCTGTTCAGTATAGCGATAAGAGATTGACAGCTGCCTCCATTCAAGCCTTTCGCGCCTTGAATTCTGCCCAACTCGTCCCATCAGTTGATGCTGCATATTCCGAGGCGGCCGTTTCAATCGCCAGGCAAGGCTCACGTTTACTTGGCGTGGGCTTCGCAACAAATGGCAGCAAGCAGGAATGCTTTTTCGTCGTCCATCCAGAAGCCCGCGAGCTTGGCGTCGGAACGACTGTCGCTCGGAGTCTAATTAGCAGATTGGGCCAATTAACCTGTCATGTTGCGGTCGACAACATTCCGAGCATGGCACTATGCTTCCGCATTGGAATGAGCGCGGTATCTATGTTCACCGGACCGACCGGCAAGCCGACGCTCCGTTTTGAAAGGAGAACTTTTAATGACGCAGCCTGTACTCGGAATATTGACGTTATACCTCAATGAGAACGGTATGCTTGAAGAACGGGATATTTACCGTAAAATGACAACTGCTGGCCGCAAGCTGGGTCTCGACATTATTATTTTCACCCCTCAAGATGTCAACTACAAACAAAATCGCATTCATGCGTTAATTTATAATGAAACATCCAAAAAATGGTCGCGAAAATGGACCTCGTTTCCGCACATGATTTTTGACCGCTGCCGCATTCAACGTACTTATCGGTTCGATCAACTGCTGCAATTCCGATCCCGCTATAGCCATCTCAACTTCCTCAACCGTCCGCTTCGCAACAAATGGACGATACATCGAACATTGATAAAGGACGCCCGATTTAAAAGCTATCTTCCTGCAGCACGCATTGCAGAAAATGCCCAAGTCGTATCCGAGATGCTGCGCAAACATCCGCTTATTTACCTTAAACCGATTAACGGCACAGGTGGCAGAGGCATTTTGCGCATTGAGCGAAAACAAAGCGGAAACCTTCTCATTCAAGGCCGCGATCAAGCAAGACGAATTATTAGCCCGCAAAAAATAAACGCCGCCTCCTTAAGCGGCTATTTATCCGCATGGGATTTAAAAGGTACCCGTTATATAGCCCAGCAGGGCATCCACCTCAAGCTTCCGAGCGGACGCGTGCATGATTACCGCATGCTCGTCCAAAAAAACGGGGAAGGCGCTTGGAGCGTAACAGGCTGCGCGGGCAGAGTAGGACCTCTCGGCAGCGTAACCTCCAACCTTCACGGAGGAGGCCATGCTGTTCCCATGAATGAACTGCTGCAGCAATGGGTAAGCGATGCCTCACTCGTTAAAGAGATCGAAGCGGACGCCGAACAGTTCAGTATTAATGTCGCCAAACATCTCGAGCAGGTTTATGGACAGCTTTGTGAGCTTGCTCTCGATCTGGCTATTGACCGCAAGGGCCAAATCTGGCTGCTTGAAGTCAATCCCAAACCAGCAAGGGAAGTATTCGCCCAAGCGGGCGAGAAAGAGGCTTACAAACAGGCGATTATTAAACCTTTAGAATATGCCCTATGGCTTTATCGGCAGAAAAAAACTGGAAAAGCCAAAAATACCATTACAAATACCAACAACAGCAGCAGCAGCTTGACCCATATGGATGGCTTAAGCAAATCCTCGACCGATTCCGCCTAATGATTCACATAAAAAAGAACCTGGCTGTGTGACGTCATCTACGAGACGCCATCATAACCAGGTTCTTATTATTACAATTCGTTTAAGCCTCAGCCAACAGCTCTACGATATCCGGCAACTTGGCAATCAGCACATCTGCTCCCGCAAGTTCGGTATCTCGTCCATAGCTTGCATAAGCGCAGCCAATTACTTTAAGCCCGTTTGCTTTTCCCGCCTCCACATCAGAAGAACGGTCCCCAACCATCCATGCCGATGCAATTTGATGATCTTTCAATAATTGAGCAACCAAATCTACTTTCGTCGCCGTTTGGTATTCCCCTGCACTATACAATCCGTCAAACAAATCGTAAATGCCCTTGTAGCGAGCCACACCACGCACATATTCTTCCAGCCCGTTGCTGGCTACGAACAGCTTGATGCCTTGCTCCTTAAGCTTTCTCAGCATTTCTTCCGCTTGAGGATACAATCTGCCTTCCCCTGCTTCCAGCTGTTCCAGCTCATAACGCAGCATCAGCTCGTCAGCGCGTCTATGAGCCGCATCTGAAGCGTCAGGCATAACTTTACGCCAAATATCTTCCAGCAACATGCCAAGGCAGCTGAGCAGCCGCTCAATAGGCGGTGTTGGCTGATTATACAGACCTTCTTCACGCAGCGTTTGAAACAACCGCTCGTGAACAGATACTAACAGTGTATCCGTCTCAAACAACGTTCCATCCATATCAAAAATAACCGCTTCCGGCTTCGTCCATTTCTCCCCCGCCATATGTAAGTGCCTCCTCGAATTATGTGTCCTTATCATACTAATTATGCTGAGCCCCCGCAAGTACCAACGCGTTAGGCCCTTACTCTGCTGCCTAAACACACTATACCTCTGACTCTTTCTAAACCCTTTTAAAAAACTATAACGCCGCATCAAGTAATGGTTATATTTCAAACTTAGAGTCATTCAAGAAAGCGGCTCTGTCCTAGAGAGACTCTGCTGTTTTTGTTGCTTACAGGCATTATCCCCTTAGCTCAGAAAATTTTTTCCATCTACCATCCTAACTAATTGACTTCCTATCATCATTTCGATAAAATAAGAACATAAGTTCCCATCGGAATGAGGTGTTAGCAATGCCTGCCATTTCTGAGTCTATTGCAAAGTTCGATAGTTGCTTTTCCACTAACGAAGCATGCTATTCTTTTTTCTATAGTATTAAATGGCCGGAAGGTTTTCGCTGCCCTCGTTGCAATCACCATGCAGCCTATAGGATCACTTCGCGATTCTCTGATTTATATCAATGCTATTCCTGCCGTCATCAGACGACACTAACCGCTGGAACTCTCATGGCAAAAAGCCGAACACCATTGCGCAAATGGTTGCTTGTGTTATTTCTAATCTCCCTGCACCAATTTCAGATTAACGCTGTTCAAATATCAATAGCTCTGCATGTAACTTATAAAACAGCCTGGGGCATGCTCCACAAAATTCGCCAATTTATAAGCCAAGCCGATGAACATGAAAAGTTATCTGGTGTTATTAAAGCTGCAGTGGAGTTATATGCTAGAAAGCAACATTCATCCAATCATGACTCACCTAAAGAGCGTTCAATTATTATAGCCTGCTCTTCCAGCTTTTGCTCTGCTTCATACTTTAAGTTCAAAGTTATCCCATCTGCTCATTTGAATGAAAGATGCTTATTACGTTCAGGTGTAGCTGCTTTTGCTCGCAACTGCGTTAGCGATTCATACGTTAATAATATAATTATTCAGCCATTGTACCGTATGGCAGATTCGAGATTACTTAGATCACAATATAAACGTTCCATCATTAAATTAAATGCTTGCTTTAAGGGAATTGGCGCTACTCATTTGCAGTCTTATCTGAACTACCTTTGCTTTTTCCTGAATAATCCGAGCCTAGACCCGCATTCTCTCTTGCACGAACTTACATCATTATGCTTGGGCAGACCCTTATCAAAAAACGCCCTATTGCCACTGGCACAGTAAACTCTCCAATTTTTTCATATTATACTATAACCATAAATCAGTTCCTCTTTAAAAATTGCAATCACAGTCTAACCAATTACACCTTTTTGTTAGGGCCCACTCTTTCTCAATGTTTTTGAATTCTTGAAACTTCAATATCACCAATAAAAGATTGAATTTGTCTTTTCTCGCAATCAAATATTACACAGATGTTTTGAGTTTAGTTATTCAGTCTCTCTCTGACCCAATAAAATATTAGATTTTGGCACAAGTTTTCTATTAAATTTTTGTCTTCACTAGTACTATTCTTTAGCATTCCCCTTTATTAATTCAAGGTTTGCATTGACAACAAGTTCAATTCATCCTACTTCCTCTGAAAAAACAAAACAGTTCCTCTCCTTAGTAGCACTTCCATTCCAAAAGTTCGGAACTCCCAAAGCAAGAGCTTTCGAGCTTTTTCTATTTTTCTACGATATTTTATAATCTATTGATTTATCAATCGATGCTTGGATGGGCTAATGTTCTACGTTCTACGTTCTATGGTCCATGCTCGATGTTCTACGTCCACGATCTTGATCTACACTCTTTGTTCATGCTCTAGTTTAACGCTCTATGTTCACACTCTTGGTTCTACGCTACACGTTCATGCTCTATGTTCTACGCTCTATGTTCACACTCTAGATTCTACGCTACATGTTCACACTCTTGGTTCTACGCTCCATGTTCATGCTCTAGGTTCTACGCTCTATGTGCATGCTCTAGGTTCTACGCTCTATGTTCTGCGTTCTACGTTCTGCGCTCTATGTTCTGCGTTCTAGGTTCTGCGCTCTATGTTCTGCGTTCTAGGTTCTGCGCTCTATGTTCTGCGCTCTATGTTCTGCGTTCTAGGTTCTGCGCTCTATGTTCTGCGCTCTATGTTCTGCGTTCTATGTTCTGCGTTCTATGTTCTGCATTCTATGTTCTGCGTTCTAGGTTCTGCGCTCTAGGTTCTGCGTTCTAGGTTCTGCGCTCTATGTTCACACTCTAGGTTCTACGCTACATGTTTACACTCTAGGTTCTACTCTACATGTTCATGCTCTATGTTCTGCGCTTATGTTCTGCGCTCTATAAGGCTACAGGTTTAGTGGTCGTTTTTCTGAGCTAAGGGGATAATGGGCTAAAGCAAAATTTATAGTGAAGGCATCATCCAAAAATCAGAGCTTTTGCAAACATTAATATTTCCTATATTTATGTGCAAGCACGCAAAAATGACTGGCACACGCAAAAGGGTGTCAGTCATTTTTGTTCGTTTTTTATTCATAGCAGCTTTAATCGAAACGGGCCGTGCGTTGGTGGAAATCTACTTCTTTGTAGTACATGTCTTTTACCAGTAAGTTGGGGCCACAGCAAGAGGCAGCAGGGCAATAGCAGTTTACGTCTTGTGCTAACGGATGATCCAGCCATTTTGTGAACAAGTCATCTAGCTTAGAGCTCGCTATGTTTCCAAATGATGGAACATCTGAAAAGTCGGTGACGAATACTTCTCCCGTAAATAAATTGACGTTTAGACGGTTCCGTCCATCTGGGTCATTGCGTACTGTGACATTTGGCTCAGCGGCCAGACGGCTAAGCAGCGCACGTTCCTCTGCATGATTGCTGCACTGATAAAAAGGCAGCGTTCCAAACAACATCCAAACTGACGGGTCGCGGTTATCCAATAACCGCTCAATGGCTTGTCGCATTTGCAAACGAGTGATGACCGGCAAATCTTTAGCAAATGAACTTGGATACATAGGATGCACTTCATGACGCTCGCAGCCCATTTCTACAATGAGTCGGTGAATTTCATCGATTTTATCATGTGTGCGGAAATTAATCATGGACTCCGCAGATACTAATACGCCTGCTTTGCTTAAAAGACGTGCATTCTCAATCATTCGTTCATACAGCTTAACCGAAGCTTCGTAGGAAACATGATGACCAGCTTTAGCAAAGCCTACTTGGTGAAAATCATCCGCATTCGTATAGTTAAATGAAATGTGCATGACATCCAAATAAGGAATAATCGCCTCGTAGCGACTGAATGGTAAAGTTACATTAGAGTTGATTTGGGAACGAACACCACGATCTCTGGCATATTGAAGCAGCGGCAGCATATATTCCTTGACCGTTTTAGCCGAATAGGAGGGCTCTCCGCCAGTAATGCTTATCGTCTGCAAATGTTCAACTTCATCCAATCGTTTGAGCATATCCTTTAAAGGCAATTTGGCTGGCTCCGACATAACTAGCGTATCGCCAACCGCGCAATGCTCGCAGCGCATATTGCATAAGTTTGAAATCGTCATTTCCACGCTCGTCAATTGGTGCTTGCCGAACTTCTGGATTGAACGAATAGGATCCCATGGGTCGTTAACTGGGGTTAGCTGCGGCAAAGCCTTGAGGCTGCCACTCATAGCTAATGGATTTGTTACTATAGCATTCAATGTATTCATTTTATCAACACCTGATTTCTGCATCTTTCGATTGTATAATTTCTAGTACCATTGTAATGTTCGAATCCGAAAGAAGCAATAAATAGACATGAAAAAGAATAAAGAGCCCCAAGTAGCAGGCTCCTCATGCTATTACCCATTTTTAGCTGATAGTACAGGCAAATCATTTTGTTCATCATTTACGCTTATAATCATAATGCTTAGCTGCTTCGACATGTCGATTTCATAGGGCACAGCGAGATCTTCCCCAACCTCGTTGCTTAATATACGAATAATCGGTCGATGTGGATAGGCATGATTAAAATCCACTACTACACCTGATTCGCCTGTATTGATTTTCACTGTAATACCAATAGGATAAATGGCTACCTTATCTCGAAATAATTGTACCATATGCTGTTCGTATAAGGTTCCAGTTCCTGCATACAGAAGCTCAATAGCATGATGCGGTAGCATCGGGGCGCGGTAAATCCGATTAGTCGTCATAGCGTCATATGAATCAACTAACCCGATCCACTTTGCATACTCATGGATTTCATTGCCTTTGATTCCTCTTGGATATCCGCTGCCATCCAGCCGTTCATGATGCTGATAGGCACAATGAGCCACAATTAGCGGCAGATTGGGCTCATCCTTTAATAGCTCAAAGCCAAAACGAGCGTGATTTTTCATCATGATGAATTCATCTGGAGTTAAAGCTCCTGGCTTTTGAAGGACATCAATTGGAATTTGTGTTTTTCCAATATCATGAAGCAGCGCCCCCATCCCGAGAGTCATTAGTTCTTCATGTGAATAATTGTAGGCTATGCCAAGAATGGTCGTGTAGACGCACACATTTAAAGAATGCTGATATAAATAATGATCTACCGTTCCCATATTCATCAGCATAATCATCGCATCCTTATGGGCGGACAAATCATCAATAATCAAATTCATCATTTGTTTGAAGGTTTGGCCAATATACGGATACGTAACGCCTTTTTTACGCTTTGGTCGATCCATCATATCACGAAAATTTGTACGGATTTCCTTTAAGGCAACTAGCAGCGTTTCCTCGCGAATGATCTCTGGCATCATAATATCATCGGTTTTCGGATCAAGAATATATATATACTGTATTCCACATTGTTTGAGCCGGGTAATAAGCCGACTGGTCAGCTCAACATTTTCCCCTAACAGCACTAAACCATCATGTGAGAAAATCTTTTTGGCCAATCGCATGCCGGGCTGAGTCTTTGTTATAGGCATCAAACGCATTTTCTCGATCCTTCCTTGACTGAGTGGTTTCTTCTTAATTAATACATCGGATAAAATTAATAAAAATGTTATATCGTTGATGCTATATTATTCCACCTAAGCAGCTTGCAATCCACAATATTTGCCTGTTCTTTCAATGCTTCAGCCAATACGTCTCGAATAAATTCCGGCAAAAAATAATCTATATTGACTCCTTGTCCTAATGACAAATAGCCGATATGGAACGTGAACATGTCAATGGAAGCTACATTATACCATTTATCTTCCATTAGAGTTTTTCCATTGACCAATATCTTAACGATTCGGTCCAGCGGCGGCCGCTCGGAATCAAAAATAATTTGGAGACCGTCTACTGCAAGTGTTCCTAATACTTCGCCGCGAAACCCATAACCTTTAATTCGCTTATCCATATACTCCGGCAGAAGGGATTGCTCAAGAGCCTCCTTGATATGCCTGCCAGTAAGCTGCATTTTGCAAGGGTTTATTGGAGACGGGCATAACGCATGCAACTGTCCAGCTGTCACTTCTCCCTGCTGCAAGCCGCCTAGCAATTGTCCGGTATTTACAATCGCGATTTCTGCTGCAGTATGTCTCTTTAGACCTGCTGCAAGCAAATTGGCGAGCGGCGATTCTCGCGCAATAGCCGTCGAAAGAGGCTCATCAATACATGCGACTGTACGATTGAGTCGTGCGTGCCCTTCTTCTTTATATTTTGCAATAATAGCTTCAGCTTCCGGTTGTTCCTCAAAAGCAGCAGTCGGTACACAAGCCGCCTTTACTTGCGGTTTGGCAGCAGCAGTCCCCAGTGTAATTTCGATACGCCCAATATGCTCGCCAAATTTCCCAGCTGCACAAATCGAAGTATGTTTTACTTGCAGTGCTTCCTCAAGCAAATGATGGGTATGAGCACCTAGTACCAGGTCAACACCTGTCAATTCTTGCGCTATCCGCTCATCATTCGCCAGCCCTAGATGGGACAACACGATGATCAAATCCACTTCTTCACGCAATTGCTCTACTTGTTTTTGAATTGCCTCGAAAGGGTCCGTCGCATTCCAACCGAGCAAAACATAAAAATCCGTAAAATTTGCCGTAACACCAATTAAACCAATTTTTATATGGCCTTTATTTACAATAATATGAGGCAGTAGCCACGGCGGTTGCTTGTTCGTTGCCGCATCCAACATATTCGCCCCTAAAACGGCAAATTTGGCATGTTGGCCATATAATTCGGCCAGTCTTTCCTTGGAATACGTTAGCCCTTCATTATTTCCAATAGTTACCGCATCATAACCTGCTTCATTAAGCAGTGCAACATTCACCATGCCGTCACTGCCTTCTGTTTCACTTCTCATTCTGTCCATATGGTCGCCGATATCGAGGACTAACAAGTTGTCCTTACCGTGAACGCGACGTTGATCAGCTATATAGGAAGCAATTCGTGCAGCATTTTCCAAGCGACTATGAATATCATTGGTGTGTAAAATAACAATATTTTGCTCTAATCGTGGTTTGGAATCCATGCCTGCCTCCTCTAAATTTAAAAGTTATAAACGTCCGCCTAACTGTCTTAGGCTGTCTCTTTAGCATAACATTTTTCTATAGATTATGGTATGCTGTTATAGTACATCTATATCATTACGTGAGGTTAAATAACATGATTAAGCAATGGAAAATTGATTTATTTGCAGGTTTGTCAGAGCGCTTTGGTGTGCGTTCTCTTATTATAGAGACTGCTGAGCAAAATATGACGGTGGCAGAACTGAAGAAGCACTTGATTGCTTCGTATCCCGAGCAAGTGGATATTTTAAGCATCTCTTTTCTTGCCTGCAACCACGCTTACGCTCAAGCAGACAGCATCGTAAACGCCACTGATGAGCTTGCGCTTCTCCCCCCCGTTTCGGGAGGACAAGCTGAACACTCTAATGAAGATGAACAAAAATCTCCTCTAGAACAATTGTACATGCTAACTAATGAGAAAATTACGACAGAGGAGGTTTTAGCCAAAGTTATTGTTCCGGGGCATGGTGCTTCCATTGCTTTTGTCGGAACGACGCGAGAGTGGACGCAAGGGCAGCGTACCATTCGCTTGGAATATGAAGCTTATGAACCGATGGCTGTTAAAATGATGAAGCAAATCGGTGATGAACTTGAACAGCAATGGCCAGGAACATTGTGTGCCATTACACATCGGCTTGGCATTGTCGACATCGCAGAGACTAGTGTAGTCATTGCTATTTCTTCGCCGCATCGCGCTAGCTGTTATGACGCCAGCCGGTACGCGATCGAACGATTGAAGCAAATTGTTCCGATCTGGAAAAAAGAAATTTGGGAGGATGGTTCAGAATGGAAAGGCCATCAGCGTGGCCCTTGGAATCCTGATACACCGTTAGCAAACTCTCCAGATGAAGCCTAAAATAAAACGCTTATCAAATATTTCCATTCAAAAGCGTGAAAAATAGGTCTTAAGACTACTTAAAACATTATCAAGATAAAAAAAGAGCGTTTTTTGTCGAAATTGGTGGGTATTTAGACTCAAATTAAAGTTCCTCATATTGCCATACCCTCAAATCATTGCTACTATACTACTTAAGTGATCAACTATTCAATAGAGGTGCAGCGATGAAGGTTCACGTAACTGATTTAAAAACGGGAGACCGTTTATTAAAAGATACCTTTAATGGATACGGTCTGCATGTGCTTTCTAAAGGCACCTTGCTGGAAAATAAAGAAATATCAAAGCTGCTTCAACATCAAATCGATTATGTTGAAGTCGAATCTGTCCCTATTGTTAATTTACCGGATCGCACATTGGAGCAAACCGTTAGTCCCAAGTGGCTTCCTTCTGTACAACCGGATTATGATAATGCGATTCAAGGCTTTCATAATCTTTTTGCCAAAGCAAGCGAGGACCAGACCATTGATGAGCAAGAAGTCGAGGATGCCTTCCAGCCACTGATTAAGCATCTTAACATGGAGCGAGACGTCGTATCTATGCTGCTGCTGCTTAACACGAAAGACGACTACACGTACCAACACTCCGTACAAGTGGGCATGCTGGCCTATTATCTGGCTACCTGGCTCGGCTACTCCGTAAAAAAATCGGTGCAAATAGGTAAAGCCGGATTCCTTCATGATATCGGAAAAAGTCAAATTCCTGAATCCATTCTTAACAAGCCCGGCAAGCTTACAAAGGAAGAGTTCGATGAAATCAAAAACCATACGACATATGGCTATGACATTATAAAAAAATCCTTTGATGAACGCTACATAGCCTTAAGTGCGTTGGAGCATCATGAGCGTAATGACGGCAGCGGTTATCCGAAAGGTCTTAATGGCGACCAAATTGAGCCTGTTTCTAAGCTTATTTCAGTTGTCGATATTTACAGCGCTATGATTTCCGAACGGGTTTATCAGAAAAAACGCGATTTATTTTATGTATTGAAGGAACTTTACAAGCTGAGCTTCAGAGAGCTGGATCCACATATTGCACATACATTCATAAAGCATATGATCCCCAACTTCATTGGAAAAAAAGCTTATTTGGAAACTGGTGAGACAGGTATTATTGTCATGACTCATCCAACCGAATTTTTCAGGCCGTTGCTGCAAATTAATCATGAATTTATAGATTTGACTGTTGAACGCCATCTCAAAATCAAAGAAATTTTCGTATAACAAAATGCCTGTTCCCTTAGCTGATTGAAAGCAACCAGTGAGGGAACAGGCATTTTTGCCGTTTATCCGTCTAAATCGTCAAGCTTGTATGCTTAACCGATAGAACCTTCCATCTCAAACTTGATAAGACGGTTCATTTCTACCGCATATTCCATCGGCAGCTCTTTCGTGAATGGCTCGATAAAGCCCATAACGATCATTTGTGTTGCTTCCGCTTCCGACAAGCCACGGCTCATCAGATAGAACAATTGATCCTCGGAAACTTTGGATACTGTAGCTTCATGCTCCAAAGTGATGTTATCGTTCATGATCTCATTGTATGGAATTGTATCCGAAGTGGATTCATTATCCAAAATCAATGTATCACATTTAATGTTAGATTTCGCGCCATCCGAATTACGACCGAATGAAGCAAGACCGCGGTACGTTACTTTACCGCCATGCTTACTGATCGACTTGGAAACAATCGTCGACGTCGTATCTGGAGCAAGGTGAATCATTTTCGCGCCTGCATCCTGGTGTTGGTTTTTACCGGCTACTGCGATTGATAATACCATACCTTTCGCACCGCGGCCACGAAGCACAACAGCCGGATATTTCATCGTCAATTTGGAGCCGATGTTGCCATCTACCCATTCCATTGTCGCGTTTTCATCAGCAACTGCACGTTTTGTAACGAGGTTGAAAATGTTTGGAGCCCAGTTTTGAATCGTCGTATAACGAACGCGGGCATTTTTCTTAACCAAGATTTCAACGACCGCACTGTGCAGCGAGTTTGTGCTGTAAACTGGAGCTGTACAGCCTTCAACGTAGTGAACGAAGCTATCTTCGTCAGCAACGATAAGCGTACGCTCAAATTGTCCCATGTTTTCGGAGTTAATCCGGAAATAGGCTTGCAGCGGAATTTCGCATTTTACGCCTTTTGGTACGTAAATAAAGCTGCCACCAGACCAAACCGCACTATTCAAAGCGGCGAATTTATTATCATTCGGTGGGATGATTGTGCTGAAATACTCACGCACGATTTCAGGATGTTCACGAAGCGCCGTATCCATATCAGTGAACAATACGCCTTGCTTTTCCAGATCCTCTTGCATGCTGTGATAAACAACCTCGGATTCATATTGTGCAGATACACCAGCAAGAAACTTTTGTTCCGCTTCAGGAATACCGAGCTTGTCGAACGTTTCTTTAATTTCAGCAGGAACCTCTTCCCACGTCTTGCCTTGCTTCTCAGAAGGTTTTACATAATACTGAATATCATTGAAATCCAGATCATCCATATTGCCGCCCCAATTAGGCATTGGCATTTTGTTGAACTGCTCCAGTGATTTCAGACGAAAATCGAGCATCCATTCCGGCTCGCCCTTCATTTCCGAAATAGTGCGAACGATTTCAGGCGTCAAGCCTTTTCCTGATTGGAAAATCGACTTATGCTCATCGCGGAAACCATACTTATACTCTTCCATTTCCGGCATTGTTTTAGCCATCGTATTCACTCTCCTCTTTCATAATGATGTTACTCGTGCTGTTGTTCGATACCTTTACGCAAAGCGTTCCACGAAAGGGTGGCACATTTGATGCGGGCTGGAAACTTGTTGACACCAGATAGCGCCTCAATGTCCTCATAATCTTCAAATTCGACTGGTTCGCCTTTCATTAGCGCAGAAAATTTATCCGCTAGCTCCAGCGCCTGATCGAATGTTTTGCCTTTAACGACTTCCGTCATCATGGAGGCGGAGCTCAAGCTGATGGAGCAGCCTTCTCCACTAAACTTCGCGTCCGTGACTAGACCGTTCTCCACTTGAAGCTGGAGCGCAATGCTGTCGCCGCAGGTCGGATTGTTCAGTTTAATCGTGACGGCATCGGCTTCCAATGTTCCATGGTTGCGTGGATTTTTATAGTGATCCATGATGACTCTACGGTATAAATCATCCAATTGCATGACCGAAGAACTCCTTTGTTTTGAGCAGTCCAGCAATAAGCTGATCAACGTCCTGCTCGGTATTATATAAATAAAAGCTTGCTCTTGCTGTCGAAGAAACGTTCAAAAAACGCATAAGCGGCTGGCAGCAATGATGTCCGGCCCGAACAGCAATGCCCTCTGAATCAAGAACTGTCGCCACATCATGTGGATGCACATCGCCCAGATTGAACGTAACGAGGCCCGCACGATCTGCCTTAGGGCCATAAATTGTGACCCCTTCAAGCTCTGACAAGCGGTCATAAGCATATGCCGCCAGTTGACGCTGGTGCTTGTCAATCTCATCCATGCCAACCTCTTGCAGAAAATCGATTGCTGCGCCCAGCCCTACGGCGTTCGCAATAATCGGCGTCCCGCCTTCGAAGCGGTACGGAATGTCCTTCCATGTTGACTCATATAAGTCAACATAGTCGATCATTTCTCCGCCGAACTCAATCGGCTCCATCTTCGAGAGCAGCGCCTTCTTGCCATACAAGGCGCCAATTCCCGTCGGGCCGCACATTTTATGGCCCGAGAATGCATAAAAGTCACAATCCAAATCACGAACGTCAACACGCATATGCGGCGTGCTTTGCGCGCCATCGACGACCATTACGGCGCCATTGCGATGTGCAATAGCCGCAACTTCCTTAATGGGGTTGACGATGCCCAGCACATTCGATACATAAGTCATCGCAACGACCTTCGTATTCGCTGTAATCGTCAGCTCAGCATCGGCTAGCGTGAATGAACCATCTGGCTGAAGCGGAATATATTTCAGCGTCGCGCCAGTTGCTTTCGCAACCTGCTGCCACGGGATGAGATTGCTGTGATGCTCCATTTGCGTAATAACGATTTCATCGCCAGGTTTACATGTATTTCTTGCATAGCTTGAAGCAACCAAATTCAGCGCGGTTGTCGTACCCCGCGTAAAAATAATTTCTTCCGGCAGTGCCGCATTCAGAAAAGAAGCCACTTTCTCCCTTGCGCCCTCATAAGCGTCAGTCGCCCGCGAACCAAGCGTATGAACACCTCTATGCACATTGGAGTGGTCCTTCTCGTAATAGCGATTAATCGCATCAATGACGGAGCGCGGCTTCTGGGAAGATGCCGCGCTGTCCAGATAAACGAGCGGATGCCCGTTTATCTCTTGATGCAGAATCGGGAACTGCTCCCGAATTGCTGCTATATTCATCCTTCGAGCTTCCGCACGAGCAATTTCTCAAGCTGTTCGCGTACCGCATCAATCGGAATTTCAGAAACAACAGGAGCAAGGAAGCCGTAGATTACAAGGCGTTCCGCATTCTGCTTGCTAATACCGCGGGACATTAGATAGTAAACCTGCTCAGGGTTAACTTGCCCAACACTCGCTGCATGGCCTGCAGTAACATCATCTTCATCAATTAGCAAAATCGGATTCGCGTCACCGCGTGCTTTCGGGCTCAGCATCAACACTTTTTCGGTTTGAACACCATTAGCTTTCGTAGCGCCCTTCTCGATTTTAGTGATACCGTTAATAATCGCCGAAGCAGAATCCTTCATAACTGCACGCGTAACCATGTTGCTGTCTGAGCGAAGGCCGAAATGTACAGCCTGCGTCGTCAAGCTCATTTGCTGAGCGTTTTTGCCAATGCTGATTACTTTAGCATCCGATTGCGAACCGTTGCCTTTCAGCACGGACTTCGTGTCCGACAGCGTAGAGCCATCGCTCAAATCGCCAAGTACCCACTCCATTACACCATCGTTATCAATGATAGCACGGCGAACTGTGAGGTCCACTCCGCTGCCACCAAGATGATGGATGGAGCCGAAACGAACGTGAGCGCCTGCTTTTACATAAACTTCGACTACCGAGTGGTAAACGAAAGGCTCCGTAACAGCGCCTGGTTCAGTAACGACATAATCGACATACGTAACGCGGCTGTTGCTTTCCGCTACGATCACGATATGCGGTGCAAAGGAGGCCTCTGCTTTTGTATTAAATAGAATAGCCTGCAGTGGAATTTCCACCTCTACATTGCGAGGAACGTATACGAATACGCCACCATTCCATAATGCAGCATGCAAAGCTGTTAATTTGTCTTCATCCTTGGCAACAGCTTGGAACAGGTACGGCTTAACAAGATCGCCATGCTCCTTGCAAGCTGTCTCCAAATCGGTAAAAATAACGCCCTTTGCTGCCAGTTCAGCAGATAGCTGCGTCCATACCGGGCTCGAATTTTGCTGAATAACGAGGTTTTCAGTACCTTCAGCAACCAATTCACGTACAACTTCTGGCAAATCGGTTAATGCATTTGCTGGAGCTGCCTGATCGTAGCTGCCTACAGCTGTCAGGTTCCAGCGTTCAATTTTGACTTTCTCCGGCTTTGGCCATTCTAATGTACCAGCAAGCTCAGCCGCTTCGCCGCGCAAATCTACCAGCCAATTAGGCTCGTTTTTGCTACGGGACAAAGCTTCTGCAGATTGGCGGTCCGTCGGAGTCGATAGTTGTGTACTCATCCGTTATCCCCCTTTCTCCGCTTAGGCCTGGCCAACCGTTTCGTCCACGATGCCCAGTTCTTCTTTAACCCAGTCATAACCTTCATTTTCCAAACGCTCAGCAAGTTCCGGACCACCGGATTTCACAATGCGACCTTGCATCATAACGTGTACAAAATCAGGTGTAATATAGTTCAGCAAACGCTGATAGTGAGTAATGATAAGGAAACCGCGATCTTCGGAGCGCATTTCGTTAACGCCTTTGGATACGATTTTCAGGGCATCGATGTCAAGACCCGAGTCAATCTCGTCAAGTACGACGATTTTCGGATCAAGCAGCGTCATTTGCAAAATCTCGTTACGCTTCTTCTCGCCGCCGGAGAAGCCTTCGTTCAGATAACGATGTGCGAACTCAGGGTTCATTTCCAAAGCTTTCATTTTGCCTTCCATTTGGCGAATAAATTTAATGAGGGAAATCTCGCTGCCTTCCTCACGACGAGCGTTAATCGCACTGCGCAAGAAATCGGAGTTCGTTACGCCAGGAATTTCGCTCGGATATTGCATAGCAAGGAACAGGCCAGCGCGTGCTCTCTCATCTACATCCATTTCAAGCAGGTCTTCTCCATCCAAAAATGCGCTGCCTTCTGTCACTTCATATTTCGGGTGGCCCATTAGAGCGGAAGCAAGCGTACTTTTACCAGTACCGTTTGGTCCCATAATCGCGTGGATTTCTCCACCTTTGATTTCAAGGTTAATGCCTTTCAAAATCTCTTTTCCTTCGATAGCCGCTTTCAGGCCATCAATGACAAAATGCGTTGCCATAATATGCTGATCCCTCCATGGTTGGTCTATTTACCTAATCACCTATAATCAAAAATGCTTCTATTATAATGTGATTCAATATTATTCTCAATGTCTTCTCAATAATCATTTTATTATAAGTTTTGTTATAAAGCAACGCCGAGACCACTCAATGTGCAAGAAACCGCCATAAATCGGGCTTAATCTCTATTCCTGATTCAGCGCAGCTTGAATTTGGGCAACTTGCGACGCGAATTCTTCATCAGAAAGAACAGGAACCATTGCTGCCTCTGATAGATCACTTTCAAGCTTTACCCAAGATTTGCAGCCGGTATAGGCAGGGAACATCTCAAGCTCAGCAGGCGCTGCAAGACGGTACACGCGGAGCAGAAGCAAATGCAGCGGCTTCGTCCGCTTCCATTTTAGCCTTTCTTCGGAAAATTTATCCGTCCAAATGTGAAATTCCCGCAGCCGGTCAAGCGTTTCCTGATCGTTGATCTCGATATCATGAACGGCCTCCGCATAGGCGCCAAGCGTAATGCTGTCCATATCAGGCGACCAGCCTTCCATTATCCTTTCGATTCGGCCTTGATACGGCGCCTTAAGCAGATGCTCCTTCTGATGCTCATATGCGGGCATTAAGTAGAAGCCTTTGCTTACCAATTGAAAATCACGTGTTTCCTCTTCGATTCCGCCTTTGCGCAAAACCATAATAAGCTCGCCATCACGCAATGCGTTAACGGTTACGGCCCACTCCTTCAGAGCGACCGGCTCCCGCATCATGCTGTTATTCATGCCAAATTCCTCCACTCCAGCAGATCCGCCTAGCCCCTCGTTGCCTTTCGAGCTTAGAGACTGCAACGAAATAAAGTACCGTAAATTTCCGCGCAGCTCCTAAGCGGACAAAAACCTTGCCTACTTTACGTAACATTATATCATTTGTTATCATTTGTAGGTATTCCAAGTCGAAATAATATTCGATATACTAAGCTTAAATGCTTATATTTTTAAAAATACAGTCGGAGGTGGACAAACTGTCTGCTTATCATCCTTTAACCGAGCAAGAAGCTATTGAATTTTCCCGCTCCATACCTGACTTTTTCCCTGCGGGAGCTGAGCTTTCGTCCCGTGAGATCGGCGATGGCAATTTGAATTTGGTCTTCCACATTACCGATCCAGCTAGCGGTAAAGGGCTCATTGTCAAACAAGCGCTCCCTTACGCTAAAGTTGTCGGAGAATCATGGCCGCTTACGCTTGACCGGGCACGCATTGAAAGCGAAGCGCTGATTTTGCAAAATGAGCTGGCTCCGGGACTTGTGCCAACCGTATATCAATATGATGCGGAGCTTGCCCTCACGGTAATGGAAGATCTAAGCGATCATGTGATTATGCGCCAAGGCCTCGTGGACGGCAACAAATATCCGAAATTCGCTGAGGACATTTCCACCTTCATGGCGAATACACTCTTTTTCACTTCCGATCTGGGCATGAACCAGCAGGACAAGAAAGAACGCGTCAAAGAGTTTATTAACCCGGATTTGTGCAAAATAACCGAGGATTTGATTTTTGATGATCCGTATACAGATTCGCCAAACAATAACTTTGAAGCAGCGATTGCCGATGCTGCAGAAGCTCTTCGCAATGATGATGCCCTTCATCTTGAAGTCGCTATTTTGCGCAACAAGTTTTTAACGAATGCCCAGGCGCTTCTCCACGGCGATCTTCATACCGGCAGCGTATTTGTTACCGCACAATCGACGAAAGTGATCGACCCTGAATTTGCTTATTATGGCCCTATGGGCTTTGATGTAGGGGCAGTTATTGCCAATCTGCTGCTCAATTATGCTGGACAAGCCCACTGGATTAAAGACGAGGCAGAGCTGACCTATTTCCGCAGCTACCTGCTTGGCAGCGTACGCGAAATTTGGACCAAATTTGAAAACAAATTTGGCGCTTTGTGGGATGAACACAACGTGGATCGCCTGGCCTCAAGCGCTCCAGGCTACAAGCAATATTATTTGAACAAGCTGCTTCAAGACTCGATCGGCTTTGCTGGCTGCAAAATGGTACGGCGCATTGTAGGCCTTGCCCACGTTGCTGACATTGATCGTATTGAGGATGCTGCGGAGCGCGAGAAAGCACAGCGCTTGGCACTCGAAATCGGCACCTCGCTCATTCACCTGAACCGTCAGGCGATTTCAATAGAGCAAGCGATTGATATTGTTTTATCTGCAACGGCAAAACACGGTTAAAATAAATCCCAATGTTTCAAAAAGAAAGGAATTTGCATAATGACTAGCCAGAATGCCCCCTTGCAATCCGTGATTTGGGCGGAAGACCGCCTGGATTTGCTGGATCAACGGCTTTTACCTGAGGAAATCGTATATTTGCCGCTTGTTACTTCGGAGGATGTATGGGAAGCAATTCGCCATTTGAAAGTAAGAGGAGCTCCAGCAATCGGCATTTCCGCTGCATACGGCGTCGTGCTCGGCAGCCGAAATGAAACGACGCTTAAGCGCTGGCTTGAGGAAGTGCTGAATCAAGCTGAATATTTGGCAACCTCCAGGCCAACCGCTGTCAATTTGTTCTGGGCTCTGGATCGAATGAAAGCTCGTGCGGAGCAGCTTGCTGCAGCCGATTTATCGCTTGATGAAGTGAAGCAGGCTTTGCTTAATGAAGCGCTGGCGATTCACAGTGAAGATGAAGAAACTAACCGTTTAATCGGCGAGCATGCGCTAACGCTGTTTGAGGATGGCATGGGCGTGCTCACGCACTGCAACGCCGGCGGACTTGCAACTGCTAAATACGGTACCGCGCTAGCACCGTTTTATCTTGCGCTTGAGCGCGGCATGTCGCTCCGTGTATTCGCCGATGAGACGCGTCCTGTACTGCAAGGAGCCAGGCTAACCGCTTTTGAACTGCAGCAGGCTGGCGTCGATGTCACATTGATTTGCGATAATATGGCGGGCATGGTTATGTCCAAAGGCTGGATTCAGGCAGTCATTGTTGGGACTGACCGCGTAGCCGCTAATGGAGATGTCGCCAACAAAATCGGCACTTACAGCGTTGCTGTTCTAGCCAAGGCTCACGGCATTCCCGTATATGTAGCCTGCCCCTTGTCCACGATCGACCTCAATACGCCGACAGGCGCAGAAATTCCAATTGAGGAGCGCAGTGCCGAGGAAATTACCGAAGGGTTTGGCAAACGCACTGCGCCGCAAGGTGTGAAAGTGTACAACCCGGCCTTTGATATTACACCGAATGAATATGTAACAGCGATTATTACGGAAAAGGGCATCGTTCAAGCACCTTATGATGTCAATCTCAAAAAGCTTTTTAACGAATAAACCATAAATCAAGAGCCTCTATCCCATCTTTCCAGAAGATAAGGATAGAGGCTCTTCGTATTATGCCATTAAGGAAAGGGCATCTGTCCCCTTCATCCCGACATGAATCCCCATCGCTTCCGCAGTTGTTGTAACCGATTCCAGAGGTGCAACAAGCAGTTCCTCTAATGTGCGTACGCCAACGGCTCTCCCGGCGATAATCCCCCGATTTTGCAACCGTTCGTTCAGCAGGCCAACATCAAGCGCACCACACATGATATACCCTTTATCCGTCGACCAGGCAAGCAATGTCGTTTTAGGAAGCTTGACCTCAATTCCAAGCACGGTCAGCCCATTTTGCAGTGTGGCAGGAACCATCCGCATCATTTTACGCTCACCTCCTTTGCCATCAATTAGCTGCCAAAGCATTATATGCAAAAAAGTTTTTGTCGAATTGGACGATTAGCAAATTTTAGCACTATATATCTATTGTGATTAATGGTATAGTAATTATGCAAAAATTAACATTAGGTCGGAGGAACTATAGAACAGATGCAGAACACACAAAAACAGTCATACGTACTCCAAGTAGAATTGCTAGTAGAGAACGTTAGCAACGCTGCTGCCTTGGAGCAGGTCATTCATGCCTTAAATGCTGGCGGATTTGTGGATTATCGGATTTTATCAGGTGTTCAGCTGGGACAAGTTATCGATCAACGCAAAGCTGATGCTGCTGTTCAAGTTCCTATGGAGATCGATTTTAAAGGGCCAACACAAAATGAAAAACAAAGCAATAAATCTGCAGCAAATGGCAAGTCTGTACCGTCTGCCAAAGACAAAGACGTTCCATCTGCCAAAGCAGCTAAGCCTAAGGTTGTTGAACCTTCACTCTCCGATCCCTATGACGGATTTGCAGACATTCGCGGTTTTATGAAAAGCAATAAACTCATTCGTCTTATTGTAAATAAGGGGCTTGGCATTACGCTCAGCATTCCATGCCGTATTCTAAATGTGGATGATACAACGAATATGATTACGGTCTATCACGTAGATGAGAAGCAAGTCTACACATTCAAGCTTAATGAAATTGAAGACTATATCTCCTGATTATGAGGCAGCACAAATTGAAAAGGTCCGTTTGAATGAGCCGGAAGTGTTCCCAGCCATTCAAACAGACCTTTTTTCTACATGTAATAGCCGCCCAGCATTTGCTCAATATTGTCGCTTGGGACTGGCGCACTCCAGAAATACCCCTGCATTTCATCGCAGTTGTGCTTGCGCAAAAATTCAATTTGCTCCTGTGTCTCCACACCCTCTGCAATAACCTGGATGTTAAGATTATGTGCCATGGCAATAATAGCTGCTACAATTTCCGCATCGCTTGGGTCCTGTTGGATATCGCGAACGAAGGAACGGTCGATTTTGAGCCGATCGATCGGGAAGTTTTTCAAATAATGAAAGGAGCTGTAGCCTGTACCAAAATCGTCAATGCTTATGCCAACGCCAAGTGCCGTCAAATCCAGCAGGCAGCGCGATACATGGTTTACATCCATCGTCATGGACTCCGTAATTTCCAAATCCAAATATTGCGAATCTAGTCCGGTACGAGTCAGCACGTCTGCAACCTTGCTAGCCAAATCATGCTGGACGAACTGCCTAATAGAGAGGTTAACCGATACAGGCATAGGCGGCAAGCCTGACTCCTGCCAGCATTTATTTTGGCGGCAAGCCTCTTCCAGCACCCAATCGCCAATTTGCACAATCATGCCGCTCTCCTCAGCCAAAGGAATAAAATCGCCCGGAGGGATCATTCCCCGGATCGGATGCTTCCAGCGCACCAGCGCCTCGACGCCGATCATCCCGCCAGAAATCATATCATATTGCGGCTGATAATATAAAATGAACTCCTTGCGCTGAATAGCTCGATACATTTCATGCTGCATCGACAAATGCTCAAACGAATAATTGCTCCAGCTTTCGGAATAAAGCAGCGCATCGTTTCGACCATTCTGCTTCACCTTCATTAACGCCATATCCGCTTTATTAAGCAGCGCGTAATCATCGTCCTCGCCCAGACGGCTCGTGACCGCACCTATGCTCGCTGTAATTTGGATCGGAAAGCCTTTAAGCTCGTAAGGCTCCTCAATCGCTTGCAGCACCATGCGGGCGCGGCTCAGCAGCTGCTCCTCCGACTCCAAATCCTTAAACAGCAGAGCGAACTCATCGCCTTCCATTCTGGCAGCAAAATCCTGCTCCGACATGACGCTTGTAAAACGCTCCGCCACCTGCATGAGCAGCATATCGCCAAATTCGCGGCCGAAGGAGGCGTTGACAAGCTTAAACCGATCCAAATCCATATAACACAGCCCTACAAGCTGGTTATGATCATGAGCATAAGCAAGGCTCTCATTCAATCTCATTTGAAAAAGCGTCCGATTCGGCAATCCCGTTCTATCATCGTAATAGGCCATATAACGAATCCGTTCGACATTTCGCTTGCGATCGCTCAAATCATGGCTGACCACCATCGTTCCGATGACCTTCTCATCCTGCACCATAGGGGCGCATACGAGATGCAGCTCAAGCGGATAGCCTGACCGGTGTATAATATGAATGTTACCCTGCTTTGGACAACCGGTAAGCGAATGCTCCAGCATCGTATGTAAGGCATCCCGGCTGCCTGCATCTACGAAAGAGGCCAGCCAATTTCCCATTAACTCCGCGCGTTCATAGCCAAAAGTGCGCTCTGCGCCTTCATTTAATTCCATAATGACGCCCTGTGGATCAATGATAGCGAGCGGGACCGCTTCCGAGCGAAGCAGCGCCTCGACCATTGGTTTATGATAGCTGAGCGTATTCGCCGCCTTGGACTGCCTGACCATTAGGACGAAGCTTCCTAGCAGGATTACCATAGTCAAACAAGAAGCCAGCCAAATGAAAAGCGAAGGTATTGCTGTAACTATCATCGCTGCCACCCATACTCCTATGATAATGAGCAGCAAACCGCCTTGCAGCCACGGAATCCACAACTTGGACAACCATTGTGTAAGCGCGTTACGTGGCGGTCTATCAGGCCGACCAAACGTTCGTTTCGTCACGCACTAACTTCCTTCCTACATTCGAATCCAATAAGGTTAGCCTTATTATAATCGAAACCACCGTTCCGGCATAGAAATATTATGCAAAATCAAACGGCTTTTTTTCGCGACTTAAGGGTCGCGACGATGATGCAAACCCAGCCCGCTAGAAAAGCTACGCCGCCGATTGGTGTAATGGCTCCCAGCACGCGAATATCGCTTAAAGCGAGGACGTAAAGGCTGCCGCTGAAAATAATCATGCCCGCAAGCAGCAGTCTTGCTCCGGACAGCAGCAATTTGCTCTCGCCCAAACGATCCGCAAGCAGAGCAACCAGCATAAGGCCAAGCGAATGATACATATGATAGCGTACGCCCGTTTCGAAAATAGCGAGCAAATCAGCTGGCAGCATTTCCTTTAAACTATGAGCGCCAAAAGCTCCTAATGCGACTGCAAGAGCGGCACCAATAGCGCCGATTGTGAAATATTTTTGGAACATCCGTTTTCATTCCTTTCAAAATTGAGTATAATTTACTGTAATTGTGTTTTAAGATGAGTTACCTATACTGGAGGAGAATATTTTAATGGAAGAAAATAAAAACAATTCCACACCGATATCCTTTGCGAAATCGGATACGGACCATACCCAGACACCGGATTATAATCCATACGGGTCTGCACCATCGACGGGATTTTCCGATCCCTCACCTTTTCAGCCCAGCCAGCCGCTTAAGCATTCCGGCCTTGGCATTGCTTCATTCATTATGGCCATTGCATCCATTATTATAGGCGTCATTAGCATCATAATGTTTTTTGCAGCCATTGGCAGTCTCATTTCTACCGGAAATGAATACTTAATTGAAGACCCTGCCTACCTTGAAGACATGATTACTGGAAGTGCTGGCTCCTTCATGGCAACAATTGTAGCGGTTGTTCTCAGCGTTGGCATTACGTTTGTCGGCCTGATTCTTGGTATTATTGGTGCCTGCTCCAAGCAGCGCCGCAAAGTTTTTGCCGTTATCGGCATTATACTGAACGGACTTGGCGTAATGGGCACTGCTCTCTTTTTTATTTTTGCCATTGCTGTAGCATCTGCTGGAGCAAGCGCATTATCCGGCTACTAGCATTCAGACAGATAGGCAGGAAGCAACGTACGCGTTGTTTCCTGCCTTTTTCTATTAACGGACCGTTACGGCCGTGCGGCTGTAGCCTTCCTTCGTCTTATGAACTTCAAGGCAGGCGGGAAAAGCCTGCTTGAGCTCCTGTACATGCGAAATGACGCCAATCATGCGGCCGGCGCGCTGCAAATCGACCAAAGCCTCAATCGCCTTGTTCAGCGCCTCCTCGTCCAATGAGCCAAATCCTTCGTCAATAAACATCATTTCTATCGAAATTCCGCCTTGATGTGCCTGAATAACATCAGTCATTCCTAAAGCAAGGCAGAGAGACGCATTAAACTTTTCCCCGCCGGACATCGTTTTCACATCGCGATTTTGCCCTGTATAAGCATCGTACACGTCCAGTCCAAGGCCGCTTTGCTTCCCTCTGACCTCCAAACGGTCGCTGCGCTGCAGCATAAACTGCCCGCCCGAGAGCCGCTGCAGACGTACATTTGCTGCCTGCAAAATTTGCTCCAAAAACTCAATCAATATATAACGTTCAAAGGAAATTTTAAGTGCATTGTCGCCTTTGAGCATCTGATAAATATCGAGCACCTGCTCCAGCTCCGCCTCAAGCTGCTTCACGCGCTCGCTCGTTGCAGTGAGCTGACGAATCAGACGAGCAGCCTCCTCGCCATGCCTTGCAGCGGTTTGCAGGGCTGCAACAATCGACTCCAGCTGCTGCTTAAGCTCCGCGCCCACCGCTTGCATCTGCTGAATATCCGCAGGCTGCTTTCCTGCCAGCTCCAGCTGCATATCTGTTACACGGCTCGACAGTGCCTGAACGGCAGACTTATACGCGTCCAGCTGTTCCTTAAGCGCTTGCCGCTCCTGCGGCGTTTTTGCGGCGGCGTGATAGGCCTCCAATGAATCAAATGCAGCTGTCCTTAGCTCGCTCAGCAGCCGTTCCTGCGCTTCTACCCTATTTCGCTGCGCTTCTTCCAATTGTTCGCGGGCCTGCACCGCATGAACGGAAGCTTCCGTCTCCTTAAGCTGCGCCTGCTGTAATTGCTTGACAGCAGCCTGCCAGGCATCTGCATGCTGGCGAACTTTCACCTGCTGGTCGGCCAGCGCCCGCTGCAATTGTTCGGGCTCGCGAAGCGACTCTGGAATGCGCTCCAGCTCTCGGGCGAGCAGCGACTCCTTCGCTCCCAGCTCAATTTGCACCTGCTGATACGCCGCTTGCCGCTGTTCTTTATCCCGGATGAGCCGCTCCAGCTCCGCTTCCCGCTTCTCCGCCTGCTCTTTAAGCAGGCGCATTTCTTCATTTTGCTGCAGCAGCCGCTCGGTCTCGTCCTTCAACTGCTTCCACTTCGTGCGCAGGTCAGCCTGCTGCTCAGCGAGATGCTCGGCAGAGGCGCCGTATTCCGCAAGCTCGGCGGCGCTGCTTTCCCAGCCGGAACGGGCTGCCGCTACTTGCAGCCTTGACGCATGCAGCTCGCGCTCGCAGGCAGCAAGCTGCTCCTTTGCCTGCGCGAGCTGCTCGCGTGAAGGCACGTCGGCGGCCGTTTGTATTTTGCCGGGATGCTCGACGCTGCCGCATACCGGGCAAGGCTTGCCGTCATGCAAATGGGCGGCGAGCAGGCCTGCTTGGCCTTCAATCCATTGCTGCTCCAGCCCGTCATGCCGGGCACGGACGGTCGAAAGCGCCTGTTCCTGGCTCGCTTCCAGCCGATTGAACTCCGCGAGCTCCTGCTCCAGCTTGATTAGCTTGGAGACATATTTGCCCTGCTGCTCGACGCGCCTGAGCTGCTCCTGCTTCGCTTGCAGCTGCTCGCCATCGCTCTCCATGAGCTTCAGCCGCGAAGCGCTAAGCTGCTTCGCTTCCTTCTCCGCCGCAATAGCCGCTTCTTCGCGCTCGAGCTGCGCCTGGCCCTGCTTCGCCCGTGCCCGCAGCTCCGTCACCGCCTGTCGCTGCTCGCCGATCTGCTGCACCGCTGGCGCCAGCTCCTCCAGCCGGCTCAGCTCACGCTCCACCTCCCGCCGCTCGGGCTCACGCTGCTCCTCGCTCGCATGCCGCTGCTCAGCCGCAGCCAGCGCTTGCTTCGCCGCCTCCGCTTCGCGCTGCTTCGCCTCGCTGGCCTGCTGCTTCGCCTCCGCGTCCTTGCCAGCGCGGCTCGCTTGCTCCTCATAAGGCGTGAGCAGCGCTGCCCGCTCAGCCAATTGCAGCTCGCGCCCCTTCGCTTCCTGTGCGGCGCGGCCCAGCTCCAACTGCTCGAGCTTGCTTCGCTCCGCCGCAAGCTCTTCGAACCTTGCGTTCAGCGCGAGCGCAGCGCGCAGCCTCTCTTCCTGCGCATGCAGCTGCTCGCCCATCTGCTGCCGCTGCACATCGCCTTGCTGCACCAGCTCGCCGTAATAAGCAGCCTCCTGCTCCAAACTAGCAAGCAATTGCGCCGCGTTATACACCTCTTGGCTCAGCGTCGCAGCCAGCAAGCTCCCCTCGCGCTGAGGAAGCGCATCGCCCGATTGCTTCATATACATGTCATTGCGCAGCCGCGCTTCCTTGAGCGTTTCATTCAGCTCGCGGTTTTGCTGCTGAAACTTAAGCTCCAGCTTTTCATACAGCTCCGTGCGAAAAATCCGCCGCAAAATCTCTTCTTTATTATCGGTATCTGAAGTAAGCAGCTTGCGAAACTCTCCCTGCGGCAGCATTACGATTTGATTAAATTGCTCTTTCGTAAGGCCAATGATCGATTCCAGCTTGGCATCAACGTCGCGAACTTGGAATCGGTCGACAAGCGGCACAGCTTGTCCATCAACAAGCTCATACAGCTCTGCCTTGCCGCCCGTCTCGCTTTTGTTTGAGCCTTTTCGATGCGGAAGCTGGCGAAATACTTGGTATTCCCGCTGTGCAACGGCAAAATGAAACTCAACCGACGTATGCGTTTCATCTCCGGCAAAATGGCTCCGCAGCATGCGTGCCTCCGAGCGGTCCTCCCCGCTCGCCGCGCCATAAAGCGCAAAGCAAATCGCATCAAAAATCGAGGTTTTCCCCGCTCCCGTACTGCCGGAAATAACGAACAGCCGATGCTCGTCCAGCTGGGCAAAATCAATCGTTTCCGCATCCCGGTACGGGCCGAATGCGTTCATAATTAGCTTGAGCGGTCTCATGCGCCTCCTCCTTCCTCATGCAGCAGCCGCCCGAACACATCGGCGAAGCGCTGACGTTTACTCTCACTGAGCGGGCTGCCCTTGACCTCCTGATAGAAGGAAGCAAATAAAGCTACCGGATCAGCCTCCCTGCGGCCAGCCGCCTCGATTGCACCTTCAGCGAAAGCCTCTGCTTCTGCCAGCAGCACCGCTTCAGGCCTGCGCTCGACATGCAGCGCATTCGGATAAATCGCTCGTACCTTCTCCATCGGAAACAGCACTGGATTTTCATTCAGCAGCGTAACAAATACATAATCCTCGCTCATAGCATGCTGCTCAATTTGTTCAATCGTTCCGGAAACGCGGCGCAAATCGCGCAGCGGCTGGAATAACCGTTTTTCCACAGCTACCGCGCCTTTGTCATCCATCTCCACTACATAATAGCCTTTGGCGTGATGCTCCTCGGAAACGGAATATTTAAGCGGCGAACCCGCATATCTGATTTTATCGTCGCTGACATTATGCGCCTGATGCAGGTGGCCGAGCGCCGTATAATGAAATGGCGCAAAATAACCGGCACGCACATGCTCCGCTCCGCCAATCGCCAGCGGACGCTCCGAATCGCTCGTATTCGGCTCCGCCTCACCGGTTGCCGTAACAAAGGCATGACCGACAAAAACATGGCGCGCAGCAGGATCAAGCTGATCTCGCAGCCGGTCCGTCAAAGCTTTCATCGCATCATCATGCGTACGAATACTCTCATCGTCCAGCACGTAACGCACATATGCAGGATCGGCATAAGGCACGAGGTGAAAATGCACCTCGCCATGCTCATCGCGGAGAATGACAGGCTTCTGCTCCCGCTTCATTCTTCCCGCAATATGCAGCCCCCGGCTCGCCATCATCGCTGTGCCAAAATCAATCCGATCCGGACTGTCATGATTGCCAGACACAGCAAGTACCGGCGTTTCAAGCTTAATAACGATATGCTGCAGCACCTCATCAAGCAGCTCTACTGCATCAATGGGCGGAATGGCCCGGTCATACAAATCACCAGCAATAATAACGGCATCCGGGCGTTCGCGTTCAATATCGGCAATCAATTGCTCCAGCACATAACGCTGGTCTTCTGTCATATATACACCTTGAACCAGCTTGCCTAAATGCCAGTCTGCGGTATGGAACCATTTCATAATGGCGAAACATCCTTTCTTGCCCTTGACCTTCACGCAGCGTCAATGATTATTCTCCTAAGTATACCAAGGAGGGGACAAGGATGAGAACACTAATTCAAAACGTTCATATTTTAACAATGAAAAAAGGAGAAAAGCTTTTTCAAGGCGAGCTGCTGATCGAAAATGACCGCATTGCGGCCATTGGCACGAATTTGCCTGAGGCTAAGGCTCAAGCAAGCAAAATCATCGACGGCAAAGGCATGCTGGCAATGCCTGGCCTCATTAATGCTCACCAGCATACGCCGATGAGCTTGCTGAAAGGTTTTTCCGATGATTGCAAGCTGATGGAGTGGCTGGAGCATAAAATGCTTCCTGCCGAGGCGCGGATGACACCTGAGGATATTTATTGGGGAGCCAAGCTGGCCATGGCGGAAATGATCAAATCCGGCACCACGGCATTTGCCGATATGTATGTGCATATGAACGAAATTGCCGCTGCCGTGCAGGAAACAGGGATGCGCGCCTCCTTAACACGGGGACTTGTATTTATGCAAAATGACGGCGGCAAACGGCTAACCGAAGCACTCGATCTCATTGACCGCTGGCATGGCCAGGCCGACGGGCGAATTACGACGATGTTCGGCCCCCACGCCCCCTATACTTGCCCGCCAGAACCGCTGGCAGAAATCATTAAGCTCGCCGCCAAAAAAGATTTGCCTATCCATATTCATTTGGCGGAGACGGTAGAGGAAGTCGCCAAGATTAAAGCCAAATACAGCTGCTCGCCAACTGCTTATTTGCACAATCTCGGGCTATTCACCGAGGCCCACGCTTTGCTTGCTCATGGCGTCCATCTTACGCATGACGATATTCAGCTGCTTAGAGGCATGAAAGGCGGCGTTGCCCACAATCCGGTCAGCAATTTGAAGCTGGGCTGCGGCATTGCTCCGGTGGCAGCGCTTATCGAGGCTGGCGTTACGGTTGGGCTGGGCACGGACGGATCAGGCAGCGCTTCGACCGTTGACATGTTTGAGGGGATTAAGGCGGCGGCCTGGATGCAAAAAATAGCGGCAGGCGACCCGTCCGTTTTCCCGGCCCATCAGGTGCTGGATATGGCGACGGCTGAAAGCGCCAAGCTGCTGCGCCTTGATCAGGAGATAGGAACGCTTGAGGCTGGCAAAAAAGCCGACCTTATTTTAGTCAATATGAATAAGCCCCATTTGCAGCCGGTCCATAATCGGGAATCTCTGCTCGCCTACGCCGTGAATGGCAGCGATGTCGATACGACCATCGTCAATGGCAAGCTCTTGATGCAAGGGCGCGAGCTGCTGACCATAGACGAGGAGGAACTGCTTAAGCAGGCGGCGATTCGGGCTCGGAGAATCGTGGACGGTATTTAGAGCAGCAAGCATGCGGCAGCGCGGCTGCATTTTTCGCAGTCCGGCGCGCATGCCTGCTGCCGCAGAATGACAGCTCTATTTTTCAACTATGGCTTGTATTTGTTATTCGTAACTGTGTTCAATATGGCTAATCTGCCACTCGGGTTGTGCGGTTCCTGCTCCTTATGTCCGTTATCCCCTTTGCTCAGAAAAGCCGCTTAAACGGCCGCATCCGGCATCAGGCCTGATCAAACCGTCCAAACAGCTCCCTTTAGCTTCCCTCGAACAAAAGGGTTACTTATTACTTTTCTTTACGCTGCTATTCTATAAAATGTTTTGGACAGACTCCGATCCCCCTGTTTCTGAGCTAGGGGGATAATACCCCAAGCGCTATAAAATAGGAGCAGCTTGTCCAAGCAGAGCGCGCATTGCTGCACCTGAAGCAGCTTGAGCGGCTGCACTTGGATCAGCCGGGCCCGTTGGCACACTATTGTCTGGCTGCTGCTCAGGAGCGGGCGTCGTTTCCGGCTCTGTCTGAGGGTCTGTTTCCGGCCCCGTTTGCGGAGCTGGCTCCTGCTCAGGGGCAGCCGCTGCTTCTTCCATAGCAGCCTGCTCTGCAAGCAAAGTATTGGCAGTGCTTACTTCTGTAAACGATGCCTGTGGCAGCGTCGTGTACATGCTTGGCGCAGGTGGCGTGCTCATGCCATCTCCGAGGAAATAGCTCGTATGCGGCGGCTGGTTGTAAGCTACATTTTGCCAGGCCACACCAAGGCGATATACTGCATCATGCATCAGCGTGTAGAGACGATATGCCGTGACATCTGTCGTCGTATACAAGCGCAGCTTGGTGCTGTCCTCTGTGCGCCACAATACTTCCTCACGCCAGTCGCCAATCAGATCGGCCTGCAAGCTTGGCGTACCTTTTGTCGAATTGTTTGAGTAAGTTCCTGTTGCCGTCAGCAGGCGGCTTACTGCACCGGTATTGTAATTCCATTTTTCAATTTTGCCGACGCCAACCCCAGCGCTTCCTGACCATACATGATCAAGCAGCTCGCGCAGCAGGTCGCCGTCCCACCAAATGCCGAAATTTTGCGAGGATGGAGGCGTGCTGGAAATGAGCTGCCCCGTAATCGTCCTCAGCCCTACACCACTGCCAGCCCAAACCTCAGCTCCCGGGTAACGGGGATCGATGTCGGCCGCCATGCCGCGTCCCGTATCAGCCCCCGTATACACACCCCATAAAATTTGACCAGTAGCAGCATCATGCACTTGGGCGCCATAAGGCTTGCTCGTATCCTCATTTACCTTGAACACCTCAAAGCCAGCGCGATTCGGATTCAAATCGCTGACATGCATCGCATCGCCATGCCCCATATTTGTGTTATAGAGCTTCTGGCCATTATCATCAACCGTCATCGCGCCGAAAACAATTTCATCCTTGCCGTCATTGTCTACATCCGCCACACTAAGGCTGTGATTGCCTTGCCCCGCGTAAGCAGAATTGCCGGAACTGTTCGTATCAAACGTCCATCGGCTCGTTAGCGAGCCGTTCCGGAAGTCAAACGCAGCAATGACCGTTCTCGTATAATAGCCGCGCGACATAACAATGCTTGGCCTAACGCCGTCCAAATAAGCAACGCCAGCTAGGAAGCGGTCGACACGGTTGCCATAGCTATCTCCCCAGCTTGATACAGTGCCCCTTGCCGGCACATAGTTGGTTGTCGCAAGCGCTGCTCCGGTCTGCCCTGAAAAAACAGTCAAATATTCCGGGCCAGACAGCACATAACCTGAAGAATTGCGGTAATCGGCAGTCGAGCTGCCTATCACTTGTCCTGTTCCGTCCACGGTGCCGTCCGCAGTTTTGATGACCACCTCGCCTTTGCCGTCGCCGTCAAAATCATAGACGAGAAATTGCGAATAATGGGCGCCTGCACGAATATTTTTTCCCATATTAATGCGCCACAGCTTCTGGCCGTTCATTTTGTAAGCATCAAAAATTACATTGCCGGTATACCCCGATAGGGAGTTATCCTTAGAGTTCGACGGGTCCCATTTGAGGACGATTTCGTATTCGCCATCTCCGTCAAGGTCGGCTACGCTCGCATCATTTGCGCTATAGGTATAGCTTTCACCGCTCGGTGTTGTTCCGCCAGCAGGCTTGTCCAGCGGAATATCTTTATAATTGCTCGCCCATACGGTTGCCGTATTGGAGGCCGGGCGTTCAACGCCATTAACAACGGCGCGGACATAATAGGTAGAGGAGCTGCTTCCACTAGCATCAAGTAGATTCGTACTTGTCGTAATGACACTGCTGTTGACCTTCGTCCCGTTGCGATAAACGTTAAAGCCCGTATTAGCTGCCTCGCCGCCGAGTAGCCGCCAGCTGACAAATACGCCTCCGCTTACTTTTACCGCAACGACTCCTCTCGTTAAAGCCTCCATCTGCCTTGGGGCAGCAGCACTGACCTTCGGATCAACAACAATAGCCGGAATGACCAGCAAAGCAGCAACAGCGAGCATAATCGTTTTGCGAAATACGTTTTTAAAGTTCATCTCTTCTTATTCAGCTCCTTTTCGCAAATGATATTTTATCAACACCCACAAATGAAAGCGCTACCAAATTATTCGAAAAATAAGTCTGCTTCATGCCTTGAATTCCCAGAATCACGAACCATTAACCATTCGGGCAGGCATCCACCTCCTTGATAAATCATACGTTTTTATGAATCAAAACCATAATTTGGAACCGCTTTCATTGTCGATGATAGACTGTGTTCCGACATTTTACTACTTAAAAAACAGAGTTTTTTGTTTAAAAAACCGAGATTCATTCGATTAATTAGCTAGAATCAGATCGCTTTTGACTCACATATCCGCCCCAGACTTGAATATATTGAATAACAAGGTGAAACGGCTATCGCCGTCCTTTGGCGGCAAGGCGCGTTTCACTCCGAGAAATATAAGCCTAATGATAAGTATGAAACTTATAAATTCTTATATTTCAACGAAAAATTAGATCCCCTGGCCCTGATCCAGCTATTATTGATGAAAGATGGGAGTGTAACGCTCATGGCAGAACCGTTATTTATCGTGTCACAAGAGGATTGGTCCTTGCATCGCAAAGGTTACGAAGATCAAGCCCGGCACCAGGAAAAAGTAAGAGAAGCTGTTCGGCAAAATCTCCCCGATATTGTAACCGATGAAAGCATTGTATTATCCGATGGCAAGCAGACGGTGAAAATACCGATTAAAAGCATTGATGAATCCCATTTCGTCTACAACTACAACAAGAAGCAGCATGTTGGACAAGGCGATGGCGATTCACAGGTAGGGGATGTGCTCGGCGTTGATCCTGGGGCGGCCAAAGGTTCTGGCAAAGGACAGGGTGCAGGCGATCAGCCGGGCGAAGACTATGTGGAGGCGGAAATTAGCATTGACCAGCTGGAGGATATGCTCTTCGAGGAGCTGGAGCTTCCTAATCTGGAGCAAAAACAGAAGGATGTTATGGAAACAACCGAGGTCGTCTTTCACGACATCCGTAAAAAAGGAATCATGTCCAACATCGACAAAAAACGGACGCTCATTCAAAATTTAAAGCGCAATGCCAATGAAGGACGTTCAGGAATTGGCGGCATCTCGCCGGATGATTTGCGTTTTAAAACGTGGAATGAAGTTGTGAAGCCCCAATCCAATGCCGTCGTATTGGCGCTCATGGATACTTCAGGCTCTATGGGGTCTTTCGAAAAATATTGCGCCAGAAGCTTCTTCTTCTGGATGACTCGTTTTCTGCGCCGGAAATACCAGCATGTCGAGATGGTATTCGTAGCACATCATACGGAAGCGAAGGAAGTGACTGAGGAGGAATTTTTCACTCGGGGCGAAAGCGGCGGCACCATCTGCTCCTCTGCCTATCAGAAGGCGCTTGATATTATCGACAGCCGTTATCCATCTGCCAACTGGAACATTTATCCTTTCCATTTTTCCGATGGCGATAATTTGACCTCCGATAACGAGAAATGCGTGAAGCTAATCGACAAGCTGCTGGAGCGGGCCAATCTGTTCGGCTACGGCGAGGTTAATCAATATAATCGCAGCAGCACCTTAATGTCGGCATATAAAAACATAAACAATAAAAAATTTATGTATTCGATTATAAAAGATAAAGGCGAAGTGTATAAGGCGCTGAAAACCTTTTTCTCCAAGCCCGCAAGCGGCGCTTAGCAGCAGACATTAGTAAAAAGCTTCCTCTTCGAGCGTTCCCGAAGAAGAAGCTTTTTTCACATCATTTTATATCATGTGTTGGTGTTGCATTAGTATAAGCTGTCGCTTGCCATTTGCCGGTTACTAAACCTGCTTGGCTATAATACCGCGCTGCTGCAAGCAGCGGATAACGGCCTCAGCCGCTGTCTCCGCATCTCCTTCGCCTGAAAACAGCTCCAGCTCTGGAGCTAGCGGCTTCTCATATGGAGCAGATATGCCCGTGAACAGCGGAATTTCTCCTCGCCGCGCCTTGCTGTACAGCCCCTTCGGATCACGCTGCTCGCATATCGCAAGCGGACAATTCACATATACCTCCACATAGGGAAGCGGAGCTGCTATCGCTCGCGCCAGTGCGCGGTCCGCCTCAAGCGGCGAGACGAGCGCCGCAATGGCAATGCTTCCACTGCCGGCAAACAGCCCCGCCACCTCTGCGGTGCGCCGCACATTTTCGCGGCGATCCTCTGAGCTAAAGCCAAGATCGCGGTTTAGTCCATGCCGCAAATTATCGCCATCCAGCACCGTCGTTCGCACACCGCCAGCTTGAAGCTGCCTGTGAAGCGAGGCAGCAATAGACGACTTTCCCGAGGCAGGCAGCCCTGTTAGCCATACGATACAGCCGGAATAGTCCCATTGGCCAGACTGCTGCAATCCGCCAAGCTCATACGAATGCCACTTTACATTCGGGGATTTTTGATCCATCCGGCACCCCCTATTTTAGTCGCTCATTTAGAAAAAGTACCGTCAGCCGAAGCGCTTCCTCCAAATCCGCAGTCGTGCCGATAAATGGATGCTTCGCGCCAAAGGTATGGTCCGCTCCTGCCAGTGTAACGAACGTATGCTGCGGTGCAGCCTCGCGCATTTGTTCGTAGCCTGATACAAGACGCTCTGAATCTTGATCCCCCTGTATGAGCAGTGCCGGAACCGCGAGGGAGCCCAGCACCTTCTTAATATTAAAAGCTTCTGCATTGTGCTCCAGATCTTCAAAAAATACTGGCGATATCGGCATTTGCTGCTTCGTACGCATATTTGGCACATAACCGACGCCATGGCTCAGTACCTCCTGCCGAAATGCCTCCGTAAAGAGATTCACGTCAGCTATGCCGTTCCATGTTACAACTGCCTTCAGCTGCGGGTATCTCGCAGCAGTCAAAATCATATTTCCGCCGCCACGGCTATGTCCAAGCAGGGCAATCCGGCTCGTATCCAGCTCCTCGGCAAAGGGAAGCTTCTCTTCCAGCAGATGGGCGATGATTGTATTAAGATCCAGCTGCTCACGGGAATACGTGTTCACCGCGAATTTATCCAGCTCGTCAAAGTCCGTCTCCGCTACGCCATTGCAGCTGAAATTAAAGGAAATGACAGCAAAGCCATGCCTTGCAAGCTGCTC
The DNA here is from genome assembly GCF_001422685.1 of Paenibacillus sp. Leaf72. Classification (NCBI taxonomy): domain Bacteria; kingdom Bacillati; phylum Bacillota; class Bacilli; order Caryophanales; family Paenibacillaceae; genus Paenibacillus; species Paenibacillus sp. Leaf72. The sequence goes on along the minus strand of NZ_LMLV01000030.1, from coordinate 258,579 downwards.
GCAGGCATAGGGCATAAATCCCCAATCTTTAAACCCTTTGAAGCCATGGGCCACGATAACAACCGGCTTCTTCCCCGGTTCGCCTGACACTCGAACGTCCCCTCGCAGCGTCAGGTTTGATTCCAAATCAATGGTAAAAGGTTTGCTATTTACGGCTTCCACCTACAAACTCCCCCGTTTCTCCAAATAGATTCGTCCTGCTTTCTATTATAAGGGAAGGAACAGGGGAATGAATAGCAGGGCTGCTTCGGCGCAAGCTTGCTAGTTCAAGAAACCTTCCAATGCAATCGTCGGCTGGCCGTTTGCCTGCCAAGCTCCTTTATTGTAGCCGCCATTGTAGCCTGGAGGCGCCTCCGGCTCCCAATAGAAGACACCTAGCCCCTTGCCGCCAGAAATGTTGCGAACCTTCGTTTTAATCGCGGCAACAAAGCTCTTAGTAGCGGCTGGCTGGTTATATTCAAGGCCAATTTCGGAAATGATTACCGGCTTGCCGTAACGGGCAATCATATCATTGGCATTGCTAATCGTCTGGTCAACCTTGGCAGACCAATCCGTAGCCGATGGATACAGCGACATGCCGATAATATCAAAGGTAGCGCCATTGCTGATCAGCCCCCCGATATTCCAAACGAATAAAGCATTATCATTGCCGCCTGCCAAATGAACAATCGTCTTCGTACCGGAAGAGATTGATTTTACTGCATTGTTGCCGGTATTAACCAGCCATGCATAGTTCTGCATGCTGACAGTGGCTTTGCCGTCATTCCACAGCATACCATTGTTCGTCTCATTGCCGATCTGTACCCAATCCGGCGTCACGCCCTTCGCCTGCATCGCCGTCATTACCGCCCGCGTATGGTTCCATACCGCGTCCATCAACTGCTGGAACGTGTAACTATTCCACGCAGCAGGCTTTGTCTGTTGGCCTGGATCGGCCCACGAATCGCTGTAATGCAGCGTCAGCATAATGCTCATGCCTGCATTTTTTGCCCGCTGCGCCAGAGCTGCGGCCCGGTTCATATCCAGGTAACCGTTTGCATAATTGCTCGAAGGATTTACGAATACGCGAATCCGCACTGAATTAATCTGATAGTCATCCTTTAAAATTTGAATGATATCCTTGGTCGTGCCGTTTTTGTCCTTCCAGGTGTAGCCTTGCGCCTCAAGACCGGGAACCCAGCTTATGTCCGTCCCTTTCGCAAAGGCAGGAGCCGCCTCGGCCTGATTAAGCGGCAGCTGTACGGTAATAAGGGCGACAATCATCATAGCAAAAACGAGCAGCCTTAGTCTTTTTTTCATTTTCAACATTCCCTCTTCCTTTAATAGTTTGCCAGACTTAGCGTCGATTGGGCGCACAACCAATGATGTATCCGCTTACATAAATGGGTTTCAACAAACGTCCCCTAGCAGCGACAGGCTTTCAAGCTTATGGTGAAGAAGCATCAGCAGCGTGTGCAAATGGGGGGACTGCCGATTCCTTCACCACATCTTTTCCATCGGTTACTACGGGATACGCTTATGATTATAAATTCCCTTCACACAGAAAAACAGGATACAATGTGAATATATTGGATGATTTTACAACATTTCCTCTTCTCCTCCCTTCAGATCACTGTGCGTTAGCCTGATGCGTTTCACTACCAAAATGTATTATAATAGAGCCATTCATGCCAAACTGGCGAGCAGGAGGAAACGAATTGACGAATAGCGAGCTTAAACATATGCAAACCCTGCTGCCCGAATGGGTAGAAACGTCCCGCCAGCAGGCTCTTCATGGCAAAGTGGCCTCCTACATACCTGAGCTTGCAAAATCCCCCAAGGACGCCTTGGGCATTCATATTGTGGGTGCAGAAGGTCAAATAGCATCTGCTGGAGATTGCGGCATATCCTTTACTATGCAAAGCATTTCCAAAGTCTTCACGCTCATTCTGGCGTTAATGGATAATGGCGAGGAAGCGGTTTTCGCCAAGGTTGGCATGGAGCCGACCGGGGACAGCTTCAACTCCATGCTCAAGCTGGAGCTTGTGCAGCCCGGCATTCCCTTCAATCCGCTGATCAATGCTGGAGCGATTGCGATTTCTTCGCTGATTGCCGGAAGCAGCCGGGAGGAGAAATCGGCCCGAGTGCTCGATTTTTTCCGCAATCTCTCAGGCAATGTTACGCTGGATTATGATAACGAGGTATATTTGTCAGAAGCCAAAACGGCAAATTTGAATCGGTCGATGGCTTATTTTCTAAAGGATAAGCAGGTGCTGCAGGGGGAAGTCGAGGAAGTGCTCGACGTGTATTTCCGGCACTGCTCAATCAGCGTCACCTGTGCGGATTTGGCTCGCATGGCGCTTGTGATGGCGCATAACGGAACCGACCCCGTTACCGGAACCCGGCTGATCCCACGGCGTTATGTGCAGATCGCCAAAACCTTTATGATTACTTGCGGCATGTACAACGCCTCGGGCGAATTCGCAATACAAGTTGGTTTGCCGGCCAAAAGCGGCGTATCTGGCGGCATTTTGGCGATCGTTCCCGGTCGTTATGGCATCGGCGTCGTCGGTCCATCCCTGCATCGCAAGGGCAACAGCATTGCAGGTGTCCATTTGCTGGAAACGTTGTCGCGAACGTTTGACCTAAGCTTATTTTAACGAAGAAGGTGCCCATTATGAATCCATCTGTTGAGCTTGGCATTTCCTTTCATTCCTCCGGGCAGGAGATTGAAATGCTCAAGGTAACGCCGATTGACGATCAGCGCTACCGCATTGAAGAAAATCCATTATTTACGGAAATGGTATCATTCGGTGATATTGTCAAGCTGGAGCAGCAAGGCAACATTTATTTTTATAAAGAGACCGTCCGCAAATCCCGCTTAAGAAGATATTCCTGGCTGCTCAGTCAGGACGTTGCTTCATCCGAGGAGCTTGCCGATTTCAAAAATCGCGTCGCCGACAGCGGCGGCAACTGGGAAACGATTTTTGGAGGCATGCTCATAATCAATGTGCCGAGCCATATTGATTTTGATCCCGATGTGGAAATAAATAATATTACGGTGAGCAAGGACCGATAAGATCCTTTTCAATACCATTACCCTATGGCATCCAATATCGATTTGGATGCTTTTTTTGTTTTTCTGGCTCTATTGTGAAAGGAAAAGGCGCAGCCTGTCCATTCCATCCTCCTATGGCAACCCTATAGTTTTTTCCAATTAGCTATTGAAATTATCTATATGCGTTTACATTGACGGTAGAGAACGAGTAATGCTATTGTTTTCAACAAGTTAAAACATACTAATCACATCAGATTTATCAAGTTAATGTTTCGAGTGAGGGGAGAACACATCTAATGTTTCGCATCGAACCAAGAGTACAAGGAGTAACGGCTGAGTTGCTTGAGCTTTATGAACACATCAGCCCTTCAACGATTGGCCATTTGACGGATTTCGGGTTTCTCACCGGCCTGCAGCCGCTGTTTCGCCCGATTCGCCTCTTAGGCAACGCAGTCACCGTACGGATTCCTCATATTGACGCTTCCGCCATACGGCATGCTTTCGAGCTCGCGCAGCCAGGCGATATTATCGTGGTCGATATGTCCGGTGATGAACAGCGTGCCTGCTGGGGAGAATTTGTGACGTATGCTGCACTGGACAAAAAGATTGCTGGAGCCATTATATCCGGCTGCGTCACCGACGTACGGCCGATCACACAGCTTCGTTTTCCGGTCTATTCCAAGGGTATTAGCGCGCTGACTACCCGCTCGCTCCAGCTCGAAGGCGAAGTCAATACACCTGTCAGCGTCAGCGGCGTCAGCATTCAGCCAGGCGACCTCATCGTCGGCGATGATGATGGCGTATTCGTCATCAATCCGCTTCATGCCAAGGAGCTTGGGCTCATCGCCCAAGAAAAGCAGCTCAAGGAACAACAGCGCCGGAAGGAACTCGGCTACGATAAACGGCTCGCTGGATGTACAGACCAGCTAGCGGCAACCGACAATCAAGGGGGAAACAACTAGATGAGAAGGAATCTTTTCAAAAACAAGCTGGGCCTTGCCCTTATAGCCTTATCCCTGTTCGCTGCTGGCTGCGGCAATGGCGGCGGAGCAAACAGCACCGCAAATACGAATACCGCAGCGCCGAATACAGTGTCAAGCAGCACAGGCGCAGCTTCCGATACAGCGGCAGCGAAAAGCCTGACGATCGCCTTGACGGGCGATGCCATTGGATTTGATCCACAAAATGCGACTGACTCTATCTCCAGCTTTATTAATTATCAAATCTATGATCGTCTTGTCACCTTCAACGATAAGCTTGAAATCGTTCCTCAGCTTGCAGAAAGCTGGAAAGCCTCGGCAGACGGCAAAACATGGACCTTCCAGCTGCGTCAAAACGTGACTTTCCAAGATGGCGCCCCTTTTAATAGCGAAGCGGTGAAAACTAATTTTGAACGCCTGATCAACCCGGATAAAAAGCTGTCCCAATATGCGACCTTGGGCCAATTCATTGAATCCGTCAGCACGAACGGCGATTCCGAAGTCATTTTTCAGCTCAAAGAGCCGCAGGGCGCTTTCCTTAACAATATTGCCGTCACTTCCGGGAGCATCATTAGTCCTAAATCGATTCAGGAAGATGAAGCAGGCATTGCTAAAAAGCCAGTCGGCACAGGCCCCTTTAAGCTCAAAAGCTGGAGCTCCGGCAACGAGATTGTACTGGAGGCAAACGATCAATATTGGGGCGGCAAGCCGGGCGTAAGCGGCATTACGTTCAAAACGGTAACCGAAAATGCGGCTCGCGTTATTATGCTTGAATCCGGCGAAGCGGATCTCATTGACAAAGTGCCGGGGACAGACGTTGAACGCTTGTCAAATGACAGTAAGTTTACCGTCAATACTCGCTCTACCAATCGCGTTGGCTATATCGGCATCAATACGAAGCATGCTCCTCTGGACAATGTGTTGGTGCGCAACGCGCTCAATCTGGCGATCAATCGTGAAACGCTGGTCAACAAGCTTTATGAAGGCAGAGTTGAGGTTGCCACTTCGTTTATTTCAAAAAATTCATTTGGCTACACCGATGTGGGCGCATACGCCTATGATGTGGAAGCGGCGAAAAAGCTGCTGCAGGACGCTGGCGTGAAGGAAGGAACGACGCTGCGAATTGTGCTTGCGGCAAATGCCGTGCAGGATCGCCCGGCCGCCGAATTTGTGCAAAACAGCTTGCAGCAGTTGGGCTTCAAAGCAGAGCTGCAGGTGCTGGAGCTTGCTTCTTATCTCGATGTGCTGAAAAATCCGGACAGCTATGATTTATTCGTCCGGGGCGCGTCTTCCGTTACAGGTGACGGCGATGCTCTGCTGCGCGACAGCTTCCTTTCGACGAGCAAATCCAATTATGCCTTCTATGCCAATCCCAAAGTAGACGAGCTCATTCTTGCGGGAGGCCAAGCGCTTGACAAGGCGGAACGCCAGAAAAATTACAGCGAAGCTTTACAGCTCATAAAAGCGGACGCGCCTTGGATTCCTTTGTATGAGGATACCGTCCAAATTGCATATTCCAGCAAAATTGAAGGCATCACCTTTCTGCCTTCCTTGCTCTGGGACCTGCGCGGCGTGAAATTCAAGTAAGCATGATGGTGCTGCGCGAGCGGCACCATTCGCATGGAAAGCCCGCTTTTTCAAAAAATTGGATACAGGAGTGAAAGCAGCTATGACCTTTCAAATCGTAATGGCACAGTTCGGTTCTTCAAGCAGCAAGCAGGAAAATTTGGACAAGGCGGAAAAGGCGCTGCAGGACGCGACCTCGCTGCACCAGGCCGATCTGGTCGTTTTCCCGGAAGCCTTTATAAGCTTCTATCAAATCGGCACGCCAAGAGAACGCAAGCTGGAGGATGCAGAGCCGCTGGAAGGGCATTTCGTTGCGACGATGCAGTCGCTGGCCAAGCGTTATGGCGTATGGGTCATTTTCGGTACGCGGGAGACTACGGAGGATTCCGCGGATGACCGCGTATACAACTCCACGGTCATTATTGACTCGGACGGCCAAATCGTCGGCCATTATCGCAAAACGCATTTATATGATGCATTCGGCGCGCAGGAATCACGCGATATCAAACCCGGCACGGCGCTCTTCGAGCCGATTGATACGCCATTCGGCAAGCTGGGACTTTTCGTCTGCTATGAGCTGCGCTTCCCGGAAATCGCCCGCTACCAGGCGCTGCATGGGGCCGACGTGATTATTGTGCCATCCGGCTGGGTACGCGGTCCGGTGAAGGAACGCCACTGGGAAAATCTCGTTACGACGCGGGCGCTGGAAAATACCGCTTATGTCGTTGCCGTTAATCAGGTCAACGAGTTTTACATCGGCCAGAGCCTGATCGTTGATCCGATGGGCGTTGTCGTAGCACGCGGTGCAGAAACGGAGACGCTGATTCCCTACCGGATTGATCTGGCGCGCGTGCGCGAAGTCCGCACCAAGCTCCCGTCGCATATTCATCGGCAGGCGCATTTGTACGGCTAATCGCTTGGCCGCTTCATTTTAGTGGTCAGGAAGGAGTTTTCCCCTTGTTTAACTATGTACTAAAACGATTGCTGCAAATGATCCCGACGCTAATCGGCGTTTCCCTGCTCTCTTTTATCGTTTTGCAGCTCGTGCCTGGCGATCCCGCTGAATTAGTTGCTGGTCTAGACGCCAGTCCCGAGGAAGTGCAAATCATCCGGGAGCGGCTCGGAACCGACCGTCCGCTCTACGAGCAATATATCGATTATAATTGGCAGCTGCTGCAAGGCGATTTCGGCACTTCGCTGCGATCGGACAATCCGGTGCTGCAGGAAATTATGGAGCGGTTCCCGAGCACGGTGAAGCTGACGATTTTGGCTACGCTGGTTACCGTTGTCATCGGGCTATTTTCCGGTATTATCGCTGCAACCAAACCCGGCAGTGCCCGCGATCATGCGGCCATGGCTTTCTCTTTGTTCGGCATATCGATGCCCGTTTTTTGGCTGGGCATAATTCTCATTCTTATTTTTGCCTATTATATTCCCATATTGCCTTCCGGAGGCAGCAGCGAGCTGAAGCATTTTGTGCTTCCGGCACTCGTTCTCGGCATTTCCTCTGCCGCTGTGCTCGCACGGCTTACACGCTCCAGCATTCTTGAGGTCATTAATCAAGACTATATTCGTACTGCAAAAGCCAAAGGGGTCCGTCAGTGGCTCATCATTTACAAACATGCGCTTAAAAATGCCTTCGTTCCGATTATTACCGTCATCGGTATGGAAATCGGCAATCTGCTCGGCGGCGCAGTGCTTACGGAGACCGTCTTCTCCATGAATGGTCTGGGCCGCTACATCATTCAATCGATTCAGTTTAGAGATTATTCGGCTGTGCAGGGCAGCATTTTATTCGTTGCGCTTATTTTCGTCATCGTCAATCTGCTCGTTGATTTGTGTTATGCCGCTGTCGATCCGCGAATCCGTTATGACCGGAAGGAGGCCTAACGATGAGTGAACCCAAAGCTGCATCCCTGCTTGCCCAAAGCATTCCATCGGCTTATGACGATGGGCCTGCCAAACGAGAGGCCCTTTACAAGCAAGTGCTCAAGCGGCTCATAAGCAACAAGCGCTCTCTGCTGGGCCTATGGATCGTTGGCCTCTTTATTTTTATTGCCATACTTGCACCTTGGATCTCCCCTTATGATCCACTCGAGCAAAACATGGATATGCTGCTGCAAGCGCCATCCCTTAGCCACCCATTCGGAACGGACGAATATGGGCGGGATATTTTGTCACGGATATTTTATGGGTCGCGCATCTCGCTCATGGTAGGTATTGTCGGCGTCGTCATTTCTGTCGTTTTTGGCGTAGCCTTCGGCACAATAGCGGGTTATTTTGGCGGCAAAATCGAATCGGTCATTATGCGGATCACCGATATTTTCATGGCCTTTCCCGGCTTTCTGCTGGCTCTTGCCATTGTAAGCGTGCTTGGTCCCGGGATGGTGAATCTCATGATTGCCATCGGCATTTTTTCCGTGCCGTCGTTCATCTGGATTACCCGCAGCGCTGTACTGTCGGTTAAAAACAAAGAATATATTGAAGCCTCGCGCTCCATGGGCGCCAAGCACAGACGCATTATTTTGAAGCATATTATTCCGAACAGCATTGCTCCCATTATTGTGCTTTCGGCGCTGCGCGTAGCTACCGCCATTTTATCGGCATCAGGGTTAAGCTTCCTTGGAATGGGCGCACAACCGCCATCTCCGGAATGGGGGGCCATGCTGAGCGCAGGCCGGGAATTTCTTCGCACCGCGCCCCATCTGTCCATCGTGCCGGGCATCGCTATTATGCTCGTTGTCCTTGGGTTCAATCTGCTCGGCGATGGGCTGCGCGATGCCCTTGATCCAAAAATGAAGGTTTAGCTAAGGAGGGCCCGCATTGAAACGCAAGCTACTGGAAATAAAGGCGCTCAAAACGTATTTTCATACTGGCGATGGCGTCATTCCCGCTGTAGACGGCATTGATATTACGATTTATGAAGGCGAGACGGTCGGTATTGTCGGAGAATCCGGCTCAGGCAAAAGCGTGACATCGCTGACCGCCATGCGTTTAACGCCAGGCAAAGTCGTCGAAGGCTCCGTCACCTTCGATGGCCGGGATATTCTTGCGCTTTCCGAGAAGGAAATGCGCAGCGTGCGCGGCAATGACATGGCGATGATTTTTCAAGAGCCGATGACCGCGCTTAATCCCGTGTTTACGATCGGCGAACAGCTGCTTGAAGCCATTCGCATTCATATGAAGCTCAGCCGCTCTGAGACGAAAGCAAGGGCAATTGAAATGCTGCATCTGGTTGGCATTCCTAGCCCCGAGCAAATGCTGCGGGAGTACCCCCACCGCTTGTCCGGCGGCATGCGGCAACGGGTTATGATCGCCATCGCGATGGCCTGCAATCCCAAGCTGCTCATTGCCGATGAACCGACGACCGCACTAGACGTTACGATACAGGCCCAAATTCTGGAGCTAATGCAGCAGCTAAAAACGAGCCATGGCACCTCCATCTTGCTTATTACGCATGATCTTGGCGTCGTTGCGGAAATGTGCGACCGCGTAGCCGTTATGTATGGGGGACAAATTGTCGAGGAATGCGACGTGCTTACCCTTTTCACAAGTCCCAAGCATCCCTATACACAAGGCTTAATGAAGTCGATGCCCACGCTTGAAACGGATGAGCGCAGACTATATTCCATCCCGGGCAGCGTTCCGCCGCCCGGAAGCTTGCGGGAAGGATGCCGTTTCAGCCCCCGCTGTGAATTTGCGCAAGCGATTTGCCATGAGCAGCATCCGCAGCTCGAAGCAGTAGGGGCTGGGCATTCAGCCAGATGCTGGCTCCATGCATCCGAAGCAAAGGAGGCGTTCCAATGAATGAACCGCTGCTTGAGGTAAGCCATTTAACCAAATATTTTCCGATCAAAAAAGGGCTGTTCAATCGGACGGTAGGACATGTGAAGGCGGTCGATGGCCTGCGATTTACGATTTTCAAAGGCGAAACGCTGGGCCTTGTGGGTGAAAGCGGCTGCGGCAAATCTACAACAGGCCGTACGCTGCTGCAATTGCTTCGTCCAACGGCAGGCGAAATTAAGTATGAGGGCCGCAATTTGGTCGGCCTTCCGGTGGAGGAGCTGCGCAAGCTGCGGAAGGATATGCAGATGGTGTTCCAGGACCCATACGCCTCGCTTGATCCCCGTATGACGGTGGGCGAGCTCATTGCCGAGCCGCTCGACATTCATCAAGCAGCAACCGGCAAGGAAAGGACTAGACGGATCGATGAGCTGCTGGAAACCGTCGGCTTAAACAGCCGTTATGCGGATCGCTATGGCCATGAGTTCAGCGGCGGGCAGCGGCAGCGGATCGGCATTGCCCGCGCACTTGCGCTGAACCCCAAGCTGATCGTCGCAGATGAGCCCGTCTCCGCTCTCGACGTTTCCATTCAATCGCAAATTATTAATTTGCTTCAGGATTTGCAGGAGCAGTTCAAGCTTACCTATTTATTTATCGCCCATGATTTAAGCGTAGTCAAGCATATAAGCGATCGGATCGGCGTAATGTATTTGGGCGGAATTGTAGAGCTGGCAGGCAAACGCGAATTGTTTGCAGAGCCGCTGCATCCCTATACGCAGGCGTTATTGTCCGCCGTACCCACCCCTGATCCGCTTGCCAAAAAGAGCCGCATTGTGCTGCCGGGCGATGTGCCGAGCCCGGCGAGCCCGCCTCCCGGCTGTGCTTTTCATACGCGCTGCCATGCCTGCATGGCCGTTTGCCGTACCGACAAGCCTGAGCTGCGGGATGTCGGCGGAAGGCAGGTCGCCTGCCATTTGTACAACCAAGCTTAGACAGGCCCATCTTTGATGGAGCGAGATTCATCAGTTATATTTTAAAATTCATACAATTGGGAGAGCGCATTATGACGAAAAGCCGCAAATTAAGAGACATCAGCTGGACCGTCTTCGAGGAATACAAAAAACAAACGGAGCTGGTCATTGTTCCTGTAGGCGCAATCGAGGTATATGGCCCTCATCTGCCTCTTGGCTCGGATGGGCTGCTGGCAGCCAAATTGGCAGAGCTCGTTGCCGAGTGTGTTGGCGCACTGATCGGACCAAACGTAGAGGCTGGAGATTCCACCGTACTAAATGATTTTCCCGGAACCATTACGATTCGCCCCGAAAGCTTAAAAGCTTATCTCGGCGACATTGTAACCAGCTTGTTAAAATGGGGCTTCAAACGTATACTCTTCATTAACGGCCACGCTGGAAATGTATCGGTTATTAATCAAATCGTGCATCAGATCAAGGAACAGCATAGCGATGTATTGGCCGCCCAAATCGATTGCTGGCGGTTCATCAAGGCGCAGGATGACGGCATTTCCGAATCTGGAAAATTTTCAAACGGCCATGCTGGTGAAATCGGCACCTCCGTCCTGCTTCATCTTTACCCTCAGCTTGTAAACCAGTCCATTATCATCGATGAACAGCCCGCGTTTGAAGATCCTTTTCCCGAAATCATCAAATACAACCGTCTGTCTTCCATTTCCAAATCAGGCGTCGTTGGACATCCATCTTTTGCGACAGCCGGGAAAGGCGAAGCCTTAGTGCAGCGCTCTGTTGACCGTATTCTCGCTTTCCTAAGCGAAGCTTGGGACATTAAACCGCTGTAAATGCCGGTGAAAGGAGTTTTAAATGAACATTATCGATTTGCATTGCGATGCTTTAATGAAGCTGGGGGAGAAGAAAGGCAGCCTTTCCTTCAACGATGCACCTGAGCTGGATACGAACAAGCAGCGCCTGCTTACTGGGGGCGTCAAGGTACAAGGCTTCGCCATTTTCGTCATGCCGAACTTGACTGATCAAGAGAAGCTTCAATCGGCGCTCGACCAGGTGCATTATTTTTACGAGGAAGTATTAGGGAAAAATCCGGACATGAAGCACATCAAGGAATGGAAGGATATCGGCAAGCTGGCCGAGCACGAGATTGGCGCTTTTCTGACGCTGGAAGGCGTTGATCCGGTCGGCAATGACTTGCATAAGCTGAATATGTTTCACCGCCTTGGCGTGTTGTCGGTCGGCCTGACCTGGAATTTCGCCAATCTTGCTGCTGATGGAGTGCTGGAGCCTCGCGGGGCGGGACTTTCCTCCCTCGGCCGCAAAATGGTACAGTTCCACAATGAGCACCGGATTTTGACCGATGTGAGCCACTTAAATGAGCAGAGCTTCTGGGACGTCGTGGAAACAGCCGACTATTTGATCGCCAGCCACTCGAACGCCAAGGCCGTATTCGATCATCCGCGAGGGTTGTCTGATGAGCAAGCGCAAGCGCTGTTCGCCAAAAATGCAACCGTTCATGTCGTCTATTATCCTGAGTTTATTAAGCCCGAATCGGACGGAATTACGACAATCTCCGATCTGATTAAGCATATTGACCATTACTGTGCCATTGGCGGCGTTCATCATGTTGGCCTTGGCTCCGATTTTGACGGCATCAACGCTTACGTGCATAATCTCGAAAACGCCGCAAAAAGCCAAAACCTGATTAATGAGCTGCTTAAGCATTACTCTGAGGAGCAGGTGCGGGGCTTTGCCCATAATAATTTTCTGCGCCGGGTTTCCTCCCTTTAATGCAAAAGACACTTTTCGAAAATATTATAGTTCTCTGATTAAAAGAGCGTAGCAAGCCCCCACCTTTCACTGGTGGGGGCTTGCTCGGTGTTTAGTATAGTATATTTGCCACTTTCTCTGCGTCTTGAATACCTCGTTCCGAAAGAGGTCTCCCCAACTCATCAGGGTTATAGACTGAATGAGCATGACGAACAAAATATATGTTTGTATCCATTTCTACACGCTAACCTGCCTTTCTACAAGCCCGTTTAGAACTTCGTGCGGAATGACCTGTTGCCCCGTTCACTTTATGAATCCTCAAAACCAAACATAGATGCGCCTAGCATCATTATTTTAGAAATCAGTAAAAAAAGACGCCGCAGCGCTGCTTTCCTCCCTTGCGGGCAGGCGATACAAACGCTGCGGCGTTTTCTTTTTCTTTTTCTTTTTCTTTATCCGGCTTAACCTTCTGCTTGTTTGTTCAATTATTATTTACGTTTCCAGACAGAGCCGTCGGAGTATGCAACCCGATCAATTTGAATATTTTTGAGCTTGGTTGTGTCGCTGTAGGAGTAGAGATCCCATGTGAATATGTGACTATAACCGCTCAATACTTTAACATTGGCACCTTTTCCGTAGAAACGGTTTGTGTACGGATAACCACCCTTTACCGGGTCGCCGTAAGCGTCATAGGTGCTAAAAGAAAGCTCGAATGAAACTATCGTTTTAGCTGTCAAATTCCATAGCTCTATATTCGCTTCCGGATATCCTAATGAATCATAAGTAATGCTAGAATCAACAACTTTAAAAGGAACATTATTATTTTTCTTAAGCTCCTCTTTCAGCTTCTTCTTGTAGTCCTCTTCCTTCTGTTTGTAGAGAGCTCTCATCTGCTTTTCAATCGTGCCGCCATTGCCATAAAGCTGTTTAGCCAGCTTGTAGCTTTTGCTTACCGTTTCTTCTTCTCCCACCACTATGCTATAAACGGTTCTGCCGAAAAAGGTATAGTTCGTGCCATTCGAATCAAAATTTTCGCCTGGCTTTACGGTCGCATTGTTAAAAGCGGCTTTGCCGCGCGCATTCAACGATGCTGTAAAATCATAGGCCTGCACAGCGCCACCGGCATAATAATATTCCACATAATTAACAACGATTTTTTCCGTGCCTAGATTTTTCACAGCGGAATTCGTAATTTGCAGCGGCAGGCCTGTATAATATTTGCTTTTGCTTGGGTCTACCGTTTTAATGCTGATTTGGTTGCCTTTCGTTTCCATAGAAGCGCCTAGACCATCTGTCAACAGGCGAAGCGGAACCATGGTGCGGCCATTTCGTTCTACAGCGGGCGTTCCCAAAAATATAGAAATGCCATTAACCGTAGCAACGGGCTCATTCAAAATAATCGAAATCGTCATTTCGCCGCTTGAAGCGATGATCCGCTTGTTGCCCTTGTCCCAGCTGAAGGCGAGGCCAAGTGCTTCAATCGTTTCTTTTGCCGATACAAGCGTTGTGCCGTTCTCGCTTATTGGTGCCTGCGCGTAAGCGATTTTCTTGCCGTTTACAAAAACGCTCTGGCTCTCCGCCTTAGCGGCCGAAAGCCCCGTTGGGATTGCCAGCAGCATGACCATAGCCAGCAAAACTGTAATTACTTTCTGTTTCATATTTCATTCTCCCTCTATTTATATATTTCGCGAAGCGGCTATTCGCTGCGCAACGAGTAGACGTATTCCTTGCCTTCAATCGTAACGATAATATCAATCGGCTTTTTGTCTTTGGCCGCTTCCTTAGGCAGCTCAGCGATAAAGTGAAGAACTCCCGTTTTTAATGGTTCAATATTCGTTATGTTTGTATAGGTAAAGTTGCCTCCACCCGACTCTTCAATTGCAGAAAAGCTTTCGTACTCGTATTTGCTATCATATTTCACTTGTACATTGGCAAATTCATCTGCGCCTTTGGACGAGCTGAGCAAGCTTTTGAACTTAAGAACGATGTCCAAATAAATATTTTCGGCATCCTTTATCTCGTAGTAATTGTAGAAGCTGTCAGGCTTCGGCGGAACGACTTTGGACGTAAACTCTGTCTTCGTGAGCGTAACCTCTGCAAAGTCGGCAATAACGAGCGCTTTTTTCAATTCTAGTACACTGCCTGCGTCAGCGGATGGCTCCGGTGCCGGCTCCGAAGACGCCTCGCTTACCGCAGCAGTATTAGCGGCCTCGGCAAGCTCTGCCTTCAGCTTCTCATTTTCAGCACTCAACTGGCTTACTTGCTCCTTTAATTGACTTACCTCTGTGGAAAAATCCTCCGTTTGGCCGGCGCAGCCAGCCATGACGAGCATAGCGGCAACTGCAAAAATAGCTTTTTTCATAATGGTAAATACCCCCTATCATCTTTAGCTATTAAATTTTCTACATAAAGTGCTAAAATCCTCTAAAATCATTTCATTTTACTGAAAATTCATCATTTATTTTTTCGATCTCTGTCATATTTTATCGAACTTCAATCATTAACTGCTCCAATTATGATTTCAAACCGCCATAACAAATTTACCAAAATAACGGACAGGGGCTTTTGCAAACAAATAAAAAACGTTGCTTCCGCAAGGGGAAACAACGTTTAAGCAACATATCATCACTCATTATGCTTATCAATTTACAAGATCAAATCACCGAACAGGCCAAACAACAATAAGTAAGCACAAACCGAAAGAACGATATACGACCACAGCTTCTCCTTCGTCACCTGGCTGGCCACCGATGCGCCGACCAAGGAAATGCCAAGAGTAGACAGCAGTGCCGCCGCCATTACCAAAAGGCCCAGCTTAAAGCTAATGAGCGAAACGACGCCCGCTATTAAAAATCCAGCTCCAGAAACGAGCTGCATCGCTCCAATCGATGTAATGAAAGCTCTGAGTGTTAGACGCTGCGTCGCTCTCCACAAGCTGATTCCCCATAAAGAACCGAGGAAGGCAATCGTCGATATTAGCGACAGCAGCAAGATTTTGCCGAATAGCGCTGCGCTCATGCCGCTTCCCTCACGCAATAGATCGGATACCCCATAGCCGAAAAATAGCTGGATGGCACTGCCTGTAAGCAGCCCGAACAAGAGGAAACCTATTATCGCACTGACAATCCCGATTATACCGTAGCTCAAATCTTTGGCCGGGTTTAAATTCAGCCCCTCCAGCGGATTTTTCAGCAGCTTCAGCAATAGTTGCATATCGATCTGCTTAACCGAGCCGGATACATTTTGCAGCAGCTTGTTTGCAACCCCTGCTGCTCCGCTTTTGGCTCCTGCTCCTGCTCCTGCTCCTGCTCCTGCTCCTGCTCCTGCACTTGCGCCAGCACCAGCGCCCGCAGCGCCTGCCATTCCGGCAGCTTGATTTCTCACTGATGCAGCCGTTCCAGCTGCCTCATTTCTTGCTGTCGCCGCCGTAACAGCTGGCTCAGCATCATCTGCATCGTATTCGCTATTGTCATCGCCGTATGCGTCATATTCCCCATACTCGCCGTAACGTTCCCGTTGTCCCGGCTCTTCCTCCAAATCCTCGCGCTTCTGCAAAGCCGCTTGCTCCCGCGTCGCCTCAAGCAAGCGCGCATCTTCCTCTTGGCGCGCCAGTTCCTCCTGCCGTGCTGCTTCCGCACGCCGCAAAATCTCTTCCTGCCTCGCCGCCTCTGACTGGCGGGCAACCTCCACCTGCCTTGCCGCTTCCGCTAGGCGGGCTGCCTCGGCCCGCTGCGCCGCTTCTTCCCGCGCAGCCTGGGCTGCTGCTTGCGCTGCCGCCAGTGACTGCTGCGACTCCCGCGGCTGGCGGAACACATGCACCGCCTGGCTAGCTGGCTCGCTCTTTTCTAAATCAAACGGCCGCACCTTTTCCGAATGCTGCTCTTGCTGCTTTTTATCATCCTGATCATCCATCTCTGCATCCTCCTCTTGCTGTCAAAAACCGCCCTAACGAGTGGCAGCCTTATTATGCTAGTCCATATCCCGATAATTCGCCTCATCCGCAATGCTCTGAATATCATCCGAGCTGATGCTGATGTAGCGATAACCATCGGCCTGCTGCCGGCGGAGCGCACGCTCCTTGAAGTAGCGCGGACTTCCTTCCCCCGCATCCTCATCGTACACGAGCAAAATACCCTCGGTTTTGCGAAACAGCAGCTCATCCCTCGCCTGCAGCTGCCAAATGCCGTCATAAGGCTTGTCGCTGACCGACGCATAATAATCGACGCCCTTCAGCACCTGCTCATAATATTCCTTCTTGTCATCCTTCCACTTCTCTTCCGGATTGCTATACGCCGTAATAATAGAAAGCCTGAGCTGCGGGTATTGCGGCTTAAGCGCGATGACGGCTTCACATGCCCATAGATCAACGCCATATTGGCCCGGCGTAATGACCCATTGCAAGCCATCATCAATGAGCGGCAGCAGCTTATTCGTAATCGCCTGCTTAATATAGGCAATGCCTTCATGCTTTTGATTAAAAATGTTCAGCTCATGCGCGCGGTAGCCCGACACTAGCAAATTGTTCATGCCTTCGGCGCATTTCTAAAGGTTCGTTCGTAATCCTCGAACCGGATTTTACGAATCATTTTGCGATCAGCCGTTCGTGCAATAATTCCTTCTGACTTTCCGGATGCATCCATTCCTACACGCGTGGCCGCAAAATCGCTGAGAAAACGGCTCGTCTCCTCCAGCCCGACCGGAAACGCAGCTCCACCCAGCTCAGCCAGCAGCGGCGCAGCGTCGAGGCTCCAGCGCTCGATAAATGCTGCTTTCTCCGCCTCTTTATAAAAAGGCTGGCCGCCATGATCGCGCCACTTGGCAATTTGGTCAATCGGCAGTTCCAGCAAATGCTTAAGCTCCTCATGCGTCAGCGAAAACAGATCGAATACCCGGTAGCCTTGGCTGCCGCTGGACGTATAATTTTTGGCCGCCTTTGTTTTACCGCCATAGCTCTCCTGATAAATAACGGTAAGTCCAAGCTTACCATCCGCCAAGCTGGCCTGCATCCGCTCCGCAATCGGGGTTAGCAAGGCCGCCATATTGCCATAGGGATTGCCAATTCGGTCCCCCTTGGCAAACAGCAGCTCCTCTCGTGAGCCAATAAAATAGTCCGTCCCGGCTTCATTATGAAGCAAAATTATGCGCGCATTTTCCCCGTCTACTTTTTCATAAACATAAACGGGCTTATCCGAATCGAAGGCCTCACCTTCGGTTAATGTGTCGTTTAAACGGCCGCGTTCCCCAAGCTGGTGATAGGTGAGGATACTCGGATATTTCGTTAAGGAATTCAGTTTTGTAAAATCCATTATTCATCTCCTGCATCTTAATAAGTCTGTTCTCCCATCATAATACCATCGTTTCCCGCTCTTGGTTAGTCCGAAGGCAAGTTTGGGTAAGTAAAGAATAAGCGAGAGGAGGGTATATGATGTCTATTCATAACGAAAAGCCGATCGATTTACCAGAGCCGAATCCAGACAAATCGCCGGAACTCATACCGCCGAACCCACCTGAGATTTTGCCCGAGCAGCCCGCGCCCGAAATGAATCCCAGCACTCCAACGCCCGAGTTCGAGCCTGTGCCTGCACCGAATGTCGAAACGGAATTCCCAACCGAAATGCCGCCTGACCACTTTTAAAATAGCGCAAAGCAAAGGAGCGTTTGCCGACCTGCACAGCAGCGGCGAATGCTCCTTTACTTTGGTTAGCCATGCATTACTGTACCTTGCAATTATCTTGCAATGCTTTGCGGGTACGCTCGCCTCCTGCCTGATCGTTATGCGCCGCAAGAAGCCAGCCTCCACGGATTGTGAAGGCTGGCTTCTTGATGAACGATGCGGCTATAGCCAAGCTTGCAGCAGTCATCTACCTGCTGATTTTATTTTTGAGCTCGCCGATTTTTTCTTGGGCGATACCTTTGGCTTTATCCAGCTTGCCTTCTCCTTGCAGCGATTCATTGTTCGTCGCTTTGCCGATCTGGTCTTTAATCTCGCCTTTTACTTGATTGACTTTGCCTTTTATTTTATCGCCTAAACCGTTATTTGAAGCTGTCATATGATCATCTCCTCTTTGGTTATATGTCTCTTTACCTCTTAAAAGAGATTATGAAACATTGCGATGCAACAATCGGCTATCATCAAGCTTATTTCCCTCTCGTAATGGGATGCTCCAAATCGGCATGTCCCATTAAGCTTTCCAGTTGCTTTCCATCAACGAGCAAATCAATTGTTTTCACCTCTACGAATTGAAATAGCGTCCATGTTAAAGCATCCAAAGCGAATATTTCACTGCCAGATCCGAGACGCGCCGTGTCAGGCATATGAATGTCAAGCGTGAGCGCTCCGTTTTTAAAATGGACGGATTTCAGCTCGATCTCCTTCGACCAGAGTGGTATCAGCTCGGCATTGTCGCTTTGCTGCAAAGCTTTAAAGGCTTCTGTATATTTTTCTACAGGTGTGGAAAAAGAAATCTGCACACCCGCTTTATCAAGCTTTTCCCCCTGCGGGTCTGAGAAAAAAACTTCAATTGTCCGCTTCTTCACTTCCGCAGCAGATACCGGAGCCTCAGCCGTTTGCTGCGGCTCCACGACTGTGGCTGCTGTGACCGTCTTGGATTGGGTAGCATCTAGAGTAACCTCTTGCGCCGGATGGGCTGATGACTTGTCCGCGCAGCCGGCTGTCGTCATAACGATTAATAGGAGCGCCGCAATAGCAATCTTTGTGTTCATTCAAACTCCACCTCCCTCAGGAATTGAAAGAAACAAGCTGTACTATTTAATACCCAAATATTCTTTAATTCCCTCAACGATGCCTTTTGCCATACGCATTTCCACCGTTTCATTCGTAATAACCGCCAAATCCGACGCATTGCTCATAAAGCCTGTCTCGAGCAGAACCGCCGGCATCGTTGTCTCTCGTATGACGTGATAGTTGCCATATTTCACTCCGCGATCTCTCAGACCAGTCGCTTCCACCAAATAGCGATGAATCGTCTTAGCTAATGGTATGCTCGAATCCCGCGCATAATACGTCTCTGTGCCTGAAGCTGTGGTTGTCGTGTAGCCGTTGGCATGCAGGGAGACGAACAAATCGGCATTCAGTGCATTTGCCAGCTTCGCACGATTCGAAAGA
Organism: Paenibacillus sp. Leaf72; assembly: GCF_001422685.1. Taxonomy (NCBI): domain Bacteria; kingdom Bacillati; phylum Bacillota; class Bacilli; order Caryophanales; family Paenibacillaceae; genus Paenibacillus; species Paenibacillus sp. Leaf72. The sequence continues at coordinate 239,337 of NZ_LMLV01000030.1, read as the reverse complement.
CTAAGTGTAGTATCATCCTTTCGCGTCATCACCACATTAATGGCAGACACCTGCTTCAGCAGCTGCTCGACCTTCAAGGAAAGCTTCAGATTGATTATTTTTTCCTGCAGCCCTGTCAGCGCCACCTTGCCTGGCTCAACACCGCCGTGGCCGGGATCAATGACGACGATTTTTTTGCCGTCTGAACTGATTGGCGGCACAATCGGCGGACCGCCTACGTCGCCGTCCACATTAAGGTCTACGACATAAAGGCCAGAATCATCGCTGACAAGCTGATAGGAGGTCGCCTGTCTCAAATCCAAAACGATGCGAATAGCCGACGGCTCGCGGGTAAACAAAGAATAACGCACCTTCGTAACATCTGAGCTGTCCGTAATGACAAGCTCGCCCATCTGGCTGCCATTCAAAGCTTGTCCATCGCCAAACGACGGTGCAAAAGCCGAATTTGGCAAATCGATGACGAGGCGATCCGGCGCCTTCATCGCGAAAATTTTCGGCCCTACTTTGCCGCTTGTCGTGACGATAAGGCGGTTGTCATTAAAGCTGATAGCGCTTACTGTTGACACGCCACTCGGGATAGCTCCATCAATAATGGTGCCTCCCGTGCCGGAAGAGGGCGGAATAACCGGGTCCGTTTCCCCCTCATCGATGACCACTTCTGGAATCGGGCTCGTTAAAGTGACCGTCTTCGTCGTATTGTTCCAGCCAACCTTGAGATTCATCTGCTCGCCTACGAAGCGCAGCGGAACGAGCGTTGTTCCTTTTTTAATCACAGGAGGAGCATCTATTTCTATGGCAGCCGTATTGATCTTTGCCGCTTTCTGGCCTACCGTCATTTCAATGAGCGTGCCTTCCTTGCTAATCGTGACCGTCTGTGCCTGCTTATCCCAGAGCACGTCGTAGCCCAAGCTTTCCGATACGATCCGAATTGGGATCATGACTTTTTTGTCAATGATTTCGGCTTTCGTATTTTCAGGCTGCACAAGCTCTGTTCCGTCCAAAATCACCTTCGTATCCACCGCTGCTGCAAAGCTATCGTTTGGGAACGCCACTAAAAACATAAATAATACCATTAAGAACCCTATCTTCTTCATCATACTCTCCTGACATTGTGTCTTTTTTTGAATCATTGCAACCTCTCTTCTCTTTACAATTTCAATTTTTTCCATAAAAAATTAGACGAACTAATATGGAAAAAGTTGCAGGAATCTAGCATTTATGATGAGATTTCTTTTATGATTAAAATAAGGGAATATATTGACCAAATAATAAGAACGAGTTATGTTTGTCACTGTGTTCGTCCTTTATGTTAGATTATGGATCAGCTAAAGTGAATTGAACATCTCGATTTTATACATAATCAGGGGGAAAACAGATGAAAAAATGGTTTAGCAGTTTATCACTGAGTCTATTTGTTATTTGCTTTATTTGTTCAAATACTATATTCGCTCAAGGCTTGGTGGATCATTCAAGATTGAGTACAACCCCAGTCCCCTTCTCTTTGGAAGGATCGTACGAATACTATGTAAAATTTGACTCCAATCGGGTTGTAACGGTCGAAGGGATCATCATCAATAGCGCAAATTTAACCGTGGACTTAGAATTTATTGATCCAAGCAGCGGATATACCTTAATCAAAACGTTGCAAACCCCACTCAATGCTAAAGGCTACTTTAAAGTTGTAACTGAACCACTCGATATCAGTGTAAGGCCCATTGTTGAAATCCAAAGTCCTACAGGTGCCCGCTATGGAACAGTGGATACAGAACCTGGCACTCTGCTAAAAAAATATGAAAGCAGCTTGGAATATGATCAAACAAAATCCAGCATTGACAGCACAAAAACGAGAGAAGAAATACAGGATTTAAAAAACCGTCTGGCTCTCGGAGATAGAGTTACTTACTCTGTTGATTCTAATGGACAGTTATGGGCATGGGGCAGCATTCCGCAGGCACTATGCGATTCATCTAAAGTCTGCAATTCGACTGCTCCGAAAAAAATAACGAAGTTTAAAAATGTCAAACAAATAGCTGCCAACTATTCAACTGCAGCAGTATTGACAACAAAAGGCGAAGTCTATTTATGGCGTCATAATATTTCTTCTCCTATTTTAATGAAAGAGCTCCAGGGAGCTGTTCAAGTACAAGTAGGTGGACAAGGGCATGGGATGGTTTTAAAAAAAGATGGAACGGTAACCGAATGGGTTTTACCTTTCAATGAACCCTACCATGATGTTTATGAAACGGATATAACGAAAGCACAAATTAAAACCAATCAGGTAAAGGGCCTGAAAAGCGTCACAAAAATTTTGATCGGCCTATCCTTCTATGGCGATTCCTATCTCGCATTAAAAAATGATGGGTCTGTCTGGGCATGGAAGGATGTAAGTGTAGCACTAAGTTATAAACAAAAAGGAAAATCAACAGATACAGGCATCTTACAGCATGTATTAGCAAGCACAGATAACCCACAAGAGCTAAAGGGCTTTCCCAAAGTAATGGATATTGGCTCACAGGATGCTGGGCCGCTGCTGCTTACGGAAGCCTATGATTTATGGGGTTATACAGATACGAAGGATAAGAAGGTTAGCCTACCTGAAAAAGTCGCCAGCGGTGTCATTAGCACTTTTCAAAATATGAGATATGTGATGAAGGAAGATGGACGGTATTATCAGTATGAAGCTGCCGGCAAACAAATATCGAATGACCCTTTCACCCCCTTTAATGACTACAAAATAATTGCTAGCGGTACGACATGGATTAATAATAGTTTGCATTATGCTGGAGTTAAAATAGATGGAACCTTAATGAGCTGGGGTGGAAATAATGGCGGTCAACTGGGAATTGGAAAAACGGCTGCCCTCAGTTTTGCTGTAAATCACATTCAAAGCATAAAAGACCCAATCGCTTTATCTGCAAATAGCGGTCATGTGCTTGCGCTAAATAAACAAGGTGATATCTATGGCTGGGGAAGCAATAAAGAGCATGAAGTTAAAAGCGGCAGTACGGAGGATGTTCTTGCCCCTTTTAAAATTACGACTATTAAATCTGCGATACAAGTAGCTGCTGGGAATGAATTTTCTCTCGCATTAACCAAAGAGGGCAAGCTTTACGGCTGGGGTAAACTAACGCGTTTAGGGGCAGCAGCCGATTCGGATAAGCCACTTCCTTTAGACCTGATCCAAGAGCCTATCAAAGAAATCGCTGCATATAATAAGAGTGTCGTTATTTGGACATCGAGTGGAAAAGTATACCACCTCGGGGAGTGGGGCTCCAGCAACGTCACGAAAAATAAAAATCTAGTGTGGCAGGTTAATATTAGCGATGTTATATCTGTAGGTGTTAGCAACGATCGGGGATTTGCAGCCAAAAAAGATGGCTCTGTGTGGTACTGGTCAGGTCCAAAAAAAGAAGGCACTATTACCGCTTCAAAAATCTCCGGCTTTTCAGGTATTACTAAAGTGTTTGCAGGCGGAGATTCATTTAATGGAGATACGTTAATCGGAATCGATAAAAACAAAGGGCTATGGCGCTGGAATAGCTCGCAAAGCTTTGTTAGCAATATTAGGCAGAAGCCTTATCGAGCGACCAAAACCTATGTTGGACCTGTAAAAGAAAAATTAGATTATAGTACAGTTTCAACTACTGGACGATTAAGCCTTTATATAACGACACAAAAAGAATTATTATACGAAGGAAAGTCAATGGGTCGTTTGCTAGAGCAGGACGGGGGGAATAAAAACGTTACAGCGATTGCAGCTTATGGAGAGAATTATTACTGGGTGTCTAAAGGCCGGTTATTGACCTATGGTTCAAGCAATAATGCTGGAGAGCTGGGTATTGGCACAAAAGGCTGGTATGAAGAGCCGCAAAAAGTAGTGGCTGCAACCAAGTTATTTTAAATGTACAGTGAGCAGGGCATGATGATTTATCGAATACATGAATACGAAAAGTGAGATTCATAGTAGCTCTTCAAAGTGAAGTTCATCGAGTCTACCGAATAGGTAGGCTCTTTTATTTCAGAGCTTACATCACACAAGATGTTGCCATGACAGTCGTATCGCACAGCATTGCTTATGACTTTGACACCTTATCCCATTTTGAAAATGGAACCGAGATAAATTGGGGGGGTGGTCACTGCCCCCATCGATCCCGCTAATCCAGAGTATTCTTCTTCCTACTCCATATATGATATTTTTGGCGTTTCAACAAACGCACAGCATCACGACGAAGCGGCATTATTAATGGATTTTATTGCTCATGTTTCATCAAACAGCCGATTAATTGCAAAAAATAAAACGAATTATGGCTTACCCGCAGTAACCGACTATATGAACCCTATAGGCGATCATGACCTGTATCCTTTCTATGAACTCAAGCCCATTCCTAATCAGAAATTTCGGATGATTTAACGATTGAGGAAGCTTTAAATGAGTTAGATGTAACAGGTCAGATGGCCATCGATGATGCCTTGCTCAAATTGAACATAGAAAAGTAGCTTAAAGTATTTATTCGAAAAGCATTACGTCACGGCTCAGACTCCATGCGCTGGGCCTCTTCTTTTCCAAGCCATTGCCGCATAATCTAGGGTTAAAATTATACCCTGGGGGGGGTGCTGTCGTGAACAGCCAACCGCTCTCAAGAAAAAAGCCTAATTTTCTTGTCATTCTCGTCGATGAGGAGCGCTATCCTCCCATCTATGAGAACGCGGAAATTAAGCAATGGAGCAAGGAAAATCTCGTTGACCAGCAATTTCTGAGAAAAGCGCACAGCATGGAATTTCACAGGCATTATATCGGAAGTGCTGCTTGCTGTCCGAGCCGAGCTACGTTAATGACCGGGCAATATCCTTCGCTCCACGGGGTCAGCCAAACAACAGGGATTGCCAAGGATCCGTTTGACTCGGATATGTTTTGGCTGGGCAGCAATACGGTGCCTACGCTTGGGAACTATTTTCGCGAGGCAGGTTACCAAACCTATTATAAGGGAAAATGGCATTTTTCCTACCAAGATATCATTATTCCTGGCACGCATCAAAGCGTCCTCAGCTATTCCCCCGATAACGGTATTCCAGATCGAGCACGGGAGGAGCTGTATTTGCATGCCAATCGAATGGACGATTTCGGATTTTCCGGCTGGATTGGCCCAGAGCCTCACGGTAGAGACCCGCGAAACTCCGGCTCGTCTGCTGCTAAAGGGCTGAGCGGCCGAGATATCGTCTATGCCTCCGAAGTGGTTTCACTGATTCAGGCTATTGCCCATGAGAAAGAGCGAAATGATGCGGCAAAGCCATGGCTCGTTGTGTCTTCATTTGTGAACCCGCATGATATTGTTTTATACGGGGCTCTCGCTGCACAGCTGCCTGCCTTCAATTTCGACATAGGGCCAATGCCTCCGGTCGCGCCAGCGCCGACCCAAAATGAACCTTTAGATACGAAACCGCGCTGCCAAAAAAGCTACCAGCAAATTCACCCGCGCGCGCTGCAGCCCATTATTAATGAGCCTCATTACCGCAAGCTTTATTACCATATGCAAAAACAAGCCGATATGCAAATGCAGAAAGTGCTTGAAGCGCTTGTCCAATCCTCTGCCTATGAAGAAATGCTCCATGTCCCTTTAGTCATTCACAGCAAGCAGCTGTTTCCGAAGCCAGAGTCAAAGCCTTTCAATACCCTTACAAGCCATGTTGATCTGCTCCCGACTATGCTTGGGCTGGCCCAGGCTAACGTAGGAGACATCCAAAGCCGCTTGCAAAAAAAATTCAGCGAGGCCCATCCCTTTGTCGGCCGTGACCTGTCCAGCTTTATTTTAGGGCAAAACACATCCGAGCCCGTAGAATCACCGATTTATTTTATGATCGACGACGACGTTACGCGGGGCCAGCACCAAGTTAACCCAATCGGAATACCATTTCCTTCCGTTGTTCAGCCCAATCATATTGAAACGGTAATTGCCCCTCTCTATAACGATAACAACAAACAATTATGGAAGTATTCCCGCTATTATGATAACGAGCAGTTTTGGAGCGAGCCGGGAGCTAGAGACGTAACTTTTCAGCCGACCGCTCAGCATATCGGTAGTGCAGCCTCCGTGTCACTCTCTGCCTCTAATATCTGCTATGTTGCAGCTATCAAAACCGTTCCTGTTGCTGAGGAATACGAGCTGTATAATTTGACCGCTGACCCGCTTGAAACACGCAATCTCGCCCATCCTGCCTTCGCGACCGAGCAGACGAAACGCGTCCAACAACAGATGGCACAGCTGCTTGACGAACAACGGCATCAAAAAAGGATAAAGCCTTACCTTACTGGCTTATCGCCAGACGAATTATAAATTCGGCAGCCTGAAATTCCTTTCCCTGCCGAACATAAAAAGAGTATGGAGGCTATTAAAACCTTCATACTCTTTTTGATTTGTTTGAAAAACGCAGTCTGACGAGATGCAACAGATGTTTCAGTCATTTGTTGTTGCCTTATTGTGCGACCATAAAAATGTTTTTCTCGTAGCACTCCATACGGAGTGCGACTTCAACCAGTTTGGATCTGTTTTACTATGTGACGATGTTTCAATCCACGCACTCCATACGGAGTGCGACATCAGATCAAACCTGTCCTGGACAGTATTGACGGTTTCAATCCACGCACTCCATACGGAGTGCGACTCAATGTACTCGCCGTATGCATCCCTCGTAATGCGTTTCAATCCACGCACTCCATACGGAGTGCGACTAACACGGATATTATCAGGGTGTCGCTTGCAGGGTTTCAATCCACGCACTCCATACGGAGTGCGACGGTAGTAGCTTCTAGGCTTATTGTCGCCAATCGGTTTCAATCCACGCACTCCATACGGAGTGCGACATGGCGATTCCGTTTTGAAGCCATGGGATGATACGTTTCAATCCACGCACTCCATACGGAGTGCGACGGCATGGATTGGGTAACGGGCATTGCCGCTGCAAAGTTTCAATCCACGCACTCCATACGGAGTGCGACCAGTATCGCCAATCTCTGCTGCATCCCGCGCATGTTTCAATCCACGCACTCCATACGGAGTGCGACAGTCAATCGTGAGCAAACTATATATACTCCTGAGTTTCAATCCACGCACTCCATACGGAGTGCGACAGCGAAATTACATACAATTGATCCAATCATGGCATCAATTCACGATCTTTTCAAGAACAATAATGCTAAGCGTATATGATTAAAACCTTGACATTTTAGAGAGTTATTCAAATTCGACACGTATCGACATTTTCTGAGGTGCGAATCCCCTAGGGATTTCATGGGAGCTTCACATTCGCACCAAAAAATGGCTGCGATTACCTCAGCGAAAATTGTAATTCTTTTACCTAATTTTTCACCGTATCAATCGGCAAATCATATTTCCGGCAGCATGCCGCCGGAATTTCCTCAGCCAGCCACACCTCATTGCCAGCATAATAAAAAACAACCCCGAGCTCCGCGGCAAGCTGCGTATCCACTGCCAAAATCACAAGTTTGCCCCTTCGGCTGCCCGCAAGGGCTGCAAAATCCAGCCCCTCCGACAGATGGCAATACTGGCGGCCCATCGCTTGAATGCCTTCGCGCAAAATAGCCGCCACCACCGCTTCATTCGTGCCATGATACAAAACTTCCGGCGGCACCGCAGCCGGATAGCTCACCTTTTGCACGCTATGCCCATAACGGGCGCGGATGCGCCCGTCTGCAAGCTCAAAGCGCTGCTTCGAGGAGCGCTCCACAACATAGCGGATATGCGCTTCCGTCATGCTGCTCCAATCCGGCTGCCGATTAATGGCGGCCAGCAGCTCGCTAAGCAAGCAGGAGCCATCCGCTTCATCGAGCAGGATGCCGAACTTTTCGGGCGCATGCCGCAATATTTTGGTCATCATCTTGCTGAGGCTTTTTTCCCTTTTATCCGTTAACATCGCTTAAGCCCCCTTAATTGTCGCCAGCGGCTTGCATTTGGCCACAACCTCGGCAAGTCCGGCTCCAACGACACTCTCAATAATTTGATCAACATCCTTGTACGCCTGCGGCGACTCGTCGACCATCGACTCTAGCGAACGCTGGTTAAGAACAATTTCGTCCTCCATCCCTACCCGCATTGATGCGGCAAACTCTTCAACTGTAATGAGCCGTTTGCTCGCACTCCGCGAGCGGATACGACCAGCGCCATGGCAGATGGAGTGGTAATTGTCGCGTCCACCCGCCTTGCCAACCATAATGTAGGAGGAGGAGCCCATCGAGCCGGGAATGAGCGCCGGATGCCCTGTTTCCTTGTATGGCTCAGGGTTATCCGGATGCTGTGCAGGGAGCGCTCTTGTCGCCCCTTTGCGATGGACGAAATACGAATGCCCGTCATGCTCTTCCTCCCATGCATAATTGTGCATGAGATCATAGAGCGTCGACATTTCAAATTTGCTGCCAAAAACATCCTTCCCCGCCTCGCGAATCGCATAAGCGATGAGATGGCGGTTGACGACCGCATAATTCAGAGCGGAATACATCAGCTCTACATAATCTTTGCCCAGTTGATGTGCAAGCGGCGCAAACACCAGCTTGGGATCAGCGGTGCCCAGCCCTTCGGCTTTCATCATTTTAGTCATATTGCTGCTGCAATATTGGCTTACCGAGCCACCCCATGCGCGCGAGCCGGAATGAATCATGATGACGACCTGACCGTCCTTCAAGCCCCAAGCATCCGCGATTTCGCGGTTTTCCTCAGGAATTTCAATCGCCTGAATTTCAGCAAAATGATTGCCGCCGCCAAGCGTGCCGAGCTGGCGATGCGAGCGATGCCATACCCGTTCCGGGAATAAGCCCAGCGCGCCGCCATCCACATAAAATTTGCTGCTTTCCACATGCGTCAGCGAAGTCGCTTTGCGCGGTGTATAAGCATCCGGAATATATTTTTTCGGCAAGCCGTGCAATCCTTTTTTCACAACATGCTCTAAGCGAATATCTGAAAAATGGCCCCGCCCATGCTCTTCCATCGGCAAATATTTCTCAATCGCCTTCACCAGCTTGCGGCGAAGCTTCACATCCTTCAATTCATCTTTGTGCAAATTGGTCAAATGAACCCGCATGCCGCAGCCAATATCGCTGCCGACAATGGAAGGCGAGACATAGCCGTCTTCCATATTCCATACTGCAGTCGTTCCAATGCACGTACCTACGCCAACATGAACGTCAGGCGTGTAGCCCATATAAACTTGATTCGGTATTTGCAAATTGTTGTTGGCAAGCTCAAAAACTTTATAATCCAGCGCAGCAAACAGCTCCGGCCCCGCATATACATGCACCTGCCCCGATGGCAGCTTCACTTGTTGATAATAGTTGTGTAACATCAATTAAATTTCCTCGTTTCTTATGCTGCGGCTGCGCCCTGCCGCCTTGCCTGCCGCTCTATTTCGCGCCCGGCCCCCATACTTCCCGGAGTGCCGAGCGAAATAGTTCATCCAGCGCTTGATCCTGCTTCTGCCCCGAAGCTGGCGCTTGCTTTGCCACTTCCTCGTAATAGGCGATACGCCTCGCGAGAAAATCGTTAATTACACTGATTTTCGGCTCCAAATCCAGCTCGATGCCTGCTTTCTTGCGTTCAAGCAGCGTGAGCACCTCGCGTTTAAGCGACGAATCCGGCAGCATCTCATGCACCAGCTCCTCAAATGACAGAGGAGGTACGGTGCCTCGCTCTTCAACCCATTGGCAGGCGAGCACCGGGCGCAGCACGTAGAAATATTTTTTAATTTTCACTTGGTCGCCCTGCAAATACTCGCGAAAGTTCCCTTTCGCCATATGCAAATAATGATAGATGCTGGAGCGCGGCGAGAAGCTCGCCGGGAGCAGATTGCGAATTTGCTTCGCTACCGTCGTCTCCTCCATATAGTTGATTGGCGACTGCAGCCATTCCAGCAGCGGCGGATTCGATTTGCGGAATAAATTCAGCGCTTTTTTCAAATCCCAGCCGTTAATATCGAGCATGTCGCTGATTGGGCGTTCAATCACATCGCGCTGCTCAAAAATCGATAAATACCAATTTGTCTCCCGTACATAAATAAATCTTACATCGTAATCACTGTCCTTCGACGGGAAGCCCCATGCGCGGCTGCCTGACTCACAGGCATACACGATACGCACGCGTTCCTCCGCTTCTATTTTGCGCAGCTCCGCTGCTATTTTAGCTTTATAATCGCTCATCCGAAGCCCTCCTTTGTTTTTTTGGCAACAAAAAAGAAGCTACGGACATTCGAGCATCGTCCATAGCTTCTTAAGTAATTAGAGCTATTGCAAGTCAGTATAGACAGCGCACAGCTGACCTATAATCCTTCGACTTACAGCAGTTGGTTCCGCTGAGGCCGACCCGCATGGACGTTAGCTATGAAGTTGGTTTGTCGGATAATCATCATATTTACGGACATTTGTTTCGGCCTCCCTTCAAGTTATTTCGTTCATCTTACTCGCGTACCCAGCAATTGTCAACCCATTTTTAACTAATTCACGATCGATACTGTTCTATTGCAAATCATTTGATTATTTAGTACTGTTTAAATCACAGTTAAACAGTAGGATTAAACAAAGCAGGAGGAGAAAAATTGGCTAATATTCATAAAAATTTAACCGAACTAATTGGAAATACGCCGCTGCTTGAGCTTGTTAATTTTAGAAATTCACAAAACTTGCAAGCAACTGTAATCGCAAAACTGGAGTATTTAAATCCAGCTGGAAGCGTAAAGGATCGTATAGGCTTTGCCATGATTAAAGATGCCGAAGAAAAAGGTCTCATTCATAAAAACTCGGTCATTATCGAGCCAACGAGCGGCAATACCGGAATCGGGCTAGCGTTTGCCGCCGCAGCTCTTGGCTATAAGCTAATCATTACCCTTCCTGAAACGTTCAGCATTGAACGGCGAAAGCTGCTGCTTGCGCTTGGTGCCGAGCTGATTTTAACACCGGAAGCGGAAGGCATGACGGGCGCCATTAGACGGGCCGAGCAGCTTGCTGCCGAGACGCCAAATTCTTTTATCCCCCAACAGTTCAACAATCCTGCCAATCCGGAAATTCACCTAAGCACAACCGCAGAAGAAATTTGGCGCGATACGGACGGTGAAGTTGATATTTTCATCGCTGGTGTAGGAACAGGCGGTACCATATCTGGTGTAGGACGGCTCTTGAAGGAACGCAAGCCCGCTGTGCAGATCATTGCGATCGAGCCCTACGATTCGCCTGTATTGTCTGGAGGCAATCCGGGTAGACATGCTATTCAGGGACTTGGAGCCGGATTTATTCCAGACAATTTCCACAGCCAATATGTCGATGAGATTTTTAAAGTTAAAAAAGAAGATGCATTTGCAACTGCACGACTGCTTGCAAGAACCGAGGGCCTGCTGGCCGGAATCTCCTCCGGCGCCGCTGCATATGCAGCAGCACAAATTGCCAATCGGCCAAGCAATGCTGGCAAAACCATCGTCGCTTTGCTTCCAGACAGCGGAGAACGTTATTTATCTACATCGCTATTCCCTTCTATCGATTAGTAAAAGGGCTTCACCTTATCATTCTTGCTTTGCACTCAGCAGCGAATTGAGCTGCTCCAGCATGTTGCCGCCGCTGGACAGCGAAATCGTGCCGATTTTCTCGCAAATTTTTTCCATAAACTCAAGCTCTTTAAGGCGGTACAGCGTCGTATTTTCATCCATCAGCTTCGCTGTGTTCAGCAGGCTGCGGGTAGAAGCCGTCTCCTCGCGGCGGGTGATGAGATTGGCTTGCGCCTTCTTCTCCGCAATGAGCACCGTGTTCATAATATCCTTAATATCGCCTGGCAAAATAATGTCCTTCACGCCTGCCGACAGAAACTGGACGCCGTAATCGTCGCCCTTCTCATTGAGCCGGGAAAGCACGAATGCGGCGATTTCCTGCTTCATCTTCAGCAAATCATCGAGGCGCAGCGTACCGACATATTCCCGCAAAATCAGCTGCAGCACAATGTACACCTGATCTTCAAACGATTTAATCATCAGCACTTTAATCGGATCGGTGATTTTGTATTGGCAGACGAAGTTAAGCCGCAGCGTTACCTTGTCCTCCGTCATCATTTCCTGTCCCGTCAAATCAAGCTGCTGCTGGCGCAAATCCGTCTTGCGGACGAGCACCGTCGTCGGGCCATTCCAGAAATAATATTTGCCCGGCGCCAGCTCCCGCTGCATCACATTGTTATAAAACAGTGCCGCTGTCTCATAATTCGCGACCTCCACGCACTGGTAGTAGCCATTAAGCTTAGACATAATCGCGAGATTAATGTCCTTGCCGATCTCAGGCTGGCGAATATCCGCATGAACGAACGTATGCTTTTTCAGCACATTCCAGAAAATATGCTTGCCTGCCGTCAACAAGGAATTAAATTTCCCATCTACATAATGCAGCACATATTCAAAATCCTGCACCTCAACGATAGTAAGCTGGGCGAGCAGCTCCTGATCATGCAGAAACATATCGGCATCCTTGCCCGTAACTTGAAAACGCTTCGTCACATTCAGTACAGTCGCCGTTTCCTCGCGCCATGCGGACAACCGGTATTTGCCTGGCTGCAAAAGCTTGATATATCCGCCTTTACGGAACAGAAGCGCGCGCTCATCATCCTGTATAATCAATGGATTTTTAAATTTAGTCGTCATATAAGCCACCTCATTCAGGTTAGTTAAACGTTAGATTGATTGATTGATTTGTCATTTGAGTCGTTGTGATTCTTACAATCAGGAATGCTTCCTGCGGTTAAAGCGGAATCAGGCTTAAGAGCATCATCAAGCGCAGCAATTTGCGCGGTGCTCTGCGAAGCATAGCGGCCGTGTTCAACTTCAACAGGCCGATCCTTCGCTTTGCTTACCGCAAAATATACCCGCTTTCCCTGCTCGGTATCCACCGATTGCATAGCCGTGCCGCAGCGCCGCCGTAAAGGCCGGCATGAGCATTCCTGCTGCAAGAGTCTCTCATTTTTTTGCTCCTTGAAAGGGAGTTGATGTGTGCTATAGCGTAGCTACAGCTGCTCCAATGCTCCGTATCAAAACGGTTGGGATTCGAACCCGATTCTAAAGCTGGTGGGGCCCAAGCTTCATGCGCTTTGCAGCACACAAGCGCACAGTGTACGCCCGTACTGCTGGATCATACTGAAATCCATGCCATGGCAAGCCATAAGCTATGCAGCCCAATCTATTATTGAAGTTATCTTAAATAGCAAAGTTAAGGAGCTGCGAGGAAATTAGCGGTACTTTATTTCGTCGCAGTCTCTAAGTGCCTTTAATGGCAGCCATCGGCTGGCATTTGGCAACGACAGCGGCAAGCGAAGCGCCGACCACACTATCGATAATTTGATTCACGTCCTTGTAAGCCTGCGGACATTCATCGAGAATATCCTTCAATGAGCGGTGGTTGACCAAAATTTCATCGTCGCTCCCGACACGCAGCGATTGCTCAAATTGATCGACGGTGACGAGTTCCTTCGTCGCCCGTCTCGATCTGGCGCGCCCCGCCCCATGGCAGATGGAATAGAAGTTTTTCACCCCTTCATCCTTGCCGACCATAATATAGGATGCCGTTCCCATCGAGCCTGGAATAAGAGCAGGATGCCCCGTCTCCTTATAAGCAGGCGTATTTAAAAAATGGTTCGGCGGCAGCGCACGCGTCGCACCCTTCCGATGAACGAGCATCGGCTGCTTGCGGTGAAACTCCTTGAGCGCGTAATTATGCATCAGATCATAAAGCACAGGCAGCTCCATCTCCGGGCCAAAAACATCCCGGAACGCTTGCTGGACGCCAAACGCAATCATATGGCGATTGCTGACGGCGAAATTCAGCGCCGAATACATGAGATTCAAATACATTTGTCCCTCGCGGCTTTCAATCGGTGCATACACCAGATTTGGATCAGGGTTGCTGATTCCCCACTGGTACATCGCTTCTTTGATGACCTTGTTATATTCACGGCCAACGGCAGCGCCCCAGGAGCGCGAGCCGGAATGGATCATGACGACGACCTGGCCGTCGAACAAGCCCCATTTTTCCGCCAATTCGCCGTATTCGTCGTTGATGTCCAAATATTGAATTTCAATAAAATGGTTGCCGTTGCCGAGCGATCCCAACTGCCCATGGGCATTACGCATAATACGGGGCGGCAAATGCTCCAGCGCAGCATGGTCGAAGGCGAATGCCGCTTGCTCGACATGCGTCAGCCATTGCTCATTAGGCACATACTGGGCCGGAAGCCCTTTTAGCCCGTGCTGCACAACGCTCATAATATCGATATCCGCGTAATTTGTATTCGTCCGCTCGTGGGTTGGCACGTATTGTTCAATCGCTCTAATTAGTGCGCGGCGCACCTCTTTATCCTGAATATCGCGCTTATGCAGCGGCGTTGTATGCACCCTCATGCCGCAGCCGATATCCGATCCCACAATCGACGGCGAGATAAAGCCATCCTTCATATTCCAGACGGCCGTCGTTCCAATGCACGTTCCTACTCCAATATGCGCATCCGGCGTATAACCCATATATTGATTGCGCGGAATGCGCAAATTGTTGTCAGCCATTTGATATACATTAGGCTCAAGTGATGCAAACACTTCATCATTTGCGTATACATGCAGCTTTCCGTTTGGAAGGCTGAGCTCGCGGTGATTGGTTCCTTTAAGCTGAATCGTCTTCTGCAGTACTTGTTTTGTCATGTCATTCATTGTGTTGGCCATTGCTGTTCCTCCTTCATTCTGCCCTGCGTCACTGACGCTCCGTAGCCGCTCTTATGGATCTGATTTTGCCTTAAAAATCCCCCCTCGAACATGGCGAAAGTATTACGACCAGGAAAAATATAACTTTTTTCACGCCTATGGTCTTTTTTGACAACGCTACTAATCCTTCATAGAATAAAACAATAGAAAGCGAGAGTAAGCTGGAAGGCAGGGGACCACCGTTGGCTAAAGAAAGCTTCGATAAAGAGATTCAGTTTCTGCGCATGCTTGTGTTAACAAGCGGAGCCTATAATCGGCAGCAATTCGCAGATCGACTCGGCATCTCCATTCATACATTTGATAAAACGATTAAAAAGCTCAAGGAAATTGTAAACGCCGTCTACCAGCAGCTTCCTGAGGAACAGGGCAAGGAATTTGCAGAGACCGTTCGTTATAGCTATTTTGATTCCGCCGATCCTATGCTGCTCTTTCTATTCCGCGCCAAGTCGCTGAAGGAAACCGAGAGCAAGCGTATTTCCCTGCTGCTGGAGACGCTGCAAAGCGGCAGTGCCATGACCGCCATGGAGCTGATGGACGCTTGCTGCGGCAATATGCCCGCTGAGCTGGCGCCACCGGATGAGAAAACGGTGCGCAGCGATCTGAAATATTTGGAAGAGGTCGGCGTCATCCGCAAAGAACCGGGGCCTCGTCCGTACCGCTACCGGCTGGCAAACGAGCTGGTGCAGGAGCTGACGGAGGAGGAGCTGCTGGATTTATACGATTTTGCCGACGTCATGGCAAATACGCATGTTCCATCCGTGCAGGGCTACATGCTGCGCGACAGCTTGAAAAAACATTTGCAGCGCACGCAGGAGGACAACGCCACGCTGGACGCTTTTTTATATAAATATCACTTTTACTCCCGCCTGCTGGATGAAGCTCATTTATTCAGCCTGCTGGCCGCCATTCGCCAGCGCCGGAAGGTGAAATTTCTTTATTTTTCACCGAAAAAAGAAACCAGCTATGCCTCTCGCAACACGAACCCTTTGTTCGAGCGCGATACAACGGGCAAGGAAGAGGTCGCCATTCCGATTAAAGTCGTATATGACCACCAGTATGGACGCTGGTATTTGCTCGGCTTTCGTTCAGACAAAGTTATTGTGAAATACAGGATGGAGGGCATGACGCAAATTGAGGAGGGCGAGGCTGTGCCGCAGGAGCAATTTGAGCAGCATTTGGCACAGCTCGAAGCGCGCACGGCGCAAAGCTGGCTCATTGATACGGGAAGAACCGTTACGGTGCGTGCCCGTTTCTTTCACCCTGTAGGGGCACCGCACAACTTCATTAAGGAACGCGTGTTGCTGCAAGGCCAGTGGGGACGCATTATCGAGGAGGCTGGCGTAGATTCCTTCATATATGAAATCGAAGTGAACGGCACGTTCGAAATCAGGCCTTGGCTGCGCAGCTTCGGTTCAAGCTGCGAGGTGCTGGAGCCTCTCCGTTTGCGCAATGAGATGATTGACGAATGGAAGGAGATTGCTGGTTACTATGAATCCGTTTGAGAAAATATTCAACTATCAGCTCATGTCCCGCCTTGAAGACTCCGGCACCTTTATGGTGACGGGGAATGAACGAAGCTGGCTCAAGGCGATGCTGCAGCATCCTGAAGCGGTGCAGGCTTTTGCGCCCGGAACACTCGCGAAGCTTGAAAGCCTGCTTGAGCAGGACAGCGTTATGGAAACAGCCGGTCCGCTCATTCAGAAAGCCGCCAGCAAAGAGCTGCAAGTGTACCACCCGCTGCTGCGCCAGCTTAGACGCTCAATTATGCATCGCAACCAAATCAAGCTGAGCTACATGATCAAAAACGGCAGACAGCACGAACAACAAGCCGGCGTGCCCTATAAGCTGGAATATTCCATGGTGAAAAAAGAATGGTATTTGCTCTGGTATCACCAGCGCCACAGGACATTAATGAGCACGAAGCTGCAAACGATTCTCGCCATTCAAGATATGCCTTGTGAGCCTGAGCGTTATGTACAGCTTTCCGCCTCTATTGAGGCGCTGCTCACTAAGCGCAGCACGAGTGCAGTCATTCAGGTTATGGAAACGTATAATGCGGAGCTGTCGCGAATTTTGTACGCTTTTTCCTGCTTTGAGAAGGTTGTGTCCTACGATGACCAGCTCAACCGTTATACGATTAAGCTGACGTTTCCAAGTAATGAAGCAGAATATGTTTTGTCAAAAATCCGCTTCCTCGGCAAGCGAATTAAAGTGACCGAAGGCGATTATTTGCAGCGCCGCATGCGTGAGGCATCGTCCCTTGCGCTCGCAAGATATGGAGCGTCGCCAGATCAGTAAGCACTCCAAATCGTTCGATTGGTTCAAAAAACGGATTAGATGTCCCTCTCTTTACCAAGTAATGTATAGCCTTCGGGTAAAAAGAGACGTATAATAATGGAAACCCTGATTTCATCATATTTCCAAGCTTAGGAGGAACCATCCTTGAACGACTATAACAATGGGCATAATTATCAAAACCATGCGCCATTTCAGCCCCCATTCCAGCCACCAGTGCAGAAGACGAACGGTGCTGCAATTGCCGCGCTCGTGTGCGGCATTACATCCTTCATCCCGTTCATCGGTATACTATTAGGCATTGTCGCTGTCGTAATGGGCATCGTTTCGCTTAACCAAATTCCAAAAACGCGAGAGCAAGGACGCGGCATGGCGATAGCCGGCCTCATTTGCGGAGCTATTAGCCTATTCCTCAGCTTGCTGGTGTTTTTACTTTTTATAATTGGCATCATGAGCTACGAGGACAGCATGTATAACTATGGCTGGAACGAAGGCTACTACAATGCCTCGATCCAGCTTGTCAACGCACTGAACTTGTAGAAGCTGTTCCACGTCTAACTTTTTCCTACACAAATAAGCGCCAACATACCGTGCAGCATGGCTGCCCGCTCGTATGTTGGCGCTTTTTGTTAATGGGACTATACTTCCCGCATAAAATCCTCCAGGTTTTTGTCTGCCTTCGACTGGTTGCACATATGGCAAGCGCAAACACAATTGTCCGGCGTCGTATGGCCGCCCTTGGCGCGCGGAAGCATATGGTCGATCGTATCGCCATACTGCTTGCAGAAAAAGCAAGTATAATTATCCCGCGTTAAAATATATTTACGAAAATCTTTATTGCTGAATAGCCTGCGAATCGTCCGGCGATTCACGACAACGGCGGCATGCTCGTTAACGAGTATAACGGCCAGCTCCAGTTCAATTTCCTGATACCACTGCCTGCCCTTGTCGGTTTTGCCTCTCATCCATACCGTGCCTTGCCCGGAAGGACGCAAATAGGCAGGGTCCGTCGGCGAATGATTAGACGGCTTCGGCAAAGGACGCTGCTTCGGCGAGCGGGCAGCCGTCTTCGCCCGCGGCGCCTTCTTCTCCAGCTTGCGAACGACGCCTGGCCTGCTAATTGCGCCGGCTTCCTGCACCACTGCCGCCACTGCTGAATCCGCTCCTGGCGGCTGGGCGCCTGCTCTCGGGGCAGCTGCGCTGGCTTTCGCCGCTTCCCTGCCGCCCGTTTCCTTCGCCGCTTGCTCAGCTGCGGCGGCTACTGCCGCTGCGGCCTTCGCCCGCCTTCTTCTCCCGCCGCGCTTCCGGCGGGACTTCTTCTGGACGCCAGCAGCCGCCGCTTCCAGCCTAGACTCATCCGCGGCGCCTGCTTGTACAACTGGCGCCTCCACAACAGCTGCTGGCGCGGCCTGCGAGCTCGCCCGTTCTTTCCTGCAGGAGCGGCAGGCGCCGCGCCGCGAGTCAGGGCCCGAGCGCCGGCCGGTACGGCGCAAAAAATCGCCAAGCGGCTTGTCTTCGTTACAGTACGCGCACTGCTTAATCGGCGTTTGTATGATTTCTGCCATTGGTATTGAACGGGCCTGGCAAGCATGAGCCTGCGTACCCGTTATTGTCACCTCAAATTTTTATAGATATGTTTGTTCCCTGTTATTCTAAGCAGAGTTACAGCTTCATCCGATAAATAGGCTTATTTTCGAGCCCGCGAATAAAGGGTGTCCACGGTTCCGTGTCCGGCGTCGTGTCCAGCGCATCCTCGACCATTTGCAGCTTGGCATCCATGGCATCAATATGATGCAGCGCGACCGCTTCTGCTGTCTGAGGCTGCACCGGGCTGCCCCATTCACCCAAATTGTGATGGGAGAGCACCAAATGCTGCAGACCGAGCACCTTTTCCGACTCCAGATCAATGTCGCAGCGAATAGCCGCTTCCGTAATCCAGTTGGATGCGAGCGAAATATGCCCCATCAGCTTGCCAGACAGGCTGTATTCGGATACGATCCCTAGCTGGGCAACCATCTCCTCCGGCTTCGCAATATCATGCAGCACAATGCCTGCCTTGATTAAATCGGCATTCAAGAATGGACGCTGCTTGCAAATAAAAGCGCCTATTTCCAGCATCCGTACAATATGATAAGCAAGACCGGCAAAATAAGCGTGATGATGCGTTTTCGCAGCCGGATAATGCATCAGTCTGTCCTCGACCTTATCAACGCAATACGTGACGATGGTTCTAATTTCCTGATCAGCAATGCTCTCCGTTACCTGTTTAATCGTATGCACGAGATCGACTGGACGAACCGGCGCCGAGCGGATGAAATCCGTCAGCGCTACCCCGTCCTCTTCCGTAACCTTGCGCATGCGCGAAATTTTTATTTGCAGCTTCTCCCGGTATGTATGAGCGTTGCCTTGGATTTTTACCAATCCCATTGGGAAAAAGGTTTCCTTATCCGCACTCGATACGTCCCAATATTTAGCGGAAAGCTGGCCGCTGGCATCGCATAATACGATGTCAAAATAATCTTTCGGCGTTGCCCCGTTCGTCTGCTTCACTTCCAGCTCTCTAAGCAAATAAAATCCGGTAAAATCGTCTCCGCTCACCAGTTGGTTAATCAATGTCATTATGCCCTGTCCCCGCTTTCCCTTTGACCAAACATCGCCTCAATTTTTTGATTTAAAACGTCCAGCAGCGGAAAGCTGCCTTCATGGCCAAGGCTGTCCGCCACCGCCTTGTAATACCATTCCTGCTGCTCCCTGCCGCGGTTGAAGCGTTCCCATACCTTCTCGCCCTCCCGCTCATAAGCGGCAAGCGTCGAGCCCATATTATGCAGCTTATCTGCGCAGGCTACCGTCTTGATGTCTAGCGGCGCCTTTTTCAAATAATCCAGTTTATATTGCTTGCGCTCTTCCCAAGACAAGGATTTGTCGGGCTCCGTACAGCCGACGACAATTCGCGTCACTTCCGGGCCAAAAAGCTCCAGCAGCGCTTCCTCCGTCGCCTCCGTATCTTCGAGCGTATCATGCAAAATGCCCGCAGCCACCCACTCCGCTTGGCAACCCGCCTCCATTAATATCATACCCACACCGAACGGATGTGAAATATAAGGAATATTTGACCCTTTGCGAAGCTGATTCCCATGCAGCACCGCTGCATAATCAATTGCTTTTTGAATCAGGCTCATGAATGTACACCTCCAGGTTCAAGATCGTCCTGCTTTTATCTATAGATGCATCGTGATTTCACGCAAGCTGCTTTTGATTTTTTATGTTTGAAAAGCCGGAGTTATTCAGATAAATTCCCTACAACTTTAGTCTAGCATCTTCCTGTATATGCAAACAAGCACGCGTTTAGGCCTGAACCAAAAAATCCGTCAATAAAACAGCGTTTTCATGGCATAAACGAAAAAAAACCTCCGAACCCGCTACTTACAGTAGGGTTGGAGGTTTCTATGCTGCATTTAAACGTTTATTACTGTGCTGGCTTTACCCCTTGCTCTTCTAGAGATTGGTCACCAGTCTCTCCTTCAAGCTGCTCGTTATGTTCCTTAATAAATTGATGCGCATTGTACAGCATCGCTGTGGATTCAGCACGGTTTAAAATTTGCTGTGGATGGAATTCGCCTTTATCATCCAATGCAGTAAGCTTGTATAGCAAAGCGCGCTGAATGGTGCCTTGATATTCAGTCGTAATGTCGCTCTCGTCCGAAATGACGACATACATTTTGATCAGCGGGTATTGTCCGGTCTTTTCCAGCGCCTGCACGAGGTAATGCGTGAACTGCTCGCGTGTCATTGGGGCATTCGGGTCAATATCAGCTGGAATGTCGAGTTCGTTGTAGTGCGCGATGATGAAGCTGTCCGCGTACCAGGCATTATTTTTCACATTGCTAAAAATGCCTTCTGCTTCTGGAGCTTTATTAAATGAAATGGCGGCAAGGCTAATTTGCGTCGTCTTTACAATAAGCGAAATACCTTGTGCATTTGTTAAGTTTTCTTCCGGCTGGAACAGCGATTGCGATACGCCATTTACAATTCCGAGCCCTTGAAGCGTCTCAATTTGCGCCTTTTGCGGGGAGGTTGCGATATCCGTAAATGAACTTGCTGCGAAAGCCTGACCTGTCAGCGCTACCGATAGAGCCACGGCAGCAGAAATAGATGCTGTTGCGATACGTTTCTTCATTAGAATCAATCTCCTTTAGTTGTTGAACGCGTTCTATTCCTATAAACGATGCCTGTTTCAAAAAGGTTGCAGCCTCTTCCTTTCGCTTTGAGCCATTATCCCCTTAGCTCAGAAACAGCTCGCCGCTTGCAGCACAAGCAGCGCAAACCATCCAAAACGCCTAAACGCCATCTGAAATAAAGCTCTGATGAGATAGTGATACGTTAATAAAAATTTACATCGTTCCACCCTTTTCTGAGCTAAGGAGATAACCGGCAAAAGAGAAATTTACCGCTGCCCCTAAGAATGGACAATTGAAACTTTAGGCAGGCTGCTTCGTATAAATTGAAAGGGCATACATTTTTTGCTCAAAGCCCTTAACAATCGGTTTTGAATAACCGATAAATGGGAGAGACTGAGAAGATGGACTAGCGGCTCACCGATTGATCTATTTTCAAGATAGTTATGATACATAATCGTTATTTAAGTTTCCATGTCGTTCTGTACTATAATGAAGTCATATGCTAGTTCTGATTCCGTCCATAAACTTACAAAATTCAAAGACGGAGGTATCTGTCGAAAATGTCGATTGGCAATGAAACTAACCCAAACCCGTGGGAAGGCTATTATGGCCCCAACTATGGGTACATCCAAGAACAATATGAGCTATTTAAACAAAACCCTGAAACCGTAACATCTGAATACCGCGATTTATTTGCTCGCTTTGGCGAGCCGCCTGCTTATGCAGCAGGTCAAACTGCCGCTGCACCTCAAACGGTGGGCGCTGCTTCAATCGATGCGAAAACGCTTCAAAATTTGGTCGCTGCCGGCAAGCTTGTATGGAACATTCGCGCTTTCGGTCATTTGGCGGCTGATATTGATCCGCTCGATATCGGGCCTAAATCAAATACGAAGATGCTAAGCCCGGAAACGTATGGCATCACTCAGACGGATCTGCTGGCTCTGCCTGCTGAGCTCGTATGGACGAATGCCCCTTCCGATGTTGCTAATGCATGGGAAGCCATCCAGAAGCTGCTTAAAGCTTACACAGGTACGCTTGCTTTCGAATTCAGCCATGTGCATGATGAAGCGGAGCGTGCTTGGCTCAAGAAGCGCGTTGAGCGCGAGCTGCCTTCTGCTGCACTCAACAAGGAAGAACGCAAGAAGCTGCTCGTCAAGCTATTCGAAGCAGAGCAATTTGAAGATTTTCTGCAGCGCACCTTCGTCGGTCAAAAACGGTTTTCCGTTGAAGGCAACGACGTGCTTGTAGCCATAGTCGATGAATTGGTTCACGAGCTGTCAAATGACGGTGTGAGCCAAATTGCGATGGGCATGGCACACCGTGGGCGCCTTAATATTTTGGCGCATGTACTGGGCAAGCCTTATACCAAAATCTTCTCCGAGTTCTACAACTCGCCGAACAAGAAGCTTATTCCGTCCGAAGGCTCGATCGGCATCAACTACGGCTGGACTGGCGATGTGAAGTACCACTTGGGCGCCAATCGTTCGTTCAAGACTGGCGAAACGGTTGAAACTCGCATTACGCTTGCGAACAACCCGAGCCATCTTGAATTCGTCAACCCGGTTGTCGGCGGCTTTGCTCGTGCAGCACAGGATGATCGCAGCAAGCCTGGTTATCCGGTAACGAACCTGGACGCAGCTGCTTCTATTGTTATGCATGGTGATGCGGCATTCCCTGGCGAAGGCATCGTAGCGGAAACATTGAATATCGCTCAGCTGAGAGGCTATACCAGCGGCGGTACGCTTCATGTGATCGTCAACAACCGCATTGGCTTTACTACAGAGAGCCATGATTCCCGTTCGACGCAATACGCAAGCGATGTGGCTAAAGGCTATGAAATTCCAATCGTGCACGTTAATGCTGATGATCCTGAAGCTTGTATTTTTGCAGCGCGGATGGCCAGCGAATACCGTACTCTTTTCAAGAAGGATTTCCTAGTTGATCTGATTGGCTACCGTAAATATGGACACAATGAGACGGATGATCCGGAAACGACTCAACCTCTTATCTATAAGAAAGTACGGGCTCACGCAACGGTAAGCAAAATCTACTCTGATAGACTGATTGCAGCTGGCGCTATTACAGAAGCTGAAGTAGCGGAGCTTAAGCAAGGCGTAGTAGACCGCCTGAAATCTGCTTATGACGAAGTGAAGGCACGTGATGGCCAAGAGCCTGTTCATCAGACACAAGGACTGCAAGGAGAAAAGGATAACACGACTTCCGTTTCCCCTGTATCCATTGAAACCTTGCAATCGATTAATACCGAGCTGCTTCGTTTCCCTGAAAGCTTCACTGTATATCCGAAGCTGCAGAAGATTTTGGAGCGCCGCACAAATGCATTGAACGAAGGCGAGAAGCTTGATTGGGGCCATGCGGAGACGCTTGCCTTTGCTACGATTCTCGCTGACGGCAAGCCGATCAGACTTAGCGGCCAAGATGTCGAGCGCGCTACATTTGCTCACCGCAATCTCGTGCTGCATGATGCTGAAACAGGCGAAACGTTCTGCCCGCTGCACCAAATGCCGCAGGCGAAAGCATCGTTCGCCATCCATAACAGCCCGCTTTCCGAAGCTGCTGTTCTAGGCTTTGAATATGGCTATAACGTACACGCGCCGGAAACGATGGTTATTTGGGAAGCGCAATATGGCGATTTCACCAACGTCGCGCAAGTGCTTATTGACCAGTTCATTTCCGCAGGCCGTTCGAAATGGTCGCAAAAATCCAGCATCGTTATGCTGCTGCCGCATGGCTATGAAGGTCAAGGACCTGAGCATTCCAGTGCGCGTCTGGAGCGTTTCCTGCAGCTGTCAGGCGAAGAAAACTGGACGGTTGCCAACTTGACGAGCGCTGCGCAGTATTATCATATTTTGCGCCGCCAAGCTTCCATTACGGAAAGCGAAGCTGCACGTCCGTTGATTATTATGGCTCCTAAGAGCTTGATTCGTAACCCGCGCGTCGCTTCCAGCGCTTCCGAGCTTAGCAATGGCTCGTTCAAGCTGGTCGTTGAGCAGCCGAACCTCGGCAGCAAGCCGGAGCGCGTAGAGCGCCTGATTTTGTGCACAGGCAAGATTGCAATCGATCTGGAAGATGCAATCGAGAAGGAGCAAGGGAAAGACCTGGATTGGCTGCACATTATTCGTGTCGAGCAGCTGTATCCTTTCCCTGAGAAGGAAATTGCTGAAATTCTCGCCCGCTTCCCTCAACTGAAGGAAATTGTGTGGGTTCAAGAAGAGCCGAAAAACATGGGCTCGTGGCATTATGCCGATCCGCGCATCCGTGCGATTGCGCCAGAAGGTACAAGCGTAAGCTACATTGGACGCCCAGAGCGTTCCAGCACAGCGAGCGGCTTCCAGCAAGTACACGCTTTTGAGCAGCAGCATATTATTTTGCAAACATTGAAACATAGTCCGTCATTGACATACAACTCAGGGAGGTAGCCACTGTGCAACAAATTATAGTACCCGCAATGGGAGAATCGATTACGGAAGGCACGATTTCCAAGTGGATTGTTAAGGTAGGAGATTCGGTTAAGCAAGGCGATGTGCTGCTGGAGCTTGAGACAGATAAAGTCAACATCGAGATCAGCGCCGAGCAGGATGGCACGATTCAAGAGATTACACGCAGCGAAGGCGATACCGTTCAAATTGGCGAAGCTATTGGCTCCATTGCAGCAGGCGGAGCGGCTCCGTCCTCCCCTGCTGCTGAGCCAGCGAAAGCAGCTCCTGCTGTTGAAGCAGCTGCTCCAGCGCAAGCGGCACCTATTGCGCCTCCTGCAGCAGAAGCAGACAGCAAAGGCGGTCAAGTTGCCGCTTCCCCTGCTGCAAGAAAGCTTGCAAGAGAAAAAGGAATCGACCTGACGCAGGTTCAATCCCGCGATCCGCTTAGCCGCGTTAGCTCCGATGATGTTCGCTCGCACGGCACTCAGCCGGCAGCGCCGCAAGCACCGGCTGCTCCTGCTGCTAAAGCGCCAGCTGCACCTAAATTCCAATCGGCTAAGCCTTACGAGCGCAAAAAAATGTCGCGTCGCCGGGCAACGATTGCGAATCGCCTGGTTGAAGCTCAAAGAACAGCAGCTATGCTGACAACGTTCAATGAAGTGGATATGACCGCAATTATGGACATCCGTAAACGCCGGAAACAATCGTTCTTGGACAAGCATGAGGTTGGTCTTGGTTTTATGTCCTTCTTCACGAAAGCTGTCGTTGGCGCACTGAAAGAATTCCCGCTGCTAAACGCTGAAATTGAAGGCGAAGATATTATTGTGAAGCAGTTCTACGATATCGGTATTGCCGTATCAGCTAAGGAAGGTCTTGTTGTTCCGGTTGTCCGTGATGCAGACCGCCTGAGCTTCGCTGAGATCGAACGCTCGATCGTTGACCTTGCTGGCAAAGCCCGTACGAACTCGCTCGGATTGTCTGATCTGCAAGGCGGTACATTCACAATTACGAATGGTGGCACGTTCGGCTCGCTGCTGTCCACGCCAATCATTAATGCACCGCAAGTTGGTATTCTGGGCATGCACAAAATTCAGCTTCGTCCAGTTGCGATCGACGCTGAGCGCTCTGAGAACCGTCCAATGATGTACATCGCCCTTTCCTACGATCACCGCATCGTAGACGGCGCTGAAGCGGTACGCTTCCTCGTTAAAGTGAAAGCCATGCTTGAAGACCCAGAAACGCTTCTGCTTGAAGGTTAATAAGCAGAACTGGTGAACGAATAAAGGAAAACACGCATAACCCCCATGACCTTAAAGGTCCTGGGGGTTATTTTTTACTTACAAAAAATAACTAATGAATGCGTAATCATTCATTTCCCTTCTCATTTTAGCCTGGAATTGAATGAGAAGTTTCTCATCTATTTTTAACAATTGGTATCAAAACACCATTAAATCTAGTTTTATGGTCTCAGAGGAAATTACTCTCAATTTTAATTGTGGTATTGTATAGCTATAAACATATGAATAGACAAGCTATCAACCCAGAGAAGAGAGGCATTCACATCATGAAAAAACTTCGTTTTGGCAAAATGGCTGCATCCCTTGCACTTGCCGCATCACTTACTTTATCTGCTGTTCCTTTTACACAAGCACCGGCAGCTTATGCGGCATCCGCTTCCACCCAATCCAAAATCGTGTCAGTGGCAAAAGGCTTTATGGGAACTCCTTATCAATTCAGCGCTCCCACTAGTTCGACTCGCGTTTTTGACTGCTCTTCCTTCACCAAATATGTTTTTGCTAAGGTTGGCGTTTCTTTGCCTAGAAGCTCGAAGGATCAATCGAAAGTCGGTTCGTTCGTATCTCGAAGCAATTTGAAGGTTGGCGATCTCGTTTTCTTCTATTCCCCTATTCATCACGTCGGCATTTATATCGGCAATAATCAGATCATTCATACATACGGCGCTCCTGGAGTGACCGTTACGAGTTTAAGCTCCAGCTGGTGGAGCAAAAATTACGCAACTGCACGTCGCGTGCTTTAGCACAAGTTTGTTCTAACTCACACAAACGCCTCTAATAATAAAAGCCGTATCGCAATCGTCAGCGTTTCCCCCAACCTGACTGCGATACGGCTTTTATTCATTTGCTTATTCCTCGTAATAAACCCGAAACATCATATCCTGATTGTAATTGCCAAAGCCTTTGCCATACAGGGTAAGGCCGCCTACATGCGCAGCATCCTTATCTACCGCGATACGCAGCGTCCAGTGATTGCGATCCAGTGTAATCTGCTGCACGCTAGTGTCGCTTACCTGCTGCCCATCTACAAAGGTGCCATCCTCCTGCACGCGAATGACTTTGAGCAAGCCATATTGATTCAGGTTGCTATGCCACCAGGAAGGAGAAAACTTGCCGCGGGTACCCCCGTAATCACCAGGGCTTGTCCACTTGCCAATGGTCGTTCCATTCAGGCTGAAGCTGATATCAGACAGCCAGTTCGGATTATAGCCTGGAGCCTCGGAGCCCAGCTCCAGCACAAGCTCGAATGCGCTCGGGCGCTGCCCCGGCAGCAAATAATTAGGGATTTTATATTCGACGTATCCTCGGCCAAACCATAAAATGCCCGCATTCATCCGCTCCGGCTCTAGAAAAAAGCGCGGGTCATCGAATTGGCCAATGGCCTTCTCCACCGTCGCGATGCCGCAGGTCGGATGCACTTCATATTCGGTGTAATGTCCGATCGGCACTGAGCTTTCATGCATTTTTTTCACTTCGCGTGTATGGTGGGGCAGCTCGATTTCTATATGCTGCTCAGCGAGCGTACATATTTTATGTGTGCCTCCCTGCTTGCGCACCATCTTCGTCTCAATGAGATGCGCCTTCTCAAGCTTGCGGATATGCATTGTTACAATCGCGCTGCTGAGCCCCAGCGCCTCTGCAAGCTCTTTGACATTCATCGGGCTTACTGCCAGCAAATCTATAATATGAAGCCGCACATGGCTCGACAGCGCCTCATAGAGCGGCAGCCAAGCTATATCTGTATTGGCTTTAATCATTGTGTTCCCCCTCCTTCCTCTTATCATCGCATAAAATGAAACGAGAGGGAACAACCGCCTGATTAGCCCGTCTCACCCGAGCTAAGCCTGCGATTGTTCCCCATTAGCCTTTACAGTTTAATTCGAATGACATTCCATGACGCTTTGTTCAGTACAGCTTGGATTTGGCCTTTATCCGTTAATGTCGCGCTGCCATTCGTGTGCGGCGTTACGCGGTTAGGCGCATCTGCTGTATTGGAAGCGGACAAATCCTCATTTTCCAAAACAATATGCTCCAAAATGCGTCCTTGACCGAAGCTGCGCAGGTCGATATCGAACGAAATGCTTTCTTCCAGATGACGATTCACCGCAAAAACGGTAACCTCTTGCTTCTCTTCATTATGCACCGCTACAGCTTCAATATAAGGCACATCTGTAAAATCTTTAGTGTCATGCTTAGGCGAGCTCATGAGCGGCACTAGCACCTCGCCTCTGCCAAACAGGCTTGCGTGCATATACGGATAATAAATCGTCTGCTTCCATGCGTCTCCGCCGTTCGTCGTCATAATAGGAGCGATGACATTGACGAGCTGCGCGATACAAGCCATCTTCACTCGATCGGTACGCTTGAGCAGGCTGATCAGCATACAGCCAACGACCAGCGCATCCTCCTGCGTATAAATATCTTCCAGCTGTGGAGGGGCAATTTGCCAAGGATCAAGCTTTTTGTCCGATTCATTGGAATGGAACCACACGTTCCACTCATCGAAGGAAAGGTTGATCTTTTTCTTGCTGCGTTTCTTCGCCTGTACGAAGTCAGCTGTCGAAATGACCGTATTAATGAAGGAGTCCATTCCCACGGATTGCGCAAGGAAATTCGCCGTATCCTTCTCGCGGTTGCCGTAATACTGATGCAGT
The DNA here is from genome assembly GCF_001422685.1 of Paenibacillus sp. Leaf72. Taxonomy (NCBI): domain Bacteria; kingdom Bacillati; phylum Bacillota; class Bacilli; order Caryophanales; family Paenibacillaceae; genus Paenibacillus; species Paenibacillus sp. Leaf72. Next base: position 210,703 of record NZ_LMLV01000030.1, on the reverse strand, counting down.
GAAATATAATCCACGTCATTATAAGCTAAATCAAGCACCGTCGCTTCCCAATCCGGGAAGGTCGGCATGCCGATCGCTGAGCTGCCGCAAGCGACAAGCTCGATCGTTGGATCAACCCAGCGCATAACCTTTGCAGTCTCGCTGGCGATACGTCCATACTCGACGGCGGTTTTAGCGCCGATCTGCCAAGGGCCGTCCATTTCATTGCCGAGGCACCAGGTTTTGACGTTGTGCGGCTCCTTGTAGCCGTGCTGCACGCGCAAATCGCTCCAATACGTGCCTGACGGGTGATTGGAATATTCGAGCAGGTTGCGCGCCTCATCAGGGCCTCTCGTCCCCAAATTGACCGCCATCATCGCGTCCGTATTCGCTTTGCGGCACCAGTCCATAAATTCATTAAAGCCGATCCAGTTCGGCTCAATGGTGCGCCAAGCAAGCTCCAAACGCCGCGGACGCTGATCAAGCGGGCCTACGCCATCCTCCCAGTTGTAGCCTGAGACGAAGTTGCCGCCGGGATAACGCACAATCGGCACATCCAGCCCTTTTACAAGCTCCAGCACATCGGAGCGAAAGCCCTGTTCATCCGCCTGCGGATGGTCCTTTTCATAAATACCGCCATATACTGCCCGGCCCAAATGCTCGATAAACGAGCCATAAATTCTTTTATCGACTTCACCTACTACAAAATCCTTATCAACGATCAGCTTTGCTTGTTTGGACATGTTCAGCTCACCTCATAAGATTAATGTTTTTATTAACCGACTAATAAAATTACAATGTATAATTTCATTAAACACTATGCAGCAGCAGAACGCAAGCACGAATTCATAACGCTTCCAACCTTTTTGTCCCTATGAAAAAACGGTTGAAAGAGCTGCCTTCGCAGCCTCCTTCAACCGTCTTTATCCGTTATTCGCTTCCTGCCAAACTTGCTTGCTTCATCATTCAGGAGCAGCAGCCCGCTCGAGCTGAAGCTCGCATATCGTGCCTTGATTCATTTTACTGTGGAAAAAAATTTTGCCGTTCATTTCCTTGACCATATTCATGACAACCATTAGCCCGAGCCCGGTGCCGCGCTCCTTCGTCGTATAATAGGGCAAGCCTAACCGCTTAACCTGGGAGCGATTCATCCCGCAGCCCGTATCGCGGACGAGAATTTGAATTTTATTGCGCACCAGCTCGGTCTGCACCGTCAGCTTGCCTCCTTCAGGCATAGCCTCAATGCCGTTTTTCATGATGTTGAGCATACACTGCTGAAATTTCTTGACCTCGCCGCAAATAATGAGCGGCTCCTTCGATAAATGATACACCTCAACGGATATGTTCGACAGCGCCGAATAAGGCTTCAGCCAAGGAATGACTCCGTCGATTTCATCCTTCACATTCAGCAGCCGCTGCTCTTCTTCACTAGGCTTCGAAAAATTCAAATAGTCGGTAATAATGGCATTGGCATGATCGATCCCTTCAAAAGCATAGGTGCGGTAGCGCTCGAACGTCTCGCGGTCGAGCGGCTCCTTGCTCATCAGTTGCAGAAAGCCTCGCGTCGTAGTAAGCGGGTTGCGGATTTCATGCGAAATAGAGGCAGCGAGCTGGCCAACGATTTGATTTTTTTCGGAGATGATGAGCATTTGCTCGTACCATTCACGATTTTTCACATTAAAATAAATAAAGCTGATCAGCAACGATGAAAAAGCCGCCCCAACAGCAATTATACTGAGCTGCAGCACATTTAAAGCATGTCCAAGCGCTAGAGAAACACCAATATAAGCCAGCATGTATAACAAGACTAGGAACAGATTAACAACGCTTAGCTTCTGCTGGGTATTTGGCTTTATTTTAAAATGGAACAGCAATCCTGTCAGCAGCAGCACAGTGATAGCTATTCCTGTTGGCAGCCAGTGGTTGCCATAGAGCAAAGTACCGCCAAAGAATAACACCATTCCCGTAACTACGCCTTGGAGCAATCCTTCATAAAGCACAGCGAGCGCCAGAGAGACGGAGGTCAGATGCAGCGCATAGACAAGGGAGTCAATTTCCTCCAAGCTCAGGAATACCGTTGTAAATACGACGAGCAGTCCCAAAAAAAGCAGCCTCCGCTTCAATGTAGAGGCCAGCGATCTAGGGGTAAAAACAATAAACATGAGTGCAGCCGCCATAATATACAACAGCCCGTGAACGATTGATTCTAACGTAAGATGAAGCACAATTTTATCCTCATACTCTCTCTCATATAATAATTTCTTACAAAAATTGTATTTAAAAATTTGATAAGATCACAATTTTATATTACTATACATAACCTTTCATTGCCAATGGCAGCTTGTTTCAATTACAAAAAAATCCGGCTCGCCAGCAGGATATGCCCTTCAACTTTATTTGAAGGCATGTCCCGCTGGCGAAGCCGGAAACTTATGGAAGGAGATGAAGCAGCAGCGCTTTTTGAGCATGCATCCGATTTTCCGCCTGCTGGTAAATGACCGAATGCTCCGATTCTACCAGCTCCTCTGATATTTCAAAGCCCGGATGAATCGGCATATCATGCATAATGTAAGGCGTACAGCCCGCAAGAGTGCTGCTGTTTAATTGATACGGAAGCATCACCTTAATTCGGCGCCGCTTCTCCTCCTGATAAAATTCCTCTTGATAAAACTCCATATCAATCCATGTATCTGTATATACAAATTGTGATTGTGCGGCTGCATCCTGCAAGCTGTCGAGCCGTTCCACCCAGCCGCTTTGCAGCGCGTTATCCATCAGCAACTGATCCCACGATGGTTCATTAATGATCGGAGTAACAAGCAGCAGCTTAATGCCGAGCAGCATGCAGCCTTCCACAAGCGAATTGGCCACATTGTTGTGAATCCCCACATAGGTGAGCGTTACACCAGAAAACGTACCCGCCACCTCATAGATCGTCATCAGATCAGCCAGAGCCTGGCATGGATGATATTTGTCACAGCAGCCATTGATGACCGGGACGGTTGCATAACGTGCCAGCTCCAGCAAATCGACATGATTTTTGAGCCGCGCCATAATGATATCGCTGTTTCTTGAGACGTAGCGCGACTCGTACTGAATGGGCGACAGGCTGAAGTTACTGCTGTTCCAGTCCATCGGAACGACATAGCCGCCAAGCTGGTTCATGCCGGATTGAAACGAAAGATTCGTCCTTGTTGAGCTTTTTTGAAAAAGCATCAGCAGCCCCTTATTGTCGGCCGCCTTGCTGTAGGCTTGCGGATTGCGCTTTATTTCAACCGCCTGTTCAATGATACTCTGAAGCTGCTCCTTCGTTATGTGCTCAAAAGATAAAAAATGCTGCAAGCATAACACTCCTTTGTGAATAAATATTCATAAATTTGAATTATTATTCATAATAGCGAGTTTGCTTGCTTTTGTCCAGCCTCTTCCATAGACCAAGCTCAACCGGACATAGTCCAGCCCTAGTCCGACTTTAAAAGCCGGGATATTTGACCACTGGCCATTTCTCTTTGCGCAGCTTGGATACAAACGCGTCCCCTACGTTGAGATTGCTTTTTACAAGCTCGGTTGGAGTGAGCGCCATCCATTGATTAAGGGAAACGTCGGCGAAGCGGTCGCTTTTGAACATTTCCAGAAACCATAAAGTTGTGTTTCCGGTATTTTGCACATAATGACCGCAGGCAAACGGCACATATCCCACATCGCCAGCCCGCACATCATACGTTCGTGCATTTCCATTGCCGGTAAATACAGTCATTCGGCCTTGGCCCGATAAATAATATTGCCACTCGTCGTTATTCGGATGCCAATGGAGCTCGCGCATAGCGCCAGGCTTAATTTCTACAAGTGCTGCTGCAATCGCTTTGGATGCTGGAAAGTTGGATGAATCGACGATTCTTACACTGCCTCCTGGCGTAAAGATAGGCGTCTGCTTCAACAACTCAAACTTAAAGGACTGCGGGATTGTTCCGTATGGAGATTCTACCTTTTGACTCTCTATTGAACCGGGAACCGCGCCTTTATAAATATAAACCTGATCATCGGGAATATGGTCAAACTCACTAACAGGTACGCCAAAATTGGCCGACAGCACTTCCTTCGGCGTATGGGCAAACCAATCGGAAATCGACAAGGTGTTTAAATCCGAGAAATTCCCATCGTCAAACACGAGCAGAAACTCGCAGCCCCCTTCCAGTCCTTGAATGGAATGAGGAATGCCCGGTGGAAAATACCACAAGTCGCCCGGCCCGATATCAGCTATGAAATTTTTTCCGTTCTGGTCCACCGCTGTAATCCTCGCATTTCCAAGCAGCATGTAGGACCATTCTGCCTGTTGATGCCAATGCATTTCTCTGACCCCGCCCGCTATTAGCGACATATTGACACCTGCCAGCGTTGTCGCAATCGGCAGCTCTCGAGCCGTTATCTCACGGGACCAGCCCCCTTGATTCAACTGCATATGGACATCCGAAAATGAAAATTTCATATTGGGAACGAGACCTGCATCCGTTACAGGCGGAACTAGCATATCCGGATTTTCCAAATCCCGCATCACATCGCGCGGCCCTAAATCCGGACCTCCAGCACCGTCACTCCGAATCGGCTGAGGGATGTGCGGGTATTTGGGTCTCGTATTTTCAGATTCGCTCATTAATGACCATCCTCCTGTACATAGGTAGACTGCACCAGCAGTCACTATCTGCCAATATATGCTTGGAGACTGAAATTATGAGTTTTTCAATAAAATCGCTGTAGGCAAAAAAAAACCGGCTAGCGCAGCTCCAACCGGTTTTAACTATAAATTACTCCATATGAAACAGCTTGTTCATCGGCACTTGTAAATCTTTAAAGACACTGGACTGAACCACTTCCTGCTCCGTAAACAAATGACGCACCTGATAGCTGCCGTCCTGCAGCGCATAAACATGAACCGTCCGGTTTCCCGGGTCGACAATCCAATATTCCTGCACCCCAAATTTTTGATAGAGATTGAACTTTTCATTAAAGTCCTTCAATGCGGTTGATGGTGACAGCACCTCAATGATTAATGCGGGAGCACCATTACAACCCCTCTTTGAAATTTGGTCCTTGGAACAAACGACTGAAAGGTCCGGCTGCACGATATGATCAGGTGATTGAAAATCCCCGCTTTCACTGAAAAACACATCAAAGGGTGCCATAAATACATAGCAGTTCCGATTTTGAAAAAACGTACGAAGGGCAAAATAAAGCTCCCCGACAATATATTGATGCAGCGAGGTCGGAGCCGGAGACATATTAAAGACTTTCCCATCAATAAGTTCCCATGATCCATCCCAAGTTAGCCAATCCTCGTAGGTATGCGTTTTTTTCTCATCCGGATGTGACAAGATACTCGCCCCCTCAACTAAAACGTTCATTATATCTTTCCTATATTAGTATTGTAGCATGTTCCCGGCTCTAACCAAAATCCATCTTTACAAGCATCTCCCCCTTCCCGTCATAAACTTGGCCCACTGCACATACCTATGGTATGAACGGTATTATCAAGTACGGGGGGATGGCTGATGAACCAGGATGAGATCCGCGCATTGGAGCGGTCCATCGATGAAATTACGGAAATCGCTCAAGGCTTTGGCCTCGATTTCTACCCGATGAGGTATGAGATTTGCCCAGCCGACATTATTTATACGTTTGGCGCTTACGGCATGCCGACGCGCTACAGCCACTGGAGCTTTGGGAAAACCTTCAACAAAATGAAGATGCAATATGATTTTGGCCTTAGCAAAATTTATGAGCTCGTCATTAACTCCAACCCCTGCTACGCCTTCCTGCTGCAGGGCAATTCACTTATTCAGAACAAGCTGATCGTCGCGCACGTACTCGCCCATTGTGATTTTTTCAAAAATAACGCTCGTTTCAGCACTTCCAACCGCAATATGGTCGAGAGCATGTCCGCTACAGCTGAACGCATTCAGCAATATGAAATGGATTATGGCCTGGAAGCCGTCGAAAAATTTATCGATGCCGTGCTTGCCATTCAGGAGCATGTGGACTCCGCGATTATTAAGCCATACCAGCTCGATAAAACCCGTTATATTGAAATGCTGACGACGGAGCAGAACCGTTCGGTCATCACGGCTATCCCTTCCGAATACGAGGATCTATGGGGGCTTGACCCGGATGATGCCAATCGTCAGGATCAAACGCCGCCGCCAAAACATTTTCCGCCAGCACCGGAAAAGGACTTGATCTGGTTTATTGAGGAGTACTCGCCTCAGCTTACGGACTGGCAGCGCGATATTATGTCGATGATGCGCGATGAGATGCTTTATTTTTGGCCGCAGCTGGAAACGAAAATTATGAACGAAGGCTGGGCGTCGTACTGGCATCAGCGCATTATTCGCGAGCTTGACCTGACAAGCGAGGAAACGATTGAATTTGCCAAGCTGAACTCCTCCGTCGTCGTGCCTTCCCGGCATACGCTGAATCCGTATTATTTGGGGCTGAAAATTTTCGAGGATATTGAGAAGCGCTGGGATAAGCCAACGATAGAAGAGCAGCGGCGCTTCGGGCGCGTACCGGGCAAAGGCCGGGAAAAAATGTTCGAGGTGCGCGAGCTCGATTCGGATATTTCGTTTCTCCGCAACTATTTGACCAAGGATTTGGTCAAGGATTTGGACCTGTATGTTTTCGAGAAGAAGGGGCCGGAGTGGAAAATAACCGATAAATCGTGGGAAAATATCCGCGACCAGCTTGTTTACTCTAAAGTAAACGGCGGCTTCCCCAGCCTCTTCGTCACAGATGGCGATTTTAACCGTGTAGGCGAGCTCTACCTGCTTCACAAGTACGAGGGCATGGAGCTCGATCTGAAATATGTTGAGCGCACGCTGCCGCATGTCGTCCATCTCTGGGGCAAATCGGTCCATCTCGAAACCGTCGTCGAGGACAAAAAGATCGTATTCAGCTGCGACGGCAAAAAAACGAGCCGCAAGTTTGTGTAACTTAATGGCGCTTAATGGCGTTTAATGGCGTTTGGGAGCAAAAAGGCGAGAAGCTGCTTTGGGGCAGCTTCCCGCCTTTTTTTATAAATTGAAAGCTCAGTCCGACCGCGCGTCGGCTCTCCCCTATTTCCTCTGCCCCTATCTATACCTATCCCCATAACCAGAACTTTCTCTTTCTCTTTCTCTTTCTCTTTCTCTTTCTCTTTCTCTTTCTCTTACCTATTCGTTTTGCTTTTGCAGGTTATCCCCTTAGCTCAGAACGAGCGTCGCTCCTTACATCGGAGATAAAAAACCTTTCTCGAGCAGGCCATTAACCTATTTGTAATTATCCTATTCGCGTTTCTGAGCTAAGGGGAACCCTCCCCCTCTGTAGCCCTCTATTATTCCGGATTTATTAAACAGCAGATAGATTGATTTGGCTTTAGAGATCACTGGAATTTGACTTCGTATTTTGTTTCGCTTAAACTTTACCATAGATTACATCTTCCTAATTTTAAGAGAAAGGAGTGTCCGTTCATGAAGAAACGATCCTTGCATTTCATATCCTCTGGCTACGGATACTCGACTGCTGTTTTTTTCTAAAATCCATTTAACGGGTGAAGTGTACCCAAAAGGATTGGTTGAAAATGGCAGAAATCTTAAAATGAGAGGCGAAGATACATGAATAATTTAGGGATCACTAGAAAAAATCCAGCAGGAATGCCCAGTCCAGTAGGGAATTACAGCCACCTTACAAAAATTCCGAGAAACGCTGAGCTGTATGTTACTTCTGGCCAAATCGGAACAGACCAAAACGGCAGCATTCCAAACACGTTGAATGAACAAATCAACAATACGTTTGCAAATATCAACATTTTACTGAACTCCGAACAATTAACCTCCGATCATATTATTAAGGTGAACATATGGGCCACTGAAAAAATAGACTGGGAGCATCTCTACGAAAAATGGGCGGAACTTTTTGGCATTCACTATCCATCTATGACGATTGGTTATCTTTCGGAATTAGGGCTGCCAGAAATAAAAATAGAAATTGAACTATGGGCGGCTAAAGCTTAAAAACAGCAGCAGCAGACTAAGGCTATACTTAGTCCGCTGCTGTTTTCTTATATTTGATTAGGGTAATTCCGCTTTTTGCCGTAATGACTCCAAATAACCTTTGTTTTGCAGCACTCGGGGATCCTCTGGACGGAAAGTTCGGTCAGCCTCATTATGCCGATAGGCCAGCTCGTATTCACCTAGACGAGCGTAGCAGACGCATAGCTGAAGATGCGGCAGCCAGGTGGAGCAGGCCATATTGACAAAGCCCAGCCGTTGGTCGGACTGCCCACGCTCAATTGCGAGGTTATACCAGAAACCAGCCGTCTCGAAATCTTTTTGCTGCAAAAAATAATACCCTAGCCGGCAGCAAAATTCCGCCCGCGGACTGCCATATTGAAACGATCTTAATATCGATTCAAGCTCCCGCTCTGTATCTCCAAGCCGGTTAGAGCAATCCGCCAGCTTGCCGCATGTCGTAGCATTATCCTCCACCCACCCTTCGCCCATCGTAAGAAATTTTTCATAATACAAAATCGCTTGTTCATATTTCTCGTGGTAAGGCTAATATGGGTAACGGCACTATCGCTGCTTTCAATGCTTCCCCACACCTCCAAATACTCTTGCACCTCTATTAGGTCATATGTTTGCCAGACCTTGGACTATCACAATAAGTCGCAAATTGCTCCTCTCCCTTCCCACTCCACATGCGCACAAACATTCCACATGTTAAAATAAAAAAAACGACCTCTTCTGCCAAAGGAGCTGAACGCCTTGTATTTACGGAGTGCAGAGCTGCTCAAGGAGCGCATTCCCAATTACAGCAAGTATCCCTTTTCCATTCCTGTCATCCAGTCAATGAGCAAGCTTCATTTCCATACCCATATCACCTTCTTTGTAGGCGAAAATGGTTCCGGCAAGTCCACCTTTCTAGAAGCTATAGCCTATCAATGCAGCTTTAACACTGCTGGCGGAGGGCGCAACAACAGCTACGACGTAGATGCCTCTGAATCTGCACTAGGTCCCTACGTTCGGCTTTCCTGGATGCCCAAGCTCACGAACGGCTTTTTTCTGCGCGCAGAAACGTTTTACCAATTCGCCTCTTACCTCGATACAGTGCCTGAAAGCTTGCCCTATTACGGCGGCAAATCGCTGCATGAGCAGTCGCATGGCGAAGCCTTTCTATCGTTGTTCAAGCACCGTTTTGGCAAAAAAGCGATCTATTTGCTCGACGAGCCCGAGGCCGCGCTTTCTCCTGCCCGTCAGCTCGCGCTGCTTCGCGTCATTAAAGATTTGGAGCGCGATGCCCAGTTCATTATTGCGACTCACTCGCCTATTTTGCTTGGATATCCGAACGCGCAAATTTACAATTTTGACGCCAAGCCCGTTGAAGAAATTCGCTACGAGGACACAGCACATTACCAGCTAACTCGACGCTTTCTCGAAAACAGAAAAAATGTATTGAACGAGCTGTTCAGCAACGACTAGCAACTCTTTCAATATTCCTTACATAAACTTAACACTATATGTACTGGTTTTCTTACGCGAATCTATTTCTATTATTTAGAAAAAATAGTACAATTGCCTTGTGCTTCCAAACAAGGAAGCCACTCTAATTAAACCAACTACTAGAAGCGGAGGTTTGATGATGAAGGGTAATTTTTTGAAGCGATTGACGGCAGGAGCACTCATCTTTGCAATGTCTTTATCGGCAGGCACAGCAGTTTCCTTAGCGGAGGGGCCGTCCGATCCGGCTCCCGTCCTACAGCCCGCAGGAAGCGCCAATGGCAAAAAAATTCTGTTCGACAACGCCCATGCCCAAACAGCAGGTGCGGCAGATTGGGTCATTGACGGCGGCTTTTCCGATTTTGGACAAGCTCTTGCAGGCAAAGGCTATTACGTCAAGGAGCTTCGCAAAAGCGGCCCTATTACGCTGGCAGACTTAAGCAGCTATGACGTCTTCGTTATTCCTGAAGCGAACGTGCCGTTCAAGACGAGCGAGCAGCAGGCTATGCTTTCGTATGTGCAGGGCGGAGGCAGCATTTTCTTCATCGCAGACCACTATAACGCAGATCGAAATAAAAACAGATGGGATTCCTCTGAAGTATTCAACGGCTATAGACGAGGAGCTTGGTCGAATCCCGCGCTGGGCATGAGTACAGAAGAAGCCAGTTCAGTTGCTATGCAGGGTGTAGCCAGCTCCGACTGGCTGTCGAACAACTTCGGCATGCGCATCCGTTACAATGCACTAGGCAACGTAAACTCAGGAACAATCGTTCCTTCCTCGCAATCTTTCGGCATTACTAGCGGCGTTACTTCCGTGACGATGCATGCTGGATCGACCATCGCCATTACAGACCCGACTAAGGCAAAGGGAATCGTATACATGCAGCAGACTTCTGCCGCTTGGGGCAATGCGGTGGATCAGGGCGTCTATAATGGTGGAGGAATTGCTGAAGGACCTTATGTCGCGATCGGCAAAAATAGTCTTGGCAAAGTAGCCGTGATCGGCGACTCTTCCCCTGTCGAAGACAGCACGCCTAAATATTTGCGCGAGGAAACAGGCGGCTCCAAAACGACGTACGACGGCTTTACAGAAGCGAGCAATGGCGCACTGCTCGTACAACTAGTGGACTGGCTTGCTGTTAAAGAAAGCTACACGGCACTGAATCAAGTAAGCGGCCTTACGCTTGACAATGCAACAGCTTTGCTTGCTATAGAATCGCCACAAACGTCAACCCAACCGCAAGCTGAGCCATGGGCAGCACCAGCGGCAGGCTACAAATGGTGGGACAGCTCCACCTTCAAGCAAGGCTCCTACGGCTATGCCTCAACGTCGCAGCCGCCAACCTCTGGCGCTGTAAACGAAACCTTCGAGACAGGCACGAAAGCAGCCTATACAGCCGCTTCGGTTACGCTCGGTTCAGGCTCGTGGACCTTCGATAATGCACTGCTTGGCGATCTATCTACAGACAAGAAAAATGGCACCAAATCCGCACGAGTCAGAGCGGCAGGCTCCATCTATATGAATTTCAATGTGACAGGCGGCGCGACTACCGTCAAGGTGAAGCATGCGAGCTTTGGCAGCGACACGGGAGCGACATGGAAGCTTCAAAAGTCGCTTAATGGCGGCTCCACCTGGACGGATGTCGGAAGCACCTACTCCAGCAGCCAGTCATTAACGGAGCAGACGATTACTGTAAATGAAACCGCAGCGGTACGCTTCAAAATTGTAGTTGCCGGCACATCCGGCAGCCGCTTGAACTTCGACGATTTTACAATCGTCCAGTAATTCCAGCCTCCCAAGGAAATACAACAAAATACAACAAAGAAGCCCTTCAGGCACTTGTGCAGCTGCATGAAAGCTTAAGCAGCCAGTCAGCGCCCGAAGGGCTTTTTTTCTCATTGAATTTTTCATTGAATTTCTGATGGATATTCCGCTTCATTCCTCTACCTTGCGCACATCCACCGTCACCTTCAACGTCTGCTGCCCGCTACCACGATACACGCCCTTTACCGGAACGATATCTTTATAATCGCGTCCATGGCCCAGCTTGACGTAACGCTCGCCGACAGGAGCTTCATTCGTCGGATCGAAGCTGCACCAGCCAAGCGACGGCACGTAAGCCTCCACCCATGCATGGGACGCCTGCTCAAAATCTGCCGTTCCGCCTTGCAAATCGCCAACAAAGTGGTAGCCGCTCACATAGCGGGCCGGAACCTGCTGCGAGCGGCAGCAGGCAATCATGAGATGGGCAAAATCCTGACAGACGCCGCGCCTGCGTTCGAACATGTCGCTCGCTTTCGTATCCACCGTTGTAGCATCCGGATCATAGACGAACTCGTTGCGGATTTTTTGGGATAGCGCTAGCAGCCAGCCATATACGCTCATGCCGTCGTTTTTCCGATCCTCTACGCCCACTGCATATGTCTCCACTTCCGGGCTGAGCGCCGTGTAAGCAGTAGGCAGCAGAAACTCTACGAAACGATTACCCGCCTCCTCTGATTGCAGCCATTCCCAAGCGACTTCAGCCGCTCCGCCGCCATTCAGAGCAGCTGCCTGCTGCTCTGGTGTAAGAGCCTCCTTCGTCACAACCGTCATTTGCGAGCGGATCGTCAGCTTGCGGTGCGAGCCGTTCACCGAAAACGAATGCACCCGATTGCCGAAAAAATCCTCATAGCTGAACAGCGGTGCATTCGGCTCTACCGCAATGGATTGCTGGTAGCAGGACTGGCGTTCATCTGTACTCGGCGTCAGACGAATTTCATTGACACTGTCCGTAACCGGCGTCCCATAATCGTATTGCGTCACATGCGAAATATTCAGCTTCATGCGCTGGCCTCCCCCATGCGAAAAAAGGTTTTGGCGAAGGTGCCGCCCAGCGTCTGGCAAGCCTCCAGCAAATGACCGACAATGGCCCCTTCGCGGTCCAGCAGTATATCTTCCCGATCCAGGCAGGCGAGATCCGCCTTCACCTTGCTTACTTGGCGAATAACCTTGTCATGCGCTGAGCGCAGCTGCATATCCTGAAAGCGGATATACCGCATATGCTCATCGAGCGTATGCAGCGCAAAATGCACGGACCTTGGAAACACTTCATTTAAGATGACAAAATCAACAATGGACTCCACCGACATGCCATCGGCATAATAGCGCCGGAATACCTGATAGCCACTCAGCGAACGCAGCATAGCCTGCAAGTACGAGTATGCGCCAGACGCATTGCTCCAGCTCTCGCCGCTCGCAAGAACCGTATTATAAGCGGCTTTAATAATTCGCAGCGTATTTTCAGCCCGTTCCAAATAACGGCCGCATTCAATAAAATGCCACTCATTCTCACGAGGCATGACGGACTGGCTGATGCCTTGGAACAGCGCCGTCCATTCCTTGATTTTGCCGAAAAACAAATGCGGCGATTCCGCCATTAAATCCTCGGGCTGCTTCTCCCGCAGCCACAAATAAAAGCCGTTGACCGCATCCCACATCTCGCTCGGCGCCTTCTCGCGCAGCGTGCGCAGATTGCCCCGCGCATGGCTGACGCAGGACACAAGCGAATTCGGATTGTCGCGGTCAAGCGTCATGTACCGCAGCACATCCTGCTCGCTGTAGCTGCCATATTGCTGGACATAGGACTCTCTGCTGCCCAGCGCATCTACGATGCGCGACCATTTGCAGGTCGGAGCTGCCATTCCTTGCCCTTGCTCGGCCGCCTCCGATTCTGCGCCATCCTCCGCTTGCAAATGATAGTGAACATCGATCAATCGCGCATGGTTTTCCGCCCGCTCCATGTAGCGTCCAATCCAAAACAGCGCCTCCGCATTCCGATTAAGCATAGCCATCCCTCCGATTATTAGGCTCCCCGCCTCATTGTTCCGTGCCGGCTTACCGGCTTAGCAGCTTTACCGCTTAGAGGCTTCGAAATATATGGGCCTAGCGGCTGAGCACCCACGTATCTTTAACCCCGCCGCCTTGCGATGAATTCACGACGAGCGAGCCTTCCGTCATTGCGACACGCGTCAGCCCGCCCGGTATGACATGCGTCTCCTCGCCCATCAACGCAAAAGCTCTTAAATCGATATGGCGCGGTGCCATAATGCCATCCATCATTACCGGCGCTCGAGAAAGCCTCATTGTCGTCTGGGCGATATACCGCTCTGGATCGAGCTTAATCGCCTCAGCGAACGCTTTGATTTCCGCTGGCGTCGCGCTAGGGCCAATTAACATGCCGTAGCCGCCGGAAAGCGAGGTTTCCTTGACAACCAGCTCCGCGAGGTGGTCCAGCACGTATTCCCGCTCTTCCTTGCGCGACAAAATATAGGTTGGCACATTATGCAAAATCGGCTCTTCGCCCAGATAATAGCGAATCATATCCGGGACATACGCATACACCGCCTTATCGTCGGCGACCCCGGTACCTGGGGCATTGGCAATCGCCACATTGCCTGCGCGATACGCATTCATCAGCCCAGGAACCCCAAGCAGGGAATCCGGCTGAAAAGCAAGCGGATCTATAAACTCGTCATCGATCCGCCGATAAATAACATCCACTTTGCGAAGCCCGCGCAAGTCCCGCAAATAAATGTTGTGGTCCTTGTAAACGAGATCGCGGCCTTCCACAAGATGAATGCCAAGCTGCTGAGCGAGGAAGGTATGCTCGTAATAGGCCGAGTTGTAGGAGCCCGGCGTAAGCAGCACTATAAGAGGATCTCTTTTGCCGCTTGGCGCAAGAGAGCGAAGCGAGCTGAGGAAGCAGTTGAGGCTGCGCTCGATGCTTTGGACAGACGAGGACAAATACAGGTCATGAAACAGCTCGCTCATTAGCGTTCTGCCCTTGAATAAGTAAGAGAAGCCGGAAGGGGAACGCAAATTGTCCTCCAGTACAAAATAACGCCCCTTCTCATCTCGGATCAAATCGATGCCAGAAGCTGTAATGTACACGCCTGACGGCACATCCAGCCCAACCATTTCCGGGCGGAAATAAGTATTGGACACGATCATTTTGCGGGGGATAACGCCATCTTTTACAATGTGCTGTTGGTGGTAGATGTCATGGGTGAAGGCGTTCAGCGCGCGGATGCGCTGGCGTACGCCGCGGTCAATATTGTCCCACTCATGCCGGGGAATGACACGGGGAATATAGTCGAACGGAATCGTCCGCTCCAGAGGCTCATTTTGATTGCTGCTGTACAGCGTGAAGGTAATACCTTCCTCCATCATTCGCTGATTAAGAGCATGCTGGCGAATACCTAGCTCAGAGGGCTTCATTTTTCCGAACATACGATGAACGCTTTCATAGTGGGGACGAACTGAAAAATCCTTTTCAAACATTTCATCATAAAAAGATTGTGAATCGTAAAAATGCGACTGCGACTGTCTGGCCGTCGACATGCCAACCGCCTCCTCCAAGATGGCTCAACCTCACATGTAAATCCTGTAACAATAATGATCGTTTTTGATCCAACGGCAGATTAATGTTAGTTTTTATGACGTTAAATTTCATAAAATCGTCCATTTCTGTAGCTCAATCATACTAAAACCGAATATTCATGTCAACTTATATATCATACAAAAAAAGCCGAAATCCTCAGACGCGAGAATTTCGGCTTCTTCTTAATGTTATCTACTATAAAATGCGGCCTATGAAGAGGTTGCATTAAGCTTGTTCAAATCTTTGGCGACATCATCGACCATTTTCACAAAAGCAGCAAGCTCCTGTGATTTTGCCGCTTGATTACGCGCCTCCGCCGAAGTCTGATCGGACTCCCTCCGAACCGAATTAACCTTTTTCTCAATTTCACTAAGCTTATTTTGAATCGTTTCTTGTGCTCCTCGTGACGATGCAGCCAGCTTGCGCACCTCATTGGCAACAACCTCGAAGCCCCGACCATGATCTCCGGCTCTTGCTGCTTCAATGGCCGCATTCAGCCCAAGCAAATGCGTCTGATCGGCAATTTCCCGAATCATCGTACCCATTTCTGTAATGCCATCCAGCTCGCCCTGCAGCTCGCCAAGCAAAGAATGCGCTTTCTCTTGTGAATCTGAAGTAGACAATGCTGTAGCTGCAATCGATTGGGCGCCTTCTTCCAGCTCAACCATTAAACCAGCCAGCTGCTGCACCGCTTCCGTTACAGTCGACAGCATCGTTGCACGCTCATCCGCCAGCTCCTGCACCTTCGTCTGCTCTGCGCGGTTATACGCTTCAAGCACAAATTGCGAGTCCAAATTGAACATTTTGGACAAGGAGTGAATAACCGGCTTCCATCCATCTGGAAGCACACGCTCAAATACATCCGTCGCAATGTTCAAGTAAGTCATGTATGTACCTAAATACCAGTCGGTTGTCAGGCCAATCCGGGAATGCACAAGCCCGATTTTTATCCGGTTTTCAATAAATGCTTCATCAATAACGCCGTCCGCAAGAGACAGCCAATATTCGCGCTGCGTCCCTTTCAAACGATCCACATTGCTAAATTTCTTCATTAAAGCTACCATTTCGGGATAGAGTCCCACATTATCATAGAAACGATCAACAACCTCGTCGACTACCTGCTTAAAAATAGGCCTGCACTCCGCGAGCAGCTGCAAATCCTGTTCCTTGATTCCTGTATAGTCCAACTGACGCTTACGTTCTACTGTGACATTAATCATTGAACAACCCCCAGTCTCTAAATAAATACCAACTGCTATATTAAGTATATCGGCATTCAGCTTCATAAAGGTAGACATTTCTTTAATAATTCAAGAGAATTTGTTGAGATCTCTACAAAATTCACCGAAAAAGCTGAATCCATAGTCCCATTTTTCCAGTCCTCCTAACCTATTCTAGCTTATTCGTGCTTTATTTTCACCCAGACAGCGACAAGAAGTTCGGCGGGCAGCTGCTCCACCGAACTTCTTGATCTTCTCTTATTTGGATCGTTAGCGATTAAGCAGGCTGCCTACATAACGCAGCAGCTCATTAGCACATACGGGGCAATAACCGTGGTCATCAATCAACCGCTTCGTCACTTCGTTTATCCGCTTGAGCTGGATTTCATCCGGCGTCTTCGTGGAGGTCGTAATTTTCACGATGTCCTTAAGATCGGTGAACAGCTTTTTCTCCACCGCTTCACGCAGCCGCTCGTGGCTGGTGAAATCGAATTTTTTCCCTTTCCGGGAATACGACGAGATGCGAATCAAAATTTCTTCGCGGAACGCTTTTTTCGCATTTTCAGAAACGCCAATCTGCTCCTCAATGGAACGCATCAGGCGCTCATCCGGATCAAGCTCCTCGCCGGTGAGCGGATCTTTGATTTTAGCCCAGTTGCAATAAGCCTCAATGTTGTCAAGATAGTTTTCGAACAACGTACGCGCCGACTCCTCATAGGAATAGACGAATGCCTTCTGAATTTCTTTTTTGGCCAGGCCATCGTATTCCTTGCGCGCAACCGAAATAAAGTTCAAATAACGCTCCCGCTCCTCCTTCGTAATGGATGGATGCTGGTCGAGGCCGTCCTTCAAGCCGCGAAGCACATCGAGCGCATTAATGCACTGCATATCCTGCTTGATCAGCGCGCTCGAAATCCGGTTGATGACATAACGCGGGTCGATGCCGGACATGCCTTCCTCGGTATATTCGGTCTGCATTTCCTTAAGATCGGCATCCTTGAAGCCTTCGATTTCCTCGCCGTCGTACATCCGCATCTTCTTCACCAAATCCATGCCCTGCTTCTTCGTCTCCTTCAGACGGGTAAGTATGGAGAAAATAGCAGCAGCGCGAAGTGCATGCGGAGCAATATGAATATGCTTCATGTCGCTCTGGCCAATGAGCTTCGTATAAATTTTTTCTTCCTCGGACACCTTCAGGTTATATGGAATCGGCATGACGATCATCCGAGACTGGAGCGCTTCATTTTTCTTATTGCTAATGAAGGATTTGTACTCCGTCTCGTTCGTGTGGGCAATAATTAATTCATCAGCGGAAATAAGCGCAAACCGCCCCGCTTTAAAATTGCCCTCCTGCGTTAAGGACAGCAGGTTCCACAAAAACTTCTCGTCGCATTTCAGCATCTCCTGAAACTCCATAAGCCCCCGGTTCGCCTTGTTCAGCTCGCCGTCAAAACGATAAGCACGCGGATCGGATTCCGAGCCAAATTCTGTAATCGTGGAAAAATCGATGCTGCCGGTTAGATCGGCAATGTCCTGCGACTTTGGATCAGATGGGCTGAACGTACCGATGCCCACGCGGTTATCCTCCGAGATGAATACGCGCTCCACCTGAACATTTTGAATATCGCCGCCGTATTCGGTTTGCAGCCTCATCTGGCAGGAGGGGCATAGATTGCCTTCAATCCTAACGCCAATCTCCTGCTCAATCTCGCCTCTCAGCTCATGCGGAATGAGATGCAGCGGCTCTTCGTGCATCGGGCAGCCTTTAATCGCATAGACGGCGCCGCGTTTCGTTCTGGAATATTTCTCAAGCCCCTTTTTGAGCATCGTAACCAGCGTCGATTTCCCTCCGCTGACAGGACCCATTAGAAGCAAAATCCGTTTGCGCACATCAAGCCTTCGCGCCGAGGAGTGGAAATATTCCTCCACCAGCTTTTCAACAGAGCGGTCCAGCCCATAAATTTCCTGCTCGAAAAATTTGTACCGCTTCTTCCCATCCCTCTCCTCGACTCCATAGGATTCAATCATTTCATAGACACGCGCGTGCGCCGTCATGGCCGGGGTTGGATCCTGTCTCAGCAGTTCAATATAATCCTTGAAAGATCCACTCCAGGCCAGCTTCTCACTCTCTGCTTGATATTCCGATATTCGCTTGAAAATGTCCATGCCGTGCCTCCTCCCATCGCTTCCGCAATACGCAATTTTTCACTTCGCTCGGCATTTGCTTGCAAGAACCTCAGCGAGTGGAACTAACTTTATTGAAGTATTACATGTCTATGCTTATTCCGCGTGGAAATTGACCACTATTTTAGGCGGTAATCATGCATATTGCGACAAATACGCTTGCAGCGCGGGTTTGCTTGGACAAATAGATTCGATCTGCCCGCACTCCCTATCCTTTGTTATAATAGTTAGAAGAAAGTGGGGGAATGCACGTGGCAGTCAGAAAGGAAGAGGAGCTTTACGGCCCGGTAAAAGCTTATTATGAAGCGCGCGGCTTCGTCGTCAAAAGCGAGGTGCTGCACTGCGATCTCGTCGCGATGCACGCGGATACCGAAGAAACCATTATCGTGGAAATGAAAAAGACGTTCAATCTCGCCCTGCTGCTGCAGGGGATTGAACGCCTTCGTATAAATGATCAGGTTGTGCTCGTAGTCGAGCGCAATCGTAAAAAAAGCGGCGCGCACAACCAGCGCTTCGGTGAAATTACCGAGCTGTGCCGCATGCTCGGCATCGGCCTTATGACCGTCACCTTCTTCAAGACGAAGGCGCCTGTCATTGATGTGCTATGCGAGCCCGGCGAGGCGCCGCAGCGCGGAACGCGCCGCAAGAAGCAGGCGAGGCTGCTTCTTGAATTTCGCGAGCGCAGCGGCGATTATAATGTAGGCGGCAGTACCGGCCGCAAGCTGGTGACCGCCTATCGCGAGAAGGCGCTGCGCTGCGCCTACGCGCTCCAGCAGCTGGGAGAGGCGCACTCGCCTAGCCAGGTTGCTGCGCTGACGAGCTTCCCGCGCAGCGGCGCTGTGCTGCGCGACAATTACTATGGCTGGTTCGAGCGCCAGCAGCGCGGAAAATACCGCCTGCTGCCTGCCGGAGCAGCCGCCTTGACCGAATACGCCGAAGTCATCGCCGATTGGGTGGCCGCTTTGCCAAGCAATCAAGCGGGGCCAAGCACAACTGCTGCACCTGGCGAATCGCAGGCAGCTTTGGTTAACCGCGCCCCTCGCCGTCCTAGCAAGCGGCGTTCATCGTCCCGCTAATGGCCAAGACATCGGGCATCATGTACTGGGCATATTGGCATCGGGCATGCAACCGCAAACTCGATGCTTCTGCGAGCTGCAAGGTTAGGAGCGGGCCGTAAACTCGCGGATCGCTTCCGCAAAGCGCTCTACGCCGAGTGCTGTCTTGGCTCCGATGTTATAGGTAAAGTTAAGCCGCGCCGTATTACGCTGCGGGTCATAAGCATAGAAGGAGCTTCCGGGTACGAAAGCAACGCCCTTCTGAACGGAAGCCCGGAGAAGCGCCTCTGCATCAAGACCTTCCGGCAGCTCCACCCATAGGAACATGCCGCCCTTCGGCTCAATCCAGCGCAATCCTTCAATATGCTGCTGCACAAGCAGCCCTTGCATTTCGCGCATCCGCTCCCCGTAGGAAGCAGAGATAACTTTAATATGCTCATCGAGCGGAAAGCTATCCAGCAGCTCGCTGACGATTTGCTGATCAATCGCGCTGGAATGCAAATCTGCCGCCTGCTTCGCTTTAGCCATCATAGCAATGACTTCCGCTGGACCCATTGCCCAACCTGTGCGCAGCCCTGGCGCAACCGTCTTCGAAAAGGTGCTCGTATAAATAACCGAGCCTGAACGGCCCGCTTGCTGATCAAGCGCAAACAATGTCGGATAAACGGCATTTACATCATATTTTATTTCCCCGTATGGATCATCTTCCAATATAGGTACACCATAAGAACTGCAAAGCGCCAGCAGCTGCTGCCTGCGCTCCGTGCTCCAGACGCGCCCCGTCGGATTGCCGAAGGTAGGCACGGCGTACACTAGCTTTGGACGATGCTCGCGAATAAGCCGCTCCGCATCCTCCGCTACAATGCCATGCTCATCGCTGTCCGCAGCAATGACATTTAAGCCATTCATCTCAAACACCTGCAAGCAAGCGAGATATGTCGGCCTTTCTACCAATATCGTATCGCCAGGCTCGGTCAGCACTTCAACAATGAGGCTGATCGCCTGCTGGGAGCCTGTCGTCAGCAGCATTTCGTCAGGGCGTACGTTCATGCCCTTATGTCCCATACGCTCGCACAGCTGTTCACGCAGCGGCATAAAGCCCTCGGTCAATCCGTATTGCAGAGCGCTTGCGCCCTTCGTAAACACGCGATCGGCAGCATCGCGAATCGCCTGCACCGGAAACAGCTCCTCGGCCGGCAGCCCTCCAGCGAATGAAATCATATCCTTGCCCTGCGTCAGCTTGAGAATATCTCTTACGACCGATGATTTGAGAGCGGTCACTCGTGATGAAAAACGGTAATCCATGGTTCGACTCCTCCTAAGATACAAGCTTTAACGCTTATAGTTCT
The DNA here is from genome assembly GCF_001422685.1 of Paenibacillus sp. Leaf72. Classification (NCBI taxonomy): domain Bacteria; kingdom Bacillati; phylum Bacillota; class Bacilli; order Caryophanales; family Paenibacillaceae; genus Paenibacillus; species Paenibacillus sp. Leaf72. The sequence goes on along the minus strand of NZ_LMLV01000030.1, from coordinate 189,966 downwards.
ATGTTATCAAGGTACAGCCCATATTTAAAGTTTTCTTTTTCGGGCAGGTTGGGTATAATGAAAACAGTTGCATGAGGATTTTGGAGGTGCCATTAATGTCCATCACATTCATTATTGTAATGACTGTATTCGTCTTGTTCTTGACGGCTATGTTCACGTCTTCTTACAACGATGACAAAACCAAAGGCCTGTAAGCTGAACTATCAGCTTGCACCAAAAGAAGCTTCTCCGAAGGAATGCAGCTAAGGCTGCTCCAGGGGGAAGCTTCTTTTTGTTACTACATATTAAGCATGTATGAGGTTAGCGGGCGAGCTGGCTCATTTCAGCCACACAAACGCCGCATAAAAAACGTTCTTTAAACTCGCGGACTTCTTCCATAGAACCACAGAACACACATTTCGGACGGTAACGCTCCAAAATAATATGGTCGCCCTGCACTAAAATTTCAACCGGATCTCCCTCATTCATCTGGTAACGTTTACGCAACGATTTTGGAAGAACGATACGTCCGAGTTGATCTACTTTTCTTACTACACCTGCTGGTTTCATCGTTGTTCACCTCTCCTGTGTCTAGTTTGCAAGCCTTTTTCGTGAAACCCCGACAGTTCATTTCTTTAACGCTCTGCCTCTGTTTCCCCATTCTGCTTCTCTCTTTAGGTAATGCTTTAAGTAATTCCTAAATTAAACCCTTAAGTAAATTCTTCACCTTGCCGCCAAGCTTTGAATCTGCTAGAACTAAAACTGTTCGTAAGCCGCCTCTATTTTAAGACAGTCCTGGAAAATCGTTCTGTCTAAGCGCCTCGTACACGATGATTGCCGCCGAATTGGATAAATTAAGCGATCTGACCTTATCCGTCATTGGCATCCGAATGCATGTACTTAAATTAGCTTCAATCAGCTCTTGAGGCAAACCTTTCGTTTCCTTGCCGAATACGAAAAAATCCCCATCCTGGTATTGAAACTCATTATAGGCTTTGACCGCCCGCGTGCTGGCATAGAAATACCGCCCATCAGCATACTGCTCCTGCAGCTCCTGAAAGGAATCATGGTACTCGACATGAACCGCATGCCAATAATCCAGGCCTGCGCGCTTCAGCGTCTTGTCATCCGTTTGAAAGCCCAGCGGACGCACCAGATGCAGATGCGCACCGGTTGCCGCACATGTCCGCGCAATATTGCCCGTGTTAGCGGGTATTTCCGGTTCTACTAACACAATATGAAATGCCATCTTCTTGTTGTCACCCCTTGTCCCTTGCCTATTATACATGAATTACTATTTTATTTAAAATAGGAATGAAATTTTACATCCCGTTAACGTACTCTTAATCCCTACTTGAACGTCTAACTTCATAATGTAGTCATGAGCAAAGACATGTTTAGGATAAGGGAGGCTTAATAAGACAACATGTTGAAGAAGAAAATTCTCGTCGTCGATGACGAGCCCTCCATCTCCATGCTGATTGAATTCAACCTGAAGCTAGCCGGATACGACGTCAGATGCGTAGATGACGGAGAAGCCGTTTTTGATATGCTGCGCCCCTTTCGGCCAGATCTCATCGTTCTCGATTTAATGCTGCCGAAGATGGATGGCATTCAAGTGTGCCGCGAGCTGCGCAAGCAAAACAACGCCGTTCCCATCGTCATGCTGACCGCCCTGCAGGATGTTACCGATAAAATTGCTGGCCTCGATAATGGCGCTGACGACTATATGACCAAGCCGTTTAGCCCGCAGGAGCTGATTTCGCGCATCCAAGCGATTTTCCGCAGACTGCAATCGCTGCCTGGCGCAGCACCGTCAAGCGCCATTGACATTGGCCGCATGTCGGTACGTCCCGATGAACGAGAAGTGCTGATTGATGGCAAGCTGATCGAGCTGACGCCGAAGGAATTCGAGCTGCTCGTCTTCCTCTGCAAGCATAAAGGCAAGGTGCTGAGCCGCCAGCAGCTGCTTCATGGCGTATGGGACTATCACTTCCTCGGCGATACCCGTATCGTAGACGTCCATATTAGCCATCTCCGCGATAAAATCGAAAAAAACGCCCGGACCCCCGAATATATTATGACCGTTCGTAACGTAGGCTATAAGCTGCATGGCCCAAGCGCTCTGGAGCAAACCCTTGCCTAATTACACGAAAGAACCGCCCGTTCCTTTCATAAGCGAAAGGAGCGGGCGGTTTTTCTATCATTTAATCACGGACAGCCGCAATTAGCCGTTGTTTTTTTGGAATTCTGCCATAAATTCAGCAAGCGCCTTGCAGCTTTCCAGTGGAACCGCATTGTAAGTCGAAGCGCGAAGCCCGCCAACATCACGATGTCCTTTCAAGCCAACAAAACCTTCTGCTTCGGATTGCTTAATAAATTTCTTCTCAAGCTCTGCATCCTGCAAGCGGAATGTAATGTTCATAAGCGAACGGCTCTCTGGAGCAGCAAAGCCATAATAGAAACCGCCGCTTTGATCAATCGTATCGTAAATGAGCTTTGTTTTGTCGCGGTTGTATTGATTGATTTGGGCGACTCCGCCTCTTGCTTTAATCCATTTCAGCACCAGATTGACCATATAAACCGAGAAGGAAGGCGGCGTGTTGTACAACGAGCCTGCTTTCGCATGGGTATCATAGCGGAAAATAGCTGGAATCGTCTTAGGGCTTTCTTTAATAAGATCATCGCGAACGATGACAACCGTCACACCCGAAGGACCGAGGTTTTTCTGGGCGCCTGCATAAATCAGACCAAACTGGCTGACATCTACCGGACGGCTCAAAATATCACTCGACATGTCCGCGATTAGTGGAACATTGCCCGTTTGCGGGAATTCAGCAAATTGCGTGCCGCCAATGGTCTCATTTGTCGTAATGTGCAAATAAGCAGCTTGATCTGGCAGCTGAATGTCGGAAAGTGCCGGAATGCGGTTGAACTTGTGAGCTTCGGAAGTAGCAGCTACGGCTGTCTCGCCAAGAAGCTTCGCTTCCTTGATTGCTTTCTCTGCCCATGCGCCAGTCATTACATAAGCGCCGACTTTGCCTGGGGTAAGGAAATTCATTGGAATGGTTGCAAACTGCGTACTTGCGCCGCCTTGCAGCAGCAGAACATGATAATTGTCAGGAATGCCGTAAATTTCGCGAAAAAGAGCCTGTGTCTCATTGTTAACTTGCTCATACAGCTCGCTGCGGTGCGACATTTCCATAATGGACATGCCAGCGCCTTGATACTCCACGAATTGCTGCTGAGCCTGCTCAAGTACTTCGAGCGGTAAAGCGGCCGGTCCTGCATTAAAATTGAATGCTCTCTTCATCTTCGGATAACCACCTTTAGTTATTAACATGATAACGCTATAATAGCAATTTTAAAGGCCCGCTTCAAGTAGTCTGGCATCTTTTCGTGACAAAAGTCGAACACTTTATTATTGACTTCTTGTTAATATTCGGTTTTCTTCAATATAAGGGTGTTTTGCTGCCGCTTTCATTATTAACGGCGGGAGGCGATAAATTAGTCTTTATTGTCATTTCACTCCAGCGAATAGGCAGAAAAAAAGAGCCCCCCATATAGGAGGCTCCTTCAACGTTCATTCTAGCAATCGAAGTACAGGCTGTACTCGTGCGGATGAACACGGATCGATACTGTTTTTGCTTCATTACGTTTGAATGCAACGTAGTTAGCGATGAAATCTTCAGAGAATACGCCACCTTCAGTCAAGAATTCGGAATCTGCTTCCAAAGCGCTAAGCGCTTCGTCAAGCGTACCTGGTACGCTGCGGATATCCTTCTTATCTTCTTCTGGCAATTCGTAAATGTTTTTGTCGAAAGGACCATAGCCCAAAGCAACTGGATCAAGCTTGCGCTTAATACCGTCAAGACCTGCAAGCAGCATAGCTGCAAACGCAAGGTAAGGGTTGGCAGTGGAGTCAGGCGTACGGAACTCGATACGACAGCCTTTAGGTGTAACGGAAGCGATTGGAATACGAATCGCAGCCGAACGGTTACCTTTGGAGAACACCAGGTTAACTGGAGCTTCGTAGCCAGGAACCAGACGTTTGAACGAGTTCGTGCTCGGGTTAGTGAGCGCGATCAACGCTGGAGCGTGGTGCAAAATTCCGCCGATGTAGTTCATAGCCAGCGGGCTCAGGTTGCCGTAAGCACCTTTTTCAAAGAACAAAGGCGTGTCGCCATCAAAGATGGAGGAGTGAACGTGCATACCGCTACCGTTATCGCCAAACAGCGGCTTAGGCATGAAAGTTGCAACTTTTCCATATTGGCGAGCTGTGTTGTGAACAATATATTTGTATTTCATCAGGTTGTCAGCTGTTTTAGTCAGCGTGTCGAAACGGAAGTTGATTTCTGCTTGACCAGCAGTCGCTACTTCGTGGTGATGACGCTCAACGCGAAGACCTGTTTCTTGCATCAGGCGAACCATTTCGCTGCGGATGTCTTGTTGGGAGTCAACCGGAGCTACTGGAACGTAACCGCCTTTAACTGGAACTTTAAAGCCAAGGTTTCCGCCTTCTTCTTTGCGGCCGCTGTTCCAGCCAGCTTCTTCGGAATCAACCGAATAGAAGGAAGTGTTCATCGAGCTTTCGTAGCGAACATCGTCGAAAATGAAGAATTCGGATTCCGGAGCGAAAAATGCAGTCGTGCCCACACCGGATTTTTGCAGAAACTCTTCCGCTTTTTGAGCGATGCTGCGCGGATCGCGCTCGTAGCGTTCGCCATCAGGCGTATGAATGTTAGACATTACGTTTAGAGTTGGGTGATCAGTGAAAGGATCGATAAATACCGATTCAGGATCTGGCATCATAACCATATCCGACTCTTCGATTCCACGGAAACCCGGGATCGAGGAACCGTCAAAAGCTACACCATTTACGAAAGTATCGGCGTCAACTTCTGTCGAAGGAAGGGTAATGTGGTGCGCATGACCAAAAAGATCCACGAACCGGAAATCTACAAACTGAATGTTGTTTTCTTTAATTGTGTCCAAAACATTTTGAACTGACATCAGATATTTCCTCCATTTCCGAACATTTGCTTAGTATTGAACGGGTAACGTTCTCCTATCGTTCCAAACCATGACGTTATTATAAAACTACGATATTATCATCGTCAATAGTTATGTGAGGTATTTTTTATTCGCATGTTAGCTATACTTACAGGTTTACACATTTGTTCACAATTCCTCCTACACGGCAAAAGGAAAAGCCGTAATCCCCTTATTTACATAGGAATTAACGGCTTTATAGGTCGATTATATTTTCCACTCTTTGAAAGCTTCTGCTGGCGCCTTCTCCGTGTTAAATTCTTTCCCAACAATTGGTGCGAGCTTTTCCAAATCCTTTAATAAATTAGCGAACTGGTCCGGAAACAGTGATTGTACCCCGTCCCCAGTCATCGAATTATCTGGATCTGTATGCATTTCCACGATCAGTCCATTCGCTCCAGCGGCTACTGACGCCTTCGACATTGGCTCTACAAGCTCGCGGCGGCCAGTGCCGTGACTTGGGTCAGAGATGACTGGCAAATGGCTGAGGCTTTGCAATACAGGAATAGCTGACAAGTCAAGTGTATTTCTTGTGTAGGTCTCGAATGTTCGGATTCCGCGTTCACACAGCATAACGTTCGGATTGCCTCCAGCAAGAATATATTCCGCTGCATTTAGGAATTCATCGTACGTTGAGCTGAAGCCCCGTTTCAGTAAAACAGGCGTTTGAATCGTTCCGAGCTTGCGGAGCAGGTCGAAATTTTGCATATTGCGCGTGCCGACTTGGAGAATATCCGCATATTCGGCGCATACATCTACGTATTCCGGCGTCATTACTTCGGTAATCGTCAGCAAGCCATGCTTGCGTCCCGCTTCCGCCATCATAACCAAGCCTTCAACGCCAACGCCTTGGAAGCTGTATGGGCCTGTGCGAGGCTTAAAGGCTCCACCGCGAAGCACCTGGCCGCCAGCCGCTTTAACCAGTCGGGCGATTTCATCAATTTGCTCTGGTGTTTCGACTGCGCATGGGCCGCCCATAATAACTAAATTATTTCCGCCAATTTTAACGCCTTTAATGTCAATAATGGTATCATCTGGGTGAAAATCACGGCTTGCAAGCTTGTAGGACTTGGAAATTTTAATAACATTTTCAACGCCCTTGAGCTGGCGAAGATGCTCGGCTAATGTAGGTGCTGCACTCCCAATAATACCAATTACGGTACGGTCTGTTCCTCTTGATACATGGGCTTGAACGCCTGCTGCTTCAATATGGGTAACAATTTCAGCAATTCTTGCTTCTTCAATATGCGGATTAGTAATTACGATCATGTCAATCTCCCCTTTTCCACTTAAACGCTTGTTCGCTTCGACGCTTCTATGCTTTGTGGCTTTTATGCTTTTACTCGTTAAAGGTGATTATATAAGAAGCAGCGCTGCCCGTCAAGCAAAAACTTTAGGCCCGCGCTCTTCCCGTTTCATGCCATTTTCCCTCGCTAATAACGTGACTGATAACGGAACTATAGAAAAAAGACGCCTTACGGCGTCTCTGGCACTTCTGGGCGCGCAACAACTGACTTTTTGCGGGCATTGGGAAGCAGCTTCTCCATATTGACGGTACGAACGATTTCCCACGTTGTAGGGTCATCGTCGTTGTATTGCTCCAAATACGTAATAACTTCCTTGGTAAGCGGCGTAGGAGTCGAAGCGCCGGAAGTTACCGCCACACGTTCAATGCCAATAAGCCATTCCCGTTTAATCTCAGATACATCTGCGACACGGTAAGCAGTAACGCCTGCAATTTCCTCCGACACCTGTGCAAGGCGATTGGAGTTGTTGCTGCGCGGATCACCAACGACAAGACAAAGCTGGGCCTCGCCAGCCTGTCCGGCTACGGCCTCCTGGCGAACCTGGGTTGCCAGGCAAATTTCATTGTGGACTTCCGCCGTTGGAAACTTTTCAATCAGCTTGCTTATAATATGGCGGATATCCCATTGCGACATCGTGGTCTGATTTGTGATGACGATATTGCCTTCCGGCACTTCTAGCAAATCGATATCCTCGACACGCTCGATGAGATGAACGCGATCTGGAGCGACGCCAATGGCACCCTCTGGCTCAGGGTGATTTTTTTTGCCAATATAAATAATATGGTAGTCCTCGGCCATTTTCTCGCGAATCAAATCATGCGTGCGCGTCACGTCAGGACAAGTGGCATCGACAACCGTCAATCCCTTGTCCTTGGCACGTCTCCGAACTTCGGGGGAAACGCCATGGGCAGTGAAAATAACCGTCCCCTGCTCGACCTGCTCCAATATTTCCAGACGGTTCTCCCCATCCAGCGTAATAACGCCTTCCTGCTCGAACGCTTCCGTCACATGCGCATTGTGCACAATCATTCCCAAAATATATATTGGCCGCGGCAGCTCGAGATTTCTAGCTGTTTGCAGTGCGAGTACCATAGCGTCAACAACGCCGTAGCAATAGCCCCGCGGTGAAATTTTAACAATTTGCATGTAGGTGCACCTGCTTTCTGAACCGTGGGCATTAGCCCAAAGTTCGATCCGTTCCTTCTATTATAGACGAATCTGCCGTCTCAGAAAAGACTATGGGCAGCCAGATCGTAAACTCCGACCCTTCACCCGTGCGCGTAAGCACTTCAATGGAACCGCGATGCTCATCTATTATCCATTTTGCAATAGATAATCCGAGCCCCGTTCCAACCGTTTTGCCGCGCGATTCGTCCACCCGATAGAAACGGTCGAATATATGCGGCACTTCCTCAGGGTCCATCCCCATGCCCGTATCACTGACCGTAATCCCAACTTGATTGTCTTTGCTGCGCACGCTAAGCTCAATATGGCCTTCTACCGTATACTTGAAAGCATTCTCAATAAAAATGAACAGCAGCTGCTGCAAATAATCCTGATTGCCTCTGACCTCAATGCCGCTGAGCGGAGACAGGTCGCCTACGCGCCATTCAGCGGTACGCGGGAGCAGCTGGGCACGGCGTGCCACCTCTTCGACAAGCGGCTGCATCGATACTACTGTTTTCTCCATTTCATAACCGGCATCCGCACGGGCGAGCGCCAGCAAATCATTAACAAGCGTCGACATGCGGCGGGATTCCGCTGCAATATCCTGCATCGCCTCAACCGTAAGGCCGAAGCGCTGGTTATCAAGCGCCAGCACGATGCCGTCAAATGCATCCGGGTCCTTCGTTTTTTCCCACATTCGCTGAAGCAGCTCAATATTGCCCCGAATCGTCGTCAGCGGCGTCCGCAGCTCATGCGACGCATCCGAGACGAACCTTCGCTGCGCCTTATAGGATTCATCCAGCTCATTGTAAGCCGTCTCCAAACGGGCCAGCATGACATTCAAGTTATAGACAAGCCTGCCGACTTCGTCATTAGGGCCATCCATTGGAATGCGTACACTAAGATCAGAACCGTTTTGAATTTTCTCCGTTGATTTAATGACACGCTCAATTGGACGAAGCACCTGACGGGCCAAAAGCAAACCTGTTGTAAAGGCTATTAGGACAGCGATAAGCGATGCGGTAAACAAAATCGTCCGCAAAGCTTTCAAATAACTTTCCTCACTCGTAACAATTGCGCCTACCTGAATAAGACCGATTAAATCGGTTTTCGCACTATCGCTGTAAATAGGACGCTGATAAATTAAAAAGGTTATATTCGCATCATTCACCTTAATGTTAGCCTTTATAAAGCCAGCCTGCACATTATCCTTAACATCAGGAATTGGATATTTTATGCCTGTACTAAGCAGCTCCTTGCTCGCATTAATAATGCCCTCTTTATATCTGACAATTTGCAAATAAAAGGAACGCTCATAAAACCGCCCTTGCGAAGGGGCAATCAATAAGTTGAGCTCGTTGACAACTACATTGTAGCTATCCGCTTCGCCCTTCAGCTGATCTTTCATCTGCCCGTACGTATTGTAATTAACAAATATATAGATGGCAAAACCAAATATCAGCAGCGTCATCGCAAGCAAAGCTGAATACCACAAAGTTAAACGCAGCCGTATGGTCATAGCTGATCAGCCCTCTCCCCGCAGCACATAGCCTGTACCACGAACGGTTTGAATCATGCGCTTGCCGCCGCCCTCCTCCATTTTCTGGCGCAGCATCGCAATATAAACTTCTAGAACATTCGACTCTCCGCTGAAGTCGTAGCCCCATATTTTTTCCATAATGACATCACGGGTCAATACGCGGCGCGGGTTCTGTATAAAGAGCAGCAGCAAATCATATTCCTTTGCCGTAAGCTCAATACGCCGGCCGCCCCGAATCGCTTCGCGGGCATCTTGATCAAGCGCAAGATCCTCATAGACGATTTTGCTGCCCGTATCCTCGATTTTATCCGGCTTGCGACGCAGCAGCGCACGAACTCTGGCAAGCAGCTCTTCGAGTGCAAATGGCTTCACTAGATAATCGTCAGCTCCCGTATCCAGCCCTTTCACCCGGTCGGTAATATCATCCTTCGCTGTCAGCATCAGAATCGGAACCGTGCTTCCTCCTTCTCGCACTCTACGGCATACTTCCCAGCCGTCTACATGCGGCATCATCACGTCGAGTATGAGAAGCTGTGGCTCCGCTGTCATTAGCAGCTTCAGCCCTTCCAAGCCATTGCTTGCAGTCGTCACTTCATATCCTTCAAAAATCAGGCTCCGCCTTAATAAAGAGGTGATTTTCTCATCGTCATCTACAACTATAATTTGTGTTCTCATCGGTACGCCCCCATGTTCTTTAGCTTCATAAAAACAGACGCAGAGAGATTGTTCGCCTCTGCGCCTGATTGTAACCATTCAGCACCAGCTGCACCGATATGCTGGCTGCTTCATTATTCTGCGTTGAACTTATTGCGGTCGCCTATGGTGACCGACAAATCCATTTTCGCACCTTTGCGGATAATATTCAACTCCACAACATCTCCTACTTTTCTTTTTTGAATTGCGGGAATCAGTTCTTTTATATTGTTGTACACTTTGCCGTCAATGCCGATGATAACGTCAAATTGTTTCAGATCGCCCAGGTAGGCAGGAGAGTTGTAATACACATTGCTGACGATGGAGCCTTCCGCTTTATCCATGCCTAGCTGCTTCGCCATAGCATCCGTTACATCAGCTAGTTCCGCGCCGATGAAAGGAATCGGATCTTTCGGAACCTCAACGTTATTTTTCAAATTCTCCAATACGCCTTGGATTGTGCTCGTTGGAATCGCAAATCCAATTCCTTGCGCCTGCGAGCTTACAGCTGTGTTAATGCCGACCACTTCACCATTTACGTTGAGCAGCGGTCCGCCAGAGTTGCCTGGATTAATCGATGCGTCCGTTTGCAGCAAATGCTCGTAGTTGCGTGTTCCTTGCTCATCCGGAATGGAAATCGGACGTTCCTTCGCGCTGAGCACGCCAACGGTAATCGTATGGTCAAAGCCATAAGGATTGCCGATTGCTGCGACCCAATCACCGATTTTGATGCTGTCGGAGTTACCTAGCTTCAAAGTAGGGAAGGCTTTCGTATCCGTTACTTTAAGTACAGCCAAATCCAGATTATAATCAGAGCCCAGCAGCTGCGCTGTTAGCGGCTTGTCATAGCCCTGCACCGTAACTTCGATTTTCTCTGCTCCGCCCACGACGTGCTGGTTGGTCAAAATGTAACCGGTGGAGTCAAAAAAGAATCCGGTACCGCTGCCTGTTGCTTGTAATCCATTGCTGTTATTGTTTTGCTCCTGGCTGCCTGCTCCCGGATAATCCTGGCCGAAAAACTGTTCGAAGAAGGAATCAGCCGATGGATCGCCATTGCTTCTTGTAGGCGAAGCAAAGGTTTCAATTTTCACAACAGCCGGGCTTGAAGCCTCGAACAGCTTAGCAATATCGTCCGGCCTGTCAGATGCTGCAGTTAGCCCGCTGTTTTGTCCCGTTGCTGTAGCCGTTCCCTGCTGAGATACAGTCGCTTCCGCCGGCTTGCTGAACCAATTGTTCACATCCGAAGCATACATTAAAGATCCAACTACTAGAACCCCAGCAATAAACGAAGAAAACATCGCTTTGAATGACGTTTTGCGCTGCGGCTCCTTCACCTGCCAACCGCCTCTGGCGGATGACTGCGATGAGCTGAACGGCCTTACTGGGGCAGGAGGCATGCTTTCAGCGAAGTTTGCCTGTTCACCCTGCTGCTGGCTGTACGGCTGGGATGCGGCAGCTGCTTCCTGGCTGGATGTTGGTGCCGGAGTTGACATAGAATGATTGCCTGCTCCAGCGCTATCAGACAGCGTATGATTGTCCGGTGCGCCTGACTTAAACGGTCCGTAAGAATAGTAGTAGGAAGGCTTGCTTGCCTGTTCAGAAGAATCAGCTGATGCTTCATCAGCGTGGGCTGGCTGAACGTTATCCTCCTGCTTCCGCTGCCCATCCTCACGATTTTGGAAAAAATCATCAAAGCCGTTCTTTTTATTCTGATCGTCCATTCCCGTTTCCTCCTCATCGGTATACAATGAAGCAATTCAGTCTCTAAAGGCTGCTTGCTGGTTAATTGTTGTACTCCTATCATGCACATTCTACCTTAAAACAATCTTAAAAGACATTTAAACATACATAAAAAAACTCCCTATCACTGGTGACAGAGAGTTTTTCATCCACTATTTAAGTTTCAAAAGACTGCTTTAAGCTTATGCCAATGCCCGTTCTACCTGCTGCATAATGTCCTTGGCCCGCTCGACCCATTCGCTTTCAATGTCAGCATCGGGATCAGTCGGCGCTTGAAATTGGTCGAATAAGGCGCCTACCAGCCGCACCGAAGCTTCCTCATCATTGCCTTCTTTATATAAATGCTTAAGCACATATGGCGTTCCCAGCTTAATAGTGGCATCTGTATCCGAAGAGCTATTATCGATGGCGCCATCCGTCACTTCAAAAGGAATCCGCAGCCATACTTTATGGGCTTCATCCAATGGGCGATCGAACGAACCAGCTGCATAATCCCAATTGCCGCCTAAAGCGAACGTATGCTGCGTCAGCATATCGCGGGTTTCAATGAAGGATTGATGGCTGGCTTCCAGCTCTGATGACAGCAAAATCATAGCAAGACGCTCCTTTTATGTACGCTTTAGTGCGGCTCATCTCGCCGCTGTACATCGTTAGTATAGCCCGCCTTTTGCTGCAATATGTGATAAATAATAATGTGATTTGGTTTATTGTTGATTATAAGCTTTTGGCCCAGCCTTTGCGATGAGCAAGCACCGCCAGCTGTGTCCGATCATCCAGCTCGCATTTCATTAATAAATTGCTGACATGCGTCTTGACCGTCTTAATGCTGATGTGGAGCTCTTCGCCAATTTCCTTGTTTGACCGTCCCTCGGCAATAAGCAGCAGCACTTCCTTCTCCCGCTCCGTCAGCCCTTCATCTCCTGATTGTGCTGTACGCTGCCGAAGTCCACGCGTCAAAGCCTGAGATACATCAGCTGTCATGACAGGCATGCCTTTCGAAGCGCCGTTCAGCGCATAAATCAGCTCCTCCGCCGATACCGTCTTCAGTACATAGCTGACCGCCCCTGCCTCAATGGCAGCATACACTTTATCATCCTCCAAAAAACTCGTCAGCATGACGATTTTCACATCCGGATATTTCGCCATCACGCGCCTCGTCGTCTCAATGCCATCCATGCCGGGCATCATTAAATCCATCAGCAGGACATCAGGCATCCCTTTCGGTATGCCGGCTTCAAGCTTATCAAGCGCAGCCTGCCCGCTGCCCGCCTCTGCAACAACTTCAAATTTCGGCTCCAGCATTAAATAAGTGCGCAATCCTGTTCGAACCATATCATGATCATCAATAATCATAATTTTCAACATTTCCTGGCTGCTCATTTTTTATCGCTCCCCCGCCATATTTTTGGAATAGACACCTTGACCCTCGTTCCACTGCCTGGCTTGCTTATAATTTCTGCCGTTCCGCCAAGCTTCTGGGCACGCTCGTGCATCGTTGACAGCCCGTAGGAGCCTCGTTTGACCTCATCTACTCGGAAGCCCGTTCCATCATCCTGCAGGCTCAGCACAATTTGCCGTTCATTTTCCGATAACGTCAGCGAGCAGCCCTCTGCTTTTGCATGCTTGACGATATTAGCCAGTCCCTCCTGCACGATGAGAAAAAGCTGATGCTCCTTCGCTTCCGACAGCGGCTCAACCAGCCGCCATTCCAGCTGCCCTTGCAAATGGTTTTGCCGGCAATAATCAGGAAACCACTTATCCAGCGCTTGGAGCAGCGTTCGGCCTTCAAGCTCCATTGGGCGAAGCTGAGCGATGAACGTGCGCATTTGCTTCTGGGCAAGCGTGGACATCTCGATTAACTGGCCTAGCACCTCAGCCGCGCGTTCGCTATCCACCTGCTGAAGCTTAGGCAGCGAAGAGGCGCACATATGCATCGCAAACAATTGCTGGCTTACCGTATCATGCAAGTCGCGAGCGAGCCTTTTGCGCTCTTCCAGCACCGCTTCTTCATTAGAGGCAGCTTCGGCCATAACCTGCTCCTCGCCTGTACGCTGGATGTAAGTCATCCGCTCCTCCATTTGCCTCGCAAGCACATTAAACTCCTCATAAAGCTCGGTAAAGGACAAGCCGCCCCGCTCGGCAATCCGAATTTCAAAGTTGCCGTTAACGGCCTGTTTCATCGCGAGCTGGAGCGTATCTACTCTGCGCTGTATTCGCCTGCCGGCCCAATAACCGCAAGACGCAGCAACAAGCAGGAAGACGGCTGCGGCAGTCAGCCACATTTCCCATCTCCCTGCATGAGGCATAAGCCCATAAGCGATTATCGCCGCCGCTCCATAAGCCAGAGCAGCAGCGAACACAAACATGGAAATCAATTCCCATTTTCCACTGCGAAGCAACCGAACCATCATAAACGCTTATCCCACCCTCGTGACACGCACATCGCCAATAAACGAGCTAACGACCAGCCTGATTTTTTTATCCGCATCTGCATAGGAAGGGGAAGCCATATCCATCGACTTGAACATGCCGTGCTCCTTTTTGCCAAGAAACTTCACATCGCCTATAAAAACGCTGCTCTGCACATGGATGCCCACCTCATAATCATTAGGCACATACACTTTCACATCTCCGATAAAAGAAGATACCGTAATCTTCGTTTCCCCGTAAGCGATTTGCGCTTTCGTTAAATCAATGACGGTGTCGCCGATAAAATGTGAAATGTTGATTGGCTGCAGCTCCCAATAATCATGGCCAATATGAATATCGCCTATGAAATTGGAGCGGGTCTGCGTATTCGGATCATTGTTCCACCACTCGCTTTTGCCGCTGTAGTGATTTTTTTCATTTTTCCACTCTTTGCGCTGTTCCCGAAATTTCTGCTTCCATTCTTTACGTTGATCGCGGTAATGCTGCTTGGCCTGTTCTTTCCATACGTTGCCTATAGGCTGATCCTTCTCTAAATTCACTTTGGATTTCCCGCCTTCAAAGCTGTTTTGCTGAAACGGCGCCCCTTTAACAGGCCCAGCTTGTTCTTGCGCATGCTCTGGAGGAAAAGGATCCGTTGGGCCGGGATGCAGCGGCGGCGCTGGAGGAATTTCACCTTCCGTATAACCATCATAAGACTTCCAATCATCGGATGGCGGCTCATGCTTCTTCCGCTTGCTTCGGCTCGGCTTACGCAGCATATTGATGCCGACTAAAATAATAATAATCGGCCAAATATACGGAATAATATCGCCTAAGGACCAATCCGACCAGCCCATGTTCCGGGCAAGAAACACGACGCCAATAATCATCATCACCCAAAATCCTCCGCCATGCTTGTAGGAGTCTCTCGAGCATATTCCTTTTAGCCCAATAACGATTAAAATAAGCGGCCAGAAGTTGGAGATGATTTCTCCAATGCTGAGCTGGGTGGAAATGATACCCGTTTGATTGAGAAAAAAGACAACACCTATCGCAATAACGATGCCAGCTGTTATAAATCGATTGAAAAAGCTGCCATTCATGAGATCATCAACTCCTGCCTTCAATTGGTTCTATTCTTCATACGTCTAAGTATAACGGACCCGCCAAACACAAGAAAGGGACGGCCGATTGAAATCCAGCTCGGTCTCTAGACTGAGACAAAGGAATATTACACCAGACAAACCTGACATGCGTCACTAAACATTACATAAAAGCGTTGACATTGTTAACTCGAAATCATTATAATGATCAACGAATTAGCAATGTAACATCATTTTATATCTGATTATAAGGGGTTGGCCTACACAATGGAGTTGTCAGAACTGTCGAGAGGTCTCGATACAATCTGGGTTGTCTTGACAGCGGCTATGATTTTGCTGATGGAGGGCGGCTTTGCGCTGCTGGAGGCAGGTTTCGTCCGCCAGAAAAATGCCGTCAGCATCATTATGAAAGTGTTCGTTGATATCGCATTCGGAGCTCTCGTTTTTTATTTTTTTGGCTTCGCTATTATGTACGGCAAAGATGTAGGCGGCCTGCTTGGCACCAGCGGCTTCCTGCTAAGCGGCGACCTTTCTCATATTGTACTTAATATTTCCCATGAAACGTATTGGCTGTTCCAATGCGCGTTCGTTATCGCGGTCATCTCCATCGTATCCGGGGCCGTGGCTGAACGCATCCACTTCCGTGCCTACATTTTGCTGACGATCGCCATGACCGGACTCATTTATCCGCTAGCGGGCCACTGGGTATGGTCAACCGGCGGCTGGCTTGGCAAGCTTGGCATGATCGACTTCGCCGGTTCAGCTGTTATCCATGCCCTCGGTGGATTTGCCGCTCTGGCTGCTGCGATTTTCGTCGGGCCCCGCATTGGCAAGTTCAGCCCGGATGGCAAGGTGAACATCGTTTCGCCATCCAATTTGCCGCTCGCATCCGTTGGCGCCTTCATCCTTTGGTTCGGCTGGTTCGGCTTTAATGCCGGAAGTACGCTGAGCGCCACGAACACATCGATCGGGCATATCGCCGTAACGACGATGCTGTCCGCTGCAGCGGGCGGAGCCACCTGCATATTGTTTACGATGTTTCGTTATAAAAAAGCTGATCCTCCGATGGTTATTAACGGCTCGCTAGCTGGACTTGTCGGCATTACCGCTGGCTGCGCTTTCGTCTCGGACGGCGCTGCAATCTTCATCGGCGCGCTTTGCGGCATTATGATGGTTCTCGCAACCGAATACATGGAGAGCAAAAAAATCGATGATCCCGTCGGCGCCTTCGCCGTACACGGCATTAGCGGCAGCATTGGTACGCTGGCACTCGGATTATTTGCCAAGCCAGAGCTCGCTAGCGAGGTCGGACAAGGCTATTACGGCTTATTTTATGGCGGCGGCTTGAAGCTGCTTGGTGTACAAGCACTTGGCCTCGTCACCGTATCTGTATGGGGCTTTGTCTTCACATGGGCCGTATTATGGCTCATTCGCAAAATCATGCCGGTACGCGTCTCCAAAGACGAGGAGCTAATTGGTCTTGATGTAGGCATTCACGGCGTTCCCGCTTACAGCTACGATACGGATTTTCTTGATGTAGACCACCTGAAGAGCGGCAATTCATAGCTATATAAGTTTAACAAAAAACCTCCACATTCCAGCGATGCCATGCATCCGGAAATGTGGAGGTTTTGTTTTATTTGAAAGGAATGAAGCTTCTCTTCTATGTCTTATAGCAAATCATTCGCCAGCTCGAAGGGAACAGTGACCATATCCGTTGGAGCTGAGCTGTTCTGTATCTTACGTACATTTTCAATTTCAAGCTTTAGCGCACGAACTTTCTCCATCGGCTTGCGAACGAAATGGATATGCTCCACGGCCAAATGATGATCCGGCTTCTTCCCTGACAACATGCGCCTGAAAGCAGACATCGATTGATAAGCCCGCTCTTCCTTGAGACGGCGCTTCTCGTAACGCTCAACCATTTGCTCGATTTCGATAATTTCCTGTTCCTTCTTGCCGATATAAGCGTCAATGAACGGAAGCACCTCAGCAGCTCTGCGATGCTCGGAAGCCGAATAGTTTGTGAATGTTATAGGATCAGTCATGAGAGTTCACCTGTCTTATCATGTGATTATTCGTTACACCGTAATCATACAATAAAACAGGTTCGTTTGAAAACTGTTTTTTATCTCCTTATTTCTATGCCTAGCCGCCAGGTTAGAGAAAAGGAGCCGTAGCGGCTCCTTTTCTCACTTCTTTATTGGGACAGCCTGTTACTTCTGCTTTTTTTGTGTCGATTTAGCGGCTGTGTTGCTCGTTTCATTATTTTGTCCAAATTCTTCTGCAAACTCGGTATTCAGCTTTTGGTTCGATTGAGCTGCTTTATTGTTTTTGTTCTTGGCCATGTTGGTTTTTCACCTCCCCGTCCATGTTAGTATGGCGGGTTAAGGTTCTAATATGCATGCTGTTGTTACGATTCCAGATAAGCCTCAGGCAAGCCTTTTCCTGCCTCCGCGGCCTTGTTGATCTTATTTAGCCAAGCCTGAGACAGCTTCCCGCTGCCTTTGCGAATGACTTCAACCTCCACTGTGCGTTTGCCCCACTGCTTGAATACATCCGCCGTCGTCTCGAAATACAAATCGATTCGGCTGCCTTTAATAGCCGATCCTGTATCTGCGACGACGCCATACCCGTATCCGGGAATATAAAGCAGAGAACCAATCGGAAACAGCTTCGGATCAGCTGCAATCGTGGAAACCATATCCCGGCGAACCTTCACGCCTGAATACGTAATGCCATAGCTCGGATGGCCAGGCCGCTTTCCTGTCGATTCTATTCCGGCTGTGTAGCCCGTTGCAACGACCTTCACTTTATCATATGCCGGTTTTTGCGGCGTTAGCTGCTGCTTGACGGTTTCAGTACGTTCTTCGTGAACTAATGCCGCTGTCAGCTTAACCGATTCAGGTGCGACAATGACGGGCATATGCTGCAGCGGGGCTTCCTGATTCATCGTCTTGCCCGGGAAAGGCTTGAAACAGATCGCAAGCAATACGAGCGCCGCAATTGCGAGCAGCATTTTTTTATAATGAAAAAAGCTTGTAACCATTTGGGCACTTCCTCCTCTGAAGAAGATTACCCAAGTGGTACAAGCTTTATGCAGACGAGCTGCTGTTAGCTGCTCTTATAACGCTTTTGTTTTGATCTCTTGCTCTAACATTTCCGCTGTCTCGGCAATCGATTTTGCCCCGATATCGCCTTCGCCGCGCTTGCGGATTGAGACCGAGCCTGCTTGCATTTCGTTCTCGCCAACTACGAGCATATAAGGAACTTTCTCAATTTGCGCCTCGCGAATTTTGTAGCCGAGCTTCTCATTGCGAAGGTCGCTTTCTACACGAATGCCCGCTTCCTGCAGCTTCTCAGCCACTTCACGCGCATATTGCTCATATACAGTGGACACTGGAATAACCTTCGCTTGAATCGGCGACAGCCATAGCGGCAAAGCGCCAGCAAAATTCTCCAGCAGGAATGCCGTCATGCGCTCCATTGTGCTGATGATGCCGCGGTGAATAACGACTGGACGGTGCTTCTTGCCATCTTCGCCGATGTATTCCAGCTCGAAGCGCTCTGGAAGCAGGAAGTCCAGCTGAGCTGTGGAAAGCGTCTCTTCTTTGCCCAGGGCGGTTTTGATCTGAACGTCCAGCTTCGGACCGTAGAAAGCTGCTTCGCCTTCTGCCTCGAAAAATGGCAGGTCAAGCTCCTCGACAACTTCGCGAAGCATACGCTGCGACATTTCCCACATTTCATCATTTTGGAAATATTTCTCGGTATCCTGCGGATCACGGTACGATAAACGGAAACGGTATTCCTTAATGCCAAAATCTTCATATACTTTGCGGATGAGGTTGACCACACGCGCGAATTCTTCCTTGATTTGGTCCGGACGGCAGAAAATATGTGCGTCATTCAGCGTCATCGCGCGAACGCGGTGCAAGCCAGTCAAGGCTCCGGACATTTCATAGCGGTGCATCGTACCCATTTCGGCAATACGCACCGGCAAGTCGCGGTAGCTTCTCATATCGCTTTTGAAAACCATCATATGATGCGGGCAGTTCATAGGGCGAAGCACGAGCTCTTCGTTATCCAGCACCATCTTCGGAAACATATCCTCGCTGTAATGCTCCCAGTGGCCGGATGTTTTGTACAGCTCTACGTTTGCCAGAACAGGCGTATAAACATGCTCATAGCCCAGACGCTCTTCCATATCCACGATGTAGCGCTCCAATGTACGGCGAACTTTCGCGCCATTCGGCAGCCATAGCGGCAAGCCTTGACCAACCTCGCGCGAGAATGTGAACATTTTCAGCTCGCGTCCCAGCTTGCGGTGATCGCGTTTTTTCGCTTCCTCTAGGAAGTGGAGATGCTCATCGAGCTGCGCTTTTTTCGGAAACGCTGTTCCGTAAATACGCTGAAGCATTTTATTTTTGGAATCACCGCGCCAGTAAGCGCCTGCTACGCTGAGCAGCTTGAATGCTTTAATCCGTCCTGTAGACGGAAGGTGAGGCCCACGGCAGAGGTCGAAAAATTCGCCTTGATCGTAAATGGTAATTTCCGCTTCCACAGGAAGGTCGCGGATCAGCTCCAGCTTGAGCGTATCGCCAATATCGGTAAATACGGCAATCGCTTCATCACGGCTGACGACGCGGCGGCGGATATCGAGATTTTGCTGGACAATTTTATCCATTTCCTTCTCGATTTTAACCAAATCTTCCGGCGTGATCGACTGTTCCATATCGATATCATAGTAGAAGCCATCCTCAATAACGGGGCCAATACCGAGCTTAAGCTCTACATCAGCATACAGGCGCTTGATCGCTTGAGCCATCAAATGCGCTGTGCTGTGACGGTAAACTTCCAGCCCGTCAGCTGAATCCAAAGTGACGATTTCAACCTTTGCATCTTCATTAATAGGTGTATAAACATCAACGGTTTTTCCGTCAATTTTACCTGCGATTGCATTTTTGCGCAGTCCGCTGCTGATCGAGCCAGCCACCTCTTCAATTGTTGTTCCTGCAACATATTCCCTTATTGCGCCATCCGGCAAAGTTACTTTAATCGCCATTGTTATCATCCTTTCCATTCGCTAAGCTTCCAAGCTGCTGCGTTCTGAACGCAAAAAAAGCACGCATCCCGCGAAGGGACGAGTGCTTGTAAGCTCGTGGTTCCACCCTAATTCGATTGCTCGCCTAACGCTAATCAGCGTATTTCATCCCGGCAGCAGCCAATCCTTAATTTATCTGGTAACGGAGATTTCCGGTACAGCTTAATGGCGCTTCACAAATGGAAGCCTGTTCGGCTATACAGCTACAAAGGGGTATATTTACATTTATCTGGAAGGAAATTGCAGCCTTGTTTCCTCTCTCTGGGCCAGTTGAACGTGTAAATACATGTCTTTATCATTGCTTTTTCATTGCTTTTCAGCATATATCAGCATAATTATAGTCCTCAATAGCAAGCAGGTCAAGAGTTAAGACATACATTGCCATAAGCCCCTTTTATCCCGCTGCGCTCACGACAAGCCTTTTCCTTTATATATGCTGCGGCGGCGTACGCGAACGATCCGGTACACGCTGATCGTAAGCAAAATGAGGAAGAGCGGCATCAGCGCTACCTCGCTGCCCTGCCGCGTCGGCACCTCAGCAAAAGCAGCCCCAAGCATCAGTACAGCAAATACGCCCCACATCATAAATCTTCTTCCTTTACGTCCATTCATTGGTTTCACTCCCTCTTCCTCATTCCTAGTCATTGAATATATCTGCTTCATTAACCTTGTGCTTTTTCCACACCATTTCATAAATGACTGGCATGACGATCAGAGTGAGCAGCGTTGAGCTGAACAGCCCGCCAATAACCGTGATCGCAAGGCCACCTGAAATGAGGCTAGTCGAGGAGCCCGATAATGCAAGCGGTACAAGCGCAAGCATTGTCGCAAAAGCCGTCATTAGAATCGGTCTTAGCCTTGTTCTTGCCGCCTCCACGATTGCTTCGGTAATCGGTATGCCTGCTTTGCGATTTTTCTCCACCCGATCAAGCAGCACGACCGCATTGGTGACGACGATGCCGACCAGCATCAGCATGCCAATCATGCCGCTCATAGACAGGGCTTGCCCTGACAGAAGCAAAGCGCTGAGTGAGCCAATCGGAATAAACACCAGCGAGGCTAAAATAATAAGCGGAGTCCGCAAACCACCGAATGTCATGCTCATAATAATAAATACAAGGCCTATCGCTGCCGCCATAGCGATACCGAGGCTTGAGAAGCCGTCATTGATCATTTGCAGCCCGCCGCCGACCTTAAGCTCTACTCCAGAAGGCAGCGTCAGACTATAAATATCCGCCTGCACGAGCTTTGTAACGGCTGATACCGCACTGTCATCCTTCACCGTTCCACTGACAAGGGCATACATTTTGCCATCATCGTGGCTGACCTTGATCCAAGCTTTCTGCTCCGTAATGTCTGCGATATCCTTCAACTTCTTTATGCCCGCTGCAGTAGGAATCTGGATATTTTCCAGCTCCTGCTTTGTGGCAATTTGCTGTTTATAAGATAAGGTTATCGCTTGTTCCTTATTATCGATTTTGTAAGTGCCAGCATCGACTGGTCGCAGCTGCTCGCCGGTCAATTGCATAATGAGATAAGGGCTAATATTGGCATCGATTCCGCTTTGGTTAAGGGAAACGACCCATTTTGGCGTTACCTCATCCATATTGTTTGTAATATCCTTTAAATCGCTGCTTTCCTTCATTAGATTTTCAACTTGAAGGGCAGTTTGCGCCAGCTTGTCCGAACTGTCCGCATAAATGCTGACATCAATATTGTTTCCCGATGGCGGCCCCTGCTGTTCGCCTGCTTTAATATTGAGCGTTGTCCCTGCCTGCTTCGCAGTGACGACTGCCGGCAGCTCGGTCTGCAGCTTCGAAGTCAATTGCGCCATATCGCTTCCTTCAGCAAATTGGACCGTAATAGTCGCTTTATTATTGCCGCCGCTGGACTGCAGCGGGTTTGCCCCCGCACCGCCAACGGAGACCTCATAGCTCTCTACGTTTTCCAGCTTACTTAAATAGGCCTCCACCTTGCCGCTGACTTCGTCTGTCTGCGTCAAGCTGCTTTGCGCTGGCAATGCAACATCAATAGCTAAGCTCGGAGTCGCACTAGTCGGCAGAAAAGCAACGCCGATTAAAGGTATCATCCCTAGCGAGCCTATTAGCAGCACAACAGCTGATCCTAATACGAGCGCTTTGCGCTTTAGAGCGCTGCGGATGATTTTTTCAAAACCGTTCGAAAGTCTGCTTTCCTTCGTATGCGGCTTCACGCTTCTGAAAAAGCGGCCGCCCAGCACAGGAATCAGCATCATCGAAACCAATAGCGAGATCGTAATGGAGAGAACGACAGCAATCGAAAACGGACGGAAAAACTGTCCAATGATCCCACTGACAAAAGCGAGTGGTGCGAAAACGACGATTGTCGCCGCCGTGGATGAGGCTACCGCCCCGATCACTTCGCGGGTTGCTTGGTAGGCCAGCTCCTTGCCGCTCATTTTCTCGCCTTTTTCCTGCCGCCATCTATATATATTTTCAATAACGACGATGCTGTCATCGACGATCCGTCCGACGGACACGGCGATGCCGCCCAGCGTCATAATGTTAAGCGTATAGCCCATTTGATCCATAATCGCAATCGTGGCAAAAATAGAAATCGGCAGCGACAAAATCGAAATAATCGTCGCCCTTACATTGCGCAAAAACAGGAAAATAATGAGCACGCAAAACAATGTGCCATACAACCCTTCACGAATGAGGCCGGATACGGATTCTTTAATTTCCTGCCCTTGGTCAACGATGACATGATAGTCCAGCTCGCCTTTGCCTTGATAAGTGCTGAGCAGCTCGCTCACATTGTCAGACACATCCGCCGTGTTGGCATCCTGCGTCTTCTGAATCGAAATTACAAAGCTCGGCTCGCCATTAAAGCGGGTAATTTCATTTTGCTCAGATACCGTCTTAATGTCGGCAATATCACCAAGCGTGATAGCGGCTGCGGCACCCACGCCGCCTGAAGCTACAGAACCATTTGATGCTCCTGCGCCTACAGCGTTTCCTGATGCAGAACCTGCGGCACTGCCAGCAGCGGCTTGATTGCCTGCATTGCCCTGCATAGCACCTGCACCCGCTCCGCCTGGATTGCCCTCCACGCCACCTGCACCCGCTCTACTCGCACTGCCTGTTGCAGAACCTGCGGCTCCGCCGCCAGTCGTTGCCGTCAGCTTCAGCGCTTCAAGCTGCTTCAAGCTGTCTAGGCTGCCGGTCAGCCTGATCGGTATGACCGTCTCCTCCTGCGACACCGAGCCCAGTGGCAGGGCGTAATCTAGCGACTGAAGCACCGTGCGGATGGAGCTAAGCGTAATGCCATGCTGCGCCGCTTTATTTTTATCTACAACAATGCTTAGCTCATTTGACGTACCGCCCTTCAGTGTTACGTTTCCTACTCCGGCTAGCTTTTGCAGCTCAGGAACGACGCTGTTTTGCAGCTCATCAGCCAGCTTTGCCGAATCTCCTTCGGCAGCAAATACAGCCGCTTGATAAATAGGCTGGCTATTTGCCGACAAGCGCTGCACCGTTACACTCGCATTATCAGCCAGCTTCAGCTTGTTCACCTCAGCTTCAACTTCGCTGTATTTTTTGTCCATGTCGGTGCCGAAGGGAAACTGGATAAAAATGCTGGCTGCATTTTCAGAAGAGGTGCTCGTTAGCGACTCATAGCCCTGCACGCGCTTCAAATTGTCTTCAATCGGCTTTGCAACGTCCGACTCGATTTCCTCCGTTGAGGCGCCGGGCTGAACCGCCTGCACGAATACGGCCGGGAAATCCAAATCCGGAAACGTCTGCTGCTTAATTTGCGTGGAGGCATACAAGCCATACCCTAGCACCAAAGCGCATAATAAAATGACGGCAACGCTATTTTTCAAACTAAATTTGGTCAATCGATTCACTGTGTATCTCTCCTCTCGCTGTATAACCTCCTTCATCATAACGAGTAATTTTGTACTAATTATGTACAGGGCCGCCGTCTGCCCTAATTGGATTTATCTGGTGGAGCGAGCGGCAGCACAACGGTCATCGTCGTCCCTTTGCCCACTGTACTCTCTACCCTGATTTCCCCCGCATGGAGCTCGACAATCCGCTTAACGATCGAGAGGCCGATGCCATTTCCGCCAACGGCACGCTCGCGGGCTTGATCTATTTTATAAAAGGGTTTGAAAATATGGTGTAGCTCCTCCTCCGGAATGCCCACTCCACTGTCGGCAACCGACACGGTCACGCTATGCTGGCTTACCGACAAGTTAATCGCAATGACGCCTCCAGCTCCAGTGAACTTAATCGCATTGCTCAGCAGGTTCGTCCAAAGCTGGCTCAGCTTATCTTCATCAGCCGAAATCGTTACGGGCTCCAGGTCCAAATCGAGCTGAATGTTCTTGTAAAACCAAAGCGGCTCGCTGGCAATCATGACATCTTTAAGCTGCTCATCCAAGCGATATTGGCTCATATTCGGCTGAATTTGGTCCTGCTCGAGCGCGGACAGCTTGAGCAAATCCTGTGTCAGCCGGGAAAGGCGGTCGCTTTCCTCCTCGATAATGGTGAGCAGGCGGAGACGGCTTTCCTCATCCATTTTTTTCTGCTTAAGCGCCATTGTGAAGCCTTTAATCGAAGTAAGCGGAGACTGGATTTCATGAGAAACGTCCGAGACGAACTGCCTTCTCACCCGCTCCAGCGAATCGAGCTCCTGCGCCATCTGATTGAAGCTTGCTGTCAGCTCGCCGATCTCATCCTTGCGTTTCGTAGCAAGCCTGATGCTGAAATCGCCTTTTGCCATTTTGCGCGTAGCCAAGGTTAAATGCTTCAAAGGCCGCACCATATAACGGGAGGTGACGATAACTAGAAGCGTTCCGACTAATAGCACCAAAATAAGCTGCATGCGGAAATAGCCGAAAGCCAGATTGGCAACGCCATTCGTTTCAGGCTTTATAAACAAGGCATAAGCATGTCCTTCAATTTGAAAAGGAAGCCCTACGACGAGCCGGTCATAATCTTTATCCATTCCGCCCCGGTAAACGCCGCCGTTCAGCACGCTGCGCAGACTTTCCCCCTCTACGTGCAGCTTATGATTGGCAACCTTATCGGTTTCATGAAGCGGTATGCCTTGTTCGTCATAAACGATAAAGGTAAAAATCGGCAGCGCAGTAATCCCCTCCATTAAAGCATCCAAATTGTTCGGATAAGAGTGTTTGTAAGATTCAATTATCGTTTTGCCGCTGGCGATTAAATTGTCCTGTACGTAGGTACGAAGCTTGTAGCTAAATAAAAAATGGGTCATGAAAAAGCTTAAAACGACGCTCGCCAAAACCGATGCAACAAACACCAAAATTAAGCGGACATACAGCGATTTAATCACGGTATACCTCCAACCGGTAGCCAAGCCCCCAGATCGTCACGATTTTAAAATCCTGATCATACGCGGCAAAACGCTCCCTCAGACGTTTAACATGCGTATCCACCGCCCGCTCGTCGCCCTTGTAATCGTAGCCCCATATTTGCTCAATTAACGCATCGCGCTTGAACAGCTTGCCCGGATAGCTTGCCAGCAAAAACAGCAGCTCAAATTCCTTGAGCGGTATGGACTCACTTGAGCCCGTATCCTTATAGCGGATTTGATAGCTTGTTTTATCGAGCGTCACTTGGCCAAGCCTGACGATTTGCGAGATTGAAATCCGGTACCGCTTCAGCAGCGCCTTCACCCGCATGACCAGCTCCATCGGGTCAAAAGGCTTCACCATATAATCGTCGGTGCCCAGCCGAAAGCCTTTAATTCGCTCCGGCGCCTCCCCTTTGGCGGTAATCATCATAATCGGCTTGTCCCCCGCTTCCCGCACCCGGCGGCAAAGCTCCCAGCCATCCATCTTCGGCATCATAATGTCCAGAATAATGAGATCAACCGGATGATTGCAAAAATAATCCCATGCGTCCGCTCCGTTGCCTTGCTCTATAATCTCCATGCCTTCATCCTCCAAATACAAACGGAGCAGCTGGCGGATATGCGGATCGTCATCTACTACGAGTACGGTCGTCATGCGGCTACCTTCTTCCCGATTTTAAGTACAGTTCTATGTCATAGTGTAATACACATTTTTGTATTTTTTATGTAGGAAGTGAAAAAAACTCGCCGTTGATCGGCGAGCCTGCAGCTAGTTTATTTGGCTAGTTCATAATGCTGATTCATATTACTGATTTATTTTAAGGCTGAGTAACACCATCATTCCATTCCCCCATTGCGTGGGAGCACAACACGCAATCATTGCACACCGACACCCGGTTGTCAAAAATCGTTTCAATCGTCCGAATGACCTGCATATCGACCTGCTGCGTATGAACGACAATTTGCTTCGGTGATGCAGCAATTAGCGAGCTGATGACCATATCCTCAATGTTCATTTCCGTTTCCAGCATTTCGGCTACCAAGCGATCGGAATGCGGCTTCGGCTCAAACAATTGAAATTTGTCATTATACAAAATAAATTCATGGTTGCCTTTATGAACCAAATGGACCATGGCGACCTTCGATTGCTGCAGCCCAACAAAATATTTGAGCAGCGAAATAAACTCCTGATATTGCTTATCCAGCACATATTCATCCAAGGCATATTCCACAATATCGCCTAGCTCGTGACGATATCCATGAAGTCTGAAGGTGGCGATACCGCCAAGGTCGAGCTGTGTATTTTCACTTAAATACAGTTCGATTTCCTCGGCTACCTTAAGCTTGCGGCGCTTTCTGTCCGCATCCAGAAACTTGGCATTCAAGCCATCCAGATCGGTATCCTGCATCAGCTGGCTGCAATATTTTTCGATAACGGAGATGTCCGTGGAATGGCCGCCCTGATATTTTTTCTTAATGATGCTGATGAGCATTTCCGATTCCAAATTGGTTACAACAAATTCAGCAAGCGCTTTGGCTGCACTGTGGTACAGCATTTCTCCATGCTTATTCAGTTGAAAATAAGGCGTTGCCGACTGGCACATAATGCTGCCCGCAGGCTGCAGCTCGAACTGCACCAAACGCCCCTGTGATGCTGCTTCAATATGTAGATCCTCATTCGTATATTGCGCCATTAAGGCCGCTAATCCAGCTGCCGTAGATTGAAGCTTGGAAGGCAGCGTAACGGTGAATAGTTCCATAAAAAAGCCAACCCCTTTCATTCCCCTCTAAACAGTATATGGTGCACGAAGCAACGATATACGATGAAGACATTGGGAATGAAGGGGGCTATGAATGTGCTGGATTTAAGCGGCAGCTTGTGGCTGCTGAACAGCCTGTTCATTGCTGCTGCGGCTCATAAGCCATAAGGTCAGCCAAATGAGCAGGAAGCCGCTAAGCTGCCCTAACGTCAGCGTCTGGCCAAATACGAGCCAGTTAATCAATACGCCGACGGCAGGGAAGGAAAGCTCAGCAAGCGTCGCGTATACAGCTTTAGTTGAGGAAAGCCCTTTGTAATACAGAAGCATGCTGATTAAGCCTGGGAAAAAGGCTTGAAACAATAAATTGACGGCAATCAGCGACAATTGGCTGCCCTCAGCATTGAGGCTCCACGCGTCGCCGCTTGCCAGCAAAATAACGCTGAGCAGCGGCAGGGCAAGCAGAAACCTGAGGGACGTCACAATGGAAAAGGACAATTTCTTTTGCAGCAAATATTTGCCCATGACGGTCGAACCGCCCCACAATGCCGCCGCGATGATCGAGAACAGGCAGCTGAGCAAAGCAAGATCATGCAGGCCAACTAACGGCGAGCCGAACCCGAAGGTCAGCAAATAGGTGCCTGCGAGCGCCGCCAGCAAAAAGACGAAAAACTTCCGCGGCAGCTTTTCCTTCAGCAAAACTCTGGCGAGCAAAATCGCAAATAACGGCTGGAGCTTCTGAAGCAGGAGCACCGCATTCGCGCTGCCATGCGAGAAGGCTGCGGTGAACAACACCGTCGCTACAGCTGAGCCGCCCCAGGAAATGAACAGCAGCGCCCCAATGACGCCAATTGACAGCTTGCCGACTAATGTACGGCGGAATTTAAACAATACGGGGACTGCGTAAAAAGCGAGCAAAATATGCTCAATAAATACAATTTGCGCCGAGGTAAAGCTTTTGAGCAATAAAATACGGAACAGCGGGTCAAGACCCCAAAGTGTCGCGCCAAGCGCCACATACCATATCCCGTTAATGCCTGCAATGCGTGATGTTCGCCAGCCCGCTTTCTCGCTAGCCAGCTCTAATGTGTTCTGCAATTCAAAAACCTCCTGAGAAAGTTTTGAATTGAACCTTCTTTTCACTATGAAAAAGAAACAATGCCCCTGTCAGTAAACTGACAAGGGCATCATCAACAAACCTGATAAATGAATGTCATTTAACAAGCTGGTTCTGATCTTCTCCCGTCCGGACTATACCGTCGGCTCTGGATTCTCACCAGATCAGTCCCGGCTGCAAGCAGCTAGGAGTCGCGGGCTCTGGATGCTCCGAACGCATCCTTACCGCCGGTAGGGAATTGCACCCTGCCCTGAAGATTCATATTCGATTAAATCGTATTGTAACACAAAAGATTACAGTTTGAATAGTCTATTTGCATGGAAAATTTGCATTTCCGATTAAAATTTTATTTTTCCGACCTCTTTTCTTGGTTTTCATCTATTCCTCGACCAAATTTCTACCAACCCTCATCCGTTCCTCGTCCCTTTGCTTTAACTTTTCAAGCAGCAAATCATGCTGCTTGCTGTCTTCTTTAATGATGTTTCTGCCTGCAAGAATGAAATAGGCGATCCCGCCTAACATGCATACAATCACTATTATTTGATTAATCATCTACGAACCCTCCCCTCGTCCCAATTAATAACCATGCCTTGCTGCTTAACCGGATCAGGACCGAGCGGAGCTTCTTTTCTTAGAACGCGTTCTTGTCAAACCAACGCTTACCGAAGCTGCCACTAAAAATAAGGTAACACCCGCAATAATCGTGAAAAAGGACTGATCAAAAGCAGCACGGCCTGCTGCTTTTAGCGCCTCGGCAGCCTGTGCAGGCAATCCTTCTGCAACTAGAAGCGCTTCATCCAAACTGTCTTTCACATTACCTGGAACTTGGAGTCCAGCAGGGATTTTCATAGTCAAAGTGTATACAAGGCCTGACATACTTCCGATGATCGCAATACCCGACGCTCCGCCCATCTCATAGGCTACTTCCTCAATCGATGCAGCCATACCCGCTTTCTCAGGGGGAGCATAGCTCATAATAGAATGCGATGCTGCTGTCATCCCTGCTCCTAGGCCTGCACCAAGGAGAGCCAGTCCAACAATCTGCCCGGCAATGCCCGAATCAAATTGCAGAAGATACACACCCATTCCCAGTGCCGCGATTAGAAGGGCGGCGCTCTTAATACGAATGACATCATAGCGATGCAGAATCGATCCAGTCAGCGGACCAGCAATGAGTGCTGCTAGCGGTATGCTTAACGTATACAGCCCCGCTAGAAGCGGACTCAGGCCTTCCACCAGTTGAAGACGCTGGGTCACCATATACTGAACCCCCATCTGCGCAAATGTACCTACCAAAGCCGTAATAAATGCAGCCGAGAAACCATTTATTTTAAATAGCGAAAGATCAATAAGTGGATTTTCATTTCTATTTTGCCGACGAATAAAGATGATTAAAGCCACGATGCCGATAACAGCCCCTATGACCGCAAAAGTCAGCGACCCTTCGCGCCGAGCAAACTCCTTAATGGAATAGATAATCGCTACCATCGCTATCATAATTTGAATCGAACTAATTAAATCCCACTTCTTTTCTTTATTGCCCGGATGATTTGGCACATATAGCAGTGTCAATACAAGTGCAATAATGGCAATAGGAAGGTTAATTAAAAACACTGAACCCCACCAGAAATGCTCCAGAAGAAGTCCACCTACGATGGGACCTAGCCCTGCACCTCCAGAAGCAACAGAGCCCCAAATGCCGATTGCCAATCCAAGCTCGCGTCCATCTGTAAAGGTAATTCTGATAATCGACAATGTGGCAGGCATCATCATGGATGCTCCGATGGCAAGCAGAACCCGTCCCGCCACTAGCACATAGGGAGCGGGAGAAAAAGCGGCAAGTAATGAAGCTGCAGTAAAGACGAGCAAGCCGGCAGAAAAGATTTTTTTATGCCCCCAGCGGTCGCCTAACGTTCCCATTGCAGGAAGCAGGCCCGCCATAACGAGCGAATAGCCATTCAAAATCCACAATTTTTCCGAAGCGGACGCACCGAGATCGTGGGTTAAGCTGGGCAATGCCGTATACAGGATGGTCATATCCATCACAATAAGTAAAAGTGCGCTTGAAACGATAACCAGAACCAACCAACGTTTGAATTTAGACATGTTATTCCTCCATGAATACAAGTTAACTTGCTTCAAACACTAAAGTATCGGGTTACCCCATAGTCAAGCCTAAATTGTTAGGCTACAATAGGGTTGATGGTTGATTCATTTTGTTAGCTTATAACGGAGGAATGAACGATGTCCGAGAGCCGCAGCTTATATCTTACGACCAGCGAATTTGCCAAAACTTGCGGGGTTACCAAACATACCCTGTTTCATTATGATGAGATCGGGCTTTTAAAACCAGAATATGTAAACTCAAAAGGTTATCGTTATTACTCCGTTCAGCAATGTTACGTACTGGATATTATCAATGTACTGAAAAAAGCGGGGAGCTCCCTACAGGAAATCAAAGGGTTTATTCAGAATCAGAACACTCCTCTGTTCATAGAACTGCTCGAACAGAAACTGCATGAACTAGAGATGGAACAGATTAGAATACAAAGGATGCAAAGACTTTTGAAAGGCGCCATCGAAATGTCGGAGCAAGCTGCAGGAGTACTTCAAGAGGGACCGTCAGTGGCGGAAGGTGATGAGGAATATTTTATTGTCACTCAACTGGAACAGGGCGATGGTGACAAGGAGTTTGCTCACAAATTAAATGAACATCGCAGCTACTGTGAAAATCACTTGATTGAAACCGAGTTTCCGATAGGGACTATTTTAGGCAAGGATCATTTTGAATCAGGCGATTATTATGGGGACTTCATTGCCAATAAGCTAAAAGCTCCGATAGTAGGAGATCGAATAATTATCAAACCCAAAGGGCTTTATGTTGTCATGAATCATCGAGGATCTTATGAAACGATGTCCGAAACGTACGCTATAATAAAAAAATATATGGAAAGTAACGGCTTGTCCATATGCGGAAATGCGTATGCGGTAGAAGTGCTCAGCTACCTTTCGGTAAAAAATCCGAACGACTATATTATACAAATATCGGTCGAGGTGTCTGAAGTGTGAAATGCTGCTTTAGAGGCAAGAACACAAAAACGCTTGTCTAATATCTATCCTGTAACGGATAAAATATTAGACAAGCGTTAGTAAGTTTAATTACCGAAAGTAGCTCCGAATTAGCTGATCACTAAAACCTAATTTTGCATTACAAAATCCTGCTCAGCCTTATCGCTTTCATTGTACATCCGCAAAATTTCATAGCGAGTATTGCGCTGCGCCGGAACTTTGCCCGCTTCGCGAATAAGCTTCAAAATCAGCTCAATGTTGACCTTGTGCGTTGTGCCCGCAGCAGACACTACATTTTCTTCAATCATCGTACTGCCGAAGTCGTTGCAGCCATAGGCCAGCGAAAGTTTACCCATATCAGGGCCCATCGTGACCCAGGAAGATTGCAGGTTGTCAATATTGTCGAGGAAAATGCGGCTTACCGCGACAATTTTCAAATATTCCTCCGGCTTCGCTTTCTCCATCGGCATTCTCGTATTGTCTGGCTGGAACGGCCAGGAAATAAAGGCTGTAAACCCTTCGGAGTCGTAGCCATTCGCTTTGCATTCATCTTGAACGTCACGAATGCGCAGCAAATGCAGGGCGCGCTCCTCCATCGTTTCTCCAAAGCCATAAACCATTGTAGCCGTCGTATTCATGCCATGGCGATGAGCCGACTTCATTACGTCGATCCAGTCCGTATAAGAGCCCTTCTTGCGGCTGATTTTACGGCGTGTGCGGTCATCGAGGATTTCCGCGCCGCCACCTGGCAGCGAATCCAGTCCCGCCTCATGCAGCTGGCGAACAACCTCATCCAGCGACAATCCGTCTGATACTTCCTTCATCTTCTGTATTTCCGCAGGCGAGAAGGAGTGCATCGTAATGTCCGGGAAGCGCTGCTTGATTTCCTTCAGCAAATCCGTGTAATAAGTAAAAGGCAGATCCGGGTTCGTTCCGCCCTGCATCAAAATTTCGGTTCCGTTAACGTCAATCGTTTCTTGAATTTTGTTCATAATCGTCTCGTTATCGAGCACATAGCCCTCTTTGGAGCCTGGGGCACGATAAAAGGCGCAGAACCTGCAATAAACGTCGCACACATTCGTGTAGTTGACGTTTCTTCCTACAACGAAAGTCGTTACAGGCTCGGGATGCTTGCGCAGCATAATTTCATTCGCGACTTTACCCATTTTCTCAATCTCGTCGGATTCGAACATAATAATACATTCTTCCAAGCTGATTCGTTCACCCCGCAGGGCCTTATCCAATATCTGGTCCAACGTTGCCATTACGCAAGACCTCCTTATCTATAGCTGTAGTTTTGATGTTGCGCTTTTTTTCACAAACTAATTAAGTATAGGCCAATTTTATCATACTATGCTCATATTCGTCATCTTTCGTTTACAGTCATTATAGCCGCTAAAAAGGAAAAACACGGCTTGTCAGTAATGACAGCCGTCTTTTCCTCCACTTTACGAGGCTGTTAGCCGCGCAAAGCCTGATCCAAATCTGCGAGCAAATCGTCGATATGCTCAAGGCCTACCGAATAACGGACAAGACCGTCCGTTATTCCGCGTTCATGGCGCACTTCCTTCGGCATTGCCGCATGCGACATCATGGCCGGATACGATAAAATGCTTTCTACGCCGCCCAGGCTGACAGCTACAAGCGGCAGCTTCACACGGCCAAGCATCGCTTTCGCCCGCTCGCCGCTGCCCACATCAAAGGACACGACTGCGCCATAGGCGGAGCATTGCTGTTCATGAACCTCACGGCCCGGATGATCGGCAAGGCCAGGATAATAAACCTTCGTTACCTCTGGATGGTCATTCAGCCATTCCGCCAGCTTGCGCGCGCTGCGCTCGCTATGCTCCATGCGGGCTTGCAGCGTCTTAATGCCGCGCATAAGCAGCCAGCATTCATGGGCGCTCAGTACAGCGCCGAGGCCATTTTGCAGCTGATACAGCCTGCGTCCCAGCTCTGGATCAGCCGTTACAGCAAGGCCCGCAAGCACGTCGCTATGCCCGCTCAGAAACTTAGTCGCGCTGTGCACGACTATATCTACTCCAAGCTCTAGCGGACGCTGGTAATAAGGCGTCATAAACGTATTGTCCAGAATCGTCAGCAGGTTATGCTCCTTCGCCCACGAAGCCACCTCCGAAATGTTGGTGATTTTCAGCGTCGGGTTGGAAGGGGTCTCTATAAATACCGCTTTCGTATTTGCTTTATATGCCGCTTTAACAGCTGCAAAATCCGTCATATCGACGAACGTCGTTTCCATGCCTAAACGGTTCAGCACTGTCGTAAGCAGACGGTATGTACCTCCGTACACATCCTCTGTCACAATTACATGGTCGCCCGCCGACAGCAGCAGGAATGTCGTTGAAATCGCCGCCATGCCGGATGCAAAGGCAAAACCTCGCGTACCGCCCTCCAGCAGCGCAATTTGATCCTCCAGCGCCTGCCTGGTCGGATTGCCGGACCGGCTATAATCGTAAGGCGGATTTTGGGACAAATCGCTTTGATGGAACGTAGATGCCTGAAAAATCGGGGTACTGGATGCACCCGTCTGCTCATCAAAGGATCCTTCAAAATGAAGCAATTTCGTAGCAAAATGACGCTTGGCATATTCCTCTTTGTTATGTCTGTCGCTCATGCTGCTATACCTCCCCAATCTCTTGCTTAGCTGCGGCAAGCGCCTGCTCCAAATCGGCAATCAGGTCATCTGCATGCTCAATGCCAACAGAGAAGCGAAGCAATTTATCATCAACGCCGACTGCACGGCGAATTTCTTCAGGAATATCGGCATGCGTCTGCACAGCCGGATAGGTCATCAGCGATTCAACGCCGCCCAAGCTCTCAGCGAAAGCAATCAACTCGATATGGCGCAGAATGGGTTCAATGTAACGGGCGTCCTTCACGCGGAAGGAGAAAATGCCGGTATTGCCCGACGATTGGCGGTTTTGCACCTCATGTCCGGGATGATGCGGCAAAGCCGGATAATAAACCTCTTCAATAGAAGGATGCTCCAGCAAGTAGTTGGCGATTTTAGTTGCATTATACTCATGACGCTCCATCCGCAGCGCTAGTGTTTTCATGCCGCGCATTAACAGCCACGAATCCTGCGGTCCGAGAACGGCGCCAATGGAGTTATGCAAAAACGCCATTTCCTGCGAAAGCTCTTGTCCCTTCGTCACAATAAGGCCAGCGAGCACATCATTGTGGCCGCCCAAATACTTAGTCGCGCTGTGGACAACGACATCTGCCCCCAGCTCAATTGGACGCTGGAAAAACGGCGTCAGCAGCGTATTGTCTACAATCGTCAGCAGTCCTTTGGACTTCGCCCATGATGCGACACGCTCAATGTCGGTAATCATCATTAACGGATTGGTTGGCGTCTCGATTAGTACCGCCTTCGTATTCGGTGTACACAGCTCGCTCATCGCATCAATATCGTTCGTATCCACGTAGGATGCTGTAACGCCATATCTCGACATAATCTTCTCCAGCAGGCGGTAAGTGCCGCCGTACAGATCAAGGGATACAATCAAATGATCGCCTTGGTGAAACAGGCCGAATACCGTTTGCAAAGCGGCCATGCCTGAGCTGCATGCGAAGCCAGCGTCGCCAGACTCAAGCTTGGCAGCTGCCTCTTCCAATACGGCACGGGTTGGGCTTTTTGTACGAGCGTAGTCAAAGCCTGTGCTTTGTCCAAGCTTCGGATGGCGGAATGCCGTCGCCTGATACACAGGGAAGCTTACGGCTCCGGTTTCCGTATCCTTTTGCGAACCAATTTGCGCTAATTCACTTTCGATTTTCAACATGGGCTGTTGCTCCTTCTATTATATAGTTAGATGTTTGCTCCCAAATCAAATGGCGTCTGCTGGTACACGTAATAGTTGAGCCAATTCGAGAAAAGCAGATTCGCATGCGCCCTCCACGAGGAGTACGGTATCGCTTCCGGGTTATCACCCGGGAAATAGTTTTTCGGCAATGCAATGTCGAGCCCTTTCGCCTTGTCGCGGTCATACTCGTTTTTCAGCGAGAAGGGATCGTATTCCGAATGCCCGCTGACGAAAATTTGACGGCCATCCTTGGAAGCGACAATGTAAACGCCCGATTCCGCCGATTCCGACAAAATTTCCAGACGTTCCACCTGTTCAATATCTTCGCGACGCACTTCCGTATGACGGGATTGCGGCACGAGGAACGCTTCATCAAAGCCGCGAAGCAGCTTGACGTTCTGTTTCTCAATCGTATGATGAAACACGCCGAAAATTTTATCATCCAATTCATATTTCGGAACGCCATAATGATGGTAAAGTCCTGCCTGCGAGGCCCAACATATATGGAAGGTCGAAGTAACCCGCCGTGCGCTCCAGTCCATAATGTCCTTCAGTTCCTCCCAATAGTTCACGTTTTCAAAATCAAGATGCTCGACAGGAGCGCCTGTAATGATTAAGCCATCGTAAAACTCATGGGAAATTTCGTCGAACGTTTTGTAAAAGGCATGCAGATGCTCGTAGGACGTATTTTTCGACGTATGCGTCTTCGGACGAAGCAGCACAACCTCCACTTGCAGCGGCGTGTTGCCGATCAAGCGCAGCAGTTGGGTCTCCGTCGTTTCTTTCTCAGGCATTAAGTTCAAAATCGCTATACGCAGCGGCCGAATATCCTGATGATAAGCAACGCTTTCGTCCATGACGAAAATGTTCTCACTGTTTAATATTTCTTTGGCCGGCAAATGGTCGGGAACTTTAATTGGCATGCAGAATCACTCCTTTAATGAGATTATCAGCATTCCCAAATATAAAAAGACCCTTTCTGTCGAGAGAAAAGGTCGTTTGCTCAAAAAATAAGCGGTCGCCTCTCTCATCTCTCAGAAACATCGAAATGTCTCCGCAAGAATTAGCACCGTGCTTACGCCGGTTGCCGGGCTTCATCGGGCTAGTCCCTCCGCCTGCTCTTGATAAGAAAGTAGTTCTATTCAATTATGGAATTGCTGCTTATAAGCCTACTTTAATGGATTCGGGCAGGCGCGTCAAGCCTGTGAACTGCATATACTATAGAAGGCTGATCTTTCGGCTTCATTTACGGTTTTTTCGCTTGAATGTAAAGCTGCTGCGGGAGTATACTAGACAAGGATTGAAACGCCGAGTGAAAAAA
Organism: Paenibacillus sp. Leaf72; assembly: GCF_001422685.1. Classification (NCBI taxonomy): domain Bacteria; kingdom Bacillati; phylum Bacillota; class Bacilli; order Caryophanales; family Paenibacillaceae; genus Paenibacillus; species Paenibacillus sp. Leaf72. The sequence goes on along the minus strand of NZ_LMLV01000030.1, from coordinate 153,420 downwards.
TTGGTGTTTTTTATCCAAAAATCCACATGATAAAGGAGTGCATACGGACATGGAAGGCGACCGACCAAGGCCTGAACACAACCGAATATGGCGGCTGCCCAGCCACTGCGTAATGCGCCCTGTTTTTCTATAAATAACAGTGCTCTGTGCAAGCGGCAAAGGCGGCCTCCTGTCCATTTCAGAGAGGAGATGCACAGATGAAAATCCGTCTGGTCAACAACGGCTTGTTTACCCCTATTGAAGATATTGCTGATACACTCATTCCATCGCCGGAGGGCTTTTATTGGATTGATGCCGATGTGGAGGATTTGGCTGTATTGCAGCCGCTGTTCCACATGCATGACCTCGCGGTAGAGGATTGCCTCACCGAGGAGGAGCAGCGCCCTAAGATCGAAATTTATGAAAGCCATTATTTTATCGTTATTAACAGCATTCGTTTTGATGATGAGGAAATTTTCCTGCGCGCGCTGAACATTTTTCTCGGCCGCCATTATATTATTACCGTTACGAAGCAAAAAATTAATGAGCTGCGCTCCCTGAAGCCTGTCCTGTGGGAGCAGGAAGTCAGCCGCCCCGATTATTTTTTATACAATCTCGTTGATATTGTCGTCGATAACTACTTCCTCGTCGCCGATCGAATTGATACGAGGATCGAAACGCTCGAAGAAGATATCCTAATGCATACGAAAAAATCGCATCTGAACGAAATTATCGGTTTGCGCGGTGAAATTTTGTGGCTCAAGAAGGTGCTTGGCCCGCAGAAGGACGTTATCGCTACGCTGAACAAACGCGATCTTAAGCTGATTGATGATCAGCTGCAAAAATATTTTAGCGATATTTATGAAAATGCTGTCAAAATCGCCGAGACATTTGATACGTTCCGCGAGCTGATGGGCAACTTGCGAGAAGCTTACCAGTCCAGTATATCGGCGCGAGCCAATGAAATTATGCGCGTGTTTACCGCGATGACGACGATATTCATGCCGCTGACCTTCATAACCGGTATTTACGGAATGAACTTCGACTTTATACCTGGCCTGCATATGCGAGGCGGATCGTATATTTTGCTCGGCATTATGCTTGCGCTGGGCTTTGGGATGTTTTTTATTTTCCGCAAAAAGGAATGGTTGTGACCGTAGGGCACAACCATATAAATGCTATTAAGACCTTGTCGTAGAAGCCTGATGGAAAAGATCCGTCGCTGCGTAAAAAGTTTGGATTCCGGGATGCCTCTGCATTTTTCTGAATGGATACCGCGCTGCGGTAAAAATGCAGATGCAAAGGCGAACGCTGCGCTCCTCCATCTCAAACCTTTTACTCCGCTCGCCTTTTCCATCAGGCTTCTACTTTTTTTACGGCTTAAAAGCTTTTATTTGCTTTTGTGCCGGTTATTTATGGAGTGCATTCGCTTTTTTTACATAGGCTCATGACCAACCTCGATTACAAAATCATCGTACAAACCCCAAATCTTATGCTGCAAACTCCCCTCCTATTGCTGTAAAAAATCATCGAGTCATGAATGTGTACTTAGGTAATGCTGGCAGCAGCTTTATAGTTCTTTTGAAAATAAAACGCAAAGCCCGGCGGCCAGTCCTTTTCATTGGATTAGCGCCGGGCCTCGTATGTTCATGCTTCAGCTGCCCCATCATCCCCTGCCAGCGCCTCTGCTCTGCCCTTCGTCAAATTGACGAACATGAGCAGCACAATGCCGATGACGAATAACGCAATTAGCGAGAGGATGGCGACACGGGTAGAGCCTGTAACCGTCGCGACCACCGAGAACAACAGTGGTCCTACGACGGAGGAAAACTTGCTGGACAGCGAGAGAAAGCCAAAAAATTCACCCGATTTGGACGGCGGCACCATACCCGAATAAATCGAGCGCGAAATCGCCTGGCTGCCGCCCTGTACAACGCCAACCATAATCGCAAGCAAATAAAAATGCAGCGAGGTCGTCATAAAATAACCCAAAATGACAATAACGACGTAGAACCATAACGACACATATAACAGCTTTTTCGAGCCAAAGCGCGCGGCCAGTCTGCCAAATACAATCGTACACGGAAAACCGACAAACTGCGTAATTAATAGCGCCTTGATCATATCATCCGTATTAATGCCGATCCCTTGGCCATAAATCGTTGCCATAATAACTACCGTATTAATGCCATCGTTGAAAAATAAAAACGAAGCCATATATTTAAGAAGCTCCGGATATCGCTTAAGCGTTCGCAGCGTCCCGCGCAATCGCGTGAAGCCTTTGCCAAGCGCGGTGCCGAAGCCAACTTTGACCTTTTTCACAGGCTCCTTGACCGAACGAAGCAGCGGCAGCGAGAACACAAACCACCAGATGCCTACCGTAATAAACACCATTTGGGTCGCAAAGGTTTTGGTAGGGAAACCGAACAGCTCGAAATTTTGAAGCATTAAAATATTAACTAGCAGCAGCAAGCCGCCGCCCATGTAGCCATAAGCGTAACCCCGCGCGCTCACGACATCCCTGCGCTCCATCGGCACGCCGTCCGCCAGCAGCGCATCATAGAAGGTGTTCCCTCCTGCAAACCCCATCGTTCCTATAATGAGCAGGATGGAGGCGAGCAGCCAGTCCCCCTCCCCAACAAAAGCCATCGCTGCACAGGATGCAGCTCCCATTAGCATAAACATCGTCAGAAATTTGATTTTGGAGCCCATATAATCGGCAACTGCGCCCAAAACAGGCGACAGCACCGCTACGAACAGCATCGCAATACTTTGGGTGTAACCCCAATAGGCTTCCGCCTTCGTACCTGATAAATTAGACGCTGCCACACCTGAATAAAATATCGGCATGACGGTCGCCATCATCGTCGTCGCAAACGCCGAATTGGCCCAGTCGTACATGAGCCAGCCTCTTATTGCTTTCCTGTCCAGTCGTAACGCCTCCTCCCTAAATATGTACCTTCGTCCAACACACTTCGACAACGCCACTTCATATCCTCTTTAAATAATACGTAAAGCTTCTTCTCCTTTTTGCCGTCGTGCCGGATTTGCTTTATAATAGTAAGCAAAGCTATCACGAGGAAAGGCATCTACGCCTGCAAGCCTATTTCAATAAGCGTGTAATCGCTTCACTTAACCTGGAGGGGGATTGTAGTGAATATTAGCCAACTTGAAACACTCCTCACCATTTCCAAAACGATGAGCTTCCGCAAGGCGGGTGAGCTGCTTAATTTGACCCAGCCTGCTGTATCCGCACAAGTCAAAACGCTTGAAGAGGAATTCAAGACCGTTCTGATTGACCGCAATCAGCCTGTGACCCTCACCGACCATGGACAAGTTTTTCTGGAGCATGCCGAGAGAATTTTGCTTATTGTCGAAGAGCTTAAGGCTAAGCTTTCAGACCTCAACACGACGCCTCAAGGCCATATTTTGCTCGGGACAACTTCTTCCATTGCGATTCAAATTTTGCCGCGGGTATTAGCCTACTTTCAAGACCAGTTTCCGCTGATCAAAACAACGATCCATACGATGCCATCATCACAGGTGACCGCAAGCGTCGAAAATGGCACAATTGACATTGGTATTTCTTATTTATTTGAGAAAAATCCAAACCTGCACTCGTCCACTCTTTATTACGATACGTTTGAGCTTGTTGTATCTCCGGAGCATCCGCTGAGCGATTTGAAGCATACTACCGTAGAGGCACTCAAGGATATTCCTATGATCATGCTTGCACCCGACACACTAGGACGGCGCTTCGTAGACAAAATTTTTCGCCAGTACAACATTCAGCCGAACATTATGATGGAGCTTTCGAGCAGCGAAGAGGTTAAGCGCATGGTTGAAATTAATCTTGGCGCCGCCGTCGTCTCCAAACTTTCCATTGTCGAGGAGCTGCGGCGGGGCTCGCTCAAGATGATTAAGGTGAATGAGCTCGAAATCAGCCATCCGGTCGGCGTCGTCTACAAGTCCGGGAGATATTTGAATACGGCGATGCAGCAGTTTTTAAGCGATCTTAAGGGCATGCCGGAGCATCAATTTATTAGCAGCGAATAGACTGACAGCGCATTTTCAACTCAAGGAGGAAACAGCTATGAAATTTGATCTGCACACCCATCACGAACGTTGCGGCCATGCCGACGGAACGATTGAAGACTACATTATTGCCGCTTTGGACGCAGGTTTGCAGGCCATCGGCATTTCTGATCATTCGCCTTATTTCGGCCATAAGGACGACCGTCCTTTTCCCGGCATCGCCATGGCTCAATCTGAATTTGACAACTACATAAAGGAAGTACTTGAGCTTAAAGCTAAATATGAGGGGCGTATTGAAGTACTGCTCGGCATGGAGTCAGACTTTTTCCCTGAACGGCTTCCAGCTTATCGCGACGCCTATGAAGGTGTACCATTCGACTACATTATCGGCTCTGTCCATCAGGTAAGTGGAGTGAGCATTTTTAATCGTAATCGTTGGGAAAAGTTGACCGAGAAGCAGCAATTTGAGGATAAGCGCCGTTATTATGACCTCATCAGCCAATCGGCGCGCAGCGGCATGTTTGATGTGCTGGGGCATATCGATGCAATGAAAGGTTATTACCCCGCTTTCTCTGATATTAAAGCCGATGCCGAAATTGATGATACGCTCCGCATCATTGCCGAAAACGACGTTTCGATTGAAATTAATACGTCCGGCAGCACAAAATATGTAGGCGGCTGGTATCCGTCCGATGAAATTTTGGAGCGTGCCCATCATTTCGGTGTTAATGTGACCTTTGGCTCCGACGCTCACGTTCCAGCAAGGGTCGGGGACGATTGGGATCGCGTCAGCAAGCGCCTCAAGGAAATTGGCTTCAAAAAATGGGTGTTCTACCGCCAGCGCAAGCAGATCATCGTACCGCTTTAAGCCGTCTGCTTATGGGATCCGCAAATTCATGCTGCTTTGCTGTTAATCAGCAGAGCAGCCTCTTTTTTTGTATGGAGAACGTATGCGGGACGCCGCCATCGAACAAATGGACAAAAAAAGTGGACCTGCACCGAGCGCAGGTCCGAATTCGATATATTAAAAGGGGGTCTTGTTTATTATAATAACCGAGTATTGTAATAGGGGTATAACAGAATCATTTCATTTGTGTAACAAATGCAACAAAACCGTAAACAAACAGGGAGTTGAACAGCATGTGGCTAACGGTTGCCATCTCTAGCGCCATTTTATTCGGATTAGCCGGCTGGTGGATGAAAAGAAGCCAGATGAGCGGCGGTACGACCTCGGTGCTGCTGCTCGGGCTTTATGCCTCTGGTACAGTCGGGTTTGGCGTGCATGCCGCGTTTGAAGGCTCACTCGCTTCGTTAGCCGATTACCGGATCTGGATCGCTGGAGCGATCATTGGAGCAGGCTCGGCCATCGGCAATGCGGTCTTTATGAAGGCGCTGAATTACGGACCGGCCAGCCTGACCTCTCCACTGACGAATATGAACATCGTGCTCGTCGTTGTATTAGGCACGCTTGTATATAAGGAACCTTTGCATTTTACGCAAGCTTGCGGCATTTTGCTGCTGCTGCTTTCCGTTGTACTCATTTCTTATAAAAAACAGGTACAAACCGCTCCTGCCCAAAAACAGTGGTTTTTCTATGTTGGCGCTGCGGTCGTCTTTTTCACCTTCCGCAATGGCGGGCTCAAGGTGACGGAGGAATGGGGATTATCCAGCGCGCCGATTTTATTCGTGGGCTATTTGCTGTCCTTTCTATGGTTCGCCTTGTTAAGCAAAGAAAAAAACAGCAGCAACCGCAAGCCCGCCTATCGGACGGGCTTGCTTTACGGACTGCTCGCTGGCCTCTTCTCCTACGCCGGCCTCCAGCTTTATGCAACTGCGCTGGCAACGGGGCCCGCTAATCTAGCCGCGCCGATCTTCGCCACGAACAGCCTCGTCGTCGCGGCAGGCGCCATCCTGATTTACAAGGAAAAACTAAATGCCGCCCAGTGGGCGGCATTTGCATGCATGATGATCGGGCTTGTTGTCATCCGCTTATAGCGGCTGGCAGCAGGCTTTTTTTAAATATAGGAAAGTTTATGATTTCGCCATACTTTCTCTATATTTCTCGGACTGAAATGCGCTACGCCGCCAAAAGACGGCGACAGCCGTTTCACCTTGCAATACAGAACTGCTTCTTCCCTTATTTAAGCAAGGCGTCGATGGACAGCTCTCCCGCACCGGTCAAAGCAACGCCGACAAATACGGCGATAAGCACCAGGTTATATTCGTAGCCGTTCTGCGTTGACCACAACCCATTAGCGCCATGCACCTTCACAATCGCCATAATCATTGGGATGATCAGCAGCACCGCGCCAACCCATGTCCACAAGCCTGCTGCAAACAACAAGCCGCCCACCGCTTCGCTTAATCCTGCTGCCAATGCCATCAGTACGCCAGGCTTAACGCCTATCGAATCCAGCCATCCCCCAGTGCCTTTCAAACCATAGCCACCGAACCAGCCAAACAGCTTCTGCGCTCCATGACCAACCATCAACAAGCCTAATACTACCCGAATAATCAATAATCCTGTGTCCAACATTTTAACCTCACCCTTCGTCTTTTGTTTGGTTTCACAGCTGCAACACTTGCTCGCTGTTTCATGAACCCATCTTAATATATAAACTAACTTTTGTAAAGTAAATATTTAAAATAAAGTTAAATGGCGATATGGTGTTTATATGCACTTACTTTTCCAAAGTAGATATGTTATAATGGGTTAAGAAGAAACGGGGTGATCAGGTTGGATTATTCAACAATGTGCCCAAAGTATGAAGCAGCGGCCGAAATTTTAGGCAAGAAATGGACCGGTCTCATCATTCGGGTGCTACTAGCTGGACCAAAGAGGTTCAAGGAGATCAAGGAGCAAATTCCGGATATGAGCGACAAGATGCTTACCGACCGGATGAAGGAACTTGAACAACTTTCCATTATTAAACGAACGGTATATCCAGAAATGCCTGTTCGCATTGAATACGAATTAAGTGACAAAGGCCATCATTTAGAGCCTGTCATTGAATCGATTCAAAAGTGGGGCGAAGAGTGGCTGTAACAAGCCAGCTTTAAGAGCTACTAGTAGGAAATGCATAAAGGCAGCAAAAAAGAACCGTGAGAGCGGTTCTTTTTTGCTGCCTTTATGTCGTATTCGCGGCTGATCATTGACAAGTGCCATAATCTCTTTTATTATTGATACTGATTATCATTATTACAATCGTAAACGGCTGTCGTCGTCCTCTTGCGGCAAAGCTGCCGTTTCGCGGTGAAATATAAGCTGATTATAAAAGTAAAACTTATAAATGCTTATATTTTTAAAAAAAGCCTTCCACCGCTAAGGTGGAAGACCGTATATTTAAAATCCAAGCCATTTTTTGAACAGATGCTTCGTTGTATCTTTGTTGATTGCCGCAATTGACGTCGTAAGCGGAATGCCTTTCGGACAAGAGCGAACACAGTTTTGCGAGTTGCCGCAGCCCTCGATGCCGCCATCCTCCATCAAGGCTTCCAGACGCTCTTCCTTGTTCATTTCTCCCGTAGGGTGAACGTTGAACAAGCGAACCTGAGAAATAGCCGCTGGGCCAACAAAGCTGTTGCGATCGTTGACGTTCGGGCAAGATTCCAGACATACGCCGCACGTCATGCACTTGGACAGCTCGTAAGCCCATTGACGCTTCGATTCAGCCAGGCGCGGGCCAGGACCGAGATCATAAGTGCCATCGATCGGAATCCATGCCTTAACGCGTTTGAGGGCGTTAAACATGCGCTCGCGATTGATGACAAGGTCACGAACGACCGGGAAAGTGCGCATCGGCTCCAGACGTACCGGTTGCTCCAATTGATCGATCAGTGCGCTGCAGGCTTGGCGCGGCTTGCCGTTAATGACCATGGAGCAGGCGCCGCAAACTTCTTCCAGACAGTTGGATTCCCAGCATACTGGAGCTGTATTGCCGCCATCCGCCATCGTCGGATTACGCTGAATTTCCATAAGTCCGCTGATGACGTTCATATTCGGGCGATACGGAATTTCAAATTCCTCTTTGTAAGGCGCAGACTCCGGTCCATCCTGACGGGTAATGATGAACTTAACGGTTTTTGTAGCAGTAGTCGTATCAGCCATCTTTATTCTCCTTTCTTCTTGTTCGCTGTGTAGTCACGTTTACGCGGTGTAATCAGGGAAACATCGATGTCCTCGTACGAAATTTGCGGACCTTCCTTCGTCCAAGTCGCAATCGTTGATTTCATGAACTTCTCGTCGTTGCGCTCTGTGAAATCCGGCTTGTAATGCGCGCCGCGGCTTTCGTCACGGAGCAGGGCACCCAAGGTCATAGCTTCGGACAGCTCGAGCATGTTCCATAGCTGACGAGTGAAAGCAACGCTTGAGTTGTTCCATTTCATCGAGTCATTGATGTTGATATTGTTGTAACGCTGCTTGAGCTCTTTGATTTTGTTAATCGTTGCTTCTAGCTTGTCATTGAAACGAACAACCGTCATATTGTTGGTCATCCATTCGCCAAGCTCCTTGTGCAGAACGTAAGCATTTTCTGTACCGTTCATGGCAAGAATGCTTTCGTATTTATCCGTTTGGCGTTTTTGCTCACGGTCGAATACGGAGGAAGCCACGTCAGCGGAAGCTTTCTTCATGCCTTTAATGTACTCTACCGCTTTCGGTCCTGCGACCATACCGCCGTAAATCGCCGACAAGAGCGAGTTCGCACCGAGACGGTTAGCGCCATGGTATTGATACTCGCATTCGCCTGCTGCAAACAATCCAGGGATGTTCGTCATTTGGTTGTAATCTACCCACATGCCGCCCATCGAATAGTGAACCGCAGGGAAAATTTTCATCGGCAGCTTCCGTGGATCATCGCCCATGAACTTCTCATAAATTTCGATGATGCCGCCGAGCTTCACATCAAGCTCCTTCGGATCTTTATGGGAAAGATCAAGGTAAACCATGTTTTCGCCATTGATGCCGAGCTTCTGATCGACACAGACGCTGAAAATTTCACGAGTCGCAATATCACGCGGCACAAGATTGCCGTATGCTGGATATTTTTCCTCAAGGAAGTACCAAGGCTTGCCGTCTTTGTAAGTCCATACGCGGCCGCCTTCGCCACGAGCTGATTCGGACATCAAGCGCAGCTTGTCATCGCCAGGAATCGCGGTTGGATGAATTTGAATAAATTCGCCGTTCGCATAATTAACGCCTTGCTGATACACCGCACTTGCTGCTGTACCTGTATTAATAACCGAGTTCGTCGTTTTGCCAAAAATAATGCCAGGGCCGCCCGATGCCAATATAACCGCATCGCCCACGAACGTCTTCACTTCCATCGAACGCAAATCCTGTGCAGATACCCCGCGGCAGATGCCTTCGTCATCCAGAACGGCGCCAAGGAATTCCCAGTGCTCGTATTTCGTTACGAGGCCGGCTGCTTCCCAGCGGCGAACTTGCTCATCCAAAGCGTATAGCAATTGCTGTCCAGTTGTGGCACCTGCAAATGCTGTACGGTGATACTGTGTGCCTCCGAAACGGCGGAAATCGAGCAAGCCTTCCGGCGTACGGCTGAACATAACGCCCATACGGTCCATTAAGTGGATAATGCCTGGTGCTGCTTCACACATTGCTTTAACAGGAGGCTGGTTAGCGAGGAAGTCTCCCCCGTATACCGTATCGTCAAAATGCTCCCAAGGCGAGTCGCCTTCACCTTTTGTATTAACCGCCCCGTTAATGCCGCCCTGCGCGCAGACGGAATGGGAACGCTTCACCGGCACGATCGAGAACAGATCAACGTGCATGCCAGCTTCTGCTGCTTTTATCGTAGCCATAAGTCCGGCAAGTCCGCCGCCTACGACGATTATTTTATTGTTAGCCATCACGCTTCACTCCTTGTCTTCAAACTATCCGATAGTATTCCAAGCCAATGCGAGATCGGCTGCTTCCTTGAATTCGTCGCCGCGGAATGCAACCAGCGAAAGAATAAACAATGCCGCTACGACTACAAAAACACCCATGCATACAATGGATGAAATCCGTTGCGCACGAGGCCCTACTGTAATGCCCCAGCTGATCAAAAATGCCCAAAGGCCATTGGCAAAGTGGAACGTAGCTGCCAATACTCCGACCACATAAAATACAAAATAAAGCGGATTAGTCGCAATATTGTGCATCGTGGAGCCTAGCTCTTCATGTGTGATATAGCCCAAGTACACTTGAAAACGGGTTTGGTATACGTGCCAGAACACGAAGATAAACGTGATAACACCTGTTAAACGCTGCGCTGTAAACGCCCAGTTGCGGCCGTACTTGAAACGCCCTAGATTGCTGTCTGACTGATAGGCTACATATAAGCCGTACACGCCATGGAAAAGCAGCGGGAGGTAAATACCGAAAATTTCAAAAATCGGCAGCAATGGCAAGCTGTTAATGAGGCTAACGCCGCTGCTGAACCCCTCTGCCCCCCTCTCGAACGATTGATAGTTCGTAAGCGCATGCACAACGATAAACATTCCGAGCGGAATGATACCAAGCAGCGAGTGAAGCTTACGGGAAAAATACGAATTTCCTTTCATGCCTTTGTGTCTCCTTTCCAGACTGTGGTTACGCTTTCCTCAAATGCTTGTCTACAAATCATTCTACATTTTACTCTTCGGTTCATTCTCCGTCAACAAAAGTTGACACAGTTTAGTCACACTTCCCATCGTACTCCTTTTCAGCTTATAATGGAATTGCTTATTTTTTATAATTTGTTATAACAATTTGACATAAGCAGACTGGAGCTGGCTATTTTGATTGAAGAAATGCATATGTTTGCCGCCATCGTCGAGCAGTCCAGCATGAACAAGGCTGCGGCGCTGCTGAACCTGTCCCAGCCTGCCCTCTCCCGTAAAGTAGCTAAGCTTGAGCAGGATATCGGCTCGCAGCTGTTCCGGCGCATCGGCAAGCGGCTGGAGCTGACACCAATCGGCCAGATGACCTATGAATACGCACTAGAGCTTCGCCAGCTGCACCGGCGCTACCTGCAGAAGGTTGCCGATTATGAGTCGGCAGGGCGGACCTCCATTACGATTGGAGCGAGCCTGACGACGCTGCAAACGACGCTTCCCGATTTTATCAAGGCGCTCAATGGCAGTCATCCTGAATTCGATATTAAGGCGGTCACGGGCAAAACCCATGAAATCGTTACTTATGTAAGAGAAGGCAAAGCCGATATCGGTATTGTCGCCTCGCGGATTGAAGACGCCCAGCTGCACTGTGTCCCGCTGTTCGAGGATCATCTGCTGCTCGTCCTGCCGAAAAGCATGGTGGTAACGGACAAGGGCATGCTCGGCATTCAGGACCTAAACGGCTTGCCGATTCTCCTCTTCTCCAAAGGTACCTGGTATCGCATGCTAACCGATGAGTTGTTTGCCAAATACAATCTCCAGCCAGATGTACGCATGGAGATTGACTCTTTCGAGGCGATCGTCCGGCTTCAGCACACTTGCCGGGCTGCGACGCTGCTTCCCCAATCTTATGTGCGTGAACAGCTGCTGGCCGACAATGATCTCACCGTCATTCCGATCAGAGAGCTTGCGGAGACGAAGCGCACGACTTCGCTCATTCATGCCGATCCGGCCCAGCTGCATCCAGCCGTCCGTCTGTGGATTGAGGAGCTTGCCTCCCGCTCGAAGGCCTGAGCAGCGAAACAACAAGAAGACAGCAGCGCAGGTGTGAATAGCCGCATGCGCTGCTGTTTTTATTGTCACCTTGTTGCTGCCTCTTCAAACTGCTCAATCTGCTCATTCGTCCCGATAATGACCATGACATCACGCTCGTGCAGCACATCGGCTGCTGTCGGGGCAATAATAATGCCATTGGGCTTATTAATCGCTACAATGCTGCACCCGAAGCGGGCGCGCAGGTCGAGATCGCTGAGCGTCTTGCCATGCATTTTGCCCGTGACGACAATCTCGGCAATCGTATAATCCTTGGACAGCTCGATATAATCGAGCAGATTCGGCGATACCAGCTGATGTGCGACTCGAATGCCCATATCCCGCTCTGGATAAATAATGCGGTCCACGCCGATTTTTTCCAATACCCGCCCGTGCAACTCGTCCACCGCTTTCGCCACTACGGTCTTAACACCCAAATCCTTAAGCAAAATCGTCGTCAAAATGCTCGCTTGAATATCATTGCCAATCGCGACAACACCAACATCAAAATTCCGTACGCCAATCGAGCGCAGCGTCTCCTCGTCTGTGCAATCGGCTGATACGGTATAGGTGAGCTCATCGCTTAGCTCCTGAACGGCTTCCTCATCCTTATCAATGCCTAGCACCTCATAGCCTAGCTGAATTAACTCTCTGCCCAGACTTGAGCCGAAACGCCCAAGCCCTACGATGACGAACTGGTTCTTTTTCATAATAAATCTGTGTTTCCCCTATCCAATTGTAATTTTGCCCTCGGGATACCGGTAAAGCTCTTTGCTGGTTTTCGGATTGAGCGCATAAGCAAGCGTCAGCGGGCCTAGACGACCAGCGAACATCGTAATCGAAATAATAATTTTCCCGAAATCGCTCAGCTCTGGCGTTATGCCCATCGACAGACCTACCGTCCCGAAGGCGGATGTTGCTTCAAATAAAATTTTAATAAACCGCTGATCCTCGGTCGCGGATAATAGCATCGTTACGACGACGACCAGCGCCAGCGACAGCATCGTAATCGTAAGCGCCTTGAGCACCCGCTCCTTGCCGAGGCGATAGCGGAACAGTACAATGTCCTCTTTCCCCCGAAACATTGCGACAACCGCCCCTATGAGCGTCATAAACGTCGTCGTTTTGATCCCGCCCCCCGTTGAGCCGGGAGATGCGCCGATAAACATTAATATAATGGTGAAAAATAAAGTCGCCTGCCGCAAATCGGCATAGTTCAGCGTATTAGCCCCCGCCGTCCTCGGAGAGACGGACTGGAAGAAGGATGCAAGAATTTTCCCGCCCCAGTCGAGCGAGCCAAGCGTTCGCGCATTCGAAAACTCAAAAATAAATATTACGACCGCCCCGACTGCAATGAGCGAGCCAGTCATCACCAGCACCACCTTGCTGTGCAGGGACAGCCCTTTGCGGCGGCGGAATTCCAGCAAATCCGAGATTACGATAAAACCGAGGCCTCCGGATATAATAAGCAGCATGGCAGTCAGGTTCACAATCGGATCATCCACATACATCGTCAAGCTGCGGTAGTCGCCAAAAATATCAAACCCTGCATTATTAAACAGCGACACAGCATGAAACACGCCGAAATACAGCGCCTTACCAAACGGCATATCATAGGCAAAGCGCATCGTGAACAGCAATGTGCCAACGAGCTCAAATGATAAGGAGTAAACAATGACCTTGCGTATGAGCCGAATAATGCCTTCCATGCTGCCTTGATTCATGGCTTCTTGCAAAATAAGCCGTTCCCGCAGCGAAATGCGCTTTTTCAGCACAAGCGCGAACAGCGTGCCCATCGTCATAAAGCCGAGCCCGCCAATTTGAATAAGCAGCATAATAATAACCTGACCAGCCACCGAAAAATAAGTGCCAGAATCCACGACTACAAGCCCCGTCACGCTAGTTGCCGAGGTAGCCGTAAACAAAGCATCCAGAAAACGCAGCCCGCTTCCGTCGGCCGATGCAAAAGGCAGGGATAGCAGCAGAGCTCCCAGCATAATAATAATCGCAAAGCCAACGACCAATATGCGTGGCGGGGACCATTTTAGTAACGAAAAAAACGAAATATTCATTGCATCCACCTTCATATTGCCTATTATTCTTTTCACTTGCAGCAGCTGTATTTCCAATTTCCATTACACATGACTTAACGATTATAAGCTTAAAGCACACTGCGTATAAAACAGCCTTTTGCAATAAAAACAGCTGATTTCATTCAAAAACAGCCGTGCGAGGAGGATAGCCGCCCATTAGCTTGCCGGATATCGTTATTTCTCTGTTTTATGAATGCGGACAACGCTGACAAGCCGCCTAAAGGGTGACCAAGCTGTTAGATTGGCGATCATATGGTTTAATATGGTATCGTATGAGTACTATGCTTAAATTTTCGATTAAACTGAAATTGAGGTGAGTTATGATTGAATTTATTGCTCCACGCGAGTGGAAGAAATTTGTATGGGCCGCCGTTATTAGCGCTGTCATTTTTATATTTTTGCAAATCATCCCTATGCTTGGCGGTCCTGATTCAGGCGCATCGGAATCCCAGGGCAACGTTATAGGAAATGAAGCAGCCCTGCAAAAAGCAACGGAATTTGCCGCCAAGCAGTTCGGCGTTAACGTTACGGACGCTCATACGGTTTATCAAACTGACAGCGATGAAACCGGCTATTTGATAAAGGAAAAGCTGTACGAGGATTATGCGTCCAAATATATGCAGCAGTTTCCGCTCGACACCTATCAAACGCAAGTAACGCTTGACAATGGCAGCACCGCGTTCGTCTACCTCCATATGCAAAGCGGCAGCGTTGTCGCTTGGAATCTCCTTGGAGCAGGCTCGGGCGTGAACACCATTAAAGAACAGAAGCAGCTTCTCGATGCAGCGGCCAGCTTTGCGACTACGCAAGGCTTTCAAGCCAAAGATTTGAACGACGCTGCCGTTAACTCGCTAGGACAGGTCGTCATTCATCCAACAGGGTATGCAGCAGGCAGTTCCCAGCTTGAGCTTCGTGTGGGCTTTAGTCAAAATGGCGACAAAACCGTCATTTCTACTTATAAGCCATCCTTTATTCCACCCGCAGACTATGTAGCCAATATTGAGCAGCAAAAAAGCACGGCCGACGCTTTATCGTTGATCAGCCTCATTTACATGACTTTCATTACGCTGGTGCTAGCTATTATCTATGCGATATTATACCGCCGTCATACGACATTCAAACGCGGGATCGCCATCAGCCTTATTTTCACCGTTTTTTATATTATTAATAATCTAGGCATTATGGACGGCGTCATTGCCCAGCAAGGCGAACAGGTGATGGGCGATGCCCAGGTGTCCTTTATGGCATGGTTTACTGCGCTTCTGCTCATCCCGGTTGGCGCAGCTGTCTATTTTTCCTTCGTGGCCGGTGACGGCATGTGGCGCTCGTGGAAACGTCCGATATGGCCAGGCTTTCGCGAAAAAAATTACGGCGAGCATGTTTGGCGCAGCATGGGACTCGGTTATTTGATTGCCCTTATTTTGCTAGGCGTGCAGTCGGTCATTTTTCTAGTGCTCGAAACGGCGATCGGCAGTTGGAGCACAAGCGATGCGACTCAGTCTCCCTACAATATCAAATGGCTGTGGCTCATGCCGATGCTGGCTTGGTGCGCTGCGATTTCCGAGGAAGCCATTTACCGGTTTTTCGGCATTGCCTTGTTCCGCAGATGGTTCAAAAATATTTATGTCGCCGCCTTGATTCCGACCATCTTGTGGGCGCTTGGTCATGTCTCCTATCCGATCTTCCCGTACTACACCAGGCTGATTGAGCTAATTATTATTGGGATGATCTTCAGCTACATTTTCCTGCGCTACAGCCTCATTACCGCCATATTCGTTCATGCGATATTTGATTCGCTGTTAATGGGCTTCTCACTCATTTCTGTAGGCGGTGCTTTAAATATCGGAGCAGCGATCTTCTACGCTGTTCTGCCTGTTCCAATTGCCTATATCATTCGGGTATGGCATCGTAAGAAAAACGCCTGGCGGCGTCCTTCCTATTAGACGCCATCGTTTTGGCGAAACGTATAGAGAAAGGATGAGAACATTCATATCCTTTCCTATACGTCAAAAAAGGAGGAAGGCCGCCGCAGCTTACGGCGACGCCTCCTCCCCAAGTGCCGCAATAATTTGTGCGGCAAGCTTATCTCCTATTGAAAGAGGCCGGAAATCTTCCACCGTGGCCTCTTTTATTTTTTTAATGGAGCCAAAATGCTTAAGCAGCAGCTTGCGCCGCTTCTCGCCAATACCCAGAATAGCATCGAGCTGCGAGACGACCATCGACTTGCCGCGCTGCTCGCGGTGGAACGTAATCGCGAAGCGGTGAACCTCGTCTTGTATGCGCTGCAGCAAATAAAACTCCTGGCTGTCGCGCGGCAGCGGAATAATTTCAGCGGGATCGCCGGTCATGAGCTGTGCGGTCCGGTGTTTGGCATCCTTGACGAGACCGCATACCGGGATAAACAGGTTCAGCTCATTTTGCAGCACATCAATCGCTGCGGAAATTTGCCCCTTTCCGCCATCGACGACGATCAGATCCGGAGCAGCCAGCTGATCCTTGAGCACGCGCTCATAGCGCCTGCGAATGACCTCGCGCATCGTCTCATAATCATCTGGCCCGACGACCGTCTTGACCTTGTATTTGCGGTATTCCTTGCGATCCGGCTTGCCGTCCGTAAATACGACCATAGCCGATACGGGATTCGTACCTTGTATGTTGGAGTTGTCAAACGCCTCAATTCGGGTTGCCTGCGGCAAACCAAGCCATTGGGCCAGCCCTGCCGCCGCCTTGACACTGCGCTCCTCATCCCGCTCGATGAGCCGGAACTTGTCGGCAAGCGTTACCTTGGCATTCTCCGTCGCCATCGAGACGACCTCGCTCTTGCGTCCGCGCTGCGGCAGCAGCACCTTGACCTTAAGCCAGTGGTGCAGCGCAGCAGCGGCCTCCTCCGCAACGGACAGCTCCTTCTCTTTGGGCGGCTGGGCTTCCCCTTGCGTCTCTTCGTCAATCACAACGACTAGGCTCGCTGCATCGACCATATCCCTTACTGCTTCATTTGCGCTTGGCGCTGCTTCCTGGTCAAGATGGGCAGCAGTCGTCTCTTGCTTCCCTGCTGCCGGCTTGCCCGCTGTCTGTCCATTATCCGCCTGCTCTGGCGGCAACGGCAGTAAAATCTGCTTCGGCAGCGCAGGATTTTCACTGTAGTATTGGGTTACAAAGGTCATAAAATCATCGTACTCTTCGCCATAATAAGGGAAGGTCGTACCATGGCGCTCAATAAGCTTGCCTTGGCGCATATAAAGAATTTGGACGCACATCCAGCCCTTCTCGACCGCATAGCCGAAAATATCGCGGTCCAAGGCGTCTGACATCGTAATTTTCTGCTTCTCCATCACCGCATCAATCGCAATGATCTGGTCGCGGTATTCCTTCGCCCGCTCGAACTCCAGCTGCTCGGCGGAAGCCTCCATCTTGTGCTGCAAATCCGCCCGCACCACATCATGGCCGCCATTGAGGAAACGGGTAATTTCCTGAACCATCGCCTCATAGGTGCCGGGTTCAATCTCATATTCACAAGGCGCAATGCATTGCCCCATGTGATAGTACAGGCATACCTTGTCAGGCAGCGTCTTGCATTTGCGCAGCGGATACAGCCGGTCCAGCAGCTTCTTCGTCTGCTGGGCGGCATAAGCATTCGGATAAGGGCCGAAATATTTCCCCTTATCCTTGGCCATCCTGCGGGTTACCTCGAGTTTCGGATGCTGCTCATGCGTAATTTTTATATAAGGAAAGGACTTGTCGTCCTTCAGCAAGACGTTATAGCGCGGGTGATACTGCTTAATGAGATTGCACTCCAGAATGAGCGCCTCCATGTTGCTCTTCGTCAATATAAAATCAAAATCGCGGATTTCCGCAACGAGGCGCTGCGTCTTGCCATTATGAGAGCCGTTGAAATACGAGCGGACGCGATTTTTTAATATTTTGGCTTTGCCGACGTATATGATTGTGCCTTCGCTGTTTTTCATTAAATAGCAGCCAGGCTGGTCCGGAAGCAGCGCTAGCTTATGACGAATTAATTCCGCTGCTTCAGCCTGGCTGGCTGCCTGTTTCCCCTCATGCTGATTCATTTCCAAACCTCCCTTGCGGACATTTGTTCCCATGCCTTATTGTAACATAGATTGGTGCCGGCAGCCGAGTCCTCAAGTTTACAATAGTTGCCGTGTTTTGCTTTACAATTATTCGGATAGTTGGGTATACTGTTGATAGCTAAATCGTTTTCAAGGGAGGACGCTTGTTATGGAGAACGTTAGAGACCCGCGCGAGCATTATAATGAAGAACCGCGCCACGACTTGATGGACGTAGTGTTCGGCTTCGGCGGCATGCTCGGTCTAATGACTGTCATGTTTGCTGCTGCTGTTATCGTGAAATTTATCATATCGTAAACAAATAGCAAGCTTTGCAGCCAAGGTGAAACGGCTCTCGCCGTCCTTTGGCGGCGTGGCGCGTTTCATTCCGAGAAATAGAGAGAACGGATGGCGAAATCATATCCTTTCCTATATTTCAAGGTGAAACGGCTCTCGCCGTCCTCTGGCGGCGTGGCGCGTTTCATTCCGAGAAATATAGGCCATTTATAAGAGAGAAACTTATAAATGACCTATATTTAAAAGAAAGAACCTTCGAACCCGCTATTAGGCGGATGATTCGAAGGTTCTTTTCTTTATTTATTCAGGCCGATTGGTGCTTGTTGCTGTTGGTGTTACTATTATTATGGCTATTGCTTGCCTGCTGCTTGACGCTTTGGGATTCCTGCTGCTTGCTGGAGGGCTGATCGTAGCGCGTCCGCTCGGTCCGGTCAATCTGGACGATTCTGCCGTCATGCACCGTAATATTCACACTTCCATATTGCAGCCCGCCCACCTGATCCGCAATCCGCTTAAGCCACTGCTGATCAATTTCCAAAGGTTTTGCCATTGTCTTCTCCTCCTTTTTTTAATCCACCTTATCGTAAGTGTCAGGCATTTTGGGCAGAAGCCCGCTTGTTCATTTGCCATTCCATCAGCGACTTGACGATAAGCGTAATGAACGCCAGCATGACGAGCAGCGATGCCACGGCAAACGAAGCTGAAAATTGGTATTCGTTGTACAAAATCTCAATATGCAGCGGCAGCGTGTTTGTCTGCCCGCGAATATGGCCTGATACGACAGACACTGCTCCAAACTCGCCCATCGCCCGGGCATTACATAAAATAATGCCGTACAATAGGCCCCACTTTATGTTCGGATAGGTGACCCGCCAAAAAATTTGCCAGCCCTTTGCGCCAAGGCTTGCCGCTGCTTCCTCTTCTGCCACTCCCTGCGCCTGCATGAGCGGAATGAGCTCGCGGGCAATGAAAGGCACCGTTACGAATACGGTCGCCAGCACGATGCCCGGCAGTGCGAAGACGAGCTGAATGCCATGGGAATCGAGCCATGGGCCGAAAAAGCCCTGCGCGCCAAACATCAAAATATAAATAAGTCCAGATATGACCGGAGATACGGCAAACGGCAAATCAATGAGTGTAATTAAAAACTGCTTGCCGCGAAAACGGAACTTGCTGATCCCCCACGCAGCGGATATGCCGAACAGCGTATTCAGCGGAACAGCGATTACAGCTACGAGCAGCGTCAGTCTCAGTGCCGATAAAGCATCGGGATCGGTGATCGCGGCACGATAAACGTCAAAGCCCTTCTTAAAAGCTTCAACAAATACAGAAACGAGCGGCAGCAGGACGACCAGCGCGAGGAAAATAAGCGCTACCGTTATGAGTACAATCCGCACGATTGCCGGTTCCGTAATATGCTTAGGCCGCTTGGAGGCCTCGCTCGATAAATGCGTTGTAATTGCTCCAGCCATCTTGCTTAGCCTCCTTCTACGACGCGGCGGTTAATCCGCCACTGCATGAAATTAATGAACAGCAGCAGCAGGAACGAAACGACGAGCATAACGAGCGCGATTGCGGTAGCCCCTGCGTAATCAAACTGCTCCAGCTTCGTCATAATGAGAAGCGGGGCGATTTCGGTTTTCATCGGCATATTGCCAGAGATGAATACGACGGAGCCGTATTCCCCAATTCCGCGAGCAAAAGCTAGAGCGAAGCCCGTAAGCAGAGCCGGCATCAGCTCAGGCAAAATCACTTTCCAAAAAGTTCGCATCCGGTAGGCGCCAAGCATAACCGCGGCCTCTTCTATTTCTTTATTGAGATCCTGCAGCACAGGCTGCACCGTGCGGACGACGAAGGGAATGCCGATAAAGATAAGGGCTATTGTAATGCCCAGTGGCGTATAGGCTACCTTGAGTCCGAGAGGCTGGAGCAGCTTGCCTACCCAGCCATTCGGCGCATAAATAGCCGTCAGTGCAATTCCCGCTACCGCTGTCGGCAGCGCGAATGGAAGATCGACGAGGCTGTCGATAAATTTTTTGCCGGGAAAACGGTAGCGGACCAGCACCCACGCAATGAGCAGGCCGAACACCATATTGACGGCTGCGGCGCTGAAAGCGGTAAAGAAGCTGATGCGATAAGAAGCCAGAACCCTTGGATTCGTTACCGTGCCCCAAAATTCGGCAAAGCTGAGTCCTGTCGTCTTAATAAATACGCTGGCCAGCGGGATTAGAACGATCAAGCTCAAATACACAATTGCAAATCCCATTGATAGGCCGAAGCCGGGCAAAACGTTTCGCGCTTTGCCGCCTCTGCTTCTTCCTTTGCTCCTACTGGAACCTTTCATGTGAAGTCAGCTCCATTCCACATTTTGCTGTGCCTAGCGATCATTACGAGCCTGGCGTGTAAATCTTTTCGAATATGCCGCCCGCATTAAAATGCTTCTCCTGCGCCACTTTCCAGCCGCCAAAATCTCCGTCGATCGTCAGCAGATCCAGCTTTTTGAACGTATCTGCATATTTTGCAGCAATCGTCTCATTAATAGGACGGTAGTAGTTTTTAGCTGCAATCTCTTGGCCTTCATCCGAGTACAAATACTCCAGATATGCTTTGGCTACTTCTGTCGTTTTATTGGCCTCGGCATTTTTATCAACGACCGCTACAGGCGGCTCCGCCAAAATGCTGACCGAAGGATAGACGATTTCGAATTGATCAGGTCCAAGCTCCTTGATGGACAGGAACGCTTCATTTTCCCAAGCCAGCAGCACATCGCCAATTCCTTTTTCTACAAAGGTCGTTGTTGCTCCGCGCGCACCTGTATCGAGCACTGGCACATGCTTGAACAGCTGTGTGATGAACTCCTGCGCTTTCGCCTCGTCATTGTTGTTCTGCTTGAGCGCATAGCCCCATGCTGCAAGATAGTTCCAACGCGCTCCGCCCGACGTTTGCGGGTTTGGCGTAATGACCTCTACACCGTCTTTAATCAGATCATTCCAGTCTTTAATGCCCTTCGGGTTGCCCTTGCGTACAAGGAACACGATTGTTGACGTATACGGCGAGCTGTTATGCTCGAATTTGGATTGCCAGTCTGCACTCAGCAGGCCCGGCTCCACCAAGGAATCAATATCGTAGCCAAGCGCCAGCGTGACGACATCTGCTTTCAGACCGTCAATGACTGCGCGGGCTTGCTTGCCTGATCCGCCATGGGACTGGCTAATCGTTACGTCCTGGCCGGTTTTATTTTTCCAATACGTTGAAAAAGCTTTATTATACTCCTCGTACAGCTCACGAGTTGGGTCATACGATACATTTAGCAGCTTGACTGGTTCTGCTGGCTTCTCTCCTGCGGCGCCCGCTTCTGTTGATGCAGCTGGCGACTCTCCTGCTCCTGCTCCAGTTCCCTGGTTGCCTCCGTTTGCTCCGCAAGCGGACAAGATGAGCACCAATACGAGCAATAATGAAACCGACCATTTCCCCTTTAACATAAATCCTCACACCCCTGATTTTTTTCTTTTTGCTCCTGCAGTCCTGGATAAATGAGTAACGTTTTGCCGCCGGTGGTCCGGTAGATAAAATATTATTCCTACCCGCTTAGTTGGTTATGGAAGGATTCTACCAGCGTGATTTTGTTTAGTCAATAGCGTTTTCGAAATTAGGTTTATGAATTGATGTTAATACCATTTTGGTAAAAAGCTCGCTTTTTGTGTGCTGTTTCTGCCGCCTTCCAACCTGAAGATAACGATAGGAATCGAGAGCTCTCCACGCAAAAAAAGGACTGCCCTCAAACCAGTGCAGCCGTAAGGCTTTACTGATTTGGAACAGTCCTTTCTACTAGAGCTGCAAGCTGTATTCATGCAAGCTTTAAGCCCAGTGGCTTAAACCCATTTTAATGAGAAGCTTGCAGCTGCTCCATCTCGCGTTTCGAGCAATACACAAAATGTCCAGGCTTCACTTCACGAATTTCCGGAAGGTCCTCCGGTGTATACTGATGCACATTCGGATCATAAGGTGTCCGTTTGCGCACGCGCTCCGTCTCCGGATCGGGAATTGGAATGGCCGACAGCAGCGACTTCGTATAAGGATGCATTGGATTGTTGTACAGCTCATCCGCAGTAGCAAGCTCAACGAGCTTGCCAAAGTACATCACGCCAATACGGTCGCTAATATATTTAACCATAGACAAATCATGGGCAATAAACAAATAAGTCAGGTTTTTCTCCCGCTGCAGCTTCTTCATCAGATTGATAATTTGCGCTTGAATCGATACGTCCAGCGCGGAGATCGCCTCATCGGCAATAATAAAGTCAGGATCGACCGCAAGCGCGCGGGCAATACCGATCCGCTGGCGCTGTCCGCCGGACGCTTCATGCGGGTAGCGGCTCGCATAGTCCTTGTGCAAGCCTACTGTCTCCAGCAGCTCATGCACTCTCGCCATGCGTTCCTTATTATTTTTCGCAAGCCCATGAAGATCAATGCCCTCGGCAATAATATCGCCAACAGTCATCCTCGGGTTGAGCGAGGCATATGGATCTTGGAAAATCATTTGCATTTTGCGGTTCAGACGCTTCAGTTCGCTTCTAGACTTGTGTCCGTGAACATTCTCACCGCTGAACAGCACTTGGCCGTCCGTCGCGTCATACAGCCGTAGAATCGTTCTGCCGGTCGTTGATTTGCCGCAGCCTGACTCCCCAACGAGACCAAGCGTCTCGCCTTCATAAATATCGAAGCTGACGTCGTCGACAGCTTTCACCATATTCGGGCGGCCTTCATTGAAATATTGCTTTAGGTTTTTGATTTCTAGCAGCTTCTTCGCCATTTAAGCCTCTCCTTCCGCAAGCACCGGCTTATCGAAAGACGCTGCCAATTTACGAACTCTCCGTTTAACCTGCTCCGGCAGCTCCACCTTCGGCGCATCCGGGTGCAGCAGCCATGTTTTGGCATAATGCGTTTCGGATACTTGGAACATCGGCGGCTCTTCCTCGAAATCAATCGCCAGCGCGTAGCGGTTGCGTGGGGCAAACGCATCGCCCTTAGGCGGATTCGTCAAATCAGGAGGCGTGCCTGGTATGTCCAGCAGCTCGGCTTTATCTGTCATATCAAGGCTCGGCATGGACGCAAGAAGTCCCCATGTATAAGGATGGCGCGGATCGTAGAAAATTTCATCCACAGTTCCAACCTCGACAATTTGCCCCGCATACATAACGGCTACACGGTCAGCTACATTTGCAACAACGCCCAAATCATGCGTGATGAAAATGACGGACATGCCGATTTTTTGCTGCAAATCTTTGATCAGCTCCAAAATTTGCGACTGGATCGTTACGTCAAGCGCCGTCGTCGGCTCATCGGCAATGAGCAATCTTGGATTGGCCGCAAGCGCAATCGCAATCATCGCCCGCTGGCGCATACCGCCGGAAAACTCATGGGCATATTGGTTAATCCGCGTCTCCGGCATCGGAATACCGACGAGACGAAGCAGTTCAATCGTACGTTCTTTTGCAGCGGAGCCGGAAAGCTTTTGGTGCTTCTTCAGCACCTCCATAATTTGCGGTCCAATTTTCATCGTTGGATTAAGCGAGGTCATCGGATCTTGGAAAATCATACTAATATCCTTGCCCCGTACCTTCTCCATTTGCTTATCGGTTTTTTTCACCAAATCGTCGCCATCAAACAAAATTTCGCCATTGGTAATTTTGCCTGGCGGCATCGGAATGAGCTTCATAATCGTTTGTGAAGCGACACTTTTGCCAGAACCCGATTCCCCTACGATGGCAAGCGTCTCGCCCTTGTACAGGTCAAAGCTAATGCCTCTTACCGCCTGTACCTCGCCGCCGTGCGTACCGAAGGAAACGCACAAATCTTTTACTTCGAGCAGCTTTTCCATTTATGCTTCCCTCCTATTATTTGCGCATTTTCGGATCGAGAGCGTCACGCAATCCGTCGCCAATTACGTTAAATGAGAAAATCGTTACACAGATCATAATGGCCGGGAAGAACAAACGCCATGGATAATATTTAAGCGCAGGCAATCCATCGGATGCCATTGTACCCCAGCTCGCAATCGGCGGAGTCAGGCCTAGACCCAAATAGCTCAGGAACGACTCTGTAAAAATCGCCGATGGAATTGTCAGCGTCATCGTAATCAGAATAGGGCCCATCGCATTCGGAATCAAATGCTTTCTCATAATCCAAGGCATCGTTGCGCCCAGTGTACGAGCGGCTAACACATACTCGCGGTTTTTCAGCGACAACACTTGTCCCCGAACGATACGCGACATATTAATCCAGCCCGTTATAGTCATCGCTACAATCATCGTTCCCAAGCTTTGCCCGAATACGACCATCAAAATAATCGCCAGCAGCAAATAGGGAATACCGTAGAGAACGTCGGCAAAACGCATCATGCCTTCGTCTACACGTCCGCCCTTGTAAGCGGCAATTCCGCCCCAAAGGACGCCAATAAACAAGTCGATAAGTGCGGCCGCAAGTCCGATAAACAGGGAAATTCGTGCACCCTCCCAGACACGGGCAAACATGTCGCGTCCCAGATCATCCGTGCCGAACCAGTGTTCAGCAGACGGTGCTTGATTTTTGTTGCCTAGATCGTTGGAACGGTAATCAAATTCGGTCATTAATGGGCCAAACGCAGCCATAAAGACCAAAATAACGAGCAGCACAACCCCGACCATGGCTAGTTTGTTTTGTGCGAAGCGCCGAACGACATCCTGCCAGAAAGTAAGGCTTGCCTTCGCCACATTATCTGTTCCTTGCTGCTGCAAGCCTACCAGCTTAAAGCGGTCTTTAGATATTGGTTCCATCGTCAAGCCCCTTTCTTCCCGCGCCCAAGTTTAATACGGGGATCAATTAATCCATATAAAATGTCAACCAAGAGTACGCTAAAGAGAAGGATAATACTATAGAACACCGTAACACCCATAATAACCGTGTAGTCACGGTTACCGATACTTACAACGAAGTGGGAGCCAAGGCCCGGTATGCCGAAAATACGCTCAATAACAAAGCTTCCTGTAATGACACCAGCCGACAGCGGCCCCATATAAGAAACGACAGGCAGCAGCGCATTGCGAAGCGTATGTTTAATTGTAATCATAAACTCGCTCAGGCCCTTGGCCTTCGCAGTCTTAATATAATCATTGCTAAGTACTTCAAGCATGCTGGAGCGCGTCAGACGAGCGATAAATGCCGTTGGCGTGGAAGCGAGTGCAATCGCCGGCAAAACCGTATGCATGAACGTTCCCCATCTTGCGACAGGAAAAATGCCAAATTTAATGGCAAGCACATATTGCAGCACCGTTGCCATAATGAAGGAAGGCACCGAAATCCCCGCCACCGCAATAATCATCGCGGTATAATCCTGCCAGCGATTATGCTTGAGCGCAGCAATAACACCTAGAATGACACCAACGGCAAGCGCCAGGAAGATCGCTTCCAAGCCAAGCACGAGTGAAACAGGAAAACCGGTATTGATCAAATCATTAACGGTCTGGCTTTTATACTTGAATGAAGGACCAAAATCCCATTGCAGCACTTTCAGCAAATAATCGCCATATTGCGCATACCACGGTTGATCCAGACCATAGTGAGCCAGCAGATTAGCTTTAATCTCCGGCGGCAGTTGCTTCTCCGACGTAAACGGGTTACCCGGAGCAAGACGCATCAAGAAAAAGGTAGCTGTAATAATCAGCCACAACGACAAAAGGATATACAGCAAACGTCTGCCAATATATTTCACCATAATAGTCTGGCACCTCCTATTAGTTTCGAGCTTTATTTACATATAAGGGGAGTATAGCCCCGCATTTTCATAACAAAGGAACACCCCGAACCACTTGAAAATGTGATCCGGGATGTTCCGCCCACCATACCGCTGCATCCGGTTATGGTCGACTATTCTTTTTTACATCCTACCTGTATTAAGCTTCAATATAGGCCCATTTGTAAGTTACGTCGCCTAGACCGCTGATTACAACGTTTTTCAATTTTTCATTTTGAACCCAGTTCATCGTATAGAAATAAATTGGCGCTACAGGCATATCTTCCATGAAGATTGCTTCTGCTTGTTTCAACATTTCCGTACGTTTCGCAGCATCTGACTCAGATGCGGAATCAATCAGCAATTTTTTGTATTCTGCATTTTCCCAGCCTGTATCGTTGTTGCCGCCATCAGCATCGCGGTACAGCTCAAGGAAGTTAATTGGATCATTGAAATCTCCAAGCCAGCCCAGACGGCCTACTTGGTAGTCGCCAGCATGCAATTTCTCGATATATACAGCCCACTCAGCGTTATCAAGCGTTACTTCTACGCCAAGGTTTTTGGACCACATGTCTTGAATGGCTTGAGCGATTTTTTGGTGCGCTTCATTCGTGTTATAAGAAATAGAGATTGGAGGAAGCTCAGATGCGTCTTTCAGGCCCATTTCCTTCAAGCCTTCAGCCAAATATTCTTTTGCTTTCGCCATATCGTTATCGGCAAAATAACCTTTTTCGTTTTCAGCAAACATCGTCGGAGGCACCATTGCCATCGCTGGCAATTGCTCGCCTTGTGTAATGTTGTCGATCAGTTCTTGGCGGTTCATCGCATAAGCGAATGCTTTACGGATGTTTTTGTTGTCGAAAGGAGCCACTTTCGTGTTGAACTTGTAGTTGTACACACCAGCAATTGGTTGTGTATGCAAAGAGCCTTGGTCTTTCAAAGCTTGCATGGCATCAACTGGCAATTGGCCGTTAGGCTGTCCAGCCCAGTCCAGCTCGCCATTGTCAAACATCGAAAGCTCAGTATTGAAATCATTGATCATCGAGAAGTTGATTTTAGTCAATTTCACGTTGTCTTTATCCCAATACGTGTCGCTTTTCTCAATAATAAGGTTGTCGCTGTGTTTCCATTCGGTCATGTGGAAAGGACCGTTCGTTGTGTATTGGTCGCCTGCATCGTTAGCCCAATCTTTGTTGGCTGCAGCAATTTTGCTGTTTACTGGCAGGTATGTGTAGAATGCTGTCAATTCAAGGAAGAAAGAAGTCGGGTTAGCAAGCGTAACTTCAAGCGTAGTGTCGTTGACCGCTTTAATGCCTACATCTTCAACTTTTCCTTTGCCGAGGTTAGCAGCCTCTGCTCCTTTAATATAATAAAGCTGATAAGCGTAATCTGCTGCGTTAGCTGGGTCTAGAACCCATTTCCATGCATATTCAAAGTCTCCGGCAATTACTGGATCGCCATTGGACCATTTAGCGCCGTCGCGAATAGTGAATGTGTATACCGTTTGGTCAGGAGAAACTTCAACTTTCGATGCTACTGCATTTTCAGGGTGTCCGTCTTGTCCAATACGTGTCAAACCTTCGAACGTTTGGCGCAAAATCGTACCGGATGTGGAGTCGCTTGCTTTACCAGGGTTAAGTGTCGGGGGCTCAGATGCAATGTTCACGCTGATCTCTTGATTATCAGCCAATTTCACTTCGGTTGCGGTAGCCTCTGGGCTAGCCTCTCCCGGATTATTGGTGCCTGTGTTAGTGCCTGCATTGCCACAAGCGCTGATGATCAAAGTCATGACAAGCAACGTGCTGAGTAAAAACGAATACTTCTTTTTCATGCGTTTATTTCCTCCCAATTAATATTTCAATATGAATCTCTATTATTCTTCCTTTGTTCCTTATACAGTGAACATACGTTCATGTTTGCGTAGAACCGAAATAAAAAAATATTATCCACTGAATGTAAGGATGAATATATATTTGGCATAAGGAATAATTATGAATAGTTTGAGATTCTCTATTTGATGCTAGAGATTATAGCATAAAATCAGACTTAATCAACTACCCATTTCGGTAAAACTGAGCAATATCACATACTACGGCTGTTTTGCGTAAGGTATTATGTCCGAAAATACGGCATTTGATTAAAAACGACACAAAAAATTAATTTAAAAATTTTTTAATGAAAACGCAAACATTTTTAATTTAAGTTACGTATAAATTAACAATTACTACCAATAATGCGTTTACATTTTTAGAGCGAAAATTCGCTTCATACACTTTTATTCATTTGCCATGAACCGTTGTATCCCAGTCTTTTGGGTATTGCCCCCGCGATTGCACCATCATTGATTATTCGTTATAAAAGTAAAACATTTATAAATGTTTACAGATGCAAAAAAACCTGTCGAATCGTTCTCGACAGGTTTAATAGAGTAACCTAAAGGCTAAAATTTTAAACAAATTTTTTATTTTAATCCTCGCTTATTGTCGCCTGTGACCATAATCACATCGACATAGGGCCGAATCCGGTCCATCAATCGCTGCCCTTTATACACTTCATCGCCATCCTTGCTTGTGAAGCTAAAATGCCGCTCAAGCCCATCAAGCTCATAATTGGACGTATACAGCGTCGGCTTGCGGTTCATCCGATAATTCAATATGGAGCCAAGCACATGATCCCTTGCCCAAGGATTCAAGTTTTCGGCGCCGATATCATCGAAGATAAGCAGGTCGGTTTCCTTCATCATCTCTACCGTCTCCCGCAGCTTCGCCGGCTCGTGCATCATCGACTTCAAATCCTCGACAAAATCAGGCATGTAGACGATGACGCCGGAATAATCGGCTTTCGCCAGCTCATGCAGCAGGTAGCACATAAGAAACGTCTTCCCTGTGCCAAACTTCCCGGCTAAATACAGGCCGTTTGGTTGAAGACCCTGCTCCTTCGTCCGGTCAATATATTCAATGACGCGGTAAGCTGCTTCAGCCCGGGTAGGGTCCTTGTCCAAAATTTCGAGCGCCGAATAGCCGCTCTTGAGCGCCCGGTCATCTACATAGAAGCTGCGAATCCGTTTCCTGATCCGCTCCTCGCTCCTGCGGGCAATCATTTTCTTGCAGGCCACTTTGCGGTCATGCAGCTGTACGCGCTCCTGCACGATATCGCATGAAAGCAGCGTATAATGGCCCTCAAAGTCATTCGGGCATTGGTCAAGCCCCGGACAGTTCGTACAGTTCCGATATTCCGTTACATATTGATAGACCCGGTTCAAATTAAGACGAACCGCCTGCTCATCCAGCTCGGGATGCTTCTCCCGCAGCCGATGCACAAGCGGATCGGCAAGCAGCTCTTCCAGCTTGCGGTCCGCCTGATCCGTTAATGACTTGCCCGCAGGCCATGCTTTCAGAAGCTCACCCAGCGATTCCATTCTTAATCACCCCGCAATCTTATTTTCCATCCAGCTTCCTTGCCAGCTGTCGCATTTCTTCAAGCTTCTCGGGCGATACTTGGCTAGCCGATTCCGTATCCTGCACAATCGGGATGCTTGGCTTACGGGAAGCACCGCCTCTTGCGCCAGCACGGGACCCTCCGCGCCCCGTTGCGCCCACAGAACGCGCATTTTCTTGACGCTGTTCCTTGCCCTCTTCAACCTTCCCTTGCTCGCGCACGTAGCCAACAGCCTTCTCAAACGTATCTATCTGCTTGACGAGCATATTGGATACGACCGCTTCAACGAAGGTTTTCGTCATCCGATGGGCGTCGTTCATGCCTATAACATAATGAATGAGTACATTAATAACAGGAGCAGGCAGCCGGTAATTGAGATCGATGCGCTCGAAGGAGCGTTCAATCCAATCCGGTACAGCCCCAGGGAAAAAGCGCTGCATAAAGCGGGTATGCGGCTCATTGCGCATCAGCATATTGTACTGATGAATGTCGCATCTGCCATCGAGCAAGTTAGGCACGCTTAAATAATATTCTTCCTGAACGCCAAACTCTTCAATATTGTCTTCAGTTACTTCCGCCTGAGACTGCTGCACGCGGGCAATCGTACGCTGGCGATCCCCTTCGCGCTTCTTATCCTGGCGGTACATTTGATTGGCCCGCATTTGCAGCTCGTCAATGAGCAGCAGCCCGTCAGGCGCAAATACGCCATCCTCATCCAGCAGACGGCAAAGATCGCTCGCATTTAAGCTGTATTTGTAAGCGACGTAATTCAGCTGCCCAAGCTGCTCGCCATCACCGCGCAGCCGCTCTACATAGCTGCGGTTAGCGGAATTGCGCGGAAACCGCAAAATAATTTCCCCATAAGGAATGCCTGCCGTCTCCTGTTTAAGCCTAGGTGCTGCTTGCCGAGATGGCGCCACCTCGCTTAATGCCTGCTCCAGCTCCGGGTCTACGGATTGGGGATTAAGCTGAAACAGCTCATAGAACGGTACGGAAATGTTCTCCTTGCTCAGCTGTACGCTGGCCAGCTCGTCCGGCTCCTGCGCGCCAAATGATTCCCTTAACGCAATTAGCGCGTATTTCCCAACCTTGTCACGAAGCAGCATAACCAAATGCTGGGTTTGAAAAAACTCGCCCGGCGTGAGCGGCTTAGCCAGCTCATATTCATAAATCAGGTCGCTTTGCTCCGGCAGTGCCAGCCGCGACGTTTGCAGCAGGCCAACTGCCTCGAGGCGCGACGCCTGCTCGACAAGATGCTTGCGGCCGCGCTCATTCATCTCAAGCCCTAGCCCGAGAAACAGCTTGCGCTGCGGCTCCAGCGAGGAATAGCCGGAAGCCCCATCCGATATGCCATGGTACAGCTGCTGGTACAACGCAACCGCGAAGGCGCCAATCATCGGCTGATAGATGAGCGATAATATTTTATAATCCAAACTGCTTAATGAAAAATCACGAAAAATATAATAGCGGTGATGCTCCGTATACTGCAATAAGTTACCGATGCGCATGGCATCTACTCCATCCTGTCCATACTTTCTATCAGTTTAACACAAGGTGAAACGGCTGTCGCTGTCCTTTGGCAGCGCAGTGCGTTTCAGTCCGAGAAATATAGAGAAAGGATCGCATTAAGATATCCTTTCCTATATTTCAAGGTGAAACGGCTGTCGCCATCCTTTGGCAGCGCGGCGCGTTTCATTCCGAGAAATATAGAGAAAGGATCGCATTAAGATATCCTTTCCTATATTTCAAGGTGAAACGGCTGTCGCCATCCGTTGGCAGCGCGGCGCGTTTCATTCCGAGAAATAGAGAGAAGAATAGAAAAAATCCCCCAAGTGAGGGATTTGCTTATATGCTTAAAACATCTTGTAGCCGCCCTTGCGCAGCGCTTGAATCGTCCAGCCGCTTAAATACGCGCCTATTAATGCGCCAAATACAGGCACTAAATCAATGAAAGTAAAACTCGTAAAGTTTTCAGAAGCGGAGAGCGTCTTATCCCAAGTGCTCCACACATAGAACGGCACAAGAACAATAATAAACATATAAATGGGAAACCATGTTGTTTTCAATAGCATATTCAGAATAAATCCGATGCCGAACATCATGACCAAAAACAGCACCGTCGCAATAATCAGTTGAAGCATGTACGATTCCCCTCTCAGACTCTCGATAACATTTTAATGAAACCGCTTAAGGAAGTCAATTCCGATCTGCCAATTGTCACAAGTCCGACATTTGCCCTACCGCCCTAAACTACGATACAATGTTCACAGCAAAATATGCCAAAGATAGGGGTTATCGCTGATATGAGTGAAGTAGCAATTACACTAGAAGGCTGGTACTGCCTCCATGATTTCCGCAGCGTCAATTGGGCTGCATGGAGACTGAGCACCACCGAAGAGCAAAACCGCATGCTCGACGAGCTGAATACGTTTCTGAAGCAATGGTCAGATGTAGAGGAAAGCAAGCAAGGCAGCACAGCTGTCTACTCCATCGTTGGACAGAAAGCTGATTTTGTATTCATGCACCTGCGCGAAACGCTGGAGGAGCTGAATGAAATCGAGACGGCTTTCAATAAAACAGCGTTCGCTTCCTTTACAACACCGACCTATTCTTATGTAAGCGTTGTGGAGCTCAGCAACTATGTGAACCAGCCAGGCGTTGATCCGATGGAAAATCCGGAAATTCTCGCCCGCCTCAAGCCGATTTTGCCAAAAGCGCGCCACATCTGCTTCTACCCGATGAACAAGCGCCGCGATGGCAGCGACAATTGGTATATGCTCGGCATGGACGAGCGCCGCACGATGATGCGCAGCCATGGCATGATTGGCCGCAAATATGCGGGCAAAGTGAAGCAAATTATTAGCGGCTCCGTCGGCTTCGACAATTGGGAGTGGGGCGTTACACTGTTCGCAGAGGACGCACTGCAGTTCAAGAAGCTGATCTATGAAATGCGCTTTGATGAAGTCAGCGCGCGTTACGGCGACTTTGGCGACTTCTACGTCGGCAATTTGCTTGATTCGGAGAAATTCACCGCTCTGCTGAAAGTGTAGACCTTTTTTCTTCCTTCTGAAAATAATGCATAACCGCCCCGGCACGCTGACGAATGCTCGTCACTGTGCCGGGGCGGTTGTTTGTTTATTCGCTTCGCCTAATCTTCTTCCTCGTCATCCTCTTCATCAAGGCCTAGGCGCTTCGCTTCCAAATACTCCTGCGTCGCACGATCGCGCTCGCGGCCCTTATCCTTCAACCGTTCAATGGCCGGCTGGATGAGCAGGTCGACTTCCTTTTGTACCGGATAAGCCAGATCATACCGATTTTGCGACTCTAGAAACGAGCCTACTTCCATTAGAGCATTATAGCGATCCAGCTCATCCCGCGTCAGCAACCCCCGAACCTGCACGCTGCAGTGACGCATTAGAAAAACTTCCCTTTGCGCAGAACGAGCGGAATGCCGCCGATAATGAACAGATAGCGCAGGTCGATCATTTTCTTCAGCCATGCCGCTACCCGGCCTTTATATTTTTTGCCAAAAGCAAGGCCGATCGCTTCGCCTTTGCCAAGGGACGCTACTGTACCTTTATTGCTGAACGCGAATGCTTTAAGCGGCTGGTTGCGAATCGAAGCAACCAAATTATGTGCGCACACGACGCCCTGCTGCATCGCAATTTGCGCAGTTGGCGGATATGGACGGCCTTCCGGATTAAACATGAGCGAGTTGTCACCCAAAATGTAAATATTCTCATGGCCTGGCGCGCGCAGCTGGTCGTCGATTTTCACGCGTCCGCGCATCGTTTCAAAGCCTGCATCCTCAATCAAGCGATTGCCGCGGATGCCGCCCGTCCAAATAACCGTTGCCGACTTGATCTCTTCCCCTTCGCCAACAACGACGCCTTCTGCCGTGCACTCTTTAATAGCTGTGCCAATTCGGAACGTGACGTTTTTCTTCGTCAGCACATTCATTGCATATTCGACAAGCTCTGGATCAAAGCCTGGCAGCGCCGTCGGAGCCGCTTCAATATTGTAGATTTTCACAAGCGCCGGGTCCACATCGAACTGCTTGCACAGCTCAGGAATGCGGTCGGACAGCTCGCCGACGAACTCAATGCCGGTAAAGCCTGCTCCGCCAACAATAAACGTCAAATAATCGGTGCGATGCGGCTCGCGCTTGAAGCGGGCAAATTGATATTCAATATGCTCGCGGATAAGGCGGACCGAGTTAATGCTGCGAATGTTCATCGCATGCTCGCCAAGACCAGGAATGCCGAACGTTTCAGGCTCTCCGCCCAGCCCCACAACCAAATAATCGTAAGACAGCGTACCGTCTTCCAAAATGACCTTTTTGTCCTGCGGGCGAATTTGTACAACAGTCGATTTCACAAAATCAATTTTAAATTCATCAATCAGCTTCGAGATGCTGACACGGGCATTTTCAGGATTATCGGTTCCTGCCGCCGGCATATGCAAATGTGTAGTAATGTAATGATAGTCATGCTTGTTTACCAATGTAACATCTGCTTCGTTGTAGTTAAGCTCCTTCTGCAAACGCAACGCCGTCAGCACTCCGCCGTATCCCGCACCCAGAATAACAATCTTAGGTATGTTGCTCATCGTATGATCCCTTCCATTCCTATGCGTTTAATTATATTGTGAAAAATTACACAAACCTCTTTCTACATTTATGATCTACGAGGATTAAATGTGCAACTTAGTCTCCCTTTAATTCGCCAATTTCCAGCTGTACCAACCTTAACATACAACAGACATACTACAGAGTTTTAAACAAAAGTTCAATGGCATTTTATACGAAAAAGTTTAGAAGGGCATACAAATTAGTTATTTCCTTCTTTGTCTCCGTAAGTTTATAATAATAAGGATAGATACAAATATATGGAGGTGCCTACGTTGTCTCAAACTGAACTACCTGAAAACATTGTCGATATCGCAATTATTGGCGGCGGTCCCGCTGGCCTGTTCGCTGCTTTTTACGGCGGCATGCGCCAAGCATCCGTTAAGCTTATTGAAAGCATGCCCCAACTTGGAGGACAACTGGCTGCTCTTTATCCAGAGAAATATATTTATGACGTTGCAGGCTTTCCGAAAGTTACGGCGCAAGAGCTTGTTGACCGCCTTGTGGAGCAGCTCAACCATTTCAAGCCTGAGATTTGCCTAGAGCAAAAAGTTACACAGGTCGTCAAAAAAGATGAGCGCCTGTTTGAAATTACGACTGATACAGAAACCCATTATGCGAAGGCCGTTATTATTACAGCTGGCGTAGGCGCGTTTGAGCCGCGTCGTCTGGAGCTTCCAGAGGCTGCCGCTTACGAGAAGAAAAATCTGCATTATTTTGTCGGCGATCTGCAGCGCTTTAAAGACCAGAACGTCCTGATCAGCGGTGGCGGCGACTCCGCGGTTGACTGGTCGCTTATGCTGGAGCCGATTGCAAAGAGCGTGACGCTCATTCATCGCAGAGACAAGTTCCGCGCGCATGAGCACAGTGTGGAGAACCTGATGAATTCCAAGGTCAATGTGCTGACTCCGATGGAAATTACCGCGCTGCATGGCGAGGACCAAATCGAGAAAGTAACGCTTGCCCATGTGAAAACGAAAGAAACGACAGAGCTTAATGTCGACGCCGTTATTGTCAACTTCGGCTTCGTTTCCTCCCTTGGCCCAATTGCCGAATGGGGCATTGAGATTCAGGGCGGCTCCATCGTTGTGGATACGCGCATGGAGACGAATATTCCTGGATTGTTCGCCGCAGGCGATATTACGACTTACCCAGGCAAGCTCAAGCTGATTGCTGTCGGGTTTGGAGAAGCTCCAACAGCGATTAATAATGCTAAAGTATATGTAGATCCGGAAGCGAAGCTTTCCCCGGGCCACAGCAGCAATATGAAGCTGTAAGCCGGAGACGCTCGCAGCCTTCCATACATGCAAGGAAGTAAATACACACAAATAAGGGTATTCTACCTTGGAGCGATGCATAGCATTAAGCGGTGCATGCCAAGGAGGATACCCTTATGTTTTGTCCAGTCTGCAATGGCATCAAGAGAGTGGAAGTAAATTGTGACAAGTGCAATGAAGCGATGAACGATTGCGGGCGTACGCTGGAATGGAGTGATCCTTATGCTCCATACGAGCCTGTATCCATCTCCGGTTCCGCTCGCAATCAGATAGGCGATGCAAGTTGTTTACATACGGCACTGTGCCCAAGCTGCGCGCATACGATAGAAGTGTGCATAAGTGAATGGCAGGAATAACGTCTCAGGCTGTAATGCGCACATCCTCGTCTGTCAATTGCCTTCGCTTCATTTCATAAAGCAGCATTTGAATAAATTCCTGATCTAGCTTAGACTGGACCGCCGCATAGTAGGTGTCCTTAAGAAAATCGTCGGACATAAGCTCCATAATCGGCACTTCCTTTCTTGGCTTTTCTAATGCTTCACCATATTATCACGGGTATAAACGATAGAACAACCGTTCTGGTTATACACAACTGCTTGTGGACAGGGTGTGCATGGCGTGTGTATAAACGTCGAATCTTGAGGATTCGCGCTGTGTACATTGTGGATACGGTTATACACAGTCTCAAATTTTACCATTTCCATAAAAAACTTTAATTACAATCTCTTAATCTATCAATCTTATCGTTTAATGCCATTAGTTAATTTTCCCTCTTATGGAAATTCAGTTAGGAAGCAAAAAAATAAACCCTTTCGGGTTTATTGCGGCCGCGTATTCACCTCGAAAATCCATATCTTCCCGCTCTTGTCGATGCCATAATCGAAGCCCAGCTGTCCAATGCCCGGAAACCGGCTTTCCAGCAGCTGTGTCGCCTGCACCGTCAATTCTCTCATCTTCGATTTTTTTGCCCGAACGACTGTACCGGAAATCGAGCGCCTGATGCCTTCTGCCGCGCTAACCATCGTTCCGCCTCGACAGAGGTTCGTTACGAATAAGCCCTCTCTAGCAATTCTTCCTACCATGGAGCGATAAACCCAGCCTCTATCGGTCTTTACATATTTCACGCGGTAATCGATCGGCCTGCTGCCGACGGACGCAAGAAGGATGCCTTTTTGTATAATATAAGCCCTTCCCTTGCGTTGTTTATCAAGCGCGCTCTTCAGAGCATTAAAGCTGCTGAATTGCTTTTTCTTTGCATAGTAGGTGTAAGAATAGCTTGCGCTTCCATCCTGCGTCACCTTAATAACCCCGTGCCCGCCTGCTCCGCAAACCGGCTTGATGACAACCATTCGATGCGTTTGCAGCATGCTCCTCAAGTTTTCCCCAGTATACCGTCTGGTAGGGGGAATATGCGGGGCAATACCCGCGTGTGACAATAATACGGCCGTCTTCGCCCACTTGCTCGCCAACTGCCTGCCCTGATGTTCGCTCAAAAACTACCAGCTCCTTTCCTGCTTCCTCCTCCATAGCATATGTCGGCAAGACGTCTGTCTCTTGGATGATTGACGCAGGTAAGAAGCCCCTCTTGTAAAGGCTGCGAATGCCAGCTAGACCTTTATTTAGTTTGGCTTAATTGAAAAATAAACCGTATACGCCTCTTCCTTAACCTCGTACAGCGGGATGAACCGAAAACCGCGGTCGATGCCTGCCGTCCGGTAATAGCCGCTATTCCACCAGCTGTGATTGCGCTCGCGGTCAGGCGTCAGCAGCGCAGCCGGATGGGCTGGATCACCAGCAAGATGGCGCTCCTCCGCTGTCAAGCCTGCAAGGACGACAGGACCATCGAGAAAAGCAACTTTTCCATCGTCGCCCGGAAGCGGCTCAGCCTTCAGCTCCTTCGGCAGCTCTACCGTGATGATATCTCCATCCTCCCACTGGCGGGCCAGCTTAACGAAGGAGGAAGGCGCATATAAGTCCGCTTCTGCTGGGCGCCCATTAATAGAAATGCTCGCTTGCCCGCCCAGCCACCATGGCATACGCAGCTTAAGCGCGAAGGCGATGGGCTGCTCCGTGCGGATAGTCAGCTTATACTTCATGGCATTCGGACGATGGATGGGCAGCGGCGGGGTATTTACTTTTGTAATAGCCTCCATCCCCGTAACCGACCAATTATTCAGCGGATAGTCCCCATATTGACCATCTTGCTCAAGCTGAAGACGAATGGCACAGCCCTCCCATTCATAGACCAGCTCCGATGAAAGCCACTGGCATACCGATATCCCCTCCTGGTCTGCCAGAAAAATTTGCGAAGCGTAGGCAGCATTGGCCTGCACCAGCGTCCCGTGGCAGCACCAGAAATGCTGAGTTGGTGATCCCCACGCCTTTTGGCTGCCCGCTCCCATGCCAAGAAAATAGGAAACCATGCCAGTATCGCCATGCTGGTGCGCCAGAACACCATTTACAAAACGCCGTTCCCAATAATCGGCATACGCTGCCTCACCGGTCCAGCGCAGCAGCGTATGGGCCAGCCGCATCATATTGTAATTGCAGCAATGCTCTTGACCGACGCCAAGCCTTGCCCCCATGTCTCCAGCAGGCATCCACAGCTCGCCATTATCACCCGCACCCGTTGCTACATATCCTCTATCCGTTACCGCGTTTTTCCAGAAGGCTTCAACTATTTTGCGATATCTTGCCTCGCCCGTTACCTCCCATGCCCGCGCAGCACCCAATATTTCAGGAATTTGCGTGTTGGCATGCTTGTTCGTCAGCACGTCCTGCCCTTCAAGCAGCGCATCGAAAAATCGCCGCCGGTCATATTTTTTAATGAGCGCCAGATGCTTCGGATCACGAGTAATGCCATACAGATCAGCCCATGCTTCCAGCATGCCGCCCGTCTCCAAATCAAGCAGCTCGTCCATTTCCTGCTCGGAAAAGCGTGCCGTCCATTTGTGGAACCATGCCGCCAAGCCATTCATAATGGTCAATGCCTTCTGATTGCCAGTCAACACGTACATCTCGTGCAATCCCATAAGCAGCTTGTGAATGGTATAATGCGGCGCCCACACAAATCTTCCTTGTGCCATGCGATTCATATACGTTTGGGGAAAAGCGGCCAGCCACTGTCCTTCATTCGCCTGCTGGCATCTTTCAAGCTCCGCTACAATAAAATCGGCTTTCGCTCTCACCTGAGCATCTCCCGTCTGCGAGTAGATCCGGGCAGCTGCAGACAGCCAGTGCCCCATCATATGTCCGCGCAGCTCGCAGGTTGGCGATTCCCAGCCCCAATGCCAATGCTCAGGGCCATCGCTGCTCGTCGTAGTCGCGCTCGTTGTACCCCCATTCCCGCTATAGCTCCACAGCCCGGCTTCCAAATAAAAATTGCGGAGCAGATTCTCATCCGTGAGGATCATTATATATTTCTTGTTCAGCTCAAAGCGGGCTTTAAGCGGCCCCGGAGATAGCTTCACTTTGCCAGCGGCAAATTCGCTCAGCGCATGCTTGGCAGATAAGTTCCTCTTATTCATCGTCTGCACCCTTCCAGCACAATATTTGTTTTTCCTCCTTAGTCTAAAACGATATAATAAAAGGCGTACATGCACATCGATTAGCAAAACCTATCCTTTTTTTGTGCCAATCAAATATATCGAACATATGGAGGCTTCTATGGATGCCCACCTTACTTTAACGGCCGACCGTTTTCCATTAGTGCGGGACATTGGCTGGAACCAGACAGAGGAGCTATATACACATCCCGATCGCACGCTGGATTATCATGTTTTTTTGTACGTTGCAAGCGGCAGCATGCAGGTGGAGGAAGAAGGAGTGCCCTTCTTGATCCAGGCCAAGCAATATTTATTTTTGAAAAAAGGGCTTCATCATTGGGGACGGCATGAAACGGCTGCGGGTACGCAGTGGTATTGGATTCATTTCAATATGGAAAATAGTGAGGATCATGAAAATACCCCTTATAAAGAAAAGGCCCCGCTGCCGGAGCTGGCCCTTTATTATCCCGATCATTATCGATATAGGCTCACCTTGCCAAAGCATGGCACTGCCTTTCCGGGCATGGAAAACCGTTTGAACGCGCTGATGAAGATGCCCCAGAAGGTGCGATCTCATCAAATGACGAGAACTAGCCTCAGCGTATACGAGCTGCTTCTGGATCTTCACCAAGCGTCTACCCTGGAAAGAAAAAGCACAGGGGCTGAGGAAATTTCCGAGCGGATTATCGCTTTTCTGGGGTCGCATAGCTGCGAGCCTTTTTCAGCCAGTCATTTGGCAGCTGCCTTAAACTTGAATTACAGCTATCTTTCCGCTACATTCAAGCGCGTAACCGGACAAACCATCATTGAGGCGCATACCAGACTAAGGCTCCAGCACGCCGTAGCGTTAATGCGCAGCAGTTCCTTAAACATTTCTGATATTAGCGATCGGCTCGGGTATCAAAATCCATTTTATTTCAGCAGAGTTTTCAAAAAAATGTACGGCGAATCTCCCTCCTCTTACCTAAAGCAATTTTACCGTCCCTATTAAGGACAATGTCGATGGTATTGTCCATCCTTCGCAGGGCGGCTTTACGCATGTAGGCGTGTAGGCGTGTAGGCATGCTGCCGCTATTCACTGGCTGGCGGAAAGAACAAAGAGGCAGCCCGGCGGCAGCCTCTTTGTTCTTTCTAAATGGTCTATTTTGATGGGTAGGATAGCATTTTTCGCTTATACTTTGCCTATATTACCCTTTCACCCTCCCCTACATGGATAGCGTTTCACGCAGCCAATTATAGGAAACCCGCCCGCTAATTTCATGGACACCCGGGAAAATATCGGATTGCAGCTGCCCCGGCACGCCTTCGCGTTCATAAATGGCCTGAAGCTCTGCTGCCGCTTTTTTAAAGCCCTCAACCGGGAAAATCGGATCGTTTTGCCCAGATTCCAGAAACAGTGGACGCGGCGCAATTAGCCCGATCAGCTCGGGAAGCTCGGCGTAGGCCAGCAGGCCTGGCGTATAATTGTCGATACAGTGATGCACCGCAAATATGCTTTCCTTAAACGTATTCGTAAAGCCAGTCAAAACAACGGCCTTTATTCGTTCATCCAGCGCTGCGGCTACATATGAGATAAGTGCTCCGCCGGAAAAACCCATCGCCCCTATGCGGGCTGCATCTACCTCTGGCCTGCCCGCCAAATGGTTAAGCGCTTCCAACACTTCGGCCGTCCGAAGGCCCGTTAGCGTTTTGCCCAGCATCATGAGCTGGGTAGACAATCTATAGCAGGAGCTTGGGGCGTCGGAATTTTCCTGCAAATCCGCATCCAGCCTCCGTTCACCAAAGCCGACGACATCGGGCGCAATAACAACCATGCCTCGCTTTACCAGTTGGACGGCAAAATGCTGATGAATGTTAGGCTCTCCATGGTCTTCCGTCCCGTCCGGAAGCAAACCGACGATTTCCCTGCTGCCATAACCATGCCCATGCACCGCCAATACACCGGGCAGCTGCCCGCTCTTTGCGCCGTCTGGAATGAGCACATACGCTGCGAAGGACAGCCCCGGTGTAGCGGATAGCTCCACCCGTTCCCTCGTATATCCATCGCATTGGACCCGTTCGAGCACGACAGGCTCATGCCCAGAGTTTGATTCAAAAGAACCTATCGCTGATGCAAGCTCTCTCTTTAATTGCAGCCTTCTGCCTTCCCTGCTCTCTGCTTCCGCCGCTTCACGATGCGCATCAAGCGCTTCCTCATAAAGCCGATTTAATAGCTGATCCGCTTTCCACATGAACGTTCCTCCTGCCACTGCCAAAATAGTTGCTTCACAACCGCGTTCTTTCTCAAAGAAAACGCTTACGAAAACGATTATATTCCCTATGCCCCTATAACGCTAAAGCCAACGATAACACTAGTCAAGCCTATTTATAAGAAAAAAGCTTCCAGCCTGCTTTTTTATCGCAGGCCGAAGCTTTTTGGGGTTATCCCCATACTTATTTGCTGGCTATCTTGTTTATTAGCTTGCTCGCTAACTTGCTTGATTCCTTACTTGTCGTCTTCCTGCTTGCTCATAGCTGCCTTGAGGGCATCCGCCAAGCTGTTCGAGAGCGACACATTATCGCTGAATTGATTGATCAGTTTTTTCTCCTGATGCTTATTAATCCGGCCGCCCTGTTTATCGCCCAGCATTTCAATGACGTTGCATGGTCGGCACTGTGCGTATTTTCCGGCTTTGCCGTCATGAATTTCCATCTTCTTGCGGCATTGCGGGCAGCGCTTGTTCGACAGCGCCGGCTCAGCCGAGCGGCGATAGCCGCATTCCCGATCTGGACATACAAGCGACTTGCCGCGCTTGCCCTTCACTTCCATCAAGTGCTTGCTGCATTCCGGGCAGCGCGAATGCGTCAGATTATGAGGCTTGTATTCCTTTGTCTCATTTTTCACCTCTGCCACCCATTTGCTCGCCTGCTCGCGAATGCCCGCCATAAATTTTGCTGGATTGCCCTTGCCAAGCGCAATCCGCTCCAGCTCCCGCTCCCACTCAGCCGTCAGCTCCGGCCGGCGAAGTTCCTCGACGACAATTTCGATCAGCTGCCTGCCTTTTCCCGTTGGCGACAGCTGATTGCCCCGACGCTCAATCGTGTCGGTTCCGAGCAGCTTCTCAATAATATCCGCGCGCGTCGCTGGCGTGCCCAAGCTATGCTTCTCCATTCGGCCAAGCAGCGATGCTTCCGTATATCTTGCAGGCGGCAGCGTCCGCAATTCCTTGAAGCGGGCTTGCTTAATCGGCAGCGTCTGCCCCATGCTCATGGCCGGCAGCAGCTGCTCCGGCTGGCGATCCGCCTCGCTGCGTGCTTTATCGTCGTCTTCATCGTCATCGTCGCTAAAGCTTCCGCTGCCAGCTCCGCTGTAAAGCTCTTTCCAGCCGCTTTCCTTCTGCACCCGGCCTTTGGCGTACAGCTTATCGCTGCCAACCGCCAGCGTAACGCTCGTCTCATCATAGCGGTACGCTGGCGAGAACAAGGCTAGAAAACGGCGGACGATCAGATCATACAGCTTGCGCTCCTCCGCGCTTAACGCAGACAAATTAACGTATTGCTCCGTTGGAATAATCGCATGGTGATCGCTCACCTTGCTGTCATC
Source organism: Paenibacillus sp. Leaf72 (assembly GCF_001422685.1). NCBI lineage: Bacteria > Bacillati > Bacillota > Bacilli > Caryophanales > Paenibacillaceae > Paenibacillus > Paenibacillus sp. Leaf72. The sequence goes on along the minus strand of NZ_LMLV01000030.1, from coordinate 111,021 downwards.
AACGAATCGCTTCGTCACAGTTAGCGGGCCGCGCAGCAGCTTGCGGGCAAAAGGCGCATAAGGGCCGACCGCCACGCTTTCCAGCCTGCTTTTGAACGTCGGCACGATGTCGCTCGATAGATAGCGCGAGTCGGTACGCGGATAAGTGACGATTTTATGCTGCTCATACAGCTTCTGCAGCACAACCGACGTCTGCTTCGCCGAGAAGCCCAGCCGCTTGTTCGCGTCGCGCTGCAGCTCCGTCAAGTCATAGGCGCCCGGATGCGGCTCCGACTTTTCGACTGTACGCAGCTTGTCGACCTTCGCGCCCTTTCCCTGCAAGCGGGCGACGACCGCTCCTGCTTCATCACGGCCCCATACACGTCCATCATGGCCATCCTGCTCGCGCCATACCGCCTGGAAAGTGCCCATATCGGCAGATACCGTCCAAAACGGCTGGGACTGGAACTGCTCAATTTCCTTCTCCCGGTCCATCAGCGCAGCGAGCGTCGGCGTCTGCACGCGTCCTGCCGCCAGCTGTGCATTGTATTTGGTCGTCAAGGCACGAGTGACATTCAGTCCAATTAGCCAGTCTGCCTCGGCGCGGCATACCGCGGATGCATACAAATGGTTATATTCCGCTCCCGGCTTCAGCCTGCTAAAGCCATCCTTGATCGCTTTATCCGTCTGCGACGAAATCCAGAGCCGTTTAAACGGCTTGCGCCAATGCACCAGCTCCATAATCCAGCGGGCAACCAGCTCGCCCTCACGCCCGGCATCCGTTGCGATAATAAGCTCGCTAATATCAGAACGCTTGCACAGCTGCGCAACCGCCTTGAACTGATGCGACGTTTCCTTCATCACCTTCAAGTTCATTTTAGGAGGCAGCAGCGGCAAATCCTCCAAATTCCAGGAGCGGTATTTCGGATCATATTCCTCCGGCTCTGCGAGGGTAACCAGATGGCCAAGTGCCCAGGTTACCACATATTTCGGGCCTTCTATGTAGCTTTTATTTTTGTTCGTACAGCCGAGCACACGGGCAATTTCCTTTGCCACGCTTGGCTTTTCCGCGAGCACTAATGATTTCATCTCTTCCATTCGCCCCATTCGTCCAGCTTGTAAAGCTATATTATCCTTACAAATGCTAATGTTGTCAAAAATAGTTCAAGCATGACGCCTAAGCAAGCTATCCCCGCGGCGCCCACAAAATAATCGATACGCCGACCAGACATACGGCAGCGCCAATCCAATCGTAAAGATCAGGCGTCCGCTTGTCTACGAGCCACCCCCAAAGCACCGCCATTGCGACAAACACGCCGCCATATGCCGCATACACTCTGCCAAAGGTCGGAAACGATTGCAGCGTAGGCAAAATCCCGTACAGCACCAAGATCACACTGCCCAATATGCCGTACCAATAAGGCTTTCCTTCGCGCAGCCAAAGCCACACCAAATAGCCGCCGCCGATTTCTGCAAGCCCAGCAGCAATAAACAATAAAATTTGCATAATTAAAGGCAACGCTAAAGCCCCCCTTTTTCCCTCTAGTCTATGACTCTATTTTACCTGACAATTGCCATTATGCTATAGTATTGTCACCATGAAGGATAATAGATGCTCTGACTTAATCTCATGCACAATGATAATGACTGGGGAGTGCAAATGTTGAAACCGCGTTTGATCGGTACAATCGCTTTAGTATTATTTATTTTTGTGGCTATTAACGCTTATATTGGCTGGAATGGATGGCTTTATTTATCGGCCTTGACTTCTCTGGACAATCCTCTGCCCTATGCCATCGCTGTCGCCATTATTTCTATCTCTTATATCATTGGAAGACTTCTTCAGCCTGTAGCACCACTGCGCAAAATAGGGCGTGTGTTCAAGCTCATCGGCTCCTACTGGCTCGCGGTAATGGAATATGCGGTGCTGCTGCTTCCTCCAGCAAATCTGATTTATTGGCTGCTGACAAAGCTCGGTATCTCTACCTCTGCGGCTCTGCTTGCAGTAGGCAGCGTAGTCGCCGTTATCATGTTGGCCATTTTGCTGCGCGGGAGCTGGAATGCGTGGTCGCCGGTCGTGCGCACTTATTCCATTACGATTGCCAAGCCAGCGGGACCACGCACATCGCTGCGTATCGGCATGGCCTCTGACATCCACCTCGGCACCATCGTCGGCAAACGCCATTTGGCGCGGCTTGCGAAGGCTATGGAGCATATGAAGCCCGATTTGATTTTGCTGCCTGGCGACGTCATCGATGATGATATTGCCCCCTATTTGGATGAAAATATGTCCGAGGTCATGAAGCGTCTGCGTGCGCCGCTCGGCGTCTACGCTGTGCTTGGCAATCATGAATATTATGGCGGACACATTGCCCGTTTCATTGCGGAGATGGATGCTGTCGGCATACGCGTCCTGCTGGACGAGAGCGTGAAAATTGACGACGGCTTTTACATCATTGGCCGCAAGGACTTAACCGCGAAGCGATCAGACCCGGAAGGCCGTCAATCCGTGAAGGAGCTCGTCGCAGCGCTTGACACTACCCTGCCGCTCATCATGATGGATCATCAGCCCTCCGATCTGGAGCAGGCTTCGCTGCAGGGCATTGATCTTTCCTTGTCCGGCCATACCCACCGCGGTCAAATGATGCCGAACCACTTGTTCACAAGACGGCTGTTCGAGCTGGACTGGGGCTTTTTGAAAAAAGGACAGCTGCATGCCATCGTATCCTCCGGCTTCGGCACTTGGGGACCGCCGCTTCGCATCGGCAGCCGCGCCGAAATTATTCAGCTCAACGTCGAATTCCGTCCATAAGCTGCACACGCTTGCCGCTATACTTTACCTGCTGGATTTTACCTGCTGGATTGCTGCTGACTTTAGCAAAAAAACAAAAAGACTGGCGATGACCTTATCGGGTGCCTTCTTGCACAGCCCGATGCGTCGCCAGTCTTTTTTATGCCCCTGCGTTTATTGATTACACGTTTATTGATCATTTGTTTATTGGTTGTTCGTCCGAACCTGTTGAAAGGTGCGCCCCACCCAGCCAAAAATAACCTGTGTTTTAATGATTAGCAGTAATCCTAGCCCCAGCTTCACTATGCATTCCATTATGACAGCCCAGTTGGAATAAAGAAACGGCTGCGTTACTGTATAGCTCGTTTCATTAACTTGCAGAAGCTGAATGATCGTTGACGCGAGCGTAGGCAAGGTTAGCACAATAAGGATGACGCCTGTAAGCGACAACGCAAGCTTGTAAAGCTCGCCGCTGGCGAATCGAGTAGCTGGAAGCGCCTCTGCGGCGTCTTCTACTTGGCCTTGCATAATACGCAATACGAGGCCTTCTGCCTTCGACCATAGAAAAACGCTTGCCGCCACATAAACGAGGCCTGGCAGTACCAGAGACAAATACGCCCACGCCGATACATGAGCATCGCTGCCGCTCAGCATAATAGGCGCTACTACATCCATCAGCCTTCCAATGCCTGCTACCAAAAAATAAATCGCCAACACGCGAATAGCTGTAAAAGCAAATTGCGGTTGTTTCATGTGTGTTCCTCCTTTGTTTTTCCCATTATTGCAGCCATTTGCTGTACAGCACATCCGCATCGCCATTTTCCTGCAGCCTGTGTATGACCTGATTGACGACCTGAAGCAGCTCGGTCTGCCCTTTGACGACAGCTATCCCGAAGCCTTCTTGGGTAAATGCGCCGCCTACCAGCTCCAAGTGTGCCTCGGGATAATGCTGATTGTAGCTGACCTGCTTTAAATAATCGTTAAATACGATATCTACCTCGCCAGAGCGCAAGGCTTCCATACATTCCGCTACCGAAGCATACGATCGTATTTTAATTTCTTTGCCCTGCGCAATAAGCGCTTCTGCTTCCCGTTCGCTGGTCGCCTGCGTTTTTACACCAATCGTCTTGCCAGTCAAATCATTAAGCGAGCGTACCGAATGATCGCTCATCCGCTTGACGATTGCCATGCCGGAATCCAAATATTTATCCGACATATCGACGGTGCGTTCCCGCTCCTCGGTAATATACATACTGGCTATTACCATGTCGGCTTTACCCAGCTGCAAGGCGTTAAGCAGCTCAGCAAAGGGCATTTTTTTCCATTCAATGTCTACGCCAATTTCGTCTGCAATCGCTTGCGCCAAATCCACATCGTACCCTATAAACTCGCCTGTCTCTTCATCCGTATATTCAAACGGGTAATTTTCGGTTGTGGCGATAACCAGCTTGCCCGACTGTTTAATGATTGGCAGCCATTGCAGCATGGCAGGGTTGCTTCTCTCAGGCTTCGGCGCATCCTTCGTACAGCCAGCCAGCATGAGGCTAAACAACGCAAGCAGCGCGATAGCCGACTTGACAGCTGCTTTCTCAAACATTCAAACAACCTCCCACGATAACGCCCCCCAGCTCGCTTTATTTCGCTTGCTTTCTGTGTTCAAGCTGCTGCTCGCTCCATTCCCAAAGCCGCTTGGCAGCCTGCTCATCCATTGCTTTAGCAGACACTTCCTCCCTTTTTTGCTTATAAAAATAGTGCCCGCTTACCGCTCCGCCTTCCTCCGAGCTCGCCAAATACAGCGCCGTCTGCGCCCCCTGCAGCGAAGTTAAGAAAAAAGGCCGCAGCAGCGCATGCATGCTTTTGCCGAATCCCGTCTGGCGGTTAACGCCGAGCGACGTTCCTACCGCTCCTGGATGCAGGCAATTAACCGTCACCTTCGTATGCGCCAGCCGCCTAGCCAGCTCCTTGGTGAACAAAATATTGGCCAGCTTCGATTGGGCATAACCCTTTACTACACTAAAGCCTCGAGTCAGATTTATGTCTTCAAAATGGATTTTCCCCGCTTTATATGCGCCCGAGGATACATTGACTACTCTGCCCTGCGGTGATCGCTCCAGCAGCTCCAATAGCGATGTCGTCAGTAAAAAATGGCCCAGATGATTAACGCCGATCATGCTTTCATAACCATCCTTGGTTAGCTCGCGCTTCAGCGATACAACGCCTGCATTGTTTAGCAGCACATCCAGCCGGTCGTACCGCTGCTTGAAAGCTTCGCAAAAGGCAGCAATGCTCGCAAAATCTCCAAGATCACAGGCCATCAGCTCAATATGCGCAGCACCGCTTGCGGCAAGTGCCTGCTGCCTTGCGGCTTCGCCGCGCTCCAGGCTGCGGCAAGCCATAATAACGTCCGCGCCAGCCTTAGCCAGCTCCGTAGCTGATGCCAATCCCATGCCCGCATTTGCTCCGGTAACAAGTACGATTTTCCCTCTCATTTGCATCATGCTTCTCAGCTCCGCTTCTCTATCTATATCGTCATAAGCCGATTATAAGGGTGACGCTTATAATGGCTTATAATGGCTTATATTTATAAAAAGGCCTCCGGCTTTTCCCGGAGACCCTGTGACTGCTGCTGCACCAAATGCCCAAGCCCATAGCAGCAGGCCAGCAAGCCCTTAGGACCAATCGTCAGATTGAATGAATAATTCGCTCCTGCGCCCTGCTGCTGTACTCATGCTGTTCGCTATTGTAGCTATCGTTACTGAACCTCTAAATCTTCCGTAAAGCCGCGTTTTTTCAGCCAGTTGCCGCAGCATAAGCTCCAAGTATGCGCTTCAGGATGGTCATAGGCAAGGCCGATGCCATGTCCGCCGCTCTCATAAATGTGCATTTCATAAGGAACGCCGCTGCTAGCAAGCGCTGCTGCAAACATTAAGCTGTTCTGGACCGGAACGGCCCCGTCATCTGCGCAATGCCAGAGGAAGGTCGGCGGTGTCTGCTCCGTAACTTGCAGCTCGTTCGACAGCTCCCTGCGTAGCTCCTCAGGCGCATCATCACCAAGCAAATGGACCAAGGAGCCATCGTGACGGAACTCCCCTAGCGAAATAACCGGATAACACAGAACCATCGCATCTGGGCGGCTGCTTGCACGTTCGATCGGATCGGAGCTGCTGCTGTCTCCGGCATCAAAATGCGTGCCGACTGTGGAAGCCAGATGACCGCCAGCCGAGAAGCCGAGTATGCCAATACGCGCGGGATCAATGCCGAACTCAGCTGCCTGGCTTCTGACGATCCGCATGGCGCGCTTCGCGTCACCGAGCGGAATAGGATGCTTATGCGGAGCTACACGGTAATGAAGAACAAATGCATGCAAGCCTAAATCATTTAACCACTTAGCAATTGGCTCTCCTTCATGATCGGCACGATAGCGATAACCGCCGCCTGGAAGCACGATGACTGCTGCTAGTGGCTTACCCGACTTGATAAGATGAGGCACTAAATACGGGCGCTCACCTTCCACATTTTCATAAGCTGATTCTGGCCATAATGCTATTTCCGTCATATGCGAAACCTCCGAATTAACATTTTATGCTAATGATAGCCCTTGCTTCAAAGCCATTATACATGAATTCCACTTGGAGTATGTCAATTCCTTCATCACGTTAGACAACTAAATCGAATTTTATTCAGCCAAAATTGTAACTATTTGTAGTGTGGCTGCGTCTTTAATTTTAGACTAAGCTTAGAAGGCATAGCAATAGCAACGACCTTAAATAGGAGGAATAAGGATGAAACGTTTACGCACTGCTTTTACAGTCATTCCAGCAATCAGCCTCGCAGCTTCGTTAATGGGAGCGCCTCTTGCATCAGCAGCACTTCCAGCAAGCAGCAGCGATTACATAACAGCGGCGGCAGTTGCACCAGCCGCCAAGAAAATAACGCTTAAGGTGAACGGAAACTCCTATGTGACCGAAGCAGCTCCTTTTATATCACAAAACTCGGTGTATATGCCGCTTCGTGAGGTTGGCGAGCTGCTAGGAGCCCTAGTGTCTTGGGACGCAGCCGCCAAAGCCGTCACGATGAGCTACCCGGGACATCTGGTTACGTTGAAGGTCGGGTCCACGGAGGCGATCAACAACGGCAAGCAGATCAAGCTGAACACCCCGCTTCAAGTGATTAAAGGCCATGTCTACGTACCGCTGCGCTTTTTCTCGGAATCCATTGGGGCAAGCGTGACTTGGAAACAGGCCGATAACACAGTAGGGATTAACCAGAAGGTCACTTATCAAACGGGTGGCAGCTTGCAATCCGGCGCAGCATGGCTAGATACGGCAACTGGCAATCTGTATACGGCGCTTGGCAAATCCGATATTCCCCAGCTTGCGGGCAAGCTTAAGCTGGATGCAGACATCGCCGGCTACTGGGGCCTTTCAACTAAAGCAATCGGGACCAGCGGCCTTATGGTATCCATTCTCTTCAACTATGGCGAGCCTAGCGTTCAGTTCCAATCCCACGCCGCTTATATTAAAGATCATAAGCTGGTCAAGCAAGCTGCTGCGAAATACTTCAAGCGCTATGAGCCTAACATCGTCGCCATGAACAACAACCCTTTGCTGACGGACGGCAAAACGTTATCTCTGCTGGACAGCAGCGGAGCCACTTTGGAGGAATATGATCTTCCCAAGCTGGGTGGCAAAGATGAAGTGTATGCCGTGCTAGGCATGGGCCAAGGCTACCTAATTATTCGTCCTAACCAAACAGGGCTGCTTACTTTAGTCGATTTGAAGACGGGCAACGCTACGCTTCTTTATAAACAGTTCTTGTCTGCTGCCGAGCAGGAATATGCGGAAAAGAACGACATTCCTTATTATGGCGATGAGCTTGCTTTCACTGGCGAAACGTCCAAAGGCGTCCTCAGCTTCTCCTATCGCAGCGCCCTCGATGGCAAAAGCTATACCTACAGCTATTCGCTGAATAAAGCGTAAACGGCTAATGCTTATGTTTAAATAATAAAACAAGCCCCGATAGCGATTTATTACCGCTGCCGGGGCTTGTTTTATTGGCGGCTGCCCGCCTATTAAATGGCGCGGCTTAATGATTAGGCTGCCCTTTAGAAAAAGGCTGCCATCGTCTTCGCCAGCTTTTCATAATTCGCATAAATTTCTTTGTAGCGCTTGCTCATCTCCGGGTTCGGCACAACAGGCTTGTCCATTGGAATATGCTGCTTAATTTCCTCATAGGAGCTCGCATAGCCAGTTGCTACTAGTGAAGTCCAAGCGGCGCCCCATGCGGCGCTATGATGGTTTTCCGAAACGTATATTTCGGCGTCGAAAATATCCGCCATCATTTGCAGCCAGAGCGGCGAGCGGGACAGCCCGCCGTTCACATACATTTTTTGCGGCGCGCCCGCCAGCTTCTCCAGCGCCTTGCCAATTTGATACAGGTTGAACGTTACACCCTCAAGCACCGCGCGAATTAAGTGTGCCCGCTCATGGGTCATCGTTAAGCCGTAGAAATTGCCCTTCGCCCGCTGATTCCACAGCGGTGCCCGTTCGCCGTTCAAATACGGCAGGAAAAGCAGGCCGTCCGCGCCGGGAGCAATCTTTTCAGCCTCAGCCAGAAAAGCCTCGTAGCCGCCCTCATAATTCAGCGTGTCCTTCAGCCATTGCAGCGCAATGCCGCCATTGTTCGTCGGGCCGCCGACGATATACGTGTCCTTCGTAAAAGAGTAGCAGAACGTCTCGCGGCTATCGCTCACCTTCGCCTGATGCGTGAGCTGGCGGATTGCCCCGCTCGTCCCAACAGATACGGCAACCTCGCCGGGAAGAATCGCGCCAATGCCGAGGTTCGACAGCTGCCCATCCGCAGATCCAATCGCGAACGGCAAGTCCCTTGAGACGCCCATTTGCGCAGCAATATCCGCATTCAGCCCCGAGAGAATTTCCGTTGGCGGCACGATTTCGGACAGCTGTGCTGCTGAAATGCCCGTTAACGCCAGCAGCTCTGGCTCCCAGTCCAGCTTCGCTGGATTGAATAAGCCGGTTGCCGAAGCCATCGCATAATCGATTTTGCGTTGTCCGAACCAACAGTAAAGCAAATATTCCTTAATCGACATAAAATAGCTCGCTTGCTCATAAGGCTCATAGTTATTTTCTTTCATCCACAGCAGCTTCATGAGCGGCGTCATCGGGTGAATCGGCGTTCCCGTCGCCTTGTACACCTGCTCCCCGCTTGCTTCCAGCAGCGCTTCCGCCTGGCCCGCGCTTCTTCCATCCGCCCAAATAATCGCCGGAGAAGTCGGATTGCCAGCTGCGTCAAGCGTCAGAATCGCATGCATCGCCGCCGAAAAACCGAGCGCCAGCAGCTCGCCTTCCTCTACCTTCGCCTTCTCAATCGCTTCTCTAATAGCGAGCACGGCCGAGCGCTCGATTTCCACCGGGCTTTGCTCCGCCCAGCCCTGCTGCGGGTAGTAGAACGTATTCATTTTCTCCACATCTGCGACCAAATGGCCGTTTCGATCAAAAATACAAGCTTTCACGCTGGTTGTCCCCAGATCAAGCCCGATTACCAGCTCTCTTCCCATCTCTCATCGTCCTTTTCGTCTCCAGCTCCGAAGGGCCGTATTTTCCGCTTGCTATCGTTTTATTATAACTGATTTGCGGGACGAATGAGCGGTATGGGTTGTTTTTTTGCATTATCCCCGGTAGTTATCCTGCCACTTCAGCAGTCTGCGCTCCAGCAATCGTACGGCTGAGTCGGCCAGCTTGCCAACAGCGGCAAACACGAAAATGCCAACGAACACGGCGCCTGTCCGCACATACGATCTGGCATCCTGAATCAGATAGCCGACGCCGCTGTCGGCTCCCATTAATTCAGCTACAACGAGGCACAGCCATGCTATGCTGAGCGATAGGCGAAGGCCCAGCAACACGTTGGGCAAGGCGGCGGGGAGCATCAGCTTCGTCACCTGCTTGTAACGGCTAAACTCAAGCACGCGCGCTACGTCGAACAGCTTTTTATCGACACCCCTGACACCGAGAAAGGTGTTCACATACAGCGGGAAAAACGCACCCATTGCAATCAACAGCACCTTGGACAGCTCGCCAAAACCAAACCACAAAATGAACAAAGGAGTAATTGAGAGCAAAGGCACGGTCCGCAGCATCTGTACGGTAGGATCAACCAATTCCTCGACTTTTACATACATGCCAACCAATAAGCCAATAAGCAGCCCCAAGCTCCCGCCCAGTAAAAAGCCGAGCGCGGCGCGCACGACGCTAATGCGGATATGATAGTACAATTCCCCTGAAAGGAGCATCGCGAACAGATCCCCAAAAATGGAGCTTGGTGCTGGAAAAAGCTTAGGGTCTGCCGCTCCCGACCAAGACGCCCACTGCCATAGAAGCAGCACGCAGACCGGGATAACAGCCCCTTTCCACCATTTTCCTGATTGTTTCATATTATCTCCTTCATGTTGGTATCACGATGCCTCTAGCTTTAAATGACCCAGTTTTCCTCTGGCTCCTCCTGCTTCTCCAGCACTCGCATGACTTGAGAACGCAGCTCTTGAAAGCCTTGGCTATGCCGCGTGCGCGGATAGGGCAAATCATTGCGAACAATCTGCTTGATTCGCCCTGGCCGAGCATCCATAACTACGATTCTTTCGGATAAAAAAACCGCTTCGTCGATATCATGAGTGACGAGCAGCATCGTCGCCCGATTATTGCGCCAAATGTCCAGTAGTGCTTCCTGCATATGCGTGCGGGTGAAGGCGTCGAGCGCGCCGAAGGGCTCATCCAGCAGCAGCACCTGCGGGCTTTGCATAAGTGCCCTTGCAATAGCGACCCGCTGGGACATCCCGCCAGACAGCTCCTTCGGATACGCCTTCTCAAACCCTTCCAAACGCACCAGCTTAATCATCGCATCCACCTGCCCGCGAACCTCTTTATTTCTTAGCGATTGATTAGCAGCAATATTCCGCTCCACCGTAAGCCACGGGAAAAGGCGATGCTCTTGAAAAATAAACCCTTTGTCGCGGCTGGGCTTGCCTGTATCGACCCCACCAAGCAGCACGGAACCCTCGTAATCGGCATCGAGTCCGGCGATAATTTTGAGCAATGTGCTTTTGCCGCAGCCGCTCGGCCCGATGATGGTAACAAATTCGCCGGGACTCAGACTCAAATGAATGTCAGCGAGCACATGATTCTGCTTTTCCGCCCTGAAGGTTTTGTCCACCGCAATCAATTCCAGCTTGCCGCTGCCGCTCATGCGTCCACGCCGCTTTCTTGCCGGGCATAGCGGCTGGCAGGACGACGCAGCCCCAAGTTTTCGCGCAAGGTGCCGCCTTCATATTCCGTGCGAAACAAGCCGCGCCGCTGAAGCACCGGAATAATCTTTTCTACAAAACTATCCAGTCCGCCAGGCATGTAGGGCGGCATAATGTTAAAGCCATCTGCCGCCTCCTCGCGCAGCCATACTTCCATCTGGTCCGCAATTTGTTCGGGCGTTCCAATCACGGTAAGATGACCCCTTGCCGAAGCAAACCGCAAATAGACTTCCCTCACCGTCAAGCCTTCTCTTCTAGCCGTCTCCATCACCAGCTGAAAACGGCTGCGAGTGCCGCCAGCCTCCTGCAGCTCTGGGAACGGTTCGTCGTCGCCATAGCCCGAAAGATCAATATTATCGAATACGCCGCCTAGCAAGGCAGTACCGATTTTGCGGTCCACCAGCTGTTGAAGCTGCTGGTAGTTCGCTTCGGCTTCTTCCTGTGTGTCCCCTATAATAGGGAACAAGCCGGGCATTATTTTAATGTCATCACGGGAGCGGCCGTTTGCTTCCGCGAGTTCTTTTACTTGCTTATAAAATTTCTTTGCGCTGTCCAACTGATTTTGCACCGTGAATACGACATCGGCATTTTTTGCCGCGAATTGCTGCCCAGTCCCGGATGATCCCGCCTGAATAATGACCGGACGCCCTTGCACGGGACGGGCTACGTTCAGCGGCCCCTGTACGGAGAAAAATGTCCCTTGATGGTTCAGCACATGTACTTTATCCAAGTCAAAATACTCGCCGCTCTCCTTATCCGCCTGCACCGCATCCTCATCCCAGCTATCCCATAAACCGGACGCCACCTGGAAAAATTCATCCGCCCGCTCATAACGAAGCTCATGATCAAGAATTTCATCCTGGCCAAAATTGTGGGCTTCGTCATTCAGCGCCGACGTTACGACGTTCCAGGCCGCCCTGCCATCGCTAATATGATCAAGGGATGCGAATTTGCGCGCAGCATGATAGGGCTCATTAAAGGTAGTCGAGAAGGTAGCCGCGAGGCCGATATGCTCCGTTACAGCAGCCAGATTCGACAGCAGCGTCAGCGGCTCCAGCTTGCCATAGCGGTCGGTCAAGGCCGATTTGTATGGCAGCGGAACGGCGAGATCATCGGCCAGAAACATCAGATCAAACTTCCCTCGCTCTGCCGTCTTGGCAAGCTGTTGATAATAGCGAACGTTGTGGCTTTGGAGCGTAGCCGTCTCAGGATGCCTCCATGCAGCGGCGTGATGCCCCGTGCTTTGAATAAACAAGCCCAGCTTTAATTGTTTTGGCGTATCGCTCATTTTCAGCTATCCCTCCTTCGCCGTATTGACGGTTGCTGCGAACTGGCTGATTGGACGGCGGAGCCCCAGGTGGTCCCGCAGCGTATTTCCCGCGTATTCGGTGCGGAACAAGCCTCTGCGCTGCAGGACGGGAACGACCTGATCGACAAATTCTCCCATGCCCCCCGGCAGTAGCGGCGGCATAATATTGAAGCCGTCGCAGGCTGCGCTGCGGAACCAATCCTCCATGACATCGGCAATTTGCTCCGGCGTGCCTCGCACCTTCATATGTCCACGGGCTACGGCAAAATGCAAGCCAAGCTCGCGAATCGTCTGCTTCGTTCTCCGCGCCGTCTCCACGATGATTTTCGCCCGGCTAGTATTGCCCTCAAGCGGGATATCCGGCAGCTGCTCATCAATGGAATAGCCCGATAAATCCACATTCAGCATTCGTGATAAATACGTGACGCCTGCGGATGGCAATATCAGCTCGTAAAACTCCTCTTCCTTCGCCTTTGCCTCGGCTTCGGTCGCACCTACAAAATACATCAGGCCGGGCAATATTTTCACATCGCTTGCCTCTCTCCCGAATTCGGGAAGCAGCCCCTTCACATGCTTATAGAAGCGGATCGATTCTTCTTTATCCTCGCATGCTGTAAACACAACATCCGCCCCGCTTGCTGCGAACCGTGATCCAGCAGGGGAAGTCCCTGCCTGAATAATGACCGGGCGTCCCTGCGGAGACCTTGGAATATTAAGCGGCCCCAGCACCGAGAAGGACTCGCCGCGGTGCTCCAGCAGATGCACCTTCTCCTTGTCAGCAAACAAGCCTGCTTTCTTGTCCCATAGAAGGGCGTCATCCTCCCAGCTATCCCATAGCGCATTCGTTACATCTAAAAATTCCCGCGCTCTATCATACCTGCTGCCATGCTCCGGCAGCCTCTCCATGCTGTAATTCAGCGCGTCTCCCTCCTTGGTCGAGGTGACCACATTCCAGGCGGCGCGCCCTTTGCTGAGATGATCCAGCGTCGAAAACCGACGTGCGACATTGTAAGGATCATTGAATGTCGTAGATACGGTTGCCGCAATGCCGATTTTATCCGTGATCGCAGCGAGCGCGCCAAGCACGGCAGTCGCTTCCGGGTAGACGAAGCGGGCGCTCGATTCCGCATCGCTCAGCGGGATTGATCCGGAATCCGCCAGAAACAGCATATCCAGCTTGCCGCGTTCCGCGCTTGCCGCCAATTCCTTGTAAAAATCCATACTAATGATTTCATTCGTATCCGTACCCGGATGGCGCCAGGCCGCAAAATGATGGCCAAAAGTAAACACAAAGGCGCCCAGGTTCATTTGTTCGTTCAATTGCTTCATGTCATTGCCACTTCCATCCTGCATTATTTATTCACTGCTGCCTTTATATCTGCCAATGTTTTCGTAATGAAGGTGTTATCAATAACTTTGGACACATCAACCTTCGTTTTAATTTCACCCAGTTCGAACATGAGGTCGGCCGTTTCCTGCTGAAATTTCGTCGCTTCCTCCGAAATCGGAAGATTTGTCGGCTCAGAGCTTGGATTCGCCATGGATGCCCGAATTGTATCCTCGCTCACATTTTTGATTTTGGCGTTCAGGGCAACCGCCTCGTCCAAATTCGCTTTTTGCCAGTCAATTGATTTCTGGTAGGCTTTGAGAAAAGCCTCTACAAGCTCAGGATATTGGTCCGCGAATTCTGTTCGAGAAATGACATAGCCCGGGGTAAACAAGCCGATTGTGGACGACTCGGCTACGATTCGGGATGACCCGCTGCTCGTTTCCTGGCTCCGGTACGGTTCAAAAATAACCCAAGCGTCAACTTGTCCGCCTTGGTACGCCGCCTGTGCGTCGCTAGGCTGAAGGTTGACCAGCTTGACATCATCTGGCGAAATGCCTTCTTTCTTGAGCGCATGCTGGAGCAAGCCCCATGAGCTGCTTCCTTTCGCAACAGCGATCGTTTTACCCTTCAAATCTTTAATGGATTGAATGCCGCTTGCCTGCGGAACAAGAATCGCATCAGGCGCTCCGCTGCTGCCTTCGGCAATGGACTTGAAGGCAATGTCGGCCGCTTGAGCTGTAATTGTGCCAATATAGCCTGTACGGACGATATCCAGTCTGCCCGCCGCCAATGCCTCATTGTATTGCGACGCACTTGCAAGCGTCTGAAACTCGACGGTTGCGCCGTATTTGCCGATCTCTTCCGCGAACCAGCCCTTTTCCTTGCCTACGATCATGGGGCCGACCTGGCTGCCCTCAAGGTGGACGACAACGCCTTTGTATTTATCTGCATCTTGCTCCGTCGCAGCAGATGATGAAGTCGGCTCCGCACTTGCAGGTGCAGCGGCTACCTCTGCCGAAGCCGCAGCATTCGTACCCGCCGCTTCCTGCTGCTGGCTGCCGCATGCCGCTAGCAGCAGCACCATAGCTGCAAAAATTAAATAGCTCATTCTAGTTGTCCATTTTGCTTTCATTTATAATTCCTCCTGATTTGCTGGCTGAAACGCCGCCTTTGGATGTAGTAAATTCTGTGTCAAAACTTATACTTTGTATGCTTTTTAAATTTTTCAAGCTTTTCAAACGGTTTGAGCTGCCTGATCGTCCCGATAATCCTGATACGCTTCAGCTAACCGGATAATGCCGAGCTCAAGCACCTCCCCCTCGCAGTAGCTGAACGATAATCTGGCGTAGCGCTTACCGTCCTCCGGCGATAAATAAAACTGCCGACCATCAATGAAGCTGACTCCGCGCTCAGTGGCATACGTTACAAGCTCCCCGGTGTCCACCTCTTCCTTAAACCGAAGCCAGACGAAAAATCCGCCTTCGGGAACCGCATATTCCACCACTCCATTTAAATGCTTGTCCAGTGCAGCAAGCATGCTGTCACGCTGCTCCCGGTATCGGGCAATGAGCTGCTCGATATGCGTCTCAAGCGAATAGCCGCTTAGTAAATTTCCGATAATCTGCTGGGTAAATGCGCTGGCCCGGCTTCCATGAAAGAAGGAGCCCAGCTTGCCTGCGGTATCCTGCGACGCGATCGCCCAGCCCAACCTTATGCTTGGAGCAATCGTCTTTGAGAATGTGCCCAAGTAAATCGTTCTTTGCGGGGCAAAGCTATAAATAGCTGGCAAATAGACAGCTCCAAAATTCAGCTCCGAGTAAGCATCATCTTCCAGAATGAAAAAATTATAGGCCAACGCCAGCTCGGCAAGGCGCTTGCGGCGGGAAAGGGATAAGCTGATTCCGCCCGGATTATGATAATTCGGAATGCAGTACAGCAGCTTCGGAAGCGGCAAATTTGCACGGGCCGACTGCTCAAGCGCTTCCTCCACCAAATCGACTCTGAGGCCCTGCTCATCAATGGGGAACGAGGTAAGCACCGCCTCGCTGGAGCGAAACGTATTCAGAGCACCGAAGAAGGTTGGGGCCTCTACCCAGACGTGATCCCCCGGCTCCAAAATAGCCCGGCAAGCAAAATCGATCGCCTGCCCTGAGCCGTAGGTGACGAGCACCTCCTGCGGAGCGGCATGGATTCCCCGCAAGACGGATCGCTCGGCAATCCATTGTCGAACGACAGCCGGGCCATCCGCTCCCGAATATTGCAGGGCAGCGTGGCCCTGCGTTTGTATGGCATCAGATGCCGCCTGCTGGAGCGCATCATAGGGAAATGAGGCCGATGCTGGAGAGCCGTAGGATAACGGAACGACATCGGTGCGATTGGACGCTTGCGCCGCCCCCATCGGCGCCTGCTGCGGCACTCTTTTGGCAAAACGGAAAGGAGCAAGTTTGTCTCCCATAACTATTTTTCACAACCTCTCTAATGAATGTCATGCTGCTGAATGGCTGCCAGTCTTGCGTTTTCCTGTTAACAGTCTTAAGCCTTATCGTAATTTTGTAATTTCCGATTGGATTGCAAGGATTTATTAATTGAAATGTTACACATTCCTAATTACAATGTAAAATATATAAAAACAATGTTTCCATAACCCGAGCTTATGACAGAAGAGGTGATCTAATATGCGTATTGAACAATTGAGATATTTAGTCGAGGTAGCGCATAGCGGTTCCATTACTCTGGCTGCGGAGAAGCTTCACTTGTCGCAGCCCAACATCAGCAACTCGATAGCCGCCTTGGAAAATGAGATCGGCCTGGCGATTTTTACCCGCACCCGCTCGGGAACCCGCCCGACTGCTGTGGGCAATAACCTGATTCAGATGGCTGAGGATATTTTGTCGCGCTGGGATAACTTCACAGAGACGGCCAAGCTGAACAGCTCGCTTCTGAACGAACGGCTTGTCATCGGGGCGACCTTCGGGGCTTGCACCAGCTTTTTGCCCAAGCTGCTCACCCATTACTCGGAGAAATATCCGCTTGTTGAGCTGGAAATTACAGAAAGCCATCCGAGCGAAATAGAAGAACGGCTGTTGAGCGGAGATTGGGATGTGGGACTTATTGGAACGCCGGAGGAAATGTCCTTTAAAAATCTGGTCGCCGAAAAGTTTTTAACATGCAAAATTATGGCATGCGTTGGGGGCAAGTCGCCTTTGGCCTACAAAGAGAGCCTTTCCATGGAGGAAATTGGGAAGCATTCGATTATCAGCACCTCGGAGCGTATGAAGGAGGAGCTTCAGGCGTATGGCACGAGCCGGGAAATTTTTCATTCCAAGCATTCCGAGGTTTCTAAACGGGTCATCAGCGAGGGACTCGGCATCGGCTTTTATTTGGATATTTCCTTGAAAAATGACCCTTACGTCATGACCGGGCATATCGTTCCGATCCCGCTTCAGGTCGAGCATCCCGTCGATTTTTACTGGCTGCATGCCAAAAAGAAGCAATCGCTCGCTTGCGAAGCTTTTATTAAAGAGCTGAATGTGCTTATCCCCCAATTTATGCGGATGAATGCTTGAAGAAATAAAGAGCCCCCAATGAGCAGCAGGCGATTCAGCCGCTGCTCATTGGGGGAACAAAAAAATCATATAGAAGCTCAGCTTGACCTTGCGCTACAGCTGTTCATTTAGAATATTTCTCCTAGTGTTTATGGTTACTCCTCAAATTTGCGCATCGCAATGACCGCATTATGGCCGCCAAAGCCGAAGGAGTTCGTGAGGCCGACCTTTATATTTGCACGGCGCGCTTCGTTCGCTACGATGTCTAAATCTCCGCAGGCCGGGTCCGCCTGCTCGTAGTTGATCGTCGGCGTAATGACGCCTTCCTGCAAGCCTTTGGCGAGGGCAATCGCCTGGGCGCCTCCCGATGCCCCGAGCATATGCCCCAGCATCGACTTCGTCGCCGTGACAGCTGGCGGCTGCTTGCCATCGGCTGCAAACAAGCGGCGAATCGCCGAAGCCTCCGAGCGATCGCCAACATCAGTACTAGTGGCATGCGCGCTAATCACATCCACATCCGCAGGTGCTAGTCCCGCTTCCTGCAGCGCAAGCTTCATTGCCCGGTAGGCCCCATCTCCATCAGGCGGGGTCGCTACGATATGATAAGCATCCGAGGTCGCTCCATAGCCTACTACCTCTGCATAAATGCGTGCTCCTCTGCTTTGCGCATGCTCAAGCGATTCCAGCACCATAATGCCCGCTCCCTCCGACATCACAAAGCCATCCCGGCCGCTGTCAAAAGGACGGCTTGCCCGCTCCGGCTCTTCGTTGCGAGTTGAAATCGCGGTCGCATTGCCGAAGCCTGCAACCGCAATATCCGTTACGGCTGCCTCTGAGCCTCCGGCAAACACAACGTCCGCCCAGCCGCCGCGAATGAGGCGGAACGCCTCGCCAATGGCGGTATTGCCCACAGAGCAGGCAGTTACTGGCGCAAGCGTCGGGCCGAGCGAGCCAAGCCTAATGCTGATTTGCGCAGCTGCCATATTGGCAATCATCATTGGCACGAGCAGCGGACTGACCCGGCCTGGCCCGCGCTGGCGCAGCTGCCCTTCGTTATCCTGCAGCGTTTGCAGGCCGCCAATGCCAGAGCCGACATATACCGCCAGCCGCTCACGGTCCAACTGCTCCAGCTGCAAGCCCGAATCGGCAAGCGCCTCTTCCGCTGCCGCGAGGCCAAACTGGGTGAAGCGGTCCATTTTACGGGCTTCTTTTTTCCCAAACAACTCCTCCGGATTAAAATCCCGCACCAGACCGGCGAAATGCGTCTTATGGTTCGATGCATCGAATGTATCGATAGGGCCAATGCCCGATTTTCCCGCAAGCATTCCTTGCCAAAACGTCTCTACTCCTATTCCTAATGGCGATACGACACCAAGCCCCGTCACAACGACTCTACTCATCATTTGTTCCCCGCTTTCCAATAATAAACTGCTTATCACGATTGATTGTATTATGGCAAACGAATTATCCTATTACAAGTTGTCGTTTATCCTAGTATTGGCTATACTACAATAATAAATAACAGCGTAATGGGAAGGGTTTGAGAGTTTTGTCCGATCGTATTCGGCTAGAAGCGCTTGCGTCTTTTCTGAAGGCGAAGCGCGCTGGAATTAAGCCGCAGGCAGTGGGCTTGCCGGCTGGCATTCGCCGTCGCACGCCGGGACTGCGCAGGGAGGAAGTGGCGCAGCTCGCGAACGTCAGCGCAACCTGGTACACGTGGCTGGAGCAGGGGCGGAACATTCATGTATCCACCCAAGTGCTGGAGTCGATTGCAAGCGCGCTGCTGCTGACAGCGGATGAACGCGACTATATTTTTGGGCTGGCGTTTGGCCATCATGCGGGGACGGGCGGAGGCGGCTTGAAGCTGGAAGAGGAGGAGCTTAAGCTTAGCCCTTCGTTGCAGCGGATCTTAACGGAGCTTCGCTATTGTCCAACGATTATTTCCGATCGGCATTGCCATATTGTCGGCTGGAACGAGGCTGCGGCGCATGTATTTGTCGATTTCAAATCGATTCCCTATGCCGAGCGGAACCTGATTCGCCTCCTGTTTACCCGCAAGGAGCTGCGCAGTCTGGCCGTCAATTGGGAAACGTTCGTGGAAGGCTACCTTGCGATCTTCCGCACCTATTACGGCCAATATATGGGCGATGAATGGTATGACCATTTTATCGAGGAAATGTCGCGGCTCCATCCTGAATTTGAAGCATTATGGCAGCGCAGCCAGGTCAGCCGCTCACCGGAGGTCACGATCGAATTCCGCCACTCCAAAACGAGCAAAATGCTGTTCGCGCTGACGTCCTTCCAAGTGCTCGGCAGCGTAGACCTGCGCTGCACCGTCTATACCCCGTTGGAAGGATCAGGGACGGAGGAGAAGCTGCGGCGATTATTGGGTACTTCATAATATCCCCTTATTTTCGATGGATAGGAAAGGACTGATCGTGGAGCATGAACGTATTTCAGATTTCGCTAGTTGGAGATAACGATGACTTTTGTGAGCCGTCTTATTTTACGGTAGATGGAGACATCATTTATGTCGCTTTGAACAAAAATAAGCCGCAAGCGCCCCAAGTGCTTGCTGGCGAGCTTGCCGCTGTTAATAGGCTGACTGGTGAAATCGTCTGGCGTTATACGCTGCCGAATTATGGAGGATTATGTGATGAAATCAACGCAGCCCCTCTTCTGTTTGAAAATAGGATCATAATCGCTTCCCGCTACAGCTGGAGCTCGCTTGATCGGGATACCGGCGCCGAACTTTGGTCCAAAGCTTTTAAAGAGCTTAATAGCAATAACCTGTCTTTAATCAACGGTACGCTTTTCTGCTGCCGCGGCACGGAAATCCAAACCGTTGACCCGTTGACTGGCAAAACGCTGTCTAAACGAAAACATCGGGTTAAATGGCTGGACTCTGCTATTCAAAAGCATCAAGGCAGATACTTCGCAGCTACCGGAAGCTCCAAAATCATTGAGATCGTCCCAAACCAATGGGACATCGCCCATGAATTCAAGTATGCGGGCGGCTGGGCGATCGCTGCAGCTCCGCATTTTCACGGGCAGCTGATGGTTTCCAGCAGCTATGCGGGCGAGATTATCGCTTTCAATTTGGAGAGCAATGAGCCCGAATGGAAAATGAAGAAAAAGGCCGGTTCGCGGCCGCAGCAAGCTTTTTTCGCAGGACAAGCGTTGTTCTACGACGGAAATACGGATCATAGGCTCCAGCTTGTGGAGCTATCTCCGAAGAAAAAGCTTTGGTCCAGACAGCTGACCCGCATGCAGGCTTGCCATATTCGCAGTGAAGCCGAATTTCTTGTCGTATGCCAAACGGCTGATCGAACCTTTAACCTAGGGCGCTTTGACATGCTGACCGGCGAGCTTATCTGCTACGTCACCTCGTTTGCCGAGGGCGACTGGAGCCTGTATCCGTATGATCTCTGGAGCGGCGTTGCCATTTATGAGGATGAACGCTGTATCGTTACGAATTTCAGACCGAATGAGCTCATTGTCATCAACAAATAGCCAGCTTGCTATAATCCACTAAAATAATAAATTGCCAAAACACTAAAATACTAAATTCTAAAATACTAATAACTGGCCTTCTGGCCATTTTCCTTTCCAGCCGCATGGGATATGACCTGATTGATATACTTTTAACAGTTGCGTATAAAATCCAGGCTTGATATAAGGGCTATAGGCATGCTCCATCATAGCTGCAAGCAGGTCCCACTCCACACTTTCATATACCGATTCGTTTAGATGATTATTTTTGGCGTACAAGGAGATATCATTCAAGACTCCATTTTTCAAAAGCTTTTTGGCTTCAATTGTTATGCTATTCCACTGTCTATAGGCGTCAAGATGTTCCTTATGCAGAGCTACGGTTAGACCGTTTCTAATTTCTAATTTGAAGTTATCCCATCTAGAGTTGAGGCTTTTCTCTGCCTCTCTCCAGTTATTTAGACAAGAATACTCATAATGGAGGGTAAAATCCGCCCCTTCCCCACACTTGCTAAACCAAGCTATTTCAGCTATTTGTTCATCGTAGAATTCTTTTACTGTTTTCATAAATTCTCCTTTGAATTCGATTTTATTGTTTTAGGGTGTGTATGCAAAGCGGAGACGGTCTGCTGCTGGTTGCTTAGCGCTTATTCGAGGCCAATCTCATCTGACGATTCATGGCTAAAGGGATCGCAGCCTGCATTTGTTACTGAGATCATTGGGGCGGTGTCTATGGCTGGGGCTAACACCACGCAGTTCGGGAGGCTGCCTGCTCTTTTGGAGGACTGAGGTTCCGCTATTCTGGCTTTTAACCCAATTTTAGGACGTAAGCGGACAGGAAATCCGCTATTGCCCTCAATTCCCCTTCAAAATGGCTTACGGCAGCGTATTAGCGGCCCCTGTGTCCGCAGCCTGTGCCTTTACCCTTGATTCGGTTGAAATAGCTGCTGCTGTGTCCGCCAAATTTTTCTTAGTGCAGGGAGAGGCACCTTGAAACGAAGGGCATAAAACTGCCTTTCGTTACGTAGAAAGTTAACATTAATGAGGGATAACATTCCTGGTAGTAGCCGGAATACAATTGTAGCTGGCTTCGATCAGAATCTGGCTCGCTTACAGTTTCCTACACGCCTTAGTACATTAGGTGTCTCACTCGTAAATAACAGAACCCATAAATTCAATTTTTTCGCCATGAAGAATTGCTTCTTCTACAGCCCCTTCATACTCGACATCATATAATCTAATAACTACATTACATTCCTCTGATAACTCGTCCCCATAAAAATCAACCAGCTCATTTGTCATGCTCTCTGAATATGATGCATTTTTCAATAATTCTGCAATGGAAGTTGTGGGGAGGTTAAGATAAGTAAACTCTACTAAATCTTCGTTGTAATCTATAAAATCTAAATGGAAATCAATCATAAACTTCGATTTCATTCTGTCACCTTGTTCGTCAAACTTTATTGCTAAATAGTGTCTCATTTCATCTTCACTATCACATTTTCCAAACCATAGTGATACTGTTCCTGGACTATCTATTATTAAAACCTCCTGAAATTCATTTTGATCGGGAAGCATTTAAAATCATTATATAGTCATATGCCGGCGATGGGCTTCACCAATCATGTAATACTCACATTTTCTCTGTTAATATCAAGAACATCCGTTATTCCTTTTTCTAACAATAAGCCGATTAAATAATCGCACCCTTTTTCCAAAGCAAGCTTTCTTTCCTCTTCAAATATAGGCACTAACGTATAAAAATGAATTAATCTCCCTTGCTTATCTAATAAACTTTTCAAACCTTGTTCCTGAGGATTACAAACCATCATACAAGACAATTTTGTATTGGCTGAAAATGGCTGGGGAGGTTCTCCATTAGGCAATATAACGCCATCCGTTAACCAACCATCATACATATGTGGGATATGCGCTGTTTTTCTTAACCACCCTAATGGCCAGTATTGATTAGAATCACTCATTGCCTTTTTATTTATGGTCCAATTTGACGGCAGCTTCAGTAACAATTCTGCATATTTAAAATCATTAGCCTCATCGGAATCATCCATAGGCAGATCGCTCATACCTGTTGTAAAAAGAGTTGCGAAATCTCTTTTATTAGATGGCGGTATTATATGGATATTGATGGCTACTCTGCTTCCGGGCACAATTTCGCTAATGGTTTCCATGGTCTCTCCGAAAAATTCGGATACATGCTTAATGATTTCATCATGACTATTTTGCTCGAATACACTAGTGTTATCTATTTCATTTTCATTGTTATCGATTAATAAATGAACAATATCCGTTTGTCCCATTTTACGCGCAAAAGCTAGGGCATCTGTGTTTTTCATCACTTCACCACTATACTTGACACTAGTATCCATACCGCTCTCTATTAAGAGTTTTGCAATATGTACATGTCCATTGCTAATGGCACCGAACAAAGGATTTTTCTCTGGCTCACTTACATCTAAATCAGCACCATTAGCTACGAAATATCTAACTATCTCAAAATGTCCATTTGAGGCGGCTTCATTTATGGCCCCTCCATTAAATACCCCGCCTTGCTTGTTCATATCAGCACCAATGTCTATAAGTCGCTTAACAATTTCAAGCTGTCCTTTGGATGCAGCTACGTGAAGCCACGTTCCAAAAGGAGTCATCATATGAAGTAATTCAGCATTTGTCCCTATTAACTCCATTACGCTTTGAGTTTCTCCACGCTTGATTGCAGAGCGTATTTCTTTTCCGATTTGAATTTTTTCCATTTATGTTACTTTCTCCTTGTTAGCGTTAGAGAATTTATATATTAATTTGCATATCGGTTAATTTATTTAGAAATGCTATACCTCGTTAATTACTTTTAATTGTCGACCTTCACATAAATGATTTAGTGCTTCAAAAATATGATCACCAAACTTCCAAATATAATAATCATCCCTAACACCGTAAATTTTACCAGATTCCGATATAAACATCGTTGCATTCTCGTCATAGGCTAAACCAATTACAACCAAAGGCTCTCCGATTATTTTTTCATACCTGGCATAATGTTTTCTTTCTACGCCATCTCTCAAAAACTCTGGGCCTATTTGAAAATCATCAGACTCATCACTAGGTACCAAATACTTTAATCCTCCAAACTGTTCTAATACTTTTTTGGCGCAATCAAATACTTCAAAATTTTTATTCTCTAAAAAGATCACAGTAGAGTCTATATAGATCTTGCGCCCGGGTGTCCATCCAGCTTTGTTCAATACAATGAGAGTTGCTGCTGTTAAATGCCCCATTAACTCGCCCTGCTTTCTAGTTTTTGAGTAATTTATCCATTTGATGAATTATCAATCAACTTGATCCAAAACAAACTTTACTTTATTAGAAAATAGATCCGGATGCTTAGCGCTTATTTCATTTAAAATTTCTTTCACTTCTGCTTTTTTTGACGCGGATGCATCCTTTAACACTAAAATATATGTATCCATTAAATCTTGTGAATTTAACATCATTTTATAAATTCTATTAACGCTGTATCTAGCCTCAGGCAACATACTAGTTATTCCTTCGGTTAGTTTACGCAAACCAACCTGAAGACCATTCCTCTCAGCTATAATAAAAATAGTTTCAATCATATCATTTGTAATATATGGTTCGATTGAATCATGAAAAACGGTACAAAAATCAAGAATAGCTTCGTTATTTGCAGTAGTTGCTATCTCATTCAAAATATCTTCAACCCTATCGATATCTCCATCCTCTTGATCAAGAAAACGAATTCTTTTAAGTGTAGATATCTGTTGCTTTATATACACGGGCCTGTTCCTCCAAATTCCACATAAATGTTTCCTATTTACACAAAATCCTTGATAGCCTCTTCACCTTCAAATAGCAACATCTTGATAGCCAACTTCCGTTACTACTTCGTCCAACAAACGGAGTCCTAGTCCATTTTCCATATCCCACGTACATTTAAAAAGTATTCCCATAGCTCGGCCTTCATAAATACCTGCATATGAAACAACAATTCCGTCCAAACTAATCATTTCAAGAATTTTATCAGTTGTTTCTACCAAAGGATAATTCTCTTCAAAAGCTATATCATAACCGAGCTCATGTCGCTTTTCTTGATAATATTCTAAAATAGGCTGTAAAAAGCTGC
Organism: Paenibacillus sp. Leaf72; assembly: GCF_001422685.1. Classification (NCBI taxonomy): domain Bacteria; kingdom Bacillati; phylum Bacillota; class Bacilli; order Caryophanales; family Paenibacillaceae; genus Paenibacillus; species Paenibacillus sp. Leaf72. The sequence continues at coordinate 86,096 of NZ_LMLV01000030.1, read as the reverse complement.
GCTGCAATTTATCCCATTTTTTTACAAACTATTGATATGCCTTATACTGATCGTCCTCAAATTCACCGTCTTCAACACCTTCAATAATGAGCGATACTTCGACTTCTTTTCCGAAAAAATTAATGGTAGCGTCCTTAGACCAAATGTAGTCATATTCGAGTTTACCAAAAATTGGATCGTTTATTTTCAACTTTAAATCCCCTTTAATTATTAAGTAGTGGATTGTCAACAGAATTAAAGCCCCTTACACTATAGCCAAGTTTTTTAAAAACAAAGTCCGCTAGTTTTTCTCGACTGTTTGTAATTACTTCTTCCCATTCAACAAGATCATCATATTCTTCTGCTTCTTCCCATCCAGCAACGTGCTGAACAGCACATGATAGTCTCAAATTCTCCTCCTTACCACAGTTAATAAACCAAGGGATGTATCTAATATCGTTTAATATCTCTGAACTAACGATTACTTCTTTCAATTAGTATCAACTCCATTGTAAATACTTTGTAATTATCCAGCTTACCCTACACAACGATACCATGGATTTTAAGAACTCGAGAGTTCATTTACTTCTTTGAAAATCATCATTTATGATGTTTCAAATACACTCTGACATAAAGAAGCTTATTCCAATTTCTTCACATGGAATAAGCCTATAAATTCATATTAGTTTTATATTTTCGATTAAAATGTTTCTAACAAAGCACCATAGTCACGCTTAAAACAATTAGTTACTATTCTACTCAGGCAAAGTAAAAATTACATCAAACGGATTTTTTTCTCCAAAAAATTCTTTGTATAGATTTTCTTTTTCTTCTTCATTTAAACTACCACTCAATATTTCTCCTAATTTAATCAACAAATCAGCTTCCTTTTGAGTGACTATTTTCCTTCTAACCATATTTTCTGTACTTTTTGGAGTTACCCATGCCCAATCATTTACTGCTGCCTCTTTGTATGGGTATCCAAAGGACATTGAACTAATATGTGCATATTCTGAAACTAAAGGATGGACAATTAATATAAAAGCTGCAAATACTCCTGAACGATTTCTTATTCTTTGTGCTTTATGGACTTCCTGAGCAAATGCCACTAGGTCACCAGGTATATCTCCCCATTCAAAACGTCCCATTGAAACAAGTAATTCAACAGCAAATTCATTTTCTACGTTTCTGGCTATCTTTAGAAAGATTTCATTATTCGTAAATCCAGAAGCAGTAAATGCACCTAAACATCTTGCTGCACCTTTAACATTAGTTGCACCTTGTGAAATCAGTTTCACATATTCATCTAATCGATCACTATCTCTAACAAACTCAGGAGACTCAGCAATAGTTTCTATTAAAAGCGCCTTTATACTTTCATCCTTAACTAAAGGAATCATTCTAATAAGCTGATTATAATAGTCACCTACTAATTCTTCTAAATTGCAATCATTCTTTAATTCTTTAATGCAAATATTATAATATCATCATCTTTTCTTGAATACGCATTAGTTATCAATTCTATTATTTGTTTAACCATTTTCCTATTCCTTTCTCACACTTAATGAAAACGAATGTATGCCAGAAAGACAGCCTGATTTCTTACGAATAGAATTTAACAATAAAGTCTTCAAGTATTTTCTTTACTGCTATGCCAGACTTGGGCAGCAAATCATGTACCCGATCCAGTATGATTGGATTGTTAGTCATCATTTGTTTGCTGTCCGGAGTCGCAAAACTTCTTAGCGTATCTATGCATATTTCAAAAAGTTCCTCATCCTCAGTGTTAAGCAATGATAATAGAATCTTTAGTTCATATATATTACAGCTGCTATCCATACAATAGGCTAATTTTCTCTGCCATTCTAATGGCTTAGCAAGCGCTTTACTTGATAATTCCTCCCAATCCTCTGGGCTGAACTCAGACAGCATATCACCTGCAAATATAAAACCATCATCGTACCAGGAATCCGCTGTCGTGTGAACTGACAATAAACGATCCAGTTTTTCAAACATGTATTTCACCTCTCAGTTCTCATAAGTTTTAAAACAATGTTGCCTCAGGCTCGATCTGCTATAGTTAATTCATTCTTTTTATAATCCCCCATTAAGTGGAACATGCCTTTAATTACTATTCTTCTTTCTATAGAGAGAAGATCCTTAATTAATCGTAAATTATAAACACTCTACTTCCGCTTTCATTTGCCTGCTCTAAAAAAGTAATGATATCAACTGAAAGTAAAGGAAGCATAGCAGTTATATTTTCTGAAGCTCGGTTTTCATCTTCTTTTAACTCACGCACAGCAAACGATTTAAATAATTGCAGCGCCCCCTCGACATCCTGGATTTCCCAAGGACTCTCATCATACCAACCTTCATGTATATAGTATTCATGTAAAATTACATTTTGAACTGGAACTTGTTCCAACAAACAATCTAAAAAGGTTTCAAAGTATCCGTTCCATAGTCTTAACTCGTGCCTCCCAATTAGGCTTTCATACATAAATACTATTTCAGGTTCTCCTTCAAATCCAATATAGTAGGAATCATTTATCAATACTTCTTTCATACTGTTACTCCTTCCAATGTCCTTGATCTAAAACTCTAACTTGCTCCGGCATGGCAGTTCCTGCTTTTCGAGCAATACCGAATACTCTTCTATATTACAATCCGTCAAATTACGGAAGACTATTCGCTTTTGACTACTTCTCTGCCTGAGCCCAGATATTCTTGAAAAAAGCCGAAGTCAAATAATTTCCCTTGTGAACTAGTATGTTCATACTTTGTTCTATTTAAATGTGCATTTTCTATACTGCTACTATTCATAAAATCAATTGGAACCGTCTCTTCGGTATTAAAAGTTATTGTGATTTTGGGTTTATTTTCAGTCACCATAATAATGGAGACATAACTGTCAGTGAGGAAAGACAGATTCCCCCCACATTTACAAATAATATCTCCCTTATTTAGCGTATACGGCCAGGTATGATATTGTTTTCGACCAGTAAGAAAATCACCTTCGGTTATCTTAAAATCTGCCCCTTTGACTCCCTCTATTCGCACCTTCATTTTTCCAAATACAAAGAGCGAGTCGTCCTCTATACAAAATCCTTGATTTATTATTTGTTCTTTAAAATCATAGATGTTTATAATTGAATTAATAAGTTCAAACTCATAAGTCCCCTTAATATTACTTGGAAAATTTAGAAATATGGTAGGAGTAACTTCTGCATCAACATCAACTATCCCGTCAAATTCTGCATTACTTATATCAAGAGTAAGTTTCATAACTGTATTCTCACTTTCTTACAATAGTATATTGATCCAGCATTTCTGATTTGATATTATCACCCGTAGCAGTTTTATAGCTTCCATCATTGGTTATTTCTCCTTCCACCTTTTATTTTCAATTCTTTTTCATCTAACGTCCTCAATATTTTGTTCATGTTTGATCGAGAAACAGTAATTATAATCGTCCATTTTTCCGAAAAATCTTTAATACTTCACGATTTAATGGATCATAACAATAACGGTTATCAATGATGATGATGTCGGTTTTACGCTTCATTTTATTAAAAAAAGCTTATTTCTACTCAGATTTTCAAGTCGGAATAAGCTTTTAATAGTGAATATGACATACAGATATTGTAATTATCCAACAAAATACAAGCTATTCATCAACGATCCATACATCTTCATTAAGATTCATGGAAACCAATAGCATTTGACAAACCTCAATAAGCAGTTCCTTTGCCTCCTTATTCAATTGATCTGATTCTATTTTTTTCAATTGCTTTAGTACTACATCTATATCCGGAATTCTCCACGGCTCCTCACACCAAGGTTCTTCAACATTGTAGTAATATGCTAGACCGGTCCATCCGTGTTCTTCAGGCTTAATTATTCTAATAATTTCATCAAAATATCCATCCCAGATTCTTAGAATATATCTATCACCATTAGAAAGATATCTTATGAATTGGATCTCTCCTTCACCTTCATACCCTTCATAATATGTACTATTTATTATCTCCATGAACTCATCTCCTTATTTGTTCCCTCACTATGTTTAAGTATCTAATAATATAAAACAAAGCATATCCAACTTTTAATGAAGTTGAATATGCCTTGTTTTTATTTCCCTTTTGTATATTAGAGATTCCTTCAAAATGAAGGATTTCTTTTTATTAATCCATGTAGCTCTCAGCAACTTCTATATGTCTCTTTAAATCCAAATCAGGATATCTTTTATCTAATGAATATAATAGTTCAATATATCTTTTACTTTGTAAATTATATGCTATCTCCTCAAAAACTTCACTTAAAAACATGAGTTCCGTTTTAGTACATACCTGTATAAAGCCTAGTGTTAAATTTTCATCTCTACTGAGTATTTCTGTTAACTCCTCCCATTTAGATTCAATTCTCGGATCATTATCATCAAGTAATGCTCGTGCCCCTAAGATTGCCCTCACTTGTTCATTAAACATAAAGTAATAACCTCCTACAATTTATGGTTGCGACATATTGTCAGGAAATATCGTTCCAATCTCCCAATTAGTTTTAATTCCCCCTACTCTTACACCTTTATATATACCAAACACTGTAACACCATCTAGGGCATTTTTATTGCTTGGCAAATTTGAAATATACTATCGAGCTTTCAACAAATACTTTATTAGGTTGAGTACTATTTGCTGCATTATAATGCGCCGTAACGTCTGTATACATAATAGGCCGATAACCCCCTAGACCACCCATTGTTGTCACTTCTTTCGATACATTGCCTCTTCCAAGCAACCTCTTATTTTGCGCTCAAATGGACTGAACACCCAGAATTATATATTATTTTAAAATTTGAGTTTATCATTTCATTTATGTGTAACGTCGATTTTTCGTTTCCCTTTATTAACAAAAAGCTTATTCCTACTTATTTTCCTAAGCAAGAATAAGCCTTTAATTGAAAATTAAAATACCTCACAATTAAAAAATTAATATTTAATTCGTCGCAAAGTTTTCAATTCATTACCTTAAAAATAAACCCCTAAATTAATTAAATCTTCTTTATTGGCTGGAATAATCTTATCCACTTTTTCGTTACATGGAATTCCCTCATAATTTTCAGTCCATCCGCAGGAATAGCACTCTAATACTAATTGTTGCTTCTTCTCATAACCATTTTCCTCAACGACATACCTCAATTCATCATCACAATTAGCACAGTCTCTCCCAGATTTAATTGTAACTAGTTCCCATAAAGTATTACATAACAACATTAAAATACTGTCTTTACTTTTAGGAATAATAGTTTTTTTTCTTTCTAGCTCCATTGAAAGAACTATATCTGGCCTATTAATAACATATATTTCAGGATTTAGATCCAACAATACATTAAGTCTCTTATTTCCAAGAATCCCCTCTTTAAAGTAATGATCATTTTCTTTTATCCAAGAAGTTAACGTTATATAATAATTCAAAAAATCTTTTAAAGAATCTGGTTTTTCAAGTTTTTTTAATAGATCATTCCATAGCTTTGAACTAATAGTTTCTTTCATATTAATATTTGCCCCCTACATAATTATGGTGCTGGTACTGGATAGGTTGATATCAAGTTTCCAGCCTTATCAGTAAAAATTTTAATCCAAGTAGTTTCTTTTCCTCCAAATTTCAAAGCTGTATGACCAACAACTTTTCCCACATTTACCACTCTGACGTATTGTCCTCCCGGAATAGCAGTCACTGGAGACTTAACAACAGTTGGACTTTGTAGAATCGTTTTGACTTCATTTGGAGACAATGAAAATACAGATCTGCTATTTGCAAGTGGTACGTTAAAATGTCCCTCAACAACATGATCCCACCCCGCCGATACCGGTTCTCCTGTTTTTGGTCTTAGTGGTGTAAATCGAGTTCTTCCCGCCGCAACATTAATTCTGGATTGAACAACTCCCAAAGTATTAGAAGTTCCTCCACCAGTTGAATTGTTTCCATTACCTTCATTACCAGTCGTTTTATTTCTAGTACTACTCGCTCCATTATAATGCGCCGTATCATCTGCATCCATAATTGGCTGATTAACCCCTGGACCACCCTTAGTAGTCCCATTCTTGCCATTACCAGATGCTCCACTTGTTCCTGTCTTTCCTCCGGCAGCACCTGTGTTACCAATTCCTGGTGCCGTTCCTCTTCCCGCTCCTCCTCTTCCTGATCCAACTCTGCCAGGCAATACTGGATTAAGATTTTCAATCATATACAAATAATTCGTAGCCGCTAGTTCACTTGTTCCAAATCCATTAAAATAAATATCGGCTACTAGCTTCTTATATTCATCTGATTCCGTTGACAATTGTCCTGCATCAACCAACTGATTGATAGCATCCATTTTGAATACAATATTACTATTACTCATCATAGTAAAGAAAGGATTATTTTCTTTCTGATATGCATAATATTTCAAAGCTTCCTGATAATATTCATCAATCGTTACTCCATCTTTTTCTGAGGAACTGTTTCCCACATAATCTAAATCCTGCTGCGGCATAACACCAGAAATGACCGTTTGATTTTCTTGCTTTATCATTTCTCTCTTCAGATTCTCCAATACCTCTTGCCAATCCACATTGCTTGCTAGTGATCGTGCGGTTGTAAATACTTTTCCTAAGCGCTCCCCTAATAAACCCGGCATATTTTCCAGCAGAAGTTGAAATAAATTCTGGAGCGCACTGCTTCCCTGACCATTTCCACTTTGTCCATTTTGCTTCGGCGCTGACCATCCACCAAACGGAATACTCGCTGCCAGTGCCAACCCTGCACCAGTATAATTTCCTCTGGCTGCCGATATGCTCGCATTCGCAACGTTGGCTACTGCTCCTACGACCGGGATCATTCCGACGACGCTCAGAGCTGTTTGAACGCCATCCAACAGCTTGTCAAATAAACCTTTCTTCTTCGGTGCCTCTGCTTCCGGCTCTGGCTTTGCCTGTGGTGCAGCATCCGGCTCAGGGGGTGCTACAGCTGACATGAGGGGCGGTTCTGGGATCAACGGCAAGTCCTCCACAAATACAGGCAGCTTTATGATGCCTTCCACCCGCAAATCTGCCGCTTTCACATCGGTTTCTCCGTCCATCACCATACTGCTCGAGCCGCATACCAAATGAATGGCTTCCGCTGCTGTCCCTTTGATGGTCCCTGCTCCTAAAAATAGCCCGCCTCCCGCCTCTACTTCAATGGAGCTGTCGCTATCTATCGTAATGCCACCCTGCTCATCCAGCTTGATGGTCAGCTGGTTTTCTTTGCCCGTCATGACCAGATCCGTCGTGCCCAGCTTCATTTCCTTGCCTGCTGGCGAGCCCCAATATTTCACACTTGGGTCCGTATGCTTCGCGGATGCTTGTCCATTCTGACGCATGGAATGCCTCACAACCGCATCGTTCTCCAAACGACTTCCAATATGCACCTGCACTGAATCACCTAACTCCGGCATTGCATATAATCCGCTATTCCCCTCTGCTGCATAGGGCGTTGCATAGGGCAACCAGCATGCCTCGCTCTTCTCCTGTTTCTCATCCAATTCAAAATGAACCTTGACTTGCTCCCCCTGAACCTCTATCACCTTTCCATTAAATGAAACCCCACTTAACGTTTTTGGAAGGATCTTATTTTGGCGAATGCCGGAAAATGGCGTAAGAATATACGTATAAGATAAAATACCTTGCTGCATTTCACCAATCGCTTTTTCCACCACAAGCTCTTTTCCCTGAAAAATAACACTTTCCCCTATGGTCATATAACGTGGGGTTTCAATGGTATACGTTGTAAAGCTCGCTTCACTCAGCGTTGATTCCGTATCTCGATGGGCTCCATAATAGGCGGATATATGGCGTTTGATTCGATAGGGCATGTCTGGGAGCTCGGTTACTTTACCTTCAGGTACGCCTATCCATATTTTTGGTGCTGATGCGGTCACCTCTGGAATGAGTACCGCTCCGGCTTGTGAGGCAAGCCTTTTGAGGAAAGCCCAATTCGTCTCTTGATACTGGATAAAAAGCTGATTTAGCTTCGCTTTTTGAAACGTACCATCAATATAGTCCGAACCCGGGTACGGCGCTAGCAGCTTTTCGATCGCTTCGGAAAAAGCCATCTCTTTATTCTGAAAGGTTCGCGAGACACCCTTGACATCCATTCGACTTGAATGGGATAGAGCTTCCAACCGAAAGGTAAATACATTCCTTACTCGTTGAATCACCATCGTCTTCAGCACACCACTAAACAGCGTACGGATGACAGCCCCTTCCTCATTCAGCTCTTGAAGCTCAATAGGCTCCTGCTCTCCGCTTACCCGAGCCGCCTGATCCTGGTGTTCTTCTGCTATTACACCTGTTGCCGTTAACTCAGCATGCTCATTCACGGCTTTATAGATGGTTAGCTCCTGAATTCGTTCGAATCCGTACGCGGATTGCAGCCGAATCTGTCCGTACCCAAGTACGATCTGATTGTCTACCTCCATCGTCTTTTCCTCCCTCCTGCTGCCTTCAACATCACTTCTCCTGCTTCATTTCTTCCTTTATCCCTTCAAGCCATTGCCGATAAGAGAGCTCCTCCATATCTTGATACCCTGTGAAATGAATCTGTTCAATTTGATCATGATTGAACATATAAGATTGATCTGGTGATTGATTACCCTCAGGATACAAACACGAAATATAGTCCCAAATTTGGCCAGTTTCTACCTGCTGCTGCAAACGACCGTAAATCATGACACGCTTCTCACCGCCCAGAATTTGAACAATCGAGCCGATAGGTAGTAATGCCATCTTCATACATCCTTTCAATTCCATATTTTATCTATTAAAAAGACAATTCCAGCAGGTATACCAGCACAAAGAATAATGATAAGTCCAATACGAATCATTTTTTTGGATTGTTTATCCCCTTGATGAGTCAGCCCCATATAGAATACTTGGATAATAACTGCACCGATACATACTAAAACCGCTGTCGCTGTTCTATCATAAAGCTTTGTATAACCGAACTCCTCTGCTAGTATTCCTCCTGCTGTCAGCAATCCACATATCCCTATTTCAACATACATCACTAACAAGCCAGGGCGATCCATTTTCCGTCTACGCAGGGCGGTTACCCACATAAAACAAGCTAACAGGATAAATAGCAACGCATAGAGAACCATATAACCTTCTCCCTTATCCATTTCCTGTTTCACACCCTATCCCTATATTTAATGACCAATCCATTTCTTTTTAATCCAGCTGCTCGCCATACCAAAGCCTGCCCCTATCGCTACACCCGCAATAATTGCGACACCTACAGGCGCTCCAACTCCCGTACAGGCAATACCTACACCAATCCCAAGAGCAGCACCTGCTGTAGATACTGTCACAGCTTTTGCTGCATCAACACCATCATACTTCTGAACATCTTGATACACATCAAGACCATAGGTCACAACTGCTGCTGGGCCTGCTAATTTAGACGCTCCTTTTAGAACATCAATACCTCGATTAAACTTTACAGATTCAAAACTCGCAGCTGGCCCCAAACCCGGAGCGTTCGTAACATAATAGCTGCGACTACTGAGTCTATCCATAACTTGCGACCCAAAAACGGTATCTGCTGCTCCTGCAACACCATTTTTGATCAATTCTCCCTTTAGTGCATCAGCAGTATCTTCTGCCTCTTCCGCATCTTTCTCCGCCTGTTTTTCCAAAGCCTCCTGCCCCATTGCAGTGCCCGTAAGCTCTTGACCATCATTTTCTATTTTAATCGTACCACTAAACAGACACATGGTTGTAGAGTGACTTAACAAGGCTGGGCAACCCGCTACTGCTTTATCACTTTTCCCACCCAGCCAAGGCGTCGTAACTACAGGCATACATGGTGCTTTTTTCACGCCGTAAATATCCATCAATGGGCTATTCAATACTGCTGGATTCATCACGCTGCTGCAATTACCGAATGGAAAAATATTAATCATTGGCTGATAGTCATTAATATTCAGCTGTGCTTTTCCCTTTAAAGTAACGCCATGGCTCTGCGCTGCTTTCAAACGGCTAGGTTGTGTTCCGCAGCTACAACTCAAAATGGCTCCTGCCACCACATAATCCTTTTTGTCCCCGGCAGAGCTATTTTTCAGGGATACCTCTTCTTTATTCGCCATGCTGTGATGCCTCCTTTAATCGTTCATTAAGGCTGCTTTCGTAAGGCGCACACCTACCAAGTCCCGGCGCAGCAAGCTTTCTGCCAGTGCCAAATTTATGACCCAAATGTTTTCGCGAATCCCTTCAATACTTATCATTGGATAACGTCCAATTAACTGTCGATTTATAACCAGTCGCTGTACATTTCCATGCATGTCGTAAACCGTTTCTTTAGATAAACATGCCACTTTCGGAGGTATAATCAACCAGTACACCAACTGTTTTTTTTGCTTCAGATCTATTAATCCCACTGGCTTGAAATACATTCGAGGTGCAAATTTTTCAATAATGGATTTCATACGATCCGACACAAGCGGAACAGGCCGTTCAATAAAATCTACTTCAATCGCTTGAGATTGATCCTTAATACGAAAGTGCAAATGCTGATTATCCAACTCATAGCTGCCTGCTAAAGTTAGCCACTCTTGCTTAATCGCATTGCGAACTCCCAACGGTTCAAGCGCATTCGTTACACGTTCATCCTGTGTGATGATGAAATGATTCATTTTCTCACTTCCTGTCTTAGTACATGCTGCTGGGTAATTGTAAATACAGTGTTTGTCAGGTTAGCTCCCGTAAAATCGGCATCTGTCAAGTCAGCAAAGGTGAAATTTGCACCTGTCAAATCAGCCTCTCGGAATATAGCACCTTTGAGCTTTGCCCTTGAGAAATCCGTTCCTCTCAGACTCGCGCCCGTAAAGTTCACGGCTGTAAAACCTGGCATCTTCCATTCAGACTGATCAAGCAAACCCTCTGAACCATTTACTCCTATTAGACAAGCCTCGTTCATCGAAGCAAAACTAAAGTTTGCGCCTTGTATCGCGCTGAAAGTAAGGTCTACTCCTTGTAGAATGCTATTTCTCCATTGAGTCCCTAATAATATACAACGGTTTAGCCTACTGTTTGAGAAATCACAGCCTTCAAACGAAGAGTTGCGGAAATCCAATCCTTCTAGTTCCATTTCTCTAAGCTGAAGGTAACCATAATCTTCATAACAATAAACCGCATCTTCTTCCGACTCTTCCAGCCGCATTCTAAACTCATTTTCTGAATAGGGCTTATTATTTTTCTTATAAACCGACTCGCTTACATCTAAATATTCACCAATTCGAATTTCAAATATATCTTCCTTCTCCAATGCTTGCAGCTCCGGCCAATCCGTTGAGTTAAAATGCACAAAAGCAAATCGTAGCAAAGCGATTACATAAGTGTGAAAATGAGTAATTTCTTTCAAGCTCCACGCATCTAATTCCGCTATCGTTATCCTTGCATCAAATGATTTTCTAGCTCTATCTAATTCATTTAAATAACCATTTAAAAAGGGTAATACCCACGGAGTTGAATAAAACGTTTGCCACACATTACGGTCCAAAAACCAATCTTTATTCATAACTTCCGTTAAATATATAAAGCCCCCAGTCAACCATTCACTTCGTAGAATAGAGTGTGTAATGTACCCAATCTTTCCTATCTCTCCTGTTGCCTGCCTCTCACTCAAACTTCTGCATAAAGATTTGAAATCACTAATAAATGCTGCTGCCAAGCTTTCCTTATGCTGCTGAAAATACTCCTCCAACGCAAGCAAAGCAGATTGCCTAGCTGGAATCGCTATTTGATCGACAAAAGCTAGAAACGCTGTTTCCCCTCTCATGCTGCGCCTCTCCTGTTCACATTGTCTTTTTCACTAGTTTGTCTTAAGTTCTAAACCAGTGATGGTCGTATTTCCATCCATTTTTAGTTCGCTTTTCTTACAGCTCAAGTTAATCTCTTCTTTTGCTGATAACACAAGCTTCTTCCCTGCATTCATCGTAATATCCGCTGCTGCATTCAGCTTAATGGGTTTACTGCTATGAATTTCAATACCGTCCTTATCACTCAGACGAATATATATATCGCCGTCTTTAGCTGTCACTACAAGTTCATCAGGGGCCAACTTTACTTCTTTACCAGAAGCAGTTCGGAAATACTTAATGGCCGGGTTCCCTAGCTTGTTCGTTGCGCTCACCTTGCTGTTCTGTCTAACTGATCCCGTTGCAAGACCATCAGTCTCGCGAGAACTGGGGAAATAAATTTGGACATGATCGCCAAGCTCCGGCATGCAATACCAACCACTGCTTCCCTCAGCTGTATACATGGAGGAATAGGAAAACCAATGTGCTTCCTCCTTATTTTGTTCCTTATCAATGCTAAGATGTACCTGTACCTTGTCCCCAGAGAGGCCAATGACTTTTCCTTGAATGGAGGCACCTACAAGTGGCTCATTATAAAGCATCCGGTGACGTAATCCCCGATGTGAGCACAGCGTATAGCGATGCTTCATAATACCTCCGGTCATCGTCGATTCAGCCTCACATACATACATCTGCTTACCATTAAAAGCGATCATGCTGCCCAAATCGAACACACTATCTGTTTCTACCTTATAGAAAATAAAATCGTTTTCATTGACGTTTGCACCTTCATGTTCGCTAAAGTAACGAAACGTGGACATCTTTTTTTCCACCTCATAGTGAAAGTTACTTAGCTTCGCTTTTTCATCTCCCTCATACACACCGAAATATATCTTGGGAGTATTAAATACAGCAGCAGGCATCAAGCTCGTATGCACACGTGAGGCCAAACGCTTTAAAAATTCCCAATCCGTTTCTTGATATTGCAGGTTCCATTGCCCGATAGACCCACCTGCTGTAGCCTCATCCAGCACTTCCATCCCTTCATAGTCTGCTCCTATGTATTTCAGCAGTTGCGGGTAAGTCCATTGTTGATTTTGAAAAGAACGGCTTTTCCGCTTAATATCCAGCTTATACGTATGAGAGACCGCTTCAAGCTCCATATAGTAGATTCCTCTAACCACTTTAATTTCAATATCCAACACAATACCGCAAAACAAGGGGGATGCGATTCCTTCATCGTCCATTTGACTAATTTCAATTTGTGTATTGGCATCTGTCATTTCAACATAGCTGTGTTTTTTTTCTTCAGGTACAATACCCGTTAACTTGACATACGTGTGCTCATTGAGTTTTTTGGTCATAGTCAGTTCTTGTAAATTGACCATTTCGTATGGAGCAAGTTTTACATTTTGATAGGTAATCATTACATCCGTCATTTTCACTCTCCTCCTAGCGTAAGTTTAGATTCAGAGAAGTTACGACTAGCGAATCCATTATACTTTTGGCAATGGGCTTCCAATCTTTCATTTCATTTACTGTACAATTAAACGTACACAGCAAAGCTCGATCATCCAATGATACGAAAAATAGTAAGTTATACAAATTCACATTTATCGCTGGGGTCAAAAATTCACAGAAGCCTATAGCATGTCCACGTATATTCCTAATGCCATCTTCATACCATTCTCGAATGGGCTGCATGTTTTGAAGCATTTCCTTCATTGACTCCTTAAAATCTTCCATTTCGTCTTCACTTAACGGTGTATCTAAATGATTGATAGCTAAGTTAATTGTGCCGCTATCATTGGTGAAAATAATTTCAGGGCGCCTCTCCGATGGATATTTAATTGCAGCAGCTTGAGGGGTCATTGGTTTAAATGCTTTTGGCATATAAATAGCAAGTTTGCCGTTTAATAAGCTCTGTTGAATGAAGGGTACTCTCTCTGTTCCAACCTTTACAAGCGGCTGATGCAAATCCGGGCGATGCTCCTCTAAAGGTTCTCTTTCCATACCTGTGAAATGATCCTCTGTTTCCAAAGCATTCATCATTATTATGATTTTCTCATCCATATGCTCCATAGCGTGCCCTCCTTCTATTCTGCTGCTAAAGCCTAAGCCTACCTGTTACCACTGCACCGTATGTCCCATACTTTGCAATGTATTCACCCGATTATTCAATTCATGCTCCACCACATCCAGCTGCAGCTGCGGTTGTTCTTTTTTCAACTGCTCATAAAACTCTGCGAATCCATGTGTATCCATTGGTATCAATACTTTGCCTCTTGCGCTTTGCAGTACAACACAGCCAGAGAAAGGCTTCACATAAGATACTTGCTGCACTTCGTCAAAACGTACCGTCTTGCGGATAAATAACCGATGTGTCGTCACACTCTCGCCTGTCACCACCGTTTTGGACACGATCAGAGCTAGACTCAGCAGTCCAAAAAAGGCCATGCCGCCTCCCATAAATTGCTGTACGAACACGATCTGTTCTGCGCTCATCGTACTTGGATCATTCCCCAAAATAAATACGGTCGCCGTTAAAAGAAAACCAATCAACGTAACGAGCCACATTCCAGTTGCCCGCTTCAGTACAAGCGCTCCCTGTGTATTGCGTTTCCCGGATTTAAAAATAATGCCCAACATCTTAATGACCAGTTTTCTAGTTAGTTTTGTTTTCATGCTGCTTTTCTCCCTCTTAATTTAATTATTTGAATACTTCCAATTGCACTCTATGTCTAATAGACTGAATTTACTGCTCAGTCTTAGCAATTGGTTGAACAGGGTTAGTCTACACTCGTACACAACCCCTGTTTTATATTATTGTTCAAACCGTGCAGCCGGCTCTGGCGTATATGCGGTATACGTCGGATACTGCACAAACGGCGGCTGATGCACATCCAATCCAAGCTGCTTGGCCAGCAGCAGCACCTTCTTGTCCACCACATAGGTGCCTGCCATTTTGTCGTGAAGCCCCTGCTTTTTGCTTGTAAACGGAATAATAAGAAAACCGACATACAAAATCAGTCCAGATAAGATTCTTCCAAAAAATCTTCCCGTCGCACGGCCAAACGTTACGCGTTCAAATCGCTCATCGGTTACAATGATGCCAAGGGCCATTTTGCCCAGCGTCCCTTGAGCAGGCGACATTTCCATCAAGGTGAAATAGAGCCATCTCAACACAAGGTAGAACAGGAACATACTCGGCACTATCACTGAAAATAAGCCATCGAACGATTGACTATACAAAGAATCTGATTGAAGTGCCGCTATCGGCATGCTGAATAGTAGCATGATTATTAATAAGCCGATGTAGGTGAACAAATATAAAATAATGTCGTCGATAATGTACGCGAACAACCTTTTCCAAAAACCTGCATAAACCAAAATATGGCCCCCTGTGTCTGATCTCTCCTGTATTTGAACTCCCTTAATCCACCAGCATCCGCCGCATGCCGCCTGGGCGAAGGTCGCCTTTCGCCGCTCCGCCGCGATGCACGCTGCCGAGTATTCGGCGCAAATTTCCATACAGCTGGTCCCGGTCCACTGGAAGCGGGTCGTCGAATTTCCCCGTATCGCTCATCCGTTCTCGGCCAGCCGCTGAATGAGCTCCCCCGCCTGAACCGCCTTTCGCTCCCATATGAAAGCCCCGCTGCACGCCTCGGCGCTCCAGCCCCAGCCTTGCGGCTACATAATGCTCAATGACGGGCATCGCCACCGTTCCTTCATTCAGGCACAGCATCGCAAACGAAATGTCATGCGGATCAGAGCAGCCGCGCATCAGCAGCTCTTCTCCATACAGGCGCATGACGATCGGGTCCATCGTGCTGCGCCCGTAAGCGGCATGCTCCACATGAATGAGCTGCACCGTGTTGTACTCGGTGATCAAATCATGGAACCCCTCATAGCTTTGGCGCAGCCTCGCGCCCGGCTTGAGCTTGTAACGTCCCAGCTCAAGCTCGTTCCCGCGCAGCTGGCCAGCAGGCTCCAGCACGATTTCCGTCTCATAGCTCGTAATATCACTGCGTACACTCGGCTCCGAGGGGAAACGGATTTTAATCAGCGTCTCATTTCCCGATGCCGAATAAGGCAGCTCATAATCCTGCTCCAGACTGAACAACCGACCGTCATGCTTGACTATGCCGCGCTTGATCGTCAGCGTTTCCTCGCCCACCAGCACCTCAGCCCCGCAAATAATGCCATCCGAATAGCTGCTGTACTGGATATCGAACATATGCCGTGGGTAATCCCGCAGATTGCTGAGCATCTCCGTTTTTAGAATTCGGCCCTTCTGAAAGCTGGGATAGCGGTCTGCAAACATATCCGCTCACTTCCTTCCTGTCTATTTCACCCTTCTAATCTCCTTGCACTTTCTTTTTTTCTTTCTATCTCTATCTCTATCTCTGTCTCTATTTCTAGCTCTGTCTCTAGCTCTATCTTTATTTCTAGCTTTGTCTCTATCTCTTCATTGCTATCTATTTCAGCCCGTCAAAGAAATCCAGCTCCGACAGATCATCCTCGAAGGTGAACAGCCGCTTCTCGCCCAGCAAGAGCTGCTCCTGCGTCCGTGCGACCGGAACGATGTGGAAGCCCCATTGATTTTCGCCCGTCACAACGAAAAATTTCACTTCTCCATTCACGATTAAATCCGTTTCCTCCTGTGGAATCTGTTCGCCGTACAAGGCGGCGATTTCTTCATATAACGCGGCATTGTAAACGCTGCGGCTGTTATCATACACGTATTTGCGCTGCAGCTTGTCGTCCCCGCTCTTGAGATAAAAAGCGACCTCCGATACATGCATCGGCCGCGACACCGCGCCCCGCATCCGGCTAAGCTGCTCCATGCTGCTGATGAGCACTTTTTCGCCGCCTTGATGCGTATAGGCCGTCACCGTATACGGCACGACTGGCGCGCTCCGCGTCACCGTCGTCTGAATTTGGCCCAGCTTGCGCGCCGTCAAATACCGAATTGCCCCGCGCAGGCACGCCAGCTTCAGCTCCGGCACCTTGCCCGCCTCATCGGCCTTCAGCCCAAACTCAATGCTGCGCCCCGGCACAAATTCCTTCAGCGCCTCGCGGAACGCCTCGATTCGGCACGATTGCCCAGTCAGCTTGATCATCGCGTACTGCTGCAAACGGCCATCCTCATAAAAATCCTCCAAAAATGCCCGCACAATATTATAAATATCTGCCCTCAGCAGCTTGGACATTTCATTAACCGTGAACACCGCGTCCGGACTGTCATGGCGATCGGTGAACCTGCCGCCTTCATTCAACGACAAGCACCAGCCGGCAATCGGCATCACCTCAAGGTCATTGTCCCCGCGATCCATCCGCCCGGAGCGAGCCGTCTGCTCTGCAATTTCAAACTTTCTGCGGAACGTGCTCGTCCGCCGGAAGAACGCAACCTTAAGCTCCTCTGCCAGCTCCCATAAAAAATAAAAATTGCGCCGCACCCGCCAATAATCGTCACGCGTCCGGTTCTCATACTGCTTGAAGCGCGTCGGCAGCACCCGCTCCGCTTCCCGATACCGCTGCTCCAGCGGCTCATATACCGCCGCAACGCCATATTCATCCACATGGCGGAATAAATCCGCGCCGGGTATGCCGATCAGCTCATCGAGATCCGTCAAGACGCGGCCGCGGGCATAATAATCGGCAAAAACGATTTTGATATATTGCATCACCCGGTACGTGAGATTATTGCCGCCAAAATTCGTGTCGCCATTCTCGTAAGCGGTGCGAATGTCAATGTTATACGAGATTCGCCCTTCCTCAATGCGGAAGCGGCATGAGGACAGGTCGGTCGTTCCCCCGCCGCAATCGATAACCAGCGCTTCGAACGTCTCGCCTTCCATGTAGCGATCCTGCTCGATTTGGTCAGCTATCGTGTTGTACAGCACCGCCATGCCCTCATCGAGCGCATGCTCCGTTTCAATGACGTAATCATCTTGCAGCACTTCCTTGAACATCGCCATAAACGGCTCTTTCAGCTTCACCGGGCTTGTAAAATGCAAATGCTTAAAGCGGCATTTGAACTGATGCTCTGCCGTTTGAATGACATGCAGCAAATAAGCGCGTATGAGCTCGCTCCGTCTCAGCACGGCGGTATTGCCGCTTGCATCGCTTACTTCCTCCATTTTGCCGATCCCATTCACCCAACGCTTCATCCCGAGAAAAACGCTCGTTCTCCCCGCATGCGCATTATGCTTGAGCTGGCGCATCGCCTCATACCCATAGGTGTATTTGATATCGCCCATGTCGGCGCAATCGGCCACACCAATCGCCGTCGGCAGCATTTCAATCCAGCCAGCCGTGGACGCAACGCCCATTCCACTGCCGCCAGAATGAAGGAAGTCCCCGCCAGCCGCGTCGCCTTCCGCCGTTTTGGCAAAGGATACATAATTTATCGTTCCCAGCCGCAGCTTGCCGTTCAAAATATCATGGCTGCTCGGCTCGGCAATAAAGCCATAATCGAGAAAAGCGCCAGCCGTCGTATTCGACGTGCCGAAGTCAATCGCGAGCACCGCCTGCGTCTGCTCCACCTCGCGAATGTCCAGCTCGGACACCGGCATGCGCCAGTAATGCAAATTGGCAGGCGGCATCAGCCGATTGCTGTAGTAGGCTTTGTATAAATATTCCGAATCCTGCTTGCGGAACAGCAGCAGGCTGTAATTGCGGTTCGCCGTTCGGCGGTACACCGTATTTTTATCTGCGCACAGCATAAAGACGCCTGGCTCTAATCCATCTTTTACCAGACGCAAAATTCCGCACACTTCCTCCTGCTCATTCACAATAAGCACATTCGATTCGCACACGCTCGGCACATGAGGCGCACGCACCTGATAGCCATCCCGCCGACCCAGCGGCAGGCCGTTGTAGATCGTAATTTTCGCCGGGATGTGGATGCTTGCCGCATCGCGCAGCGACGTATTTAAATAATGCTGCAAAGCATATTCGAGCCGCTCAAAGCCCTGCTCCTCATATTCATCAATAAACAGGCTTTCATCTGCACCGCGATATTTCAGCACAATGCGAACGAGCTCCTCGCGGCTCTGCGCCTCCACAACACCTTTGACGATGCGCTCCTGATGGCAAATGCTGCGCAGCTGATGCGTCGTCATTTGCTCCAGCTCAACAAGCGAATAGCGTCTTGCTGCTGCACCACGGGCATTTTGCCCAGCTTGCGGGCCGAGACCTTTTGCTCCTGGCGGCGTATAATGCGTTCTCATGCCGGATGGCTGGCGCGATGCTCCCGAAGGTCCCCGCATATCGTCTCTGCCGCCTGCGCCGTTACTCGAATAACGGGCATTACTACTCCCATTTCCGCTCCCATTAGCAGTGTTAGCTGCATCCTCTTTATCCAAGTAGCTGCCGCCGAGCTTTGCCGCCGGACCATTGCCAGCCGCCCTTCCGTTACCGTTAACATTCCCGTTGCCATTTCCGTTCGCACTGCCATTGGCATTGCCATAGCCGCCATCATCCAAGCCGCCATTTCCATAACCGCCTGCTTGCCCACGGCTATTGCCTGCACCGCCTAGATCGCGGCCGCCATCTGCCGCTCCACGGCCATAGCCATTTCCGCCTGCCGCCGCTTCATCCATATAGCGATCGGGGTTCCCGCCGCGGCCGCCTTGACCTTGATTTTGCCCGTTTCCACCGTACCCAGCGTTTCCGCCGTATCCACTGTTTCCACCACGATTGCCAGCACCTTGCCCGTTTCCATCCGGATAACCTTGATTTTGGCTTTGACCATAACCATCGTTGTTTCCCGCGCCTTGGCCATACCCGCCTTGATCGCCTTGGGCTGGGCCTTGCCCTTGCACTTTCCCTTGCCCGTAGCCTTTCGGGCCTCCAACACTTTTGTCCCCGCCAGCCATTGCGGCTCCTTCATCGTAGCTGCCCTGGGACTGCTCCGCTTCGCGGGTCGCCGCCGCTTCGTCCTGGGGCCGTGCTCCTGCGTTATTTTCAGCACCGGGCTTCGTTAATTTATAGGTATAGCTGCGCATAATGACAGCCCTCCTCCTTCGTCTCTAATAGAGCGCAATGCGGTCGATTTGCATCGTCTCTTCCACATCAAGCAGGCCAAAATGATATTCCCAATAAATTTCGGTCACAAACCGTACAGGCAGAAATAGCCGCCGCACCAGCTCAATTCGCGCCTCGACTGCCTCCGTCCGCTTCTGCCCGACGTAAAACACCAGCTCGTCCTTCTCCTCGCAATTCACATATATCGTCGAGCGCTTGAACAGCTTGCGCATCGTATCCTTCAATAGATAAACCGCCTCGCCTGTCTCATAAAGCCGCAGCAGATTGGCCGCAATAACCTCCCGCTCGTCGCGGGTGAACAGCGTCAGCCCATGCTTCACCTCGTCGCCGAACAGGCCGTCCTCAATATCCCGCAAAATAAACCGGATATAATATTCCCTCAGGTTCATCCCCTGCGATAAATCCACATCGGCGAGAAAGTGCATCATAATATCGAACAGCGCCACTCTCAGCTCTGCGCATTCCTCGTAATCCAAATCAAACATGCCGTCAAAAATATCGGTAAAACGGTAATCCGCATTAACCTCAATGTCCCGATCCACAAGCGTCGCATTCAGATCGGGCAAGCTCAGCTCCATATAAGGCGAATACACTTTGGCCGGCGTAAAATAAAGCCCTTTCCGCGCAAGCCCCTTCTGCTCGGTTTTGATGACTAAATCCCATACGTAGTTCAAGCCCATTCTCCTTCACAGCTGTATTCCGGAAAATGCATTTGAATTTCAGATACCATAAAACTCATCACATCATTCAGCACAAAATCAGCTCCAGCCTGCGTCGCCCCGCGCCCCCGAAAGGTCAGCTTCAGCCGCTTCTTGCCCGATTCCGAGCGAATATTATCGCTGATGAAAGGATTCATCCCATACGTCTGCCCGCTGCGGCCGAGCGGCTTGCCATCTACCTCGGCGCTTGCCAGCTCCAGTGCATCCGCGGCCTCGAAGGAATGCACGAGACGCATCAGCTCGCTGACTGCGCGCACCGCCACCGACTGCTGGCGGGCATATTTTCCAATAAAGCCTTCACGCTTGCGGTTGGAGAACAGTGGATAATCAAGCTTGCCAACCTGCGACATAATAGGCTGGGTCAGCTTCCAGACACTCCATACGCCGGATGCCTCCTTCGGGCTGACGACCGTCAAATCCTCGGCGGAGCGCTTGATGTAGCGGACATCCTGCTCATCGGCGTCTACCAGGTAGCCGTGACCCGCTCCAGTCTTGTGCAAGGACAGCACATGCTCGTAATTGATGCGGTCCGCAGCCGGAACCGGAAAGCCGCTGTTGCGAATTTCCAGACGCTCAATGTTCCATAGCGGCACAATATCCGGTTTTTTAAAGCGCTCATACTGCTCCAGATCGACGCTAATTTCTACAATCTCCTCGTCTTCCTCCGGAATGCGGTCGCTTCCGGTCAGCACGAGATCAATAAACTTATAGGCGTAAGGATGATTTAGTGTCTTCCACGCTATGCCATTTTTTTGAAAAACATCATACAGCCGCTCGATCTCGCCCGTATAGGTCTGGCTCCGCTCCACGCGGGCGCTTATTGCATAGCTCCCCCGATTCGTTTCCATCTTCCCTTGAAAAATACGGCGCCGTGCCAGCAGCTCATTCAGCTCGGGATAGCTGCATTCCATAAACACCGTCAGCAGCTTGCACTCCTGCTTGCGGCTCAGGCCTGCAACAATGTCATGCAGCGGAATTTCCGGCTGCTTGGCGTCGCCTGGCAGCATCGGATACAAAAAATCATGGATCGGATCGATATCCTCCCGCGCGCAGACGGTGACGAAAATATCATTTTTGTCGTCACCCGCTCCCAGCTCTCCGAAGATGCGCTGCTCCAGCTCGCGGTTCATCTTCTCCTGATAATCGACGACCCCGTTGAACATGCTGGTCATGAGCTGCTTTAATATTTTTCGCTGCTCCAAATCCTCCATCCGGCTAAGCCGATCCTGTATGATATCCTTCATTCCGTTCTCCCTCCCTGCTGGCTGCTGTGCTTTGCTTTGGCTTAGCTATTGCAGCTAGCCCGTTGTATTCGCCTGCTCCGTTGCTTCCAGATCTGACGGCACCGAAGTAGGCGTTGGCGTTGCCGCCGGGGTAGTTGCCACCGTACCGCCGCTCGTTCCCGCTCCGCTTCCGGCTGACGAACCCGCATCGGCAGTGCTATTCGCGGTGCCGCCTGCACCGCTAGCATCTGCGCCGCTGCCGCTTGCTCCGCTATTGTTGCCCGCGCTGCTGCTCGCATTGCCGCTGCCCGAGCTGCTTCCGCCAGCGTCACTATTCGCTTCGCTGCCGCTTCCCGTTCCGGCACTGCCCGCTCCGCTGCCGCTTCCCGTGCCGGCATCGCCGCCCGCTGCCGGGCTTGGCACCGGGTTCAGCTTATCCTCCGCCTTGCCGATGCTGCGCTCCAGCTTGAGCACCGGCTCCAGCACCGCGATTTCCTGATAAATCGCCTGTGCCTGCGTATAAGCGTCAATCGCCGCCTCATAATTGCCAGCGGCAAAGCTGCGGTCGCCGCGCTTCTCCAAATTCTCGGCCTTCAGCAGCTTCTGCTCCTTCACAAGCTCGGCAATTTTCGCCTCGGCTTCATCCAGCTTCGTCTTAATTTCCTTCTCGCCTTCGACAAACCCCACATTAAGCGCAGCCTTGCGCGCCTGCTTGTAGAGCAGCACCGCTGCCGAATAATCCTGCCCCTCGGCCTTCAAATCCGCCTCCTGCACAATCGCGGCGATGCGGACATATTCATCGATCTGGCTTATTTTCTGATCCAGCTCCTGCTGGTCATAGAGCCCGTCGTTTTTCGTCTCTTCCTTCGCCTTCTTGTATTGCGTCAGCGCCTTCTCGTAGTCGCCGTCCTTCAGAAACCCGTCTCCGGCGACGATGAGATCGACCTTCTTGTATTTCACGCCATACAAGGCGATATGTACTTTATCCTTAAGCTTCTTCGCTTCAGCGCGGGCTTCGCTGTACGATTTCAGCGCCTGCGCATAATTGCGCTCCTCGACGTAGGTGTCGCCCGTCTGTTCATATTCCAGCATATTGGCAAGACTTTCCGCCATCCGCGCCGCAGTCCGGCTTTTATAATAAATAGCGAAGCCGGCCGCAATGATGACCGGAATCATCACCAGCGCAATCCGCTTCACCCATTTGCTCCATTTTTTCTTGTCTTCCTTGTACACTTTATCTACGTAGACAGCGGCCGCCGTATAATTGCCAATGACTGGCTGCTGCTTGCTGAGCAGCACTTCCTCAAGCGTATCGACGAGCGCGGTCGGGTCCTCGGTATCCTCCAGCGAATCCAGCATTTCAGGAACGTCCACGCTTTCCCACATGCCCGGCGTAACGAGCAGCAGCACATCGCCGTCATTTAGCGCCGTTTTTTTCGAAATAAACGGCTCTAAGCCTTCCGGCTTGCCGACGTATTGCAGCAAATTGTGGCGCTCCTCGTGACGATCCACCTTATAGGCGGAAATGCTTTCGCGATCGGCCATCGCCTGTGCTAAAGACAAATCCTTGCTTTGCCCAATCAGTCTACCACCGCGAAAATGGTACAACCGCGCGTTACCCGCTACCGCCCATACGATGCGGGTATAATCCGTAACGACCATAATTAAGCTCACCTTCAGCCGTACGCGCCGGCTTTCGAGGCGAAGCCAATCCTGCGCTTCCTGCAAATAAGACTCCAGCTTGCGCTTTGACATTGTCGGCCTATGCGTGAAGTTTTCAAGCAGGCATTGCACTGCCATTTCGGCGCTGCGCACCTCGACATCGTTATCGCAGCCATCCGCGACAATCCAGCAGGCTCTGTCATCCAGCTCGACGTAAGCAAAATAATCCCGATTTTCCATAAACGTCCCTGCCTCCGACAGGAAATCCGTTTTGAAGCTGCTGTTTTCCTTTCTCATCTGTACCTCCGCATCCTTGTCGCTTGCCGCCGATCACCAGACCTCCAGCACAATGACGGTGGCATTATCCTGATTGACCAAACGTTTTTTCTCGATCGCTTCAATCATGTATTCGGCTGCTTCATGGGGGCCCTGGCTTTTTTTCAGCGCCTCCTCCATTTCCACCTCCGACAAGGTATTGTATAGACCGTCGCTGCACAGCAGCACTTTATCGCCCTGCCGCAGCTCGAAAGGCTTCTCGCCGATTTCCATCTCCTGATAGCCCTCATAGCCTAAATAGTTAATGAGCTGCTTGCGCTGAGGATTCGCCAGTGCTTCCTCCTTGGAAATCTCGCCGGACAAATAACGTTCCTCCAGCAGCGTTGCATACGTATGCTTCTGGTTAACCGGGATGAAATCGCCATTTCGGTAGATGAGCAAAATGCTGTCGCCCACTGCGCCCCAATACAGCTTCAGGCCGCGCATTACCGCAACGACCAGAGTCGTCCCGCCGCTTGCACCGCCCAGCTGCCGCAAAATTTCACTATTGGCAAGCCCCGCTGCCTTGGAAATAAAAGGGGCGATCTCCTTCTCAGCGGAGACATTCATAAATTGCCGCATAAAAGTTGTGACCGCCACCGTACTTGCCATCCGGCCGTTGGAAAGGCCGCTTATCCCATCGGCCAGCACCGCTACAACCCCTTGCGGCGTCTCGGCACTGGCAAAATAATCATCCTGTTCATTTCTTGCGCCAATCGTCTGGCCGTTGCCAATTGGCAGCTCCTGTACGGAATGCGCGGGCTCTGCTTCCGCCGGGCTGTTTACAAGCAGGCGCCGCCGAATGAGCAGCAGCGCTGCTATAACAGCCAGAAAAGCCAGCAATATAATGACCGGAGGAATATCCATCAGCCTCATCATAATCATCGGCTTAACCTGAACTGTCTTCCCATTCAAAATGGGCGCCGCACAGCGGAATGAAAATAAATTTGCTATGGCCAAGCTGGATGACATCGTAGGAGGTCAGCTCGACAGGGGAATAAACCGCTTCATTGTTGTGGTAGGCAAGACCGGAAGCATCGCCTGGAAGCAAATAAAAATTGCGTTTTTTCGGGTCGTAGACGATAACGGCATGATTGCGGCGGGAGACGGTGTTATCCCCAATAATGCGAATATGCATCTCTTCCGAGCGGCCGATAAAATTTTTCTCCGCCATAATGCGGTAATCTTGGCCAAGCTGCGGACCTTCAATGCAGACAAGCCAGCCCGTTACCGGATGAATTCCCTTCGTTTCGCCCAAATAAGGCATCGTCTTATCATCCGTCTCCGGCTGCTGGGCCGCCTTGCGATCGCCGCCCTTGGCTGCCGCAGGCTCGACGCTAATACTGCAATAAGGGCATAAATTGCCATGCTTTCTGGTGCTGAACATGTGGCCGTTCGGGCATCTTGTCAAACTCATCTAAGCTCTTCCCCCGTCTATTTAATCGTAAACGCACGCCGCTGCCGCTGCTTCCACAGCTGCTTGCACGCGCGTCTCGCGGTATGTTCTTCGTTATGTACAGCTGCCTTTCGTTATTTAACGAGCAGCCTCGTATTCGCAATGACAATCAGATCGCCGCTATCTATGCGGTATGATTGCTCATTGTCAATTCTCGTAATGACGCTATTGTTGTACTTGCGCAATCCCACACCGTTCGTCGAATCCAAATCCTCCAAATACCAAATGCCTTTAGAGTGGTTCAGCACCGCATGCTGCAGGCTGATAATCGACGCATATTCGGCGTCAGAGAGGTCTACATCCACATCGCTGCGGCTTGAGCTTTTGCCGATTAATAGCGAGGTTTCTCCATCTATGTACCATTCCTTCAAACGCTCGCCCTCCTCGTCTATCATGACGAGCCGGGTAATCACTGCTGCCTTGCTTGCACTTTTCCATTGCGGCCTCCATTTGAAAGCCAGCCAAACAACAATTAAAACTCCTGCAATTACGCCGGTTGCCCCTTGCAGCATTTTGTCTTCATTGATGAAGAAGGCATAATATAAAGCTTCAATAGCCAGAATGGCGATAATGATATCCAGGGCTATAATGCCTGCCGATCTGCCGCTCGGGTTACGACCTGAAACAGCCGTCGCCTTCACCGTCATTCCTCCGTTCTCCCGCTTCCTTGAACACTTGGCACCGCTTTATTTTTTGCCGAAAAAGCGATTGAATAAATCCGTCGTATCCAGCGGATTGCTTGGTTTGCCGCCAGGCTTCTCCGTCATGCCTTCCTTGCCCTGCGGCTTAAAGCCGAAAAACTGCTCGAATTGCTTCGACAGCGGTGTTCCATCGCCGCCCACGCCTGCCATACCTGCCATGCCTGCTGCTCCGCCAGCCGATTTCCTTCCAGCATTCGTGCCCATGCCCGCAGCATTGCCTTTCGCTCCGCCTGCATGCCCTCTGCCGGAAAGCGACTCATCGTAGCTGCTCCGTTTATCCGGATCACCCAGTGTTTCGTAGGCTTTCTGAATTTCTTTGAATTTGCGCTCCGCATCCAAGCTGCCGCCATTCGTATCAGGATGATAGCGCTTGGCGAGCTTGCGATAAGCCTGCTTGATCGCTGCTGCGTCTGCCTCTTTCGGGACGCCTAAAACGTCATAATAGTTGTTCATTCGGCTCCCTCATCACTTTTCAAAATATGGGAAATACCCCTTTAATCAAATTCAAGAGGCATATATGCCTCTTGAATTTGCTAGCCTGCTCTATAGGAAACGGGTCCCGCGAGCGGGCACTGCCGAATTCAGGCCTTATAGCGGGTAACCGCCGTCGATAGCTGTAAATTCGGTTTTGTCTTTCTTTTGCTTGATGTACAGTTCGAAAGTGCCGACACCTTCTGTGTCGCCAAATCTTTCTGTGTAATCAACAACGAATGCGTTCGGGAAGTGGATTTTGCGAACCACTTGGTCAGCAGAAATAACTTCCAGTGTTACTTTACGGTAGCTGTCTGCTTTTTCAGCAGGAACAAGCGACCAGTTAGCAAGTTTGAGCGTGTCGTCAAAAGCGTCGCCGTCTGTTGCTGTAATGATTTTGCCGCTGATGCGAAGCGTTGCGCCTACATCAGTGGAGCGTGCATTGGAATCATCCGGTGTATCTGTGTCATACTTTACGGTTTGGATGTTGTCCAAGCCCAGCTCGATTTTTTCTGCGCCTTCAATCGTCAACTTAAATCCCATATTAAAATTCCTCCTTGAAATGGTGTACCCGCAGGTGCTAGCGCCTGACGAGTTCTATATATGTTGAAAGGGGAGCGCCCGAAGGCGTTCTCCTTTAACACCCGATTGGGGACTTGCTTTAAGCGGAATCGTTACGCCTTAACTGGCGTTGTTCCTTTTGTAATCATCACTTCAAGGTTCTTCACATTGCCGTTGAACACAAGATCAATGTGGCAAAGATTGCTCTTCTCATCAATGATGAAGCTCATATCATCGCCATCGTGAATAATCGAGTTCGTATAGCCGCGCGAACCAAGCCATTTGCTTTTTTGGCTGCTTGGATTGTTGCTGAAGAACTTCACGATATTTTCATGCTTGAAGTCGCCCGTCTGGAAGCGGAGAATACGCTCAACATAAGTACTGACAAGCGTCTTATAGATGGAGTCGAATCCGTCCTCCGAGGTGGCAAGGCTTCTCGCTTTGTATACCGTAATGCGTCTGATGTCCTTCGCTTGCAGCTGCGCGTTCTCCGAGGAGAAAATAAAGCCGAAGTTTTTGCGATTAATCGCATCCTTGATGTTGTTGGTGAAGCCGGAAATTTCCTTCGCCATCGTCGTCGGAACGCGAAGCGCATTGTCGCCTGCTTCAATGTCGAAGCGGACGCCTGGATATTCGCGGCTGACCGTTTTGTATTGGTCGCGCAAATATTCTGGACACTGATAAGCGGAAACAAGGCCGGCGGCAACATAAGCTGCGCCTACATAAACGCCCTCAATCCACAGGCGCAAAATGTCTTCCTTCTCCTGCGACAGTTGGACGCCATATTCGGTTTGCAGCATGCGGCTGTCAATGACAACGCCTGACTTGTCCTTCGGAATAATGGTGAAGTTCGGTACGGTAGGAATAGCGAATTCGCTGTAGGATTTGCGGGTCAGCACGCTGCATTTGTCCAAATACTTGTCGATGCCCGCAGTGGCAATGTTGCTGAAGGTCGTCTCTTCGCCTGTCTCAAAGCTGAAAAAGACTTGAATTTTATATTCACCCAACACTTGAAGCAAGGAAGATAACGACTCCATGCTGTTGCCGTCCTGCTTCACTACTTGCTCGTTGCCTTTGAAGCGCTCACGCGATACTTTTACTTTTCCGGCTGTTTCCAGCTCGACGGAAGGCACGATGCCGAACCAAATCGTATCGGAAAAATCATTTTTCGCATTCACGGTGTTCAGGTATGTTTCCAGCCTTGTAATGCTGCTGCTTTTCACCGTCATGTCGAGCTTATTGTTTGTAATAAGCAGGGACGGCGCCATACCTTTGTTTTTGCTTGTGTATTGGTCGAAAAACATTTTCACGCCCAAAATTTTCTCCACAAGCGGCTTAACCGTTTTGACGAAATCATCCTTCGCCGTTTTGTAAAATTCCAGGTACGTGTTGTAGTTTCTCACTTCTGTCGCTGTATCCACTTCTGCTTGAACAGCTGGCAGCGGCGAGAACGTACGCACAACCAAATCCTTTACATAGGCCGACGGCGAATCCGTCACCGAACCGTAATCATCCGCGAACACTTCGGAGAGTGCGCTGCCGCTGCTCTCATCAAGCAGCATCAGCTCCTGGCTGTCGCTTTTCGGTGCTTCAATGATTTTCAGCTCGCCGCTTTCGCCGATCGTAAGCAAACCGATTTGCACCGCTTCGCTTGCATTTTCTTCCTGCGAGCCGCCAAGGAGCAGCCGCGTCTTAATATCCTCGATTGCAAGTGGAAGCATCGCCATAACATTGTTATAGTTCTTGCTTGCTTCCTCGAAGAGCACATTGAGCTTGTCGCCCATATCCAGCTGCTTCGGATCGCCATCGTCGAGCTTCTCGTACTGGCTGTACAAGTAATGGATTTCCTTACGCACTTGGCGAATATCGTCCATTACCTTCTTCGGGGAAATCATGTCGAGCAAATGCTCGAATTTGAAATCTACGTTGGAGATGCCTTGGCTGCGCTTCGCATCAATGAGCGTAAACAGCATTTTCAGAAAATCGTTGTGCTGGTCGATCTTGATTTCTGAAATTTGATCCTCGGCAAGCCCCTCCGGCTTCTTCAAGGAATAAACGACCTTCTGGTTCGCTGCGTTGAAAAAGGAATAGACGCTAGGCGAAAACTTGTCCAGAAACTCATCGAAGCTGCGAACGAGCAGGTTCGTATTCAGTTCCTTTACCTTGTCGTCGCTTAGGCTATCAATGCCTTTCACGTCGCCTACCAGCGTTATCAAGTCCAGTTTTTCGGGATTAATTTCCTCAAAAAGAATAGTTCGGTTCGTCTGATTAATAATGTCCATTAGGCATGGCGCATAATTTTAGGCTGAAACAAGCGTAAACAGCTAAACCGTCCACTGGCGGCAAAGCTATTTCTAGCAAAATCAGCAATGATTCTACCTTTTTCAGCAAAAATAGCGCCCCTCCTTCCTGCAATAGGCTCGGTCTTCATACAAATTATTACAAAGTTAGACTTTACACCAATAATACTAAACACTCCAATCCTTGTTTGTCAATAAATACAATTTAGGACTTTTAGACTTATTTACAATAATAAATAGAACTAAAGTCTCTATTTTTCGAAATCTATTACTAATTTTTAGATGGATTCCGATAACATTCTTAGGGTAATGCCCAAACAATGTAAATCACTTCGTTTTTCCCATAAGCCGCCCGCCCTATAAGCGCCTCCGCGCCGCCCTGTTCTTCCATATTCGATCAATTATTCAACCCATAAATAACTAGAAAGAAAGGGATTATACATACAATTATGATAAAAAAACCATTTATACGTTCTTTGTTATTTTTATGCATAGGCAGCTTATTGCTAAGTCTCTCTGTTTCCCACCCACCTTCCGCCGCCGCGGAAGCTGCTCCACCTGCCAACCAATTTGATGCGATGTTTGTTCTTGATACAAGCTACTCGATGACGGAAACCGATCCTGGCAATACGTCTGCGGAAGTTATCCATATGCTGATGGATATGAGCGAGGCCGAGCGTACGCGCATCGGATACGTCGCCTACAACCATTCGATTGTGGACAGCCAGCCGCTGACGGATATGTCGGTCAAGGAGAAGCGCACCCGATTGAAGGGCTCGATCGAGTCGCTGAAGCGCAAAGGTTATACCGATATTGGACTTGGCCTGCTCAAGGGCACGAATATGCTCGCTGAGCAGCGCAAGGAAGACAGCCAAGCCTATGTTGTGCTTTTGTCAGACGGAGCCACAGATCTCGGCATCTACTCCAGCAACCGCACGGTGCAGGATTCAGGGGAGGATGTAACCGCAGCAATCAATCTTGCGAAAAAAAATGGCTTCCCGATTTATACGATTGGGCTTAATCATGACGGCACGGTCAATAAAGCGGAGCTTGCCCGCATTGCGAAAGAAACGGGCGGCAAATCGTTTATGACGAGCAGCGCCGAGGATTTGCCGGAAATTTTCAATCAAATTTATGCTGATCAGGTGCAGTCGATTTTGCTCCCCGTTGCCGCTCTAACAGCGAAAGGCAGCTTGCAGGAAGTTCCGGTCACGATAGCGAACGGGAGCATGAGCGAGGCCAACATTATTCTCATTTCGGAGAAACCGATCAATGAGACGCAGCTCTTTTATCAATCGAGCAACATTCGGATGTACAATTCCAGCAAATATACGATTTTGAAAATTACGTCGCCGCTCAAAGGTACCTTTAACTTGAAATTCCGCGGCGTCTCGGGCGACTTGGTTAAAATTTATGTTTTGGCCAACTATGAGCTGAATGGTGAGGCAAAGCTGTCTTCTGATAAAGATATTGTGAAGGGCCAGCCTACACCGTTCGAAACACAGCTATTCCATCCAGACGGCTCGCCGCTGGCAGATGCTGATTTTTATGCAACGGTCAAAGCGGTGCTTACGATTACTAACAAAGATACGAAAAAATCAGAGGAAATTCCGATGACTTTGACAGAGGATAAGCTGGAGGCTGGCTATAGCTTCCCGATCTCGGGCAATTACAGCTGGCGCGTGCGAATGGAAGGACCGGATTTTTACCGCGTTATGCCGGGCGGTCCGCTAACCGTTACTAATTTGCCTCCTGTAGAAGCAGGCGATGGCCGCATCAAGCTCAGCAAGGAAGATGGCGGCTCTGACATTGCGCTAAGCACATTGTTCACGGATCCGAACAATGATCCCTTAACCTTCAAGCTTGCGTCTACTGCTGCTTCTAACCGCTATGATGCTTCTATTACAGCCGATGGCATTTTGCAGCTGGAGCCGCTCAAAACCGGAACGTCCGACTTGGTTATAGAAGCGGCAGATACGGAAGGCGGAACGCTGACGCGGACGATTAAAGTAGAAGTAACGTCCGTCTGGACGCTGTACCTTCAAATTGCAGTTAGTGTGCTGATACTCGCGATTATTGGAACGGTGCTTTATTTCGTCTTGCGTCCGAAGCCGCCTTTTGCCGGCAGACTGGAAGGCTTCTTCCTGAACACCGCGAGCGGCAATGAAATTCCGGTGACGTATTGGCCGCTGACTTCATTCCCGCAGCATTCCATTACGCTGCAGCAGCTGTTCCATTCGCTTGATATTAATGAGCCGCTGCCTGAAGCAGCAGCAATTACCTTTTATGCAGGGAAAAAAGGAACGTTGTTCGTGAAGCATACGTCACGCTGCACACTCGTACGCGGCAAAACCGCGCTGCGCAAAGACCGCAAAGAGCCGCTGCAATATGGCGACAAGCTGTATATTACGTTCGAGGACGGCATTACGGAGATTGAGCTGCGCTACAAGCCGATTAAGGCGAATACGAATATTTTTACAAGGCCGGATTGAGCTAGAGAATGAAGCTTTATCATTTAACTTTTATAATGAAGCTTATATAACAAGGTCCAAATGAAAAAGCGCCTAAGACAATTCGTTGTCATAGACGCTTTTTCATGCTGCTGCTTTGCTATTTATAATAGAAGAAACGATGCTTTTTTTGCCCGCTAAAGCTGCCTGTCCCGCTTCTTGCCAGCTGTTAACAGGCTTTCCCAGCGGAGTGCCATGGCGAACCAGCCGAGAGAGCGGCATCTTTTTTCCGGCGACATCGCAAGTCCCCAGTGGATCAGCTTATCGAAGGGAGCGCTAATGCGGCGATGGTTATACGATCTTACCGCAGCAAGATTATCCTCGAACAGGCGCTGCCTGACATCCAGCGGCGCTTTCCCTGCAAAAATATAATAAAGCGTAGCCGCTAAACTATATATATCGGATACCGGCTCCTGCCGCGACGTTTCCGAATAAAACTCCAATGGCGAATAGCCGCTTGAAGTAAAAATAAGCTGCTTTCCAGGATGCCCATAAGGAATCGCCGAGCCAAAATCAATCAGCTTCACCCCGCCACCTTCGTCAATCATAATATTGCCCGGCTTTACATCGCGGTGAATGATGCCCTGATCATGCACATATTTCAGCGCGCCTACTACTCCGCCAGCAATCGACAGCAGCTCTGGCTGCGCATGGGTGACGTCCTCCTGCTGCAAATAATGCTCCAGCGTGAGGCCGCGGCAATACTCCGTAACTAAATACGCCGTGCCATTTGCTTCTATATAATCCGTGTAGCCTACTATTTGCGGATGGCTCAGCTTCTTCAAAATAATCGCTTCCTGCGCAAAGACGCAAAGCAGCTCGCGAAATTTCTCGGCAAAGGCCGGGCCGCAGCCTACCGTTATATGATCCGCCTTTCGCCTCGCCAGCTGCTGGGGGAAAAACTCTTTAATGAGCTTCAGCTCGCCCGTCTCCGTCTGCCGCGCTTTATAGACAATGGAAAGCTCGCTTTGATGAATGGCCTGCTTCACCTGATAAACGTCGCCAATTCGCGTATTGCGAATTAACGCTTCCGTCGTTTTTTCCTGCTCCATAACCTCGTCCCCATCTTACAAAAGTTTTATTTCGCCTCTTATATATGTTATCGGCTGCGCATACAGTTATTGTCACAAGGAGAAGGAAATTTTCTATAAAAAAGAGCAGCCGATTAGCTGCTCCCTGTTTATCGCCTATA
The DNA here is from genome assembly GCF_001422685.1 of Paenibacillus sp. Leaf72. Lineage (NCBI taxonomy): Bacteria > Bacillati > Bacillota > Bacilli > Caryophanales > Paenibacillaceae > Paenibacillus > Paenibacillus sp. Leaf72. The sequence goes on along the minus strand of NZ_LMLV01000030.1, from coordinate 53,071 downwards.
AGATGGCTTACTTCATTATTAATGAAGCTTTATTTCATTCATGATTTAAAAAATGGTTTAGCACTCGCCAGCTTCAGCAGGCTTGCCCGCGTCGGTCGCTGTGCGGAAGCTGCTTCCACAGCCGCATGTAGCGCTCGCATTCGGATTTTCGATCGTAAACCCTCCGCCCATAGCAGATTCCTTCCAATCGATCTCCAGGCCGTTCAGATAGCGCAGGCTGCTTTGGTCAACGACGACTCTCAGACCCGTCATATCCATTTCCTGATCGTCCGCGGACTGTTCATCATCAAAACCCATGCTGTAGGAAAAGCCGCTGCAGCCGCCTTCCTTCACACCGATGCGCAGGAACATTTCCGGAGTTCCCTCCGATTCCAGCATTTCTTTTATTTTATCAGTTGCCGATTCACTGATTGTAATCATCATTCATTACCTCCCTGCAAAATACGATTCTAATGCATGCTTATACGTCTAGTATACTCCTCTTCACGAAACAGCTCAAGAGTCCTTTGCCCGCTTTCATATATGGCAAAGCTATGACTTAATAGTTGCCGCTGCAACAATAGAGGTTTATAATAATGTCATCTCAAGCGTAAACGACTGATGCTATACTTAACCAGTAAAGCTTCGTTGCGCGTAGAAATATAAGCCTGACATAAACGAATCACTTATACCAGTCTTATATTTTTAACAAAATCGGATCAGCAAGTTATTTTTTTCACAATTAGCCCAATCAGTACCGACAGTGATGTCCTTATCTGAGGTTGACCCGATTGTGGCTGACGATCGCATTCGCCGGCCTTTATGTCTTTTTAATAGCAATACCACTTGGAAAAAATGAAGGAGGATGCCGATATGTTTATCGCGGTACCTACAGAACAGAAGCGCATGCAGGAAATTATTGACAAAGTTCGAAATGGGCAACGGCTGACGCTGGAGGATGGCGTATTTCTCTATGAGTCAGACGATTTGCTGACGATTGGCCAACTCGCGAACGAAGCGAATTTGCGCAAAAATGGCAATAAGGTTTATTTTATTGAAAATATGAGCCTTTATTTCACGAATGTATGTGAAGCGCATTGCGCATTTTGCAACTTCCGCAAAGATGAAGGCGAGCCTGGCTCCTACACGCTGACTGGGGAGCAAATGATTGAATACGTCGAGCAGCATATTCACCCGGGCGTACGCGAATTCCACATTGTTGGCGGTCATAACCAGCATGTGCCTTTTCAATATTATGTCGATTCTCTAAAAGCTTTGCATAAGCAATATCCAGATGTCACGCTGAAAGCTTATACAGCGGCGGAAATTGATTTTTTCTCGCGGATTAGCGGCTTGACGTATAAAGAAGTGCTGCAGGAACTGATGAATGCAGGGTTGAAATCCCTGACAGGCGGCGGTGCCGAAATTTTGTCTGACCAATACCGCAAAAAAATGCGCGTAACGAAAGCCGACGTGTCGCAGTATCTTGATGTTCACCGCACGGCGCACAACCTAGGGTTAAAAACACATACAACGATGCTGTACGGCTCCATTGAGAGCAAAGAGGACCGCGTAAGGCATATGATTCAAATCCGCGAGCTGCAGGATGAAACAAATGGCTTCTTGGTATTCATTCCTTTGTCCATGCAGCCGATAAATCCTAAAGCGGGCATTAGACGCCGCAACTCCGCTTTCGAGGATTTAAAGACGATCGCGATTAGCCGTCTCATGCTCGATAACTTCCAGCATATCAAAGCTTATTTTATAAATATTGGCACACAGCTGACGCAAGTCGCACTGACGATGGGCGCTTCCGATGCTCACGGTACAATTGTGAAGGAGCGCATTAGCCACGCCGCAGGCGCACTTACGCCAGAAGGCATTACTCGTGAGGATTTGATTTGGCTGATTAAAGGTGCAGGACGCGTTCCGGTTGAACGCGATACCTTCTACAACGAAGTTAAGGTTTATGAGTAATCATCTGACCAATCACATATATTAAGGCGTGTATGCATAGCGCAGGACTGGCTTCCGGTTTACATGCACACCCTTGCAGCATCCATGACTGATCAGATTAATAATAATGCGGGGTTGAGGCGTAAATGAGAAAATTAGTTATTTTAGGAGGCGGCTACGGCGGCCTCGCCATTGTTGAAGAACTGATCGAGAAGCATATTCCACTGGATGTGTCTATCGTTCTTATTGACCGCATGCCGTTCCAAGGCCTGAAGACAGAATATTATGCTCTAGCTGCCGGTACCGTGTCCGACCTTGAGCTGCGCGTCAAGTTCCCGGTGGACTCGCGAGTCAGTACCGTATATGGCGAAGTTGACAATCTTGATCTTGAAAATAAGCTGGTTTATCTGGAGCAGCAAGACCCGATCTCCTACGATTGGCTCGTCATTGGTCTTGGCTGTACGGACAAATACCATGGCATTGAAGGAGCAGAGACGTTCTCTACGAGCATTCAGACGTTTTCTGCGGCACGCAAAACATATCAACAGCTTAATGACGTCAAGCCTTACGGACAGGTGTCAATCGTAGGCGGCGGGCTCAGCGGCGTTGAAGTAGCTGCCGAGCTGCGCGAGAGCCGTCCCGATTTGAACATTCGCATTATTGACCGCGGCGCAGGCGTCATGTCCGCTTTCCCAGGCAAGCTGCAATTGTTCGTCGCGGAATGGTTTAAAGGCCATGAAGTGGAAATGCTCGGCAATGTGTCCCTTTCCAAGCTTGAGCAGGGCGTCCTGCACGACCACAATTCCAGCAAGCCGCTGCTGAGCGATGTAACAGTATGGACAGCAGGCATTCAGCCGGTGCCGATCGTACAGCGCCTGGATTTGCCGAAGGATAATCAAGGAAGGCTGATTATCGATGAGCATCATCAGCTCCCTTCCCACAGCGGCGTATTCATTGTCGGAGATTGTGCTGCACTGCCCTTCTCCCCAAGCGGACAGGCGGCTGGCGCGCAAGGCAAACAAATTGCTGAAGTCATGCAGGCCATTTGGCATGACAAAACGCCCCGGCTTGGCAAAATCAAGCTCAAGGGCGTTCTCGGTTCGCTCGGCAAAAAGAGCGGCTTCGGCATTATGGGCGGCACACCGCTTATGGGCCGTGTACCACGCCTCGTAAAAAGCGGCATTTTATGGCGGTCCAAGCGGCACTTCGGTTAAAGATCGTCCAGCAGCTTGTCTAGTGCGTCACGATCGGTCTCTTGGCGAATAATAGCTTCATGAATTTTGCCATATAATTCATCAATGGTATCGGCGGCGACAATTTCCCCCTCGACGAGGGCAAACGGCTTTAAGTAGCATTCGCCGCAGTTGCCGAGACAGCCATATTCTGTAATTTCGTAGAGATCTTCTTGCTCAAATTTCTGCATAATGTCCACGGTTCCATGGTGGGCATTGCTTGTACAATATTCAATCATTGTCTTAAACATAAGCTTTACACCTTACCTTGCTGTAGGTATCCATTTTCAATTGCACGACTTTGTACTATAATAAGACAGAAAGGAGATGATTGCAATGAGTGAACAAGCACAAAGCACAATGTACGATGAAGTATTGGACGTACTGGATAAATTGCGTCCGTTCCTGCAGCGCGATGGAGGAGACGTTGAGCTCGTAGACGTTGAGGACGGCATCATTAAGCTTCGCCTGATGGGTGCATGCGGCAGCTGCCCAAGCTCCACCATCACGCTGAAAGCTGGTATTGAGCGCGCACTGCTTGAAGAGGTTGAGGGCGTAGTCGAAGTCGTTCAAGTATTCTAAGCGTACACTAAAGCAAAGCTATAGCGAAAGCCCGGTGTCCTCAGAGGACAACCGGGCTTTCGTTCTTTGCATGTACTATTCATGTTCTATTCAGCTGCGGGCAAGCACTTGCATCTATTTTATTCACAGTCCTTTAATATTAGGTCGAATCGGATCAAATCCGCCCGTCACATTAATAATATTCCCCGTTAAAAAATCCGACCGCCGTTCGCATAGAAAGGTGATCACCCGTGCAACATCTTCCCCTGTTCCGGGTCTGCCAAGCGGCGATTCCTCATCCTCATGGCCTTCTACCTCTGCAATCGTCCGTTCCTTGTTCGCTCCGCGAATGTCGCCAGGCCCAATCATATTGACGGTAATGCCATAGGCAGCTTCTTCAACGGCAAGGGATTTTGTAAAGGAGACGAGTCCGGTTTTGGCTGCCGCATATACTGCTCGGTGGGGCCATGACCGCGCTTCACCCGCATGTCCGAACCCGAAATGAATAATCCTTCCCCAGCCACGGCTGCGCATGCCTGAAAGCAGCTTATGATCGAGCAGCATAACGCTGAGCAAATTGCTGTTAAGCATGTCCGATATGGCGGCAATATCATAGTCGGCAAACAGCCGCCGCTCCCTAACAAACGGTCCCGCATTGTTGACCAAAATATCAATGCCGCCTCTCCAGCTTGCCGCTTCATCGGCCAGCTTCGTCGCGCCTTCCGGCGTTGAAAGATCCGCCTGCACAATGGTAGCGCTTACGCCGAGTTGTTCGATCTCTTTTTTCGTTTGCTGGGCTTCCTGTTCGCTCTTAAAATAATTAATGACGATATGACTTCCCTGCTGCGCAAGCTGCAATGCGGTTCTTTTGCCAAGCCCTTTGGCGCTTCCTGTGACAAGCGCCGTTTTCCCGTTCAACTCCAATTATGCTTCCTCCTTGCGATTACGAATCGACTATCTTTTTCGTATATAACCGCAAGCGTACTGGAACGTAAGATATAATGTGTCGGTCACCATTGCTACTCCAGCCGCCAGGTCCTGTGACTGCGCCATGATGTTTTCAAGCTTTACTTCGAGTCCATAGCCTTTATGGCTTTGAACAAGATCATCGAGCATTTCAGAATTCATATAATGGATTTCGGCATTGCGCCGTTTCCTCAGGCGGGCCATTGGCTCCTGCGTTAAGCCTTTGACCTCATCAAGTCCACCTGTCAGCGTCCGATGGACACCGCGATCCCGCATATTCCGCAGCACCGTAAAATAGGAAAAATGCGGTTTAATCCGCTCTGTCTTCATGGCGAGCAAATCGTTGAGCAAAATGCCTATTTTATCGAGCAAAGCAAATACGCGAATGAAAGCATTTTTGTCAAAATAAACATAACGCTGATACATAAGGTACTCATCAGATTGCATTTGGCTGACTGAGCTGGATTTGATTTTCTGCTTGAAGCGAATGGTTGCATAATGGCTTTGCTCCAGCTCATTCAAGGAAGAAATCAAACCGCGCGTCCATATCTCATACGTCCGAAGCTTATGATCCACATCCTTGCCCGCCTCTACCTTGCCCTGAAGCTGCGATATAAACTGCTCCATTAAACGCACCGTCTCACCGTGTCGTCCCTCTAATGCCCGCTCTGGCTCGTCAAACAGAAATCGCAACATCGTGTGCCTCCGTCCCTTCCCCTGGCTATCTAGCGCCTTCCCGCAGCCTCCAAGAACGCACCAACATATCCATTATAACGCCGAATAGTGCACTAACAATGAGATTATGCAATAAATTTGTAAAAACAAACCAGTTTGAATTTGTAATCGTCAATGTGAGCAGAGCCCCGCTTAACACTTGCGTCAGCACGAGAATGAGCGCAAGCTTAGCCATTGGTGCAAGTCCCTTATTTGCTCCGCTTTTCCTGCGAATGTGCACGAATACGCCAGCAATTGCAAGAGACAATATAACTGCACCTATCCGATGGATGAATACGATCGTCTCGGCACCTTCAAAATCAGGAATGACTTTCCCGTTGCAAAGCGGCCAGTCCAGACAGCCGCCACCGGAATCCGTATGACGAATATAAGCGCCTAAATAAATAACTACGTAAATGTATACCGCTAGCCCCAAGAGCCGTGGAAAAAACGATCTTGGCACAGAAAACTCCACTGCTTGTCCATCACGATTGCGATATGCCCAAAAGACGAGCAGCAGCGTCGAGGCGAATGCCATAAGCGATATGCCAAAATGAATGGCCATTACCCACGGCGATTGCGGCCATTTGACAGCAGCAGCGCCCATCAAAGCTTGCAGGATGGTGAAAAACAAGGAGCTGCTTGCGAAAACGAGCGGCTGCTTGAAGGCGATTTTGTCGCGTTTAAACAAAAGAAACGATGCAATAAACATGCCCACGACCAAAATTCCTTCAATACCCGTTGTAAGCCTGTGCGTGTATTCGATAAGCGATTCTAATGTATAAGCAGGTATAAATTTCCCATGGCATAAGGGCCAGTCATCTCCACAGCCTCTGCCAGCCTCCATGTTCGTCACCAGTGCACCGTTCAGCAGTATGATAAGCATGCCTACAGATGTTGCAACTGAAAATTTGCGAAAACGGCTTGAAACCATTCGTACAATCACCTTTTTTCGTTTGAATTACCACTCATTATAGCCATAAAATATGCCAAAAGCCATGTTGAAAATGTGACACTTGTCCATCAAAGCTCTAATTATGATGCTTCTGTGACCATAAAAAAATCCGTGCGACGGCGCCGCACGGACTTTGCAAATTGTGCTTATTGGTTTTCCGCCAAAGCATCGCTTACTTGCAAGGCGCGATCGACAAACTGTTCGATCTCCTCACGCGACTTCCGAAGCTTATTGACGAACCGCACAACTTCCTGGCCTTTGCGAAAAGCAAGGAAGCTTGGAATGCCGAGAATGTTCAGCTCGGAGGAAAGATCCGGCAAATCATCGCGGTCGATTTCATAAAAAACAGCTTTGCCCGCATATTGCTGCTCAAGCTCCGGCATAAACGGCTCAATGTAATGGCAGTCTTTGCACCACGTTGTTTTGAATACGATAACCGTCAGTTCATCAGCCTGTACAGCTTCCCGAAAGGAAGCATCAGTCGTTATTTTAATCATTTGTTCCTTCCTCCTTCTTATCCTACTTCACGTTCAATGACTAAATATTTCTCTGTGTCATAATAAGATTCCCATTTCAAAGATGCGCCAAGCGACTTCGCAAGGTTGCGGGCAGAAACATAAACCGTACCTCTTACCGTAGTTGCCGGATAAGACCATTTCACCGACTTGCCATTCACAATGGCGGTATCGCTGCCATTTTTCACTGTAATCGTCGTATCAGTCGCCTTGTCAAATAGCGTCAGCTGCTTCGTCTTCTTGTTGTAAGAAATCGTAGCTCCAAGCTGCTCCGCCACATCGCGCAAAGGCACAAGCGTAATATTCGTAGGGGTTATGATCGGCGGATTGCCATAATCCTGTGTATATAATGTAGCCGTCTGGACACCTACATGGAACGTATTTTTGAGCAGATCATAAGCATAGGAGCTTTTTTCAAACCATTGCAGCGTTTCATAGCCGTTCAGGTCGTACATATCATCCAAATTAATGGCATTGTCGCTCACGACTGGAGCTTCCGCCTTCACCGCTTCGTTGACATTCCATTTTTGGCTTTCGGAGCGAATGACGATGCTCATTTGCGTCTCAGGCTCGGTATCGCCAAGCGTAATGGTTGCCTCGACTACTTGCTTGCGAATGTCCAGCTTGCTGTCCACATAAACATCTGTCTTGAGCGATGTATTCTTGTTGAAGAAAGATTCCAGGAAATAGCCGTCCTCCTCTTCCTCCAACGCTTGCAGCTCCTCCTGCAAGTATGCAAGCTCTTCTGCAAGGCTGTCTGCCATTTCTTTAATCGTATCCTCTTGTGTAGGGCCATCAAGCACAACCGGTTGGTCAAAAGGATTTACTTCTCCGATCGCTTCCCATACTTCTGGATGACTGGAAAGCACTTCAACGAAGCCTTTAACCATATTGTCCAGTCCCGCACGATCGTTTACGAGAACATCGACATATTTTTTAATCCAAGTCCAAATAGCCGGACCATCCAGCTCCGTATGAACTTTCATCAAGGATACCGATTGGCCATTAATCGATTCCTGCACCGCATTTACAGAAATTTGATCGGGATTAGGCAAATTATTAATAAAATAGCCGCTTATGGCATCGATCACTTCTTTGCCCAGCTCTACGAGCGAAGCGTCTGCCGGACCACCCGTTACGGACTGTCCAATCGCGCCGGAAACGCCCATTAACGAAGGCAAGCCGGCTTCACTCATATCCAGAGCAAAGGGCTGCTTCGCCCCTTCAATTTCTACGACCGCCGTTGTATCGGACATTTTGAGTGAAAAGCCAATGGAAATCGTGTCAGCCAGCAGAAGCTTACCGCTGTAAGATACATGTGTGTCGTCCTGTACCTTGATGTTTGTAAGCTCAAGCTTTGCGCTGTTGATCAATTTCATAATCGCCAATTCATCTTCGTCCATGTATTCAAGGTCTTCCTCGCTCAAATTCAATTGCAGAGACAACGTCTGCTCGCCCTCATAAGAAGTAACCTTAAGCGAGTTCGTAATCGCCTTATTTAGATCGACACCGCTAATAGCCTGACAGCCTGCGACAAACACAAGCACCAATGCCAGCAGCAGGGCGCCCCCTTTTTTTATGCTCCCCAGCTTTTTCAATGTACGTGACCCCTCTCGCCAAAAAAATAAAAATGAATAAATTCCTCTTCATTGTACAGGAGCCTAGGACCGGTGTAAATGTATGGAAACATGCGTTTTACACCGCAGCGCGGCCAGTCAGCCTGAACAGCTTGGCAAACAGCTTGCGAAGCGGTCCTGGGAATGTTTTCACATCTTCCGGTGTCACGACACGCAGCAGGATAAGCAGACCTAAATACAAACCGCCAATAACGACGCCCGCCACAATGAGAGAAATCAGATAGGCCAGCCTAGCCGGCAGCTCAAATCCTTCTAACAGCCATCTGAGCCCTTTATCCACTCCCCAGCCTGCTGCCATGGAAAGAAGTACGGCAGCCATATAAGGCATCCAGCGGCGACCGAGCACGTTGAATTGCACATAGGTGCGAATCGATTGCAAATTAAACCAAGTAATAAAAATAAAACAAAGCGTTGATGCAGCAATAAGCCCATAAATACCGAATATCGGAGCCAATACGAAGCTGGCCACCAGCTTGAGCCCAATGCCAATTAAGGTGTTATACATCGCTAATCGCGGCCTGCCAAGCCCCGACAATACCGAATTGCTAATCATCATCGTCGCCTGGAAGATCGTACCCGCTGTCAAAGCCGCCACAATGCCGCTGCCTTGCGGTCCTGTGAACAGCAGTCCAGTAACCGAATAGGCTAAGACAGCAAGCGTCAGTGCCGCTGGAATGCCGGTAAACAGCACAATACGCATAACGAGCGACGTTTGTCGATTAACCTCTGACATATTCCGCACGGAAAAGGCAGAAGATATAACCGGAATAATCGAAGTGCTTAGCGCTATCGCCAAAATCGGTGGAATGCCGGCAATGGATTGCGCTTTCCCCCCAAAATCCGCCAATATCTCGATTGCCTGATTATAGCTGTAAACTCCCGCTCGCAACTTCATGAGCAAGTAATTATCAACCATATAAATCAGTTGAACCGTTATAGCGGTAACGACAATAGGGATTGAAATTGAAAATATTTCCCGGTAAATGGCGCGAAAAGGAATACGGGACGCTTCCGCTTTTTGTAAAGCAATCGTTTTTGCAGCTTCGCTCTCCGCTGGCCAATTATCCATTTCTAGCTTGTCGGTCCGGCGCAGCTTGACTGCGTACCACACCATGACCAGAATAGCACCTATCGCTCCAAAAAAGTTGCCGAAGGACGCTGCTGCTGCTGCCAGCTGATCTCCCCAGCCCCAAGCGAGTACGAGAATCGCCAGGCCGACGCCGACCACAACGCGCATAATTTGCTCCATAATTTGCGAGAGCCCGCCCGCCATCATCAGCTGCCGGCCTTGAAAATAACCACGCATCATGGCGATTAGAGGAAATAGAAGCAGCGTTGGCGCGATCGCCCGAATAGCAAATACCGCGTCAGGCAAATCTTGAGAAACGGCCAGCTGCTCTGCAAAAACATACAACAACGTAGACAAGATGAGTCCTGTTACCAAACCGAACAAAAGCGCCGCCTTATAAATGCGCTGCGCTTCCTGCTGGCGGCCGAGCGCGTAACGCTCGGATACCATTTTGCTAATGGCGCTTGGGATACCGCCTGTTGCTACAATAAGTAAAGTTAAATATAAATTGTTGGAGACGGTAAAGCTCGCCAAGCCTTCTTTGCTCAGCATATGCTCCAGCGGCACACGCTGGAAAATACCGAGCATACGGGCAACCAGCGCAGCCATAGCTAAAATCAGCGTTCCTTTAATAAGTGAATCTTTCTTCATAGCAGGTATGTCTCTCTTTCTTTCGAATGCAGGATTATGGTTTCACGATCGGTTCAAGCGGCTGGTGATTGCCACGGAATGGTACACCGGCGTTTGAGGGCTTCGCCCAATGAACCGCATTTTTGATCACTTGGAGCACTTGTTCATTGTAATACGTCGGATGCGTTTCATGACCGGGACGGAAGTAAAAAATCTTTCCTTGGCCGCGATAGAAGGTGCAGCCGCTGCGGAACACCTCGCCGCCCTCGAACCAGCTCAAGAAGATGAGCTCATCCGGTGCGGGAATATCGAAATGCTCGCCGTACATTTCCTCATGCTCGATGGTAATGTACTCAGGCAATCCAGCGGCAATCGGATGGGCTGGACTCACGGTCCAGATACGTTCTTTCTCGCCTGCTTCGCGCCATTTCAGATCACAGGTAGTGCCCATCAATTTTTTGAAAATTTTCGAAAAATGGCCGGAATGCAAAACAATGAGCCCCATGCCTTGCATGACCCGCCCATGCACACGTTCAACAATCGCATCATCGACTTGATCATGGCCCATATGTCCCCACCAGATCAGGACATCTGTGTTGTTCAGGCGTTCTTCGGTCAGCCCGTGTTCTGGCTGATCGAGTGTAGCCGTAGCGATTTCAAATGAATCGGTGGCGATGCCGGCTGCCAGAGCGTTATGTATCCCATCCGGATAAATGCGCTGCACCTCTTCGTGCACCTTCTCATGCAAAAACTCATTCCAGACCGTCACCTTAATCATTGATTGTCAGCTCCCCCAATTATAATAAAACGATTTCAAAACGTTGTTGACCATGTTTATCTTAATAGTTTATGGTTTTGTCTTTTGTACGATCTTTTAAAGTTTTTGATTTCCCCCTTAAAACAGCGAAGGATTGTCCGAGCTGTTTTGAGTGAAGGTTGTTGATGAAAAGGGCGGAGCGGAGTAAAAGGTTTGGATTTGAGAAGCGGAGCATTCGCCTTTGCCCCAGAAATTATACCGCTGAGCGGATATATTCAAAATTTCTGGGGCAACAGCGATCGAAAACCAAATCTTTTACGCAGCGCAGCACTATTTTCATCAATCGCCCTTTAAACAACCAGCCAAACAATAAAGAGCACAATCATGATGGATTGCAAAATAACCTTCACCACAACGCTCGACAGCAGCCCGACCAGCGAGCCGATGCCGACCTTCGTTACATGCTTCCATTCCTGAACGACGAACAGCTCGCCGATAACCGCGCCCACGAACGGACCGATAATTAGACCGAATGCTGGAATAACGAATGGTCCCAAAATAAGGCCGATGGTGCTGCCGATTATAGAGGCTTTGGAGCCGCCATATCGCTTGACGCCCCAGGCGCTGACCGCATAATCCGCTACGAACAAGGCAACGACGATGAGCGTCTGCAGCGTCCAAAAGACCCAGCCGAACGGCTCAAACGTAATGCACAGCCCGTACGCAAAAAAAGCGGCGTAAATGGCAAGCGCCCCCGGCAAAATCGGATAAACCGTACCCGCCATGCCGACAATAAATAAAATAATAACGAGCGACCAGCCTAAGATGTCCAAGCTGTTTTCATCCCTTCAATACGTATTTCTTAATAATTTCGGCAACGCCATGCTCATTATTCGACAACGTAATGACGTCAGCTGCTTCCTTAACTGCATCTTGGGCATTGCCCATTGCCACGCCAAGACCAGCATCGCGAATAGCTGCGATGTCGTTCAAGCTGTCGCCAACCGCAACGACCTGTGACATTTCGATGCCCATAACTTCACAAAGCTCGCTCAGCGCGCTTGCTTTCGTAATGCCTTTCGGATTCATCTCCCAGTTGCTCGTGGAGGAGTTCGTAATTTCAAGCGCATCCCACTCGCTGACTTCCTCGTAAATCTTCTTAAGCACGACATCATCTTCGGTGTAGTAACCGAATTTGAGCCAATGATGAGCTTCATAATCATCCGCTGGCGTAATCCATTTTTCCAAATTATAAATGTCCTTCGTGCTGTACGCCCAAAACCAGGTGCCTGCGTGCTTTTGGGCAATTTTATGCAGCCTTTGCACATAATCTGGATCAAGCAGCGCTCTGCGGTGCAGCACATGCGGCTTCTTCCAGATCTCTCCACCATTTACCGTAATCATCGGCGTTTCAAGCTGTAATTGCTCAGCAAACGGCAAGGCGCTGCGGAAGCCGCGTCCCGTCGAGAAGCTGACCGTTATGCCCGCATCAAGCGCCTTTCTAATCCACAAAGCATTTTCATCGCTAATTTCACTCAGTTCATTCAGCAGCGTCCCATCCATATCGAGTGCTACTAATTTATAATCTGCCATCGTTACCTCCTGCATTTGCTGCATAACATCATATCTTGATGCAATACAGCCATTTTATCATATTTTAAGCGTAAGCCAAACGATCCTGCTCCACTTCAAAAAAATAAAGGCCAACCGCAAAATTCCGGTTGACCTTCATCCCCGCTGCGTTTTTAAACGCAGCTTCAGAAAAGTTCGCATATCGCGTACTACTGTGCTAAACGGCGCAAACGCCATTTTTTCCAGATGACGCCATGGCTAGGCGAGAACAGCAGTGCCAAGATGAACAGCACACCGGCAGCACTAACGATACAGCCTGCAATCGAGGCATCGAGCACAGTCGCCACGCCATATCCAATGAACGTGCTGGCAATGCCCACACCTGCGCTCATGGCGATCATGACGCTCAGCCGTTCCGTTAATAAATAAGCGGTCGCAGCAGGAATAACCAGCAGCCCGACAACGAGAATAGCCCCTACGCTCTCGAAGGAGCTGACCGTCGCCATCGACACGAGTCCCATCAATAAATAATGGAACAAGGCAACGGGAATGCCGCAAGCTGCCGCAAGCGCAGGATCAAAGGCGCATAATTTGAACTGCTTATAGAACAGCCCAATGACGACTAAAATGACCGTTAACGTAATGCCAAGCAGCCATACTGCTATCGGCCCCATACTGACGCCGTTCAGCGTCCACGTATTCCAATGCACATAGGCAATTTCACCATATAAAATCGCATCCTGATCGAGATGCACCTGGCGGGCATACAAGCTCACCAGCAGCACCCCGGTAGCAAACATCGCGGTAAATACAACACCAATGGAGGCATCCGATTGAATGCCGCTTTGCTGAAACAGCTGAATAAGGAACACAGCGAGCAAGCCGCAGGCCATAGCAGCCAGCATCATGACGAGCGAATCCCGTGAGCCGCTGATCAGAAAAGCAATAACGATACCCGGCATAACCGAGTGGCTAATCGCATCGCCGATCATCGCCATTTTTCGCAAAACGAGAAAAGCCCCCAATATGCCGCAGCAGCTGGCGACAAGCGAGCCCGTTAGCAGTATCCAAAAATCGCTCATAGCGTCGCTCCCCCTTCTAGCTGCCGCTCCTTATGTCCCTGCTCCTCATGGATGCTCCGTGCAACCTTGAGCCGCAGCATCCGTTTCGCGAGCAATCCTCTACGAGGGCCAAACAAAATCGAAATAAGAAATAATGCCGTTGCCGCAAGCACCGTCAGCGGGCCCGTTGGCAAATTCGAGCCAAGCGAGCTAATAATCGTGCCGATTCCGCCGCTTAAAGCGCCGAACACGCCAGAGATGACAACCATGAAGCCAAGCTTATCCGTCCAATAACGAGCCGACACCGCCGGTGTAATAATCAGCGCGGCCACTAGCACAACACCGACCGCTTGAATGCCCACTACTACAGCCACGACCATCAAAAACATAAGCAATTGCTCGATTAAAGCAACCGGATAGCCAAGTCCGCGCGCAAAGCCGGGATCGAATGATACAAGCTTGAATTGCTTGAAAAATAACGTACAGACCGCGATGAGCGATAAGCTCACAATCGACATCGTAAGTACATCGGAGCCAACCATCGCGGCCGCCTGACCAAATAAAAACTTATCCAGTCCTGATTGATTGCCATATTCGCCATGCTGAATAATCGTTAATAATACGATACCGAAGCCGAAAAAGCTGGATAGCACAATCCCCATTGCCGCATCATGCTTAATCCGCGAATTTCGCGTAATCCAGCCGATGCCGAACGTCGCGACAAGGCCAGCTGCCCCTGCTCCAAGCAGAAAAAACAGCAGTGATTTTGTGCCTGTCAGCATAAAAGCAATACAAATGCCGGGCAGTGCCGCATGGGCAAGCGTATCGCCCATCAAGCTTTGCTTGCGCAAATAAGAGAAGCAGCCGATGACGCCACTGCTTAAGCCAAGCAGCGTACAGCTTAGAAAAATCCACTGCATATTCGGATCTTGAATCAGTCTCCACAACGTTTCCATCTCAGCCTCACCCTTTCGTGACAGCAAGCCGGGCATTTCCGCCACGCTCAAGAAAGGCAAGCCGCCCGCCATAGGTTTGCTGGAGCATTTGCTGTGTAAATACTTGCTCGGTTTTGCCGTATGCCTGAAGCTCTACATTAAGCAGCAGCACGGAGTCAAAATATTCCTCGACCGTCGCCAAATCATGATGAACGACGATAACGGTCTTGCCCTGCCGTTTCAGCTCTTGGAGCAAAGTAATAATCGCTTTCTCGGTTGCAGCATCGACGCCTGCAAATGGCTCATCCATGAAATACAGCTTGGCGTCCTGCACAAGCGCCCGCGCCAGAAATACCCGCTGCTGCTGGCCGCCGGACAGCTGGCTGATTTGCCTTGTGGCGAAATCCGCCATGCCGACCTTCGCCAAACATTCCATCGCAAGCCTGCGCTCCTTCACTCCAGGGCGGCCGAACAGGCCCAGATGGCCGTAACGGCCCATCATGACCACATCCAGCGCATTCGTCGGGAAATCCCAATCGACCGACTCGCGCTGCGGCACATATCCGATCAGCCTGCGCTGCTGGCGGTACGGCTTGCCATAGATCAGTACTTCCCCGCTGAGGCGAGGAATGAGGCCGAGCGCCGCTTTCATGAGCGTGGACTTGCCCGCTCCGTTCGGCCCGATTACGCCAATCAGCTCTCCTTCCTCTATGGAGAAAGATACGCCGCGCAGCACCGGTTTTTTCTGGTAAGCTACGCTTAAGCCTTCAATGGTCAAAGGAGCTGCCGTTTTCAAATGATTTTTCATAGTAGCCATCGCCTCTCACTGCGTCTTGTTATTTGAGTGCATTTACAATTGTATCTACGTTATGTTTGACCATACCGATATAAGTACCTTCTTCCGTTCCCGGATCGCCCATGGCGTCGGAGAACAATTCGCCGCCAATCGTCACTTCATGTCCCAATTGACGAGCACCCTCGATAACGGAATCGATGGATTTGCGCGGAACGCTGGATTCGATGAAGACCGCTTTGATTTGTTTCTCAACGAGAAAATCCCTCAGCTCGCTCACATCTTTCGACCCATACTCAGACATCGTATTCATTCCCTGTAGGCCTGTGACCTCTAGGCCATAAGCTGCGCCGAAATATCCGAAGGCGTCATGCGCCGTTACGAGAATTCTTCCCTTTTCAGGAATCGTTGCGATTTGCTCACGGGCATATTGGTCAAGCTCCTCAAGCTTCGCCAGGTAAGCCTCCGCCCGTTCCTTGTAGGCCGCCTCGTTCGCTGGGTCCTTCTCCACTAGCGTATCGCGCATAACCTCGGTTGCAGACATCCACAGCTTTACATTAAACCAGATATGCGGATCATGCGATGTCGAATCGCCGCTTGGATTGCCATGCAGCTCCGACTCTGGAATTTGCGAGGATACCGCAACCGTTGGCTTTTGCTTCTCCAGCTTCTCGAACATCTCTCCCATTTTCCCCTCCAAGTGCAAGCCGTTATAAAAAATAATATCCGCTTCATCCAGCTTCTTCACATCGCCTTGGGATGCTTTGTATAAATGCGGGTCAATGCCTGACCCCATAAGTCCTGTTACAACTACGTCGTCTCCTCCAACCTCTGCCGCCACATTAGCGATCATTCCGGTCGTCGCCGTGATTTTTAATTTCCCATCTCCACTTGCCGTCTCGCTGCCACCGCCGCTTGCGCACCCTGCCAGTACAACTGCCGATAAAGCCAAAAACATTAACGTCATAATTAACCTCTTTAATGCCGAATTCATTTTACGCTGCTTCTTCATGCTTTCAATCTCCTATCCATCTAATTGTTTTAATTGATTTGATTTTATTTTGCCTATGCGAATGTAAGTTAGCTAAGCGCCTCTTTGTTTATATTATACAAAAAAGTTTCTCTAGTGCAACATTTTTTTTTAAAAAAAGACCTTTTCCCCAGCAGCGCTGTTGAAAAAGTCTTTTAAAATAAGCTATTAATCTCGATTATTGCACCGTTGTTTCCGTTCCGGCAGCATCTGTCTCGGTCGAAGCCGCGACATCCTTTGCCTTTCCAGGAGTGCCGTTCAGACCAACTTCATAATCATAGGCATCAAAAATTTTACGGGCAACCGGCGCTGCTGACCAGCCTCCAAAGCCGCCATCTGGCATAACAACCGCTACCGCAAGCTTAGGCTTATCTGCTGGAGCATAAGCGATAAATATACCGTTATCTGCTCTTCTGCCTTTTACATCAGACTGGGCAGTACCTGTTTTCCGATTAAACGTGTAACTTACCCCATCAAATCCCTGAACGCCTACTTTCCCCATACCAGTCTCGATCTCTTTCCAATATTCTTCTGGAAAATCTACTGTGTTCAAAACTTCAGGAGTGAAGGATTGAACAACGTTTCCAGCAGAATCTTTGATCTCATTGACAAATTGCGGTTTCAACCGTTTTCCGTGATTAGCAAGCATAGAAGCATACACAGCTAATTGTAAAGTCGTATAGCGTGCCTGTTGTCCAAATGATGCACGAATAAGAGCAGATTGCGCACTCGCTGTTTCCAGTTCATGATAGTAGTCGACAACACCTTTTTTCTCCATGTAAAGTCCGCTCTCAGTAGAAACCCCAAGACCAAATTCTTTCATATATTTATCCCAGATATCTACACCTTCAGCTCCTGGATATTTCTGATTCAACCTGCTACCAACCATAGCTGCCATAAATGGATTTGAAGATTTCTCAATTGCTCTTGCTGGATCAAGGGCCCCATAGACGTGACCACCAGCATTTATAATAGGCACTTCATGACCAGCTTTACCAAACTTAAAAACACCTGTATCGTTATAAACATCTGTCGTCTTAAACAAGCCTTCATTCAACCCAATTAGAACTGAGAGTGGTTTCATAGTAGAACCAAGAGGAACAAGAGAAGAAGGATGTTTGGCTCGTTCTTCATCAGAATCATACTTCGGATATACTTCAGTAATCGTACCGTTATTTACAACATTTTTTATATTGTCATAATCCTCTTGATTTATTCTTCCTCCTGACCAAATGTTCGGATCATAATCGGGCATACTGGCCATTGCAATAACTTTACCTGTATCGACTTCAATAGCAACTGCAAAACCTATTTTTGCATACGACGCCCGTTCAGCGGATAAGGAAGATGTACTGATCTTTTTGATTTGATCTGTAATCGCCTGCTCCGTCGTCTGCTGAACACCACGATTAATCGTCAGATATAGGTCATCGCCTTTCTGCGGATTGGTAATTTGTACAGGACCTACAATAACCTCCTGATTATTGACCGGATAGCTTTTTAATCCGTTTTTACCACGGAGCGCATCCTGATACAGCATTTCCAATCCGTCCACGCCAACCTCTTCGTCTTCCAAATACTGCAATTCTGGCTCTGTTTCTTTGGCCTTATCTGCATAGAAGCTAAAGTTCTCTCGCACACCGCCCTTAAATTTCTTTAAGTAACCAACAAGCTGTACGGCTGTCGTGTCTTGGCTATAATGACGCACGCTTTCTTCCATAATGTCGATTCCAACAAATTTGCTTCGATTACCAAGAAAATAAGCAATTTCGTCATTTGTAAGACCAGATTTGATCCTTCTCGGTGTTGAAATATTATTAAGCTTAAACCCTAAATCCATCTGTTTGATGACATCATCAACCGTCATCTTAAGCTCAGGATCTCCATACTTATCAAAAATTTCAACGAGATTTGCCGCTTCTTCTCTAGCCATCTTCTCCAAGTCAGCCGTTTTATAATTCGGCGGAATGCTGAAATAAAGCGACTGCGTCGAAGTCGAATACGCAATGGCTTTCCCTTCGGAGTCATAAATATTGCCGCGAATCGGCGCGATTTTCACATTGCGTGTGCTTTTCTTGCTGCCCGCCGCACTAAGCGTCGGTCCTTCAACAAACTGCAAAATAGCCAATTGAATAATCAATACGCTGAACAAACCGAAGACGATAAAGAAAAATAAGTTCAGGCGAAAGGAGAAATGGCGTTTATTATTAATTTCCCTTTTCTGTGGATCATCCGTCAACATGCTCACCTCAATTATGAATTAAATACTCAGCTGCTTATCCCGAATATGCGTCTGGTCAAAATCCGGCGAATTAAACCAATCGCGCGAAGAAGCCCAAGTGGCATCCAGCGGCAGCCATTTCCCGTTGATCAACACTTCATTCCATGCATGGGGGCCGAAGCCGCCCTTCCCATCTGCGCCAAGCCCCGTTACGACCCGTACCTCGACGTCTACCGCTCGCGCCATCATGTCATACAATCTCGCAACATCAATGCAAACACCTTTTCTCGTATCAAATGTGTTTTGCGGAGATTGCTCCTGCCAAATGCCCTGTTCCTCGTAATTGCGGGCCTTGTCCCAATCATAAGCAATTCGCGTACCTAGCCACGCATACAGCGCTCTTGCCTTCTCCTCATCGGTCGCTGCATCCTTGACGACCTGTACCGCCGCCTGCTCAATGTCTGCAGGAATGGCATAATCGATCACTTCGTATTTTCGCTGTAAAATATTTTGGAACTCCGCCTGCATCGCCTCGGCTAAAACAGGCCCGCGTCCAGCGAGCATATCGCCCGCCACCGGCTCAAGCAGCACTGCTGCCTGCATATACAGAGGCGATTGCTTAATCGTCTGTGCGCCAACGCCATTAGGCAGCAAGGACACATACACGAACAGAACGCCAATGATTATGAAGGCTCGGCCTGCGCCATGGATGCCTCCTAACACAGCTCCAAAAACGCGGCTTGCCGCCCGCTGCCTTGGAAGCATCATCCGTCGCTCCTGTCGTCCATCCTCGCCTGCTTGAGCCCTTCGCCTAAATATGAGCTCAAACAACGGGTTCAGCCCGGAGGCAGCTACTCGCAGCAGCAAATAAATGAACAAAAACAGCACGACAAAACGCAGCAGCGCAAAATCCCTTATACTCGTTATCAACGTGTACCAAACCTGCTCAATGGACCCCAGCGCTCTGCCCGGGACGATGACATGCTTCCTCAGCATGTCGGCTGCGACTGGAGAAAGCTTTCCCGCCCAATGCGACGCGAGGACAAGACAAGCCACAATGACGATGCTTTCCCACACAAAAAATAAAAGACGCCTCGCCGATCCCGATGCGCCTCTAATCAAACCCTGAATGAGCGAGACGAGGAGCACCAGGAGCACGACAGCTGTGACAGGCTCCAACATGCTTTGGCCGCCTGTCTGAATCCATTCCGTCATTCCGATAATCCCCCTCATTCATTGCTCAAAAACTTTATTTATAGTAAAAGTGCTTATTGTTTGTTTTGTTTGGCTTGATCAACAATCGATTGAATCGTCTCGTCAATTTGCAGTTTAAACAAGTCATTCCCGCGGTAAGATACAGAAACTTCATTCGTTCCCGGCACGCCAGTCAGTGCTACGCTATCTGTAGCGACCGTATAGGAGCCGTCTTCATTTGTCGTAAACTTGGCGTTCTTCGCTTCGCCGATCATAGCCGAAATCGCTTCCTGCTTAAGACTTCCCGTTGTTTCCTCCAGCTTTGTGCCAAATGCCTTCAAATCCTCCATCGTATACCCGCTGTAGACGATAACGCCAAACACAATGACGGCGACTAAAGCCCATTTCACAACGGTTTTGACGATACGGATAACAAGCAGCAGCACAACAAGGGCAATAGCAAGCACAAACCAATGGTCCTTCAGAAAATCGCTCCAAGTATTCCAATCATAACTTGAAAAATCCAGAAACTCCAACCTGACCCCTCCTATTATAACGTGCGGACACTGCTATTATCAAACATTATACCCCAGCTGCAATCCAGCGTAAACGCTAGACGCCTTGCTTTATGCAGACATATCCTGTCCGACCTTGGCGTACAAGTAAATTATATGGCTCAGGGGCATGGCCTATGAATGGAACGAGCGTGACCGTCATCGATGCACTCCCTGCTAAGCTGATAACAATCTGGAGGTGAAGCCTGATGAAAACCGCCATCTGGCTCTATTTTTTTCTGTTCGTCGCCTTTTTTGATTTGCATGCTCAATATCCGATTTTGACGCCCTTCGCCATCTCGCTTGGCGCAGCGCCTTCGTTCATTGGGCTGATGATGGGCATGTATTCCATTACGCATCTGCCTGGCAATCTCATTGCCGGCTATGGCGTGGACCGCTTTGGCAGCAGGCTGTTTATCGTCTTCAGCTTGCTTGGAGCCGGCGTCATCCTCTTGTTTCAAGCCCAAGTGACGAATCCTTGGCAGCTGCTTGTCCTTCGGTCCATTAGCGGCTTCGTGCTCGCCTTCCTTTCGCCAGCATGCCTTGCCCTGCTCGCCCGCATGACTAGCAATCGCACCGAGCAGGGCAAGCTCATGGCCGGCAACGGGCTCGTGCATACGCTGGCAACCGTCGTTTCCCCAGCAGCAGGCGCTTATATGGTGGCCAAAATCGGCTTCGCCACCGCATTTTATATGCTGGGCTGGATATTAATCGTTACTGCGATATGCGCGCTGTTTTTCATTCGCGACATCCCGGCTGCTGCCGTTCCTGTCACTTCTGCCGGAGCACAGCATCAGAAGCTGCCGTCCCCAGCGGCCGCCGATTCAAAGTCGGTTTCTTGGCTGATTTATGTATTGCCGGTTGGCATCAGCTGCGCGCAGGGCATCCTGTCCTTTGAGCTGCCGCTCATGGCGACAACGACCGCTGGCATGATGACAACAGGCTTGCTTTTTTCCGTGGTCAGCATCGGCGCATTGATTACGCTCAGCATGCTGTTTCTCAACCGTCTCTCCGCCTATCGCCGTACTTTATGGGGGGCGCTCGCACTGGCTTTAATTTATTTCACAATAGCCGCTGATTCGCCGCTGCCCTTCGCCGTTATGCTGCTGCTGGTTGGCATGGCTAAAGGGATTGTCATTCCCGCCATTTCAATATTGCTTATTGAGCTAAGTGGAGGCGCACGCTACGGCCGCACCTTCTCCGCTCTGTCCATTGCCTATTCGATTGGAGCCTTTCTCGGTCCAATGCTTGCTGGTCAGCTGCGCAACTATATGTCGCCGTACTATATCGCATTTCTAGTCCTGATGCTCGCTGTGTCGATTCTCCCTTTCCACCGCCGCAGCCCGCTCGTCACACGAACCCATTTTTCATCATGACCGCTGCAAGCTTTTCCCCTTGTAATTTGATACACTGGATGCAAGGTGAAACGGCTGTTGCCGTCTTTTGGCGGCGCGGCGCGTTTCAGTCCGAGAAATATAAGCCTAATTATAAAGGGGAAACTTATAAATTCTTATATTTCAAGCGTAAACGGCTGAAGCCGTCCTTTAGCGGTAAAGCTGCCGTTTCGCGTTGAAATATAAGCCCATTTATAGTGTGAAGCTTATAAATTGTTATATTTCGAGCGTAAACGGCTGAAGCCTTCCTTTGGTGGTAAAGCTGCCGTTTCGCGTTGAAATATAAGCCCATTTATAGTGTGAAGCTTATAAATTGTTATATTTTAAAAAAACAAGGTGATCAGCATGATAGACATTGCGATTATTGTGGAAGGCAAAAATGATAAAAGCCGCGTCAGGCGCGTGCTTGACGAAAGCATTCCGATCTATTGTACCTACGGCACCCCGGGAACGGAGCAGCTTGAGAAGCTGCGCAAGCAAATCGCTGAGCGTCACGTTTATATTTTCACAGACAATGATTCCTCAGGAAAACGCATTCGGGGCATGCTGCGCGATGTGTTCCCTGATGCCGAACATATGTATACGCGGCGCGGCTATTCAGGCGTTGAGCATACACCCGAGGAATACGTTATCGCCCAATTGGAAAAAGCGGGATTAGAGGAACATATTCTGTATCCTCCTCCCGCTCCTGCCCCGCAAGATTAAATATGAAGTATAAAAATAACGAATGATACCGTCACAATACTGAACACCGTTGACAAAAATACCGCCTGTGAAGCAAATTCCGGCTCATTGTCGAATTCCACCGCCAGCAGCACGCTGCTCAGCGAGGTCGGCACCGAGGCCGAAACGATTAGCGCCGCTGTCGTCAGCCTGTCGAATACGAACAGTCCTGTGGCGCTGATCAACCAAATAGCAAGTGCTGCCAGCAGCGGGCCTCCTATTAGACGAAGCCCGTTCGACAGCAGCACATTGCCAAGCAGGCGCTTGTCAAACCGCCACTTCATGCTGCCCAGCTGGACGCCGAGCGTAATGAGCGCTGTTCCAATAAAACCGTTTGCCAAATATTCAATCGGCGTTTGCAGCGGCTGCGGCATCTCTACGTCCAGCCCTTTTAATAAAAATGCGAGCGGAATGACATAAATAATCGGCATCGAAAAAATCGTCTTCAGCGTATCGCGCCATGACAGCTTATGAGCATTCACGCTGTAAATGCCGAACGTATTCGGCAAAAAGGACTGCGTCGTCATGACCAATATTTGCACCGCCAGCGTCACCGGGTTCCCCGCAAACGCCAGCTGATTGAGCGGTATGCCGTAATTGGCACTATTGTAGAACAGTACGCTGTTGCGCATGGAGCCGCGCATGCCACCTTGCAGCCCTCGCATTTTCACAACGACCTCTACCGCTAAAGCCTGCAGCAGCATGAAAATAACGACAAACAGCAGCACCTTCCATATTAGACTCATTTCTAGCTCCGTCGTACGCAGCAGCTGAAAAATGACCGCCGGCGAAAAAACATAAAAATTCAGCTTGGATAAGGTTTTGATGTCCAAAGAAAAAAGCCGCTGCATTGAGAAGCCAATAGCTATCATCAATGTAAGCGGCGCAACATTACTCCATAAAATATGATAAAAGATAGCCATCGCTATTCCTTCGCAAGCCGCTTCATATCCGCAACGATGCTTTCCGGCGTCAAATCCTCATTGCTTCCAGCAATCCATTTGCGAATTTGGCCTGTTTTGTCCACCAGAGTAATGACATTCATATGCGTAAAGCCGGTTCCTTCTTTGTCCTTAATGGCACTGGCGCCAAAATCCTGGGCGAGCTTGATGGCCGCCTGCGGATCATCCCCACGCAAAAACGTCCAGCCTTCATTGAGCTTGGCATAATTGCGCTCCGCGAACGCCTTAATAACCTCCGTTGTATCACGCTCGGGATCGAACGTAATCGAGATCATTTCGGCATCTGTGCCAAGTATGCCCTCCTTCTCCAAACCTTCCTGCACCTGTGACAACAGAAACGTCGTTGGCGGACATACATCCGGGCAATTGGCAAAATAAAAATAAACCAATCTCGCTTTGCCATTCGTCGATTCCTTCGACACGATGTTGCCGTCCAAATCCGTAAGCTCAAAGGCCGGCGCTTCTTGCAGAACCGGCATCGGCGCTTCCGGCTTAAATACATTGGTCATTAATAAATAAATGCCCATCCCCAGGCAAAGTGCCAGCACAGCGATTTTGAAGCTATGCTTTTTCAAAAAATCCATGATCCCCATCCTCCCATGAAGCTTGTCCAGAAATGATGCGCTATTTCACCGTATTAACAATCATGACGATGAAAATAACCATTAGATAATTAACCGAAATGAGAAAATTCGTTTTCGCCCATTTCTCCGTATCCTTCGCCTTCAAGCCGCGAATCGTATGTACGGCCCACAGTACACTGCCTGCAATGGACAGGATTAGAAAGACATATCCAGTGTAACCATAATAAAACATGAGAAAGCAAGTAGGTATAAGCAGTGCCACATAAGGAATCATCTGCAGCTTTGTCCGTCTAATCCCTTTCACAACCGGCAGCAGCGGGAAGCCAGCTGTGCGGTATTCCTCCACCCGTCTAATGCCAAGCGACCAGAAATGAGCGGGCTGCCATAAAAATAATAAAGCGAACATGAGCCAAGCTCCTGCATCTACTTCATTCGTTACTGCGCAATAACCGATAACTGGAGGCATCGCACCGGAAATTCCGCCAACCGACGTGCTCCATGTGGAGCTGCGCTTCAACCAAATCGTATAAATAACGATATATACGAACCATCCTAAAAGTCCAAGCCAGCCTGTAAGCGGATTGACCGCTATAAACAGCACCAATTCCCCTATGATGCCAAGCACAAGGCCATAACCAAGCACAAACATCGGGCTCATTCTGCCTGTTGGCAAGGCGCGTCCTTTCGTTCTTTCCATCTTCTGATCCAGCTCACGATCCCAATAATTATTAATGACGCATGCAGACGCCATTGTGAGCGTGGAGCCAATCAGCATCCAAAGCAGATCAAACCAGGCAATATGCCATTTGGAAGCTACCCAAAAGCCGCCAACAGCTGCAAACATATTGAGCCGGAGCAACCCTGGTTTTGTCAATGCTATCAAGTCTTTAAACACGAAGCGAGCCTCCCAGGTATGTGACACGGCGCACGTTGCGCCCATACATTCATTGGTCAATCGTTCTTAATCATACAGAAAAAACCACGTTATGACAACGCTCAAGCTTATAATTCATCAATTTGCCACTCAAAATGTGACAATAATTTTGGAACCCTTTCTCTGGGCTCACAATACACTAAGTATGTAGTTTAACGCCCATGATCATTCGCCTATCGATCGGCGGAGCGTCATTGAGGGTTGAAAGGAGCCTGCCTGTGGCAGTCATCAAGACAAATGCAGAGGATACGAAAATGCTGGCTAGGCTGATGCGCGCAGAAGCGGAAGGGGAAGGCGAGCTTGGCATGCTGATGGTAGGCAACGTTGGCGTCAACCGCGTTCTGGGCAACTGTCTCGACTTTAGAAATATTCGTTCCATTCCGCAGATGGTGTTTCAAAGCCCCGGAGGCTTTGAGGCTACACAGAAGGGATATTTCTA
Organism: Paenibacillus sp. Leaf72; assembly: GCF_001422685.1. NCBI lineage: Bacteria > Bacillati > Bacillota > Bacilli > Caryophanales > Paenibacillaceae > Paenibacillus > Paenibacillus sp. Leaf72. The sequence continues at coordinate 27,704 of NZ_LMLV01000030.1, read as the reverse complement.
TCAAAAAGCGCGCGATCGCGACATCCGGCTCGCCGAGCGCGTCATTGGCGGGGAACGGCAGCATCCGGCGTCGAATGCGCTGTGGTTTTTTAGGCCGGCCGCAGGCTGTCCTGGCACCTGGTACAATCAATCGAACAGCGGCCGCTTCAAAGCCCACTGCTTCTTCGTACCTACAGCAGCTGATTGTCCAAGTGTGTATTAGCATCATCGCAAATGCAGCAACTGATTTTTTATTTGGAGAGCGAGGAATTTCACATGACGAATGGTTATGGTTACAAAACAGCGGTTAGTCCGGCAAACACAGGGGGCTACGGCTACCCTTATCAGATGGGCGCGCAGCCGATGCCAATGCCAACGCCGATGCCGGCAATGATGGGTGGCCAAATGCCTGCCATGCAGCAGGTAGCGGGCATGCCGGCGATGCAGCCGATGCCGGTTAACGTTCCTAGCGGTTCCTTCGTAACACCATCCGGAGGCAATGTGGTTACTGTTCCGATCGTAGAGGAATCATACGTAGAAAATATTTTACGGCTTAACCGCGGCAAAATGGCTACCTTCTATATGACATATGAGAACAACCGCGAGTGGAACGCCAAAACGTTCCGCGGCATTATAGAGGCAGCTGGCCGTGACCATATTATTATTAGCGATCCAACAACAGGCATGCGTTATCTGCTGCTTTCCATTAATCTTGATTATGTCACCTTTGATGGCCCAATCAATTATGAATATCCATTCCAAGGCGGCAAAATTACAAACACTACACCGCTGAGCACCAGCCGCGAATAAGGCTAACAAGCCGCCGCTAATGGCAGTCATCTATTATCACGCTTCTTTTATTGCGGCGCAGCGACTGGCTTAAACGTCCACACATGCACCTTCGCTGCGCCTCCCGGCACCCAATCGGCCATCTGGCCCCAAGAAGAACGCTCATTCAGGCGTTCTTTTTTTATTTGCTCCGCCTCCTCTTCGCTTTCTGCCTGCCATACCTCAACGAATAAATCAGGCTGATCTGTTCCTTCATAAACACGGAGTTCGGCATTTGCTGCTTTCATTTGCTCTATATAATGTAAATACTCGATTTTGTTTTCGGTTTTAATGCGATATTCCGCAAAGCAAATATACATCGTTACATCCCCTTTTCATTTCCTAAACTCTCCTTCATAAATCAGCTTTCAGCCGTCGATACTACCGTATACGGACGCTTGAATGAAGATACAGGAGGTTGCTACCGTGGATACAGGAACACATCTAGTTATAGGCATTGGCCTTGCGGGCCTTGCCACCATTGACCCCGTTATTGCAGCTGATCAAACGCTGCATACGGCAGTCTTGATTGGAACGGTTGTTGGGTCGCAAGCACCTGACTCCGATACGCTGCTGCGGCTGAAGGGCAATGCCAGCTATATCCGCAATCATCGCGGCCTTTCCCACTCGATTCCAGCCATAGCCATTTGGACTGTCGTTATTACCGGATTATTGGAGCTATTTTATCGTGGCAGCCTGCCATGGCTCCATGTAGGAGGCTGGGTGCTGCTTGCCGTATGCGTCCATGTGCTAAGCGATCTATTTAATGCATATGGCACACAAGCGATGCGGCCATTCACGGAAAAATGGATTTCATGGAACATTATACACATTTTTGACCCCGTAATCTTCATTACCCACATCATTGCTATTTTATTGTGGGCAATCGGGGCCTTCAGCCCAACCATCATTTTTCCGATTCTTTATTTATTTACGGCCGCTTATTTTGTATGGCGGACGCTTGCCCAGCGGACAATCATGCGGAAGCTGCCTACGCTGGATAAAGAAAATCTTTCGGCAGACGGATATTTGCTCATTCCGACCGTATCGCTCAGCATATGGAATGTGGTCAAGCTGATGAAGGATGGCAGCTTCGCAGTTGGCGATTTGCGTAATAGCTCGCTCCGCTGGGTCGATCGGGTCAAATGCTCGGATCATCCCGCAGCTGCCAGGTCCAAAAGCGATCCCGCCATTCGCTCCTTCCTTTATTTAACCAAGTTTGCCTGTGCCGATGTTACTGAGCATGAGTGGGGCTATGAGGTGCGCTGGTCCGATGTCCGCTACAGGCATCGCAAGCAATACCCTTTTCTCGGCGTCTTATTAATGGACAAGGAGTACAAAACCTTAGGCTCTTACGTTGGCTGGCTAAGCGACGAACGGCTAATGAAGCGGCTGCGAATGAATACTTATTAACAGCCCAGTCTTTATGGGTTGACGGCGGAAAGCTCCTTCCTTCACAATAGAAGGAAAGAGCTTTTCTTTGTTTTGTGCCCGCATGTCAAATGGACAAAGAAGAAGCCCAGGGTTTCCCCTGAGCTCCTGTTTGTATTGCTTTGTGTATAGAAAAAACGATTAACGGTAACCGCCAGACAATTGTTGTTCGGCAATTTGAACTAGTTTTTTCGTAATATATCCACCCAACGAACCTGCATCGCGAGTAGAAATATTGCCGTAGTAACCGTCTGCCGGAAGTTGTACACCAAGCTCTTGAGCTGCTTCTAGTTTCAATTGATTCAGAGCTTGCGTTGCTTGTGGTACCACCAATGTGTTACTTGACATGAGGAATTTCTCCTTTCAGTATGGGCACTGTGATATGTTGCAAGCTTGCAAGCTTATTATGTGCACGAGTCAAGAAACTATTCGGATTTTCAAAAAAATATTATCGGGCGGTTACTGCCCTAGAGGAGACCCTCATTATGTCCAAGCCTTTATCGCTGCTTTTTGCCGTCGTTGCTGTACTTTTGATGAGCGCTACCGCCATTTCCATGAGCTATAATGCTTGGCTAGCCCTGCTATTTGCTGTCCTTACGTTATTTTCAATCGGCGCAGGCTTCATTGTGAAAGCGAGACTTAGACGGCTCAAGCAGCAAAACAACTAGCGCTTCGGCGCTAGGAAGCCCATTCTTTCTTTTACATCGGCTAGTGTACGATCTGCAATTTCCGCTGCTCGTTCAGCACCCTGCTTCAAAATATCATGGATTTCGCCCGAAGCGCGAATTTCTTGGTATCTCGTTTGCAGCGGCTCCAGCACGGAGACAACTTGCTCGGCCAACGCTTTTTTGAACGGTCCATAGCCTTGCCCTTCGTAACGCGCCTCAACCTCTTCAATCGTCAAGCCTGCACAATTGGCATAGATGCTCATGAGATTGCTGATTTCAGGCTTGCTGGCTACATCATATTTCACTTCTCGGCCAGAATCCGTTGTCGCACGGCTGATTTTTTTGCGAACGACATCTGGCGGATCAAGCAGGGCAATGAAGCTTCCGGCATTCGGATTGCTCTTGCTCATTTTTTTGCTGCCGTCGTCCAGTGACATAATGCGCGAGCCATGCTTCGGCATGTAAGGCTCTGGAATGGTGAAATATTCGCCGAAACGGTTATTGAATCTGCCCGCAAGATCGCGCGTCAGCTCCAAATGCTGCTTCTGATCGTCACCTACTGGAACTAGATCAGCGTTATACAGCAAAATATCCGCAGCCATCAAGGATGGGTATACGAACAGCCCTGCCGGAATCGACTCCTTGCCTTGGGACTTATCTTTAAACTGCGTCATGCGCTCCAGCTCGCCCATATAAGAAAGCGTTGTGAAAATCCATCCCAGCTCAGCATGTGACCGCACATGCGACTGGACGAAGATGCTCGCTTTCGCCGGATCGATGCCGGCAGCAATATAACAAGCGGCTACCGCTTCTGTCTGCTCGCGCAGCGCGGCTGGATCTGGCAGCTGCGTAGCAGCATGCAGGTCAACAATCATGAAGAAACATTGCTCGGAATGCTGCAATTTGACGAAGTTTTTCATCGCGCCAATGTAATTGCCCAGTGTCAGCTGACCGCTTGGCTGAATGCCTGATAATACTTTTTTCATCTTCAATCTTCCTCTCCAATTTAAAAATCAACGCAAAAAATCCCCCGCCGCAAGGGACGAGGGACCGTGGTGCCACCCTAATTCGCTATCCGCAGCCGCCATTATAGGGCGACTTAACAATCGGACTAGCCTTCAATATTCCATAACGGGGAATTTCCGGAGAAGCATCGGCAGTGCGAGTCGCTGCGTTCCGCTTTCGGCTCGGGGGCCCATTCGGCTTCAGGCTTGCACCGGTTCACACCAACCACCGGCTCTCTGGACGCAATTTACCTGCACGTACTTGTTCCCGTCATCGCATTTACAATGATTATACAGCCCTAACAGCCAATGTCAAGCTGCAGGGCATCCGCTTTTGGCTCATAAAGTTGTCCTATTCTGCTTTTCGGACGCATAAACTGTGATATAATCGTAATTATTACTATAAGAAAAGCGGGTGTGGTTTTTTTATGCCGATTATTAGATTTCGCTACATAACCGTGCTATTGGCGCTTGGCTGTGCCGGAATATTCGCCGTCCTTGCTTTTAATCGCCCATCAGCTTTCACCTTTCTCGATTATGCCCATGCCCAGTCGTTCAAAATTACATTTCTGAGCATTATTTTAGAGGCGATACCGTTTATTCTGCTTGGCGTGCTGTTCTCCGGTCTGCTTCAAGTATTCGTGACAGATGAGATGATTCGTAAATTTACGCCTAAAAATCCCATTGCCGGTGTGCTGTTCGGCGGTTTGCTCGGGCTTGCTTTTCCGCTGTGCGAATGCGGCATGATTCCCGTCGTCAGGCGGCTTATCCGCAAAGGCATGCCCGCTTACATTGGCATTGTTTATTTGCTTGCCGGACCCGTCGTCAACCCGATTGTGTTCACGGCTACCTTTACCGCTTTTCGCTCAGCTCCGGAAATGGCCTATGCCCGCCTTATTCTTGCGTTTGCGGTAGCAGTCATTATTGGGCTGATTATGCATTTATTTATGCGCAAAAGCCCTCTTCGCGACGAACACACGCCGCAGCTTGCTGTACATTCCAGTCATGGAGATCATCACGGGCATCACACACATAAGCATGATCACAGCCACTCTCACGAACATCATCATCAGGAGCAACGAGGCAGTCTCGGCAGCCGATTGTCCGCCATGCTTGGACATGCTTCGGATGAATTTTTTGAGATGGGAAAATATTTAATTTTCGGCGCTCTGATTACTGCGGCAATTCAGACCATTATGGACAGAAGCGTACTTGCTTCTGTAGCTGATCAGCCTATGCTTTCTTATATAGCTATGATGGCCTTTGCCTTTATTTTATCAATTTGCTCTACATCGGATGCCTTTATCGCCGCTTCCTTCGGCAATGTGTTTACAAGCGGCCCGCTGCTTGCCTTTCTCGTATTTGGCCCGATGATTGATTTCAAAAATATGCTCATGCTGCTATCCGCTTTTCGGCTCAAAATTGTACTGGCGCTCGCCCTTCTCTGTTTCATTTTAATTGGGCTTGGCTCCTGGATTATGGAGGTATCGTTATGAAGCATCACCTGCTTAGAGCTTTCATTTTGACTGCATTTGCTCTACTTATCGTTTATTTATCCCGTTCCAATCAGCTCTCCTTGTATATTGCGCCAAGGATGGAGCTCTATGTAAAGCTGTCTGCTCTCGGATTGTATGCTGCAGCCATCCATCAGCTGTTTCTAGCCTTGAAAATACGGCGCCAGCAGCATCAGCATACGGCTGAATGCGGCTGTGTGCACGCTCCATCGCCATCCGTATTCAAAAACACGGTCATCTACAGCCTTTTTATTTTTCCGCTAGCGCTCGGCTTCCTCTCTCCTGCTGGTGCTTTGGGCAGTACGGCCGCATCGAAAAAGGGCGTAAGCTTTGCCGCTTCTACTACGGTTCAGCCGCTCGGCACCGAGCCTAGTCAGCTCGCCGTCTCCTTGCCTGAACCGCCTTCTTCCCTTGCACCGAAGCCGCTGACTTTGGAGGAGCGTTTCCCTTACGATGAATACACGAAGGCTCACGCCGAATACGGCATGAAGCTGTATCAGAAGCAGAAAATTGCCGTCCCGGAAACGACCTACATCGAGACGCTGACAACACTCGATTTGTATCGCGATAATTTTATGGACAAAACAATTGACATTAGCGGGTTTATTTACAAAGAGGATGACATGGGAGAACAGCGTTTTGCCGTTAGCCGTTTCGCCATGACCTGCTGCTCGGCGGATGCCGTGCCGTATGGATTAATGGTTCAAGTCAGCCATGCAGACGATTATAAGGATTTTGCCCCGGATGATTGGGTAAGCGTCTCGGGCAAGCTGATGACCTCCATGTATAACGGCAACGAAATATTGACCTTAAAGCTGAACACGATTAAACGTATTGAAGCGCCCGAGTCGCCTTATGTCTATGCGAATTTTGATTTTTAGCCATCCAGCATGCGAATAATATCAAAAGAAGCCTCCGGCTCATTCCGCTACACGAACAGCGGTTCCGGAGGCTTCTTCAAGCTATCGCCATCAGCTGCTTCAATTTCAGCGCTACACCCTGCTTTATTCGGCACCTGGGTACAGCTCGCGCAAATTCGATTGGCGCGGCTGCTTGTAGCGGTAGCTCCAGTTCGACGTATTGTAATTTGACTCATAGCAGACGCTTGCCGACCATGATCCCGCCCCTTGCTTTACGGCAAAATCGTACATAATCTCGCCATGCGTCCAATTGCGTCTATATTTAAGGCCTTCGATCGCCATCTTTCTGAAATCCTGCACCTGCTTAGCGGTCATGCCTGAGTTCAACTTTTCAAATTGGCCGTTTCTCGTCTCTAGAGGATTATGCCTCATGCCAAATTTCCCAACCGCATTGTTGCGGATATGTATACATACCGTTCCTGCAATCGCATTCATTAATTCCTCTTCCAATTGCCGAAATACAAAATCAACTTGTCTTGCTAGTGACATTGATTCCAATTCCATACCCATACTCCTCCTGGTTGTAAAATAGTCATTATATATAAGCGTTTCCCTAATTATCTCTATATGTGTAGTTCTTGGGACTCATTATAGTTCAAAAATCATGAAGTTACAATAAGAAAATTCGCAATTTTCAGTTAATTAAATTTAACCAAAAAGATCATTGCAGGCCCTTTATGAAAGGGCAGCAATGATCCTTCAAAATCAAATTGTTCGATTCAGCTTTGCCCGATGCTCCATGCGGCGCTGAACCCGCTCCGTCTCGCTGCTGCGCGGACACGTATAGCAATAACGGCCGCCTTCAACTTTATAATAGTGGCAGCAGGCATATTTAATGCGCATCTGTTTCTCTGGGTCATCAATAGCTTCCGTATATTGGAATTTAACATCCAAAGGATTTCTTTTGCGATGAAAAATCGCAGGATCAAGCGCCTTCGCCGTTTTATACAGCGAGTCAATGGATTCCTTCACCGCTTCGCTTTCCGAGGAAGCCATGATGACGCCATACTCATATTCCAGCGAAGTGGGCAGCTGCCCCCATAACAAGCTTGCTTTGGCCGATCCAGCACGCTCTATGCTATGAAAAAACGGAGCGATCGTCTCATGAAAAAACGTTTCAAGCTGTGCACGCACCCATTCGCCAGCCGACTCCTCCGTAGACGGAGATTGGAGCAGCTCAGCCTTATTTAACCTGAAATACACATTATAATAACCGTCCGCTTTGCACACATAAAGCGTCAAATTATCCAGCGACATATTTGGTGCCATACGGTATTTCGCCAGCATATAAATGAGGGCCAGCATCGGCCTGCGAAACCAGGAGGCTGCATAAACTTCAGCCACTATCTGCTCCTTCCCCATCACAAGCGGCTGGTATACGGCAAGCAGTTCCTCCATCACAGGCTGTTCAAGCAAGGCAGCAGCAGCACTTGTGTAAACCACTTCATCAGGCTCAACTACGCAAAGATTAAACCGCTCCTTTAACAGCCGATATATGTCTTCAGCCATTTGTTGAACCCGGAACGAAGAAATTCATAATTTGATCATGCAGTCCTGGCAAACCCTCGTGGCCAAAATCCGGATAAATTTCCACCCGCTTCGGTGACTGAATTTTATTATAGACCGCAAACTGGGTCGAAGGCGGGCAAATCGAATCACTGAGGCCTACGCCAAGCAGCACTTCTCCGCGAATCCGCTCCGCAAGAAATTGAATATCAATATAACCGAGCTTTGTAAAAATCTCTTCCTCGCGCTTATGCTGCGGATCGAAATGGCGGAAATACGTACGCAGTTCAGCATAGGCATCAAGCGCCAAGTCCATCTCATACACGCGGCGATAGTCGCTGAGGAATGGATAAACAGGAGCAAGCTTCTTCACGCGCGGCTCCAGTGCAGCGCAAGCAATCGTGAGCGCACCGCCTTGCGACCAGCCCGTTGCATATACCTCATTTGCATCCACCTCTGGCAAATCCATGGCGATACGAGCGAGCTGTGCCGTGTCCAGAAAAATATGACGGAACAGCATATTATCCGCTTCGCCATCAAGCCCGCGAACAATATGCCCATTATGCGTCGTTCCTTTGACGCCGCCTGTATCCTCCGAGTAGCCGCCTTGTCCACGTACGTCCATCGCCAGCACCGAGTAGCCAAGCGATACGAAGCTCAGCTTATCTGCCCAGTCTCCTGAAGAACCCGAGTAGCCGTGGAACATAACGACTGCTGGGTGAGGCTGCTGAGCGCCTTGTCTAGGGCGAAGATATTTGGCATGAATTCTCGCGCCGCGCACCCCTGTAAAATACAGGTCAAAGCATTCCGCTGAAGCTGGCTGGAAAGCGTTCGGGACCATTTCAACATTCGCATCTGTTGCATTGAGCTCGGCAAGCGCGCGATCCCAATAAGCCTCGAAATCCGCTGGCTTTGGACTTCTGCCTTGATATTTATGTAATTCATGAACAGGCATATCTAATAGCGGCATTATTTCATCCTCCATCTTATCTTCTTATCCCGTTAATTTTAAGCCCGTGCCCTTCACTTGTAAAGCGGATGAAAGGCGTTATTTAGGGGAAAATAACGTTTATTCCGGCTGTTTGCCAGACCGAATGGAGGACGTCATGTAATGCTCCAGCGCCTGAACAAATTGTTGATTTTGCTGCTGGTTATCGCCACCTTCCTGACATCTGCGGAAGAGCTGAACGCCAGCTCCAAGGCAAGCGTACAGACGGCGGCCATAACAGACAGCAGCGGCAGCCTTAGTCAGGCGGATAAAGCCAAAACAGGCAAAAAACGCCGCTCTGACAGCGTGTCATGGGTTAAGCTGCAGCAGCGCTATCCCGGCGCCTATTTTCTCAATGGGCCGCGGCATAAAAAAGAGGTCTCGTTAACCTTTGATGATGCTCCTGATCCGCGCTTTACCCCTGCAATACTGGATATATTGGCGAAGCATCACGTACAGGCAACTTTTTTTCTTGTAGGCACGCGAGCGGATAAACATCCCGAAATCGTAAAAAGAATTCATCGCGAAGGCCATATCATCGGCAACCACTCTTATAATCATGAGGTGATGTCGAAGCTTTCACCGAATGATTTTCACCGTCAAGTGTGGCGTACCGATACGATCATTAGTCGAATCATCCCGTATCATCCGCACTTTTTCCGGCCCCCCTATGGCGAGATGCAGCCTAGTCAAGTCGCTTGGGCCAAAAACAACGGCTATATTGTTGTGAATTGGGATGTTGATTCAGCGGATTGGAAAAACAATCCGACCAGCTCGGCCATTTTACGGAATATGCATAAAACGCTGCGCTCAGGCTCCATCATCTTGCAGCATGCCGGCGGCGGCGTCAAGCAAAGCCTCTCTGGCACTATCGAGGCGCTTCCACAGCTCATTGCCTCCCTCCAGCAGAAGGGCTATCGCATCGTCACGCTGCCAGAGCTGCTCGAACAAAGTGCGGAGAGACACATCCGTTAGCCCTGTGTTGTAATTGCAATACAAACAAGCCCAGCGCTCCTCGGGTGCGAGGAACACTGGGCTTGTACATAGGGTTATTGGAGTCAGCGTTAAACTAAATAACGCAACAGACCTATTTCAAAATAACGCTCTACTTTACCATATATACTTTAACGTCTTGAATGCCGAAGCTTTGAGCAGTGGCTGTGCTGCCAGGTACAAAAATATCGATGCGATTGCCTTTGATCGCTCCACCCATGTCGTTTGCTACAGCAATCATGCCGCCATCAGGCAATCCATCATAATCGTAGCCTGTCACATAAAGCTTCGTTCCAAGCGGAATAACCGAGGAATCTACCGCCACTGTTCCTACTTTAAGCGGATTGCCAAAATAATCGACGGCGCCCCATTTTCCATTTTCCGACGCTGCCGCTGTGTAAGCGGTCGCTTTTACATTCAGCTGCTTGCTGAACGTATAGCTGTTGCCGTTGCTTGCAATAATGCTTTTTGCAGATAGGCTTTCAGCCTTAATCGTTGCTGCTGCTTTTGGCTGCGCTTGAGCGCTTGCTTTAGCTGCATTGTCGGCATTTTTCGCTGCCTTGGCATTCGTTTTCACCGCTGCTGCTGCAACTGGAACATTTAATTTCATGCCTACCATTATGTTCAGCGGATTAATTTTGGAATTAGCTGCAAGCAGTTTATCTAAATCAACCTTATACTGCTGGGAGAGCTTCCAGAACGTATCGCCTTCTGCCGCTTTATGTGTTTGGGTTGCCGCGTTAGCGGGAGCTGCTGCCAGCGCGCAGGAAAGCACGAGAGCAGCAGCTGTAATACTTAGTTTTTTCATCACAAATATCCTCCAAAATCGATTAAGTCCATAGTTTACTAAGCCGCGCGGGCAAGGAGCTGCGCGGCGTGAAAGATTTAGCTAACGATCGCCTGTTTCTGTTCACTTCTAGTTCGTAAATTCTTGTACCCATTGGCCGTTGTAGTAGCCAACACCGATTTTGCCGAAGTTTTTGCTCAAAATATTTTCACGGTGACCTGTGCTGTTCATCCATGCTGTCATTACTTCAGACGGGTTGCGTTGTCCGGCAGCAATGTTCTCGCCAGCGTAAGAGTAGCTAACACCGAAGCTCTTCATCATATCAAACGGCGATCCATAAGTTGGGGACGTATGGCTGAAATATTTGTTGTCCGCCATATCCTTCGCTTTGGCTACCGCGACTTTTGTCAGCAGCGCATCGACCGTCAAAGCTGGAAGACCAGCGCTTGCACGCTCTTGGTTTACGATTTTGACGACTTCGCTTTGATAAGCGCTTTGATCGACAGTTGTACCGCTGCCCGAATTCGAAGAACCAGAGCCTGTTCCTGTCGTTGGCTTCGTGCTGCCAGTGGAACCAGAGCCTGTGCTTGGCTTCGTTGTGCCTGTGCTTGGCTTAGTTGTGCCTGTGCTTGGCTTAGTCGTGCCTGTGCTTGGTTTGCTTGTACCAGTACCCGTTGGCGTTCCGTTAGGGAAGCTGATTGTAATGCCGTTAAAATTAATTTTGCTCAAATCAATTCCGTATTGCTCCGCAATTTGCTTCAACAAGTCTTGGTCAATGCTATAAGCCGTAATCTTGGAGTTCGCCTTCACTGCTGGTGCTGCTCCCACCGTCGATGGTGCTGCTACGCCTGCTCCGATTAATGCGGCTGCGGCTACGGCAGCGACACCTACTTTAAATGGTTGCTTCTTCATTATGAAATCTCCTCCTCGAAGTTGTGTGTAATTTGTGTGTGCCGGTCATCCCGACGCAAACTATCGTAACATGGCATTTGGGCGGTTACACGGCTCAAAAAATGGTAAAACAAGCGTTTTTCACGCGAAATAAACCGTTTTCAGACGTTTATGAGAATCATCTCACTTTGGAAATCCGGGTGAAAGAATAGCCGCAACTGCCTTTTTTCACTCTTCGCCAGCTTGTCATCCAAATGAATGCTCCGCCATATTAGAATCCGCTCATAAACCCCTCATTTTCCAAGCGCAAACCGTTTAAAAAACAGAAAAAAGCCCCGCTGCGCTTGGCTTTGCGGGACTTTCAGCTTGCTGCTTATTTTGCACACGCTATTTGAGCGTAATATTGCCCGAGCTTGTTTTCAAATCAATTGAAAGGTCCGATCCAGTCCCAATTGTGCCAGCAAAGGAACGATCATCCTCTTTTTCCGTTTGAACATTGTCCCATTCGACCTTCTGGCTGCCGGATGTTGTTTTCAGCTTAATTTCGGCAGACTGTGGCGGCTGCTTAGCTTCAACGACGATATTGCCAGAGGTAACGTCAAGCTTCATGCTATGAGTAATGGTTTCCGATTCAACTCTTATTTTCCCACTGCTCGCTTGGCCATACAGCTCTCCCGTACCATTAATAAAGCTTGCATTGCCGCTTGTCGTGTTGAATTCAACCGTTTCTGCCTTATAGTCTTCTATCTTGATGCTGCCGGAGCTGACATCCAGCTTCATGCTCTCACCAGTAACGCCAAGCAGCTCAATTTTTCCGCTTGTCGTTTCAAAATCCATCTCGTCCGCAGACAAATCCTCCCCCTTCACACGTCCTGATGAGGTTAGCATCGCCAAGGTGCGGCTGTTCATATCGGAGGCGCTGACGTTGCCACTGTTCGCCTTCAGCGTCACCTCATCCCATTGGCGCTCCGGCAGCTCTACCGTCAGCTTAAATGAAGAATAGTTGATACCGATGGTAAAACCCGTATTAAAGCTGCTTTTAATGACTAACCTGTCGCCATCCTGCTCCGTCTCAAGCTTTAGCTTGTTTAAATATTTCGAGCTTGCCCGGCCTTCCAAGTGTACAACAATCTTATCCGAGCTCCCTGGCACCACTTCTATATCCATCGAGCCAGCTTCTACCGTCAAGCTGCTTACGCCAGCTGCATCAACTGTTTTCTCCTGCGATACAGGCTTCGTTCCGAAGGACAGCAGCTCATCCCAGCTAAAAGAATATATCGCTCCAGCCAAGCCGATTCCAATTAATATAAGCGCAACTGCAATTGCCTTTCTCATTGTTTTTTCCCCCTGATGATTTTCGTATTAAACTTCAAATATTTAATCGTTGCAGCGAAAAATCCTTTTGTCAGAGCATTAACGCCTATGCCCAGCAAAATGCTCAATCCAATGCAGACGAGCCCAATAGAGGCTGCTTGGGTTAGTGTAAACATGCCGCTCCACGTGCTCTCCAGCACCGTTGTGACGCCTGCCAATCCAAGCGCTAGAGTAGTCGCCCATAGGGCAATAAGCACGCCAACTGCAGCCGCATAAGGCCCCAGTACAAATACGATATTGAAAAATCCCAAGCTCACTGTTGCAAGCACCGCCTTAGACGTATTGCCGAAGCTTTTCTTCGCTTCAGCCCGTTGTACTTTATAACCAAGCAGCAGTTCGCTCGCAATCTGCCTTGGGTCGCCTAGCTCCAATGCAGCCTCATGCTCGCTCTGCCCATTTTCCTCTGCCTGCTGAAAATGACTGTAATAATCGAACAGCCACTCGCGGCGCTGCTTATCCGGCACTTTCGCGAGCAGCCTCTCCAGCTCGCTCATATAATTGTGTTTCGTCATCATCATGGACGGATTCCTTCCTCAATAATTTCATTTACGGCTGTCGAGAAGCTCGACCATTCATGAATGAGCCCTCGCATATGCTGCCAGCCCGCCTCCGTCAGTTGATAATATTTCCGCGGAGGTCCTTCATTCGATTCTTTAAGGTAAGTCGAGAAGTAGCCTTCCAGCGTTAGGCGATTGAGCAGCGGATATACACTCCCAACGGCCACCTCGAATTTGGACGATATTTTCACTGCCAGTTCATATCCGTAACGGTCTCCCTCAGACGTCAAGACGAGAACGCATAGCTCCAGCACACCTTTCTTGAACTGCACATTCATACACGACGCTCCCTGCTTTGCTTAAAATGCAAAAGCCTCAGCTATTCGATATTATCGAATAGTGAATTAAACTTCCTTGCTGTTAAGCTAAATTTACCACATGCTATTCTATAATGCTATATACTAAGCTAAAAACAATACCAGCGCCCGAGTGTCTCTCCTCCTTAAGACGGAGAGACGTTAAATAGGATGGTGAAATAGGAGCTGCGCTGTTGCGTGAAAGGCTTGGCCTACGATCGTCATTGCCTTTGCATTTCTTGAATTAAACCTCTCTGAGGTTGAAATGAAAAGGCAAAAACGAACGCTATCGCTTCTCCAGCTCAAACCTTTCTCTCCACCACTTGCCACTTTTCACCTCCAAATTTAAAAGCCTCCACCATTTAACTCGGCGAAGGCAGTTTTTTGAGGGATAACGCGCTTGGCTCGTTATCCCTACCATATAGTGAGTAAAATCATGTAACACATACTTAATTAAAACCCTTATATAGATGGAGATTAGTTGATGTCGATGAATTTGCCTGTTGCTTGGGATTCGAAGGCGCTCAAAATGACTTTAAGCGATTTGCGGCCCTCTTCGCCTGTTACAGGTGGAGTCGTGTCATTGACGATGGAGTCAATGAATTTATCGATAACAAAGCTCGACAGCTGCTTCTCATTTGTGGAGATTTCGCCTGTTTTGTAGCGCTCTACTGTACCGTCGCGCAGTTCAATGATGACTTGATCTTCCGGGTGCGTACCGATTTTCATAACGCCTTTGGAGCCCCACAAAATCGTGCTGTTGTCTTCGCCTTTGTAATAAGTCCAGCTCGCTACAAGCGAACCCATCGCGCCGCTCTTCATACGAAGCACGCAGTTTGCATTGTCGTCTACATCGCTGTCTTTATCTACTGTGCCAACGAAGCCAGCAATTTGCGCCACTTCATCGTCAAGCAGCCAGCGGATCAAGTCGGATTTGTGCACGCCAAGGTCGCCCATTGCGCCCATGATTGCTTCCGGCTTGCGGAAAAACCAGCTTTCCGCGCCATCAATGCTCCATGCATCCGGGCCCGGGTGGCCGAACGACGTACGGAATGTCAAAACTTTGCCGATAATGCCCGTTTTCAGCAAATCTTTCGCTTTTACATGCGGCGGCATGAAGCGTTGGTTATGTCCAACCATCAGCTTAACGCCGTTTTTCGCTGCCGCTTCAATCATTGCTGCCGCTTCTTCATCCGTAGCTGCCATTGGCTTCTCAACCAATACATGTGCGCCAGCGTTTGCTGCTGCAATCGCTACTGGTGCATGAAGCGCGTTCGGTGTACATACGCTAACGGCATCGGGCTTAATTTCAGCCAGCATCGTCTTATAATCTGCAAAAGCTTTGCCGCCATGCTTCTCGGCATATCCTTCTGCACGCTCAATAATCGGGTCAACGAATGCGACTAATTCTACATTTGCATTGTCTGCATACTCCGGAATGTGACGATATTTCGAAATGGAACCGCAACCTACTACTGCTACTCTAATTTTGCTCATTATTAATGTATCCCTGCCTTTTCAATAAATAATGGATAAGGTCATTCCCTATTTGCGAATTAAGCGTTCAGAAAATTGTTTTTCAGCCAGTCCATGCTTTCCGCTACTGCTTCAAGCGGAGGATTTGCGCAAGTGTCCTGCTCAACGATCAACCATTCTGCACCCGCTTCAACCGCACTATTAATGATAGGAAGCAGCGGAAGATCGCCACGGCCAAGTTCTACCGTATCAATTGGCAATTGGCCATTGTTGTCGCGGTAGTCCTTCAAATGAAGCAAAGGCAGACGTCCTGCATATTTCGCAATGTAAGCGAGTGGATCTTTGCCGGAAAATTGTACCCAGCCGATATCCATTTCCACTTTCAGCAGCTCAGGGCTGATTCGCTCATAAAGCGCATCAAATACTTCTTTGCCGTCGATCTCCACTTTAAATTCAAAATCGTGGTTATGGTAGGCAAAATCAATACCCGCTTCGCGGAAACGTTTACCATACTCCTCAAAAGCTACAAAATGCTTCGCCCAAGCTTCAGCACTGCGCTGATCATCCAGCAAATAAGGACAGATCGCATATTTTGCGCCGATCGTTTTCAAGTAAGCGATTTCTTCATCCAGTTGGCTTTCCAGCAAATGCAGGCCGATATGGCTTCCGATTGCTTTAAGTCCAAGCTCTTGGAGCAAGTCACGCATTTTTTCCGCTTCAATACCGCCGTAGCCTGCAAACTCCACGCCTTCATATCCCATTGCCGCAACCTTGCGCAGCGTGCCCTCGAAGTCTTCCGCTGTTGCGTCACGGAGCGTATACAATTGTAAACCAATTCCGATTTGTCCCACTTTGGCCGCACTCCTTTATATTGTGAATTTAGTTTCTCAAGTCTTGTACCTTACATTTCAAATTATATAGAAGGAGCGCTGCAAAAAACAGCTGTCTTATTAGTCTTTTTATATGTTATTTTGTTGAATGCTGTCTTTTACTCTAAGAAAAAAACGCCCTGCGACGGCTGTTGATGCGGTCGTCACAAGGCGTTGGTCTGTTTTTAAAAGCACATCCGGCATTATGCCGTTTGTTTCTTTCAATATTTATTTCAGTTTTTATTTCAATTACTTCAGCGTAATCGTAAATGCTGTTTCTTTCGCACCAGCAGCAATTGATACCGTGCCGTCTTGAAGCGAAGCAGCGCCATCCACTTTAGCAATTTCGCCAATACCGTGTAGAGCCAGGCTGAGCGCTTTACCGCTGCCTTGTACCTTAACGGCTACTTCCTTGCCTTCGCGCTTCATAGTAACGAGCAGCTCGGCAGCGCCTTTAATGTCGCGAACGGTGGATGATGCAGATGCTCCATCAGCGAGGCTGTAAGCCGTCAGCTTCACGCCGTCAGCAAAGTCATAATCCGGCTTCGTATCATTCGCACCGATTGCGATGATTGAATTCGGACGAACGAACAATGGAAGCGAGAGGAAGTCATGCGTTTCCTTAAGCCATTTTCCGCCTTCTACGATTTCGCCAGTCAGAAGATGCGTCCAGCTGCCTTCCGGCAAATAATATTGTACAAAGCCATTTTCGTCGAATACAGGGGCAACCATGATGGAATCACCCAGCATGTACTGGCGATCAAGGAACTCGGAAGTTGGATCTTCCGGAAATTCCAGCACCATCGCACGCATCGACGGCAAACCTTGCTCCACCGCTTGCGCAGCTGTATTAAACAGGTAAGGCATCAGGCTGCATTTGAGCTTCGTGAAGAAGCGGGTAACATCAACCGCCTCTGTATCATACGCCCAAGGCACCCGGTACGATCTGCTGCCGTGCAGGCGGCTGTGGCTGGAAAGCAAGCCAAACGCAAGCCAGCGTTTGAAGACATGGGCTGGAGCTGTACTCTCAAAGCCGCCGATATCGTGGCTCCAGAAGCCAAAGCCAGACAAGCCCAGCGACAGGCCGCCGCGCAGCGATTCAGCCATTGACTCGTAATCCGCGTAGCAATCGCCGCCCCAGTGAACGGGGAACTTTTGACCGCCAACGGTAGCGGAACGCGCGAACAGCGCAGCTTCATTTTTGCCCAGCTTCTCTTCCAATACCTCAAATACAACCTTGTTATATTGGTACGTGTAGAAATTGTGCATTTTCTCAGGGTCAGAGCCGTCATGGTACACCACATCGGTCGGAATGCGCTCGCCGAAGTCCGTTTTGAAGCTGTCAACGCCCATATCTACAAGCTCCCGCAGATAGCCTTTGTACCATTCGCATGCCGCAGGATTCGTGAAGTCCACGATAGCCATGCCCGGCTGCCACATATCCCATTGCCATACGTCGCCATTTGGCTTTTTGATCAAATAGCCATTGTCTCTGCCCTCTTCAAACAGACGGGAGCGCTGCGCGATGTAAGGGTTAATCCATACGCAGATTTTAAGCCCCTTCTCTTTCAGGCGTTTGAGCATGCCGACAGGGTCCGGGAATATCCGCTCATCCCATTTGAAATCCGTCCAATGGAAATCGCGCATCCAGAAACAGTCGAAGTGGAATACATGCAGCGGCAAACCGCGCTCTTCCATGCCATCGACGAAGGAATTAACCGTTGCTTCATCATAATTTGTTGTAAAAGAGGTCGACAGCCACAGGCCGAACGTCCATGCCGGCGGCAAAGAAGGCTTGCCTGTCAGTGCGGTATATTTTCCAAGCACCTCTTTAATCGTTGGACCATCAATGACGAAATATTCAAGGGATTCGCCAGGCACATGGAATTGAACCTTCTTCACTTTCTCCGAAGCAATTTCGAAGGAAACGAGATCCGGCTGGTTGACGAATACGCCATAACCTTTGTTCGTTACATAGAACGGAATATTTTTGTACGCTTGCTCGGAGCTTGTGCCACCGTCCTGGTTCCAAATATCGACGACCTGGCCGTTGCGCACGAAAGGCGTAAAACGCTCGCCGAGGCCATAAACCCATTCGCCTACACCAAGATCCAGTTCTTCACGCATATAGGCTTGCTCTTTGCCTTCCGTAATATACGCCATCGACTTCTGCCTGCTTCCGGTAATGCGCTCGGAGCCACGGTAGAAATCCACTGACCACTCGGGACCTTTACGAATATGAACGCTCAGGCTGCCGCTTGTCAGGATCGCTGCTTCTTCTGTTTCTTCTATAGTAACGAAAGTTCCCGTTTCCTTCGTCAGCTCGAATACAGGACCGCGCTCACGCACGCCCATGTGATGAATCAGCTTAACGCCGACAACGCCCGGCATCGGAGAATGAAACCGAACCGTAAGCAGCATCGTATCTAACATATTGGAACGTGACAAAATAGGACGCGGAGACGCATATGCCGTAAGCACGCCATCCTTTTGCTCGAAATCATGGGCTTGTACCGCGCCCAGAAGGTCATACTGTTTACGTAGCATCCAGTTGCCGTCAGTAAATTTCATAATAGAACCGACCTTTCTGCTTTTATATCGATTATTTGACTTTAAAATCGTTCTATTTTGCATTATACTGATAAGCAAAGCAACAAACTAACAGAATTATGCCCGTTTATAACACCATTCTGATTTCTTCATCACCGGAGGTTGACTGCAATGGATTTGACGCTGCGTCATTCGCTCAGGGAAGACCGCATGCATGGCGATGTTACCTTTCCTCTTGCTGCTTACTGGATGGAATATGCACCTGGCGAGGTAAATGTAGATTGTCACTGGCATGACGAGGCTGAGTTTCTAGTTGTGCTGGAGGGCGAGATGCTCTTCCAGATTGACACCGAGTATTTTCCCGTTCGCGCTGGAGAAGCCGTCTTCATCGACAGCGGAGATATTCATGCCGGACACTCTTTAAATGGCTCCTCCTGCACCTATTGCGCCATCGTATTTGACGTTCGCTGGCTGGATAGCACTAGCTACGATGCTGTACAGGAAACCTGCGTTCGTCCGTTCCAGGAGAAGAAAAAGACGTTTCCGAGACATATATCACCGGACAGTGGTTGGAAGCGGCAGCTGCTCTTCCTGCTCCGTTCAATGATTAACTGCTGCAGAGCACCCTATGCCGGATTCGAGGCTGCGGTGAAAGGGTATTTCTACTTAATGCTGCATGAGATCGCTATTGAAAACCGGGCATGCAATCGCAGTGAAGCAAGATCGGATGACAGAACCCGAATAGAGCGGCTTAAGAAAAGCATCCTCTATATCCAGCTGCATTATCGCAGGCCAATACGCATTGGCGAGCTGGCGGAGCAAATTCCGATGAGCGAAGGACAGTTTTTCCGTTTTTTCAAATCAATGACGAGGCAGACGCCGGTTGAATATTTGAACGCCTATCGGGTAAACCAGGCGGCCGAGCTGCTGCTGCACACGGAACGCAAAATTTCAGACATCGCGCTGGAGGTCGGTTTCGACCATATCAGCTATTTTGTTAAAGTGTTTCGCAAGACGTTGAACTGCACCCCGTCCGATTTTCGCAAGCAAAAGCGGAATCCGGTCCAAAATGGCCCATTACAAGGTGAAACGGCTGACGCTGCTCTTTGGCGGCAAGGCGCGTTTCAGTCCGAGAAATAGAAGCCTATTATAGGTGCAAACTTATACATTCTTATGTTTTTAGAAAAAATTACGATTTTGTAACCTTTTCATAACTTTTTTTTAAGATTCGCTTAAGATTCATCAAGTAAAGTAAAATTAAAATTAACCAATGAGCGGAGGAATTCCTTTATGAAAACAATGCTGTTGTTTCAAAATAAAACGATTCCCGTCTATATAACGGATACGAATAAAAAAGCTGTCGAGAAACTTACCGATGTACTGAACCGCAAGCTGAACACTGGCAAAAATGCGCTCAAGCTCTGTATCAAGTCGCTGATCAGCGTCGAAATCGTCGGCAGCGAAGCTACGCTGCATTCGTATCATGAGAAGGATACGTTAACGATTTCCCTTTACTAAGCTAGAGTATGCTGCTGCAAGCTGAGTCCTTGCTGCTCCAGCAATTGGACAAGCTGTGATTTTAGGTTTTGATTGTGTACGGTTCAGGCAGGCGATCTGGCATCGCCTGCTTTGCTGCGTTTAGACGACTACTAGGCCATTGCTGAAATTTCGATACATGTTATACTAGATTCAATGACTACATGGAGGCTGTTAAATGAGCGAACAAATTAACCGTATTGAACAGTTATTGATCCAATTTGCGCAGCAAACGAACGAACGGCTTGATCAGTTTGATAAGCGTCTTGACCAAATGGACAAGCGTTTTGACCATGTAGATAGTCGCCTTGACCAAATGGACAAGCGTTTTGACCATGTGGATAATCGCCTTGACCAAACAGACACGCGTCTTGATCAAATTCAAATCCAGCTGGGGCGCATGGAACAATCGCAAAATGACGATGTCATTAGCATACTTCGTCATACGCATGACAAAGTTTCGCATTTGAATCAAAATGTTACCAGCCTTAAACAAGATGTGGAATACATCGTTAAGGAGCAATCCATTATTAAGCTCGAAATTGAACGTTTAAAACATAAACAACCGCTATTTTCCAGTCAATATAAAAATGTGCTCGATGATCACTAATTCATCCCATACCAAAAAGCAGCCTTCAAATTGCCCGCGACGCGAGCTTGAAGACTGCTTTTTTTCATGTAAATCATAGATTCTATTCACGGTTAAAATTACGGCGTCGTCACAGTCGCCTTATGAAGCTGCTGCTGCTCCGAGATGAGCAAGCTAACCTTCCACTTCTCATAGAGCTCCCATGCCACCCCATTGTCGATCAAGTCCTTGCACGTGTACAAGCCCTCTTCAATGGAATCGACTCGCTCTGCCAAATGAAGCCGGACCGCAGCGTTAAGCAGCACCTGATTCATAAAAGCGAGATGCCCGCCTCCATTAAGCACGGCCTCCGTCACAGCCATTTGCTCCGCGGGCGTCCAGT
The DNA here is from genome assembly GCF_001422685.1 of Paenibacillus sp. Leaf72. Classification (NCBI taxonomy): domain Bacteria; kingdom Bacillati; phylum Bacillota; class Bacilli; order Caryophanales; family Paenibacillaceae; genus Paenibacillus; species Paenibacillus sp. Leaf72. The sequence goes on along the minus strand of NZ_LMLV01000030.1, from coordinate 6,566 downwards.
CCACGTCGGGTACAGGCAGCTCCAGTCCATAGGCATCTGGGTCAATCATTTGCAGGCTGGCTTCGCCATTTTCTACCTGATACGTTCTAGTTGGCCGCTCGATGAACAAATCCTCCGAGCCCTCCGTCCCTTGCACAATGAGCGCCTTCTTATAATTCAAATTCGTCAATAGCTTCGACATGCGGTCAAATACCGTATTGTGATAAACGCCGAATGCGAGATAAGGCGAATGTCCATAATCCACAAGCTTCTCAGCTGTGTTCAATACCGTTCGCATGCCCAATTCCTCGCGCAGCCCGTGCAGCCGCTTAAGCGGCGGGCACCACTCTTCTGCGGGAACGAACAGAATGCCCGTCTCCCTTGCAGCTTCAAGCGATGCCTCCTGCGAAAGCAGCTTCGGATTTATGCCCATTTCGAGCAGCAGATCCTGCAGCGTAATGCCCCATTTTGGAGGAAGGGAAGCTGTACCGTGCAGCGTGACCGGCAATCCGGCAGCCGCTAAGACGAAGGAGGTGGCGAATGTGGCGTAAAATGATTTTTTCCTACCGTCGTATGGCCCTGCGCAGTCAATTCCCTCCTGCACATGCTCGCGGCGGGCCTGGCTCCGGCACACGTTGACGAAAGCTTCAAGCTCCTCAACGCTTTCCATCTTAATTCGCTCCGCCATAAAAAAAGCACCGATCTGCGCCTGAGTCGCCTCCAGATTCACAATCCATTCGGCTGCTTGCACCGCTTCATCATAGGTCAAATCACGCGCGCCCCTCTTCCCGCGCCCGACTTCCTTCAATAGATTGGTAATCATCGGTACTCCCCCTTATTTCTGCTCCTGCAGCAGCTGATATACCTTTACAATGGACGTCGCTACATCCACAAGGCGTTTGCGTTCATTCATAGCCTGCTTGCGCAGCAAATCATAAGCCTCCGCTTCGGAAACTTTTTTAATGTCACATAAAATGCCCTTCGCCATATCAATCCATTTTCGTTCTTCCAGACGGCCCTCCAGCTGCTGGCGTTCCAAATGCCACTGTTGCCGCTCACTGCATTGCTTGGCTCCAAAATGGAATGCCCAATGCAGCTCCTGCTCGCTCATAAGCGGCGTTATGATGCCATCCACCGGAAGATCATCCTCGCAAAAAGCATTCGAAAGCGTCGCGGTTTCGGCACTGCACCACCAAAGCATCGGAATTTTTTTCCAGCCCAGCAGTTTAGTGCCCCAGTACTTTACCTCGTTTAATGGGAGATTCAATACAACTGCATCCGATTGGGCGATATGCTTGCGCGCAAGCTCCTCGCTGCCGCCATGCAATACAAAATAACCGCCGGACTCCAAAATAACTTCGGGCAAAAGCCTGCTTAAATCGCGGTCTGCCTGGTTTTTCGGTCTTACAGGCTCCCAATCGGCAGCTTTATGTTCAATAAGTAATAAAGAACGCATTCAGGAGCGCCCCCTCCTATTTGACTGTTGTGAATATTTATAACACAAACTCCTTTAATTTGTCGACACCTCAATTTATGCAACAATTTACGTCAGGTATATTGACATGATATAAAAATCCAGTGTATAGTAGCACTATCAACTATAACGTTTTTCACGAGTACAATGGCGTATTCGATTGAACCGGCAATGGAGCCTGGTTTCGTTCTACCAAGGAAGCACAACTGTGTCCTTGGGAGCGAAATCAGGCTTTTTATATTTATCCAGACAGAGCTGCCCTATTTGAGAGGAGAGAACCATGATGACAATCCCTAAAAAATTAGTACTTATCGGCAACGGCATGGCAGGCGTTCGTGCAATCGAGCATTTGCTCAAGCTGGCCCCAGACACTTATGAGATTACGATTTTCGGTGCGGAGCCGCACCCTAACTATAATCGTATTATGCTGTCCACCGTCTTGGCAGGCAGCACCGAGCTTAAAGATATCATTATTAATGATTGGGATTGGTACAAGGACAACCACATTACGCTTCATACGAATCAAGCGATCAAAAAAATTGATACGCAGCGCAAAGTCGTCATTTCCGAAAGCGGCATGGAGGCCCCTTATGATGAAGTCGTTATCGCAACAGGCTCCAAGCCGTTTATGCTCCCTATTCCCGGCGCAGATAAAGAAGGCGTCATTGCCTTCCGCGATATTCAAGATTGCGAGAAAATGTTCAGCGCAGCCAAATCGTATAAAAAAGCAGCCGTTATCGGCGCAGGCCTGCTCGGCTTAGAAGCTGCCCGCGGCTTGCTCAATCTCGGTATGGAAGTCACCGTCATTCATAAGCATCCTTATATTATGGAACGCCAGCTCGATGAGGCAGCCTCGCTCATGCTGAGAAAGGAACTTGAAGCTCAAGGCATGAAATTTCTGCTCAGCAAGCACTCCGCTTCAATTACAGGCCGCGGCAGAGTCAAGGAGCTGCAATTTACCGATGGCAGCCATTTGGCTACCGACCTGATCGTGATGGCCGTCGGCATACGCCCGAATGTGGATTTGGCGAAAAGCTCCGGTATTGACTATAACAACGGCATACTCGTCGATGATTTTATGAATACGAATATGGCCCATGTATCGGCACTTGGCGAATGTGTAGAGCATAGGGGCGTTGCTTACGGCCTTGTGGCTCCCTTGTATGAGCAAGGCGCGGTGCTCGCTAAACGTCTTGCAGGCGTCGAAACGACTGGTTATGCCGGATCGGTCACTTCCACCAAACTAAAAGTATCTGGCGTCGATGTCTTTTCAGCGGGGCGCTTTATTGAGACGGAAGGCTCGCGGGCGCTGCGGATTCAAGATGATATGGCGGGCACTTATAAAAAAATCGTTATCCGGGGCGGCAAGCTGATTGGTGCGGTATTGTTCGGCGATACAGCGGACGGCGCCTCGTTGTTTGCTTCCATAAAAAGCGGAGAATCGATTGAAGGCCGCGAGAAGGAGTTGCTGCTCGGCATTTCGAACGATTTGCTTGGCAAATCAGGCGGCAGTGCTAGCCGGCTGGAAAACATGCCCGACGATGAAATCGTCTGCGGCTGCAACGGCGTCACTAAAGGTGCCATCGGCGATGCAGTCCTTAACAAAGGCTGCCATACATTCGGTGAGCTGAAAGCCTGCACGAAAGCATCCGCATCCTGCGGCGGCTGCAAGGCCGATATCGAAGGATTGCTGCACTTGTTCGCAGGTGACGCAGTAGGCGAATCCGCGAAGGAAGGCATTTGCGGCTGCACATCGCTTAGCCGTGACGAAATCGTAGAACAAATCCAAAGCATGCGCCTGATGACGATCAAAGAAGTGATGCATGTGCTCGACTGGAATAACAAAGAAGGCTGCTCGAAGTGCCGCCCTTCCCTCAACTACTACCTGGGCATGCTGTTCCCAGAAGATTATGTGGATGAGAAGGAATCCCGCTTCACGAATGAGCGTTATCACGCCAACATTCAGAAGGACGGTACTTATTCCGTCGTCCCACGTATTTATGGCGGAGTCACAACTCCAGCAGACTTGATTAAAATCGCTTCGGTAGCCGAAAAATTCAATGTGCCGCTAGTGAAATTTACAGGCGGCCAGCGCCTAGACCTGTTCGGTGTTAAAAAAGAGGATTTGCCCAAAATGTGGGAGGAGCTCGAGATGGCTTCGGGCCACGCCTACGGCAAAACGCTCCGGACCGTAAAAACATGCGTCGGCAATACGTTCTGCCGCTTCGGTACACAGGATGCCATGGCCATGGGCATTAAGATGGAAAAGGCTTTCGAGCGTCTGAACGCTCCGGCAAAATTCAAGCTGGCGGTCTCCGGCTGTCCCCGCAACTGTGCGGAAGCAACGATTAAAGATTTGGGTGTTGTAGCGATTGACGGGGCATGGGAAATTCATGTTGGCGGCAATGCTGGTGTGAAGGTAAGGGCCTGCGACTTGCTGACAACGGTGAAAACAGAAGACGAGGTAATGGAATGGACGGGTGCTTACCTGCAATACTACCGCGAAACAGCCCAGTGGAATGAGCGTACCGCCCACTGGATCGACCGTGTTGGCCTTGATACGGTCAAAAAAGCGTTGGAGAAGCAAGAAGACCGCCTCGCGCTCGTTGAACGTGTACAGAAAACGCTCAGCCTGACGACAGACCCTTGGAAAGAAATTGTGGATAACGATGAATTGCGTAAAAACTTCGAACCGATTGCCGGCCCACTGCCGGTTTAACATCAGGAGGGATTAAATATGAGCAAACTGCTGATTGGCAAATTATCTGATATTGATGTTCGCGGCTCGCGCACCGTGCGCGTGAAGGAGACGGAAATTGCTTTATTCCGTCTTGAGGACGGCAGCGTGCTCGCTATTGAAAATCGTTGTCCGCATAAAGGCGGACTTTTATCCGAAGGCATGGTATGCGGTACGGTTGTCCATTGTCCGCTGCATGATTGGAAGGTTGACCTCCATAGCGGTTTGGTGAAGGACCCGGATGACGGCTGCGTAACGACTTTTGCTACTGAAATTGATCCAGATAACGGCGCCATTTACGTGGTTATATAATTTATATCTTTTATAAATATTACTTATTTCCAATTCTCATCGCTTTACTTCTATAATAAAGAGCATGTTAGGCGATTCCTAATCTTAAGGAGACATTATTATGTCCTATATCAAACCCGCAGAAGTAATAAATACAATGATTGATACTGGGACTGCGAAAGCTAATGCGAGCACGCTGCAAATGGTCATCCGCGGTTTTCTCGGAGGCGCAATTTTGGCCTTTGCCACAACGCTTGCGTTTACGGCTGCCAGCCAAACCTCGCTTGGCCTTGCAGGCGCTCTCGTATTTCCCGCTGGGTTCGTGATCATCGTCCTCCTTGGATTGGAGCTTGTGACTGGCAGCTTTGCACTAAGCCCTCTATCTGTCGTTGCCCGCAAGACGACCGCAGCCCGCATGCTGTCCAATTATTTCTGGGTCATTGTCGGTCATTTAATTGGCTGCGCTGCATATGCGCTGCTGTACGGCTTAGTCATAACAAAAATGTTCACCGATATGAGCAATCCGCTCATTCAAATGATTATTCAGCTTAGCGAAACGAAAACACTCGGCTACAAGCATATGGGGTCTGAAGGCATGATGCTTGTTGTCATTAAAGCGATTTTGTGCAACTGGATGGTGACACTCGGCGTCGTAATGGCGATGACGTCCAAATCAACGGGCGGCAAAATCATTGCGATGTGGCTGCCCATCGTTATTTTCTTCGCCCAAGGCTTTGAGCATGCGGTCGTCAATATGTTCGTCATTCCCGCAGGCATGCTGCTTGGCGCTGACGTCAGCTTTGCTGATTGGTGGGTATGGAATCAAATTCCGGTACTCATCGGCAACTTTATTGGCGGTGCAGTATTTACGGGGATGCTGCTGTATTTGTCCCATCATTCGCCGACAAGCCAAGCTTTGAACGTTAAAGCAACGATAAAATCCGAACCGGCAGCAGCTGGAGCAGTAACCTCCAAAGGAGGTGGACTATGATGAAGCAGTCAGCAGGCACGGTTTACATTGTCGGAGCAGGTCCGGGCGATCCCGAGCTCATTACCGTTAAAGCAATGCGGCGCATCCAGTCGGCTGATGTTATTTTGTATGACAGGCTCGCTACCACAGAGCTGCTCGATTATGCCAGCAAAAACGTCGAGCTCATCTATTGCGGCAAAGCACCAAACGCCCATGCCATGCCACAGGATAAAATTAATCAACTGCTTATACAATACGCTAGCCAAGGAAAAAATGTCGTTCGCCTGAAAGGCGGCGACCCCTTCGTCTTCGGACGCGGCGGCGAGGAGACGCTGGAGCTTGCCAAGCATGGCATTCCTTATGAGGTGATACCCGGCATTACGTCGGCGATCGGAGCTGCGGCAGCGGCGAATATTCCGCTGACTCACCGCGAGCATGCTTCATCCTTCGCCTGCGTCACAGGCACCCGCTGCCATGGCGATAAAGCGCCTGTACGCTGGGATCTGCTGGCACATAGCGTGGATACATTAGCCATCTATATGGGAGTCAGCCAGCTTGGCGCCATCCGCGAAGAACTGCTGAAGCATGGAAAAGCCGCTTCGACGCCCGTTGCACTTATTGAGCGAGGCACCACCTCGAGGCAGCGTACCTTTACTGGCACACTTGAGCATATTCATCATCTGGCCGCTTCCGTACAGCTCAGCAACCCTGCGTTAATTATTATCGGTGAGGTTGTCAAAGTGCGAGAGCAGCTGCTTATGGCAGAGCAGCAAGCGGCACAGCAAGTAAAGCAACAAGAAGAGCAGCAAGCAGAGCAATTGATTGGCTGACAGAAAAGTTTAAATGATTGAGGCCTCGGGGAGCATTGCTCTCCGGGGCCTCATGTGCATTTAGAGCAGCGCCTGCTGCCACTTACTAGGTTGGTATTGCAAACGATAATCGGAGTTTCAGAAACTTGGCGGACACAGCATCCGCTATTTCAACAGGATAACGGTTATGAAGAATCCTGCGGACTCAGTGTAACTAGAATAAAAAGTGGACACAGCGTTAAGGAACGCCTAATAATAGACGTAACGAAAAAGAAGAGGTGTCCGCGAGTGGGAGAACAACGGCAA